>CAVPPY010000004.1:0-41347 GCA_963707245.1 Pirellulaceae bacterium
GATAGAACCTTGATCACGTGATTGACGAAGACGCAGTATCTATGTTCGAAGATCTGACCAATCGCTATCCGATGGCGGCTGCGGGATTAATCGACGACCTATGCTCTAAACTCAGCTCGTTACTGGAGAATGAGAACCGCGACGAATACGCCATCGCAAACGCGTGTGAGACTCTTGCGCGTATCTTTCGCCCCATGGATCGAAAACAGTACCCGGATTCGTATCCTTGGGACGCTGCATACGGTAGATTCGGTCGCTGGCTGATGCGTGGACTTCCCCATTACAGAGACGCATTGATCGCCATTACAGGTTGGTCGAACGAACAGATGACTGCGTGCAAAACTCGGTACACTGAAATGGTCCGAATTAATCGCGATGATTGGAATCGGGCTGCCGACGCACTCGAAAACCATAAAATCGAATAACAAAGCGATGCAACCGAGTTCTCGGTGACGTCGTGCTTGCTAACAACCCAACTCCTCGAACCGGCTGATCGCGGCCGTTCTTCAGGTGATTGCCGTGCTCGGAAACGATGCGCGTGCAAATGGTATGCTCGACCAGACTGACCTTCGTTGGCGAGACAGATCTTAGTTCGAGACCTTATGGCTTCGGCGCGGACCACTCGGGAATGGGAATCTCGTTTGGTTTGCGACGTCAAACGGCTACGGCAAGCGAACTCGCTGCCCGAATTTGACATGCTCGGACCGGGGCGACGATTGGGAAGACAACTATGATTCAAACCTCGCGCGAACCGAGAGTGAACTCGCTGAGCAAATATCAACCGCGAAAAGTTGAGCGTGCCGAACGATGCGCGTGAAAATGTTGCACTGACCTTCGTTGGACGTTAGACTCCCCAGGTACGTCGACCGCTTCGGGAGCAACTCCATCGCGGTACGAATCCTGAAGAACCATGCCATGCACGCGAGGACCGGTGGCGTGTCTACTTTGCTAACTCATCACTAGCCGGTCCCGCGTGATGGCGGTCGTTCTTTGGGCTGAGCGCGATCGATAATTCCGCAATGCGTTTTGTGGTTCTGTCCCGATGGGTGAATGAAGACAGGACGATCGTCACCGAGGCCGCTGTTTCACTGCGAGCACAAGCGTTGAATGTTCTCGGCCACAAACCGCAATTCAAGCATCGAGCGCGATGTCGGCCGATCTCTACGATTGCTTTGCCTGCTGCCAGCTCGAACGCGGCTTCCTTGATTGGACTCTAGGGTTGGAACATCAAAAAGCACCAACTGGTCTCCGGCTTCGAATGTTGCGGAACGACTTGTCGTCCGCCCAAGCTGTTTCGGCTGCGCGAACATCCAACGAACACTCTCGCCGACTGACTATGCGACAGGCGGACGGTCCGTCGCTTCGGAAATCAATTTGCAGGCTGCCCCGAAAATCGGCTACACTGCACCGTGTTGAAAACGAAAGCCCAAAGAACCATGCGATCGACCGAAGTCGCCGAGTCGCTCGTTCTTTCTAAAATACTCAAACCCGGCGACTGCGGTCATCGCGGTCGTTCTGCCCTTCATGTTTCCTCTCGTTACGACAAATGACAAAACCGATCAAACGCCCGACGATTACGAAACAGCAAGAGCTTGACGGTTACCTCTACACCTACGACCAAAATGACCGTTTATGTTTCAACTTAGATGCAAGTGAACGCGTTGTGCTGCTTCACGACCTACGTGCCTACCACGAATGCTTGCACATCGGATCGCTCGGTTGGACAAGGCCCGATACTTCTGACGGTTACACCGAGATTCGAGTACAGTTTGATGGCGGGCCTTTGTTGTTGCTGAAATCCTGTGCCTTGGAGCGTGTGGTTGAGAAGACGCAGGATTCAGTGGTCGAATCCCTTCTCAAAAAGTTTCGCGATACTCGATTTGATTGTGATCCTGTTGTCGTGCGGCAACGCCATTCCGAATGGACCGAGAAGACCTACGGAACGACTCTCGACATTTCGGATGTCGTCAGTGACGGTAACGGCGACCAAGAATTGTATGCATTCACCTTTGCGTCTTTGCAGGCACTCGCAACTGTAAAGGGCGAAACGATTTCTCCGGTCAAAATTGGCTATTCAAAGAATGCATCGACTACTTGCTTCGGACGCATACGCATGCAAATTGGTGAGAAGGCCGCCTTTCCAGAACGTCCAAAGGTGATACTTGTGCGGCGCACCTGGAATGGAAGAGAACTCGAAACTAAAGTGCACCGAAAACTCAAAGCGATGGATCGAAAATGCGTCGAATCGCTAGGGACCGAGTGGTATCGAACGAACATCTCGGAATTGATCCCCATGGTCCAAGAACTAGATACTGCAACGCTGCCCGCTGATCGTGTCATCACTGGTGCTGACGAAACACTTGAGGATGACTTTGCAACGCTCATGGCTCAAGGCGGCGACAATAGAAATGGGGATGGTCCCCGGGGAGGCAGCGGTTAGAATTGGGATCCGATATCCCGACGGATAGGCAGAACAAAGAAATGCACGCGAGTTGCGGATCGCGCGTTTCCTGTTGCTGAAGTCACTTGGCCGCAACCGCGTGATTTCGGTCGTTCTGGCTTTGATCGTACTCGTACTCAGGGCGAAGCCCGGTACTCGTACTCGTACTCGAAAGGATCATGATGGACGCTCCAACTTTCGATCACGAACGGCTGGATGTGTACCGGCTCTCGATTGAATACGTCGCCTTCTCGTATCGGCTCGCCAAAGGTTTGACCGGCATTCATCGCCCTGCTCGTGACCAATGGCTTCGGGCTGCACAATCGATCCCGCTGAACATTGCTGAGGGCAACGGCAAGCAGAGCCTCAAGGATAAGAATCGGTTCTTCGAAATCGCTCGCGGATCTGCGTTAGAATGCGCGTCGATCCACGATGTGCTGCGTGTTTGCGACGCGATCGATGACAAATCCAACCGGCATGGCAAATCGGAATTGAAACGGATTGTGTCGATGCTGACTCGATTGATCCAGCGGACACAAACGGTTGCCGAGAACGCATTCGAGTACGAGTACGAGTACGAGTACCGCGGTGCTGAGTACGAGTACGAGGAAAACACGTAAGACCAAGCAGCCAGAACCATGCATTGCACGCCAGTTCCGGTGGCGGCTCTACTTTGCACAAAATGTCATGCCCCGGAACGGCGTGAATGCCAGCGTTCTGGCTTTGATCGTACTCGTACTCGAAAGGATCATGATGGACGCTCCAACTTTCGATCACGAACGGCTGGATGTGTACCGGCTCTCGATTGAATACGTCGCCTTCTCGTATCGGCTCGCCAAAGGTTTGACCGGCATTCATCGCCCTGCTCGCGATCAATGGCTTCGGGCTGCACAGTCGATCCCACTGAACATTGCTGAGGGCAACGGCAAGCAGAGCCTCAAGGACAAGAATCGGTTCTTCGAAATCGCTCGCGGATCTGCGTTAGAATGCGCGTCGATCCACGATGTGCTGCGTGTTTGCGACGCGATCGATGACAAATCCAACCGGCATGGTAAATCGGAATTGAAACGGATTGTGTCGATGCTCACTCGCTTGATCCAGCGGACACAAACGGTTGCCGAGAACGCATTCGAGTACGAGTACGAGTACCGCGGTGCTGAGTACGAGTACGAGGAAAACCCGTAAGACCAAGCAGCCAGAACCATGCATTGCACGCCAGTTCCGGTGGCGGCTCAACTTTACACAAAATGTCATGCCCCGGAACGGCGTGAATGCCAGCGTTATTTGGCTTTTCCTTCCTTGAAATGATTCGCCGATGAAATTTCGCCTTTCGACACTTTTCATTCTGATCACATTATTTGGTCTTTGCGTCGTACTGGCTAATCACTGGTGTTCGCAGCCCGATTGGCTTGCGTCCTTGCGAGGGAAAACGCAAACTCAGGCAACCGAAACCATTGGCAAGAAAACTTTCGTTTCGGATTTTGTCCCGCGCAAAGCGCACTTGCCAAACAAAGAAGGCGATTGAGGAATACATTGCCGGCAAATTGCGACGCGGTACGAGAGCTGCAATGGCGAAAAGACAACTACGTCTACTATGCTTGGCTACATTTGCAGGATGGTAAGTGGGTCGTTTTTGACACCTCGTATCATCATGAAGATAGGGCAATCATATTTGACGACTATCTTGATTAGAATGAACGCCAACATCATACGGATTCGAATCGCGATGCAAGTTACTCTCCGACACGTATTTTTGATAATCTTTATCGTTTGCGCGATCCGCTGGGCACGGCTTGTACTTGCAATCGAAACTTGAGCCCCGAATCGTCGCCAGTGTCGATCATCCCAATGGTACGCGGTTACGAGTGGTTCAGAAATTCGAATACAGCGGCGACTTTTTTAATACGTCTATCTATTTTGACCATGGTGATCAAAAATGGCGTTGGTATTACTTCGATCACGATGACTCGTATTGGGCCACCGCGGATACTGACATCAACGGAAACGAAGTACGAATTGAATCAAAACAACGATTGATCCTGTTTGACACCTTGACCGGTCAATGCAGAATATCGAATCAGGAGGTCGGGAATCGGACGTCCGACAGATCGACACAGATTGTTGACCTTCCTCCTGGTCTTTTGGAACGCTCCACGCAATCACAAGAAATTGCCAGATAACAATGCGATGAACCGAAGTCGCGGAGCCGGGCGACTTTGCAATGGACAATCAACTCCCGCGACTCGGTTATCGCGGTCGTTATCGGACAGAAGGTTCGACCGCATAGTGCGATGTGATGGCATCAAGAGATAATCCTTACGAACCAACAATACCATTCGACAACCAACCGGCTTCGCGTCTGAATCTGGTCCGGCTACTGCTATTACTATTGCTACCATCAGCCACTTGTGCGGCGGTGACTCTTGCGGTGAATAGGTGGGTGACTCAAATCGGATTCTTGCACCTATTTCTAATGGGACTGCCTACACCTGCCCTGTTCGGAATTTGCATTGCGATCGCGACATCAGAGAATCTAGCCCGCACACATTGGCGTTTCGTCCTGATAATAGGTCAAGTTTTCCTCGTGGGATTGGTATACTGGCAACTGCGGAAACCATTCCATAATCCTTTCCCGTAGAACAAACTCACTGAATCGCCGATAACCATGGGATGAACGAAAGTTCCGGTGGCTCGTTCAACTCTGCACAACAAGTCAACCGCCGGAACTTCGTTATCCCCGCCGTTATTCGATAGAACCTTGATCACGTGATTGACCAAGACGCAGTATCGCTGTTCGAAGATCTGACCAATCGCTATCCGATGGCGGCTGCCGGATTAATCGACGACCTATGCTCTAAACTCAGCGCATTACTGGAGAATGAGAACCGCGACGAATACGCCATCGCAAACGCGTGTGAGACTCTTGCGCGTATCTTTCGCCCCATGGATCGAAAACAGTACCCGGATTCGTATCCTTGGGACGCTGCATACGGTAGATTCGGTCGCTGGCTGATGCGTGGACTTCCCCATTACAGAGACGCATTGTTCGCCATTACAGGATGGTCGAACGAACAGATGACTGCGTGCAAAACTCGGTACACTGAAATGGTCCGAATTAATCGCGATGATTGGAATCGGGCTGCCGGCGCACTCGAAAACTACATAATCGAATAACAAAGCGATGCAACCGAGTTCTCGGTGACGTCGTGCTTGCTAACAACCCAACTCCTCGAACCGGCTGATCGCGGCCGTTATCCGAACAATTCAGAGCACATGACAGGACGACACGACTGGTACCGAAAGACATCGTGGACTGAATCCGAACGCGACGATTTCGAGACTCGATTCGCAAGGACTCGAAAGTCGAGCCGCTCCCAATACCTAACGATACAAGCTTGGTGTCTGTTCGAAGGTGGCAACTATTGTGAATCCCTTTCTTTGATTGATCGGATGTTTGCGGACTACCCCGATCGATTTAACTTCTCATCTGCATACTTGCTTCGTGCAAAATGCCACGATGCGTTAGGAGATATTACGCAGGCAATAGAGTCATTCCGGATGTCTATCCAAACGGAGCGTGACTATCCCAATGTTCGAACCAATGTACCCCTCGATTTCGCGCGGTTTGTTGTCCAGCATGAACTCTGTGACTTGCATCGCGAAGCGCTGTCAGTTCTTGATGAGATGCGAGGGGTTGGAACTCAATTTCCCATCCACGACTACCTACATTTCTCGCTCAAATCCTGCCTGCTGGACTCACTGGGTATGGACGGCGCAAGATACAACGCTGAGCTTGCAAGTGCAGCGGTTGCGAAAACGCATTCGGGCTTCTGGAAACATCCGACCTTGTGTTTAGTTGACGAGGAGCCAAATTGGCTTCGTCAGAGATTAGATCGTATACTAATCGGATAACCATGGCATGCACACGAAGCACTCGATCGGCCGTTTTGGCTTGCGTTGAGTCAACTGCTCGTGCTCGGTGATGCCCGTCGTTCGTCAGCGAAAGTATTTGCTATTACGACGCGTCATGGGGACTAACTATACTCGATCTCGTGTCAGACAGCCCCGAACACTTTTGAACGGAAACAAAAATGAAAAAGCAGAAAAACCTCGCAATTGTCGTCGCATGCGTGACTGTTTTCACCGTCTCGTTCACTGCTCTCGCTCAACAACCAGCACGCAAAGCAGACCGCATAGTATTCTCTGGATTGGTACGCTCAGACGGTGGTGTTCTCGGCCATGTTACTTTAGCACCTATGGTCGGTGGTACGGTTCGTTCCGACAAAGGCGTTCTTGGCACGATCTTCATGAAACCGCATGTCCGCGGCTATGCGGTTAAATCGGATCTAGGTATACCAGGTTGGGTCACGCTTGATGTGCCACCAACCGACGATTGATGACGAACCATCGGTTGCAACGGAGCGGCGGTGGTCGCCGTTTTCGTGATAGTTGAGTCTCTCGCCGCCGCCCGCTGAACCGTCTCGTTACCCGATAAGAACCTGCGTTGACCAATGCGTTAATGGCACCTGAACTTCGAGCACTGATCACTGACTTTCGCGCTGTGCAAGATCGTGCAGTCGACTTTCTGCACACGAACTTGCGTATTCCATTACCCAGAAGCGGACCAGATTGGGTTCGGAACGGGCACACTGCAGTACTTGACGCGTGCAAATTTGGCGGAGACTCGGCTTTCAAGCTAGCACCGCATGGATATGGCATCGACGTAATTCACTCAGATTTTCGGATCGACTTTGATTACGGACCACATGGTGAGATTGACTGCTTTGACGTCTGGCGACTCGCTTTGCACCGTTACTATCTCACTAATGCGAAACCGCCGGTCGGACAGTACAATGATATTCGCGAATGGGTTAGCGATGCGGTTGCCAAAAGCGAACTGCGGAGTGTCCCAGATACCTACGGTGCGTTCTTTCAAGATCCGACACTACTGCGGGCACCAGATGCCGTGTATAGAATCGGGTAACAAAAAAATGCACGCGAGTTGCGGATCGCGCGTTTCCTGATGGCAAGTCACTCGGCCGCAACCCCGTGATTTTGGTCGTTCTGGCTTTGATCGTACTCGTACTCAGGGCGAAGCCCGGTACTCGTACTCGTACTCGAGAGAAGCATGATGGAACCAACTTTCGACCATGAACGACTTGATGTGTATCGTCTCTCGATCGAATACGTCGCCTTCTCGTATCGGCTCGCCAAAGGTCTGGCCGGCATTCATCGTCCTGCACGGGACCAATGGTTGCGGGCTGCACAATCGATCCCACTGAACATTGCCGTGGGCAACGGCAAACAGAGCCTGAAAGACAAGAATCGGTTCTTTGAAATCGCGCGTGGTTCTGCGTTAGAATGTGCGTCGATTCACGATGTGCTGCAAGTTTGCGATGCGATCGACGGCGAATCCAACCGGCATGGCAAATCGGCATTGAAACGGATTGTGTCGATGTTGACTCGATTGATCCAGCGGAATCAATCGGTCGCCGAGGACGCATGCGAGTACGAGTACGAGTACCGCGGTGCTGAGTACGAGTACGAGGAAGACCCATAAAACCAAACAGCCAGAACCACGCATTGCACGGCCAGTTCCGGTGGCCAGTCGACTTTGCACAATGACTCATGTCCCGGAACGGCGTGAATGCTACCGTTCCTGGATCAAGACCAAACATACTTTACAGGTCAACTATTTGTGCATGAGGGACCAGGGCAGAGGGCCCGGCACATCCTTTGCCGGGGCCGATGCGGCCCCGGTGACGGTTGACATGGCAGCGGAAGGCCTGAAAGGCCGACACATACTTGCTCTGCCAAGCGATTGACTGTGTTGGGGCGACCAAACCGTCTTGCTCGACGACACCTTCGACAAACCAATCGCCACCGTGACTGATGTTGCGGTTCGAATCATGACAATTGAAATGGCGGCCTAAGCCCTCACCGCCGAACCATTCGCTATCATCACCCCGGGTTACGCTTGGCTCGCTTGGAGCTCGCCACGCTCACCCGGGGCTAAGCAAATGTCGCCACGTTGTGGCTGGACTAGTGCGTGGGAGGATTTGATGGTAACGCTATGTCTACGACTTCGAAGATTCTGGCGACTGTCGATAAATCTTTGTTTAGGAATTAGTGGGCGCTGCAAGTCCGCAATGTGTAAACCTCAACACCACGCGAAACCTGATTGCGGGCGCGTTGCCCGATCGACTACACTGCTGCCTTCGTTGCCGGGTTCGAAAACCAGGAACCAGGCGTTGGACCGAAGCCGTATGTGCTCCCGGGGGCACTCCACCTCTGTGCACCAAGATCGGTGCCCCGTCCAAGTGCAGTGCCCCCGGGCTGCATCCCTCACACCCAGTTGTCATGGAACAATGATTGGTGCGCGCGTCATGGGCCCAAACATGCCAGCCGCGAAAGCCGCTCAGCCGTAACATTTCATCCATTACAATCTGGCGTTGGTGGTCATTCAACAGTTCGATTGAATGCTTGAGGCGGTCTCGATGCCATTGAGCCAACAACGGCTGCGAGAGCTGGTTGCCATTTCGACGCTTCCGCCAACCCTTATCGTCGCCTTGCAGGAAGGTTCCGTAGACCGTCCAAGTTATGAAAAATGCGAGTGGTTCGTCGTTGACCATACAGTCACACTTCCTAATTACCCACGACTGCGCGAATACGCATTCCAACTACATGAAATCGTAGCACACTGCCCTGATCGGTCGCAAATCTGTCGCCGCGGTTTGGCTGAAGCTGGGAGTTTGTTCGCAACAATCAGCCGCTGTCCATTAGGCATGGTTCGTACGGGCATCGGTTCTAACGGGCAACCGGAGCTAACGCTCGGCGGCTAATACGGAGCTGTCTTTCATCAGCCGCAGTGCGTTAGCACCCGGTTTCCGAAGGGTTTGTCAACCGGACGCTAAAGCGTGGCGGCTGATGAATTCCACAAAGTGAGTGCCGTTAGGCCACGGTTCCCACCGGGAACGGGTTAGCACGGCAGAAACCGGAGCTAACGCTCGACGGCTAATAGCGTCCGCTGCAGCTGCAAAATCAGCCGCAGTGCGTTAGCACCCGGTTTCCGAAGGGTTTGTCAACCGGACGCTAACGCGTGTCGGCTGATGAAATCCACAAAGTGAGTGCCGTTAGGCCACGGTTCCCACCGGGAACGGGTTAGTACGGCAGAAAACCGGAGCTAACGCTCGACGGATAATTTTTTTAGGCCGCGAAGCTTTTCCAGAATTCTTTTCTAAAACGGTCCAGCCTCCCATTATTTCGCGGGGTCTGTGTGTAGAGGAAATTCGCGAGTGCGTAGACCAAACGCACTGAGTCGACTGAGCACAGGAATGTATACCAGGCAGACACAACCACGGGAGATTTGCGATGAAGAAACTTTCGAAAGCAGATTCTAAGGCACGTAAAACAAGATGCGGTCGCATTCTAGCCAGCCCACTGGCAGCGACCTTAATGGTCGGTAGTCTACTGCTGTCAATAGCTTTTACTCTTCAAGTTGCACGTGCCGGCAAGCCGCAACCACCGCCGCCACCGTTCTCACTCGTCAAGTACGAACTTACCTATTTGGATACTTTTGCAATTGAATTTCAAGTCGGTTTCAGTCGGTTGCTGTGTACGTTCGAGGAAGGTCTATCTAGTAGTCTATCGCAGTTCAATTCTCGGGTAGAGCCGCTTTAACTCAGTCCGTGTGGGACAACTGGGGGAAGCGCACGTCGCGGTGATCCGGCTGGACGCCCCACCTAAGTGCAGTGCCCCAGGGCTTCCCCCTTCATGTCAATTCTCGATTCCCAGAACTGCAGTCGTCGGTCGTGACTTTGTTCGCGCGACACCATCAACTCTTCGCGATACGCGACAATTGGCTTATACTTGGACTACAAGAGCTCGAAATTAGGACAAGCTGTGAGCGTAACAGACGTAGAACTCGAATATCGAAAACGCATAGACGTGATGTCGTCTGCCGAAAAAATGGCACGCTGCGCAGCGATGTTCGCTTGGACTCGGCAGCAAATGGCCAGGCAAATTCGCAGTGCTAACCCTAATCTTTCGGAAGAACAGGTGAAGTGGCAGGTTGCCTTGAAACTCTATGAGCTCGAGCCTGAGGTGATTAAGCTCATTGAGGAAAATGTTCAGCATGTTTCCCGTTGAAGCGTTTCAAAGAACGATCGACAAGTTCGTTCAAATCGCCTCGGCGATAGAACTTCCGTTCCATTTGACGGGCGGTTCGATAAGCTCAGCGTACGGGGAGCCACGACTAACACAGGACATCGACATCGTCGTATCGCCTGCTGTTGCCAAGCAACGCGTTGACGACTTAGTAGTCATACTGTCGACTTCAGATTTCTGGTTCTCCGAGGCTGTCGTCCGAAAGGCCATTCGTGAAAATGGTCTCTTTCAACTGTTGGACAAATCCGAGAGCTTGAAACTGGATGTGTACCCGCGGGAGTTAATTCCCGGCGAACTCGGACGGTCACAATCGCTCGAATTGTTTGACGGAGTCTTTTTGCCAGTTGTTTCGCGAATGGATGCCGCCTTATCCAAGCTAATTTGGATTGACAAAGGCAGCCAACGAAGTCGACGCGATTTCCGCAGTGTCTTTCGCAACTGCGACGCTCCACAACAAGTCTACATTCGCGCAGGCGGCGAGCCTGGGCTTGGCCGGGCTGCTAGACGAAGTCTTGCTAGAATCCGATGAGATTCGTTGATTTGACGATGTTGTCCAGCAGGAGCAACGCAAAGCCTGTTTGGCTTCTTACTCGATTACAAAGTCAACCTCGCATGTCGCCCGCGGCAACCCCCCAATGTTTCCGACCAGCATGGTGTTGATTCCCAGTCCTTCGAGTCACCGCAGCCTCGTTGCGGTACTTCGACTACGCAGTTCGGTTCGCTCTGGGGCCGGCGGCTCACTAGCACGCTAACTGCTCCCGGGGGTGTGCTCCCGGGGGCACTCCACCTCTGTGCACCAAGATCGGTGCCCCGTCCAAGTGCAGTGCCCCCGGGCTGCATCCCTCATCAGCCGCAGTGCGTTAGCACTCGGTTTCCGAAGGGTTTGTCAACCGGAGCTAAATCTCGGCGGCTAATAGGAGCTGTCTTCATCAGCCGCAGTGCTTTAGCACCCGGTTTCCGAGGGGTTTGTCAACCGGACGCTAAAGCGTGGCGGCTGATGAAATCCACAAAATGAGTGCCGTTAGGCCACGGTTCCCACCGGGAACGGGTTAGCACGGCAGAAAACCGGAGCTAACGCTCGGCGGCTAATAGGAGCTGTCTTCATCAGCCGCAGTGCGTTAGCACCCGGTTTCCGAAGGGGTTGTCAACCGGACGCTAAAGCGTGGCGGCTGATGAAATCCATAAAGTGAGTGCCGTTAGGCCACGGTTCCCACCGGGAACGGGCAACCGGAGTTAAAGCTCGGCGGCTAATTCCTTCAACGTTGCAGGTTTTTCCAGAATTCTTTTTTCAAAAGCGGTCCAGCCTCCCATTTTTCCGCGGGGTCTGTGTGTAGAGGAAATTCGCAAGTGCGTAGACCAAACGCACTGAGTCGATTGAGCACGGAATGTTTACCAGGAAGACACACACGGGAGATTTACGATGAAGAAACTTTCGAAAGCAGATTCTAAGGCACGTAAAACGAGATGCGGACGCATTCTAGCCAGCCCACTGGCAGCGACCTTAATGGTCGGTAGTCTACTGCTGGCGATATCTTTTACTCTTCAAGTTGCACGTGCTGGCAAGCCGCAACCGCCGCCGCCACCACCTCGACCTGTGCAAGTACGAACTTACCTATTTGGATACTTTCGGCCCGGAGTGGGATACCCAGGCATTTGACATGAACGACCTTGGAACAATTGTCGGGCTCGCAACCAATACATTTAGCGGCGATTCACGAGCGGTCATGTGGATGATGAGCGGAGAGATATTCGACCTAAACGCGAACGCAACCTGGACGGATATAACGGGAGCACCGGTATCGGGCTGGACCGCGGCGCAAGCCGCGCCGTCAATGTGATGGATCAAGTTGTAGGTTTGGCGACACATCCGGCATATCCGGACGGGGACGGGCATTCGTACTAGACCTAGCTACTGCCAGTTTTGTGTTGCTGCCGGAAGTTCTTGGACAGTCGAAGAATCGCCATCACATTGACATTAATGACGATGGTGTGATCGCGTGTCAGGTGGTATT
Source organism: Pirellulaceae bacterium (assembly GCA_963707245.1). Classification (GTDB taxonomy): domain Bacteria; phylum Planctomycetota; class Planctomycetia; order Pirellulales; family Pirellulaceae; genus Aureliella. Next base: position 12,619 of record CAVPPY010000004.1, read on the forward strand.
GGATCCGCCGTGGAACAGCGTTGTCTACGCGCCACCACTCTACCAACCGCAACTGCTGCCGTCCAGCATTTCTGGGTTTTTCATACGCATCAACAATCTGGGAACCATCATCGACGAAACTGGGCTAGTTATTTTTCCTCCCTATGCTCAAGTTGACTTGCTTGATTCGTATGACTCTACACATATCTTCTATAATCTCAATAACTCAGACGTTGCTTGCGGTGTTACGAGGGCAACTAAGCGCGTTCAGAGCGTCGCAGTGCGGCTGGATTTGAACTCTGGCCTTCAACTCGCAATACCGCAGCCAAAAAACACTATACCATCTCAAAAGGCCTGGGACATCAACGATCAGAATGACTTGCTGATTCGAACTCTGAATGAGTCGTATCGTAGCGGGATCTATACGGATGACACTGGCTTGCTGGCACTCGATGATCTTGTCGCAAGCCAAAATACCGCATGGCTTGCGGCTTGGCTACAAACGGAGAGTGTTGTTTCCATGGCATTGACCAATTCGAATGCAATCACTGATTCTGCAAGCACTGGCTTTGGAGCGATCTGCGGTTATACATTTGAAGGAGTCTCTCCTTATATTGGTGGCACACGAGCGTTTGTACTCGTTCCGAGAGCACCGTGAATTGCAACTGTCGCCGCACTGTGAATTTCTCCCAGTCGATAGCTCTTGGACGTTTCGGAGAGAATGCACAACGCCGACAACTTTAGAGTTGTCGGCGCTGGGCCCACGTGCGATTCTTTAGCTATTAGAGAAATCCGGCAGCAATTTAGGCAAGCCGTTCGATCGAAGTTGCTGCGTGAGACTCCCGTTGATTCGAAGATTGGTGGCGAAGTGAATCGAAGGCGTGATCACAACGTTGACCGAACGAGCTCGCTGGTAGTTTTGAAGCAGCTCGAATCTGAAACCAATGTTGAATGGGCGTTGATTGCACTTTTGCTCCCGGGGGCACTCCACTTCTGTGTATCAAGATCGGTGCCCCGCCCAAGTACAGTGCCCACAGTGCTCCCAGACTACACAGATGCCTTGCCGAACCAAGCCAGTTCCCAGGCATACACAAAGTCTGACCAGGCCCCCCCCGGATCGTTCCGCGCGCAGTCGCCCTCGGCGTCCCACCCAAGTGTCCCGACGGCACTCCACGCTGGTGATCAGACTGTGTGCGGGTCCACGCCCTGGGGCCGCCCTGGGGGCACTCCACGTCGGTGATCAGGCTGGGCGCCCCCAAGTGCAGTGCCCCCAAGCTGTCTGCAGAGCGATTTTCCTTACACTGCCGCTGCAAGTTATCGGCAAATTGTTTAACCCGCAGCCGTAGGTTTATGCATCGTTGGCATGTTTTTCCCTCAGTTGCCTGCCCGCCAGCTGGCACTTAGCCTCTGCCCCCGAATGCAGACCAATCGATAGGCCCTCGATGTGGTCAGCCGGCGCAACTTTCCGATCAACACACAGAGTTACAATCACGCAGCGTCGCACTATGAAGGGTTCTGACCCTTTGGAGGTGAAGTCGATTTCATCGGGTTTCTTGGCCTCACCGGAGAGGGGCAGACGCATTTTCGGATAGGCTGTAAGCTAAGCCAGCTGCAAGAGTCCCATTCAACATCGAGACTGTGAGTCTGCCATGATTCTATTTGATCCTTCCCGGCGTTCGCTGCTGAAAACGTCCGTCTTATTTGCGGGGACAACGCCACTGATCAGCAGTTTGCTGCAGGCGCAATCGAATGAAACCGGACCACTGATGGCTTACGTCGGCACGTTCAGCTCGCCGCTGCGCGATATGCTGCCGACACAGGTGGATCTGCCGCCGGGCAATGGTCGCGGCATCCACCTGTTTCGCGTGCATCGCGCGAGTGGGGCCATGACGGCGGCCGGCATTCACGAGATGGGAACAAGCCCCAGTTGCCTGGCATTGAATGCGACTGGGACTTGCCTGTATTCCGCCAATGAGACCGATCGCGTCGGGGAAAATAACGAAGGCACGATCAGCGCCTTCTCGATCGATCGAGCCGACGGACATTTGGACGCTGCTAGGAACAGTCCCTAGCGGCGGCGCCGGACCAACCTACGTTAGCGTCCATCCATCTGGCCGGTTTCTGCTGGTTGCAAACTATTTCGGCGGCTCAGTCGCGGTGCTGCCAATTCTGTCAGACGGACGGCTGGGCAACGCCACGGACATCAAGGTAGATGCGGGCCAGCTTGGCCCCACTCGGGCGAGCAACGCTCCTCCGGGCAGCTTCGCATTCAGTGGCCATGATCGTACTCACGCACACATGATTCAGGCCGATCCGTCAGGTCGTTTCGTGCTGCATGTGGATTTGGGCTTGGATCAGATCTTTGTCTGGAAATTCAACGAGCAAACGGGCACATTAACGCCAAACGAACCGGCCAGGATTTCGCTGCCAGCGGGAGACGGGCCGCGACATTTCCACTTTCATCCGAATGGCCGTTGGTTCTACTCCATCCAGGAGGAAGGCTCGACAATCGTTTTGTTTGACTACGACTCTGCGGCGGGGCGGTTGTCCGCACGCCAAACTGTCTCGACGCTGCCGCCCGGATTTGCCGGCAGTAATTTCTGTTCCGAAATCCTCGTATCGAGCGACGGGAAATTTGTCTACGCGGGCAATCGTCTGCACGACAGCATCGGTATCTTTTCCGTGGCCGCCAACGGCGAGCTTACGTTCACGGGGGAAGTATGGACAAGAGGCAATTATCCTCGGAGCTTCAACTTCGACCCGACGGGCCAGTTCCTCTATTGCTGCAACCAGCGCGGTGACAACATCGCCGTCTTTCGTGTAGACCGTAGGACCGGCGACCTGCATTTCACTGGGCACTACACGCCGGTCGGCAATCCGTCCAGCATCGTCTTTCTTGATCTTGCCAAGGCGGATTAAATGCGTGGTGCGATGCGACGAATGTGCCTGCTAATCCTCCGCTGCCAGCCTGCACGGGAGACACACCATGCCGGCCGAGCGACATCGGCGGATGGGTGCACTGCCCATTCATGGAGTCGAAGCATGCCACCCGCCAGCGCACAGTGTCCGCATGCCTTGCACGCAGTAGCTCATCGGCTTGCCTTAGTCCGAACACACCAATCGCATAGAACAGAGATTGCGGCCAGGATTCTAGCCGAACCATCCAATTAAGAAATCGCAGCAATTACAGGTATCACGGCCGCCGGACGGAGGCAGTTTACGCTGAACCGATTCACGGCACCAGGTGATGGCTCAAAACTCGGTCCGAGTTCCTGCTTGAGTTCGTAAGCATCAATCGCGGTGTCAACAAGATCCATCAATGCTAAATTCTTGTCGGCATTGCCGAAAACGAGCGCGCCGCCGCCAGTCTACAAGGACGGTCCTGTGCTTACCTGACGAACAATCGCGCGAAATGCCTCAATGGTCTTGTACTCCATCAGCTCTCCATCGTCTTTATAATTGACGTAGGCTGAGTTCTTCGCGATCACCACCCGGCGCACCGGATTGACATAGATGAATTGTCCGTAGACGCCGATGGCCATAAATTCTCCTTCTTCACCCTGGGGAATCCAGAACTGATAGGCGTAGCCCATTTCCGGTATGCCTGGCTTATCTTGGAACAATTTGCTGCCCGGCTTCAGGTAGCTCGTGCGCGGGGTCACCGAATCCTGTATCCATTGCGCTGGTAGCAGTTGCTCACCCTCAAGGTTGCGGCCTTGATTCAGATATAGCAGGCCAAAGCGGGCGTAATCGCGGGTCCGCATACATAAACCACAAAAACCCAGTTCCGTACCGTGGGCGTCGGTCAGCCACAGTGCGTCCGCCTCGGCCCCCAGCCGTGACCAAAGTTTCTCGTGCATGTAACTGGACAGCTTCTGCTCGGTGGCCGCTTCCAGCACCATGCCTAGCACCTGGGTGTTGACGCTGATGTAATCGAATTCCTTGCCGGACAGGCCCGGTTTTTTCTGCAGCTTGGCAATCCACGTGTTGGTCGAGCGACCAAAGAAAATTTGCTGTCCCAACTGGTTGATGCCGGAGTCCGGGTCGGCATAGTCTTCGCTGAAATCGATACCTGACGACATCTCCAGCACGTCTTGAATCGACACACCCTCATAGCCACTCCCCTTGAGTAGCGGTACATGCTTGTCGACAGGATCCTGCAAGCTGATCTTGCCTTCGTCCACGGCAAAGCCGATCAGCGCAGAAACGAATGATTTGGCGACCGACCAAGAAATCGCCAGCGAATCCGCCGTGTTGCCTTGGTAGTATTGCTCGAAGGCCACCTGGTTGTCGGCCACTACGACCAGCCCAGTGGTACCCGACCTTTCGATCCATTCACTGATAGCGGTCGTTTGGCCGTCGAAGTTGAACACGGTATCAATTAACGTAACTGCGTTTGCTTGCTTATCAGCGGTAGGCTGCGGATTGTCAGCGAAACTGTTCTCCTGGGGCAGCGCCTGCGGCGTTCGCATCAAGCTCGAATATCTCGCTGCTTCTGCGGATGAGATTCGTGTCGACTAGCTCGGTCCATGTTGCGGAAGTTCGGAGCAATCCAGCTTCGGCGCATCGAGTTTCGAAACCGCCAGACTCGATAGCCAAAATAACCGGGATATGCTAGAGCGAGCACCATAGCCAAAGCGCTGGCCAGCTTAAGCAGGCGACGGACTAAAGCGAAGGACCTTCGAGGTACTTCTTGGTCGGCGATAACATGTTTGCTTGAGGTTGACATAGGTTTATCTTCAATGAAAGAATTAAGAGCTAGGAAGCAGAAGCGAGCGGCAGTCGGTACTCGAACATGATTCCAATCGAGTATGAGTATCGTGTCATTCAGATCGAGGACGCTTGAACACACTCTACGACCAAGGTGGCCTTGCGAGCGCGAAAGTCTTCATCGGGAAAGGTGCAGAAGCCACAGCCGGCAATTCTTGGATTGCAGAAAGCATGAGGCAACACGCCAACCAACAAAAGATTTCTTTGTCCGCAACCCCTTTGGCATGTGGCGTGCCAATTGATCTGCGGAGCGATTTATCAGCCAAAATCTCTTTAGAACGCGAGGATTTTGCGATTGGTGCCCGTTCGCCAGTCGAGGTGTGAAGCAATCCGCTTGGAAGGGTATGGCAAAACATGTCGTTGCCAACTACATTTTTTGCATGCGTCGCAGTTATCTGGTTCGTGGCCTAGGGGAGTGAAGAAATGGCGTTTTTGAATCGAACAGAACGCCGCCAGGCAGAGGCGATTGCACAAATTGGTTATTGCAATCCCTTTCTCCCCGAGCGGCTCAAATGGGAACGACAAGCTATCGGAGAAGGGTTTCAAGAAGGTGCGGCAGTCATGAATCTGCCAAGTACAACCGTCGAAGAGGACAAGGTCTTTGCGAACTTTTTACTGATCGGGAAGCGTGCGCAGGAACTGGCTGACACAATGCGTGTCCGAGTGCTAAGTGGTCGTTGCACGCGAGAGGACGATCAGAGGCTGTATCGGGAGACAGTCCTGTTTACGCTATATGCCAAGTACTTTTCTCTGGTAAATTTATCGCCGGAACAGCGAGAGTCAGCCGAAAGTCGACTATATGCGAAATGCTGGCAACCATTCCTGAAGGACTATCGGTGGTACCTCAATATCGATGGAGTGGAACTACCCGGTTACTTCGACCCGGTCCATTGTTTTAGCATCTTCCGCCAGCTGGATCGGGCATTTCAGCATATTTACGTTTGCATCCTTGGTGGCTCAATGCCCATGGCGCGATTGCGAGCGACGGTTTGGGAGTCGATCTTTACCCACGACATGAGGCGTTACATCCGGGGCATTTACAAATCAATCGGTGACATCACCACGCTAATTACAGGCCCTTCCGGGACCGGTAAAGAACTGGTAGCAAGGGCCATTGGTTTATCACGATTTCAGAAATTTGACTGCGACACGAAGAAGTTCGATGATGCGCAGGAGCCGCAGATGCTGGCAGTCAATCTTTCGGCGTTCTCGTCCACTTTGATCGAATCGGAGTTGTTTGGGCATTGCAAAGGCTCGTTTACGGGAGCTGTGACAGACCGTAAAGGATGGCTGGAAGTTTGTGGTAAAACTGGGACCGTTTTTTTGGACGAGATCGGCGAGCTCGATCACTCCATTCAAGTCAAGCTTCTTCGAGTATTGCAGACTGAGGAATTCTCTCGCGTGGGGGAAAGTACAGCTCGCACTTTTCAAGGCAAGTTTATCGCGGCTACCAATCGTGAGCTGGAGTTGGAAATTCAACGCGGCCGCTTTCGCGAAGACTTGTACTACCGGTTGTGTGCAGATCGGATTCAAACACCCACTTTGCGCGAGCAACTTGTCGATCGCCCGGAGGATCTATTTGAATTGACGCGTGCCATCGCCGCTCGACTTCTGCGGGATGTTCAGGAAGAGGTTGATCCGCTGGCCGCCGAAGCGGTGGCCTGGATCGAGCGGAATCTTGGCACTGAATACGCTTGGCCTGGAAACATCCGCGAACTCGAGCAGTGCGTCAGGAATGTGCTTATTCGCGAGCCCAACCGGCCGTCGATTCGGGCTGTGGGTTACAGCACGACGGAGGCCAATCCTATCACAACAGCAGGATCGGACGGAGATTTCGTAAAGGCCTTATTGGCGGGTGAACTTACATTGGACGAGGTCACACAGGGCTATGCATCGCACGTGTATCAGCAATCTGGACGCTATGACACAGCTGCCAGCAAGTTAGGAGTGACCTGGCGCACCGTCCGCAGCAAGGTCCGGAAGCATCGCGAGGGAGCTTCGATTGCTACCTGTGTCCGACAAAAGTAGCTCGCCCAAGTCTTTGCCATTCTGTGCTGCGTTTCCTAATGGAGCATGACTGACCAATGCTCGTCGCCTTCAGATACCCCCGGGCGGTATCTTAAGACCAACATTATCCGCACGTCGACCCGGGGCGCCCTGGGGGGGTCGCACTGGGGGCACTCCACGCCGGTGGGCGCCCTGGGGGCACTCCACGCCGGTGGGTCGCCCTGGGGGCACTCCGCAGTGCCCCCAAGCTTTTTGGGTAGGAGCTCGGCGGCAGTGCACTTTGGCCACGCGGAGTTCGGGGGCGGGATCGGGGACTCGGGGGCAGTGCACTTTGGCCATGCGCCGAACGTGGTAGAACACCGGCGTGGAGTGCCCCCGGTTGGTTGCCCCCGCACCGGCGTGGAGTGCCCCCTCCCCCGGTTGGTTGATGGGCAACCAGACCTTGTGTGGCACGGGCTTGCCCGTGTTGTCTTTCGATAGCAGCTTGCACTAGCCCAACCAAGAAACGCCACTCGAAGCCACAGGCCTCGAGCGAGCGACGAGCAACTCTTCGACCAAACCCCCTGAACCCTGAGCATACAAGCTGCCAATCCTGAAAAACCACTGGCTGGGCCAGTGCCACCCATCCGCTCGCCGCCGTCGGCGGCGAGCGGACGGGGAAGCTCGCGGGTATGCGCCAAGTTCTAACTGAAAAAACTCGGCACACGCCAGGCAAGCTGGCATGGGGCCTTTGCACGCAAAAGAATATCTCGATCTATCCTTGTTCATGCTCCCTTGTTCCTCTGGTGCACTGCCCCCGAGCTTCTGGCACATCCCCAGCCTGCCGTTCCACCAAGGTGCACTGCCCCCAGGCTCACTCTGCCCCCAGGCTGCCAGTGCATGCCCCTGGCTGCCACCACCCCCAGCCTGCCGTCCCACCAAGTGCACTGCCCCCGAGCTTGGCCGCCCATGCTCGGGCCACCACGCCTGGCCCTCCAAGTGCACTGCCCCCGGAGCACTGCAGGCACCATGCCCCAGCACCTGGAGCACGTCCCACGCAAGGTGCATGCCCCCATGCCGCATCCCATGCTCCCACCCAGGCTGCCGGCCCCTGGTGCAGCCCCTGTCTGCCGAGCCCACCAAGGCTGCACTGCCCCCAGGCTCCCGCCCCCAGCCCTCAAGTGCACTGCCCCCGGCTCCCCAGCTCTGGCACAGGCTGCACAGCCCCGCCCGCCGTCCCACCAAGGTGCACTGCCCCCATGCTTCCTCCCTGGCCCAGCGCCGCCCTGGCCGTCCCACCAAGGTGCACTGCCCCCATGCCTCCCCCCAGGCTCCCTCCACCCAGCCCCCAAGTGCACCGCCCCCAGGCTGCACTGCCTCCTAGCCTCCCCAAGCTACTCTTCCTTCTGCCTTCCCGAGCACTCCCCCGACCACCGCCGGACTCCGTAAGGACTCAGCAGGGCAGCCATTGGGGCAGGCCCTGGCTATCAAATGAAAAAATAAGCTGGGGCATTCTGACCCGTCGCACATTTCTGCCACGGTAGGCAGCATTGCCATCCTTAATTCAGACGCAAGCTTTGGGTTGTGATGACCACCGCCCAATGAGCAAAATGCGCTAGGCCAAAACCCGCAAGCCTGGGATTCGCATTCGTCAGTTTGGCACACTGATTGCTATCGGCTGGAAACTGAGGACTAAGCGAGTGAGGAAATGAGGTAGAATCCCTCGCTGAGTCATGTAGAAGCATTGCTTGGGACCCATCGAATCGCTGCTTTTGATCTCTTTTTTCGAACAGGACGGGTGAATTCACGATGAACGAGTTTGTCGCATCGACCGGTGCTCGCGTTAATGAACTGACCCAAGAGATCCAGTCTCACAGCCAGCCCTTTCGGCGGATCGTCGAGCAAGTGAATCACGTGCTGGTTGGGCAGGAACGGCTGGTGCATCGCATGCTGCTGGGCCTGCTGACGCGCGGCCACCTGCTGATTGAGGGCGTACCTGGTCTGGCGAAGACGACGGCCGTGGCGAGCTTGGCGAAGGCGATCAGCACCCGGTTTCAACGCTTGCAATTCACTCCAGACCTGCTGCCGGCGGACCTGATTGGTACCCAGGTCTATCGCCCCCAGGACCAGAGCTTCGTCGTGCAGAAGGGACCCATTTTTTCGAATCTGATTTTGGCAGACGAAATCAATCGCGCGCCCGCCAAAGTTCAAAGCGCTTTACTGGAGGCGATGCAGGAGCGACAGGTAACTATCGGCGGCGAAACATTTTCGCTCGAAGAACCCTTCCTGATCATGGCTACGCAAAACCCGATTGAACAGGAGGGTACCTACGCCCTGCCCGAGGCGCAGAGTGACCGCTTCATGTTGAAGGTGATCGTGGATTATCCCAATCGGGAGGAGGAATTGCAGATACTGCGGCGAATGAGCCGTACGCAGCCCAAGTTCGAGGTCGAAGCGGTTACCTCTCCCGCAGAAATCATGGTTGCCCGCGAACTGGTCGATGAGGTATATCTGGATCCTCGCGTGGAGGACTACGTGGTCGACTTGGTCATGGCGACGCGCAAGCCGGAAGCCTATGGCTTGAACCTGAGCCAGCTCATCCAATATGGCGGTTCGCCACGTGCGACCATCAATCTGACTTTGGCGGCCAAGGCCAACGCCTTCCTGGCCGGCCGGGGTTTTGTAAAACCCCAAGATATCAAGGACATTGCCCTGGATGTGCTTCGCCATCGGGTGATGGTTACCTACGAAGCCGAGGCTGAGGAGCGGACAAGTGCTTCCATTGTGTCCGAGATTCTCAACCACATACCAACTCCTTAATGACGCGTTCCGGCTAGTTGGGGAACTATATTGCGGACGAGTCCTTAGCGCGGAGCCTGAGTGCCATGATTCCAAGCGAGATGATTAAGAAAATTCGCCGCGTACAGATTCGCACCTCACACAAGGTGGATGAACTGCTCGTGGGCAACTGGCATTCAGCCTTCAAGGGTCGCGGGATCGAATTCGAGGAGGTCAGGCCCTACCAGGTTGGCGATGATGTACGGGCCATTGATTGGAATGTGACCGCCCGTTGCGGTGAGCCCTTCATCAAGCTGTTTCGGGAAGAGCGCGAACTGTCCGTGATGTTGCTCATCGATTTAAGTGAGTCGCAGTCATTTGGGACCCAATTGCAGACCAAACGCGAGGCTGTCACGGAACTGGGAGCCACGCTGGCCATGTCGGCTATCAAGAACAACGATCGAGTCGGCTTGTGCCTGTTTACCGATGCCATTGAAAAAAACATTCCCCCGCGCAAGGGCGCGCGACATGTCCTGCGCCTGATCCGAGAAATGTTGGTTTGCCAACCCATGGGACATGGTACTTGCATTCGCCGAGCGCTCGAGCATCTCAATCGTACCGCCAGTCGCCGCAGTGTCGTGTTTTTGATCAGCGACTTTCAAGATCAGGATTTCGAGTCGACGCTTAAGATCGCTCGTCGTAAGCACGATATCATTCCAGTGATTGTCTCCGATCGCCGCGAGTCCGAGATGCCCAACGTGGGGATGCTTCGCCTGCGAGACGCAGAAAGTGGGCAAGTCGTCATGCTGGACACCGCCAGTCGCAGCAACCGCAGGATGTATGCAGAGCTCTATCGCCAACATGCCGACCAGCGCGACGCCATGTTTCGACGATTGAAACTGCAGCCCTTGCACATTGAAACGGGCAAGGACTGTGTAGAGCCGCTACGGCGATACTTCTACGCACGCGAGGCTCGGCGATAATGGCGGCACAACTTATTACTCGCAGACCAGTTCATGCTGGAAAGCCGTGGCAGCTATGCTGTAGCCCAGCCCTGGCCGTGGGGCTACTGCTTGCCCTGGCAACGTCAGTTCCCGCCGACTCTGCCTCATGGACTAAGCGGGAGGGTGACATTGAAATCACCTGCAGTTTGTCCAATGACAATCCGCAAGTGGCCGAGGGCTTTGCACTGGAAATCAGCGTGTTGGCGCCACCAGACCATAGCGTTGCCTTTCCGGTTTTCGGCCAGCAATTGGGGCGACTGGATATTCTGGCCGACGCGAAATTGTGGGACGTGCCGCTGGACCGCGGGCGTTTGTGGAGCATGCGCCTCGACTTGGAGAGCATTCGCGCAGGCAACCTAGACATTCCGCCCATCGAGATTCGCGTCTCTAACGCCAAAGACACTCGGCTGCTGTCTACCCAACCCATCGCCTTGCGCGTGGCTAGCAGCTTGGAAGACCGGGCCGACCCAGGCCAATTCCGCGACATCCAATCGGTGGTCGATGTTCCACTGCCTGGTGAGTCTTCGAATATTTGGCCGCTGGTCGTGTTGCTAACCGTGGTCGCCTGTTGCTTGGCCGGGACGGCCGCATGGGTGCTCACCCGCCGACGTCGGGAACTGACGCCACATCAATGGGCCAACAGCCAATTATCCGCGCTCGAGCAATCCGCCCAAGCATCGCAGGCTGAAGGTGCGGAACTCATCAGCGCTCTTTCGGAGGTGCTGCGGGATTACCTGCAGTTGCGTTTTATTGGACTCTCTAAGTTTCAAACCAGTCAGGAAGTCATCGATCTGGCGTTGCAGCAACGGAAGATCAGTCAGCCCGCCGCTGCACAATTGACTCACATTTTGAATCTGGCAGACGACGTCAAGTTCGCGGGTCTCGATGTCGGCCGTGATGAAACCTTAGATGCAGTGCGTGCGGCCCAAGAGCTGATCCGCTTGGTCGAGACTGAAGCAGCCAAGACGGAGGGAGGCCGATAATGTTTTCTTCACCCTGGATCTTGCTTCTCCTGACTCTATTGCCTTTCCTGGCTTGGCGGTTGTTTGCTGCGAAGCGTCAATCTGCCCTGCGCTTTAGTTCCGTACAACTGGCGAAGCGATTGCGGCCTAGCCTGCGGCAACGAGTCTACTGGTTGCCCCATGTTTTGACGCTTGCCGGACTGGCTTGCCTGATTGTGGGGCTGGCGCGGCCTCGGATTGGACGCGAACAATCGGTCACCGAGAGCGAGGGCATCGCTATCGAAATGGTCGTCGACCGCAGCGGCAGTATGCAGGCCATGGATTTCAAAATCGATGGTCAGCATGTCGATCGACTCACGGCTATCAAGAACGTGGCGGCCAAGTTTGTGGGCGGCGGGGACAGCCTGGACGGTCGCTTTAGTGATCTCGTTGGCTTGATTACGTTTGCAGGCTATGCCGACGGTATCACTCCACCCACTTTGGATCATTCCTTCTTGATTTCACAGTTGATCGATACCTCGATTGTCAACAGCCGTAGCGAAGATGGAACGGCGATTGGCGACGCAATTTCATTGGCCATTGAAAAACTGACTGCCTTGGATGCGCGACACGACCAAAAGGTCAAGAGCAAGGTCATCATTCTTTTAACCGACGGCGAGAACAATGCTGGTTCACTTGAGCCAACACAGGCGGCCGAGCTGGCCCAAGCCTTGGGCATCAAGATCTACACCATTGGGGTCGGAACGCAGGGCAAGGCTCCCATCCAGGTCCGCGATGCCTTTGGGCGAATGCGCGTGCAGTATGTAGAAGTAACCATCGATGAAGCGACGTTGCAGAAAGTGGCTGACATGACGCAGGGCAAGTATTTTCGAGCGACGGATACAGATTCTTTAGAGAACATTTATGCAGAGATCGACAAGCTGGAAAAGACGAAAGTGGAGGCCAGGCATTTTGTCAACTATCGCGAATTGGCGGTGCAGTCTTACCGCGCCGGTGGCGTGTTCGTACCGCCCGTGCTGCTGCTGGCCTTCGGCTTGTTGTTGGCACGATTAGTCCTCGAGCAGACATGGCTAAGGGAACTGACTTGATTGGGCAGGTAGCTATGGAAATTCATTACGGAAATACGAATGCTTTCTTGCTGTTGGCGCTGGCAGCGGCGTCTTTGCTGGTAGTAGCCTATGCCGCATCCGCACGCTGGCGAGCCCTCCGTCGTTTTGCCACCAGCGATTTGGCGCGGGAATTACTGCCCCGCGGTTCCACGCACAGGCATTGGATTCGAGGACTATTGCTGGTTGCCGTTCTGTGTATGCTCGCATTGTCTTTGGTCGACATCCGTTGGGGAAAGACCGAACAGGAACTGCCTCAAAAAGGCATTGAGGTCATGTTCGTCCTGGATGTCTCGCGCAGCATGCTGGCGGAAGATGTATCGCCATCGCGACTCGACAGGGCCAAACAGCAGATCGCCGATATGTTGGATGAAATGTCCGGCGACCGCGTGGGTTTGCTGGTCTTTGCTGGCGAGACCAAACGCGTTGTGCCGCTCACCAGCCACTACGAAGATTTTAAGCAGACACTCGATGGAATCGGCCCCCACAGTCTCAGACGCGGTGGCTCCCAATTGGGCACGGCCATCCGAGCGGCTGCCGCAGCCTTTCTGGATAAGACACAAGATCATAAGGCCATCGTCATCTTTACAGACGGCGAAGACCAGGAAAGCATGCCTATCGAGGCGGCTCGCGATGTTTACGCCGAACAGGGTATTCGGATTTTTACGGTGGGACTGGGCGATATGGACCAGGCGCGCGCATTCCCGAGCAGACGGATCGCGGCATTCAGCAGTATGTCGAACACGATGGACAAACCGTATGGTCCAAGCTGAATGGCAAGATCTTGAGCCAGATCGCTACGGACACGGGGGGAGCTTATATTCCGGCCGGTACAAAACGCGTCAACATGTCCGAGGTGTACCATGCCTACATTGCCAACCTCGAGCAAACCGAATTTGAAACCGCACGCGTCCAAGTCTACACGCCGCGTTTTCAATGGTTTGCCGCGCCGGCTCTATTGCTGTTGTTGCTCGAGATCTTTCTGTCAACGCGCCCTGGCAGCAGGCTCCCGCGGACGAGCAAGCTGGCCCCGCCAACCAGCCAAGGCGTTGAAGAACACAGGAAGGTTGCCTAGACATGAATCCTTATTTTAGACTGTTGGTGATTGCATGGGCCGGGCTCTGTTGCCGAGTTGTGCCTGCGGCTGAACCCGAAGTGAGAAGCTCAGCCGCTGCAGAAATCAACCAAGCCAATGCCTTGCTGCGAACTGGAGAAATCGACGGTGCGCTGCAGCGTTATCAAGCTATCCAGCCGCCTGACGCATTGCGTCCGAGTCTGGAATACAACCAGGCTGTGGCCCTGTATCGCAAGCAAGATTATGCTGCTGCCGCCGAGCTGTTTAGCCTAGCCGCAGGCGCCAGCGAGAGCCAAATTGCCGGACCGAGCCATTACAACTTGGGGAATTGCCGCTATGCCCAGGGGCTAGGGCTCGCGCAACAAGACAAGGCGGCGGCCATCGCCAAGTTGCAGGAGGCCATTGCACACTACCGCGACGCGCTGCGCAGTCTGCCGCATGATGCCGACGCGCGGGCCAATATCGAATTGGCCGCCCAGCTGATCGATCAACTCACCAAAGCGGCAGAGCAATCCCAGCCAGAGCAATCCCAGCCAGACCAATCCCAGCCAGACCAATCCCAGCAGAAACAGGATCAGTCTGCGGAACAGAAACAGGATCAGTCGGAGGAGCAAAAATCTCAGTCCGAGCAGCAGCCTCCACAGCAGGACAGTCCATCGCAGAGCGAACAGCAGCAGGACAGCCAGCCGCAGGACAGCCAGCAGCAGGACAGCGGCGCGCAGCCTGGCCAGCAAGAAAACCAAGGGTCGCAGGGCGAGGAACAGAACGCGGGTCAGTCGCCAAGTACGGACGAAGATTCTCCGCAGCCATCGAGCGACGATGCATCGGCGGATGAGGCAACCGACCAGGCATCGCCGTCGAGCAAGGAGCCAGCCAGCCAGAATGCTTCGGCCAAGGATCGTCCTCAGGATCCGCAGGCGGAGGCCACTGAGCCCACCCAGCCCGAAAAGACTTCCGAGGATGCGCCGCAATCCGCCAGTGGACAACTGACGGCAGCCGACTCAGACGAGAATCAAGATGCGGCGGCGAGTTCCAAAGCGTTGCGAGAAATATCAGCCGACGAGAGCGTCATGAGCCACGAAGAAGCCATGAAGATGTTGCAAGCAATACGTGACCGCGACATGTTACGTCGCTTTCAGTTGCGACAACGCGATTCGACACGACAGGTACCCGTAGATCGAGATTGGTGAATTTAGCGAGTGAATTCCATGCGTCAGACTACTCAAATTTTCTTCGTTTGTCTTTCCTCACTGGTGGGACTATGCGCGGGTGATTGGCTTGTCGCCGCTGATGTGGAAGTACGTCTGTCTCAACGCGAGGCCTTTGTGGGCTCAACGCTCAAGCTGGAGATTGAGATCATCAATGCTGAGGACTATGCATTGCCCGAATTGCCGCAGGTGGATGGCTTGGAAATCCGAGAGCTCGGAGCGCCCATGCGAAGTTCTCAAACGACCATTATCAACGGCCGTCGCAGCTCCAAGCAAAGCGTGTTGATTTCCTACTCGATCAAGATACTGCGCGCGGGCAGCTTTGAGATCCCTCCTCTAAAGTTCTCGGTGGACGGCCAGAACTTGGAGAGGCAAGTCCCCAGCTTTATTGCCAGCAACAGTGAAACCGGTGATTTACTATTCGCTGAATTGGAAGGTCAAAAAGACCGTGTGTATGTCGGTCAGCCGCTCGATATGACCCTCAAGATTTACATCAAACCCTATCGTGACCGAGAATATAACGTCACTCTCTCCGAGGGGAACATGTGGCAGTTGCTGTCCGATGATACCGAGTGGGGTAGCTTCTCCGAGCGGATGCGCGAACTGAACGAGAACAATCAACGCCCCGGGGGCCGCGAGGTGCTGCGCAATGATCTGCAAGGCCATCGAGGAGCCTACTATATGTACGAGGTCGACGCCAAAATCTACCCCAAGCGAGCTGGCAAGATCGACGCCGATGACGTGAAGATTGTGGTGAATTATCCTACCGCGCTGGGTAAGCCTCGCGATCCAATCCAAAGTCTGTTCGGAGACCGAGCCTTCGGTGGATCGTTGTTCTCGCCGATGATGCGCGACGAATTCTTTGAGTCCGCTTTTGGACCCCAGCTGGTCGTTTCGTCCGTTCGGCCGGTGGTTACTGAGGTCAGCGTGGACAATACCCAGGTCCTGCCCGTACCATCCGCAGGCAGGCCCGCGGATTACCGGGGGGCGGTCGGACAATACAAAATCGTGGTCGATGCATCGCCCACGGATGTCAGGGTAGGCGACTCGATTAATCTGAACTTGGGTATTGTGGGGACTGGCCCCATGGAATTGGTGCAAGCCCCGCCGCTGTCTGAATTGCCATCGCTTGCCGATTTCAAGATCTCCAATGATCCACTGGCGGGATTTGTGCAAGATGATGCCAAGGTCTTCTCGGTCAAACTGCGCCCCAAGCATGCGAACATTCGCGAGATACCCCCGGTGGCATTCAGTTTCTTCAACCCCGAAACCGAGAAATTTGAAACCGTCTATAGCCAGTCGATTCCTATTCAAGTTCAGCAGGCCGATACGTTGCGCTCGATTCCATTGTCGCCGCACAGACTCAGCGAAACAGCGACCAGCAACCTGCGACGAGCATGACGACTCCAGCGACTACCAACTTTATCAACGATTCTTCGCCAGCAGTTCTCGTGTCTCAGCCGACTTCAGCTCGTCCCTGGTGGCTTGTGTGGGTGATTGCGCCGCCACTGGTGTGGCTGGTGACTCTCATCGGACGGCATTGGGGCTGGCTGCGGAGCCGGCTGCCAAGTTTCCGCTCGCCGCGGCAGATTTTCCTGCGGGAACTTGACCAGGTGCAGTCGCCTGAGGACATCAGGCTGGCCCTGCAGAAATTCATCCATCGCAACCTCACAGGCGGTAATCGGTTGCACGACGAGTGGACCACAACGCTTGGCAGCTTGCGGACACTCGGACATTATCCGCTGGCCGCAGATTTGGAAGCCTTCGCCGCACGGCTGGATCGCACTCCTTTTGTGGACAGCAACGATGCAGCCGTGGTCGAAGTGCGGCAGGCTGCCCGCAGCCTGATCGATGGATTGGAGTCGCAATTGCGAGACACGCGACGCCCAGCAGGCTCTCGCTCGTCGCAACGCACCAGCCTAGGAGCTCGGAATTCCTTTTCCAAGTTCGGCGGGCGTGTTAGCATGCTTCTGTTTGGTTGCTTATCCGTGTCCACCGTCCACGCGGCCGATGCGTCGCTTTCACAGCACCAGCGCGAGAGTCTGTTATCCGAAGCCCACGCCGTTTATGAGCAAGCCTGCAAGCTAGTGGACAGCGATCCCCTGCAATCCAAAGAGGACTTTCAAGCCGCCGCAGCCAAATATCAACTGTTGGTCGACGCCGGGATCCAGAACGCCGGGCTGTACGTCAACCTGGGCAATGCCAACTTGCGCAGCGGCCAGGTGGGGCGCGCGATTGTCGCTTACCGCCGTGCGCTGAAGATCGACCCACTCAACCAGCAGGCCGGTTTAAATCTGTCCTTCGCGGAATCGCTCTTAGAGCAATCGTCTTCCACGACTCCCGGCAACGAAGCCGGCTTCTTGGCGTATTGGGTAAAGCAAACGCTGGAGTTCAACTCGCTTCTTGTGCGGCGAGTGGGCCTGGCCAACTTGCGAGCGATCATCATTGCTTCATCCATTGCTTTTTGGGGATTGCTCATCGCCCAACCCATTTTGCGCGGCTGGCGGCTTGGCGGGCTGGCACTCTTGCCTATGCTGTTTCTGATCGCTGCAGGTGTTGCCTACGCTTTGCCACAGTTTGCGGCTCCAGCTCCGCAGGCAGTGATGGTTGCCGACCAGGTTTCGCTACGAACCGGCGACGGCGAGCAATTCGATAAAGTGCTCGATACTCCCCACCGCCGATGGACAACCGGCCGAGATCCTTGCCGAACGCAGTGGTTGGGTCAAGGTTCGCACGGCAACCGGACAAGAGGGCTGGCTGCCTGCCGACCAAGTCTTGCGCATCTAGGATCTATTTGAAAGTTGACCATGGATTTTGCCAAACGCCGCGGACGCTTGCGAGCGATGCTCAAACGCGATGGCTCGCCGGCTATGCTGGTTACGAATGTCAAGAATGTACGCTACCTGACTGGGTTTACCGGTGACGATAGCTATCTGATCGTTTCGCAGGAGGATGATCTATTGCTCAGCGATCCGCGATATGAGCAACAGATCGGCGAAGAGTGTGGGCAGCTACCAACCTTCATTCGACAGCCCGGCGAGTTGATTCTGGAGGTGACTGCGCGAGAGCTCAGCAAACGAGCCTTCGACAGTTTGGTTATCGAAGCGGACTCGTTGCCGGTTACCGCTTACGATATGTTGCAGCGGAATGCCAAGGTGGGCGAATTGAAAAAGGCGAGTGTCCAAGTCGAAGCACTGCGAAATCAAGGATCCTCATGAGATCGCCATTCTCAAGAAAGCGGTGGAGCTGGCCGAGCGCGTATTCATTAGCATTCGTGCGCAGCTGGGGGCTCGCAAACCGAACGCGAGATTGCCAACGAAATCGAGAGGCAGGTCCGCGCATTGGGAGGCAGTGGTTGCAGCTTTAATCCGATTGTGGCTGTTGGGCCGCGAGCGGCGTTGGCGCATGCGACGCCTGGAAACAGCAAAATTGCCACTGCCGCCTTTGTACTCATCGATTGGGGGGCCACGCTGGAGGGCTATCGCAGCGACTTGACGCGTGTACTTTTGACTAGTAAAATCCCCCCCAAATTTGTCAGGGTTTATGAGACCGTGTTGGCTGCTCAAACAGCGGCCATTTCGGCCATGCGGCCGGGAGTCATGGTCAGCGAGATCGATCGTGTTGCTCGCGAGGTTGTGGCCGATGCCGGTATGGGCAAACGCTTCAATCATGGACTAGGGCATGGAATCGGACTCGATATTCACGAAGCACCCCGATTAGGCAAGAACCATGATCGACCCCTGCAGGCGGGGATGGTGGTAACCGTCGAGCCGGGAGTCTATTACCCTGGATGGGGCGGCGTGCGAATCGAAGATGACATATTGATAACGCCTACCGGATGTGAAATCCTGAGTAGCCTGCCGCGAGATCTCGAGGGAAATCGCGTGTCGCTGCTCGACTGATCCGGTGGACGGTGCTGACAGCTGGTTGATTTAGCTTCTCATTGATTTAGGAATTCCCGATGGCCAAAGCGGCGGGTGGACCGGCAGGTTCAAAAGACGTGTTCAGTCTCGAACGTATTCGAGACTTGATCAGTTTAATGAAGGAGCACGACCTGAACGAAGTTGATTTGAAGCAATTCGATCAGCAGATTCGCTTGGTCCGTGGTGGCCAGGCTGTGCAATCTGCCACCATGTTGGCGCCACTGCCGGTGCAGACGCCTGTTGCCCAGCCCGTTGCTGGTGCTGCCTCTGGAGCTGCCGCGGTGGAGCCCCCGTCGGCCAGCGAGGACGGGCCGCATATTGCCATCATCAAGTCGCCGATGGTGGGCACCTTCTATAGGAAACCCAATCCCAAGGCGGAGGACTTTGTAAAGGTGGGCTCGAAGGTTGACGTCGGATACGGTGGTCTGCACGGTCGAGGCCATGAAGGTTTTTAACGAGATTCCAGCTGAAATCAGCGGAACCATTGTTGAGATTGTTGGTCAAGAACGAAGATGCGGTTGACTTCGACCGTCCCCTGTTCAAGGTAGATACTCGCGGGTAATCTCCGGCCTATGTACAACCGAATATTAGTCGCAAATCGTGGCGAAATTGCATCTGCGCGTGATCCGCGCGTGCAAGGAAATGGGCATCGAGTCGGTAGCCGTGTTTAGCGAGGCCGACCGCGATTCGGCTCACGTGCGCTATGCCGACCAGGCCATCTGCATCGGTCCGCCGCAATCAGTGACAGTTATCTGCGGATCGAGCAGATTATCAGCGCGGCCGAAATCAGCGGTGCCGAGGCGATTCATCCGGGTTATGGCTTTCTGGCCGAGAACGCGCACTTCAACGAGGTCTGTCGCAGTAGCGAATTTGATTTCATCGGACCTTCGCCCGAGGCCATGCAGCAGCTGGGCGACAAGAACTACCGCGCGGGCTGTTGCCATTGCCGCCAAAGTGCCGGTCGTGCCGGGCAGCGATGGCTTGCTGACCGACGAGGAGCATGCGGTGCGTATCCGCCCGGGAGATTGGCTATCCGGTGTTGATCAAGGCCACGGCCGGTGGTGGCGGCAAAGGCATGCGCGTGGCGCTGAACGAGCAGACTTTGCGGACCGCCTTGCAGCAAGCTCAAGCCGAAGCCCAGGCTGCATTTGGAAACGCGGGCGTCTACCTGGAAAAATTTATCGACAAGCCGCGGCACGTCGAGGTCCAAGTCATCGCCGATCGTCATGGCAACGTGTGCCATCTGTTCGAACGCGATTGCTCTGTACAACGGCGACACCAGAAGCTGATCGAGGAAAGTCCCTCGCCGCTGTTGAGCGACAAGGACGCGGACCGCGATTTGCGAAGCCGCAGTGCGGATGGTGCAGCAAGCCAATTATCAGAATGCCGGCACCGTCGAGTTCATCGTCGACCAGGAAGATAATTTCTACTTCATCGAAGTCAATGCGCGGATTCAGGTCGAACATCCGGTGACGGAAATGGTCACGGGCATCGACTTGATTCAAGCGCAAATTCGCGTGGCTGCCGGAGAGCCCTTGCCGTTCAAGCAGGAAGCGATATTCAGCTGCAACGGTGCCGCCATCGAATGCCGCATCAATGCGGAAGATCCATCGAAGAATTTCCAGCCCTGCCCCGGCCATATCAAATCGATGTTTGTCCCCGGCGGTTTTGGTGTTCGATTCGATTCGCATGCCCAAGCTGGTTACACCGTGCCGCCCTTCTACGATTCGATGATCGGCAAATTGATCGTCCACAAGCCGACGCGCGAAGAGGCGATCGCCTGCATGATCCGCGGCCTGGAGGAATTGCAGGTCGAAGGCATCGCCACCACGGCAGCTTTTCAAATCGAGTTCTGCGGCATCCTACGTTTGTGGCCGGCAACGGTCGATACAAAATGGGTCGAACGCGAATTGCTGGGCTGACGTAAGTCTGAGCGTTTTGGGACAATGCCTAGTAGACTTTGTTTCACAATGCGTGCTCTCATGCGTGGCTCGCCCCTGGCGCATCGTCTTGCATACACAACATACAGTACCTTGTTAGGATACACCCATGACTGAAATCAAGAAAGTGGCCATGTTGTTTGCCGGCGGGCCAGCCCCTGGTGCCAACGCGGTGATTGGAACTGCTGCTTTTGCCTTTCTGAATGCTGGCATTGACGTCATGGGCATCAAGCATGGCTATTCCAACCTGATTGACTTCGACGCCTCTCAACCGCTGGTCGAAGGCAAAGACTACATCCATATCACACACGCTGATCTGTCTCACCGCCGCACTTCGCAAGGCATTATGATTGGTACCGCGCGCGCCAACCCGGGCAAGAACGTAACCGCTCCCGAACATCTTTCCGACTCTCAGCGCAGCGCTCCGCTGACGCGGGTTTACCAAGGCTTGCTGTCGCTGGGCGTCGATGCGCTGATTTCGATCGGTGGCGATGATACGCTCAAAACCGCCAACAAAATGAAGCTTTACCAGGACACATTGCCGACCGACGCCAAGAAGATGTCGGTCGTCCACTTGCCCAAGACTATCGACAACGATTACATGGGTATCGATTTCACGTTTGGCTATTTTACGGCCGCCGAATTCCTGGCAACCGAAATGCGCAATCTGAATTACGATGCGGCAGCCGGGCAAGCCTATTTCGTTTGCGAGGCCATGGGACGCAGCGCAGGTTGGCTGGCCTACGGTGCAGCCATCGCCGGCGAAGCCTGTGTGATCATGAGTGTCGAGGATATCGTCGACTCCATGGCCGGGACGAAGAGATCGTCGATGAGCATGGAAACAAGAAGGTCCGCAAGATCATGCATATCGAAAAGATTGTCGAGCGCATCGTCAAGATGATGCTTACTCGCGAGGAGCAAGGTCGCGCCGTACGGAGTGATTGTCGTCGCCGAAGGGATGGCCGAGTACCTGCCGCTACAAGTACCTGGAGGGAATTCCACGCGATGACCATGGCCACATTGCCATCGCCTCGATCAATCTGGGCAAAGATGCTGGCCGAGATGATTGCCAAAGCCTACAAGGCAAAGACGGGCGAGATCGCGGAAGGTCAACGGATTGCAATTGGGATATGAAAGTCGCTGTGCGCTGCCCCACGCCTTTGACATTATGCTGGGTTCTCAGATTGGTGTGGGAGCCTTCCGAGCGTTGATCGAAAAGAAACTGAACGGCGTCATGGTTTCCGTCGGCGGCCAGTTGGACCTTCACTATGTGCCCTTTGAAGAGCTGGTTGACCCGGAGACCTTGGTTACCAAAGTCCGTTATATCGAAGCAGGGTAGCGATTTCCATCGACTGGCACGCTTCATCGAGTCCTATAACGATGACTAACCTCCCAAGGCACTTCAGCCCTATTTTTCCAGCGATTTTCCGTCACGGGCATTCTTAGCATGGGTCTCTACACACCGCTTGAGGGCCCTAAACGGATCTACCTGGAGGTCGTTTGGTTTTCAAGCTGAGGGTGTGAGCGACTTTGCGGATTGTAGGCCTGTGCCGCCTGTGAGGGTCGTGCCACCTATGGCGAATCCTCTCATTGCTTCGTTTGCAAGGGTCGATGGATGAATTGACGGGCTCTTGGCTTGACGTGCACGACGAATGACTCTGGAATGGAATCCGGCTATGCGAATCTCACGAGCTGCCTTGTCGGCAGCCTTGTTGCTCGGCAATGCATGCAATTCTTGCCAAGGGCAGCTGATTGAAAGCACTGGGACTGAGGATTCTTTTCCCTCAGCAGGCGGCTTGGTTTCCGAAAGCAGGGCTATCGATCTTTCGCAAGTTTCCAAGACTGATCGGGACTTCGCGCCGACCGCACTCCTGCCGGGCAATAACCCAGGCAATCCAGCCAAGTTGCTAGGGTCTCAGAACTCCGTCGCAACACAGACTCGGGTCCCCGAGCTAAGCGTGCTGACAGTCGATGAGTTGCAAGCGATGGCATTGGCCAGCAACCCCTCGATCCGCAGTGCAGCCGCGCTGGTGCAGGCCGCGCGTGGAAGGGCCTATCAAGTTGGCTTGCAAGCCAATCCGGATGTGGGGATCGACTTCCAGCAATTGGCCAGTGACGGTCGAGCCGAACAATACGGGGTAACGTTGGGGCAACGCTGGGTTCGAC
The DNA here is from genome assembly GCA_963707245.1 of Pirellulaceae bacterium. Classification (GTDB taxonomy): domain Bacteria; phylum Planctomycetota; class Planctomycetia; order Pirellulales; family Pirellulaceae; genus Aureliella. Next base: position 35,516 of record CAVPPY010000004.1, read on the forward strand.
GCGAAAAGCTGGAACGCAATCGCGCGACGCAATCACATGAGGTTCAGCGACTAACCCAAGAACTGTACATGATGCGCATGCGCGTCGCGACCGATGTCAACCTGGCATATATCCGCGCGTTGCGGGCGCAGCGGCAGATCGACGTATCCCGCGAACTACTGTCGATTGGGCAGAAATCGTTGTTGGTCGCCCAGCAGCTTTTTGCGGCCATGGAGGTTTCGCGGACGGATGTGCTGCGGGCTGAGGTTGAAGTGGAAAATGCGGAAGTTGCCCTGCGGGATGCTGAGTTGAGTCACATGGCGGCTTGGGCGAACTGCAAGCCGTTACGGCGCAAGCCTACTTACCTGCTGCGACACTGGCGGGAGACTTGTTTGCTGAGCCTCGGAACTTAGACTACGATTCCATCCTGGCGAATTTGCAGGCCAATAGTCCCGAGATTGCTGCTTGGCTGGCCACAATCGAAAGGCAACGCTGCAATCTCCGACGGCAGCAGATTGAACCCAGGCCCGACGTGGACGTGGGCGGGTTGGTCAACTGGCGCGACAATGGAGTCGACGGTGATGCCAATGGGGCCTTGATCGTTGCGATTCCGCTACCTGTTTGGGACAAGAATCGCGGAGCCATTCAGGAGTGCGCTATCAACTCGTGTCCGCATCCGAGGAATTGCAGCGCGTCCAGTTAGGGCTGCAGTCTCGACTGGTACCCGTGTTTGAGAGGCTGAGTTCTGCTCAGCAGCGCGTCCTGAGCTACCAGTCGCGGATCATCCCCAAGGCGCAGGAAACGGTTGAGCTGGTCCGCCAGACCTATGAATTGGGTGAGGTTAATTTCGAGACACTGCTACAGACCCAGCGGACCTACGCACAACTGCGCCTGGCATATATTGACGCCGCCGAACAGTTGCGACTTGCTGAGGCCGAGATTGACGGTCTGTTGCTCAGCGGCAGCCTCAAGTAACGCTGGTTCTTCTGAGGGCACGCGTTAGGCACGTCCGCAAATAAAGTACCGAATTCGCTATCAGCCGGAGTGCGTTAGCACCCGGTTATTGCGGGAACCGGACGCTAACGCGTTCCGGCTAATGGGGGTAGTTCATTGCGGACGAGGCCTTACTGTAGCTCGGTGCCCAAGCGCGTTTGATGATGGCTAGCAGAACGTTGGGATCGTAGGGTTTGCCAATGAAGAAGCAGCCGCCGGCGGCTCGTGTTTGCCTGACCAGATTGGCCTCGCTGATGCTACTGAGAACAATCGTAGGCAGACCAGCCAATTGCGGATCGGCGTCGATCTCCTGGCAGAGTTCTAGCCCTGATCCGTCCGGTAGATGAATATCCAAGATTGCCAATTGCACGCGCTGATTGCGCAGCAAGCTCGCCGCCTCTTTCACACAGGTAGCGGGCAGCACCTCCAGTTCCAGTGCTTGCAGATGCCGTGTCAGCAATTCCAGCTGAACCTCGTCATCCTCCAGTACCAATGCCTTGAGCCTCGGTGGACAACAAGCGATGGGCGCAGGCTGAGGGTCGTGCTCGAAGCCCTGGTCATTTTGAATGGCTGGCATGTTCGAACCTAAAAATGCACGCGGCGGTGCCGTCCAAGAGAGACGGGGCCCGTCGGCATGCCTGTCTAATTTGCAACGAAGTTCTGTTTAATGCATGCTGGTCGAGTTGCACTCGGCGCAGTGCTGCCCATGCTTGCCAAAATGCCCATGAGCATGGCCATGGTGTCCATGCAGTCCATGTCCTAGACGGTGCGAGCCCGACCCAAGGCCGCCACCCGCTCCCTCCACGCAAGCTTTTGCACCTACACCACCGTCATAGGCACCACCCCAGGGAGCACGCACGGCGTACACGCCGAATTGATCGGTGTGGCTAGGCCAAATCGGTGTGCCCAGGAATGGTCCGCCGCGCGATGGCGAAGCCGCATAACCGTATTGGGTGAGACAGAGGTGTCATCGTGTTTTGGGATACACCCCAAGAGTAATTCTGTTGCATGGCAGCATTGGGTGGTACGACCAAAGCGGTTGGCTGACCATACTGCAGATAGTAGTACTGGCCGTGCCAAGGCTGACTGGACGCATAGTGTTGCGCCGACACATCGCCTTTCGTGGCCATGCTGTGGTTGAATAAGGCCTGCTGCGGCATAGCCGGTTGAGTGGCTCGCCGCGGCGACGGGCGGCAAAATGCGACGCCCAGCAGGAGCGGCTTTACCGTGATCTTGGTCATCAGTGGTTGGTCCTCAGTTTATTCCTTGATGTGCAAAATCACGCATGCAAGTAGTTGGAGAGTGTCAGTTTAGGGACGGGCTATTTACAGGGTGTTCCACACGCCGTGGACGGCTGTACGAACGGGTGGAACGTAATAGCTTACTGTCGTTGAGTTCAACCTCGGCCATTATCGTAGTAGTTGTGATACCGATTCTTGTGCAGGTACATCATTTCGTGTGGATAAAGCGGCTCGTAGGTGTAGTAGGTGTGACCAACCGAGGGTGGCACCGGTACCGGAGCAATGTACATCTGAGCGGTAGCACGATTGGCATTACCTTGAGTGTATTGATTCGCGAACAGCGTTTGCTGACGGTATTCCTGCCCGTTGGCTTGACTGGCAAACCCCAGCAGCGAGGCGAAAGCAACGATAGACAGGAGAGTGGGTGCGAATTTCATGAGATTGCCCTTCCGTGGGAAACTGCGGTCCATTGATGGCGTGTGTGACTGGCAAGTGCAGTACGCGTCATTGCCCGTGGAATAATGCAATCCCGGTACATTCGCTCATGGCACTAGGCTGATTTTTTAGCCATCTTGGAAATCGGACGATGTCGCCATCTCGTTCCAGTTTCCTTGCCTATGGCCATACAACCGGCGAAGGGCGCATATTCTGCACAGGCCTGGTTCCGACCTTGTGTGGCACGGGCTCGCCCGTGTGGCTACTCCTGCGAGCCTGCTCCCCCAACCAAGCAACGCCACTCGAAGCCACAGGCCTTGAGCTTGCGACGAGCACCTCTTCGACAGCTACCCCCTAAACCTGGAACGGTCAAGCTGCCAACCCTGAAAACCCACTGGCTGGGCCAGATGCCACAGAACGAACCCGTGAACGGTAGCTTTTTTTGCCTTGCTAGCGAGAGTTCAGACCTCTATTCGGAAAGTTCCTAGAGCCGGCCCATGCTCAGAGTTCCGCTATTCCCTAGCCGGGATCGGCGAGTTCACGTATCTTACCGGCCTTGACTGATCGCACGTTTGCGGGAGAGCTATTCCCGCGGGACGTCTCTGTGTTCAGCAGCACAGTCTGGGCGGGGACAGGCGATTCAGCAGCGGGTTCAAGGAGGTTGGTAGACACATGGCCAAAAGGCGAGGCGCAGGGGTATTCAAATGGCGACGATACCGCGGCAGGCGGTCGCAAGCGTCGCGGTTCGGGAGCGGGCGGTGACCTATTCGATCAGGCCGAGGAAGTCCAGCAGATCGACGCTATTTCGCTGCGCGAAGCCGCCCAAGAGCGTTATCTAAATTACTCGCTTTCGGTAATTACCAGCCGCGGCATTGCCGGATGTTCGCGATGGACTCAAGCCGGTGCAACGCCGGATTCTATACGCCATGGACCAGTTGGGGATCTGCGCCTTATCCAAGCCCCGCAAATGCGCCTTCGTCTGTGGGAATGTGACGGGTAATTTTCACCCGCATGGTGAAACCTCTGTCTACGATGCCTTGGTGCGGCTGGCCCAACCCTGGGCCTTGCGCGAGACGCTGGTCGATGGCATTGGCAATTTTGGTTCTATCGATGGCGACAACGCCGCCGCCATGCGCGCATACCGAATGCCGTTTGACGCCCATTGCCGTGGAGATCCTGCGAGACTTGGGAACGCGTATCGTTCCCTACAAGCCCAACTACGATGGCACTCGGCAAGAACCCGTCGTCCTACCCAGTCGCATGCCCAATATGTTGGTCAACGGTGCTACGGGAATTGCAGTGGGGATGGCCACCAATATTCCTCCGCACAATTTGGGTGAAGTCTGTCGTGCCCTGCTCAAACTACTGAACGATCCTGAGATCAAGGATTATCAATTGGTGGCTAATGACGCGGTGCATGGTCCGGATTTCCCTACCGGTGGCCAGTTGATCAACACCAAGGACGAGCTTCGCGAGATCTATCGAACCGGCCAAGGAAGCCTCAAATTGCGTGGCACCACGCAGATGGGGACGCACCAAGAGTGGCAGCAAGTTGATGCACATCACCTCCATTCCTTACGGCGTCAACAAGTCGGTGCTGGTTGAACGCATCGCCGAAATCGTACTCAGTAGCAAAATGCCGCTGATCGAGGATGTGCGCGATGTGTCCACCGAAGAGATTCGCATCGATTTGCAGCTACGCAAAGATGCGGACGAAGCCAAAGTACTGGCCTACTCGTTCAAGCAAACGCCACTGCAGACCAACTTTAATGTCAATCTGACTTGCCTGGTGCCAACCGAGAATCCGGAAGTTGGCCGACCTGAACGTCTTGGATTGAAAGAGGTGCTGTGGCACTTCTTGCATTTCCGTCTGCATGTCGTCACCGCACGCTTGCAAACCGAATTCGATGGACTGCAGCGGCGCATGCACATTCTGCAAGGCTTCGTGCTGATCTTTGATGCGCGGATGAAATCATTCGCATTATCCGCGCCTCGGAGGGTAAAGCCGATGCGGCACAGCGAATCATGAAACGCTTTCCACAGGCCAAGGGCGGCCTGGACGAAGAGCAGACCGACGCCATTCTGGAACTCAAGCTTTATCGTCTGGCCAAGCTGGAAATCAATCTGATCCAGGATGAACTCAAGGAAAAATCCGAAGCGTGTGAGATTCAAAAGCTACTTAAAGAAAATACCGACGATACGAACTCGTCAGGACGTTGGGCGATCGTGCGGCAGGAAATCGAAGGTCTGATCGAAGCCTATGGCAAGCAAAAAAACAGTAACAGACGGACGCAGATTATCACCGTTGAGGAGGAGTCAGAAGATAGCGCCGAAGATTTCATTGTTGCCGAGGACTGCCATGTGCTGCTGACTGTAGATGGCTGGGTGAAAAGGCAGAAGCAGATTGTCGATCCCTCCAAGAGTCGCTTGCGTGAGGGGGATCGGGTACTGGCCTGCGTGGCCGGTTCCACCCGGGCTACGCTGGCCCTGTTTTCCTCCTATGGAGTTTGTTACACAGCCCGCTTCATCGATATTCCCGCCTCCACAGGACACGGCGAGCCCATCCAAAAACTGTTCAAAATGCGAGATGGCGAGAAAATCGTAGCCGCCATTTCCTTGGATCCGCGGGTCATCGGCAATATCGCCGAAGATCCCAAGCATCCCGATTACTGTCCCGAGGTGCATGCTTTTGCGGCGACCAGCAATGGTTTTGCCCTGCGTTTTGGATTGCAGCAGTTTGTCGAACCCTCGACCCGCTCCGGTAGGCGTTACGCACGAGTGGCCGCTGGCTCGGATGTAGTCGGTGTAGAAGCTCATCACCGGATCCGAGAAAGTCCTGGCCATTTCGCCGATTGCCGAGCTATGGTATGTGCTATTGACGAAATCAACTGATCCTGTTCGGACCCGGAAAGGGCGTAACTCTCATCAAACTGGCGAAGACCGATCGCTTGGTCGGTTTCAAAGCTTCAACTGGGGACCGCGATCTGCTGCTGGTCGAAACCAATCGCGGCGCTCAAAAGACCGTCTCCACTGCCAAGTACCGCGTTACCTCCCGCGGTGGACGCGGTACGGAAATACAAAAGAATGGAAAGATCGCCTCAGTTGTTTTCCAGCCACCTAGCGCTCCGGTGACATTGCCGGAGCAGTAATGCCAACTAAAGATCCAGCGAAACCAAATGTCAAC
>CAVPPY010000005.1:0-10709 GCA_963707245.1 Pirellulaceae bacterium
GCCTAGATTTTAGCGCAAGCCTGCAGTGGGATGCCCCAGCCGCCTGCGAGCCCCAGCATTCTTAGCGATTCGATTGACAGTTCCCTGCGCAGGCAATGAGTTGGGACGAACGGTGTGTGGTGCTCGATTCGCAGTCTGCGAGTGGAGTTAACAGGGAACACGGTGTAATTCCGAGACGGTCCGGCCGCTGTAAGTCGACGTCGAATTTGGCTTTCTAAACCATGCCATTGTCAGCAGTTCCGTGCGGATTACGCGCAGAATGCTTTGATGAGAAGGCGAATTGAGCCAAATGAGTCTATGAGTCAGAAGACGTACCATTCACCGCACGGCATGTGATCGTCCAGGGGCGATTGCCGTGGAACATGGCTGGTGCGCCCGCTCGTCAAGCGGCGCTGCCATGTAGTTTCTTCAATGGAATTGTCCCGAGCAGATAGGGAAGGCTGACCTCTCGAGGTTTTTCGAGATGGACGCCTTGCGACGCGAAGGCTTGGGAACCAACCTCAAAAGGAAACATGCATGTTGTTGCTACGCAAACCAGTCTGCGCGGTTGCGCCCTACGGCCCTGCGTTCACGGGGCTTTACGCTGGTCAATTGCTGGTGGTCATCGCCATCATCGGGCTGCTGGTATCGCTGTTGCTGCCAGCCGTTCAATCGGCTCGGGCGGCGGCCCGACGCATACAGTGTTCGAGCAATATTCGCCAGCTGGGCTTGGCTCTGCATATGTACCACGATGCACACCGCAAGCTGATGCCGGTGAGCACGTACAACTGGATGATCGGAGGCTACCCGCAGCGCTATTGGTTTGGCGAAATTCTCGATCCCGCCCTGCTGGCCGTTAATCAGTCGCCTATTGACAGGCATCGCGGCTTTCTGATGCCCTTTATGGAACGCAACGAGACCGTGATGCAGTGCCCGGACTTCACCGGATACGAGACCAATACGATCGCGCGACCGCAGGCTACGCTTACAACTACAAATACTGTGGTCCTGGTGTGAATCCCGACTGGAGCCAGTCAGATCCGAACAAACTCAGCGGCCCAATTTGCTATGCGCTCCGCGACTTTCCAGCGACCTCTAACGCCATTGCCTTTGCCGACGCCGCAGTGGTACAGGATTTTGGCCCGACCGCTGGGAAATTGAGCGAGACTTTCTACTTGGAAGCACCCTCCGGCGCTATCCTTCCATCCATTTTCGGCACGCCGGGCCCGTTGCCAACGCCGTTTTCTTAGATGGACACGTACAAGCCATGCGGCTCGACCGCAATCCCATGGGGCCCTGGACCACCCCTGACATTGAGCAAGTGCGCGTACGCGAAAACTTGGCCGACATCGGCCAGTACCTGCCAGCGGATGTGATCGAAACCGACAAATGGTTTAGCGGTAGGGGTACGCGTTAGAGATGGATTAATTTGCCTGCACGGAATCGCACCGGCCTTTTCGGGCCGGTTCCTGCTGGCGGGAGCCTGTGCTTGTCCGCCTGCACGGCTCGCCAGGATGCTCCGGTCGGACTCTCCGACGGCATCGAATCACTGCCGCCAGCCCAAATTCAACAGGCGCTGGGCCGGCTAACCTCGACCGACGTCAGGCGACAAGCGAGTGGCCTGGCGTTCGCTGAACGCTTCTCCTCGCTGGTTAGCGCGCACCGAGAATTAATTGACCGACTGGCCGCCTCGGGAGCCTCGGCGCCAATTCGGCAGCAGGCCGCTCGCTTGCTGGACGAACACCAAAACTCAGAGCCGCCCTAAGCTAAGAGCCCATCCGAAAAGGGGTCTGACCCTTTGGGGGCGAGTCGATTTGATTGGTTTTTTGGGCCTCGCCGGAGAGGGTCAGACCCCTTTTCGGATAGGCTCAGCGTTTTTAATTGTTCTAAACCTCGGCGGCGGCAAGTTCCGGGCCGCCTTGACTCGTTATGCATTGATGCATAACATTATGCATCGGCGTGGCCATTTTTTGCCGCGTAGCTTCCTGCCCCGATTCACTGGAGGAGATGAGAAATGCCCCCCATGCACGATGGCGACTATGCTCGCACCACGATTACCGTTCCGAAAATGCTCAAGCGGCGAATGAAACTGCAAGGACTGCAGGTCAACTGGTCTGCGGTAGCCTGTGCCGCCTTCCGAGCGAAATTGGAAGAATTGAAGGAAAAGCAGCAAGGTGTACAGGCCGGTTGTGCTTCCATGACCAAGGAGCAGGCCATCGAACGCCTGCGACTGTTGAAACAGGGAGCACCGACCGCTGCATGCTCAAGCCCAGGTTATGTCGCCGGGCAGGCTTGGGCGATGAAGCATGCACATCCCGCAGCAGCTCCAGCGACTGGGCGAGTTGGTCCAATCGCCCGAGTTTGAGCGAGCCCAGCAGCGCCCGCACAAGTTCGTACGTGGCATAACAGCCGCTATTTTGGGGATCCACCCCTGTGAAGCCCAGGAGCAGCAAACCGGCGGACCACGCGGTATGCAGGCCTTCAGAAGGCAAGCTAGGCAATTTTGGGAAAACCAGGCCGGCGCCAGCGAAACTCCTCCGCCCCTCGGATTCGCCCGCGACTTTGCCCTCGGCGCTAGCGACTTCTGGACAGAAATCCGCGAAAAACTATAGGCGAACCCGTTTAGACAAAGCTAAGGACCCTTCGCCTCCTGACTTTATGAACTAGGCAGCCTGGGTAATTTGCAGGAATATTTTTGCTAGGCCCTGCGCAACGTCTTGCACTGTGCGCCAGCAGGCGTTATCGTAGGAGATCGTCGGGCGGCGGCGTCGTCAGTTACCTCCCAAGTATGTGCGGTTTTTCAGGGCAGTTGAAATGCGGATTATTCTTCTAGCACTAGCTTGTATTGGCACGTTTTTCGTGTCCGCTGGGCAGCTTCACGCAGGCGCGCTGACAACGCAATTTGCCTCAATAATGGCGCAGTCCGGCAATATGTTTGACGTCAACATCAAGTCGAATGCTTTGACCGTCACCAGTCTGGATCTGAATTGAGTAGCGGCACCTGGGATCTCCGGTTGTACACCAAGCTCGGGACCTTTGTCGGTTCGCAGAACAACGCCGGTGCATGGACTCTTGTTGGATCAGTTTCAGGCGTGGCTTCCAACGGTGTCAACATTGCAACCCCCGTTAACTTCGCGGATTTCACCTTGCTGGCGAATTCCACCTATGGTTTTTATGTGACCACCACAGCCGCAATGCCGGTATGCGTTACACGTCGGTTCGGACGCCAGTTGGTTCGGTAGCCAGTTCGAATGCCGATCTTGATATTCTGGTGGGTTCGGGTAATCATTATCCCTTCGGAACATTTGCAACTCCGCGACTTTGGAATGGAACGATTCGCTACAACGTAGAGGCACCGAGTGCGGTTCCAGAACCATCGTCTTTGGCTGTCTTCGCCCTTGGAGCTTGTGTGTTTGGGGTTTCTCGCTCTCGGCGTTTCCGCCGCGTTTAAAAACTTTGTGAAACGACTATTTGAGAACATCGAAAGCGGACAGCGATATGCTGTCCGCTTTTTTTTGATGGCGAACAGCTGATATATGGGCTGAATAATTCCGCGTCTACCAGCAAAATGGGCGCCTTTTGCCTAGCGCCCAGTTCTTGGTGGAACCAGACGCTAACGCGTTGCGGCTGATTCGGTAACTTAACTGCGGAAGGTCCCTGAGCTTAGGCGCCGAACTTACCCATGCGGCCGGCGTTGGAGAGCGCGAGCAGCATCAGGTACTTGGCTTCGAACTGACCAAGGCCCCCTGTAATCGCTTGCGTCTCACCAAAGCTCGAATGTCCGTCTGGACGGCAACAATCCGATACCAGCAGCGTGGGCACGGGATGCCAACTGTGACTCTTCAGATAGGCTGGAGTGGAGTGATCGCCGGTCACGATCAGCACCTGCGGGCCGAGCGCGGTGATCGCCGGAAGGCATGCATCGAGCTGCTCGGTGCGCTTTACTTTTTCCTCAAAGTTACCATCTTCGCCCGTGCTGTCGGTGTACTTGAAGTGGATGAAGAAGAAATCGTAGAGTTCCCAATTCTCTTTGAGCACCAGCATTTGTTCGTCGAGCGTCGTCGCCTCGCCGACGATGTCCATGCCCACCAGGCGGGCCAGCCCTTTGTACATCGGGTAGACGGCGATGGCCGCAGCCCGCAGTCCGTAGACTTCTTCGTAGCTGGGCAGATCCGGCCGCGAGGCAAAGCCACGCATGGTATGGAAGTTGGCCTTGGGTTGCTCCTTGAGGATCAGCCGGGCTTGCTTCAAGAACTCCTTGGCAACCTCTGCGGTCTTTTGACTGGCCTCATCTTCGGCCTGAGGCTCCAACGGCGGCACTCCTGTCGCCTGGGGATCGGTGTCTTTGACGTTACCAGCCAGACCTTCGCCGCGGAACACCACGACAAAACGATGTTCCTTGACAGGCTCCACAAAGATTTCGATCCCGGGGATCTTGATTTGTCGCAAGGAAACGACAACTCGGCACTGTCCTCCGAAGCAATCCGGCCGGCTCGACGATCAGAGATATTGCCCTCGGCGTCGAGCGTGCAAAAATTGCAGCGAATGGCCACGTCGCCCGGCTGCAGTTTGAATCCAATCCCGGTTGCCTCGAGAGCTCCGCGACCGATTTGATACTGTAGCGGATCGTAGCCAAACAGCCCCAGATGCCCAGGCCCGGAACCGGGTGCAATCCCCGGCTTGACGGGAATGGACAATCCCTGCACGCCCCGCGCGGCCAATGCGTCCAGGTTGGGTGTGCGTGCGGTTTCCAGCTCCGTCTTTCCACCTGGAGTCAAGGGCAAGCCACCCAGGCCATCGCCGACCAGCATCACGATCTTGGAGTCGTTCTGGGTGTGCAGTTCGCGTGTGAGAGTATGCATATCCATGGCTGATTCTCCGCTTGATTCTGGATTTCACAATGCTCGCTGCTAGCGCATCGTAGACGATTATCTCCATTCGCCGCGTTTCAACCAGGGGCTACACCTGAGCTGTTGCGGCTACCGCGTTCGATCCAGGCTTGCATACGGCCGGGAGCGATGAAAGCCAGGTTGGCCACGATCATGATGCTGCCGAAAGTGACCATGCCCAATGCCAGGGCAATCCCAGCATGCACAAAAACAGCCATCAGCAAGGTGATCGGTCGAGTCAGCCTGGGCCAAACCAGAGCGCAGTAAAATGTCTCCCAAAAGATGGTAGCGGCCGTCAGCGTTGCAATGACAATACGGAAATGGCCCAACCAGGTGATATCCAGGGATTGGTACTCGTAGTTAACGATGGTGTACCACAAAGCACTACCGTCCCACCACATTTCGCCGCGCATCTTGCTCAAGCCACCAAATAGATAAATCACGCATAGATGCAGCTGAATCAAGCGCGTAGCAATGTTATTGGCCACGCTGGGAGTAGATGCGGGGAACAGCCAAGCGACAGATGCGGCCCAAGGACGCCTTTTCCGCAACCAGGCATCGATGCTCCACACGCTGCCGCAATGCGAGAGCATGAGATACATCGAGAGCATGACCACAATTTGGTCCAAGCCAAACAGCGCACCTGTCATCCGATGGCAGACCATCAACGTCATCCACCAGGCCAGGGGTATGGCCAGCCTGGTCAACAATCCGGTCATCATCATGCAGCTGGCTACAATCGCGATGAACTGATGCAAGGACAACAGGCTCGGACTGGAGACGTAGAACAGCCAACTCCAGCCCCAATCCCCAGAGTGCAAACTGCGAATGGTATCTTCATCCAGCCAGGCGTTCTCGCCCATGAAATCTTGGAGATGGCTGGCCCAAATCAGGTGTATGTAGACCAGCATTGCACCGCAGGCGATGCGAATAGCCGCAAGCGTCTGCGGTCCAAGCGGGGAAAACCAGAATCGATCCCATGCGTCTGCCCACTGCATTAACCAATTGGCTGATTTCGTGGAGGAAGGAACGGTTTGCCTGGTCCTGTTCATGGCGCGACCTCTTCCAAGGTCGACGCGCCTAGGGGCTTATAATCCAAGGGCATCCCTGGCTGATTCTCCGCAGCGGGCAGTCCACCAGCGGACCCATCGGTCTCACCGGCCAAGGCGATGGCATCGGGCAGCACGATGTACAAAATCGGATCGTCGAGCGGAACTCGGTCGACCAAGACTTCATCACTGCTGGGCAAGCGGTGTTCGACGCGCTCGATGGCGACTTGCTCCGCCTGATAACGGTGTTTGAGATGTCGAGCCATCGAGTCGCGCACCATTTCAAAACGTCGCCGGTCGGCCCGCCAATCGGCCAGCATCCGAGGATCCCCATCTAGGATTCCAACCGGGGGCACATGCAGTTGGTGCAGGAATTCGCTCAGCATGAAATGCCGGTGGTAGAACAAACGCGGGCGCTGCGCAAATTTGTCGGGAAAACGCAGACTGCCGACTTGAGAATTGGCAAATTCCAGGCGACAGTCCAGCAAGTGGCTCGGCCCTGGCTCGGGTGCGAAAAAGAAATATCCGTGATTCAGATACGCAAATTCAACGTAGGGCGCGAGCCAAGCACGCAGCGGGTCAGCGGCTGGCGAGGTACCGCGACTACTGAGAGTAAAAAAGCGGAAGGGTTCCGCAACAACAGCCAGAACATGCAAAATCAGCAACAGACTCAGGCCGATTTTCCATTTTCGGCCTAGCCCCGACAGGCGAGCGGTGGGTCGCGTTTTCATCAGTGGCGCTTCGAGAGAGTGGGTATCTCCAAGAACTCCAACTCGGCGGAGTACTGCCCGCCAATCCTACGCGGAAAAGCTCTGTCCCAAAAGACCCAGCCTAAACGGCAGCCGAGCCTCAACAGCAGCCCAGCAAAAAGATTTCGAGCCATCCGCCGCGCGACGCCCTGCCCCGCACAAGGCCTCATAGACGACGAAAAAACCCTTGCTGGGTTGCAGCAAGGGTTTTCTTGAATTTCTCATCGGCAGCAGCCGCGATGTAACTTAACGCGAGGCGAGTTGCGTTTCATCAAAGTTGAAACTCAATTCGAGTTTGTCGCCAGCAATCAGCCGCACGGACTGTCGCTTGACCTGGTCACCCAGCTTGACTTCGATCTCGTAGTCTTCCCAGGCTTGCCCAGGCTTGAGGTGACTGGTTCGGAACGTCCGTTGAGCTCCAGTGGCCTTCGTTGGATTGCCTGCCAAGATGACCTGTGCATCTTCGGGCAAATTGAGAGTCACTGCGGTTTCGATAGGGCTATCGCTATCGGCAAAAGCAAAAGCCATTTGCTCACGTTGCCCTGATACCACGGCGATGGACTTCTCTTCGCTCAGCTTCTGGCCATCGGCTCCGTCGAGTTCGGCACGCACTTCGAACTTGTAGGTCCGACCAGCCTGCAAGCCATGGCTCACGAATTGCCGAACCGCACCTGTGCTGGTCGTCGGCTTGCCATTCACAAACACCTTTGCACTGCTGGGAACCGATACGGTCAGATAGACAGCATCTTCTTCGGTTTCGAACGAGGAGACGAGTGTTGATGTGCTGCGTCGGGCGCCCGCCTTGGAAGCGCCGTAGTACATGCTTGCACTACCGTAGTTGGATGCGCCCGAACTGCCATAACTCACCGCGCCGCCGGAGCTGCCGCCACCGTATTGATAATAGGAGCTATAACCCGAGGAACCACCGGACGATCCGCCATAGGTGGAGTAGGCCGCGGGTGCGTAACCACCCGAACTGCCACCACCGCTACTGGCTGCGCCGGCTGGCGCTTGACGGCGGGCTGCGTGGCGGGCTTGTTTCATGGCCACATGTTGCTGAATGTGTTCCCCAATTCGCGCGAACAGTCCTGGGCGATAGCTGGCCGCTCCGCTGGAGCCATTCGAGGCATAAGCCGCCGAGTAGCCCGACGATCCGCCACTGGATCCACCCGAGGAGGCGCCGTAGCTGGCAGCGTAGCCACCCGAAGAGGCGTAAGCTCCATACCCCGAACTGCCGCCGCTGGAACCGCCGCCGCTTCCGGACAGGACCCCCCATCCGGCCTGCGCACTAGCGGCTGTAGCCATGATACAGCCGGCCACGAGCAAACTCGTTCGAACAAATTGGTACTTCATGTCTCTCGTCACTCCGAATCCTCAATTTTGAACTTCATTCCGGGGCGAATGTAGCCCGGCGTAAACTGTCTTATAGCATATCTAGGGTATGAGCTGGATCAAGCAGCCTAGGCAGATTTTGCCGAATAGGCGAACCTGGCAAAATGCTCTTTAAATATAGCTCACGCTTTGGCTGGTCGCTGACAAAATGCTGGGCCTGTCAAAACCTCAATCCGTGACGGCTTCTAGCTGAACATCATCAAAGGCAGCCTTGCCGGTGGCGCCAAACAGGCCGATGGAGACGATGGCTTCGCGGGCCTCGCTGGGCACGCGGAATACGCGGCTCTCGGATTTCCAGGGCTTGGTGCCGCGAGCCAGGCCGATCCACTGCGACCCGAGCATGGCACGTCGCTCGTCGTAGAAGCGAATAACGGCGGCCGGCAGCTCGTCGCGTTCCAACCCGGGCTGGACATCGCTGAGTCGCATCTTGGCCGATAATCTGACTTTACGCACCAGGCGACCGTCGAGTGCCAATCCTTGCAGCAGATTGGTAGGTCTTCCTCGACTATCGTTTTCGAACTCGACAAAATGATTGGAGGAACCTGGAGTCATTTCCCAGCTCAGGCCACGTTGGTAGTACCAGCCAGGCATGTGCCCGCTTTCGAGAGGCTGTTCTTCGAAGCTACCATTGACCAGCTTTGGATGTGCGGGATCTGCCAACACCTTGCGTTGATCCTCGGCCGTACCCGTCATGGGCACAAACAGGGTGGGACGCAGCGCTTCCCTTTCGAGCATGCCATCCTTTTTCCGCATCAAGTACAAGGTTTGCTGGTAGCGCTCGCCAACGGGAATGACCATCAGCCCCCCCTCGGCCAATTGGTCCACCAGCGGTTGTGGTACGTCCTCGGGCGAGCAGGTGACGATGATTCGGTCAAAGGGGGCGTGCTCCTCCCAACCCTTGAAACCATCGCCAATCTTGGTGTGCACATTCGTATAGCCCAGGGCATCCAATACCCGCCGAGCCTGTCTGCCGAGCTCGGGGACAATCTCAATCGAGTAAACGTCCTTGACTAGTGGGCTCAAGACGGCGGCTTGGTAGCCACTGCCCGTACCTATTTCCAGTACCCGCTGCTCGGGCTTGGTATCCAGCTCCTGCGTCATGATGGCCACGATGTAGGGACTGCTGATCGTCTGTTGCTCGCCAATCGGCAGGGCGCGATCATGATAAGCTTCGGCGGCGCACATTCGGTGGCACAAATTCGTGGCGGGCCGTGGCGCGAATGGCCGCCAACACGCGTTCATCCGTAACCCCGCCTGGAATCAGCACTTCGCGGATCAATTGCTCACGGGCAGCCAACGAATTGTTGAATTGCGGAAGGCCGGCTTGCCCCGCAGCCGAATTTATGAAAATGCCTCCGAATAATATCAGCAGGCAACATGGGAGGATCAGGCAGGGTTGTAGGGTGGACATGATCAGCCTCGCGCGGGAGTTAAGTCGAAATGGCGGGGTTCACTCGTACCAGTTTAGCATGCGCTGGGCTTGGCCCACCGCGGTGCTCGGAAATCCTCTTGACTGCAGTCCAACAACCGGCGCAAGCCCTACGATCTTCACCTGGGCGGCAGGGCTCATTCCGCTGCTGCCTGAATGCCGAGTAAGTTGTCTGGGAAGCAGGCCGCGTATTGGTTTCTGACGGCTTACGGACAGCCCTCGGAAGCAACTCCGTTGGAAGCAAGTGACATCAGTTCACACGCGGCCAAACATGACTCTTAAAAGCGAATGGATTCGCGATGCAAAAATTCTTGAAGACCCTGCTGGGCTGCTTGGCCTTGGGCACGACACTCCTGGCCCCGGCGCATGGCGGCGAGAGGCCGACTCTGCAGCACACCTGCGACCCGCGTCCCGATATCCTTCCCTATTACCTCTACTACGCGCATACCGAGTATCGCCGCAAATACAATCGTCCAAGTTACTTGGGCGGATGGCTGTCTTACAAGCTCTCGCGCACCAGCCAGGAGGCCATGGTGTGGGAGGAAAATCTTCAGGCAGGTAACTACGTGGGCAAGCATCAACCGCCGATGTACAAGCGCTACTTTGCCCCCAAGCCGTGGGAAGTCCTGCAGACCGGCGCCAGGCCCGACTTCGCTAAACCGTCCACTCAGTTGACCAGCGGCAGCCAGCAGCGGCAGTACCAGCGGGATACCACCATCGATGAAGCAACGATCACTGAAGAAGCGACCGTAACCGAGGTGGAAGCCCTAAATCTCAACGATCAGCCTTAGCTTAAAACCTATCCAAAAAAGGGGTCTGACCCTTTGGAGGCGAGTCGATTCTGATTATTTTTTGGCGTCGCCGGAGAGGGCCTGACCCCTTTTCGGATTGGCTCAAAGTCCACGGCTGTACAGTACAGACCAAGCAGTGAGCTGATCTTGCCTTGGCGTACAACTGCTCAATGCCGAAGGTCAGGGCCTGGGCAATCAACCGCATGTGCTCTTCTGTCGAGCACAGCGGTGGCATGACTACAATGACATTCCCCAGCGGCCGCAGCCAAACACCTTTCGTCATGGCTGCCTGGCACACCTGATGTCCCCGTCGTTCCGTCCAGGCAAATCCGGCTTGCATGGCCTTGTCGGCCACCAACTCGACGCCCAGCATCAGTCCAGCCCGCCGAATATCTCCCACCCAGGGGTGCGCCGTAGCGGCCGCAGGCATT
>CAVPPY010000006.1:0-428990 GCA_963707245.1 Pirellulaceae bacterium
CCTGAGTCGTCATCGGGACTTCCGCAGGAAGCTGAAGGTTGAAGCGTTT
This sequence comes from Pirellulaceae bacterium, assembly GCA_963707245.1. Taxonomy (GTDB): domain Bacteria; phylum Planctomycetota; class Planctomycetia; order Pirellulales; family Pirellulaceae; genus Aureliella. The sequence goes on from CAVPPY010000006.1 coordinate 50, forward strand.
TGCTTCGTAGGCCGTCCAGCGTGGCGTCGGGATTTCCATCACGCGGGCGTAGTAAAAAGCGCCTTGTCGACTGTCGAATTCGGGGTCCTTCCAAACGGTGATCAATTCTGGTGAACCGATGCTGTTTTTCCAAGTAGCATTCTTGACGTCGACCGTATTTCCGACTGGTTGTTTGCAACGACCGTCGGCTCCGATTTGGCGTCCACCAGATACAGCCACGTCGTAAATCTTTTCCGAGGTAGAACCGTCGGCATTGAGCCAACCCTTGACGATTTGAATGCGGTCCAGATTTCCGCTGTAAGGATCCTTGAGAGCCGCGACGAGAAACGTGGGTGCCTTACCTTGCGGCGCCGAGCTGAGATCTCCACCCATCGGCACGCCTTTCGCGTAGCCCGCAATAGCTGGCTGCCGCGTGTTGGCGTCATCGCTGTTGAAGTCCCAACCGCCGAAAAAGCGAACCATCATCCGCGAACCAGTGGTGGCGTAGGCTTCCTTGCGCTGCATCGCATCGAAGATCGCTTCCCGAGTATTCTCGGTCGCCCAGACTGCCGCATAGCCGGAAGAAGCCTGCTGCCAGCCGAGAATCGTTAAACTGGGGTCGACCGGCGAGCGGATGACCTCGTGTTCCCAGCGATTGGGTTCGGGCTCGACACCCGAATGCTTTCCGAAGAAGTTATCTTCCTCCACGGCCGCCAACCCGGTGTGGACGTCGGTACTGCCGATCATCCCGAACTTGAAGGGATTGACGCCCAATTTCTTTTCCAACTGCAAGCCGATGCGGATGCCCGAGCGGGCGTATTCATACTGCAGCATGTCTTTGGATTTTAATTCGGAACCGTCTAGATTGGCCTTATCCCAGGTTTCGTAGTCGGCGAATTCATCGTTCGGCGAGAGAAAGGGATGCGCTTCGCCATCGCCCTTGATCTGCGTAGCCTCGATCAGTGGCTCCATGCGGGCCCGCAGCTCGGCAATTTCCCGCGTCAAGGGATTGCCATCGTTGGTGAGGACGGAGAACATGCGACCGTTACTGAGGTTACCGTTGTGAGGGATCGTCAGCACTTCGCCGCCTGTTTCCTCCTGAAACTTCGCCAGTGCCCTCCACAGATCTTCAGGATTCTGGCTGTCGTATTGGGAGAAGGGAAGCATCCGATTAGCGACACTTGCATCACCACGAAAGATCACGTTGCGGTGCAAGTTAAAGCCGCCGCGGGTCGTGTACTCGTACCCGATGAGCGCCGTGAAACGCCCCGGTTCGTTGTACCTGTCCGCGAGTGCCGTGTAGTTCTGCCAAGCCTTGCGGACCACTTTCTCGCTTGCGATCGGTGGCTCGGTGTCTTTCAGCGTGCTGATGATCTCCATGGCCGCATTGAAAATCTGATCCCGGTCGCCGGTCATGATCATGCTGTGCCAGCGACGCCCTTTTTCAGAAGCCAGGATGTCCGGATCGCCGCTCAACAGTTGGGGCATCAGCCCGTACATTTCGGCATGGTCGGAAATGACCACGAAATCGAGAGGCCGAGACAATTTGGCTTGCAAGCCGCCCGTCGACGTCACCTCCTCGCCACGGGCGAACCGAAAGGCTTCTTCCTGACCCAGTCGACACATGGTGCCAGCATCCACCGAAACAGCCGTATGCAAATGCGTATCACCCCACAGGACCTTGGTTGGGTAACTGCGGCCTGCATAAGGAGAAAAATGCGGATGGTCAAACTTCTGCGCCACCCCATCCTTGGTTGGAATCTGATCTTGAGCGACCAGCACCGTAGCACTGAGGACGAACGCACTCAACACGGCGCACGAGCACCAGGCGAGTTTGAACATTGCTATTTCTCCGGGTGAAAAACTCAGCGGCACAAAGGAACTTGCACAAAACTACGCGTCGGCAATTGAGAACGGAAAACCAGCGCAATTGGATATCGGGTTTGCAGATTTTGCAAGCTGAGCGTACCATGGCCTGTTTGCCCAAGATTCCATCACCCTTGAAAGCCAGTTCGATGTGGCCGCTGGCCGACCCCCGAAGCGATTTCTAGACGCGCAGAGCAGTTATCTTAAGACAAAAAGGGAAACAGCCTCTACGTAATTCCGGCCAGTTGCCGCGGCAAAAATGCTGGCTTCACCTTGAAGCACTTCGAGATCTTAGACTAAAGCCTGCCCAAACAGCTGACTATTATACCATGGTCTAACTAGTACTTTGTCACAGCTTAATTTTAGGATTAGCCGTTTTGGCGTTAGCCACGGTTGTATTTGAAAAAACCGTGGCTAACGCCAAAACGGCTGATGTTTCCAACCTGTTCTGTCGCCTTTCGCTCCCGCGAAAGTCTCACGATCGTTGGTGTTCAGGCTTTCGCGGGAGCGAAAGGCGACTTTGGAAACTTTGTCATGCACGAACCTAGTAGTAAGTGGCCCGGCAGTCCGACCGGTGCACCCGTTTAGCTATTGGCTGCCGTTTCCGGAGCGGCATTGGGGCGGGTCGGGCCGAGTGATTGCAGAAAGTCGGCACCGTTGAACCAACTGCCAATAAAGGGTTGGTAGGCCCCACCGCCCACGAGCACAGCTCGGCGGAGTCGACTGCTGGCGATGGTCTCGCGGGCAACGTAGTCGGAGCGCTCGAATTCACGCTTGGGTCCTTGGCAGGCCAACTGCATGGCTTCGATCAAAGGCTGCAGCTGTTTGGCCCGCAGCGGCGCGCGGCGAAGGACGTCCGCTTCCGATTGCGTGAGTTGCAATTTCTTGGCCAGGGCCGTGTTCAACGATTCGGTACCCCAGTCAATCGTGCGTTGCCACAGGCCTTTGGAATGACAGATGACCAGATTGGTCCGGTTGCGACCAACGTCAACCAGCAAATCGGCAGCATAACTGTCCTCTGGAGAGCTGGTCTCTTGAGGATTCGCCGAGGAGCCTGGCTTGATGCTCTGCAAGATAGTCTGCCACGCATTCCACATTGCAAATGGCTCAGGCAGAATGCCGCTAATCTTCAGACCTGCACTCTCCACAACCGCCTTCCGCAACTCCAATTCCAGTTTCCGGGTGGCTACCAATACGGCCGAGGGCGATGAGCTATCCTGCTTGCTGTAGTTGCTGATATGGTAGGCAGTCAACAACGACTTTAAATCGATTGGAATGTGCGCTTGTGCATCCTGCATCAGGAAGTCGCGCAGTTTATTCGGGGCCGCATGGGGAGGTAGTGACAAGTAACGCGATATGAGTTCGCTGGCCGGGTAATTAACGAACACGCGTTCGCCGCTGAGTTGGACCTCTGACAGTAGTTTGGCCAAGCCTGACACGATCGCTTCCTTGGGCGGTGTGCGTTGCGCCCCGGCTTTAAAGTCGAATTCGATGAGTCGCGCGAACTCGACCTGCGGGGCAACTCCGTCGTTGGCATAGCGGATCTTGACCGCCTTGATGCTCGAATCACCAATGTCGATTCCCCAGCCGACCCGGCGAGTCTTTGAGCCGCCTCCCGCTAACATGCCAATCACACCCTTGGAGCGGCTGTCCTGGAGCAAGTCTCCAGCGGGCATCAGATTGCGGGCCGCTTGGATAGCCAAACCCAGGGCTACCCAGAATTGACTGCCTCGTTCCAGCATGCATTTGGGTAAAGCACCAAAACCGCTCGAGGGAAGACCCATCGGTTTAATGGCTACTCCCAGGATAGTGGTTCCAGGTTTTGTCCACTCGGGCCAGAGACCGCTGGTGTTCGCCTGGCGCCCGATCGCCTGCTGCCGCTGGCGGAGTTTTTCAATGGATGGATCGGTACCCGTTACCTGCTGCAGCCGATCGAGCACAGCCGCCAGCGTGGGTTCCATGAATACGCTCTTGGCAACCAGTTGCCGCAACAACACGGTTTCTTCGCAGGCAGCCAGCAGGTTCAAGTACTTGGAGTCTTGGCAATGCCAGGGTACGCAATGCAGCAACTCGATGGCTTTCGAGAACTGCAACTTCTGGCGATATTGGGTGGCCCGCTCAAGGACCTTGCTGGTCAATTGCTTGGTCAGCGCGTGGTACTTGGCATCGTTGGGTTTCAGTTCCAGCAGGCGCGTCAGGCAGGTCAGGGCCAAGTGATAGTGCTTGCCCTGCAACGCCTGCTCCAACTCAGCGCGATGTGCACTGACCGAAGCCGCCTTGGCTCTGCAGCTTTCCAGCACCGCAGCCAATTCGCCCGGCATGGCGCCGATGGGAATGGGCGATAGAAGGGCGACGACATCTTCATATCGGCATTCGTCCAGGTAGCGATCGATACGAGGCTGCAGCTGGTCGATCTCTGCTGCCCAATGCTCTATCTCGGCCGACATCTCCGCGACGTGCCGCTGAGCCTGTTCGGCCAAGTCCTGGAAGCGATAGTCGGGAGCCTTGCAGGCTCCCTGTGCCATGTGAATCGCCTCCTGGTATTTGCCCCTGTGTCGCAATTCTTCGCAGCGGGTAACAATATTCTGGAAGTGATTCCGGCGAGTTTGAAACTTTTCATGTAGGTTCGCCCCACATGAATCGCAGAAGGGTTGGGTCAGCAGGGCCCGCGTGCCGCACACACAGCTATGCCATAAGGGCTGCCCACAACCCGCGCAGTACTGACCGTTCAAATCGATGCCACTACCACAATTACCGCAATTAAAAATAGCCGCATTCTTGGGGACGGTCTTGTTCATCTTTCAGCCCTTCATCTCAACTTGGTTTTCAGAGAGTCGTCGCCGGAGTCCTTTCTCGAGAGTGGTGCATCGGCGACACGCTGTCCAGGAACACTGTGTCATTGAAACACTGTGTAACTGAAACCAAACACTGTGTAGCTGAAACAAACACTGTGTAACTGAAACGTCGGGCAGCCTGGCCATGCACTACAGCGTGGCCGAAATCTGATCGGCCAAGACATCCAAGTTAACCGTCATTTCAATGCGTTCCTCGCCCTCAATTCCTGGAGCTTCGATGACCAGCGTACCCGCGGTCTCATGGTCGTAAATTCCCGCCCTCATTTTGTCGCTGCTGCGCATCACCAAGCGGAAAGATTCTTCGAACTCGCGGCTTGCCAACGGAACCACCTCGACCGACAACTCAGGGATACCGGAAAGTTTGGCAGTCACGGGAGCGGTGGTCTTGGCACCGCGGATCCTGCCCAGCAAAACCCAACTGCGACCGGCGCTTTGACTGGCCAAGGTCTTGCCCAGATCGATTCGGCCATCATCGGTAATGCTCGGACCGTAGAGGCTCAGCTTTCTGAGCACATCCAGATACACGGGCACCTCGACCAACCAAGTCCCGTCGGGTTGCAAGGCTTTGGCGGTCAGCTGATGACTGTCCGGCGGCGGCCCATTCATGTAAATGCGTACGGTCTCCGCGCGGGCCCCGAGTGAATCTGGGGCCTGCACCTTGAGTCGGAAGCGATGCACGTGCTTCTTATCGCCCTCAGGCTGCGACGCACCCAAGTCCTCGAGTTGAATCAATTCGGAAGATGCCTCCCAACGCTGCAGCTCGAAACCGGCTAGCTGTGTGGAGAAAACCTCAAACTCCTTGGTATCCTTCGACGACTGAATCAACCTGTCAAACTGCAATGCCTCCAAATTGGAACCCAGCCAAGTACCCACCTGGCCTCGCACACCCAGTTGTATTTCTAATTGATGAGGGTCATTGGTCTTCACCAGCGCATATTGAGCAAACTCGGATTGAGCATCTTGGATGGCCCATTTCAATTGGATAGTGTGTGAGGTCCCGGGCGGCAGCTTCACAATGCCCATGTCCGTCATGGTGCATTTGCAGCTGGTTCCACCATCCCGCAAGATCAAGTCGGCATCGCCGGCATTGGTTATTTCAAAGCTGTGCGATCCCTCGCTGCCAGGAGCCATCAGGCCAAAGTCAAAGGAACTCTCCACACAGACCGCGCGGGGCAATTTATCGTCTTCGATATTCGGTGTGGGCTGCAACAGCAGCTCGCGAGCGGCGGCGTACGCCTCCTCTTGACCAGGGCGAACAGCAGGCTTTTCCGTGACTCCACGTGTCAGGAGAAACAGGCCCAGGCAGAATACAAACAGGACGGACAGGAAGATGGCGAAGAGCTTCATGGATTGTGCTTCAAGTCAACGGACAGTAGATCAAAGCAATCATGGTGGCAGGACCAGGCCTGCCACCACGATTGAAGTTTTAGATTTCTAGCAGCAAGCCAGGCCTACTTTTCAAACTTGGTAGCCTTGCCGAAGCCTTGCAAGAAAATGCCGTTGTAGACTTCACGATTGGGCAATTCGACCAAACCATCGGTGTAGCCAACGTTTTGGGCCAAGTTTGGCGTGGCAGGATTCAGTTGGAAACCAGGATTCAAGTACTTGTCTTGATTCTGATCGGAGTACTCGCGAACCGAACCGTCAGCAAACAGCATGTTGCAAGAACCCGTTCCATTGCCGTGAACGGCCGACCAGTCGCGGGTATCTTGCAGCCAAGTCCAATTGGGGCTGGCAGCTGGCTCGCCACCGGCCATTTCGGCTTGCAGTTGCAGGGCCAAGTTGGGAGCCGATACAAAATCGGCCAGGATCGAGATACCAACTCCGCCGGCATCCAATTGTGCAGGACCATCATTGAAGGACTCGCCCATCAATTCACCTTGATTGATGAACACAACCTTACGATTGTTGGCGTCTAGGTAGTAGATCTCGGCTAAGGCCAAACCCTCGTTGATATCACCAGCCGAGGCGTCACCCAACAGGGCTACGCGGCTGGAATCAACTGGGCCTGTCTCCAAAATGCGGCGCTTGAGCGGGCCAGTGGAACCCAGCCAGTCCCTTGGCATTGTTGCAGTTGATCGGAGTGATGGCCGCACTGTTTAAACCGGCCAACTTAAGTCCACCACGAACCATGTGCCAGCTGGAGGCATAGTTGGTGCCGTAGCCCTTGGCCAAGAAATTGGCACCCACATACAGACCGTCACCAGCCACCAGGCCCGGGCAAGCACCACGAGCAAGTTGATTTGGCTGGACCGCCGTCTTTACCGCTGTTGGTGCTGCCGCCCAACAAGTCGTTGAGCTTTTCCGAACCACGAATTGGATTGCTGGGGCAACGCATATTGTTGACATCACCACCACCAATGTTGACCACGTCGGCAACCCAACCCACTTGGTCCGGGCAACCGTCGCGACGATAGTCGTAAGCACCCGAGCACAAACGCTTTTCGGGATCCTTGTCGGAGAACAGGGCAATGCCGAGTCCGATTTGGCGCAGGTTATTCTTGCAAGTTGCGTCGCGAGCCGCTTCGCGGGCGCGATTGACAGCCGGCAGCAACATGGCAGCCAGAATTCCAATGATGCCGATCACAACCAAGAGTTCGATCAGCGTAAAAGCCGGACGCCCGGCCATTCCAAAAGTCTTTTTCATTTCAACAAATTTCCTTGATTGACTCTGCTGGAGCAGGCATCGGTGTTGACAACCGAAATGCAAAATATCCAGAATGGAGTTGATAGATTTGGTTTTTTGGGAAAGCCGGGAAGCCCACATCGGTCGCACACTGACTTGGCGTTTTCCGGTTTTTCCACTTCTCCCTCATAGCGGGTCGTCTAATCAACCTGCACTTCAAGGGGCACAATGGCCGCGAGTGCTGGGTGATTCAGTGGCGTGATCAAAGCCTGAATGGCTGGCCATTGCAGACAGTACTTCTCAAGCCGCGAATTTATTTTTTCCTTTTCTGTCCCTCCAACGTGACGAGTAGAGATGGCTGCTACCGGTGGCCAGCCAATACGAGAACGATAATTACTTCAGCGGTGTCGAAAGACTGTAGCCGCTAAACAGAGCCGCCGGTACAACTTCAACCGCGTTGTCGCGGAATTCAGCATTCTGTGGAAATCCGTTATTCAGATATCCATCCTTGTTGGCGTCATAGAACGACTGCACCGAACCGTCCGCCATCAACACGTTGCAATTGCCCCGATGCAATGGATCCAAGGCTCGGTAGTCCTGCAGACTATTTCGATTCCAAAACGCCCACCAGCCATTGGCACCAGCCTGGCCGCTGGCATTCGGCTTGGGGTTGGCGATGACGTCCCCCGTGCCTGAATTCCAAGTAGCCGGACCTCCAAACATATTGGTCGCCAAGGTAGAACCCGCTGATAATCCGTCACCCAAATCTTGACTCAGCAAACCCTGAAATCTGACGTCACCCAACAAGGGGATCGTGGTGCTGGAGAGCCCCGAGTTGGCAATCCTGGTGAGATCCAACGGACCGTAGGTTGTGTTCAGACTGTAAAGGCTGTTGCTGCAACTGGCATTCTTGGGCTGCGGATTACCCGTTACCGGGTTGAGCAGCATTTCGCTACGCACCATAAACCAACTGGCACCATAATTCGTGTTGTACCCCTTGGCTATCATTTGATTGCTGACCAAGGCAGCCCGACTGCCTGGAGGAATGTTGGACTCGATGATTTCGCGGCAAATCCCCTTCAGCAACGTGCCGTCCGGCAAAGCCTGAGCTCGCTTACCAGCTGGATCAATTCCGCAAACCACCCCCGATGGAACGGTGCGCAACAAGACGCTTTCAAGCGTAATCGACCCCTGCGACTGGTTATTGGGACACATCAATTCGCCGGGCAAGACGCCGTTGTTGACCAGGTCGGCAACCCAGCCAACATCCGTCACGGCTCCATCGGACTCCCAATCAAAATTGCCGGTGCAAAAATTGGACTTTCGGCCTGAAGTAGCGATCGCTTGTAGCCCCATACCCAGCTGCCGCAAGTTGTTTTGACATTGGGCGGATCGGGCCGCCGAGCGAGCCAAATTGATAGCGGGCACCAGCAAGCCAACCAAAATTCCGATAATGGCAATCACTGCCAAGAGCTCGATCAAGGTAAAAGCAGCCCGTCGCGCAGGATAGCTGGCTTGCAAAATGCTTGGCCGATAGCGTCGGGCTCGCATGTGAAGGTGTGAACATGCATTTTTGAAACTTTGCCTCGTGCAGGCGTAGTGATCATCGTGAGCTGGTGCTTGCGCCCCATGGCAACTCCTGTCTAACTTCGCAGTGATTCTCACGATCAATCCTCGACTGACAATAGTTGCTAGTCGCTTCCCTGCGGTCTTCATGCAAACTTAACATGCAGCCAAGCGCGATCTTCATTGAGGCGATCCCAAGGCCGCGGCAATGTGAATCTAGGCTATGTCACTTAGGCTAAGAAACAGCTTCAAGAATGGGTTTGACAATTTAAGAAAAGGGACTGAGCCCATGGCGAAGTTCACACGAAACCCACAACGACTACTGCGCCCAGAGAGGTCCCACCCTTTTCGAAACTGGACTCAAGGGGGCAGAACTTTGCGTTAATGATTAGTTAAGCTAGATTGGGACGCAACGATGCTTGCCGATGGCCGGCCAACAACTGTTCGATGGTCTGCATCTCGTCGCCGGAGAGCTGCCAGTCCGCTGCGCTGGCAATCTCGTCAACCTGGGCAGGATGGCGAGCTCCAACAATGGCGGCCGTTATCTCCGCCCGCTGCAGGACCCAAGCAATGGCCAGCTCTGCTAAACTTCTGCCGTTCTGTGCAGCAATGGGCTGCAGGCATTCGACCAATCCCAGGTGAACCTCTATGTTCGGTGACTGAAATTGAGGGTCCCTGGTGCGGTGGTCTTTAGCGGACAGACTCCTGGCACGTTCCAGGGTGAACTTGCCCGTCAACAGCCCTTTCTGCATGGGGCTATAGCACACAACTCCGATTTGCTGTGCGGAGCAGTAGGGCAAGATTTCGGCCTCGATGTCGCGTTTCAACATGCTGTAAGGCGGCTGCAGGGACGCGATGGGGTGGATCGCCTGCAGACGCTGCATCTGGGACACACTGTGGTTGGAAACACCGATTTCGCGAACTTTGCCTTGTTGCTTAAGTTCCACCAGCGTCGCCCAGCCCTCTTCGATGTCGGCATCCGGCTCGGGCCAATGCAATTGATACAGATCGATGCAGTCCACGCCCAAGCGAATTAAGCTGCCCTCGCATTCGGCGATGATGCTTTCGCGTTTCAGGATCTTGTCAATGGTTTGGGGATCGCGCATGACGCGTCCGCACTTGGTCGCGATGATGGGCCGTGGCCTGCCGCCCAATTGCTGGAGCGCTTGGCCGACAATTTCTTCTGAGCGGCCACCGCCGTAGACCGCTGCCGTGTCGATCCAGTTCATGCCTGCGTCCAGTGCCGCCAAGATCGCATCAATGGCTGCCTGCTGGTCTTGATCTCCCCAGCCAAATTGCCAATCCCCGCCGCCAATCGCCCAGGATCCGAAACCAATGCGGGTGAGTTCTAAGCTTGACGTACCCAGTCGTCGCGTTTGCATGTTGTTTCCTTCTTACTAAAGACTAAAGATTCTAACAGAAGGGGCAGCCGAAGTCGCCCGATAGTTGGGTTAAGATGTTGGGTACCCATCGCGCGTTCGAACGACACTTGCAAGGCAGAAGGCATGCATCAGTCCAACATTTTCTCATTTCTTCGCTACGCCCCGCGAGCGATTCAACATCGCTGCACGATGCTGGGCAAGCCTAGCCTTTGTCTCAAAAGGGGTCTGACCCTCTCCGGCGAGGCCAAAAACAGGTGCAAATTCGACTCGCCTCCAAAGGGTCAGACCCCTTTTGCGACAAAGCCTAGTCCGTTTTACTTGACGGCACTTGCGTCATGGCTGCTGATCGCAGGCCTGACCGCTGCCGATCAATCAACGGCCGGTCAACCGAACATCGTGCTTATTTTCACCGATGACTTGGGCTATGGGGACTTGGCTTGTTTTAACGAAACCCCGAACCTCACCCCACACCTGGACGCCCTGGCCGCGGACGGTACGCGCTTTACGCGATTTCTACGTTGCCCAAGCCGTATGCAGCGCCTCGCGCGCAGCCTTGCTGACTGGTTGTTATGCCAATCGGGTTGGCATGGCGGGCGCTCTCAATCACACCAGCCCCACGGGCATCCACCCGGATGAACACTTGCTGCCCGAGCTATTGCGGGAGGCGGGTTATGCGACGGCCATCTTTGGAAAATGGCATCTGGGACTACCTCCTTACTTTAGCCCGCTGGAGAATGGCTTTGACGAATGGCTGGGCATTCCTTACTCCAATGACAATTCAAAATATCACCCCGTCTTGGCAGATTCGATGCCGCCTCTGCCCTGGTACGACGGAAGACAGATTGTCGAAACGGACGCAGATCAAGCGCAGTTCACGCGACGATTGACCGAGCGGGCGGTGTCCTTTATTGCCAAGCATGGCTCGGGGGATGGCCGACAGCCTTTCTTCTTGTACCTTCCGCACATCATGCCTCACGTTCCCATCTTTGCCTCTCCAGAATTCCTGGGCAAGTCCACAAACGGATTGTATGGAGATGTCATCCAAGAGATTGACTGGTCCGTTGGGGAGATCATGGCCGCCCTGGATAAACATGGCATCGCCAACAACACATTGGTTATTTTCAGTAGCGACAACGGACCATTCCTGAGCTACGGTAGCCATGCGGGCAGTGCCGGCGAGTTACGCGAGGGCAAATTGACCACCTTCGAAGGTGGCGTGCGCGTACCGACGATCATGCGCTGGCCGGGGAAGATTCCAGCCGACAGAGTATGCGACGTGCCTTTGATGACCATCGACTTGTTACCCACGCTATGCAACTGGACGGGCGCTCCGCTGCCCAAGCAGGCCATCGATGGTCTCGACATCAGTCGCGTGCTAACGGGTCAAGATACTCTCGGACCGCAAGAGAGCTACGTCTTCTACAGCGGTACCGAGCTGCATGCCATTCGAGCGGGAAAGTGGAAATTGCATTTCCCGCATAAGTACTTGACCGTCCGCGATCCAACTCGAAGCGACGGCAAGCCCGCCGGCTGGGGTGAATTGCAACCGAAATCCATTACCGAAAGTGGCGTCGAAGGCATCGCCAGTCGTCACGGCTATCGCGTAGCGCAGCTGCCGCTCTCGCTGGTTGATCTGTCGACAGATCCCAGCGAGTCTCGTAACGTAGCCGAAAGTTATCCTGAGGTGGTGGCTCGGCTATCTGAACTGGCAGAGGTTTACCGCACCGAGCTGGGCGACTCTTTGCAGCAGGTCGCCGGCCAGGGACTACGCCCCATCGGTCGCAACGATGCTGGGCGCGGAGAGCTAATGGGGAAATTGCTAAGAATTTAATGCAGCCATCACGCATCCGTCGTGATGATCGCCCGACAATTGTAATGTAGCCATGCACGCTCCGTCGTGAGTGATCGGGCCCGAGCACATTAATGTAGCCATCAGCTCCGTCGTGAGGTGATCGCCCGACAATTTCATGTAGCCATCACGCTCCGTCGTGACTGATCGCCCGACAAATTGGACCGTAATTTATCGAACGGTGCTAACCTAGCCGAATTAGCCGGAACGTCGTTAGCGTCCGGTTCTGCTAAGGGCCAAGTGATTTACTAAATCGCCCCTCGGGCATTGTTGTATCCAAACCACCATTGGCCTAGATTGGCGACCTGGCTAAGAGTGCAGCCGCGATACTCCATCGGCAAGCTTGGAAGTGTTGAAATCGATGAGCAGTCCCAGCGGAACCTCGAGGAGTTTCATCGAGCTAAGGAACGAGTCAAGAATGACTTCCTGTTGTTGCGTGGCAACCATCACGACGGAGCGTGATGGCTACATTCGAGATAGCGACGAGCACACGCGAAGCGGGTCGGCGCGCCGAGAGGGGCCCTCCCCGGGGTGCATTACGCCCAACCCAAACCCTTCTCCCTGGAGTACCCATGGGAGAAGGGACTGAAAAAATTGACAAGCCTACGCGTGCGTTCTCGGCAGCTATTTAGTAGCGATAGTGCTCAGACTTGTAGGGTCCTTCGACGGGAACGCCAATGTAGTCGGCTTGCGACTGGGTCAGCTTGGTCAGCTTGACACCGAGCTTACCCAGGTGCAGTCGAGCCACTTCTTCGTCCAGGTGCTTGGGCAGCACATAGACCTTGTTCTCGTATTCGCCGGTATCCCGCTTCTCGTGCAATTCGAGTTGTGCCAAGGTTTGGTTGGTGAAGCTGGCGCTCATGACGAAACTTGGGTGACCAGTAGCACATCCCAAATTCAGCAAGCGGCCTTCAGCCAGGATCAAGATGGTACGGCCGGTATCATTGAACTTGAATTGATCAAATTGAGGCTTGATGTTGATCCGCTCGACTTTACCCGCCTTGATGAGCTTGTGCAATCCGGCCATATCGATCTCGTTGTCGAAGTGACCGATATTGCCGACGATGGCACCAGTCTTCATTTGCCGCATGTGTTCGACAGTAATGATGTCCTTGTTACCCGTGGTGGTGACGAAGATATCTGCGGTGGCCAAGACGTCTTCGAGCGTCTTGACTTCGTAGCCTTCCATGGCAGCTTGCAGAGCACAGATGGGATCGATCTCGGTAACGATCACGCGGCAGCCTTGGCCACGCAGCGACTGGCAACAGCCCTTACCCACATCGCCGTATCCGCAGACCACGGCTACTTTGCCGCCCATCATGACGTCGGCTGCGCGGTTCAGTCCATCGATCAGCGAATGACGGCAACCATAGACGTTGTCGAACTTGGCTTTGGTGACCGAGTCGTTGACGTTGATGGCTGGGAACAGCAGTTTGCCGGCCCGTTCCATTTCGTACAGACGCGCGACGCCGGTGGTGGTCTCTTCGCTGACGCCACGAATGGACTTGGCCATCTTGGTCCATTTGCCGGGATTCTTCTGCAGTTCGTCCCGCAGCAGCTCGAGAATGACGCCCCATTCTTCGGGTTCGTTTTCCGCATCGAACTCAGGCACTTCACCGGCCGCTTCGTACTCAACGCCTTTGTGGATCAGCATGGTTGCGTCGCCACCGTCGTCGACGATCATGTCCGGCCCCGAACCGCATGGCCAAACCAGGGCTTCGCCGGTGCACCACCAATATTCGGTCAGCGTTTCGCCCTTCCAGGCGAAGACGGGAGTGCCGCTGGGATTGTCCAGCGTCCCTTCGCGTCCGACGACGACCGCGGCGGCCGCACTATCCTGGGTCGAGAAGATATTGCAGCTGACCCAACGCACATCGGCGCCCAGGTCGACCAATGTTTCGATCAACACGGCGGTTTGCACCGTCATGTGCAACGAACCCATGATCTTGACACCAGCCAAGGGCTGCTGTTTGCCAAATCGCTGCGCAAGGTCATCAGGCCGGGCATTTCTTCTTCGGCCAGATGAATCTCTTTGCGACCTAGGTCGACCAGCGCTTGGGCTTCCTCACGTTTGCCGTCAGCCAGCAGATCAAATGCCCGCACCTTGAAGGTCGGACGGGCTGCTGCCGACTTGCCGGCTGATTGGGGACTAGCAACGGTACTCATACTTAACTCCTGTGGATGATTTAGAATCGAAAGTACACCTGAGCAACTTGAGAGTTTCGACTTTCAGTCCTCAGGTAGTCTCTTGAAAAAGATGTCTGTTTTAGCCCACGTTAATAATGGCTGACTGCCGCGAACAGGGCAGGTCCCTTGGCAGTCGGGTCGGGCGGCAGGGCATGGTATCGCCGCAGTTTGAGGCCAGCTTCCTTAAGCCAGGCTTGGAATTCGTCTGGATCAGTGCCTAGCCGCACGTGGCCCATCTCCTGCCGATAGGCCGTGCGATCATGTGGCAGCAAGTCAATCGTTACCAGCGGCGCATCCGGGTTTAAGTACGCGTCGCGCTTCGCACAGCACATCAACCGGGACATCGATGTAGGGCAACACCAGCACCAACCAGGCGGCATCCAGCGACGCGTCATCCAGAGGCAACGCGGTCAACGCAGCCTGTTCCAAGCGCACATTGTCCAGACCCGATAGCCGATGCCTGGCTGCAGCTAACATGGGCTCGGAATTGTCGATCGCCACCGCTTGCCGCACAAAGGGGGAAATCAGCTGACAGAGGGGAGCCGAACCGCAGCCCAACTCACCCACCACAGCGTCACAGGGTAGAGTCGCCGCCAGGGTGAATGCATCCAACTGCTGTCCAAACAGTTCAACCCGCAGATGATCCCACTTGGCCGCAGTCGACGAAAAAAAGGCTTCGCTTCGCGACCTCGCCTGCAGCACACCGTCCAGACGTTGTTGGTCCAGCAGGATGCTGGGTGAGTCGGCCTGCTGTCGAACCCAATCCCATAGTCCCTGCCGCGACGCATCCCAGTCTTTGGAGTTGCTGCGGTAAGGTGATTGGTCCCGTCTTTGCGACTGGACACCCAGCCGTCAGCAGCCAGCAGCTTCTAAATGGCGACTGACCGTACTCTGTGGCATCTGCACGATCGCGCACAGTTCCGAGACGCTCAACTCCTGCCCTGCCAGCAATAGCAGCAAACGAACCCGCGTCGCGTCCGCCAAGGTTTGCAGCCACTCAGTGGAAGCCGTGGTTGCCATGCAGTCATTCCAAGAGATTCGCGATGGAGTCAGGAGTCTCGGCGCGCTACGAAAATAAGCCCTGAGAGACTCCCGCAATCGCATCCATCCGTCCATCCGGATGATTGAATTGATGATTCGATTATTGGTCAGTGTACACCTTTCGTCAAGCGAGCCCCTGTAGCTCCTTCCGAGCCTTGGCCTCGGGAATACCTGGGCAAACTGTCTTAGGTTGGTGGAACCACCGCCAAGTCCCAACCACCATCCGGCAAGGAACATCAAACTCACCGGAGCACTTTAAGGGTCCAGGAGCAGCCTGACAGACGGCAGGCTAATGTGTAGGATTCCGTTCAACGAGGGCGGGGCTCTCGCTCCTGGCCTCCCTCGCCGCTTTCGGGGAGCAGACCCGGGGCAGAGTCGCTCATACGGTGGCAACCCGCGACTCGCCACTGGCATCTCGCAGTGGAGGCTTGTGTCATACGCCTGTCGAAACATGCTCGCAGTCGAGGCATGTCCCCATAGAAAAGCGCTGCCGACGGTGAGCTGTACAGACGGGGATCGTCGGCGTATGCCTTTTCGCGTTTACCACCAACGAAAGAGCAGAGCATGGGAACATTCCAGGGAAAAAAATCGTGGTCGTCGGCGGCGGCACGGGCATTGGCCGAGCGATTGCACTCGTGGCCGGCGAGGCCGGAGCAGAGGTAGCCATCGGCGGACGTCGACTGAAGGTATTGGAAGCGGCGGCCCAGGGGACGGCGATGCTCGTCCACGAGATCGATGTTAGCGACCGGCAGAGCACCAACGTGTTCTTTGATTGGGCTACCAGCCAACTTGGGCGATCGACATCATGGTGAACGCGGCCGGGGGCAACATCAAGAATCGCAGTATGGCCGAAATGACGCCAGAGCAGTGGGATCAGATCATGGCCATCAATGCAACGGGGGCTACAACTGCATGCACGCGGTGCTGCCAGGCATGCGGGAACGCAAGTCGGGCACGATCGTCAATATCTCGTCGATCGCTGGCAAGCGGGCCATCGCTCTAGGCGGAATCGCCTACTCGGCCAGCAAGTTTGCGATGACGGCGCTTGGCACCTGCGTTGCCAATGAAGTTGCCGAGGACGGCGTCCGCGTGACCAACGTCTATCCGGGTGAAGTCAATACGCCGATCCTGGCCAATCGACCGACACCGGTTAGCGAGGAACACAAGCAACGCATCCTGCAGCCGGACGATGTGGCACGAGTTGGTCGTGGCCATTATTGCCCTACCCGCCAAGGTGCATGTCCCCGAAGTCGTTATCAAGCCCTTATCGCAGGGTTGGTATTAGGCTGTGCCTGAGAAGGGGATTGACCTTTGGAGGCGAGTCGAATTTATTATTGCAGTCGACGACGTTATTGAGGGTCAGCCCTTTGTGCGGGACAGAGCCGAAACTGTAGGACCAACTCAGCATGGAATTGCCTCGCGTGGAGATTCGCAGGAATCGATTGGGCAAGGTCGCTATTTGCCGCGGCCAACTTCTCTGCCAACCAAGAGATCGGAAAAGTGCTCGGTGAGCTGATTCATGATGCGGATTACGGTTCCGACTACTGCATCGCATTGGATCAACACACTAGCCTTGAGCCGGGACCGCCCTTTCGCTTCCTGAATCACAGCTGCGAACCCAACTGCGAATTAGTGATCTGGGAGTTTGAAGACTCGCCGGAGCGATGCTTGGCTGTACATGCTCTGGTGAATATTGAAAAGGGCAGTGAATTGACGATTGATTATGGCTGGGCAGCGGACGTAGCCATTGGCTGCCGTTGCGGAGCTAGCAGTTGCCGTGGTTGGGTTGTCTCTGCAAGCCAGCTGCCACTGCTTGCCAATGAAGACTAAGCCAGGGTCGCTGCGGGGCCCTCGCCTGAATCAACGAGTGCGTCGTGCGCGAATCGCGCACCTGCCGCTGATCCTTCCTGCCATTCAGCTACTCACGCTTCAGGGGCTGTAGTCGTGCGGGATATAGAGTAAATTTGTGTCCAGTTCATTGCTGACAGAATTGGCTTGGCAGCCCTACTGGCGGGCTGCACTATTGCAGCGCTGTGCAAGTTGCCACTGGAGAATGCCCCGCTCATCGCGAATCATATCACCTTTGCCTGGAGTCCATGCCGTGACCTCGCAACCTCTTTCCGCTCTTCGGGTATGGAGTCTAGGGTTTCTGGTTGCATTTACGGTTGCCTACACCAGTAGTTCAGCGGCAACAGCTCAGGAGCTGGCGACGGAGGAAGCGGCGAATTCCGCGGTCGCGGCTGGCGATGAACTGATTATTGGAACTACCGACAACCAGCAAATCGAGGTTGCGGCTCAGATTCCGGCGGGCTTTCAGACCGATGCCTATTTGGCCGGGCCTGAATCGGCCGCGCACAATGCGTGGATGCTGGTTTGCTGTGCCCTGGTGCTGTTCATGACCGCGCCGGGCCTCGCCATGTTCTACGGCGGTTTAGTTCGCAAGAAAAATGTACTGAGCGTTCTGATGCAGTGCATTTTCCTGATGGGTCTGATGACGGTCCTTTGGGCCCTATACGGATACTCGCTGGCCTTTGGCGGGGATGGAGCCTATATCGGCAATCTGGATTACCTGCTGATGCATGACGTAGCTCGTCAGTGGAGCACGGAATTGGGGGAACCCATCACGCCGATGTTTAGTACCATGCTGCCGCGACTGACGCATATGCTTTTTCAAGGCATGTTTTTCATCATCACGCCTGCCTTGATTTGCGGTGCCTTTGCTGAACGAATGAAATTCAGTGCGATGGTACTGTTTTCGATCTTGTGGGGCACACTGGTTTATTGCCCGCTGGCTCACTGGGTGTGGGGAGGCGGCATCTTGGCTTTCGGAAAGCCTCATGCCTGGGGTGGTGGCGCCTTGGATTTTGCTGGTGGCACCGTGGTGCATATCAGTTCGGGAGTCACCGCACTGGTGGCGGCAATCGTCATCGGTCCGCGATTGGGACACAGCCGAGAGCCAATGCCTCCGCACAATCTGACCTACACAGCCCTGGGTGCGGCCATGCTGTGGTTCGGTTGGTTCGGCTTTAATGCGGGCAGCGAACTAGCCATGGATGGTGTGACCTCAAGCGCTTTCGCAGCAACACATTTCGCCGCCGCTGCGGGCGCGTTGGCTTGGGTGACTGTGGAATGGCTGCGCGGCAAGCCTACAGTACTGGGAGGCAGTTCGGGTGCGGTTGCCGGGCTGGTTTGCATTACACCTGCCGCCGGACATGTCGGATTAATGTCAGCCTTATTGATGGGAGCCGCTGGTGGCGTCGTGTGCTACTTTTCCTGCTCCTTCATCAAGTCGAAGTTTCGCTATGACGACTCGTTAGATGCGTTCGGAGTGCACGGAATGGGAGGCAGCTTGGGAGCCTTGCTGACAGGTGTTTTTGCCACGCGAGCCATTTGGGATGCCAACCAGGGTCAGCCGTTAGGATTGATCGAGGGCAATTACCAAACGCTAATTGGTCAGTGTGTGGCAACGCTTGTTACCTGGGTCTTTGCAGGCGTGGTCAGCTACGCTTTGCTGCGATTGATCGACGCCTTGATTGGGATTCGTGTGACGGCTACTGCCGAACGTCAGGGACTGGATATTACCCAGCATGGCGAAGAGGGTTATATCTTCCTCTGATAGACATGGGAACTGAACTGATGCAAGTTGCCGATGTAATGAGCAAACTGGAGTCTATGGGCAGCTCTCAGACAGTCAATACTTATCGCCGACACGGTGCCCACGGGGAACTGTTCGGTGTTCGAGTGGGCGACCTGAAGAAGATCTTAAAGGAGATCAAAGGCGATCAACAATTGGCGATGCAATTGTGGGACACGGGTAATTCAGACGCCATGTATCTGGCTAGTTTGGCGGCTGACGGCAGGCTGATGACGCGCAGGCAGCTGGATGTGTGGGCCAAGTCAGCATGGTGGTACATGTTGAGCGAGTATGCCGTTCCCTTTGTAGCCGCCGAACATCCCGAAGCCTGCCACATCGCCAGCAAATGGATGGGTGCTAAACCAACGCATGTCGTCACATCGGGCTGGGCAACCTACGCCATGGCTGTTGCGACTTGCCGGGACGATGCACTCGACTTCCAGGTGATTCTCGAATTGCTGCAGCGGGTCGAAGCCGAGGTCCATAGCGCTCCAAACCGCGTGCGGTACTGCATGAATGGCTTTGTCATTTCAGTTGGAGCCTATGTCATGCCGCTGCTAAAACAAGCCAAAGCGACAGCAAAGCGTATCGGCCCAGTCCAAGTGGAAATGGGAGACACAGCCTGCAAGGTTCCTCTGGCGAGCGAAGCCATTCAGAAAATCGAAAGCTTGGGGAGGGTAGGAAAAAAACGCAAGACCAGCAAGTGTTGAGTCCGTTCTCTTCCTCCACGGTACCTCAGCCAGCGGTTTGCGCGACACAAGCCGCAATTTCGAAACGCGATTCTACCCACAACGCTTCGCTAATCGGATTTATCTGATGGAGTCCAGGTTCTATGGATTCCAATGGCCAATCGTCCGAAAGACTGGTGTGAAGGCGTGCGCAGCGAAGGCTCACTGCGCAGTTTGCAACCTTTCAACCGCTTTTCGCAAGGACGTGGCACGGCGGGTTTTGGGATTCGGCTGGCCAAGCCGAAAATCTGTGCCATGAATCGAAAATATTTTGGTCCCCGCGTCTGGGCTGGTTTGACGTTGGCATGCGGGACAATTCTCGCTTGGCCCTTTCTCCGTCAGACGAATGAGTTGTCGCAGGAAGTAACCTCCGGCTGGCCTTGGTCAGCGTCCGCGACAACGCCACCCCATGGTGGGGCTTCGGCAGCAACACCTCCAGGCTCAGATAGCGTTCCTTCGACAGGCTGGCCGTTGGCGTCGGCGGGCAGCGAACCAGGTGTTTATCCTCCAGCCTGGGCTAACAAGCGGACGCATTTGGATGAACTCATCTCAGGCGAGAAACCGACAGCGACTTTCGAGGCATTGGAAATCCCCGCGGACGCATTGTTGCCAGAATTGCAGGCTTGGCGCAACGAACTACAAGCTACCCACCGTCTTGCTACCCAGCCGAGTTCGACAGGTCCTGCTTATGCCACACATCTCACCCCGCCTAGCTTCGGGGACACAGCCTTTGGCTTCGGGGACACAGCCTCCTGGTTTCGGGGACACAGCCACGTCGCAACTGGGAAAGCCTGCTTCGGCTCCGGTTTTACCGGTTGGAGCGATTGGCGCACAGTTGAGGAGCCCCGCCAGTCAAGCTGCGGGCCAAGACAGGACAGCCCCCTCTGGCAGGGCAGAACCACTCAGGGGGACGCGTGTGCCAAGCGGCGTGGCTGTGTCCCCGAGAGATCGCGCGGGTGTGTCCCCCGCAGAGGGTGTGTCCCCAAAGCGGGAGCCGCAATTCGTGTTTCAGCCGGGATGGAAACCGTAGCCTAAGCGCATTAAAGCAATCGCAGCAGATGTGACGATACTTGAGCAAGCGAAAGATACTTGACTATACTGGTCTTAATAGTATCATATACACATCGGTTTGCTCTTTGTCACTCCAGGAAGGACCACAAGCGTGGGGTCTCCAGCGAGAATTGCGATGAATCATTCGGTGGAAACGCATGCCGTGCCCCAGTTGCGCGTCATCCGGCCTGAGGAATTGGAGCAGCCCTCGCCGCCAGCTATGTTCCAACCCCCTCAGCCATCCCCGGAGTTGTTGGCTGAATTGGCGGCCGAAAGCGATCGGCTCGAGTCGGCGTCTCCGCAGGAAATTCTGCAATGGGCCATCGAGCGCTATGCGCCAAAATTCACGATGGCCACCGCCTTCGGCCCCGAGGGGATGACCATTATTCATATGTTGGCCGAGATTGCCCCGCAAACACCGGTTTTCAATTTGGACACGGGCTACCAGTTCGAGCAGACCCTCGAGTTGCGTGAAGAAATCTCGCGTCGTTATGGGATGCTTGTCGAATTAAAGAAACCAGAATCAACGGTGGAGGAATACGAGGCCGCCCATGGTGGTCCGCTGTACCGCAGTGATCCCAATCGCTGCTGTTTTGATCGCAAGATACGCGTGCTGCAGCAGGCGGCAGTGGGTTTTGAAGCCTGGGCCAGTGCGATTCGCCGCGACCAGAGCGCAGGACCGGGCCAAGGCGCCGATTGTGGGTTGGGACAAGAAGTTTGGATTGGTTAAAGTCAGTCCCTTGGCCAATTGGACCAAGCAGCAAGTCTGGGCGCTGATCACCAAAGAAAATGTGCCGTACAATCCACTGCATGACCAGGGCTATACCAGTATTGGATGCTGGCCATGCACGCGGAGCGTATTGCCGGGCGAGGATGAACGGGCGGGGCGTTGGAGCGGGTTTGCCAAGACGGAATGTGGCTTGCATTCCTCCGACTGACTTTCGATATAGCATGAACGGGACCGTTTGATGCAGTTGCCGATCAAAGCCCATTACGCGACGGTGGCCATGTTGGCCCTGGCGGAACAATACGAGCTGAGCGATCAGGTAGCGGCCCGTGTGATTGCCCGCCAACAGGAGATCCCCAGTCAGTTCTTAGGGCAGATTCTGCAGCAGTTGCGTTCGGCTGGTTTGATTACCAGTACCCGCGGGGCCAGTGGTGGGTTCCGCTTGGCACGCCAACCCGATTCCATCACCATCGCCGAGATCATCGACGCGCTTTGTAGCTCGACCAATCAGTCTCCTCAGGTTGCCGCCCATTCGACCCATGCGCGGGTAGTGCTCGATGTTTGGGGGGAACTAGACCATTTACAGCGAGAGATGCTTGAAAAGTTGACGCTCGGTAGCTTGCTCAATCGCCTCCAGTCCCCGGCAGAGGCCATGTTCTATATCTAGAGGCCGACGCGTACAATCCAGTCTATGGAACCTCAACGCCCGATCGAATCGCCCTTCATGCAACGCCAGCCGGTGCGGCTGAGCTTTAGCACCATGCTGATCTTTCTGTTGATGGTAGTCGGCGCGGGCATAGGCATTTTGCTGTACTACGCCTTTCGCGTGCCGGCCATCACGGCTGAACTAAATGCATGGTTCGGACGCCCCGATGTCGACATCGATCGCGGCGATGCGCGAAGAGCTCAAGTTACCTTTGCGCTCTTCGTTTACACCGCCCCTCTTGCGCTGGGCATTTTGGTGTATCTAGCTCATTTTGTCGTAAACTGGCTCAACCGAGCCACAGCTGAGCGCAGCGAATCCGACGAACAATTTCGCATGTAGGCTGCAATCAGCAATTAACCAAGACAGTGGAGTTCCTGCACCGTGGAGTGGAACATGGCCTTTGAGCGTTGCAATGTAATAGATTGGATGCGGCTGCACTGGGTTGGTGAGCGGTTTGTGCGCGTGCAGCGGGTACTTATGTGGTTTGTGCTCGTGCACTGGGTGCTTATGTGGTTTGTGCTCGTGCACTGGGGCGCAGCTGCCGAGCCCTGGCGGGTGGGCTTTGCCAAACGCGACATCACTCCCGAGCAGGGACTACGATTGAGCGGCTACGCCGGTCGCGGCGAGTCCAGCGTTGGCGTTGCGGATCCGCTCAGCGTGCGCGCCATGGTAATTTCACCTCAGGCGCAACAGGAATTCCCCGACAGCCTGGTGTTGGTAGCCATCGATAGCATCGCCATCACGAATGCGATCACCGTTGAGACTGCCGCTTGGCTACTAGAGACACATGGCATTTCACGTAGTCAATTGGTACTCAGTAGCACGCACAGCCATGCGGCGCCTCACCTGGACCGCAGTCTAGAGAACTTATTTAGTGAGCCTTTGACGGAGCAACAGCGCGAGGCAGCGCGGCTCTACACGCGGCGACTGGTGCAGCAAGTGCAGGCTGCCATCTCGGCCGCGATCGAATCCCGCACCGATGCTCAACTGGCGATTGGCGAAGCAACGGCAAATATTGCCGTCAACCGCAGGCTATTGAACGACGGGAAATGGAGTGGTTTTGGCATACAGCCCAACGGGCAGGTCGACCAACGCGTCCGCGTCATGCGCTGCACGGCTCCCGACGGCAGACTCTTGGGGGCGGCCTTCATGTACGCCTGCCACTGCACCACGCTTGGCCCGAGTTTCAATGAGGTCAGCGGTGATTGGGCTGGGTTGGCGGCCAGCCGCTTGGAGCACTTACATGCGGAGAGCGTTTTTCTACCTATCATCGGTTGCGGCGCCGATGCCAATCCCAATCCCCGCGAGAGCTATGCGTTTGCCGAGCAACATGCGGCAACCATGGTGGATTCGGTGTTATCCGTTCTCCGCTTGGAGACATTGGCCGCTCTGGACACATTTCCGCAGGCCCAATTTGGCTACGCGGGCCTGGTTCCTGAACAGCCGACCGCCGAGCGGCTGCAGAGCCTGTTGCAAAGTGAATCACCCAACGAGCGGCGTTGGGCTGAGCACATGCGGGATGTCAAACAGAAAATGGGCAGGCTACCCGAATCCTACCCCATGCCCATCCATACCTGGCAATTCGGCGACCAGCTGACCTGGGTCTTCTTAGGCGGCGAGGTTGTCGCCGATTACCAATTCAAGCTCGAGCAGCGGATTGCTAGCCAGCAGACGTGGGTGGCTGCCTATTGCGATGACGTGTTTGCCTATGTGGCCAGCGAAGCCATGCGCGACGAGGGAGGCTATGAAGTAGATGCCTCGATGATTTATTACTTGCAGCCCGGCCGATGGGAAAGTGGTTCTCAGGAATTGATCCTGCAGCGAGTCAACGAGGTACTAAAACAACAGCATGCGGACGACAAACCGTTAACAGCCGAGGAGTCCCTAGCGGCGATTCGCGTCCCAGAAGGCTTTCAGGTTGAGTTGGTTGCTGCCGAACCGCTGGTGCGCGATCCAGTCAACATCGCCTTTGGTATCGACGGCAAGGTGTGGGTCGTTGAAATGCATGATTATCCGTTGGGGACGCCAGGCGGAGGGCGGGTGAAATGGCTGCGCGATACCGATGGGGATGGCAGGTTGGATGAAGCTCACGTCTTTCTGGATGGACTGTCTTACCCGACCAGTGTGTTTCCGTGGCGTGAGGGAGTGCTGATCATCGCTGCTCCCGATGTCATCTATGCGGAGGACTTCAATGGGGATGGCGTTGCGGACCGCCGCGAAACCTGGCTGACCGGAATCGGCGAAGCCAACCCACAGCATCGAGCCAGCGGATTCGAAATGGGGCTGGATGGTTGGCTACACTTCAGCCCGGGCGACCAGACTCAGCATTTGCATGTCCTGCGCAGCAATGAAATCTATGAAGTTGAGGGGCATGATGTCGCCTGGAAGCCTGACACGGGACAGATTCGCAAGACGACTGGCGAAACACAGTTCGTGCGCGCCCGCGATGCCTTTGGCAATTGGTTTGGCAATTCCAATAGTTACCCCATGTATCAATTCGTCATCGACGATCGCTATTTGCAGCACAGTTCCGTCTCGGGCGGCGCCAAACAACACTTGCTCGAACCGGCAGCGGCTCCGCCGGTGCTTCCTCGCAGTCGCACGGTGGAACGTTTCAATGATCAGTTTGCGCGAAATCGCTTCACCAGTGCTTGCAGCAGCATCGTAGCTCGTGTGCCAGGCGTCGACGACCTGCACCCAACTCAGCCACCATCGCCCATCGGGTTTATTTGCGAGCCCGTGCACAACCTGGTCGCGCGCATTCACCTCGACGGCAGTGGTAGTGCGTTCACCGCCAGGCGACATCCCCAGGACGCTGAAGCGGATTTCTTTACTTCCACCGATGCCTGGTCGCGTCCCGTGCGGATCGTGAACGCGCCCGACGGAACGTTATGGGTGGTCGACATGGTGCGCCGCGTGATCGAACATCCGCAGTGGATTCCCACTGCCTGGCAGGAGCGACTCGACCTGCGCAGCGGCAGCGGCCTGGGACGCATCTATCGCGTTCACCGTAAAGATTTTCAGCCCAAACCCTTTGTCGGATTCAGCAAGACCCCCAACGATCTGCTACCCATGCTCGCCAGTCAGAACGGAGTCATTCGCGACCTGGCGGTACAAGCCCTGTGCGAAAGCGATTTCTCGGAACTAGAGAGCCACGTTCGCAGCATATCCCAAGAAGACAGCTTGGCCGCCACGCGCGTTTCTGCGCTTGGCTGCCTGGCTGCCAAGGGTTGGTTAACCCAGGCGGATGTGGTGCACGGTCTGACTTCGGATTCACCCGCTTGCGTGCGCTTCTCACTCGAATTAGCCGAGCAATTTTCCAGCTTGAGTGAAGAGTTGACAGCCGCCTTGCAGGCTGTCGTCGAGCGACAACTCGGACCTCAAGTTGATCTGCAGTGGGTGCTGACCTCCACTCTGCTACCTGAGCTGAACGCCGCCGAGGGCTTGCAAGCCATTGCGCGGCGATCGGCCGACGACGCGTGGATTGCAAAGGCCCTGACCCTGGTCATGGGTGAAGAGGAATCTCTGGCTGCTTTGCAGGCCATATTGACCAGTGCCGATCAACACGGCTGGAACGCGGGTGATCAATTGGAAGCTACGCTGGCGGGTGTGTCTCGTTTATGGCAGCGGCTCAATGCATCCTCCCGAGCAGAGTTGAGCAAGCAGCGGACCAGCCTCCTTCAGTCCCGGAAGGAGTTCATTCCCAGCGATGTTTTGCTGCTAGCAGCCATTTCGACAACAGAGCCTTGGCGACTGCGTCCCAACGAGGACACAGCCATCATTGGCAACCATGCTCCGTGGGCGGCTACTTGATGGCTCCGCTCCTGAGTTCGAGCGGATCGCGTTGTCGAGCTTGATGGGGCGTGGCTTGCTGTCCCACGAAGAGGAACTTCAGTGCCTGCGGCAGTTGTTGCGAGATCCCTTGCCTGCGCTGCGCATCGCTGCGGTGCGGCATAGCCCCAAACTGATGTCCAACAACGTGCCTGTCGTGTTACTGGACGGTTGGCAGGCATACTCGGCCGACGAACGCGATGCGGTGTGTTCGGCGATACTGCAGATGGGTGCGGCCAGGCTGCTGGTCGAACAGTTGGAACTGCAACGCATCCAACCCAAGAGTCTCAGCTTGTCGATCGTGGCCCAATTGCGTAACCATTTTGAGCAGGACATACGCCAGCGGGCCGAACAAGTTTTCGGCAAGGCCAGCCCCAGGGCTCCGCTGGTAGCCAAGTACCTGCGTGAATTCCCAAACGATGTATCGCCGGAGACAGCCCAACTCGCCGGCCGACAATTGTTCGTGGAGCTGTGCAGCGTCTGCCACCAACCCAAGCAGGGGAGTCCAGCCTTGGGACCGGCCATCGAGAACCTTGGGCACTGGAGTAACGAACAATGGATTACGGCTATTATCGACCCCAACCAGGCCGTGGAGCCCAAATTCCAGCAGCAGACCCTGCTGACTGTGTCCGGGCAGGTGATCACCGGGATCCCGCTCGAGCGATCAAGCCAGTCGATCAAATTGGCCACGCCCGACGGCCAAACCCGTGAGATTGAGCTCGCCGAAATCGAGGAACAGCAGACTTCACCGATTTCCCTGATGCCTGAGGGCATGGAAGAAAAGCTCACGCCACAACAATTGGCCGAGCTGATTCATTACTTGCGTTCGCGCTAACTAAGTGCCTATCCGAAAAGGGGTCTGACCCTTTGGAGGCGAGTCGATTTTATTGGTTTTTTGGCCTCGCCGGAGAGGGTCAGACCCCTTTTCGGATAGGCTCTAAGCCCAGCCCGAATGTGCTGACCAAGCCGAGTATGCCGGCGATGGCTGAAGCTTTCTCGGCAGAACGCTCGGATTTTACTGGCCAGGAGACTGGATGCATCCCATATGAATTCGCGGAAATGCGTTTTCACTTCATCCAGGATGTATGTCTATGTCAGTTACTCGTCCCACGACCGAACGTAAGGCTTTGGCGGTAAACCTCGATGCGCGTCGGTACGGGTCGTTTGCGGAGATCGGGGCGGGGCAGGAGGTGGTGCGTTGGTTTTTTCGCGTGGGCGGCGCAGCTGGCACCATTGCCAAGAGTATGTCGGCCTACGACATGTCGGTCAGCGATGCCATCTATGGGCATTGCGAACGCTATGTGTGCCGCAAGCGATTGGAGGATATGCTCGATCGCGAACACGCTCTCAACCTGGAGCGGCTGCGAGCCAGCCGCGGGGATACCACCGCATTCTTCGCGTTTGCGGATACTGTATCAGCCAGAAATTTCCATGGAACCAACGAATGCCATGGCTGGATGGGTATTCGCTTTCAAGCTCATCCGCGCGACCAGGATAGCCAAATCATTATTCATGTACGCATGCTGGATACCGAGAATGCT
Organism: Pirellulaceae bacterium; assembly: GCA_963707245.1. Taxonomy (GTDB): domain Bacteria; phylum Planctomycetota; class Planctomycetia; order Pirellulales; family Pirellulaceae; genus Aureliella. The sequence continues at coordinate 27,618 of CAVPPY010000006.1, forward strand.
CTTCAACAGGAGGCCTTGGGTATCATCGGCGTGAATCTGCTGTACGGCGCATTTTTTCTCAATCACGAACCAGATCAATTGATTGAGTCGCTGCTGGACAACCTCAACACGCGCCGCATTGAGATCGACATGATCGAGTTCTCGGGGATTGCCTTCCGGCACGTTGACAACCGAGTCATGAGCTTGCGATTGGTACAACTGGGCCTCAGTAGCGCTGCCATGTTCTCCGCCACGGGTGAAGTGTTACAGCCTTCGGAAGTGCTCTACAAGAAACCGATTCTGGTAGAACGCGGCAGCTTTCGTCCGTTGACGCATGTGAATGTGGATATGCTCCGCGCAGCGCAAGAGAAATTCCACAATGAGGCTGACGTCGACGCGGAACAGGTGGTGACCTTGGCTGAGATCACCATGCGCAATTTACAAGCCAATGGTGAGATCGACTTGCGCGACTTCCTGGCCCGAGCCGATGGCTTGGCGGCCTGTGGCATGACGGTACTGATCTCGGATTACTTCGAGTACTATCGCCTGGCAGCCTACCTGGCGCGCTACACCAAGAAGCGCATCGGGATCGTCATGGGAGCAGGCAGTTTGTACGAGCTGTTTGATGAAAAGTACTACACCAAACTCGACGGTGGAATTCTCGAGTCCTTTGGCCGTTTATTTAAGAACGATCTCAAGCTGTACATCTATCCGTTGCAGGATCGCCAGACTGGGGAACTCACCACCGTAAACAACTTGAAAATCGCCGCCGAGATCCGCAGCCTATACGAGTACCTGGTGCACAAGAACTGTATCGAGCAATTAGACAGCTTTGATCCCCGACACTTATCCACTTTTTCGCGCGAAGTGCTGCGACAAATTCAGAGCGGTGATGCGGGCTGGACAGAGCATGTACCATCGCAGGTAGCTGAGCTGATTATCGACCGCGGACTGTTCGGATACCGCAAGCCTTCACCCAGCCATGGGCCCAAACCCGCGCCGATTGCTGCAGCGGAAGTTGCAGAGTGTGCGTTCCCGAACTCTGGCGAGCTCAGCTATATTGCCAGCCAGGTTGCCAGCCAACTGCCATGACGCCGGACGGTCTTGCATGCGGTAGCGAGTCGGTAAGGATCGAGCGGGAAATAAGTGTCGCCTTTCGCTCCGCGAAAGATGGGAAAACGCTTCTTTCGCGGAGCGAAAGCCGACAATAAAACACCGAACGATCCTAAGCGGCAGGCGGCAGACGAGAGGAAGCAGTCACCGACCTGTGTCCAGTCGAGCTGGATTCTATGGCGACGCGGACTGGAGGCTCAGGCGGTATGGATAGCCCGCTTATCGACGGCCAGTGCGGCCTCGTGCAGCAGTTCAGAGAGGGTGGGGTGTGCATGGCAGCATCTGGCGATGTCTTCGCTGCTGGCACCAAACTCGATGGCTGCGGTGGCTTCGGCGATCAAGTCGCCTGCGCGAGCCCCAATAATATGGACTCCGAGAACGCGATCGTTCCTGGCGTCAGCCAGAATTTTGACGCGTCCCTGGGATTCACCCAAGGCTAAAGCTCGGCCGCTGGCACCGTAGGGGCAAATCCCCTTGATATATTCCACGCCAGCCTGCTTGAGTTGCTCTTCGGTTTTGCCAACGGAGGCAATCTCGGGGTGAGTGTAGACCACTGCGGGTATCGCATCGTAATTAATATGACTCTTCATCCCGGCGATGCGTTCGACGCACACGATGCCCTCTTCGGATGCTTTGTGGGCCAGCATGGCTCCGCCAATCAAATCGCCGATGGCATAGACACCGGCAACTGCCGTTTTGAATTCGCTATCGACGGGAATAAAGCCGCGTTTATCCGGCTGCAAGCCAATCGTCTCCAACCCGAGCTTGTCGGAGCAGGGCGTGCGACCGGTCGACAACAGTACGCGATCGCAGGCAATGGGCTCTGCCCCCTTGCACTGCACAATGCACTGATCCCCTTCAACCCGCGCCTGCTCAACCCAGGCGTCTGTCTTGAATTCGATACCCTGCTTTTCAAACGTACGGTGGGCTATCTGGCCTATCTCGTGATCCAAGCCAGGCAAGATCCGCGGCATGGCTTCCAGAACTGTCACGCGGCTGCCGAGTCGCTTCCAAACACTACCCAATTCGAGTCCGATATACCCTCCACCAATAACCACCAGATGATTGGGGACCTGCTGGAAATCCAGGGCCATGGTGCTATCCCCAATTCGCACACCATCGCTCTCGATACCGCGCATGGTGGAAGGTCTACTACCGGTTGCCAAGATGATATGTTTGGCCACGACTTGGTGCGTTCCCTGCGGGGAGTTGATCACCACGGTATTGGCAGCGCTCAGTTCGGCCCTGCCTTGGTAGCCCGTGACCGACTTTCGCTTGAACAGCATGGCGATGCCACCGGTCAACTGATCCACAATCTTGTCCTTGCGAGCCAGCATGGCTTTCAAATCCAGCTCCACGCCGGATTGGACGATGCCATGTTGGGCCAGTTCAGCCTTTGCCAGATGATACAAATGGCTGGACTCTAGCAAGGCCTTGCTGGGGATACACCCCACGCGCAGGCAGGTGCCACCGAACACCGGATTTTCATCGATGCAGGCGGCGCTGAAGCCCAATTGGGCAGCCCGAATTGCGGCTACATAACCGCCCGGCCCGCCGCCAATCACCACGACATCATGCTCGACCTGGTTCATCGAAATCTCTCAGCTGCGAGTGTGGATTCTATTGTGTGAGCCGGACGAGTTATTGATGGCTTAGAGCGTATCCGAAAAGGGGTCTGACCCTCTCCGGCGAGGCCAAAAAACCAATGAAATCGACTCGCCTCCAAAGGGTCAGACCCCTTTTCGGATAGGCTCTTACTCATCTTCATCATCGAGCAATCCATCGTCGTCATCATCGGAATCGTTATCAGCCGTAAACATTTCGCTGTCGTCGGGCTCGATTTCGTAGTCGTCCTCTAGTTCTTCTTCAAAGTCGTCGTCGAAGTCGTCGTCGAAGTCATCGTCGTCGAAGTCATCAAACGGATCATCTTCGTCCTCATCGTCCTCGATTTTCTCAGGTGCGATATCGTCGTCATCGCTCTCTTCGGGCTTGTCGGCCTCGTCTTCTTCATCGTCATCGTCATCCCATGCATTGCGGATCAACGGTCTCAGACGGCTCCCCATAACGGGAACGGCGACCGAGGCGGTTGCCACAGCCAACTCGAACCAGTCGTCGGACTTGCTCTCTTGTCGAGGTTCCAGCATCAATGCCATGATCTTCCCGAGGATAAATAGAGGAAATATTTTGCTTGGAATTGCCAAAAATTCGTCTACAAGCGCCTTTTTGTCAACGTCTGGCGGCCAATTGATTGGGCAAAAGCCTATATTCGCTGGCACAGCATCAGCCTGCCCCGAGCGTTGGCTGCCTAATGTCGCCCGCGATACCCCAAGGAGGCAAGGCCTATGAGTGGAGAAAAGCCAGAAAAAAAGCCGAGTGACTCCCCACGCGGCTGGTTCGCCAGCTGGCTGTCGATTCCCCTTTACTGGCGAATCCTGGCAGGCATGCTGGTGGGTATTGTCAGCGGTTTGCTGCTGGGCGAGTGGGCAGAGGTCCTGCGTGTCCCCAGTGGTATCATCCTGCAATTCTTGAGCGCCTTGGCGCCGCCACTCATCCTAATTGCCGTCATCCACGTCTTGATGACCTCGCATATTCCGCGCAGCTCGATTGCCAAGCTGGCGGGTTTGCTTCTGCTGAATACGAGCGTGGCCATTTTCATTGGTCTGGCGGTAGCCAACACCATGCAGCCGGGCAAATGGGCCGATAGCGGCAAAACTGCCAGCGAGACAGTAAGCGAGTTGCCCCTGGAAGATGGAGCATTGCAGACGGTCAGCCCCATAGAGCAATTGCTGAATAGCATCCCGCGAAGTCTATTCGGGCCGTTGGGAGACAGTCAGAATGTGATTGGCGTGATCATCATTGCTGTGGCTTTCGGCATTGCACTTCGCAACGTGAAGCATGAACCCATCGAGCATATGCAGGATCTGGTCGAGCTGGCTTATAAGACCCTGTTGGTGGTGTTGCACTGGATAATTGAACTGGTTCCCATCGGCGTGGCCTGCATTGTGGCGGCAGTCATCGGGACGGAAGGGTTTGGGGCCTTTTATAATCTGGGAGCCTTCGTGGTTGCCGTGCTGATTGCATTGGCCTTGCAGACCGGCTGGTATCTGCTGCGAATCCAATTCTTCTCGTGGGTCTCCCCCTGGAATATGCTGCGCGGCATGCGCAATGCGCTGTTGATGGCCTTTTCCACCGATAGTTCGACGGCCACCATGCCGGTGACCTACGCCTGCCTGCGTGAGAAGGTTGGAGTCCGCGAGGAATCGGCCAGCTTGGGGAGTTTGGTCGGTGCAAATTTTAACAATGACGGCACCGCGCTCTACGAAGCCATGGCCGCCCTGTTCGTCGCTCAAATGATCGGCATGGATCTAAGCATGGTTCAACAATTAACGATTGTTTTCACGTCCATTCTGGCCAGCGTCGGCGCGGCCGGCATTCCCGAAGCGGGTATCGTTACCATGACGCTGGTCTTCAATGCAGTCGGCCTGGACATCAAGTACATCCCACTGCTGCTGACCGTCGACTGGTTCCTCGATCGCTGCCGAACCACCATCAACGTGTTGGGCGATGTGAACGTGAGCTGCATCCTGGATGGCATGACGCCAGAGGGCAAGGAGGAAGCGGTAAGCAGTAAGCAGTAAGCAGTAAGCAGTAAGCAGTAAGCAGTAAGCAGTAAGCAGTGAGCAGTAAGCAGTAAGCGGTGAGCGGCTAGGCCAAGATGTCCTTGACCAGATTGCCATGGACATCGGTCAGTCGATAATCGCGGCCCTGAAAGCGATAGGTCAAGCGTTTATGCTCAAAGCCCAGCAGATGTAGAATGGTTGCGTGCAGGTCGTGGACGTGCACTTCGTTCTCCGCAACATTGAAACCTAAATCGTCGGTTGCACCATAAGTTAGGCCCTGCTTCACGCCTCCGCCGGCCAACCACATGGTAAATGAATTGGGATGGTGGTCACGCCCGTCGTCACCGCCTTGGACCATCGGCGTCCTGCCGAACTCGCCTCCCCAGACCACCAGCGTCTCATCCAGCATGCCCTGCTGCTTTAGGTCCGTGACCAGGGCTGCACAGGCCTGGTCGGTATCCATGCAGTTTTTCGGAAGATCTTTCTTCAAACCGCCGTGTTGATCCCAGGACTCATGGAATAACTGGACAAAGCGCACACCGCGCTGGACCAAACGTCTGGCAAGCAAGCAGTTATTGGCGAATGAACTCTCGCCAGGTTTGGCGCCATACATGTCCAATATATGCTGCGGTTCATCGGCTAAAGCCACCGCCTGCGGCGCACTGCTCTGCATGCGAAAGGCCATCTCATAAGAATTAATGCGGCTGGCAATCTCTGGATCTCCGTAGATATCCAACTGCCTCTGGTTCAATTGGCCGATGGCATCCAAGGACTGCCGCTGAGCAAGTCGATCGAAGCCTGGGGGATTGGACAGGTACAACACGGGATCTCCGCTGCTGCGGAACTCGACTCCGGAGTGCAGTGATGGCAAGAAACCCGAGTTCCAATTGCCACTGCCTGCACTGGGCCCTTTCTTGCCACTATTGAAGACGATGTAGGCGGGTAAGTCCTGCGATTCGCTGCCTAGCCCGTAGGTTACCCACGAGCCCATGCTGGGCCTTCCGAACTGCTGCGAACCAGTCGACATCAGCAACTGGGCTGGGGCATGGTTGAAGGCGTCGGTCTTCATCGAGCGGATAATGCACAACTCATCTGCGATGGCCGCCGTGTGGGGCAGCAATTCTGAAATCTCAGCTCCACAGTTGCCATGCTTGGCAAACTTGAACTTCGGTCCCAACAATTTGGAATTGGGATTGATAAAGGCGGCCCGGTATCCGCTGAGTAAATCAGGCGGCGGCAGGGTACCGTCCAGCCTTTCTAGCGTAGGCTTGTAGTCGAACATTTCAAACTGACTTGGACCCCCGCCCATAAACAGCAGGATCACATTCTTTACTTTTGCCGGAAAGTGCGGTGGCTTGCTGGCCAGTGGGTTATTGGCCAGCGGTGGGTTTCTGCGCAGTTCTTCTTCAGGTGCAGCCGCCAGCGTCTGTTCGGCGAGCAAACTGGTCAACGCGACTTGCCCAAGGCCAATCCCACATTGCTGAAGAAACCAGCGGCGGCAGGCCGCATTGCGAGGATCTGTAGTCATGGCAGGCGCGTCGCGGGGTAGGAGTGTGGTGGGACCTGTATGTCTTCCTATTGTACGCCGAATGTCGGCCAGTGCGAGCTACGAAGCCTGGCGTGCAGGGCTGCGCCGTTTTTCAAACTGAGCGGATTGCGCTAGCCACCGGTTTTGAAAACACCGAGTGCTAGCGCACTTTCGCTCAGTAAGAGATTGCCTAGTTTGAACTACTGCGTTGCCCTGGCCTGGCGTGAACCATCAAGGCTTGACGCACGGGATTCAGATGCCATGGAGGATGGGAGCTGGTGTTCATCGGTTCTCAACCACAAGGCGGGGAGCAGGGCCAAGGTCAAGAATGCAATGAGTGTCAACCATCGCTATATGCCACGTCAACCGAAACGTGCACGTGATGCTTTCCCCCACCCAGGAAAACTCCCTTGACGGGTACTACATCATTGTAGTCCCGACCCCAGGCAATGGGGATGTGATCGAGATCGGCGGCTCGATTATTGGTGGGATCCAGGTCGACCCATCCCAGCCGACCACCACAGTAAATCGATACCCAGGCATGCGACTGATCGGCGCCAACCAGTTTGGCTTTACCGGGAGTCGGATGTGTTCGCAGGTAGCCGCTGATGTAACGAGCGCTCAATCCCAGCGATCGCAGGCAGGCGATTTGTACATGGGCCAAATCTTGGCATACGCCGCGCCGGATTTCGAAAGCCTCTTCCGTGCTGGTGAAGACGTGAGTGGCATCGGTGTCGTACTCAAAATCCGCGTGGACTCTTTTCGTCAGCTCAAGGGCTGCTTCCAGGATAGGCCGCCCGGGAGTGAAAGAATGCAAGGCATAATCCGCAAAAGTCTGACTGGCATGGATGCGGGCTGAATCGAATCGGAATTGGCAGGCCTCTAACCAGCGTGGATCCTGCTGCTGCACGACGCTCTGCTGAACTTGCTCCCAGGGACTGGTGCCGGCCGGATCGGGCAACGGTTCATAGTGCACCTCCACTCGGCCCGTCGCGGACACGATCAACTGGCGATGCGACTCTTCGATCGAGAATGCATGAATCTGATTGCCAAAATAGTCTTCGCGATGATGCAGTACCTGTGGATGCGGCTTGATGCTCACGCGATGACTGAGCGAGCGCACAATCCAGTCATTGCGTGGTGTCAACATGACAAGGTTATGGCATACGCGAACGGGAGACTCGTAGGAGTACGTAGTGGAGTGCGATATTCGGTAGATGGCGGAATTCATGCCTGATCTCATTTTATAGTGCGCCGAGCCGAGCTACTCATTGCGAGTCACTGAGCCGATCAAGTCCACGGCAAAATGGCGCTGAAAGCCAGCGTGAATCAGAAAGCGGCCCGATACCGCATCAGACAGTCTGGGCAATTGTTCGGAGGTCTTTTTCAACAGTTTGTGCAAGGCTGTCAACTCGCCGCGTTTATCGAGGGAAGACAGTTCGCCAACCTCGGCCAATTGAATGCTGTTGAGTAGTGTTAGCACACAGCGTTGTTCCAAGGAAAGCATGGCTTGGGCATGGCTCCGCGGCAGGCGATCGACGTGTCCGCTGATCGTTTGCAGCTGGAACAAAATGGACCGCGGATTGGTCTCATCGCACAGCAACAGGTCGAGTACTGCGGCCAGTTGCATATTTGCCAAGTATCGATTGCGATAGGTCATGAAGCTATCGTGGATTTCCAAGCAGAATTCCAGCGAACGGGTGATGTCGCCGCCTGCCGGCCGCAAGGGGAGCAATTGATTCATGGCACTGGCCGTTTGATAGGCGCGTTCGATGCGACGGCCAAGATCCAGAAATCGCCAGCCCAAGGTTCGCGTCATGCTCTCGCTGGCCAACCCGCTGAGCGCATTCAACTGGATAATGGCGCCGTCGAGCACCGCGATCATTTCGGTGGCGGCGAGTTCGCCGGCCGAGAGCTGAACGTCGAACAAACCGCGCAGGTCACTAATGATCCGCAAATGATCGAGGGCGATGCGGTCGCGAACCCGTAGAGCGGTGGTCTCGGCACTGTTGACGACGCTTTTGAGTGAATACGAATTGGTACTGTCCAGCAGACACTCGACCAACTTTTCCGCCAGCAATTCGCGTGCTGGCAAGTCTTGGGCCAGCTTTTCTGGCAATTGCTTGGCCTTGGTACAAGCAGCGATGAGAGGTTTGAGCGCCTGCTCGGTATCTTCCTGCCTGGTAAAGTGCTGTAGCGTTACCCGCGTCAAACGCGACAGCTGTTCGGCCCGCTCCAGATTGCGACCCAGCCAGTACATATTGTCGGCCGCTCGGCTGGGAAGCTCGGCCCCACCCCGCGTTAATTCGATGCTTGCCTCGGAGACTTTCAGCAAGGACACTGGGTCGACGCTCTGCTCGGCGAGTATCCACACATCTTGGCTTTTCTCGCCACTGGTCATGTTGTGCAGCAGCACATCCGGTTCTTGGGCAACGCGTGCCAAGCCACCCGGCAGAGCTTCATAGTTGTCTCCGTTGGCGATCATGAATGCACGCAGCGCCAGCGACCAGGGGTGCAGGCGTCCCCGATCCCATACGGGAGCTGTGGAACGGGCGATCGGGGCCTGACCTACGTAGGCAGCTGGTGAGCTCTTGTATCCGCTGTCTCAATTCCTCCTTGGCCATTTGGCTCATCTGTCGCGGGTGGTAGGGGGCCTCATCGTCGCGGCGAAAGGCATGGCGGATCGTCAGCTGATCAAGATGGTCGAGCACATACTGCAGGGCTTGATGATGCCCACACCACCAGGTATCCACCGACGGTAGCTTGAGTTCCTCGGACAAGAAATGCCGGCAATCAGCGGTAGAAAGGCGAGCAACATGGGCGATTCGCTGAGTGAGCTGCCGATCGAATTGGCGATGGCGACGTGCCCGGAACGCACTACCTCGAGCAGTCCAGAGACGCCGAAATTCGAACTGCCAATCAGTTCAGCCGGATCGCAATCGTGGTCCTCGACACGCCGCAGCAATACCTCCACCGGCAAAAGGCCGCCCAGCGTTTTGAGCATTACCCGATTATTGCGCACGGCCAGGTCTCCGCCCTCGACCAACGTATAGCCCAGATAGCGCGCAAGAAATGCATCTTCAAAATAGGCCCGGCTGGTAGGTCCCTTGGTCCACAGGGCGATCCGCGGGTTATCGCGGAAGCGATGCGCGCAAGATCTTTCAGCGTAGCCTGCATGCTCATGAAGAAGGGAGCCAGGCGGCGCACATTGCAGGCATCAAAGGCGGCAGGCAGCATACGCGAGGTCACCAACCTGTTTTCCAGCACGTAGCCCAATCCAAAAGGGCTGCGGGTGCGATCCGAGGTTACCTGCCATTTACCATCCGCGGACCTGGCTAGATCCGCAGCATACAACTGCAAATGCTTGCGGGGCGCGGCACCAAGGAATGATACGCCGGAAAGTAGCGCGGGTGGGCGAACAGAATCTCCGGCGGCAAGACGCGTTCATGCAGCAGCGTTTGAGGTCCCAGCAGGTCCAGCAATACCAAGTCACACAACTTGGCTCGCTGTTCGAGGCCCTGTTCGATATCCACCCACTCGCTCTGCTGAATTACCAGCGGTACGGGATCGAGTACCCAGGGGCGAACAACACCGCGGCCTTCATCATGCGGGTTAAAGGCCACACCGTCGACGTCCATTTGACGTTGAGCTTGGGCGACGCGGCGTTCGATTTCATTGGTGGACAAGCCACCGATGCGATCGAAGAGCGCGTTCCAACCCGGCCGTCGCAATCCTTCCCCGGTTAGCGCCTCATCGTAACGACCATCCACTCCACGGTATTGGGCCAATACTTCGCGAAACAAGTTGGGAGAAACATTAGTAGAATCTTCCGTTACGATGGATTCGTTCATTCAAACCTGGGAGCGCGTCGCAAATCGAGAGTAAGTGGAAATGCAGGATTGACTTCCATCAAGGGTATCTTAATTCGCCCCGGTGTGTGCCCCATCTTAAAAAATCTTGACGCCCTCCGTGCTTCGGCCGCGTTGGCATTTACTGGAAAATCCTCGTAACTCTTGCCACCAGGGTGCGAAACGTGGTAGCTGCAGCCACCCAAAGATCTTTCCGCCCATGTATCGATTAGATCGAATGTAAGGGGTGAATGCACGGGAATGGTAGGATGCAGACAGCTCGGCGGCTGCCAAGCACGATAGCGCACGCCGCACACGAATTCGCCGCGTGTACCCGTGGGATGCAGCGGTAGGCGACGCGAATTGCAGGTCAAAATATGCTGCCGATTGGTCAGTCCGCGGACCAGTACCTCAAGCCTCTCGACGGAGGAATCCACGAAGCGGGCGGTGCCGCCACCAGCCGGTTCCTCGCCCAGCACATACCAGGGTTCGATCGCGGTTCGCAGGACGATTTGCATATTGTCCTGGGTGAATTCTCCGATCATGGGAAAGCGGAATTCGAAGTGGGGCGCAGTACCAGTTCAGGCTCAACGGAAATCCACGCCGACGCAGGTCGTCAATGACATACTTGAAGTCCTCCCACACAAAATAGGGCAGCATAAAGCGGTCATGCAGGCTGGTTCCCCATTCGACGATCGGCTCCTGATAGGGCTTCTCCCAAAAGCTAGCGATGAGAGCGCGAATCAACAACTGTTGCGTCAAGCTCATCTCCGCATGTGGAGGCATTTCAAATCCACGCAGCTCAACCAATCCCAATCGCCCCGAAGAACTATCCGGCGAAAACATTTTGTCGATGCAGAATTCAGCTCGGTGGGTGTTGCCCGTCAGGTCAACTAACAGGTGTCGGAACAGGCGATCGACCAGCCACGGAGGACAAGCCTGCCCGCGGGCAGGCACTTGTGCAAAAGCCATCTCCAGCTCATACAACGCATCGCGACGGCCCTCGTCAACTCGCGGCGCCTGGCTGGTCGGACCGATAAAACGTCCGCTAAACAAATACGACAGCGAGGGATGGTTGATCCAGTAGCCGAGCATGCTCTTCAATAAATCGGGACGGCGAAGGAAGGGACTATCCACCGGCTTGGCAGCACCGATTACCACGTGATTTCCACCACCCGTACCCGTATGCTTGCCGTCTACATCGAACTTTTCGGTCCCCAATCGCAAGACTCGAGCCTCTTCATAGAGCGTCTTGGTAATCGATACCAATTCGTTCCAGCTCTCAGACGGCTGGGTATTGACCTCAATCACGCCCGGATCCGGGGTGACTTTCAATACGGCGATCCGCGGGTCGTGGGGCGGATGATAGCCTTCAACCACAACAGCGACGGATAGCTTGGCGGCCGTCCGTTCAATGGCTGACACCAGATCCAGATAATCCTCGATACGTTCGACGGGAGGCATGAAGATGTGCAGAATGCCGTTACGCACCTCGACGCAAAGGGCCGTGCGTATTACGTCTTCCGCAGGCGTGTCGCTTTGTCCAGCCGATCGTGGGCCTTCATCGTTGAGCAGCTCGTCAGTGAGCAGCTCGTCGGCGTCGCTCCAGTGCGTTTGGTTTGGCGGCACGCGTGGCGTCGCCTGTCCCAGGCGATGCACATGGATGTAATCGTCGTTAGCCAAAGCGCTGGGCGGCTGATCGGCCGACTGCTCGCGAATATCCTGGGCTTCCGACTGTCCTTGATCGACTTGGATAGCCCGCTGGCGCCGCGCATGCGGCACCGGCAGCCTGCCATAGGGAGCCATCGGATCTCGTGGAATCAAGGGATCGGCCGGCCCCTTGGGAGCGTGGGGCAAGGAATCCAAGGGCAATCTCAAGCCAATTGGCGAATCCCCAGGCAGTAACATCAACTTACCGGACTTGACCGGCCAGGGTCCGCTCGCCCACCGCGGCTGGGCCTGCCACCATTGGCGTCGAAGCGGTAGCACAAAGCCCACCGGCGCGCCCAACCCGCGTTCGAAAACCCGCACCAGCCGCGCACGCTCCTCGGGATCGCTCAGCTTGGGGTCTTCGGGCTCGACGTTGATCAGGCAACCGCTGCTCTTTGACCAAGAAATGCGCAATGTCTTCGTAGACAGGCTGGATAAACTGCTGCAGACACTTCCAAGGAGTGAGCCAATTCCGCGGCGAAGGCCTGCGCATGCGAATAGTCCGATTTCCCCGGTCGGCTGGTGTCGGCGATCAACTCCGGATTCTGCCAGATGGGCTGTCCATCCTTGCGCCAATAGCAGGCCAAGGACCAACGCGGCAGCGATTCGCCGGGATACCATTTGCCTTGCCCGAAATGCAGTAAACCTCCCACGGAAAAACACTCGCGAAAGCGGCGGATTAAACTCTCAGAAAGTTCGCGCTTGGTTTCGCCGACTGCCGCCGTGTTCCATTCGTCGCTTTCCATGTCGTCAATGGACACGAAGGTGGGTTCGCCGCCCATGGTCAACCGAACCTCACCGGCATCCAGCCGCTCATCTACGCTGCGTCCAAGCGCGTCAATATCGGCCCATTGCTGATCGGTATAAGGCTTGGTGACCCGCGGATCTTCGTGAATCCGCGTTACCGACATTGCAAATGTAAAATTCGACCTCGGCCTGCGAGGTAGCACCCGTGATCGGTGCGGCGGATATGGGGTCTGGCGTAGCCGCCAAGGGGATATGCCCTTCACCAGCAAAGAGTCCAGAGGTGGGATCCAGTCCAACCCAACCGGCACCTGGCAGGTAAACTTCCGTCCAGGCATGCAGATCGGTGAAGTCGCTGGTGGGTCCGGCCGGGCCATCCAGGGGCTTGATATCCGGAGCCAACTGTATCAAGTAGCCCGAAACAAAGCGGGAGGCTATGCCCAGGCGTCGCAGGATCTGGACGAACAACCAACTGGTATCGCGACAAGAACCCGTGCGCAAGCTGAGCGTCTGTTCGGGAGTCTGCACGCCGGCTTCCATGCGGATGGTGTAGCCGATGTGCTGCTGCAATCGCTGGTTCAAGGCAACCAGATAGTCGACGGTCACCACCTCTGCCTTACCTGCTAGTTCGGACTGTAAGCTGGCCACGTAGGCATCCAACTGTGGTCCGGAATCAGATATTTCCAGAAAAGGCTTCAGCTCACGAGCCAACCAGGCTTCATAACTGAACGGAAAATGCTTGACGCTATCATCGACGAAGAAATCAAAGGGGTTGATAACCGTCATGTCCGCGATCAGATCGACCTGGACCTTCAACATGCGGCAGGGCTTGTGAAACACATAGCGGGCAAGAAAGTTGCCGAAGGGATCCTGCTGCCAATTGATGAAGTGGCCCGCCGGTTCCACCTTCAACGAATAACTGACGATGGGCGTCCGACAATGAGGGGCCGGGCGCAGTCGAACAACTTGAGGATGAATCGTCGTCGAACGATCGTAGTGGTACGTAGTTTGATGATTGAGCGCAACACGAATCGTCATATGCTAACTTGCGATGGAGCCTGGTTGGGAGAAGACGCCTTGGAGTGCGTCTGTGACTGCGATTGCAATGCCGACGACGCGGGAGGATCTTTCGATTCCACCGGGCGGAGGGCAAAGAATGTTTCGTGAATCGAGGCCGACACCTCGTTCAACTTGCATTGCAAGTCATCGATAAACTCATGCAAGCCACGGTTGACCACCGTCTGCACATCGGCGTAGGCAAGCTCTGATTTTAGCCTGCCCAATTGCTGTTCAGCCGGATTCTGATAGGTATTCAGTGGCGAGCCCGATATCGCATGCAAGGAGCGATCGGCCGCATCGACACAGAACTGGACCGCTCGTGGAAAAGAGCGATCGAGAATCAAGAACTCGACAATGCGGTGAATGGAGATTGAGTGGAATTGCTTGCGATAGGTCTCGAACCCGGATACCGAGCGCAGCACGCTAGACCATTGCAAATCATCCAGGGTTGTGCCCACATCCTCCAGCTTTGGCAAGAGCGTGTAGTATTTCACGTCCAGGATGCGACTGGTCTTGTCGGCTCGTTCGAGCAAGCGTCCCAGATTGGAAAAGTGCCAGCCGCTAGCATGGGAAAGCGTGGCGTCTAGAATGCCATTGAACAGTTGGCTCTGCTCGCGAATCGAGTCAAAGAACTCGGCCGTATCCTGCGCGCCATTGGTATTCGCTGCGGCCTGGCGAATCATGTGATAATAGCCGTTGATCTGCTCCCAGGCCTCCGACGAAATGGCTTCGCGGACCGTGCGTGCATTCTCGCGGGCCTGCCCCAAGCAGGAAAAGATGGAACTGCTGTAGTCCGGATCAAAAACCAGGAACTGAATTACATTCGCTTGCGTAGTATCGCCGTACTTTTCCTCAAAATAGTCGTGGTCACCGGTGGTAAACACCAGCGGCGCCCATTGGCTTTCCGCATTGTGCGGCTGATCCAGAATCAGATTAAATGTCACGTCGACAAAGCGGGCCAAATTCTCTGCCCGCTCCACATAACGGCTCATCCAGTAAATCGATTCGGCAACACGGCTCAACATGCGCAACGCTCCCTAATTCAAATTCTCATCGAGACCCGCAGCCTGCTCAGGTAAATCAGCTAATACCCACGTATCCTTACTACCTCCACCCTGTGACGAGTTAACCACCAGCGAACCCTTGCGCAGGGCCACTCGCGTCAGCCCTCCCGGCAAAACCCAAATTTTCTTGCCATACAGGATGTAGGGCCGAAGATCGACGTGCCGCCCTTCAAAATGATCGTCGACCAGCGTGGGCACGCGGGACAAGGACAGCGTCGGCTGAGCTATGTAGTTCCGCGGATTGGCTTCGATCTTGTGGGCGAACTCCCGGCGAGCCTCCTGCGTGGAATGCGGACCCACCAACATGCCGTAACCGCCAGCTTCATTTACAGCCTTGACCACCAACTTGTCTAGATTAGCCAGGACATACTTACGATCCTGCTCGCGGCTGCAGAGGAATGTCTGCACGTTAGGCAGGATGGGTTCTTCATTGAGGTAATACTTGATCAAGTCGGGGACGTAGGCGTAGATCGCCTTGTCGTCCGCAACTCCGGTACCTGGCGCATTGGCTAAGGCCACGCGTCCGGAGCGGTAGACGCTCATCAAACCGGGCACGCCGAGCATCGAATCTTTGCGGAAGACCTGTGGGTCGATAAAGTTATCATCGATGCGGCGATAGATGACATCCACCCGCTGCAAGCCAGCCGTGGTGCGCATGTATACAAAGCCATCCTTGACCACCAGGTCTCGACCCTCTACCAACTCGACTCCCATTTGCTGGGCCAGGAAGGAATGCTCGTAGTAGGCGGAGTTGTAGATGCCAGGTGTCAGCACCACCACTTGAGGATTGTTGATATGCTCCGGCGCCAGATTGACCAGGGTCTCGTAGAGATGGCTGGCATAGTCAAACACCGGGCGAACGCTGGAAGCCGTGAACGCCTGTGGAAAACTGCGCTTCATCAACAGACGATTCTGCAGCACATAAGACACGCCCGAAGGACAGCGAAGATTATCCTCCAAGACATAAACCGCGCCGTCAGAATGACGAATCAAATCCGTGCCGGTAATGTGACACCAGATGCCCTTGGGAGGCTTGAGGCCAATGCACTCGCGACGAAAGGATTCGGCCTTAGACAGCAGCTCGACGGGGATAATTCCGTCTTGGATTGCATTCTGTTCGTGATAGACATCGCCGATGAATTGATTGAGGGCGCGAATCCGCTGCTTAAGACCCGCCGCAATGTGATTCCACTCAAAGGCCTCGACGATCCGCGGCACGATATCAAAAGGAAATATCTTTTCCGTGCCACTCTCATCACCGTAAACGGCAAAGGTAATGCCCATGCGATGCAGAGCCCGCTCGATGGCCTCTTGGCGGCTCTTCAACGTGCCCGGGGGCAGGGCATTGATAAAATCGACCAGGACGCGGGCGCCCGATCGAGGCTTACCAAACCGATCGAACAGCTCGTCATGAAAGCCTTCGGTCTGGTATCCACTGAAAGTGTGATTGGAACTCATACTCTGGTTTCAGGCGAGGGTGAAAATCGTAACGAAAACAATTCGATTTGCCTCAGTCGGTGCGGACCGCCTAATTCAAAGCATCCTGTTAGAAACAATTTCAACTCTTGGTGCCTGGGCCAACATTCAACACTTGTCCCAAAGTATTTTGTCATAACTTGTGGGGATTGAAAAGGTGAGGCATTGCCTCACCAGGATGGCTGCACCGCATGAATGGGTGGCTGGTTTTGCCGAAGCACCTTACAGCGGCAGCTTGCCAAATCGGCCGTCCGCACCGACGGCGTAAGCCGCGTCAGGCGCTATGGCCAGAGCGTGAAATCCCTGCGTTGATATGGCCTGCCATTGATCTCCATCCATGGAGAAATCACTTCCGCTCGGTCCAACGCACAAAAAGCCTGATCCGTCTGGCAGGCAGGCAATCGCCGAGCGAAAGGCAGCCGGCGGCCGAGCGGATAACTGCCAGGTAACTCCGCCATCACCACTCCAGGCTGCGGTGGCCTGCGATGCGACTTCGGGCCGATAATCGCCTCCCACGGCAATCAATCGGCCCTTGCCCTGGGCAATGGAGAAGACACCCGCGGTTGCGGAACTGGGGAGCGGACAATTGCTCACCTGCCAACGCTCTTTCCAGCCACTGCGGAAATGAATGCGGCTGGTGTCGCCATCCGCGCCGCCGGTACCGATCCAGGCGCTGCCCTGTTCACCCAAGCAAAGTGCTGAATTGCTGGCTGCAAACCCCGCTTCGCCGGCCAGCCCTGGCACGAGCTGACCAGCAGCCACGGGCAACCAGTGCTTGCCACCGTCGCCGGTTTCGACGACCAGCAAGCGTTCATCTACCGGATCGCTAAAGGCCAAGCCGCGTCGCAGATCCCAAAATCGCAACCCATCGAAAAAGGCGGCCGGGGATGCATGTCGATAGACCTCGCTCCAGTTGAGCCCTCCGTCGGCGGTGCGCAGGATGACTGCCGGTGTCCCCGCGCTGGCAATGCACGCCTGCTTAGCATCCCAGGCATGCAGTGAACGAAATTCAAGGTCGGAATATCCGCGGGGACTACAATCCGTCCAGCTCGCTCCCCCGTCTTCTGAGCGCAGCACACAGGCTTGACTGCCCGCTGTCCAGAGCACGTTGTTATCAACGGCACACAGCGCCCGCAAACTGGCTTTCGTCCCGCTCGGACCCAACTCCCAATCGCCCTGAGGCGGCTGTGCTTGGACGGAGTGGCGCACCAGCACGGGAACCATCACGAGTGACAGCAGAAACCAAGTAAAGCACTTGAATCGATCCGAACCAACCAAGAGAGTCACTTGAGCATTGCCTCGAAGATTTTGCGCTGTTCTTGCATGGCGGATAGCTTGTCCTGTGGATCCGTGCGGGCCTCCAACAGGATCCAGCCTTGATAGTCCATCTTGGCAAACAACTTCATTAGCTGAGCGTAGGGATAATCGCCATCGTTCAGCTCGCGTACATGCACCGTATCGGCCAAACGATCCTGCACCATTTTGAAATTGGCCTCTAGACCCTCTCCCTGCAGATCCTCATTATTGGAGTTCCAGCAGACGCCCACATTAGGATGGTCGGCGACCTGGAATATATCGCGCATGACAGGCAGGGCACTGGTCCCAGCTCCATGAACTTCGACGCGAATCTTCTGCCCGTAGCCCATCCCATACTCGGCAATTTCGTTCAGAGCTCGACCGATTTGTTCGATGGTTTGCTCGCGGGTGAGCCCCTTAGAAAACCCGTTCGGCTTGACTTTAACTCCCGTCCCACCGCAGTCGTGCATGAGCTGAACATAGCGTTTGGCCTGCTCAATATTCGCTTTCAGCTTCTGAGGATCATCCGCATGGAATTCACAATTTGAACCATAGCCCACGAGCTCCACCGAGCTGTCCGCAAACCGCTTCATCACCTCGACTCGTTCGGCTGGCGACAACTCGGGTTCAACGCCATGTTTGTGCTCCGTCCTGAGCTCGACGCCGGTCAGTCCCGCAGCCTGGCAATGATCGATCAGCTCAGGCAAAGTCATATCCTTGCCCCACAAATAAGTCACCAAGCCAAATCGCAGGTTGCTGGCTGCCGCCTGGGCGGACAACTGCCGCGCGGACAGCGAGCAGGCGCTAGCCAGTGCCAGAGTCTGGGCGAGTGCTCGCCGACGATTGATATTCATGGAGCTTGCCTTATGAAAGGGAGGTGGAATCAGGAGCAGCCATTGGGAACGCTGGGGACTGTCACCAGGTAAGGACTATCATAGCCTGCCGGACTGTTCCACCCTAGCTGCGGTCGCCAAGCTGCCGGATGAGCAACCATCCCGCGTGCGGCGCCATTCAAGGATGATGCTGGCGAACAATGCTCAAGGCCTGTGCATGCAGTAAACCGTTGCTGGCCAAGACGCTCGTCGTGCACACAGGCAGGGCCGCACCGCGACCATCGCTGATGGTTCCCCCGGCCTCTTCCAGGATCAAGCGGGCGGCCGCGAAGTCCCAGGCAGACAGTTGATATTCAAAAAAGGCGCCATACAGTCCATCGGCAACCTGGCAGATATCCAAGGCTGCCGTGCCGAAGCGGCGAATACCATGTATGCTGCTTTTGAAGAAGTCGTGGATCGCCGCCAATGTAGCTTGCATCATCGCTCCGCGATCATAATAAAAACCAACACCCACCATGACCTGATCCAATCTCTCGGATCGGCAGACCTTCATGGCCCGCGACCGCTCGTAGGCCCCCCGCCCGCGTTCCGCCCAGTAGAACTCACCGCGAATTGGATTGTGCACCACACCGCAGCGGGCAATGCCTTCGTGGTAATAGGCTATCGAAACGGCAAAGTGGGGAATGCGGTGGGCAAAATTGTTGGTGCCATCCAAGGGATCGATGATCCACAGGTGCTCGGCATCGACCTGCCCGCGAGCCTCCTCCTCTCCCAAGATGTCATGCTGGGGGTAGTGCGTCCGTATCGCTTGCACGATAGCTTTCTCCGCGTCCAAGTCGGCATCGCTCACCAGATTATAACTTTCGTCATCCGACTTGGAACGCACTTCGACGCCGCGGTGAAAGTAATCCCTGAGCAAGCCGCCCGCCAAGTCTGCTGCCTGAAAAGCTACCTGCATCTCAGCCGAAACGGCCCGCTGCCGATACGCACACGCCTCGACAGGCCAGATGCGTGTGGCAAAGTAGCCCATTCCCCGAACCTGTCCCAATACATCATTCTCATCCACGGCGGACAGCGTTGACTGGATCTGTTGGCCGTCTGCGTTCACTGCGATGTAGTGATAGTTCAACATGGCTATTCTTTCTGTCGACCCGTTATCGCCGACGCCGGCGACGGTTAGAAGCGGAATGGCTTGCCGGCAGGCCTGCGGATCCAAACCACAGCAATAACCCCAAGCCGCCGGCTATCATCAACGGCCACAGGATTGGAATCGAAATGAACTCAACCTGAGGAAGTCTATTAGGCCCGCTGCCGCTCGCCAAGCCTGAGTCCTGTGGCGACGTTGCTTGCGACGGATTGGAAACCACCGTCGCGGGGCCGGGGCGCTTTAAGCGGATGTGCGTGGTCTGTGTCATGGCGGCCGCAAACGCCAAGAGTATTGCGGTGATGAAGAGCACCAGTCCAATTAATCGCAATAGCGGCATTTGCTCGGTTTACTCAAGCATGGTGAGGATGATGGGGCATTTCCTAAACCATGCTATCACAAGCGGGCTGCCCAGGGACTGCCCTGCAGTACCATTCAGCTGCAGCCACCGCCACTCTCGAAAAGAATTCACCTTGCTTCAATTGGGGTGGTCACTAGAATTGCCGCACAATGGAAACCTAGCAAGCAAGGAAGTAGCGCCATGGGACTCCAGCCAGCCCCTTTTCCGTTCAGTCGCCGCGCAGCAGCTGAAGCTGAAGAAAATCCGCACGCGGAACTCCAACACGCTCGTAGCCGGCGGCTTCTATTTTGCTTGGCATGGCTGTTAATGCTAGCCAATGCGTCGGATCTACCAGCCCAGTCCACGCCAACGAATGCATCCGATCCTACTACGGAAGCAACTCAATCCGATCAAACTACGTTGATAGCCCGCAAGAGCGAAGCGAGCAGCTTCCGACTGCCTCATCCCGCGGCGGGGACGATAGTGGTCGATCCGTCTGCCGAACGCTGGAATCGGGTTGTATTGCTAGCCCGCTACCGCGTTGCTAGCGGCGATGTGACCGTCCTCTCAACCAGCATACGTCAAGCCGTCACGGAATTCATCGAAACAGTGTTGGCCACCGTCGAAAGCTACTCCGACGAGAAAACAGGCGAAACGCGTTATCGCTTGGCTGAAGTGGGCATTGCCTACAGTTCCGAGCAAGATGGAAAGCTGAAAGTCTTGACCCGGGACACTGCGGAAGAACTGGGCTTCAAGCTGAACTTTATTCAACGGCAGATACTCTTTGTAAGTGAAAAACTGATCGACAACGTGCACCTGGTCGCCAGGACATCAACGCTGACCATTTTTGATACGCCGACGGTCATGCTCCGCGACGGCGAGCATCGCTCGTTCATCATCCGCTACTTTGTTTGGGTTGACTCGCGCAGTGGAGCAGCGGGCTCGATGACTTGGCTGTTGGAACGCGATACCGACCAAACCTCGGTTGTAGCCACCGAACCCATACGGCAACTGCCTCCAGCCTTCCATGAAGATCGCCGTTATCATGTCGATAGCAATGAGTTTACGTTTGGGATCCCCAGCAAGCGGGCTTTCGCACTGGAGAGCTTGCCACCCGGACGTCCGTTGGCTTGGGCACCCGACGCTATCAGGTTGGCCGCGCTTCCCAGCTATTCCATGGATGATCTGCGCGAGCTGACCGTCGCTCTAAACGGTGCCATCGCTAATTCGCAAACACCCAAGACCGCTAGCTTGCCGCTCACTTTGGTCGAACAGCCTCATATCCAAAACTAGAAACCACTCAGGCCCGGATCGCAAAAGCTGAAACGTTCATCAAGTCTATCCCGCTACAGAATACGCTCGTTGCTCGACATGTTGGACGGCAGGCGTGGTTGCCAACGCAGCAAAACTAGCATCGCCAGCATCTAACATTCGTAGCTGCCAAGCATGGCTGTCAATCCATGAATTGGTTCGACAGGTGCCATCATCTTCCAGGTCAAACTGTAGGCTCGCATCAATATGCAGGGGTGCAAATGCCGTTGCGGAGCCAATGGGCAGAGCAAAGCTGACTCGCCGCAAGCCATCGGCAATGCCTAAACCCATTGCCTTGAGCAAGGCTTCCTTGCAGACCCACAGCTGCATGATCGCTTTTACCTGGTCTTGCTCCGTCATTTGTTCCCATTCTCGCAGCTCGGTGGGACTCAGTAGCTGCGAGGCGATAGCGCTCGTGTTGATTTGCCGCTGAGGCATTTCTAGATCAACCCCCAGCGGAGAATTAGCCACGGCAATCAGAGCCCGATCACCAGAATGGCTCACATTAAAGTGCGGCCCGATGGCCCCGTCAGCGACCACGTGCGGCTTCCCCAAACGTTCATAGCGAAAGCGAACATCCTGGGGTGCCTGACCCAGCCTAAGCCCCAAGATCTCACGCAACACGCCACGACAGATGGTAAATCGAGTGCGCAAATCCTCGAACACAAATCGATCCGCTCGGCGTACTTCATCCGGGCTGAGCAATTCTCGAAAATGCGCTACGCGCTCCGTAGTGCCAGCCAGCCTGACCCAGACCAGGTGTGCTTCATCCATTCTCAGTGGCTGTGGGTGGACAGGCATGGGATCGTTGGGCCGGGGTTGCACGAGCTGAATCGGTGGTTGATATCATAGCACTCTTCGCTGCCTAAACGCGCTGGGCTCCTGGACCTGGCGAAACGATCGGCAGCTATTCAGATCCATCGGAATGAACGCGGCTGGGCACGCGTTTTTTAGGCCTGAAAGAGCTTAAGGGTGGATCAAACCACCGCCGCTGGCGGGAACCACCGGTTCCAGCAATCCGCCTGGAAAGGTCTGAAAGGCCCGCAAAGTTTGCTGCTCGAAGAAAAAAGCCGCTGGCGCGACCGTCGAGCTTACTACAACCCTTGAAAGCGGTCGGGCAGTCCCTGGATTCCCAACGGCTTGGATTTGCCTTTTCGGAATCAGCGGTCATCCTTGCGATGTCTAGAATTCGTTCAGCCCTCCGTCGGAGAAGCCGTAGTGCGCGTGTATTCCTCGAGCTTGTTGGCCATCCTGCTGTTAGGCACTTCTGGCTGCGCGGCTGTTCGCGGTATCGAGCAGTGGAAGTGCGATCATTGGGGCATGTGTCACTTCGGCATCCAGCCCTCGCCTCCCCCGCTCCCACCCGCACCGACGTGCAATACTACTCCTCCCCCACTTGTGCCATTTGCACCCTAGGGGACAAGGTGTCAGGAGTCTTTGTTTGGCAGATTGCCCGCTGAGTTTTTGGGGGCTGAGTTTTTGGGGCAGTGGAGTTTTTGGGGCAGTGGAGTTTTTGGGGCAGTGTACGCGGATGGGCACCTTTGAGTGGTACATCGGAGTGGAGTGCCCCATTCCCCGCAGATCAATCCCGACATCTTTGGCCCTATGATCCAAGCTGTCGCCGATGACGAGGAGTTTGGCGCGTTGGGTATGCACGATACGAGGATAAGTATTTGAGTATCTGGGGGTATCTGGGGAGTATCTGGGGGCAGTGCACTTGGGTGGGGCAACAGCCTCGAGCACCGGAGTGCAGTGCCCCAGGGAGCAACCGCCTATGCGGGCTGGCAGAAGCGCGATTGTCAGCCCGCGTCATCCGTCACGAAGCTCGGTCGCTTCGTGTTCGCAAGCTTCTGCTTTCACGTTGTACATGATGATGACTATGAACAGAGAGAATACAGCCGCCGAGAAACACCAGACCGAGATGAACGCGTACCCAAAGAACCAGTCAGCGAATAGTACCGAGACAATGATACATCCGCCAAACAAACGGAGTTGTATATCCGACGATAAGACTAACGAAAACACGATAATCAGCGAGTAGAGTGCGCGGACGACTGGCCTCCCAACCCATCCTTCATAGATCAAACTGGTCTTGTATTCGATCGAATGTCGCACCACTTCGACTGTCACTAGGTTTTGGCCAAAGAGCAGAGGTAGATAGAGTGATGCGCCGTAGAGTCCGCCAAACAGAGTCAGGAAGGCCAAGAATACTTTGCGTTGCGAATTGGTCTCCAGCGTCAGGCTTGCCAGCGGTACGAAGCAGAGCCAAAAGAAGTGCGAAAAGAATAAAAAGCCTCGCGCCCCAAAGAACACCAAGTCCGGATCGTCATTGTTGATGCCATGCCATACCATGCCCTCGATCGCCTGCTGGCAAGCGAACCCAATAGGAACACACGCCAGCGCGAGATGTCGAACCGAAGATCTCAAAGCCTTCTGAACACAGCAAATTCCGGCCGGCGCAAGCGTGGCTGCGAGACCAAAACTTGCTGGCTCTGAAAAACACATCTCCCCTCCCTGACTGCGAAAACACCTAAAGTCTCTCAAGATCGCCCGAACTCAGAAGGATCTTACAACTCGGATGCGAGATCTGCCAGCCACCATTCGTGTTGCTTTAGATGTTGCTCAGCAGTGAGCGTTCGGTGAAGTACATCTTGTATCTGGGGGCAGTGCACTTGGGTGGGGCACCCTTGCGTGGAGCATCCATCAGTATTTTGGGGGCAGAGTATTTTGGGGGCAGTGCACTTGGGTGGGGGCAGTATTTTGGGGGCAGTGCACTTAGGTGGGGCAACAGCATGGGCCATCGGAATGCTGTGCCCCCAGGAGCGCCGGAGTGCAGTGCCCCCAAGAGCAGCCTGGCACCCGATCTGGCTCCCTTCTCCCGCCGGTACTCCGGGGGAGAAGGGTTGGGGATGAGGGGGCGGAAAGAGTCGGCCATCCGAATGAAGGCATGTTTCCGGGAAAGGCTCCAGTTTCAACGTTTTCCCCGCGATCCTTTCCCCCCAGCCATCACCACCGCAGGAGTGCACTGCCCCCAGCACCCTGCCCCCAGCACCCCCAGCACCTGGCCCCAGCACCTGGCCCCTAGCACTTGCTAGCACCTGCCACCCAGTACATGCATTGCATGGGCAGCGGCGAATGACGCCACTCTCGTATCAGGCCACCTTGCCAAAAACGTCCTGCAAATTCTTGTCAATGCTAGCAGGGAACTCGTGTGGGAATGGATGGCCATCTGTGGTACAAGCACTAGCCAATGATCTCTCCAAAATTTTTTATGTTAAGCGTCAGAGACAATGACTTTCGGACAAGGACGTCCACAAGTCGAAGCTAGCGATCGCCGC
This sequence comes from Pirellulaceae bacterium, assembly GCA_963707245.1. GTDB lineage: Bacteria > Planctomycetota > Planctomycetia > Pirellulales > Pirellulaceae > Aureliella. The sequence goes on from CAVPPY010000006.1 coordinate 52,021, forward strand.
ATGGGGTTCCGCACTACCGCATGTTGGCTGCAGTGCTGCGCGCTCATGCTGTGCATCAACGGCGGATGGGCGGCCCAAGCTCAGCAGTCCACCAACGAGATGCTCGACTGTGAACTGCGAGTCGTGTGGGGTGGACCCGTACAGCGCGTCTTTGCGGGCAAGATCGAGCTGGAGGCTGGAACTTTGGAACCCATTCGGAACCTGAGTCTGCAGCCGGATTCGGTGGGCGCGATCCGCGAAGTGAATAAATCGACGATTCAACTCCTCGCACACAGCCCGAGTCAGTTTGGCGGTGTCGATCTAAGGCTACATGCTCCGGCCAGCAGTAAAATCAAGCTGCGTTTTGATGATCCCTTCCAGCCGCAACCGATCGAGCTGGAAGTCGTGTTAGGAGAGCTGCTGCAGGGTAATTGGATCAAGCTCTTGGATCAGCGGGGAACGCGCGTCGCCATCGAAAGGCAAATTCACGATCGCGTGCGAGTGGATACCAAGCGACCACATGCTGTCTACGAACCAGGGGAAAAGTGGAGCGGACGAATTAGTGGCTACCACACCGGTCTGCCTGCGGGCGAGTACACGCTGAGCACGCGCTTCGAGCATGCGGCCCAACACGGCTCCGAGCCACTTAGCAGGACCATCCATATCGATGAAACAGGTTCGTTCGCGGCCATGGATTGGGAATTGCAGATTCCTGAGCAGGAGGCAGCCTACACACTCGAATTTAACCTGACACAGCGACGATTCCTCAACAATTTGATTAGCCCAGCCAGCCTAACTCGGCGAATTGAATTGGTGGCGCTCAGCACGCGACCACGCACCGAACGTATTGGCGACTGGAAGCCACTGGCGACGATCGATATGCTCGCCGCCAGCAAGACCGGTAGCCTGGAATGGTTGACTCCACTGACGATGCCCCTGACAACCCCCTTGAGCGAGCTTTCATCCTGGGTGGGTGGAGCTGAGAAGTGGCAACAGATGGCTCCGCTACTGGCCGTTCCGAAGCCCTCAACAAGCCATGGTCAGCTGAGCATCCGCCCGTTCCATGACCCTCATGGCGTTGCCGGTGGTCAGTGCTTGAGTTTGGCGCCTAACGCCTGGATAGCCCTGCCGCTGAGCGGTTTGCAGCCCGGCATTCCGCATCGCATAAGAATCCAGGCGCCCACCGATCAGCCGATGCAATTGGCGGTCAGTATTCGCAGCCCCGGCATGGATGGAGAACTGCCCGCGTTGAGCCCCGATGGCGGATTAGCCATCAACGCCCGTGAATGCACACTCGACGGGCAGATCGCCGGCTACGACATGATTTTTTGGCCCACAACTGGTAATGTGCACCTGCTGTTCGCCAATAATCATACGAGTCACCAAGCGTGCATCGCATCGGTTGTCGTAGAAGTCGCCGAACTCGCTGCAGAGGAAGCGTCTGTGGAGTCCGTCCACCATCAGCGGATGCTTGGCATCTATTTGGACAAGCCACTGATCGCCGCAGGCTTTGCCGCGGCGGATGTGGTCGACCCACTAACCAAGCGACCATTGAACAGTTGGAGCACTTGGTATCAAGCGGCAGAACGCGTCGAGCAACTGATGGATCTGTCCGCCGCCGACACATTGGTCTTGAAGGCATTCGCGGATGGCGGCGCTATCTTCCCAAGCCAGCAACTGCAGCCCTCCAGACGCTTTGACAATGGAACTTTCTTCTCGGACGGTCGCTGTCCGGAGATTAAGGACAGTATCGAATTGATCCTGCGACGCTTTGATCGAAGTGGCAAGAAGCTAGTTCTAGCTTTGGATATTGATTCCAGCCTGCCCGCGTTGGTCGAATTGGAGGACGGGCCCAGCACGGCGCTGCAACGCAACCTGGAGGGTGCAACCTGGCCCATTCGTGAGGGCCAAGATAGTTACCGCCACGTGCGTTACAACCCACTGGATCAACGCGTCCAGGCAGCCATGATTGCGGCCCTACAAGAAATCGTGGAGCGCTATGCGCACCATCCTTCATTTGCTGGTATCTGTTTGCAAATGGATCCCAATTCGCAATTGCTCTTTGCGGGAGACAAATGGGGCTTTGACCAAGAGACGCTGCAACAATTTGCGCAATCAGCACAAATCCGGTTGCCTTCCCAGGAACAACTCAGCCAACTGTTGGCCGGTCCCGTTCGGCTAGCGATTCTGACCTGGCGGGCCAAGGAAATGACCAAGTTTTATGCGCGAGTTTCTGCTTCGATGCGCAGCATCCAGCCAGAATCAAAACTCTACTTGAACGCAGTGCGACTGTGGGAAAAGCAGCCTGATGACCAGCACTTTGTCGACCCGGATGCAATCATCCGTAATCCGGCAGAATACCTGATGGCCCACGGTATCGATGCCGAGGGAATTGCCGAAATTCCAGGAGCGATGCTCGTGCATGGCAGCTTGGAACGCAACTGGGATACGGGCAACGCCAAGGATTGGGTGCTGGGAATGTCCAGCATGCGGGCGGTACAGAGTTCAGCCACCGGGCTAACGGCAGCCGTTGTAACGCACCAGCCTCAAGGCTTTCGCCTGGCAGCCCTCGATCAGTTGGCCGGGACAGAACGCAATCCGAGTTCACAATGGATCTTTCCGAACGCGCTCAGCTATGCAGCCTACGCACGAAAGCCATTCATCGAACAACTGTACTACGCGGATCCCTTGTTGTTGGCCAGCGGCAGTTGGCTGCCGGTAGCTGGCCAACAAGACGCCATGCGTTCGATCTATCTCACGCTCAAAGAACTGCCTGCGGTAACCCTGAAACCCGTTACACCCTTGGATCCGCAGTCCAATTTGCGCATTCGCTCGGGAAAGTTCGCTGGCAAAACTTACTTACAGTTTGTGAATAATGCACCATGGAGTGAAACGGTCAAACTGCAAGTTCGTGGTGAGTCGCACAGCCCACCGACGCGCATCCTCGGCCAACTTGGCCGCGAGGAACTCTTCCATGTCAATTCTCCGGGCAATTGGGAATTGCATGTTCCGGCCTTTGATGTGATCGCCCTGGAGGTGGCAGATGAATGGTTGGAAATAGTAGGCAGCCAGAGCCATTCGGCGCCGGAGCCCTTGCAGCGGATTGCAGCGGAACTTGAGCAGATTGAAACCATGGTTGCCGAAGCGGGCAATCCGGCCTATCGCCAACCCCTGGCCGAATTGGGAGGCGCGTTTGAAAACTGGCTGGAAAGCGGCAGGCCCCTGGGATGGAATGTATCGACTCTGCCCAATGTCAGCGTGGGGCGATCCTTCGAACTACCTCATTCTGGGCGCACGGCACTCGTAATTGAGAATCGCAATACGGCCCAAGCCTCAGCTTGGATTCAGAGTCAGCCCTTTGCTCCACCGGCTACGGGACGACTAGTCGTGCAGGCCTGGCTCCGAGTTCGCGCTGCGGCCGATCCGATTCACGTACGACTGAGCATTATTGGAAGGTACAAAGATGGCCAGCGATTCGAACGTTCGCAGGTCTACGGCGGGGACGATGTCGAAAGTGCGATCGCAAACGACTGGGGCCGCAGACCGGCGACCCTGTACATTGCCGATGTGCCCAGCGCGGATTTAGCGGAGATCAGCGTGGCCATCGACTTGGTTGGCCCCGGAAAAGTTTGGGTCGACGATGTCGAAGCCTTTGAACTACGTCTGCATCCCGATGAGAGGATTTATCTCCGCGGTCAAATTCTGGTTGCCAAGCAGCAGCTGGCCGAGAAAAACCCCTTTCCCGCAGAACAGTTGCTGGACGGCAGCTGGGGTCACTATCTAGCGGGATTGGCTGCACAAGATTCGCAAGACAAACGGGCCGCCAGCGCATCGTCGACAAAGAGCAATCCTCCGGGCAAGGCCAATACAAATTGGGATGAGCAAAAACCGATTATTTTGCAATGGCGAGATTCGGTACGCGATCGCTGGCGGCGTTGATGTCATCGCTTAGCGATAAAGGGCCAGCACTGGCCAGGGGATCCGTCAGATATGAGATCTTCAGAAAATGCGCTCCAAGACTTTGTAATTCGGGTCGGAGAATCCACTGCGGAAATACACCGCCTGGGCTGCGGCATTCCCCTCTTCCACGTATAAGCGCATGCCGATCACATCGGGATTCTGGCGTGCATGGGCGATGGCCGACTCCAGCAATTTGCGGAATACGCCCTGTCCGCGATAGGCCTGCACGACGTACACACTCTGAATCCACAGCAGCCAGCCATCTCTCCAATCGCTCCATTCGCGCGTTAGCATCAAACAGCCAATCACTCCGTCTGGGCACTCGGCAACGAAGTACTGCACATCGTCGCCCTGCAACAAGCCTCGCTGTACACCACGGTGTACCGTCTCACGCGGCAAGTCTCGGCCTTCGGTCTCGCGCAATGCGACAATTAAATTCAACTAAATCTTTGGCGTCGCTGTCGGTCGCGCGACGCACAGCAAAGTCCTGTTGCTTGATCATGAGGGGTCCCAATCTCGATAAAGTCAGAGTTATCACATGAATCCGCTTTGGCAAGCGCCTAGGCCAACAAGGCGTTCAGAACGCGATCGAGCGGAATGCGACTGCAACAACCGTACAAGGGATGTTGCGACAGTCTGGAGCGAATCAGCTTTGGAGAACTCAACCCGCACAAGAACCGCGCCTGCTGGCGGGCGTCGCGCAGGGCCTCGGGCTTTTCTTGACTCAACTTCCTGACAGCGGTGGTCGCCGAATCGCCGACCCGGGGATAATCGGGCTCGGGCAACTGGCCCAAAGCATGCCCTGCACATGCGCTGCAATGCCCGCATTGCATATTCAAAGCTTGACCAAAGTGGGCGGACAATGCGGCGTTCTGGCAATCGTCTCGGCACATCAACTGATACAACTCATCGATTCGCCCCAGCTCGCCGACCTCGCGATCCAGCGTCCAATCAAACAACTGCTCTGTGATTTTTTCGCGGATCATTGATTGGCTGCAGTTTGCGATAGCCGTGCACCAGCCCGCTGACTTGTAGTTCTATCCAACCCTGTCCGGCAAAGTAGTCCAGCATCTTAACCAGCCTCGAGCGATCGCATTGCAGTCGCTCGGCGGCTTGAACCAAACTGATCTCAAACCAGATCTTTTTCTTGACCGCCATGGCCAATACCGACGCAGGCAAACTGCCGGCGCTCGCCCTCAAAGTGCCCTAGAATTTGCTGCGAGCTGATGCGCGGCTTGAATTTGTAGGACTCGTAACGTGGCCCAATGGCTTGCAGCAGACCTGCCAACTCCAGCTGGGTCAGCAGGGTACGGACGACGGTTTCGCGCATGTCTGTTTCGTAGGCCAAAGTATAGTAGCTGACGTAGAAGCAGTCCGGCTGGCCGGCCAGCAGTTCTACAAAGCGTGCTACGGAGCGTTGGCTGGGGGAGTCGCCGTAGGCAAAGTTTTCGAGCACCACGCGATCTTCGGGAACCAGCAGCGTTTCGCAGCTGGCCGGCAAGCCGTCGCGACCAGCGCGTCCAATCTCCTGGGCAAAACTTTCAATCGACTTTGAAGGATTGTAATGGTAAATCGCGCGAATATTGGATTTATCGACTCCCATCCCAAAGGCGATCGTGGCTACCACGATACCCTCGTCAGACTGCATGAACCAATCCTGGACTTGACTGCGGAGTTCATCATCCAAGCCCGCGTGATAGGCTCTGGCGTGTAGTCCGGCCGCGTTCAGGAAATCCGCAACCTGTTCGGCGGTCTTTTGGAGTGTGACGTAGACCACGGTAGCCTGAGGCGGCTGGGCGGCTATGCGTTCGAGCAGCAATTGGTCGCGAGCCTGCTGGCTGGTCAAACTAAAGCGGAGCGTCAAATTCTCGCGGTAGAAGGGGGTGAGGATGGCATCGGCCGTTTCGATGGAAAAGCCGCGTTTGATATCATCCAACACTGCAGGCGTGGCGGTTGCCGTTAAGGCCAAGATTCGCTCGGCATTCAACTCTGTCGCCATACGGGCCAGTTTCAGATAGTCCGGGCGGAAATTATGACCCCACTGGCTGATGCAATGCGCTTCGTCAATCGCAAACAGAGAAATCTTGATGCCGCTGATGAATTCACGAAAACGCTCGTTGAAGAATCGTTCCGGGGCAACGTACAGTAATTTCGTTTGCCCGCTGGCAACCGCCTGCAAAACGCTCACGTGCCTCGTCTGCCGAAAGCGTAGAATCCATTCGGGCTGCCGCGATACCTCGGGAGGTGAGTTGCTCCACCTGCTCACGCATGAGTGCCAGCAGCGGCGAGACGACGAGCGTCAAGCCATCGAAAACCGTCGCCGGCAATTGATAACACAGCGACTTGCCGCCCCCGGTTGGAAAAATAGCAGCCGCCGATTTTCCAGCCAGCAAGCGTTCGATCACCGCCTGCTGCCCTGGGCGAAATCCGTCGAGATTGAATCGCGTGTGCAATATCTCGACAATATCCACCAGCGTGTCTGATGCCATGACTGATAATCCTACATCCTGCTTGGAAACAGTAGTGAGACCCAGAGCCTATCCGAAAAGGGGTCTGACCCTGTCCGGCGAGGCCAAGAAACCAATGAAATCGACTCGCCTCCAAAGGGTCAGACCCCTTTTCGGATAGGCTCCTAGGGAACGCTGCTAACGCTGCCTGCTCGAGGGGCTGGGCCACGCACCTGGACCGTATTTTTCTGCTGAGGACCTGGTGTGCTGCGTCCCCGTTCGATCATTTCAAAGACCTCCGCCGCCAACTGTTCGGCAAGCTGCGGGTGTTGCTCGATCAGATTGTGTTGCTCGGCGATATCGTGCTCCAAATCAAACAATTGCCAGGCAGGCAAGGCGTCAGTGCCCTTGGCGTTGGGCCGTGGTGCGCTCCAGCCGCCGGAGCCCGGACAAAAACACAGCTTCCAGGCCCCACGGCGAATGGCAAAGGAGCCGTCGATGGAATGATGCACCAGGGACTCGCGGACGGGGAGATCCTGATTACCCTGCGTGACACGTGGCAGCCAACTGAAGCTGTCCACGCCAACATTTTCCGCTAACTCGACTCCCAGGATATCTGCGCAGGTGGCCAGCGTATCCTGCAAACCAACCAAGGCCGCGCAGCGAGCGCCGGCGGGTAAGCCAGCTGGCCAACGGGCGATGAAGGGCACGCGATGGCCGCCTTCATAGATGTCCGCCTTGTGCCCCCGAAAAACGAAACTTGGGTCATGTCCCGATCGGCCCAGTTCCTCAAAGTCGGCCTGCGGTGAACAGCCGTTGTCACTGGTAAAGATCACCAAAGTGTTTTCGGACAATTGCAATTGGTCGAGGGTGTTCAGGATCTGACCGACGGCATCGTCCGTCTGCATCACAAAGTCGGCATAAGGATTCAAACGACTGCGGCCGATCCACTCAGGTGTGGGCACGATGGGTGTATGCGGTGATGCAAACGGGATATAGAGGAAAAAGGGTTGGCTGGCCTGCCGCGGGAGTTGCCCAGCCGTGCAGCAGTTCCAGCGATTTGCGGGTCAGAGCTGGCAAGACCTGGTTGGCATCGAAGTCTGCTGCCGCCGGGCCACGCCGGGTCGTCTTCTCTGGAGAACGGCCGAGCATCATGGGAAATGCCGCGTCGACGGTGGGTAAGACGGCCACCCGATCCTGGTCGAGAAAGGTGTAAGGCACCATATCCAGCGATGCACTGATACCGAAAAAGTGATCAAAGCCAAAATGCGTAGGGCCCTTGGCAAATGGCTGTCCAAAATCGACCTGCCATCCCTGCTCGCCCTTTTCAATCGTGTCGGCAAATTCGGCTCTGGCTTGCGGCTTCCAATCCAAGCCCAAATGCCACTTGCCCACGCAGGCGGTGGCGTAGCCCTGGGCCTGCATCAACTGGGCAATGGTCATCACATCCGCTTCGATCAAACTCGGGCTGATGCCACCCAAGACTCCCTTCTGCAATCGCGAGCGCCAGTTGTAGCGGCCCGTCAACAGGGCGTAGCGGGTGGGCGTGCACACTGCGGAACTACTGTGCGCGTCGGTGAACACCACCCCCTCGCGCACCAGACGATCCATGTTCGGGGTAGGAATCTTGCCCTGCGGATTCAAGCACTGCACGTCGCCATAGCCCAAATCGTCGCACAAGATGACAATCACATTGGGCTGGGAGGTGCTGGGCTGGGAGGCGGGTGCGGTTTGCGGCACGGCGGCCAGCGGCAGCGCGAACCAAGCGCTGAATATCAGGCGAAATAGCATGCGATGACTCTCCTAGGCGATGATTTTCTGGGGCTGGATGTTTGGTGGTGCTGTTATAAAGGTGCTGTTTCCGCATATTGTAACGAGCTGTATTTGGCCAGCGACACTTCATAGGGCTGACCGGCTGTGCCCGGCTTGGCTGATGCGTGCCGTGCCAAGTGGCGCGAAGTCAATTTTCCTGCCACGAGCGCACAAACTGCCATGCGAATTGGGAAAAACACCCAACTTGGCAAGTTCTTTGCAGCGCCCTCGTTTCCGCACCGATATAATGACGATAATATGCAAGCAAACCTTACAGCCGCTGCTGCCTCAGCGATCAAAAATTCTCAAATTTCTAACGAAGCTGCCGCCACGGTTGCCGCCAAAGCTCTGCGAGTGCAGGAGGCCCAAGGCCGGGCGGCCGTGAGTTTGGTGCAGCAGGCCGAGCAATTAACCAAGCAATTGGCGGCTGGGCGAATCGATGTACAACTCTGAGAAAGTCGGGGCTTCGGCATTAGGCTTTGTCCCAAAAGGGGTCTGACCCTCTCCGGCGAGGCCAAAAACAGGTGTAAATTCGACTTGCCTCCAAAGGGTCAGACCCCTTTTGGGACAAAGCCTAGTTCTTGGTAACTGATTGGCAAGCTGCAAAATGTCCCATTCGATTTGGCCCGATGATAGGCGAACCGAGGATCTGCTGTCTGATGCAAGAGCGGGTCAGCCGGAGGCTGTAGATCGCTTGTTGGACCATCATCGCGAATCTCTGCGGCGGATGGTGGGCATGCGGCTTGACCGGCAGGTTATGCGCCGCGTGGACGTCAGCGATGTCGTTCAAGATGTGTTGATTGAAGCCAATCGTCGGCTGAGTGATTACCTGGAAAACCCGGCCATGGCTTTTCATTTATGGATCCGGCAGATTGCCAAGGATCGCATTATTGATGCCCATCGACGCCATCGGGTCTCGGCCAAACGCAGCGTGGATCGAGAGCAGCCGCTGGTTGCCCAGGGAGCCGTCGATCAATCGACCATGGATCTGGCTGGAAAATTGTGCGATCCCGAGTTGACGCCCGCTGCAGCAGCCACGCAGCAAGAGTTGGCGCAACATGTGCAGGGTGCCATCGAGCTGCTGGATGATCGCAGCCGCGAGATCATCCTCATGCGCAACTACGAACAGCTCAGCAATCAAGAGGTGGCTGCCGCGCTGGGGGTTACCGAGCCGGCGAGTAGCATGCGTTATTTGCGCACGGTTGAAGCGCTTGCGGGTTATTCTCGACGGGGCGAATGAGAGTGGCGGGGGCTGAATCGGTGAACTGTACGGACGATGCCGACGACCAGCCATCGAGCGAGCATGAACAGCGGTTGGCCGCACTCGTTGGTCAGATCGTTGATCGCGTCCAAGCGGGTGAGGCTTTGAATTTCTCCGAGGTCTGTCGCCAGCATCCAGAGTTCACCGCAGAGCTGAAGGAGGTCTGGGGGGCGATCGTGGTCACTGACGCCGTTGCCGGCAGTCTGCCGCCGCTCTTCGTCGGCTACGGATCGCAATCGCCCAGTTGATAGTCAGGCGCTGATGGTATCCAGGCTGCCTTTTGAACTGGACGACTATCGCCTGCTAGAAGTCATTGGACAAGGCGGCATGGGTGTCGTCTATCGCGCATTGCAATTGAGCCTCAACCGCGATGTGGCCATCAAGATGATCCATGAAAGCCGCGGGCTGAGTCCAGAGAATCGCTTGCGTTTTCTGGCTGAGGCGGAAGCCAACGCGCAGTTTGGATCATCCCGCTATTGTGCCTCTGTATGAGGTCAATGAATTCCGTGGGCACCCCTATTTCAGCATGCAATTGATTCGCGGCGAGACGCTGGCGGATCGCTTGCGTCAGGGACCATTGCCGCAGCGTGAGTCCGCCAGAATCATGGTGGATGTATGTCGCGCCATTGGCTTTGCGCATTCGCGAGGCGTATTGCACCGCGACATCAAGCCCAGCAATGTGATGATCGATGCCAACAACCAAATCCACGTCACGGATTTTGGCTTAGCCAAGTTTGCTGGTGCCTCGGATGGACTGACTCGCACGGGAGCCATGTTAGGCACGCCCAGCTACATGTCGCCGGAGCAGGCCTCGGGACGCTCCTCGCTGGTGGGCCCACGCTCGGATATTTATTCGCTGGGCAGTGTGCTGTATCACTTGCTGACCGGTCGCCCGCCGTTCATCGCGGACTCACCCATGCAACTGGCCATGCAAATCTTGGAACATGATCCGCCACCGGTGCGCTTGCTCGAACCCCACATCGATCGCGATCTGGAGATGATCGTTGCCCGCAGTATTCAGAAGCCTCCCGACTTGCGATACGCCTCGGCGGACGAGATGGCCGATGATCTAGATGCATTCCTGCGCGACGAGCCGGTAATTGCCAGAAGCGGCAAGTTGGCCGAGGTGGCCGCGCGTTGGTTCCGCGAGACACACCATGCCGTCGTGCTCGAAAACTGGGGCTTGCTGTGGATGTGGCACAGCCTGGTACTGTTAGTGGTCTGCGTGTCTACCGAGATGCTGCAGTGGGCGCAGGTTGAGAATCGTCTCAGCTACGCAGCCCTCTGGGTACTCGGACTGGGAACCTGGGCGATCGTCTTCTGGGTGCTCCGCCGACGCATGGGGCCAGTGACTTTTGTCGAACGCCAAATCGCACACGTGTGGGGTGCCAGCCTGATTGCCATCATCTGCCTAACCCCCTTGGAATGGCTGCTGGATTTGAAGCCCCTGACCCTGTCGCCCATCTTGGCCTTGGTAGGCGCCATGGTGTTCTTCATCAAGGCGGGCATCCTGGCCGGTTGGTTCTACATCCAGGCGGCCTGCCTGTTTGCAACTAGCTTTCTCATGGCCCTGTTTCCCAACTTGGCTCATATTCTATTCGGTTCTATCGCCGCCGCTTGCTTCTTCATCCCAGGTTTGAAGTACTTTCGGCAGCTGAGAAGGGGACGACGCTAGCGGCATGGGATTATTTGATGGCACAGCGTTTGAGCGTCCGGTATTGTGCGAGCGTTGCGGGCAGGACATCAAGCTCTGCAAGTGTTCTGCTTTAGCAGACGCCGAAGTCGAACCGGCCCGGCAGTCGCTCAAACTGCGGGTTGAGAAACGCAAACGCGGAAAAGTCGTTACCGTGATCAGCGGGCTGACCGGCTCGCCCCACCAGCGTCGCAGCCTGCTCACCACGCTAAAAAACCATTGTGGCGCCGGTGGCACGCAGCAAGCCGACTGGATTGAGATTCAGGGGGATCATGCGGCCCGGCTATCTCAACAGCTACACGCCCTGGGCTACCGCCTCTTTTGACTCGATTTCGGGTATTAGCAATGCGTCCATGACTGAAATGCAGTGCTGCGAGTGCCTATTGTTGCGGCACAAATCCATTTAGGAGCGTGTCAAAAGTAACTTCCGCAATCTCAAAGTAGCCATCAAGCTCCGCGTGATGATTGCCAAGAAAAACAGGATGATTGCCAAGAAAAACAGGGAAGTTATTTTTGACTCATCGCTCAGCTCCCTTCGCCCCGGTACTCCGGGGAGAAGGGCTGGGGATGAGGGGCATATCCACTGAGTAATCGCCTCGACGGTGACTTTCCCGCCGCATCCAGCTCGATTCGAGCACGAGAAGAAACCGAAGAAGTAACGCATATGCTCGAGAGCAGCCGACGCGAACACTGATGGTTACTTGTCGGCTTCGGGGCGTTGCGGACGCTTGGGACGATTGTCCTGGCCGCGGCCATAGTTTCCGCCGCCTCCGCCACCACCACCGCCGCCGCTGAACAAGCTGGAAATCCCGGCGCTGAACTCGTCTTTGGAAATAGCCTTGTCGCCGTCTTTGTCGAGGGTCAGCAGGCGCTCGGCCATGCGATTGCCATCCAGTTCCGTCTCGGTGACCTTGCCGTCCTGGTCGCGATCCATGCCGTTGAACATGCTCATCGGATCGAAGCGTTGGCCTCCACCGGGACCTCCTCGACCGCCGCCAGGGCCACCCCTGCCGCCGCCAGGGCCACCGCAGCCGCCAGCCGCAGTAGCTTCGTCTGCGGGATCCTCCGCCTGGGCAAATAAGCTGGCATCTTGGTCGACAACTTGCTGCTTGTCCGTCACGCAATACAGATACTTGGCGCTCGCGCGACCAGACGATTGTCGCTCACTGCAGGTGTGCCCCAGAAGACTTCTTTGTCAGTCGTGAATTGGTTGATGGCCACCTGCTCGCGTTTTGTCGCCGAGGGCAAAGACAAACATCTGGCCACTGCCGTTGAGATAGAACAAGCGATCGCCAACGACAATGGGAGAGGGATAGTCCAAAGAACCAAAACGCCCGCCGGTTTGCTGGGCCCCGCGCAAACGCAGTTGCTCCAATTTTTCTCCGGTCGCCGCATCCACGACCGTCAGGATGCCATCTTTGATCAGGTACAGCTTGGACTGGTAGCGAACCGGCGATGCAAAGCTGGAGGATTCGCGTCCGGTCCATACCGTGTTGGATTTACTGATGTCGCCACTACCGCCTGCATCCAAGGCAATGCTCCCGCCACCACGTCCGGTAAAGGCGTAGATGCGTTTGCCGTCGAGCACGATACTCGAATAAGCTTGGTCGGCACCGGTTGCGTCGGCATACCACAGTAGTTTACCGGTCGTGGGATCCAGTCCCCACAGCTCTTTGGCTACGCACATCACCAACTCGGAGCGATTGGGTTCAACCTGCACCAAACTGGGCGTGCCCCACATATTGTCCAACCCACTGGCTTCCTGTCGCCACAGTTCTTTGCCGGTCAGTTTATCAAAGCCAATGATGGCTTGACTCTCTGCCGACGCAGTGACAATCACGGTGTCCTGGTAGACGACGGGACTGGACGATGATCCCCACTTGGCTGGATCAGACTCCTTGCCCACCTCGGCTTGCCAAAGCGCTTTGCCATCCAGATCGAATGCGTGGACTCCGCCCTTGCCGAAGAATGCGTAGACATGCTTGCCATCCGAGACGGGTGTATGCGATGCATAGCCATGGGCGGTCACGCCGATCCCCGAGTACGGGTCCTCGGGCAGCGAGGCAGGCACATCTTGTTGCCACAACTTTTCGCCCGTCTTCAGGTCGATGCACACCAAATGCCGAACCAAGTTTTCAATCTGGCCAGGATCTTCTTGAGAGAGTCCGTAGCCCGAATAGCATGTCACAAAGGCTCGGCCGGCCACGATGATGGGGCTCGACGCGCCCGGACCGGGCAGTTCGGTCTTCCATGCCAAGTTGGCGGTGGGAGACCAAGTCGAAGGAATAGAATCCGTGGCATCCGCGACAGCGTTGCCTGACGGGCCGCGGAATCGGGGCCAGTCGGCCGCGGCCACTGATGCGACGAGCATCGCTGCCAGCGGAATCAGGGTTCTCGTGCGTAAGGGCTGAAACATAGTGGATCTTCCGAAAAGAGAGAGAAGTTCAAGGCGTGACACACGAACCACCCACAGGCTGCCTCGCGACGGCCGTCGGCTAAGTGTACGCATTATTCAGACAGCGCTAATTCTAGAGCCAAAGCCGGCTGGCTTCCTAGCCCGCCAGCGTTTTCCTGCACAATTCGGGGAGTAGCGACAGTGGGCAGGATAGCGGCAAAAGCTTTCGAAATCTAAAGTTGGGTAGGCCCTGCGTAACCGGATGAACACACTGCTCGCCTGCAACGTACAATGGGGCGAGGTTCGAAGTCCTATTTGCACAGGTCCAGTCCGCTCCGAACACGCCAAAAAGCATTACAGCGTGAGAGCTAGGTTGGTAGCACTATCTCGGTGCCTGGTTGGACAGTGCCAGTTTCAAGTGTTCACTAAGCGATGAGTCAAAAATAACTTCCCTGTTTTTCTTGGCAATCATCACGCGGAGCTTGATGGCTACTTTAAGATTGCGGAAGTTACTTTTGACACGCTCCTAAGCGTAAAGCGGAAGCGAGTGAACGACTACCAGTCATAGGCTGGCTTTCGTGTCGTGCTTGATTTCGCGGCATTTCAGCTAAAAGTGGCGCTGTCCAACGAGGACCGCCGCGAAGCCGAGGGGAACATGATTCAGAAATTTAACCGTTTCGCAGTGTTTTTGGCGGCAGGACTTGTGCTGCTCAGCGCGTGCAATCGCCAAGCCACGCCAACTCAAAACGAAATCATGGAAAATATTCGAACCAAGGTTGCATCTGATGCACCAGCACCAATTGACGGAGAAACCAAAATGAGTGAGAGAGCCGTCCTGGCAGGGGGTTGCTTTTGGGGCATGCAGGACTTGATTCGCAAGTTGCCCGGGGTTCTCGAGACACGCGTGGGCTACACTGGAGGTGATGTTCCCAACGCCACCTATCGCCATCATGGAACGCACGCCGAAGCCATTGAGATAGTGTTTGATCCGAGCAAGACCAGCTTCCGTAAATTGCTGGAGTTCTTTTTTCAAATACACGATCCAACGACATTGAATCGGCAAGGCAACGATCGTGGGGCCTCCTATCGTTCGGCGATTTTCTACACCAGCGACGAACAGCGTGCGGTTGCCTTGGACACCATTCAGGATGTCGATGCTTCGGGCATTTGGCCCGGTAAAGTGGTGACGGAAGTTGCGGCGGCCAGCGATTTCTGGGAAGCCGAACCCGAACATCAGGATTACTTGCAGCGTTACCCACAGGGCTACACCTGCCATTATGTGAGACCCAATTGGGTGTTACCTGCCCGTGAGCAGGCGAACAAGTAAGACCAGCAATCGGGGAGAATTTAATTTTGTCCGAATGGGAGGGTGGATTTGCGAGCACGCAATGGACGCTGGTTTGGACAGCAGCCAAGGAGAACCCCAGCTCGTCGCGGCCTGCCTTCGCATGTTTATTTCAACGCTATTGGCAATCTCTATATTTCGTTGCTCGGCGAAGCGGGCTCAGTCAGGAGGATGCGGAGGATGCCATTCAGGAGTTCTTTGCGTACCTGTTGGACGACTCCTTTCTGGGCAAGGCGGACCCATTGGCCGGTCGCTTCCGCGCCTACTCTGGGCGTTGCCTGGAAACGCTTTCTCGTCGATCGCCACCGCCGCGCGACAGCCTTGAAGCGAGGTGGCAGCCAAACAGCGTTGTGTTTGGATGGTGTCGCGACCGAGCGGACTTGGCAGGCGAATTTCGCTAACGGTCGCTCTGAGGCTGACGCCATTTATCAGCAGTCGTGGGCGGAGAGTGTCCTGCGTCATGCACGCGCACGCTTGGCCGCCGAATATGGAGATCCGCGGGCGGAAGCCGACTTTTGACCTGTTGATCGATTACCTGACCGTTCCGCTGGACCAGCCGGGCTATGCGGCATTGGCCAAGACTGGCCAGTTAACCGAGGGAGCGGTAAAGGTAGCTCTACATCGCCTGAGGCGCCGCTTTGGGGAGACACTCCGCGATATTGTTGCGGAAACCGTGTCCGATCCGCGTGAAATCGATGCAGAAATTGACGATCTCATCGCAGCCCTGAAATAATTTTGAAAAAATCCTAGGTGCCTGTAACCCTTTGCCCTGCATTCTCGAATGATAGGGTAGGCCGCCTGTAAGGCTCAGCTGAGCGATGAGTCAAAAATAACTTCCCTGTTTTTCTTGGCAATCATCACGCGGAGCTTGATGGCTACTTTGAGATTGCGGAAGCTACTTTTGACACGCTCCTAAGCTCGCACCTGGGAGAATTTTCGATGTTGCCCAAGACCAACCACGACTTGTGCCCCAATTGCCAGCGGCCCCTGGCTGCGGATGCATCTTGCAAGCACTGCTTGTTTCAACTGGGTAAGAGCGGACCGACCCCACAGATTACTGAAGATCTGCCGACACCTGCAGAGCTGGCCTGCAGCTTTCCACAATTGGAAATCACGCGATTGGTTGGGCGCGGCGGAATGGGCGCGATTTACCATGCGCGCCAACGTGCCTTGGGTCGCGACGTAGCCCTGAAGATCATCTCCCGCAACGTCGCCAGCGATCCGGCTTTTGAGGAACGCTTTCGCCGTGAGGCACAGACGCTGGCTAGACTGTCTCATCCTCATATCGTCACTGTCTACGACTTCGGCACCACGGATGATGGTCTGGTTTACTTGTTGATGGAATTCGTGGACGGGGTGAACCTTCGCGAGGCCATGGATGCCGATAGCATTCGCCCACGCGAAGCCATCCAGATCATTAGCGAGATGTGTGCTGCGTTACAGTTCGCCCATGACCGCGGAGTCGTGCACCGCGATATCAAGCCCGAAAACGTACTGATTAACGAGGACGGCGTCGTCAAAGTAGCCGACTTTGGGCTGGCCAAGTTGCTTGGAGATTCACCCACGAACCTGACGTTGACCCAAACGCGACAGGTGATGGGCACGTTGCGTTACATGTCCCCGGAGCAAATGGACAATCCCACGGCGGTTGATCATCGGGCCGACATATATTCTCTGGGGGTTGTTTTTTATGAATTGCTCACCGGCCAAATCCCGCATGGCCGCTTCGAATCGCCCAGTCATGTGAAACCAGACGTAAACCCGCTGCTGGACGACATCGTCATGCGCACGCTGGACCGCAAACCACCCAATCGCTTTCAACGGGCCAGCGACATCGCCAGCCAACTCTCCCACCTGCAGGAGCCAGCGACTGATTCGACGGCCGGTAAGGATTCGGCTGCGAGCGCGGCGATCGGCGGTTTAGCAGCGGGACATAGCCCAACCATCAGCATCCCGTTTGAAGCCGATGCGCTGGGCAGTTTTGCTGTAGCCGTGGGCAGCGTCACACTCGACCATGACTTGCTGGACGTGAGCTATCGGACTCGCGATAGCATACTAGGAGTCGTTAAGTCGGCGTCCAAGAGCGTCCGAATTCCGCTGAACGAATTGTCACGACTGGAGTGGCTACCTGGCATCTTTGGGTCCACGCTGGCCGTGGTGCCCAAAGCCCATAGCTTGGCAGAGGAGCTGCCCAATGCCGACAATGGACGAGCCCTGCTGAAGATTCCGTTTGCGGAATCGAGGTCGGCAGCGTCGCTTGGTCTACTTAGCGGCCAAACGCCACCCTCCACTCGCGGCCAGCAATGCCTCCAATAGTTTCATCCAAGATGTGGCCGAATCCGGTTTGGCGCACACGGTCTCACGCTCGCGGGTGACTCTGGGCATTCTATTTCTGTGTTGCGCGGTGAGCAATATCGTGGCCCTGGTACTATCTGTTGATATTTCTTTCGCACTATACGCAACACACAGCGGCCATTGTCGCCATCGTCTTCGCACCCATCCTCGCCATAGCAAGCGTAGGTTGCCAATTAGTAGGTGGCATTTTCTGCTTTAGTCCTTACACGCGGCGCATGCCGTTGGCTGCCGCCATGGTTTCCATGCTGCCTTTGACGATTACTTGGCCAGTTAGCTTTTGCGTCGGACTTTGGGCTTGGCTGGTCTTGGGATCTGCGGATATGGGCCAGCATCCACACGAGCGATTCCTGACGAGGCAGCAATTGGCCAGCGGTCGAATCGGCACGACGCTTCAGTTTTTGCGCGAATCGCGATGGACAAGAATTGCGGCCTTGGCCAATATCGCCCTGGCAACCATTTTCTGCGGCCTATTCATTGCTTACCGGTGTGGCCTTTATCCGCAGACTCTCAATTTTCGCACGACTGGCGATCAGGTCGCGTGGAGCGAGGAGCAAGACGTCATCCGCTCGCGACTGCAAGATGTTTCGGGCATCTTCAATATCAGCTTCCAGGAAGGAAGATTCTCGGGCGACCGTCGCACCCAGATTTCGAGCATGAAGTATGCGCAAGCGGACATTTTGCAGGCTCTGGCGGTCACTGGAAAAGTCCGCTGGGCTTGGGCCATCCGTTCGCCGTCTGCATCCGCCACGGAACCAGCCAGGCGCGCCGCCTGGCTGGCAAAATCACCGATCCGGCAATTGAGCCCCAAGGACAATGGATAGAACTGGCAAGCGAAAGTCGGGAATTTCATATCGAAGACCTCAAAAGCATCTCGGAAGTCCCCAATGTTCAACCATTTCTTTCGTCGAAGAGCAGCTTGCAGTTGCTGTGGACGCCGGCGGGCCGTGCCGCGATGGAAGATTCAAGGCCCGGTCAAGCCATAGGACTGGTATTGATAGTCGAAGAGTTGATCGAAGGCTTTGCGCCACTCGATGCTATCCAGGCTCGGGGCGTTACCTTCCTGATGGCTGCGGATTCGAAGGTTGAACCGGCAGCCATCGAAGCCGCTATTCGCGGACCAGCCCTGAGCCAGCCGCTCGAATTGTTGGACCGCTAATTCAAATGAGGCCAATCCACTCCGCAATCTGAGGAAATTGTCGCGGCGGCCAGGTAGCAGGGCCAGGTAGCTGGCAAGCATGCATACCATTGGAATTGCAACTACAATGGGGTGGGGCTTCGTAGATTTCATATCTAGGTGCTCGAGCATGGGTAGCGGAAGAGACTTGCAATCATCGCTGGCTTGGATCGGTGGCGGCTTGGCAATTGGCCTCATGGCCTTTCTGGGGCTGAATACCGGTGCGCCGGTTCCCGGGAAAAGCGAATCGCCCCCACGGCAGGCCGCCTCCAATTCGACCTTTACCTCGATCGAGGGCACGCTGAGCTTGCCCGCGTCGATGTGGGATGATCCTTTCGAGCGCGTGCAAGATCCGGAGCTGCTCAAGCTATCGACCGACTCGGACGTGAAAGCGTTGATCGAGGAAAAGTTGGGCGGCGATGGGCGCATCATGTATTTGCTGGTGCCCGTGCAATCCGGCTCTACTGCGGACAGTCTGGAAAGTCGCCGCCGCAAGCGTCACGCCGTCGAACTGGCGACCGCCAACCAAGGCTTCTCGCTCTCTTTTCCCGACCGCATGACTTTCCGGCGAGTGGAGGTCGACTACCATTTTGCTGCACGGGACGCAGAGCTGCTAACCCCGGCTCCACCCGCACCTGCGCCGCTCCCAAAGGATGGCGATGCTGACTTGGGCTTGGGCAATCTGGGCTTGGGCAATCTGGGCTTGGGCAATCTGGGCTTGGGCAATCTGGGCTTGGGCAAGCTGGGCTTGGGGAATGAGACAGCCAAGGCGAAAGCGGTGACCGCCGTAACGATCGACCTTTATCTGCCGACCAAGCTGTATAAGCACAAAGACAGCAACGACTATATTTTGGTCACTTGGGTGCAGGAAGAGCAGCTTGGTAAACAACCGCTGGCCATGGTTCGAGAGATTATTCAACCTGTTCTGGTCGACGAGGCAATCAAACGCAAATCGGCGGCATTCTGCATCTTGGGGCCAACCTACAGTGACTGCCTGCGCGATTTTGTGCGCGATGGGAAATTGATCAAGAAAAGCGACGAGCAACTGCTGTCATTTTATCAGGGGTGGGGTCTGGGTTCGACGCTGTGTAATGTCAGTTGCACGGCCTCGGATCAGAGTCTGGGCTTGGTAGCTGGCCAGTCTTACATGACGATCGGCGATCAGCAAGACTTGAGGATCATTCATACGATCGGATCGGACGATCGCCTGCTCAGCATCTTGGCACACGAGCTAACGCTGCGCGGAGTATGGATGGACAGTGGCTCGACCGGCAAGTTCGTGATTTTTGCCGAGCAGAGTTCACTCAGCTATATCGAAGGCATGCAGAAGAGTCTGTATGGAGGTAGCCAAGACCAGCAACCAATGGTGATTCCTTACCTAAAGGGAATTGCCTCTGCAGGCAGCGAGGTTGGCGGCACGCCGTCACCCGAGGGCTCCTCGGTACGTGACTACCTCGAGCGAACCATGTCCGAGTTGTTGACTTCCGATTCCTCCCGATTGATCAACCCCAGCCTGGTGAGGACGGTTGGCATATTGGGTTCCAGCTGGGATGACAAGAACCTGATCCTGGAAAAAGCGCGAGCTATCTTTCCGGTAGCCACTTTTTTCACAACGGAATTGGACGCGCGGTATAACTTGCCCGAATACAACTCTCACGCCCGAAACTTGGTGGTTGCCTCGCATTACGGCCTGGGGATCCGTGGGCGAAGTACTTTTTTTGGAAGCGTCGATAACATTCCCAGTTTTCGCGATGGTTATCAAACCTCTGCCTTTATTGGGATGTCCGTGCTGGGCTTAGCCTTTCGTGAAAACCGATTGTCTCAGCAGCAGTTCGAGCTTTCGCTGGGGAAATACCCACAGGACTTGTTTGACTTGGTTGGCAGGCGTCAAGCGCAACTATCAGAGTCTTATTCGCAGGCATATTTGCAGCCGTTGGCATTTGAAATCGGCAGTCAAAATGCGATTCAATTGCCTTCTCGGGCTAGTCCCGATTACTTGCCACTGCGTCAACCCATCGGGGTCAGTCCGATTCATCAACATGGATCGCTGCTGATCACGCTTTTAGTCACTCTCGTGGGCACAATCTTGATCTTCAATTTCTTGGCGGCATTTTCCACCGATGCCCTTGGGTTTCGTGATGCCGTGGGCGCGGGCCTGGTCGCTACCGGCAAGTACCTCAAGAGTTTCTTCTTTGGATCGAACGCGGATAAGGACTCCATGCCCAGATGGTCCATCCTGTTGCCAGCGCTACTGGCTGGGCTGCTGTTGTGCGTGATGATCATCAGCGACCAATCCCTGGAGTCCGAACCGATCATGTTCTCCGGTGGCATCAGTATCTGGCCTACGCTTTGCGGGCTGTACCTGGTGATTGGCCTCAGCGTTCGTGAGATCTTTAGCCCACTGCCCGATCTGTCCGCAGACGCAGAAACCGACATTCGACCTCCGCAGCGTTCACTGGCCTGGAAGTTGGCGTTCACGATTGCCATCGTGTTTTACCTGACATCCTTTCTGGAAAGCGGTATTATCCAGCCGCCGGCACGCGACTGGCTGGTCCGTTGGCTGGCCCACGCATTGCTCTTCGGAGCAACCCTGTGCATCTTGTTGGTTACATGCAAGTGCCTGCTGTTTTCACTCTACGCACGCAAAGTGATTGAGTGCTTTCGTAGTGCCATCCCCAGCGAGGCGAACGCCAAGACAACGGATCCTAAACTGCAGGAATCCATGGTCGAACATTGTCGGACGACGATGAACCTAAGTGTTGAAGCCAGCCGTCGATTGCTGTGGCCCGCTGCATTGTCAATTCTATTTATCGCATCTCGTTGGAATTGGTGGGATTCATGGGGGCAAGACAAGAGTTGGTTCGCGCTGCTAGGTACGCCAATGGCCATCTCTTTCGTGGCCGCCATTGTCGTCCGTTTGACGGCCGTTAGATACCGCAGCGATACGGTGGAGTTCCTGAGGCGTTGGCATTATGATCACATGGTCAATAAGTCCAGCCCGAAGAGCAAAGTGGAAGCTGAATTACTGGAAGAGTCCACGGAGGAAATTACTCGGCTGGATCGCGGACCCTTCGGGCCACTATCACGGGATTACCTGCTGGGAGCGGCTGCACTGTTGGTCACGATTCTGTTTACTGGTCCCTTGGGGGCTCTGGTCAATCGCGTATTTACCTTTCTGCCTTAATTGCATTAGGGACCGTCTCAAAACAAGCTACCGGATCAGCCGCAACGCGTTAGCGTCCGGTTCCGGAAAAAACCGTGTGCTAACGCACTTCGGCTAATGGCCAATTCGGTAACTTATTTTGGGACGGTCCCTTAGTCCACTTTTTCTCTTTCCAACACGTGAGCAAGAGACGTATGCCCTATCCAAGTAATTCCATGATCTCAGCTTGTCTGCTGTCGCTGGCGGCAACGGTTGTGTGGAGCCAGGAGCCCACAAACCAAGCGGATCTAGACAACCAAGCCGACACCGGTGTGGTGGGACATGTGGGCGCGGGACAGGTCCAAACGCCCGTCAACCAGCTGCTGACCCCCTATGGCCGTCAACTCGATCTGCCAGGGTTGCGGCCGCAGGCACTCGCCCTGTCTCACAACGGGAAAATATTGGCCGTCTCGGGCAAGACCAATCAATTGCTGATTCTCGACCCAACCACGGGCGAGATAACCCAGACCCTTTCCATGCCTGGCACCGCATCAGCGGATGAAGTCCAGACGGATCGCAGTGCGCAAGTCAGCTACACGGGTTTGGTATTTTCAGCGGATGATCAACAAATATATCTCAGCGATGTGAATGGATCGATCAAGGTTTTTTCGGTGGCCACGGGTGGGCAGGTCAGCCCCAGTCGTTCGATCGATTTACCGCCCGCCAACGCACCGCGGCGACAAAAGGAAATCCCCAGCGGTTTGGCTGTCTCAGCAGATGGCAAGACCTTGTATGTTTGCGGGAACTTGTCGAATCGGCTGTTGGCCCTGGATATCGAGTCTGGCAGGTTGCAACGATCTTGGGCGGTTGGCGTTGCACCTTATGATGTCGCCTTGGCAAACAACATGGCTGTCGTTAGCAATTGGGGGGGACGTCGACCCGATGCGTCATCAACGCTGGGACCAGCGGGGCGGGGGACGACCATGCGGGTTGATCCGCTGCGATTTGTCGCTGCCGAAGGCTCGGTCAGCCTAATTGATCTCGATGGCGACGACGCGGCAGTCACTGAACTGTTGGCCGGGAGGCACGCCAGTGGATTGGCCATTTCTCCCGACCTGCGATTCGCGGTATGTGCCAATGCGGCCGATGATTTCCTGTCCGTTATCGACTTGCAAGCCCGGCGCGTCGTGCGTTCGGTGTGGACAAAACCTAAACCCTCGGATCTGTTCGGCGCCGCCCCCAATGCCCTGACGTTTAACGCCCGGGGCGACACGCTCTACGTCGCCAATGGGTCACAGAATGCCGTAGCCGTGATCGCTTTTGACGCGGATGAATTGGAAGATTGCAAATTGGTTGGACTCATCCCAGTGGGCTGGTATCCCGGAGCCATCGTGCTGGACCAAGGGCGAGAGTCGTTGGTGGTAGCCAACATCAAGGGCCTGCCCAAGCGAGCGCGAACGGAACGACAAACTGGAGCGGAGGGATTTAACTCGCATCATTACAGTGGTT
The DNA here is from genome assembly GCA_963707245.1 of Pirellulaceae bacterium. Classification (GTDB taxonomy): domain Bacteria; phylum Planctomycetota; class Planctomycetia; order Pirellulales; family Pirellulaceae; genus Aureliella. The sequence goes on from CAVPPY010000006.1 coordinate 75,093, forward strand.
CGCTATCCTTTTTTGAAATACCAGACAGCGAGGAGCTGCAGCAACTATCGGCTGTCGCCGCCCGAAATATGAAAGTCCAGCGCATCGCTCAAGCGCTGCTGCCCGCGCGGGCCGATCAACCACCGCGACCCATTCCACAGCGCATCGGCGAGCCCAGTACCATCCAGCATGTGGTTTATGTCATCAAGGAGAATCGCACCTACGACCAAGTGCTGGGGTCCATCGCGCGCGGACGGGGCAATGCGGAATTGTGCATCTTTGGACCGGAAATCACCCCCAACCAACACAAGATCGTGGATGAGTTTGTATTGCTAGACAACACTTACTGCGCCGGTATCCTGAGCGCCGACGGTCACCAGTGGAGCACCACGGCCATCAGTACCGATTATATGGAAAAGAGTTTCGCTGGTTTCCCACGCAGCTATCCTGACGGCATGGGCGATGATGACATTGACGCCTTAGCCTACTCGCCAGCCGGTTTCATTTGGGACAACGCGCTGGCGCATGGCATGTCGATTCGCAACTACGGCGAGTTCATGATCCCGCGCGTTCGCTACCGGGATTCAGCTAAACCCGGAGTGCCCGATTTTGCGGCCTGCTACCGAACGTGGAAGGGTGAATCCGACGAAGTTATTTTCGAAAGTGAGCCTGGAATCGAAAGCATCAAGCCCTTTTCGCCGACCGCATATGTGGGCTGGGAGATGTCCGTGCCGGATCAATTCCGCGCCGACTTTATCCTTAACGAACTGAAGGAGTTTGAGGCCAAGGGAGAATTCCCGCACTTGACCATCATCTGTTTGCCCAACGACCATGCCAGCGGCACCCGCGCCGGCTGCCCAACTCCGGCTGCCTGCATGGCCGACAATGACCTGGCATTCGGGCGCATCGTGGAGGCCCTTAGCCATAGCCAATTTTGGCCACAGATGGCCATTTTTGGCATCGAGGATGACCCTCAAGCTGGCTGGGATCACATCAGTGGCTACCGCACGACAGCCTATGTGATCAGCCCCTACGCCAAGCGTGGAGAGCTCGTGCAAACTCAATACAACACCACCAGCGTGTTACGGACCATCGAGCAAATCCTGGGCCTGCCGCCCATGAATCAATTTGATGCGAGCGCCACACCCATGTTCGATTGCTTTACGGAGAAGCCAAATTTCAGCCCCTTCGTAGCGGTTCCAGCCAATGTTCCGCTGGATCAAATGAATCCCGAACCGACAGCTATCGCCGACCCCCAACTCAGAGAGGATGCTCTGGTTTCTGCTCAACTGAATTTCGCCGAGGTAGACCGAGCTCCTGAGGATGTGCTTAATCAAATACTTTGGCGAGCCATGAAGGGCACTGGCGTAGCCTACCCGCGCTGGGCCGCTGGCCTTGACGACGACGACGAGTAACCGAACCTGAGTGGCGTAAGCTTCCAGCTCGCGGTTCATGCCGGTCACTTCGATGGCAAGCAGGATGCTTACGCCACTTTTCAAATGGAACAAAAGCCCTAGCAGGTATGGGGGGACACGACGCAAGTTGGGCAGGTGCTATTGATCTGGTCGATGAGCATCCTCAGGCGTCCCAATTGTTTGCGGTCAAATCGCAATTTGAGCCGAGGCATCGAGGCCAATTCGGGTTCATTGTTTTCTTCGGGCAGGGCGTCGACCTGCTCGATCTTGCCCTCCACCAGGATATCCGAAAAATTCTCGTTGATAGCCGCCAAATCCTCAGGGCTCAAGCGCTGACAAATGCGTAGGACCAAGGTATCGCCCACGTAGCGCAAGCTGTGGTAGACGCGATAAAAGTTGAGGGTCTCTTCCACCGCTTCCTGCACGCTGTCGGTAATCCTGTACAGCGCTTCGTCTTCGGGGCTGATCATGCCATCGGCCAACAGGGTTGACTTGATGAAATCTCCGAAATGCTGCCAGTAGTCTCCACCGGGGTGATCGAGCAAGACCACGGGCAACATGGTTTGCTTTCCGGTTTGCAGCAGCGTCAGCACCTCTGCCGTTTCATCCAATGTCCCGAATCCACCGGGCAAGGAAACGACCGCGCTGCATTCCTTGACGAACATCAGCTTGCGGGTGAAGAAGTATTTCATGGTGACCAGTTTGGGATCGCCCTCGATCACTCGATTGGCGCTCTGTTCGAAGGGCAGTTGAATGTTCAGTCCCATCGACAATTCTTTACCAGCACCCACATGGCCGGCTTCCATGATGCCATCGCCGGCACCGGTAATGGTCATCCAACCATGACGGGCCATTTCACGGCTGAACTCGACCGCTTGCTGATAGGCTGGATGGTCCGGCAGGGTCCGCGCCGATCCAAACACCGTAACTTTGCGACGGCGACGATAGGGTTGAAAGACCTTAAAGGCATAGCGCAGTTCGCGGAGGGTGCGGCTCAGGATCTTGAGATCGCCGCGGGTCGTGCCATCCCTTTCCAAGCGTTGAATGGTCGATTGCATCAGATCCAGCAGATCCGACTGGCCGGGGCCTCGACTGGCATCATCGGCTGGTTCGTCAGCCGGTTGTGGCCGTTCCTTGACATCTTCACCCTGCGCTTCAGGGTGGATTTTGAAATCTTCGTCGTCGATCATTTCGATCCAAATAGTTGGCGGCCGGTGACAGGGTAGCTTTCCAGTCCAGCAATCTAAATGGAAAGTGAGCTTACTGGAACAGTGATCGGCAGCCTTAGCTCCAAAAAAGCCTGGCTCGAGAGGAGTTTCCCCGCGGTTTGAAGGCATTCAGGGCTCAAGTGGCCTTTGACAGTGTTGGAATCCAGGTGAAAATCGGCCTTCTCCCTGGCTGCGACGTTGCCGCATGCGTTGCTTGAATGATTTAACCGAAAACCTAGTTCAAACCTAGAGACCTATGTTCAAATCCGTGAGTACGAATGTTCGATTTCCAGATCTGGAAGAGGAAATACTGGCCTTCTGGAAACAGAACTCGATTTATGCCAAGAGCCTCGAGCAGCGTCAGGCTGCCGAGACATTTGTCTTTTATGAAGGGCCGCCGACGGCAAATGGCTTGCCCCACCCAGGACACTGCCTGACCCGGGCCATCAAGGATCTCTTTCCGCGATACAAGACCATGCGCGGTTTTCGCTGCGAGCGCAAAGCCGGTTGGGATACACACGGCTTGCCCGTCGAAGTGGAAGTCTGCAAGGAACTGGGCATCCATGGCAAGGATGAAATCGAGCGTTTCGGCGTCGAGCCTTTCATCCAAAAGTGCCAACAAAGCGTATGGCGCGTACATGCAGGAGTGGGAGCGGCTGACCGAACGCATCGGATTTTGGATCAATCTGGATGAAGCCTATGTGACCTATCATCAGAGTTACGTAGAAAGCGTTTGGTGGTCGCTCAAGAATCTATTCGACCGCGGCTTGCTTTACCGAGGTCATAAAATCGTCTGGTGGTGGGCGCAGGGTGGCACCGCCCTGTCTGCCGGCGAAGTTGGCCAGGGCTATCGCCAGGTGGCCGACCCGAGCGTGTACGTCAAATTCCCGCTAGCCGACGAGGAAGCTACCTCGCTCGTGGTTTGGACGACGACTCCCTGGACTTTACCCAGCAACTCCTTTGCCGCTGTGCATCCGGAAATTGAGTATGCCATCGTCGTCGACCAGCAGACTGGTGAAAAACTGATCGTAGCCGCCGCCCTGGTCGATGCGCTGGCCGCCAAGTTCAAAAGCCAGTGGGTGGTGGAGAAAACGATCCCCGGCGCACAATTGGTTGGCATGCGATATCTGCCGCCCACGCAGACCTACTACTCGGCGCATCATTCCGCACAGGGGACGCGGACAGACGGGCAAACAACCTCCTTGTATTGGCGCGTGGTGGCCGCCGATTTCGTGACACTCGATAGCGGAACGGGTCTGGTACACATCGCTCCGGCCTTTGGCGAGGTCGACTATGAGCTGCTGGTTAGCGAACAAGCCGCCTTTGCTGAGGATAGCCCCAAGCCCGGATTGTTGTGTGCCGTCGGCCCGGATGGAAAGTTCACAGCCGATTTTCCGGAGCAGCAGGGCGTGTGGGTAAAGGATGCGGACAAGGCCATTATCCGTTCGCTGAAAGAGAATGGGAGACTGCTGTTTCTCGACCAAACCTTGCACGACTATCCATTCTGCTGGCGCCGACCAGGACCCGTTGATCCAGTATCCACGTGAAAGCTGGTTTATTCGCACGACCGAGTTCAAAGACAAGATGCTCGAAAACAACGCTCAGATCGGCTGGCATCCGGAGAATATCCGCGACGGTCGCTTTGGCAATTTCCTGCAGTCCAATGTCGACTGGGCCCTATCGCGCGAGCGTTATTGGGGCACCCCCTTGCCCATTTGGGAGTGCGAACAAACCGGCCAGCGCGAGGCGATTGCCAGCTATGCCGAACTACTGTCCAAGCCTGGAGTGCAGGGAACGGATGTGTGGGAGCAAGCCAAAGCCGCCAATCCGGATCTGGTCGAGGATTTGAAGGTCCACAAGCCCTACATCGATGCGATTACCTACGATTCTCCGTTCGCCAGGCAAGCCCGCATGCGACGTGTCAGCGAGGTCATTGATTGTTGGTATGACTCTGGCGCCATGCCCTTCGCCCAGTGGGGCTATCCGCACCAGGGGCAGCAAGAATTCGAGCAGGCTTTCCCTGCAGACTTCATCAGCGAGGCCATCGACCAAACCCGAGGTTGGTTCTACAGCCAACTGGCCATCAGCACTTTGCTGTTCGGAACACCGACAACCCAGGCTGCGCCACGAGCTTTCCCGCATCCCTTTCGCAACTGCATCGTCTTGGGTTTGATGCTGGCTGAATGGTTCGAAAGCAAGGACGGCAAATCGCGATTCTTGAGCGAAGAAGAAGCCCGTCAGCACTTGGGATCGGAGTTTGTCGCCAAGTCCGGCAAGATGTCCAAGCAACTGCGCAACTATCGAAGTCCTCAAGAAATTTTCGACAATCATGGCGCCGATGCATTGCGTTGGTACTTTTTTGCCAATCAACCGCCGTGGAGTTCGATCATCTACTCCGAGCGAGCGATTCGCGATAGCATCCCCGAGTTCCTGTTGAGGATGTGGAATGTGCTCAGCTTCTTTACGCTCTATGGAGGCATTGACCAGTTCGCCGGACCCACGGAGATCGAAGGGCACATCGATCAATTGACCCCAGAAGAATTGGCTCGAGCCACCAGCTACCGACCGATTGCCTTGCGTGGTGAAATGGACCGTTGGATCCTAGGCGAGTTAGCGGCAAGCACTGCCTCGGTAACGCAGCGTATGGATCGTTATGACAGCTACGGAGCTTGCCAGCAAATCAGCGGCTTTGTGGATGCGCTCAGCAATTGGTATCTGCGTCGCAGTCGCGATCGTTACTGGGGCGAAGCCTTGGCTGCCAACAGCGATGACAAAGCCGACGCCTACTGGACGCTTTACGAGGTTCTACTCGAATTATCCAAATTGATTGCTCCTTTCGTGCCCTTCGTGTCCGAGGCTATGTGGCAAGCCTTGACCGAGCCCGTCAGGCAGCGGGTCCGCGAAAGCGTGCACCTGTGTGATTACCCGGTCTTTGACGCGCAGCGGATCGACGAGACCCTGAACACGCGGATGCGGATCCTTCGCGAGATCGCTTCCCTCGGACGCTCGGCGCGCATGGACGCCAAGCTCAAGGTGCGACAGCCATTGGCCCGAGTCGAAGTCAGCCTGAGCAGCGATGAACACCTCGAATGGCTGCAAGCCCACGATCAGATCGTCAAGAAGGAACTGAATGTCAAGGAAATCGCCTATAGCTCGGGCAATAGTCCATTTATCGAATACCGCGTATTACCCAATTTCAGATTGCTCGGGCCGAAAGTTGGCAAGCTCATTCCAGCGGTCAAGCAGTGGTTGGCGAACGCGGATGGGGCACAGCTGATGCGGGAAATGCAAAGCCAAGGACATATTGCTTTAGAGATCGCGGGACAGCCGTTACAACTGGATAGTGAGGAGATCGAGGTGCGACTACAGGCGAAAAGTGGCTGGACCGCGGCGCAGGGCCGCTACAGCGTGGTCGTCCTTTCTACCGAACTAACACCCGCATTGATTCGTGAAGGCCATGCCCGTGACTTCGTTCGCCTGGTCCAAGACCTGCGGAAGCAAGCTGATTTGGAACGTACCGCCCGCATCATTATTCATGCAACTTTTTCGGATTCCGAACTAAACGTGGCATTGCAAGAGAACTATAGCTACATTGTTGGAGAAACCCTGGCACTGGATATCCGGCGGGAAAACGCCGACAACATCCAGTCGCAGACATTCGAACTAGGTAACCAGCCAGTTCAACTGGCCATCACTGTCGCTGAGGCATAGGAATGACAAATCTTCCGATTGCGGTGCTTATCTCAGGAGGCGGAACCACGCTTGGCAATCTGATTCAGCATCGCGATGCGGGGGACCTGCCGGTTGATTTCAAGCTGGTAATCAGCAGTGACCCGGATGCACATGGGTTTGAATTTTGCCCGCCAGGCGGAGATTCCCTGCCATACGGTACGTCGCAAGGACTTTGACAATCCCGAGCGCACAGCGCGTCCGTCTTCGACCTGTGCCGTCAACATGCTGTGCAGCTAGTGGTCATGGCCGGCTTCCTGGAGCATCTGCTGATTGCCGATGACTTTCAATCGCGTGTGATCAATATTCATCCTTCATTGATCCCCGCTTTTTCGGGCAAGGGATTTTATGGTCATCGGGTACATCAGGCAGCGCTCGACTATGGCGTCTGTATTTCGGGTTGTACGGTGCATTTCGTCGACAACGAATTCGACCATGGGCCGATCATCGCCCAACGCTGCTGCCCAGTCATGCCTGGTGACTCGGCGGATTCGCTGCAAAAGCGGATTTTTGAAGTTGAGTGCGAGCTCTATCCAGCGGTTATTGCCGCCATCGCCCGCGGAAATGTCAAGCTGACGGGGCGCACCGTCATGATCGAAGAAATTCTTTAGAGGCCAGGGCATGTCCGCGTTTACTGGCTTTCCCGGCGACACACTCGAGTTTCTTCGAGATTTGCAAGACAACAATCGGCGCGATTGGTTCCAAGCCAACAAGAGCCGTTATGAGCAGAGCTTGCTTGATCCAGCCATGCAGCTGATCACAGCGTTGACAAAGCCACTCCAGAAAATCGCGCCCATGTTGGATGTTTCTGCCAAGAGGGTTGGCGGCTCGCTGATGCGGATTTACAGGGATACGCGATTCTCCAAGGATAAAGCACCCTATAAGACCAATATTGGAATCCAGTTTCGACACTCGGCCGGCAAGGACGTCCATGCGCCGGGAGTGTATGTGCATATCGCTCCCGAAGAGTGTTTTGCGGCGGCCGGCATGTGGCGGCCGGATTCGACGTCCCTGCGTCAAGTCAGGCAGGCAATCATGGATGACGCCTACCGCTTGGAGAAAGGTGGTCGAAGGCAAGCGTTTCAAGGAATTCTTTGAACTCTACGATGATCGCTTGAAAACAGCCCCGCGTGGAGTGTCAAACGACCACCCGCAGATCAGCCGACTTGCGGCTCAAGAGCTTCATAGCCGTCTCGCCGCTGAGCATTCAACAGTTGGAAAGCCCAAGGCTCGTGCAAGATATCTGCAATACCGTCCGCCGAGGTGCGCCTCTCATGCGTTTTCTGTGCCAAGCCGTCGGCCAACCCTATTGAACTTCACACTGCCGGACATAAGTCACATGCTATGCGGCCCGCAGCTAACGGCTCACGCGGGCTTGGCCGCCTCGAACAGGTTGGTGATTCGCAGGTGGTGGTCATGGTGCACGGTCATGACCCGCTGGCTGGTAGCGTGCCAATCCATATCGCGGGCCAGCGCCGGCAATCCAAAACGGTGAATGTCCTTCTCTTGCTCGGCGTTAAAGAATAGCAACATGCCTCCCGAACTCCCTCCACATACAGCCACGATGGTATCTGCTTCCAATGCGCACACGCGCCACACCACACCGCCCGGGATACCGTCGCAGACGTGGCTCTTGAGTAGCGAGCCATCGTTGTAGGCAAAACGCAGTACCAGCGGTTCGTGCACAGCCCCCAAGGGGTTGGTTGCCTTGTGCAAACCGCCGGCCAGCAAGTGCGCAGGTTCCGCAGTGAGAGCCAGACTGCGGACACCGCCAAAATCAACCCGCTGTCCAGGCTCGTAAGTGTGCAATGGCTTGGCATCCAATGCGCGGACCACTTTCCCGCTGGATATTTCCCACACACGGATGCTGCCTGCCAAGTCTCCGGATATCAAATGTTGGCCATCGGGATGAAACAGGACACTGTAGATGTGTTTTTCATGGCCACTCCACTCGGCCAGTTTTTCGCCGGTCGCCGCATCCCACAGCCTAACGAACAGGTCATTGCCCACCGATGCCAGCCGAGTACCATCTGCAGACAAGCCGACGGCCCGAATCCAGCCCGCATGAGCGTCGATGTCCCGGATGGGTTTGCGTTCACCCTCTGCCGCCGGCCACCAGATTAACCGTCCATCGCAGCCACCAGAAATCAGCTGCTGGCCGTCGAGGGTGAACTGCAGGCAGTGCACCCAGCTCGCATGGGCCTTGAGCACCGATTTCTCTCCGCTGGCAATATTCCACAATTGCAACGTCGAATCCTCGGCACTACTGGCCGCTTGCAAGCCGTCGGGCGAAAAGCGACAAGCCAGCAACGGGCGTTCGTAGGCCCAGTCCTGTGCCAGATGGGCTTGTTTGATATCCATGATTCCAACTTGCTTGTTTGCAGAAATTAAGAGACGTCAGATCCGACACTAGCTGAGTACTTTGTGGATGGGACCGACGGCCGGATCGGCCAGTGGCAATTCGCGACTATCGACCACGACAGACTGGCTGGAGTCGACTCCTACCTGCGCTCAGGTAGGTGTGGAACAACTGCCCGTGGTCGACCTGTCCATCGATGACCTCGGTACCCTCGTCATTGGTAGCACCAAATACCGCGCCGCGTTGTACTTTAGCGCCTGCCATGACTACCGACCAGGCTTTCGACCAGTGGTCGCGGCCGTAGTACAGGTTGATATTTGGCGTACGTCCAAATTCGCTCAGCACGACCACCAGCGTTTGGTCGAGTAATCCGCGTTCGGCCAAGTCGTTGATCAGACAGGCGAACGGTCGGTCGAATTCCCCCAATTGCTCAATATGGAAGTTGAAGTTTTCGTTGTGTGTGTCGTAGTTGCTATGCGTAACCTGCACAAAGGAAACTTCATTTTCTAACAGTCGCCGCGCCAGCAAGCACTGCCGGCCAAAATCGTGATTTCCGTAGCGTTCAATATCCGCTGACGGTTCCTTGGAGACATCAAAAACATCTCGGCGTTCCATTAAACGTAGCGCTTGCTCATAGCTGTAGGTGTATGCATCGGTGATAGCCGTGCGGTGGCGATCCAGGAATTGCTCGTTGACTTTACGTCGAAAGAGATGGCGGCGGATTTCGGCCTCATCGGAAATCCCCTCGGGCTTGAGGGAGTTTTGGGGTGGCTTGTCGCCGGCCAAGGCGATGCTGGAATACTTGGGACCCAGATAGGCGGCTTCGTTTCCGCGACCTCCGCCACCTTCGGGCGTGATGAGGATGTGGCCGGGCAGGCCTTTGGCTTCATCAACCAACAGCTTGGCGGCCACGGCGCCGATCTGCGGATACTCTGCGGCCGGCGTTTGGCGGCGCCCGGTGAGCATCATGTACGTGCCTTTGCCGTGATCGTCCTCGCTGGTATTCACGCCACGCATCAGGCACAAGTGATGCATTTGCTGGGCAGTGTAGGGTAGTAGCTCACTGATATGGATACCGGGCACACTGGTTGGAATGGAACGCGTGGGGCCACCGGTTTTCGTCCCCGGCTTGGGATCCCAGCTTTCCAACTGGCTCAGTCCACCGTGCATGTTGAAAACGACGATGCGCATGTCGCGACGTTGCAAGGCTGCCGCCGGCGCCCCACGCGTCAAACACGCCAGGCCTCCCATCATCGTCGCGCCACCCAGGGAACCAAGAAATCTCCGGCGACTGGATGTGTGCACCGCAGATTGACAGGCGTGCTTGGTGCGCATAATCGTTCATCCTTTGGCTAGGTTTGAAAAACAAGCTTGTCGAAGCAAAGGACTCATCCGTGACTAAACTACCCCATTCGAAATCAGCCGGCGTGCGTTAGCACCCGGTTATTGCGGGAACCGGACGCGAACGCGTTCCGGCTAATTCGGTAACTTAATTGCGGATGTGTCCTAATTGCAAAAACGGAATTCCGCCGATACCAAAATCCCCCAGACCATCTCCTGGATAATCTGGTTTCGAAGATCACTGGCATTGGCTAACTGATCTGTAACGATTTGAATCTCTTGCTCGCTAGGTTGGCGGCAGAGCAGTGTCCAGTACATCACGTTGGCAACATCCCGGCTATCCGACAATTGAATAGCCTGCTGCGTTACATTCTCATTCCCTGGCCCCGCCCAGGCATAAGATGCTGCCCGCATTAGCGGTGAATAATGCCTGGTCGGCTGAGGCGAAAAAGTCATCTTGCGTTTTGTCTGCCCCGGAAGCATACAGCGAAACGTAAATATCCGCATTGCCGCGCAGCTGATCAAAGGCGTTGCGCACCGCTTGCTGATAACGGACCTTTTGGGCCAACTCATCCGCATCCGCAGCAAGTGGCGATTGCTTGTCGAGTTCGGTAAGATGCGCGCGAATATGTGCGTCCAATTGCCCCGTGATGCGCAGCGTGCTCCAGCACAACTGCTCCGGCGTCAGGGCGAACAGTCCAGCCATATCCAAGGCCTGCACTCCATCCTGTCTGAGCTGTTCCCAGCCTGCGGCGATGCTGGTTTGCATCTCTTCCAATTTACCCAGGAGCTGCGCGCTTGTTGCCTGGGCAAGCGCCAAGCTCTGGCCTAGTTCGGTGCTTTGGGCCTGCAGGCCATCCAGGTTACCTTGCCGTTGTGCTACCACTTGGTCCATGGCTGCCACCGCTTGTTGAGCCGTGTCGATCCCCACTTGTAACTCATCTAGCACTGCCTGCCTAAAGACCAGTTCATCCCGCATGGCAGACTGTGCCTGGCGGAGAGACTCCGGGTCGCGAACGATTTCGAAGGTAGTCTCCAGGGCCTCAATCGCTTGCTGGATTTGCTTCGACCCATTCATCTGCTGCGTCCATTGCTGAGTGATAGCTGCCAACTCCTGGGCGGCCGTCTGCTGTTGCGCTTGCGCTGCGCTCAATTGTTCGCTGGCGGCTGCCATCAATTGTTGGTTTTGGCTGGACTCGGATTCCATCGAAGCCACAGCCTGCTGCGACTGCGTCCATTGGTCGTTGAGCTGTTCGAGTTGCTGCTGCCCATCGACCCAAGCCAATGTGCGTTGGCTGCGATCGATGCGGCGTTCGACATCGGTCAACTTGCTGCGCAGATCACTCCACTTGCCGCGGGCCGCGAGCGCCGCTGCATCCGCTAGCGATAACTTCTGTTTCAAGGGCTCCAGATCCACTGCCAGCTTTTGCACTTGTGCCGTGGCTTGCTGGAATGCCGCTAACGCAGCGTCGGCCGGAACCTGTGCATCGGCTATGGCTTGGATAGCCGCGGGCAACCCATCATTCAGGCTCTGCACACGCTGATTGACCATGCCGATGGCTTGCGACAGGACCGGATCTTCGGCTGATAATACTGCGATTGCCTGCTGTATTTTGGCGGTCGCATCAGCCAGCAAGGCTAGCTGAGCCTCATGATCGGATTTACTTTTCTGGGCAGCGGCTAGTGCCGCAGCGGCCTCTGCTGACTTACCTTTTTGGGTCAGCATACTGGCTTCGGCCGTATCCAATTCGGCACGCATCGTCGCGCGGGTCTTCTGCAGCTCGCGCCATGCGTCGAGGGCTGTTTCATATTCGGCCAACAGAACCGCATCCTGTTGCTTTAGCTGGACGAGTTGGCTGCTCCAGTCGTCGAGTTGGGACTGCACCTGACCACGGAGGGCTGGGATCGCAGCGGCGGCCAAAGTAGGTGGGTTTTCAACTTGGTTGACCACATCCGGAAACGCTCCGCGCTGGTATGCCTGGCTGAGAACCAATTGCTCAATGAACCTGCGAGGCCGCATGTCCAACTCGACCAGACCATCGGTTAGCAATTCAAATAGGGCGGGATGGCTGGGCGGATTGTCAGCATGCTGCATATCCAAGGGATGAACGAGTCCACGTCCAAATACGAGTGCCCACAATCGATTCGACCAGTTCGATACAAAGCAACGATTGCTGCGAACCGTCAACAACTCGGCAAGCATGTTGCGGCGACTTTGGGCGGGAGGCGGGGGTGCGCCAGGCAGTGCATCGGCCAGCGGCGTGGTACTCAGCCGCGCATCGGGCAGCAAGTACGCGATGAACTGCTCTGCCTGGCCTGGCAAGCGAGGGCCACTGCGAAAGGGGACTCCTTTGTTAAACACAGACTCAAACGCGGCATCGCCCGCCGGCTGCTCGATATACAGCTGAATCTTCTGTTCTTTCCCTTCGGCGTCCTTGTATGTTGCCTCGGACAACTTGCTGGGTGCGAAAAATGCTAACAGCCCGTGGTAATCGGCTTGCAGGTAGTCCTCGACTTGCGGATGATCGTGACACTGTGCGCACTGCAAGTCTCGTCCCAGGAAAACTCGCCCAACATCTCTGGCGATTAAATTGGGATCGCCGCCCCGATCCACATAGAACTTTTGCGCCGCCCGTTGCTGCTCATTCCACCACGGGCTATTGAGCAATTGTCCCGACAATTGGTCCAGCGGCGTGTTGTCGGCAATATGTTGTCGAAGGTAATTCAACCACGAGTTGCGATCGACATGGACGTGTGGGCGACGCAGCATCAACGTCCGATCCAAAAAGTTGACGAGGTGCTCATCGCATAGGGGATCCTCTAGAAAGCGATGAACCCAAACCTGCCAACGCGTATCGGATGCGTCCGCCACGAAAGCATCCAACTCCTGGCGATTGGGGACCACACCGCGAAGGTCCAGCGAAAGTCGGCGCAGCAATTGTCCATCCGCTGCCCGTGCGGCCAGCAAGGGTGGGTCGCCAGCCATCAACAGGGCATCGATACGGGCATGCAAGGCTGGCTGGGATTCACTCTGAGCATGGGCGCAAGGAGTCAGTGTCCACAGGTTTGCGTGCAACATCAACCCAAAAGGCGCAAGCAAAACGAGTCTTAGACTCGCGGTTGCGAACACCGCCACAGACGACTGTGCGGTCAGCATGGAGTTGTACTCGTCGGAAGGGTTGGCAGGAGGGAAAGCGGCGACTTGCCAAAGCCGTGCTTCCGCCATGATCGTTGACTTGCAATCGCTTTGCAAGATACCAGGCTGATTTCAACTGGCCAAAAGTACAGCTGCCCATTCGGTCAGTTTCGGCTACTTTGGAGCAGATCCTATTTCCATCGATTCCTTGAGGAGACCATGATGCCCACGGCAAGACTGCTGTTCCTGACCTCGATCTTCTTCGGGCTTTCGATAATCCCAGCGTCAGCGGACGGGCCGCCGGAAGAGGCGGCCGAGGCCAAGTTACGCATTATCTGCTTTGGAGCACATCCGGATGATGCGGAATACAAGAGTGGCGGAACGGCCGCGCTATGGGCCAAACTCGGGCACCAGGTCAAGTTGGTATCCGTGACCAACGGGGACATTGGGCACTGGCAAATGTCTGGCGGGGCCTTGGCGCGTCGCCGAACGGCTGAATCCGCGGAGGTCGCGCGGCGTTTGGGAGTTACCTCACAGGTATTAGATATCCATGATGGCGAGCTGATCCCCTCGCTTGAGCATCGCCGCACGATCACGCGGCTGATTCGTGAATGGGATGCGGATATTGTGATTGCCCATCGACCATGGGACTATCACCCAGACCATCGCTATGTCGGCGTGCTCGTTCAAGACGCAGCCTATATGGTCATGGTCCCCTTCTTCTGCCCGGACACTCCGCCGCTCAAGAAGAATCCCGTGTTCTTGTATTCAAGCGATGGTTTCAAGAAGCCCTATCCCTTTCGGGCTGACATCGCCGTGGCCATCGACGAAGTCTTTGAGCAAAAAGTTGACGCCCTGATGGCCCTCGTCTCCCAGACTTTCGAGGGCGGTGCGCTGGGTAGCCAAGAGGCCATGTCGCAGGTGCCCCCCGAATCCCAACCGGAACTGCGCCGCGCGTGGCTCCGAGAAAAATGGGATAGCCGCTCTGGCAATGAAGCCCAGAACCACCGTCAGGCACTCGTTCGCTGGTACGGTGAAGAACGCGGCGCACAGGTCAAGTTCGCCGAAGCCTTTGAGATATGCGAATACGGCAAACAGCCCACGAATCAAGAAATTCTGCAGCTGTTTCCATTCCTGCCCAAACAAGAAAAATAGCAAGTCCCTTGCCCACTACTTACTACTTACTACTTACTACTTACTACTTACTACTTACTACTTACTACTCACTTACTACTCGCCCGGATTGTCTGGGGGCGGGAATTCGCGGATCGGGCTATAACGTCGATAGCTCTCCCATATTTCGCCACCATCCAAGATCCGTGGATCCCCTGTTTCGCGCAAGTGTTCCTCGAGTCGCTGCCACAGCCCGTCGCGCGTGGCGGCATATTGCTCATCTCCAGCCAGGTTGTGCAGGCATCCCGGATCGCTACGGATATCAAACAGCTCTTCGGCAGGTCGCTTGGCAACCGCCAAATCGAGAAAGCTACCCCAAGTTGGATGCTCGGCTTGGGCGATTAAGAAATCCAGTGTTGGACCAGCATCAATGTCTTTGTAGCCTGAATGGGCTTTGCCGAGTACGGCTGCCCCGTCGGGTTGCGTGCGGTCCAGGACGACCGGGTCGCCGGCCGGCCATCGCTCGGGCCGAAAGTTGCGGATGTACAAGTAATCGTGGGTGCGAATGGCCCGCTGCGGATAGCACCAATTGTTATAGCGAGACGAAGAATGTCTTTCACGCCCGGCATAGATCGCATCGCGCTGGGGTTCGACCACGCCCGCAGCGGAGCTCTCCAACAGGGGCAACAAACTGCGGCCGGCCAGTGGATACTCGCGCGATGGATGCTCGACGCGGGCCGCTGCCAGAATCGTAGCCGTCAGGTCGACGAAGCCGACCAGGTCATCCACCCTGCGCCCACCCGGTACGCGGTCACCCCAGCGCAGGGCCAACGGCATGTGAAAACCGTATTCATAAAGATTCGCCTTGGCCCGCGGAAAGGGCATGCCATTGTCGCTGGTAACGATAACCAGTGTGTTGTCGAGCTGTCCAGATTTTTCCAGTAGGTCCAGCATACGACCCAGGTGCGTATCGAACCATTCGATTTCGACACAGTAGTCGAGGATATCCGATCGCACCTCAGGCACATCGGGCAGAAAGGGTGGCGGCACGGCATCAGCCAGTCGCTTACCGGACTTTAAACCCGAACCCTTTTCAAATCCGCGATGCGGTTCCGTCGCGCCATACCAAAAGCAAAAGGGCTTGTCGCTTGGACAGGCTTCCAGGAAATCCGCAAAGTTGGCGGCATAGTCGTTGTTGCTCATGCCTGGTTGGGGCGGCTTGGCCTTGCGTTGGCCAAAGTTGGGACCAGCCGGATTCCGCTTGCGGCCGTCGATGGCGAAGTTGCCAGGGCCCCATCCCTTGCCCGTTAATCCCACCCAGTACCCCGCCTGCTCCAACAAATCGGGATAGGTGACATACTTGGCCGGAAAAGAGCTGGCATGTGTCCCGGCTTGCTCGATCTGCCAAATCTCGCGTCCCGTCAAAAACGCTGCGCGGGTCGGACTACAACCTGGGGCTGGAGCAAAGGCGCTGGTAAACAACACGCCCTCGCGCGCAATCCGGTCAAAGGCGGGAGTATTGACTGCCGCATAACCCAGGGCCGAAGTGTGCGCAAAGCTTTGGTCATCTGAAATGGCAAACAGTATGTTGGGACGCCCGTCCCGCTGCCCTGGTTGAGCCTGCACAGTCCCAGCCAGCAGGCACATCAGAACAACACACAACATGCGCTCAGCGTTCAATGGCATTCTCCGTTGATCTCCCTGTTTTCGATGGCCGATACAGCGGGCCTCGGTCGCGAGCACCACTCTTTGTCCAGCCTGAGACGTTGCCGTAGCAATCGTGGAAGAGTTTGTGAAATGTATCACGAACTCTGTGCGACCTCTTCATATTAGAAAGCATAGACGGGCTTGGATTCGTCATGGGCCAACAATAAAAAGTTTTTTCGACACTTATTGGTGAACGCCAACGCGAATTCTCACCCTCCCGCGAATTGGCAGCTTTCGCTGTGGAATCTCAAGCGCGGGGGAGGCTAGTGCTGCGTCCAACTTAAGAATTAGGGTTGTCAAATCAGCCGATGGGCGTTAGCCCCGGTTTCTGCAGAGGGAACCGCGGCTAACAGGCTGTTGATTTAGTGGTTGGATGCCTATGCGTTGGTTAACCCGCAGCCGTAGGCGAGGAACCAGGGTGCAAACCTCGCCGTTGGCTGCGGGTTAAACGACTAAATCAACAGCCTGTTAACGCCGTGCGGCTAATCCCAAAGTTAAATTGTGTTGAAGCACTAGGTTACAGAAATTCTTGGTGGCGTTCACCGAAAAGTGTCGTTCTTGCCAGTAAATCCGTGTGGCGCTGACAAAATCTTTGGAGCAAGTAAGGCGATTTTTTATTTTCTTTTGAGCGGGAAATTGCCTAGGATGGTATGCGTAGGGTTTAGCGAGCCACTCGATAGCATAGACGCCCCATCTTTCTAGGAGACCGAATATGTCTTGGGAACTAAAGACTGCCAGCGACTTCATGCGTCGTCAGCTGATCACCCTGATGCCCGATACGCTTGTGTTGGATGGCGTCTCCTTGCTGCTGAAGAATAATATTTCCGGCGCTCCGGTGGTCGACGAACATCGCCAATACTTGGGAGTGTTTTCCGAAAAGTGCTGCATGAATGCACTCACGTCCACCGTGGAATGCGCCGCTCATCGGCAGCTGCCTATTCCATTAGTGCGGCAATTCATGAATGCCAATCTCGTCTCGCTAACACCTGATCAGGACGTGTTTGATGCCATCGATTACATTTTGGCAAAGCGGATTTCGGGAGCACCGGTGGTCGACAGTAACGGCAGATTCCTGGGGATCTTTTCTGAGAAAACGGCCATGCATGTTTTGGTATCCGCTGCCTACGATCAACTGCCGGGCACGAATATCGCTGCCTACATGAACACGGACCCCAGGCGATTGATCGACGAAGACGATTCATTGATTGACATCGCCCACAAGTTTCAGCAAACTTCCTACCGACGCTTGCCGGTATTGAATTCGGAACGCTTGGCTGGTCAAGTCAGTCGCCGCGATGTACTGCGGGCCGAGTACCAAGTCGTGCAGCAGGTGGTACATAACGGCCAGCGCGATGCGGACGACGAATGCTTGCGTGAATCCCACGCGCATACCCCCGTCGAGGTCTTCATGGATCGTGCTGCCAAGACCATTTCCGCTAACGACGATATCCTGAGCATCGCCCAGATTTTTCTGAACACTCCCTATCGCCGCCTGGAAGTCGTGGAAGCGGGAATGTTGCTAGGTCAAGTCAGTCGTCGCGACATGCTCGAAGCTACTGCCGCACTGCTGCGGCCCGAAGGCTTCTCGTCCCAAAGCCGAAACCCTGTATCTCAGTCCTCTCTCCGATTCTGCGCCTCCCGTCGCTCAAGTAAGCCCTGCTATTTACGCATTTCTCACTGAACGCCACCAAACCCAACTCTCCTCTTGGTGCTAGTCCGCCGAAATGCGAGCGGGAGAGGAGGTCCGTGCAGCGGCCGAAATTCCTATAACGCATCCATTCATCCGGATAGACGGACGATTTCCCAAAAGCTGATGCAAGAACGGCCTCCGCGGGCTAGAATCGGGGGCACATTTTCCTGCCGCCAACCCGACCTTGCGAGTCCGATGAAAGCCCAGCCATTCTTATTGGATTGTTTGCTGCTCGCCCGCTGGCTGCTTCCCTGCGTTGGCTTGACTGCAGCCATTCCGCCTTCAGCAGCAGCCAATCCACCGCTGGAGTTTGTTGCGCGGCATTGCTTGGATTGCCACTCGGGAGCCGCCGCAGAGGCCGGGCTGGATCTCGAACAACTCAGCCTGCGACTAGATGGCGAGAATATTCAGGACGAGCAAGATTTCAAACGCTGGGTGCAGGTCATTGACCGCGTTGCCCTGGGTGAAATGCCTCCTCGCGACCAGCTTGAACCGATCGACGCCGAAGAATTGCAGGAGTTCAGCTCGGCGGCCAACACCTGGCTGCACGAGCACTCCGCCCAGGAGCAGCAGCGGTTGGGACGCGTGCGCGGCCGCCGACTGACCAATCTGCAATTGGAAAGAACGCTGCACGACCTGTTGGGGATCGACATTCCGCTGGAACGCGAGATGCCCGAGGAACCCAAAACGGAGAGTTTCTCGACGCTGGCCGAGCGACAGTCCATCTCCCACTTCCATCTGGAACAACACCTCAAGGTGGTGGATCTGGCGCTCGACGAGGCATTTCGTCGGGCGCTGACACCCGAGGATGGTCAGCTGTGGGAGATGAGCGCCAAGAAAATTTCGCGCGTGCGGACGCGTACTCGCGAACCGGAGTTTATCGATGGTAAGGCGGTGGTCTGGTCTTCCAACCTGGCCTTTTACGGCCGAATGCCTGCGACCAGCGCACCCCACTCCGGTTGGTACCGCTTTGAATTCGAAGTATCCGGTATCAATCTTCCACAAACCCATGGTGTGTGCTGTTCGATCCGTTCAGGTGAATGTGTTTCCGGCGCGCCCTTGATGGACTGGATCGGATCCTTCGAGGCAACGCAAGAACCGCAAGTCATCAGCGTGGAAGCCTGGTTGCCGAAGGGGCATATGCTCGAGGTTCGACCGGCCGATGCGACCCTGAAGCAAGCCAGGTTCCAAGGTGGCCAGTCAGCCAACGGCGAAGGTGGTCGCCAGCATGTGCCCGGTATTAACATCCACTGGTTGAATATGCAGCGCGTGCACCAAGGGCTGGAGGATCAAGCAGATCCGCCAGCTGCTTTTCGCCGAACTGCCCGTGGAGTTGTCGCGAGGCAGCACGTCTGGATGCGGCCTGGAGTCAGTCGCAGGTTCAGCCCTTGGAACCGCGGCAAGCGGCTCGACAATTGATCGAGAATTTTGCCGAAAGAGCTTTTCGACGGCCTGCTACGAGTGACGGTGAAGTGGATGCCTTGCAGGAATGGTTGGCCGTGTTCGACCAGGCAGTGCAGGCTGGCGCCAGCTTTCCACAAGCCCTGCGGACGAGTTACCGTGCTATTCTGTGCTCAGCTCGCTTTCTTTACTTTCAAGAGCCAAACGGTAAGCTCGACGATTATGCGATTGCTTCACGCCTGAGCTACATGCTGTGGAATAGCATGCCCGACGAAACGCTCTTCCAACTCGCCCAGGCAGGTAAACTGCGCGAGCCGGGAGTTTTGACCGAGCAGCTTACCCGCATGCTCCATAAAGACCGCGGACAGCAATTTGTGCGTGATTTTGCGGACGAATGGTTAGAGCTGAGCGAGATCGATTTCACATCTCCCGACCGCCGCACGCATCCAGATTTTGACGTCATCGTCCAGGAGGCGATGCTCGCAGAAACCTATCACTTTTTGCAGGACATGCTCGACGAAAATCTGAGTGTGCGTGGGTTGATTGACAGCGATAGCACTTTTGCCAATGGCCGCTTGGCGAGATTCTACGGCCTGGATTTTTACGATCGAGTTGAGGCCAACACGCACGCCATACAGCGTGTTCCCGTGCAGGCCGGCACACATCGTGGAGGCCTGTTGGCACAAGGAGCTATTCTCAAGGTTACCGCCAATGGCACCCATACCTCGCCCGTGCTGAGAGGTGTGTGGGTTGCCAGGCGTGTATTGGGCGTGGATATTCCACCACCGCCTGCCAATGTGCCCGCTATCGAACCGGACATTCGCGGAGCCAAGACCATTCGCGAGCAGTTGGCCAAGCACCGTTCGCAGGGCGAGTGCGCCTCCTGTCACTCCAAAATAGATCCACTCGGTTTTGCCTTGGAGAATTTTGATGCGGCCGGCAAATGGCGCGATGTTTATTCCACCCAACCAAGCGGTCGGGGGCCGCGTACCTAGAATCGATGCTAGTTACGTCATGCCCGATGGTCGTGAGTTTGATAGTTTTGAAAGTTTCCGTCGGCTGGTTGCCGAGGATCCGAGGCCCATCGCCCGAAATCTGGTGCGGCAACTGTTGACCTACGGGACCGGCGCCGAAATTGAATTTGCGGATCGGCCTGAGATAGAGGCTATCGTTGATCGACTGGCAAGCCAAGACTATGGCTTGCGTGCGATACTCGATGCCGTGGTAAACAGTCAGATTTTCCTGAGCAAGTAGAAAGCCTACGATGAAACGTGTGCATTTCCAGACCGGTCGTCACCTGAATCGCCGCACCTTGCTTCGCGGCCTGGGTGTGACCATGGGGCTTCCCTGGTTATCCGCCATGGAACGTGCGCTGGCCAAAGACGTCGCTGCGTCGCCAAAACGCTTTGTGGCCATGACTCTTACCTTGGGATTACACAGTCCAAATCTAGTTCCCGAAGGCCAGGGCAGGAACTACCGGCCGTCCCTGTATCTGCGAGATCTGCAAGACCTGCGCGATTCGCTGACGGTCGTGTCGGGCTCTTCCCATCCCGGCGTTACGGGTGGACATCGGGCCGAGGCGAGTTTGTTGACCGCTGCTCCACAAGGTGTTGGACGGGCGAGAAACACGATCTCCATCGATCAGTACTTAGCCAAGCACTTGGGCGATGCAACGCGTTTTCCATCTTTGGTCCTGAGCGCGGACGGCAGCAACAGTCCGTCGTACACCGAGAATGGATCGATGATTCCCGCAGAGTCGTCGCCATCGAAGCTGTTCGCCAAGTTGTTCATTGACGATTCGGACAAGCAGCGGGAGCTGCAAGCCAACCGCGTGCGCGAGGGACGCAGCATCATGGATTTGGTCGCCGAAGATGCCCGCGCCCTGAAACGTGAACTGGGCGCCGGGGATCGCGATCGCTTGGATGCCTATTTCTCCAGCGTCCGAGATTTGGAGCTGCGCATGGCCGAATCGGAAAAGTGGGCGCAGTTGCCCAAGCCGGTTGTCAGCCAGTCGATGCCCGTCGATATCAATAATCCCAATGACATTGTCGCTCGCCAAAAGACCATGCATGACGTCATCCGTTTGGCACTGAAGACCGACTCGTCACGCTTTATTACTTTTCATACCGGCGGTGGCGGCGGCGTGGTGCCCATCGAGGGCGTCGATGAAGGCTACCACACGTTAAGCCACCACGGCATGGACGAAGAAAAACTCGCCCAGCTGGCCATAGTGGAAAGTGCTATCGTTCATCAATGGGCCGACTTCCTGCGCGATCTGGCAGCCACCGATGAGCCTACCGGTAACCTACTGCAAAACACGGCTGTGCTCTTAACCAGCAATCTGGGCAATGCCTCCAATCACAGTAATCGCAATATGCCTGTGCTGCTGGCTGGTGGTGGATTCAAGCACGCCGGTCATCTGGCCTTTGACCAAGAGAAAAATTATCCGCTGCCCAATCTTTTTGTATCGATCCTGCAGAACTGCGGTTTAGAGGTCGATCGCTTCGCCACCAGCACTGGCACCATGAACGGCCTGAGCATCGGTGTAACAATTTAGTTTCGTAGTGGATTTTGTCTGAGAGCCTTCCGCGCATAGACCTTCCCGCTCAGAGATCTTTAGTAAGATCGTCCGCTGGTTTGGGGCCGAGTCAAGGATTTGCAACTTAAGTGGTTCTATTCGCCAGGGTGAGGCTGGGCAATTTCAGATGGAGGCAGGTCTTCGATTTCGGTCCAACCCAAACCAATCGCCGACAATTCTTGATTCAGACGCGGTAAGTCCCAGATGTAGGTTGCGTGCTGATCGTTTGAACTGAGAACCAGTCGCTTGCCATCCCGCGTAAAGGCTGCGAACCAGAAGGTAACGGAATCAGGCACATCCAGCCGGCATAGCACGCGGCCTGAGAGAACATCTCGGAGCACCGCGCCGGTGCGCGTTAGATCGACCAGCAATTGATTGTCAGGTGAAACTGCACCAATCGCCGCACCGGCCTGCGTGGTCCATGATTTCTCCTGCCAGTCTCGCGTTTCGAACAGGCCTGCATCTCTCACCGTGAGCAGCGATCCGTCATCGCTAAATCGTGGACCAAGGGCTATAGCCGCCTCTGGTTCACGAAGGCAATGCAACCGCTCGCCAGTTTCAGCAGACCAAACATCCACCCGGCTGAAGTGGTGAGTAGCCGTCACGATCCATCTGCCATCTGGACTCACGGCAATCTTTCGGCAATCCGGTGCCGTGTCTAGCTTTACCACCCGCCGGCCCGAATCATGGAGAACGTAGGCGGCGTCCATGGCGGCAACGGCAATGGTACGGCCCGTGCGGTCGGACGCGACTTGCGTACCGCTGCATGGTGGACAGGTTAAACGCTGCGGTGGCCCGATCGTCCAGTGCGCTTTGTCGCCTGCAGTTTGTTTCACCGGCCAGCGCAATAATCCGTACTGCGAATAAGTAAGCAATTCTCCCGTCTGTGGTACAAAACAGGGGTGCAAGGCGTTACCCACGGATAGGTGCCCGACGTCCAACCCCGTTTCCAAATCAAACAGGGAAACGCCGCTGTCACTACCCACGGCTATCAGCCTGTCGTCACCGTGAATCGAGATGTCGCGCCAGGCTTGTACCGGCCCCAAGGCGGGATTGCGTTCCAAGATCTTCAGCACAGGGCTCGACTCGACGACCTCGTAATGCCAACCTCCGTTGCTTCCGTGAACTTCTCCTAGCATTTTGTCATCGTGCTGACTGCTCCAAGCGACATTCAATTCTCGCGGCACGTGCAAAAGCAATTTGCCTGAAGCTGGCCGATAGACATCCAGCAGGAGAGCCCAACTGGAAAAACTGGATAGCAGATCTCCCCTGGAATTAACACACAGCTTGGGTTCTCCCCCGCGTTGGCTGGTATTCACTTGGATTGATTCTTCGGTGGCGACATTCCAGGTCACGATGTCATTCGAATCGGCTATCCCCACACTCAGAGTTTGCGAATCGGGATGCCAGGCTGTCGAGGACACGCTGCCCGTATTTTCCAGCCAGGCCACATCTTCGCCCGAGTCAATATCAATGATGCGCACCAAACGCGACTCTTCCATACCATAAGCGCCTTCGATGACGGACAGATAACGTCCATCCGGAGATAGTCGAGCCCGATCGTTCGCCAGGGGAAAGGTGCGCTCAAAGCACAGCCGGCCGCCAGACCATTCCACGATCCGAGCCTGGCAAAATCCGGCGAAACGTACCACAGCATAACCCGTCGGGCATTCCTACTAAAAGCGAAATCCCACAGGCGTTCTTTCTGTCGGGGCAACTGCAGCATCAATTCCGCTTGAGGGTCGCCAATGCGCCAACGCCACAATTGGTTCGTAATCTGGTCCAACAGCAAGATGAATTCGCGCTGAGGACAAAAAACGAAGACAGTATCTTTGTTTATGTTCGGCAAGCGGGCGATTTCTGTATTCTCGGGCAACTGCTTGACGATCAATGTGCCCGTCGCATCGCGTTCCACACTGCGATCGAAAAAGCAAGTGTCCCTGATTACTCCTGGCGGCACGTCGACCAACTTCCGCACATCGGGCAAACTCAGGCTCAAGACCGCCAGATCTCTCAGCTCGTCAAGCCGCTGCTGCTGTTCGCTGCTCGCCAGCTGCATGTTTGGCAGGAGTTGTGCTGCATTTCCCAAGGCTTTCAAGCTCGCAAATCGCTGGCCTTCGGCGCGTGTCAGCGTGGCCGCTCGCGCCGAGGCGACATACGACCCAAATAATTCATGTCGACCCTGTTCTTCGGAGGCCTGTGCACGGCTCAACGCAAACTTCAAAGACTGGTTGAGCCGACTCTACATGCACATAGGCCGTGGTGGAAACCGCTGCCACCGCAATAACCAGCAGGGTAGCGGCCAGACCAAGTGCGGCAACGATCGGGTTCTTGCGATACCATCTCCAGGACTTTTCTGACAGCGATTGTCGTTTTGCCAGAATCGGACGATCCGCCTGGAAACGTCGCAGATCCTCTGCCATGGCTGCCGCGCTTTGATAGCGCTGGTTGGGCTCTTTGGCAATGGCCTTGTGAATGATCACTTCCAGCTGTGGCGGTATTCGGCCATCGAGACTGCGCAGACTCGGCGGCTGGACATTTATAATTTGGTGTAACAGCTGGCTCTGTGTGCTTGCCTGGAAGGCGGGCCTACCGGCGAGCAATTCGTAGAGCGTTAAACCCAGACTGTAGACATCCCCTCTGGCGTCGCTCGTTGCCCTTGAATCCTTCGGGCGGGATGTAACGCAAGGTTCCAGGGACATTTTCGGAAACTGTTAACTCTGCTAATCCGTGAATGCGAGCTAGCCCAAAGTCGCTTACCCAGATGTTTCCCTGAGTATCGAGTATCAGATTGGCAGGCTTGATATCGCGATGCAGCACGCCGTTGTCATGCGCGGTTTGCAATGCGTCGGCTGCTTGCCCGCCAATGCGGGCGACGCGTTCATAGTATTCTCTACCCTGTCCACTCAGTCCGATCGGTTCCCAAGCGATTTGCTGACCAGAGTTCAAATTGATATGCAAGCTCGCCTGTTGGTCGAGCAAGTCCTGAGTTGCCCGGGTTGCGACACTTTTTCGCCCATCGGTGTTCGTGCGCTGCTTCTCCAGCAGGCGGTCAAGGGATAGTCCTGAAATGAACTGCATCGCGTAGTAGTGCGTGCCCGCAGCCTCACCAATGCCAAATACGGGAACGATATTGGTGTGGTGTAACTGCGAAGCTGCCTGGGCCTCGCGTTTGAAACGTTCCACCAGCAGCGGGTCACGAACACTGGATCCATACAAGACTTTCAAAGCCACCCGCCTTCCCAGGGGCTCTTGAATCGCCTCGTAGACAACTCCCATCCCGCCTTTGCCAATCTGGGAGAGAATTCGAAATTCACCTAGGTGCGAGGGCAGATCGAAGCCACGCTGTGGATCGCGACTTTGCGGGGTGTCGCTCGAGCATTGAACTCTTTCCAATTCCGCCACCATCGGAAAAAGATCCAGAATCTGAGACGCTATTTCTGGATACTGGGCGGCAAGTTCTTCCACGCAGGGTTGCTCGCCCCGTCGAGCACTTTCGGCGAACGAATGCGCCAGCGCATCAGCAAGTCAGATTGAGCAGTCTCGTCCAACGTACACCTCGCACGCGACTCGTTAACCTTCGTTCGGGAATTTAGGCTTTGTCAGGAATAAAAATTGGGTTAGACATGCATTGGGAAAAGGGGGCGGACACCAAAAGTGCGAAGCACCCGCAGGGCCGTTCCTGCTTTTGGTGTCCGACTCCTTTTTCCCTTCCATCCCCAAATGAAACTTTGGCAAAGCCTAGTTGGCCAGGCGCCACTTTCGAGTTTAGCGACGCCTCTTTCATAACCCAACGCAGACTTTTATTGATCTAACGCTCCGTAAGTGTACTCTCGCGTCATCAGGGCAGGCAGGCAGAAAAAAAATATTGTTGCCAATAGCTTGTCCAGCGCAACTTAGTCAACAGGCATGGTGTGGGAAGCGATTCGACGTGGGTCGCTAACGAACCACCCACCCGAGGCTTGCATGTTTAAAGCAGCGAGATTTCTTGCGATCCAGGCCGCGGGCGCTCAACTTTAGGCGATTGAATCATGACACTCATGGGAATCGAAATAAGGACACATAGCATGCCGACACGAACTACCGAAGTGGATCAACGTTCCTCGCTAGGCTGGGTGGCTGCCCTGCTTTTGGGATGCGCGACGGCCTTGGCACCTGGGTTCACTCACGCGGGTATCGTCATCACACCAATCGGCAGTGCGGGATTCTCAGTGGTGGACTCGCACATTTACGCAGCTCCAACAAACTCATTTCCTGGTTTGTTTCCGGATCATTTTCCGGTCCGCTTACCACACAGCGGCTATGACGGTGAATACGCGGCCGGATTGGCTGCCCAGGGCTATCACCAGGGCGATGTCTTTAGCGTGGCGGAGATTACCGACCCAAGTGCCATTCACCTGGGCTTTGTGGTTGTGCCCGCTGCTAGCGCGCCCACGGGCTCCAGTTTCGATTTCAACAGTGGACCCATCCTGCCCAATGCGAGTTTGCCCATCGTTGTGCAGGGTGATGTCTACCACAATGGTGTTCTATTCGAAGCGGGTCCCGGAGCGTTTTTTCTCCGCTTGACTGGCGATGCGAATTTTGATGGCCGCAGCCATTTTATTGTCAATCTATGGGAAAATAGCCTGTATGCGCGTCCAGGACTCGTCGACTTGTCTGGAGACTACGAGTATCGCGTGAGCCTGCGTGACACAGGAGGTGTGGGCTACGACATCACCGCCAGTTTCAGAGTGCAGGCAGTTCCCGAGCCAGGAACTCTAGCGCAATTCGGATTGCTGCTGCTAACCGGCTTCGTCGGTTCGATGAGACGCCGCGCACGGTGTGTTAGTGCTTGTTCCAATTGAAAAGTGGGGTAAGCATCCTTGCTTGCCATCGGTTTGGTCCGGCAGAAACCGCAAGCTGGAAGCTTACGCCACTTTAGGCATTCAACCGCCATTGCGACAATCCGCCGGGAGCTTGCGCAATGCATCGCGCAATTTTTTCAGGGCTCGCAAGTAGCGCATGCCGCTTGCCTTTTCGCTGATTTGCAGGACTTGTGCGGTTTCGGCTGGTGTCAATTGCTCAAAGTGCCTTAGGGCCAAGACCTCCTTGTCCGACGCCGGTAGACTATTGATGATCCCTTGCAGCTGCGATACCCATTCTTGCCTTTGAGCGGCGTTGCTCGGACTGGTTCCCGAGTCGACAAATTGCCATGCCAGAGATCTGTGAGGAAGCATCTAGAGGCGAAGCATTGGCGATGTGTACCTCGCGTCGCGCATTGCGCATTTGCGTATCCAAATGGCGTCGATGAACCTCCAACAGTACATGCAGGGCGACCCCGCGCAGCCACACAAAAAACGGGAGGTCGGCGCACTTGATAAAGTCGACCAAATGTTGGGAGGCATGCAGGTAGACTTCTTGCAAGATATCCTCTTCATCCACCCGCCGCGAAAGACTGGGGCTGATACGCAACACAATCAGCCGCCTTAAACGCGGGCGGTGCATTTCCAACAGCTGTGCGAAGCTGGCTGCATCACCATCCGCAGCAGCAGCAGCCAAGCGACGAGCATGCTCTGCTTCCAAGCCGACTGGCTCGCTCTCAAACCCGGTAGGCATAAACTGGTCTCTAGACTCCTGGCGGCTGTCGCGCGGGTGCCAGAAAGGCGGCACGGCGTTTCGCACCATGATTCTAACCAGCAGACTGCGGATATGGGAAAAATAACTTCCCTGCGCTCTCTGCCTTTGCCGCCCTGAGCACGCTGAGCACGCTGAGCAATTTGGATTTACCGAAGTTAGTCTTCCGCAGATCCTATCGATGCCAGGAGCCGAAATGCAGAAAAGGGCAGGTTGCGAGTGCTCGCAACCTGCCAAGGCGGAGGGCATGGGACTCGAACCCACAACCGCTTGCGCGGCGACTGATTTCGAATCAGCTTCCTAACCATTCGGGTACCCTCCGGAAACAAGCAGCCTTGGCAGTCCGACGGCCAAAGCTCTCCGGGCTCATGCAAGCT
This sequence comes from Pirellulaceae bacterium, assembly GCA_963707245.1. Classification (GTDB taxonomy): domain Bacteria; phylum Planctomycetota; class Planctomycetia; order Pirellulales; family Pirellulaceae; genus Aureliella. The sequence goes on from CAVPPY010000006.1 coordinate 102,739, forward strand.
TCTTATTTTCATCAGCAATGGCCACTTCGGCAAGCCCTCCGCAGCCTTGGTTTCGGGCGGTTTGCTGGGTTGTTGTGCAGGCAGGCCGGGCTACTTGAGAGCAATGGTCTTCTGCAGCGGCTTGAGCACTTGCTCGACCAAGTACTGATCAGCTAAATCCTCACAGATTCCGGCGATGCGCGTCAGTTCGGCTGCGAAGTCTTCCTCGCTGGCCAGGCTGCCAAAGCGGCGAACGGTTAGGTAGACCGTAACCGGCTCTTCACTGAACTCGTCGGCGCGAACCTGGTAGGCAGTCGTCCTGGTTTCAAAGCCAATGCGGCACTGCGTCTTGCAATCCTCGTCCAAGGCGAGCTGCAACATGGGCTCGTAGCTCAGCAACGAACTGCCCTTGAGCTCGGCCAGCCTCTCCAGCGGCGGGACAATACCCAACGCCTCGGCGAGCAGTTCGTTGTGATTGCCGCGGAAAATGTAATCGAATCCCATGGTCAAATTGAGGGATTCACAGTCCAGGCGACTGATCGACAGAGCGTAAGGCACCAGCCCCAGCACCGCTTTGTGCTGGACCACAGCGCTGGCCATGGACTCGGGGTTCACGCAACCGCTGCCAATGCGCTTGGCCTCGGTCGTTACCCAACTGTAACTGCCGGACTCCTTTTCCTCTTCCAGGCAAAACTCGCCTTTGTCTCGCGCGTAGAAATTCGCCATTTTGGGGAAACGTTTTTGGATCTGCTCAAAGAAATGCAAGACCGACTCGCGACTTTGCGGCAGGTCCATTTCGGTACTGAGGTGCATATTCACATAGAACTCATCGCAGAATGCACCGTATTTATGCATGCGTAAAATCCTCCGAGATTCGCTCTAGTGCTTTGTCAAGCTTTCAATTGGGGATGGAAGGGAAAAAGGGGTCGGACACCAAAAGCCGGAACGGCCCTTCGGGTGCTTCGCACTTTTGGTGTCCGACCCCTTTTTCCCAACGCACGTCTAACCCAATTTTTATTCCTGACAAAGCACTAGCTTAGTAGGTTTTAAAGTTTGCCAACACGATAGAGGCTAGCATGCTGGCACATGTATTCGTATACGGGACGCTCAAACGCGGGGAATGCCGCGAAATCTGCTGGCCAAGCGCACCGGCCATGATTCGCCCCGCTTGGACGACAGGTGCATTATACGATATCGGTCCTTACCCTGCCCTGGTGGCTGGATCCGACCGAGTATTGGGCGAATTGTGGAGTTTCCCGGACGAGGAATTGCCGCGTGTCCTGGCGGTACTGGATGCCATCGAGGGCACGAATCAGCCAGGCCAGCACAACGAATACAACCGCGAGGTGGCAACCGTCACACTGGTGGACCTGTCTCCATCTAGCCAGCCTCAAACGCTACAGGCCAGTATATACCGCTACGCCCGCATTGGGCTTCTCTCCGCAAGCCAGCGCCTGGAGCCAACGTTGGAACTGGCCAATCTACGTTTTGCCGTCTGGTCATCAGGTAACGGCTCACCTTTAGGAAAATCTCCAACCTAAAGGCGAAACCAGCGCGATTGGCTGTTTTTAGGTAACGCTACCGATAGCTTTGGCGGTGCTGGCCGACGAGATTACAAATGCGTCGCGAAAGGGGAATTAGGTGTCCTGATTCTTGGGCTACGAATAAAATTCGGCAATACCAATCGGAGTCTCTTCCGACACCTTGCTTGCTCGGTTGCATTTTCAAGCTGAGCTGTCTTCATTTTTTTCCCTTTTCTGCGGAGTCATCGTCTCATGCACGTACGTTCGTTTCGAAGGCCAGCCTTTACGCTGGTCGAGCTACTGGTGGTGATAGCCATCATTGGTATTTTGGTTGGGCTACTCTTGCCGGCGGTGCAGATGGCCCGCGAGGCGGCTCGCCGCATGCAGTGCAGCAACAACCTCAAGCAGATTGCGCTGGCCGAGCACAATCACCATGATGCTTACAAGAAGTTTTCGCCAGCCTCGCACGATCCGCGTTGGGGTTCCCTGTTGGCCAACGGCCAGGCTTGGGATCGCTTGAGTTACCTAACTCAGATCCTGCCCTTTATCGAGCAGTCGGCCCTGTACAACCAAATTGGCCCCTATGCGCTGGCTGGCGGTCGCCCATGGACCCGCGAATCGCAACCAATTCTTCGACGGGTGCGGTGGCCCCCAGCCCCTACGCACAGAATGTACCCACATTCCGCTGTCCGTCGGATGCCGCCAATATTCAGTTGTCCGACGCCAAGCCGACGAATTACTCGTGCAATCGTGGCGATATCTACTTGAATTCGGGTGACTGGGAATGGCGTGGCGCCTTCTCCAATGGCGAACGCGGCCAAATGGACTTTGGCAAGTTGAAAGACGGTTCGTCCAACACGCTCATGTTGGGTGAAGTGGTCATCGGTAAAACCAATGGCGTGGTCGGCGTGGATACCGTGCTGGAAGGCACGGCCCGCAACGCGATTGGCCCCGTCGGTGGTCAATACACGCCCGCACTGTGCTTGGCTCAACGTGGGCCCAACGGTCTGCTGCGTAGGCCCCTCGCTGCAAGACAGCTATGGCGATACGGGCTGGGGCAAGGGCCGACGCTGGGGTGATTCGCTGAATGCCTTTACAGGCGTATTCACGATCCTGCCGCCCAACGGGCCAACTTGTGCCAATGACAATGCCGAGGGCAACGCCATGCCAACGGTCAGCAGCTGGCATACCGGTGGTGCGAATATAGCCCTGTGCGATGGTTCGACGCGGTTTATTTCCGAGAACATCGACACCGGCAACTCGACCTTTACCGTACCGGCCAACCCCGCAAACTCACGGCACTACTCCGGTCCGTCTTACTGGGGCGTATGGGGTGCCATGGGCTCCACCAACGGCAAGGAAGTCAACCGACTGACCGAGGACTAAACGGCCGACTGATCTTGGTTTAACACCAGATAAAGCATGCCAGAGAGGCCGAGCCGCAAGGTTCGGCCTCTTTTTTTATCAAAGAATACAGCCTGAAGCGAATCCAAGCGCAGACCAACATTCGAGGTAACAGAACATTAAGCAGACATGCGGAATGATCGCCCCTGGGTGGCCAGAGGTGGTCAAGCTGTGCATACCGCAAGGATTGGCTTTCTTCTGGGCGTTATCATTACAAATGCAGTCCGCATTAGTTTAAGGTTCTCTAGCATTCCTTTGACGTTACCATTAGGTCCAGGGAAGAGGCGTTAGACCTCGCCTAGCTATGTTTTTCATGTTTTTCTTTGGAGTTCCGTACTATGCGCGCTCGTTCTGTTGGGAGGCCAGCTTTTACGCTGGTCGAATTGTTGGTGGTGATTGCCATCATCGGGATTTTGGTGGGACTGTTGTTGCCGGCCGTGCAGATGGCCCGCGAGGCGGCTCGTCGCATGCAGTGCAGCAACAACCTCAAGCAGATTGCGCTGGCTGAGCACAATCACCACGATGCTTACAAGAAGTTTTCGCCAGCCTCGCATGATCCGCGTTGGCAATCGCTGCTGGCCAACGGCCAGGCCTGGGACCGCCTGAGTTACTTGACTCAGATTCTGCCCTTCATCGAGCAGTCGGCTCTGTACAACCAGATTGGTCCCTATGCACTGGCGGGCGGCCGCCCGTGGACGCGCGATAATCGCACCAATTCCTCGACCGGTGCGGTGGCCCCCAGTCCCTATGCGCAGAACGTTCCCACCTTCCGTTGTCCTTCGGATGCCGTCAATATTTTCGCCTCGGATGCCAAGCCGACCAATTATTCCTGCAACCGTGGGGATATCTACTTGAACTCAGGTGACTGGGAATGGCGAGGTGCCTTTGCCAACGGAACGCGTGGCCAAATGGACTTCGGTAAGCTGAAGGACGGTTCCTCGAATACGTTGATGCTGGGAGAAGTGGTGATTGGTCGTACCGACGGCGTGGTGGGTGTGGATACCGTGCTGGAAGGCACCGCCCGCAACTCGATTGGGCCTGTTGGCGGTCAATACACGCCCGCCCTGTGCTTGGCTCAACGTGGCCCCAACGGCCTGCTGGTCGGTCCCTCGCTGCAGAACAGCTACGGCGACACCGGCTGGGGCAAGGGCCGTCGCTGGGGTGATTCGCTGAATGCTTTTACAGGTATTTTCACGATCCTGCCACCCAATGGACCAACGTGTTCCAATGACAACGCCGAGGCCAACGCCATGCCAACGGTCAGCAGTTGGCACACCGGCGGTGCGAATATCGCCATGTGCGATGGTTCGACCCGTTTCATCAGCGAGAACATCGACACCGGTAATTTGGCTTTTACCGTACCCGCCCAGCCCAGGCAACTCGCGGCACTACACCGGTCCATCGTTCTGGGGCGTGTGGGGTGCCATGGGCTCAACCAACGGCAAGGAAGTTAACCGAGTTACCCAAGACTAAATTGCCCACAGGCGGTCGCTTAGGCAAAGCTTGATCACAACCGAGAGGCCGAACTACGGTTCGGCCTCTTTGCGTTTACACAAGTAAGCCTGCCTTCTGTTCGGCTGCGCAAGCAGGCTCGGTCACGGGATTCTCGGGCAACCACGCCGCTATGTTCTGACGCACGCCTGGCATGGCTGCCATGCATCTCCGATTGCTTTCGGGACAGGGATATCGACCGCACTGGGTCGAATTCCGCGCCCGTCTTCTGATATTGGCTCCTCGCTGAAGATTCTGGCATTGGGGCTAGCCGCCATCGACCCATCAGGCGAAACTACGCCTCCAGTGGGTGGTTTGTACCGAAATTTCGACGCCCGCGAGCCGCCGTGCGGGAAAGTTTTTCGCGTCCCATAAGATTAACGTTTCATTATTTATTGCCTTCGCAGGTGCATTGCATTACAATCCCGTAATGACGGCCGCTGCCATTTCTTAAAGGCTTCATTCGGTCCGTTCCTTCTTCTTTTTCTTTGGAGTTCCGTACTATGCGCGTTCGTTCTGTTGGGAGGCCAGCTTTTACGCTGGTCGAATTGTTGGTGGTGATTGCCATCATCGGGATTTTGGTGGGACTGTTGTTGCCGGCCGTGCAGATGGCCCGCGAGGCGGCTCGTCGCATGCAGTGCAGCAACAACCTCAAGCAGATTGCGCTGGCTGAGCACAATCACCACGATGCTTACAAGAAGTTTTCGCCAGCCTCGCATGATCCGCGGTGGCAATCGCTGCTGAACAACGGCCAGGCCTGGGATCGCCTGAGTTACCTGACTCAGATTCTGCCCTTCATCGAGCAGTCGGCTCTGTACAACCAGATTGGTCCTTATGCTCTGGCGGGCGGGCGGCCGTGGACCCGCGATAATCGCACCAATTCCTCGACCGGTGCGGTAGCTCCCAGCCCCTATGCGCAGAACGTTCCCACCTTCCGTTGTCCTTCGGATGCCGTCAATATTTTCAACTCGGATGCCAAGCCGACCAATTATTCCTGCAACCGTGGGGATATCTACTTGAACTCAGGTGACTGGGAATGGCGAGGTGCCTTTGCCAACGGCACGCGTGGCCAAATGGATTTCGGTAAGCTGAAGGACGGTTCCTCGAATACGTTGATGCTGGGAGAAGTGGTGATTGGTCGTACCGACGGCGTGGTGGGCGTGGATACCGTGCTGGAAGGCACCGCCCGCAACTCGATTGGGCCAGTCGGTGGTCAATACACGCCTGCCCTGTGCTTGGCTCAACGTGGTCCCAATGGCCTGCTGGTAGGTCCCTCGCTTGCAGAACAGTTACGGCGATACCGGCTGGGGCAAGGGCCGTCGCTGGGGTGATTCGCTGAATGCTTTTACGGGTATCTTCACGATCCTACCGCCCAATGGACCGACGTGTTCCAATAACAACGCCGAGGCCAACGCCATGCCAACGGTCAGCAGTTGGCACACCGGCGGGGCGAATATCGCCCTGTGCGATGGCTCAACGCGTTTCATCAGCGAGAACATCGACACGGGCGATTTGACCTTTACCGTACCCGCCCAGCCTGGCAACTCGCGGCACTACACCGGTCCATCGTTCTGGGGCGTGTGGGGTGCCATGGGCTCAACCAATGGCAAGGAAGTTAACCGACTTACCCAGGACTGACGCAATCCTAGCCATTGGGCTCTGGCTTTATGGCAAAAGCTATGCTTAAATCAGGGGAGGCCGAACATGGGTTCGGCCTCTTTCCTGTTTTGCGTTATTCATCATCAACACGAGAAGAAAATCATGTTATCTCGAATTGCAATTGCCTGTTCATTGATTGTGTTCGTTGGCTGCGGTGGTGGCCCCAGTGTCGAACCGGTGTCGGGTACCGTTAAGCTGGATGGGACGCCCATTGAAGGCGCGGTGATAACTTTTAAGCCTACGGCCAGTAGTACGGGCAGGGCCGCCACGGGTACGACCGACGCGTCGGGCAAGTACACCTTGACCGATCAGAATTCGAAGAAAATCGGCAGTGGTGCGGCGGTGGGCGAATATAAGGTGGGCGTGTTGTGGTTCAAGCCAACGGGCCCCGATACCAGCAAGGCCACCGGGGAATCGACCGGAGATACCAAGTCGGCGGATGATAAAGCTTCGCGCTCCGGTGTTACCGGCCCAGAAGCTCTCTTGCCCGTCGCCTACCAAGATCCCGAAACCTCGGGACTGACCGCTAGTGTCAAGTCCGGCGGCGGTAGCGACTTCAGCTTTGAGCTGGACAGCAAGTTCCAGCCGGCGAAGTAGTTGCCCGCTTTCAACACACAAGTTCACGAGCGGTAAGCGGGGCTCCGTCGGGTCTCCCAGCCGTTTTACCTCTGACCCTCCCATGCAGAAATCGAATCCGCACATTCGATTCTGTAGGGGAGGGTTTTTTTATTGCCTCAAACGCAGACGATCTACTAAAGAGTTGTGCAGCTACCGATGAATGCCTTTCGGAGTTGGATGGCCGGCATTGCAGATTTCGAAGAAGCATCGCAAGAACCGAATTCTGGCGAATCCGGCTACGGGAGTAGATAGCGAGAACCGAATTCTGGCGAATCCGGCTACGGGAGAAGATAGCAAGAACCGAATTCTGGCGAATCCGGCTACGGGAGTAGATAGCGATGAACCGAATTCTGGCGAAGCCGGCTACGGGAATCCCGGCTGCAGGAATCGGCATGACGGGTCCGCCGATCGCGCGGATGGGTTAATTTAAAACATGTGGGCAGACTAAGACTACTCGCGCGATCTACACCAAACGAGCCACCTGTCATGAGACGAAGAATGCAGTGAGCTGTCTGCCTTTCTTCGGAGTCATGAAATGCTGTCAATCAGAATCCCAGTGGCGACCGCCTCCATGCTGCTAGCATGTCTGCTGGTCGCTGTCAGCGCTCCGGCTCAGGAGTCAGGTGAGATTCAAACCGATCGGGACTCCTTTACGCCAGCTACATCCATTGCAGGACAGGGAAGCTGGATTTTTGAATCGGCATACTCATTCATCGACAACCGCAACGTGCCCGAGACGCATAGTTTTCCGGAGTTACTTTTGCGCCTTGGAATTAGTGATATCGCGGAATTGCGATTTGGCTGGAACTACGAAATCGGTGGAGCTGCCAATCCTGTTTCTGGAAATGTCCCCAGTGATATCGAGGGCAGCGAGGGGCTCGAGGAAGAGGCGCGGCTATTGTACGGCACCAAGATCCAATTGACCGATCAACGTGGCTGGAAGCCGCAAAGCGCGTTTATCCTGCAGGGCTTCACCCCAACCATGGGTGAGGCCACGGCCACCGATCTCTCGGCAACCTACGTCACGGGCTGGACGCTTCCAAGCGAATGTATTCTCGACTTCGGCCTTCGCTATGGCATGACCAGCTTCGAAGGCGACCACTTCAACACGTGGTCGCCCTCCACCGTGATCAAGGTTCCCGTGGGCGAACGTTGGAAGTTTCATGCTGAGTACTTTGGTATCTTCAGTGATGGCCGTGAAAACGAATCGGCACAGCACTTTTTCAGCCCCGGTGGACACTACTTGATCAACAAGAATTTCGAACTCGGAACGCGAGTGGGCTGGGGCTTGAACGATCAAACGCCTAACTTCTTCACCAACGTGGGCCTGGGCATCCAGTTTTGATGGGCAAGTCGGTTACGATAGCAGATGCTGCCACACCGTTTGGTCGTGTGGCTTCAGCACTGTAGTGGAGACCGCCCATGCATTACCAAATAGATCGTCGCCGATTTACGCTCGGCGCATCGTTGCTGTCGAGTGGCACCATTCTCTCGTCGTTTCGCCTGGCGACTGCCGAGGAAAAAAGTCTGGTGGAAAAGCGATTGGTGCTGTTGGGCGCCAACGCTTTGGCTCGGGCTGCGGAATTGAATTATTTTGCCGATGGCCATCGCGGAGCGGCAATGATTTCGGCACACATGCTGTGCACCAACAACCATTTGGACGATAACGCGTCTGCCAGGATCGTTGAATTATTCGATTTGAATTGGGCATCGAGCCAGCTTTGCCAGCCATTTCCGGCCAGTGACCCTGTATCTGATGCGAGCGAGCAAGTTGGCAAAGCTTTGGCCGAGGGCGGTGGAGTCCTACGTGAGGTTGGCCATGATGCCATCTTTGCCATGCATGCCATCAAGGCCTTTCGGCTATTGCCCGAATCGGCGACACCCGAGCGTGTGGCTGGTGTTTGCAAATTGATTCGAGCCATTAAACCCTGGCGCGATGTTGCTCCAGACGATGACATTCAGCCACCGCCTTTCAGTGACCAAGTGGCCGCCGCCAAGTTCATTTTGCGGGAAGCCTCCGATGCGATCGATCGATTCGTGGGTTTCGGGCAAGGCTTTGCCGGCCACATGCTGACCTTTGGCCAGTCGCTTGTGGAGCTCGCAGCCATGGGCGATGTCGAATGGGCGGAGAGTTGTCGCACTGCCTTTCGCAAGTACGTAACCGTAACCAGGCAAGGTCCGCAGGCCACTGATCGCAAGATTGCCGATCACCGTCCCAGCGAGCTCAGGCCGAACACTGCCCAGTACTGGAAGCAGCGCGGCGATAAGACGCTAGGCATTGGCCATGTCTTCAAGTATCCCTACGCCTATTATGACCTACTCAACCGCGCACGGGATGCTGAATTAGCACGTGAGTTAGACGCCAAGGCCTACCATGTGTTTTAGCCTGGCATGAGCTTATCAGGTAAGTTGGAAAGCCAAGCCAACTCGCGTGCATTAGTTTGTTCTGGCTGCACACGAGCGGTGTGGCGCGTTGGCGATGTCGCGCAGCGACTCGGGGATCTCGACAAGAGAGTCCGAGAATCCATGCTTGCAATCTCACTGATACCATCCAGTCGCCCCCTTGCTGGCTTGCCCAGCAGGAGCCAAAGTTTTACGGTTAGCAACGTCGGCCCCGTTCACCGCCTCCCCGGTTGGCTTGCCCAACCGGAAGGGAAGTTTTCTCCGAAGCTTCCCTACCTGCCAGGCAAGGGGCTTGTTGATTTAGTGTTAGGATGCCTGCTCGTTGTTTAACCCGCAGCCGTAGGCGAGGATAAAGGGTGCGAACCTCGCCGGTTGGCTGCGGGATTAAACTTTACCTGCCAGGCAAGCTGGCGAGGGGAGACGCTTTTCCGCGGCTCGTTTTCTAACCTCAAAACTTTGCGCTCATGTCGGGCAAGCCGACATGGGGCGGAGAGCCGGTGAGATGCTGACAAAAAACGCGAAGCGGGCATGCGATACGGGCGAAGCGGGCATGATGCGATACGGGCGAAGCGGGCATGATGCGATACGGGCGAAGCGGACATGATGCGATACGGGCGAAGCCGACATGATGCGATACGGGCGAAGCGGGCAATGCGATACGGGCGAAGCGGGATGATGCGATACGGGCGAAGCTGACACGGTACTTCTTCGTGCGGTTGCAGCGCGTTGATTGGAATTGTGAGATCGATACCATCCAGTCGCCCCCTTGCTGGCTTGCCCAGCAGGAGCCAAAGTTTTGCGGTTAGCAGCGTCGGCCCCGTTCACCGCCTCCCCGGTTGGCTTGCCCAACCGGAAGGGAAGTTTTCTCCGAAGCTTCCCTACCTGCCAGGCAAGCTGGCGAGGGGAGACGCTTTTCCGCGGCTCGTTTTCTAACCTCAAAACTTTGGCTCATGTCGGGCAAGCCGGATGGGGCTGTCACACGACAAGGGGCGATGATGTGTAACCGTCGGGGGGTATAAAATATTCGGGCCAGCTAGCTCTCACTCCCCCGCAGTGCTTCGGCATGGTCGCTGTCGTTGCTTCGCTGCAGCGACTTATTCGTCAGACGGCTTTCTTGAAGAAGCCGATGATGAACAACAACAAAATGGCGCCAAGGGTACCGCCCGCGATCTCATTCAAGATAGGCGACTTGAGCAAATTAAAGTTGCCAAACAAGAACCCGAATAGCAGAGCCCCCAAGACGCCAACGATAATGTTGCCGAGCATTCCAAATCCGTGGCCCTTGACAATTTGCCCAGCTAGAAAGCCAGCCACGGCGCCGATAAGCAAGGCGACAATCAATCCAGTAATATCCATGGTCACTCTTTCCGGGGTTGAGGTAAGATCTTCGGTTTACGCTGGGGACACCATTCAAAAGCGGGATGGACCGCTCCGATGTAGAACTCTGCGCGCCATCTTTGGCTGCTTAGCCTGAACTGCTTTCAACGGTCGCCATGCAAGGTGCCACTCTCGACAAAAAGGGCCTAGCTCGTTCGATGCAGGCAGTTCCACATCAAGGCTGGCATACCAGACGACTGAGTATAGGTTATCTGCCTTAGCAAAGCGAATGCTCAGCCTGCCAAGCTGCATGGCAGAATCCGCGGATGGCGGGTCACCAAGCCATCCTGGGCTCGGTGAGTGACTTTCGGTTCCGGACCTAAATGGTATATCCTATGGACTGTCCGATTCCGTGAGCAGCCAGCCGCAGGTGGTCCTTGGGAACACTCAAGAACCTGGCGGTTAGCGGGCTGTTGATTTAATCGTTTAATAAAGGTGGGGTAAGCTTCCAGCTTGCCAACCGGCAGTGGCTTTCAACGAAATGCCTTGCACAACTAATTGGTAAAGTCCGCGAGCAGGATGCTTACGGCCACGATAAAATTGAACGGTATTAGGGTTAAGCAACGCATAGGCATCCAACCACTAAATCAACAAGCCGCTAGCGTCTTGCCGCTCACGTCAACCAAGGATTCGCTTGGTAAGCAAGCCGGACGGTCCCTCAAGGTGCATCTTTCCGAATCTTTCGAAGCGAATGGAGCATAACATGCGTCGATTAAGTCTGTTTATCGTGTTTGCGATACCCGTGCTATTGGTGGGTTGTCAGCCGAGTGCCCAAGCCCCCACCGCGTCCTCTTCAGGGACGGTTGAAGTCGAGGAGGCCTTGGCCCCAACCGAACCTGATTCGGAAGTAGCTTCGGAGATGGACACAAAGGGTGTGGTCGATGCGGCTGAGAGCGTCGACTATGGCGATTGGATGGCGCCGCCTACCGCGGTCAGCCAGCGACTACAGGATATGTACAAGCAACAACTCGAGGCGGTCGTCGGTGGCGATTTATCGAGCGCCGCCAATTTGGCCATGGCTTCGCAACAAGTTGCTACGGAGCTGATGCAGAAGAATGAGACCGCAGCCGGCTATGCCTTCTACCGGCAAGCAGGCAAGGCCGCCCGGCAGGCACTCGAACATGGGCAACCGCAATTACCTGGCTCATTTACGGGGCCGATTTTCTACAACGAAGCTTGTGCGCTGGCCAAGGAGGGCGATGTTGATCAGGCGCTCTCCGCATTGTCCGATGCCATCACCCATGGGTTCACCGATTTTGAATTGCTGAGTACCGATGCCGACATGGAGGCCGTACGCAAGATTGATGGATTCGAAGATAGGCTTGCTGAATGGAAGGCAGCCGCTCTTGAAAAGATGAAGGAGCATGTTCGCGAAGACCTCGCCAGCGGTGAGACATTCCCCTTCACCCTGGCCGCAACAGACATCAAGGGCAATGCCCAGGCGCTGGAAGACATGCAGGGTAAGGTCGTGATCGTCGATGTGTGGGGAACGTGGTGCCCACCCTGCCGCGCGGAGATCCCTTCCTTCATCCAGCTGCAAGAAAAGTACGGTGAACAGGGCTTCCAGATGGTGGGCCTGAACTACGAACGCAAGGGAGACCCGGAAGCCGACCTGGCCGCTGTCGTCAGCTATGTAGAGGAAAACGGAATTAACTACCCCTGCATCATGGGCGACGAAGAAATGCGGGCCCAGATCCCAGACTTCCAAGGCTTTCCCACCACGCTGTTTATCGACAAGTCCGGCAAGGTGCGCATGAAGGCCGTGGGACTGCACGAGTATGCCTACCTGGATGCCGTGGTCTCCGAGCTGCTCGCAGAATGATTGGGTGGCAGGGCGGCACACCCATGTGCACCGCTCCGCCCTGACTTTTCACGCCCTGGGCCTTGAACGATTATTCACAGTCCCATTCTTACTCGCTTTCAGCCATCGGCTCTGCTCGTACTCGACCGCCCACGCGTTTTGAGTACGAGCAGGTTTTCCTTGATTTGGAAAGATCCGAATTCTGGCGAATCCGGCTACCTCAATTTCAACGAACCGATGCTGGCGAATCCGGCTACCTCAATTTCAACGAACCGAATTCTGGCGAATCCGGCTAACTCGAATCTAATTCCGCCTCCAGGCAGCCCAAGCCCAGCGGCATCGATACCAGCAGTGGGCTCTTGCGCCGTGCTATAATCCGGCAGTATTTCTGCGCGGTGCTGCATCTGGCAACCCAACCTACTCCTGTCTTGTGAGCTCGACGCCATGATCCGTGTTTGCCTGCCTGTGATCGCCTGCCTGCTTGCTGCCGTTGAGTTGGTCAACGCCCAGAACCCACCGCCGGTGCAAATGCTGGTGCCGGGCTTTGAGGTCTATGAACTGCCGATTGAGTTGACGAATGTGAATAACGTCCGCTTTCGAACGGATGGGCGATTGGTGACCCTGGGATACAACGGTGACATCCATTTACTGGACGATAGTGACGGTGATGGATTGGAGGACCACGCACAGCTTTTCTGGAAGAATGAGGGCAGCCTGCGCGGCCCCATTGGCATGTTGCTGACTCCGCCGGGCTATGCGCATGGGCAGGGTGTTTTTACACCCAGCAAGGGCAAGCTATCGTTGATCGTGGACCAGGATGGCGACGACCGAGCGGACAAGGAGATCGTGGTGGCTAGCGGCTGGCAGGAAATCCCGCAAAATGTGGACGCCACTGGCATCGCCATGGATCAGGCGGGTTACCTCTACTTTGGTTTGGGGACCGCCAACTATGCGAATGCTTATCTGATCGACGAGCAAGGGGTAGCACACTACGATGTGCACAGTGACCGTGGCACGGTGCAGCGTGTTTCGCCTGATTTTAAGACGCGCGAAACGGTGGCTAGCGGAATTCGTTTTCCAATTGCCTTTGCCTTCAACGCGGCCGGCGATCTGTTTTGCACCGAGCAGGAGGGGGCAACATGGCTACCCAATGGAAACCCCTTTGACGAACTGCTGCACATCAGGCCCGGCAAGCATTATGGATTTCCACCTCGCCATCCGCGACACAATCCTGATGTCATCGACGAGCCATCCTTGTTCGATTACGCACCTCAACATCAATCCACCTGTGGCATGGTCTTCAATCAATCCGTGTATGGAGGGCCTGTTTTTGGCCCGGCATGGTGGGCGGGCGACGCCTTGGTGTGTGGCGAATCGCGTGGCAAGCTCTGGCGAACGCAATTGGTTTCTACCAAGCATGGCTATGTGGCGGCGACCCAGTTGATCGCGGGCTTGCAAATGTTGACTGTCGATGCCTGCGTGGCTCCCAATGGCGATTTGCTGGTGGCCTGCCACAGTGGACCGCCGGATTGGGGTACAGGCCCAACCGGGATGGGCAAGCTATTTCGCGTGCGCATGACGGCCCCACATGTCGCGCGTCCTACGCAAGTGTGGGCCAACACGCAGCGCGAAATTCAAATCGCTTTTGATCAGCCGCTGGATGCGAGCGTGCTGCAGGGTATCGCCGACCAAATCCAAGTTGAATTCGGCGAGACCGTTCGGGCGGGAGACGAATTCGAGACGCTGGTGCCACCCTATGCTGAAGTCCAGCGGCAACGGGCCGCGCCGCGGCACCAGCTGGCGGTACACGGGCTAGCCCTCTCCAGTGATCGCCGCAATATCTTGCTGCAAACGGAACCTATGCTGGCCAATGCCCATTACGCGATATCCATTCCACTATCTTCCGCAGCAAGCGAACCGGTGGGCGACAGGGCAAGCGAACAGGCGGCCGCGCAGGCAACGCAGGCACAGCGTTCGGTAATCGAGGTAGACTTTAGCCTGACAGGTGTGCATGCCAAACTGGAGGTGAACGAAGGCGAGCGGGATGGCCAGACGCTATGGACCGGCTGGCTACCGCATTTCGACTGGCGGGTGAACCAAGAACTCACTCGGCAGAGCGCGGTCCATGATGCACTGCGATTGGCCCTGCGCGCGGGCGGCAGGCTCTGCCTGGAATCGCGACTCGATCTGCAAAATATCCTGCGACCGGCGGTACAACCGGGAGCTGAACTGGATGCCCCGTGGCCACAAGAAATTGTCCGCCTGCGGGCCGAGGCCGCACAACCCATGGCGCTGGTCCGTCCAGATGGCCAACTCCAGGCCAGCCGCAACGCCGAGGGACGCTATCAAGCCGAATGGCAGGTCCCCATCGAATTGGCAAGTGGCTATGAATTGGAAATGCATTTAGAGCTAGCGGCAGGCGACCAGCCGGACTGCTGTCTGTCGGTTTCAACCAACGAGGATCCCGCTTGGCGGCCTTTGCCCCTGCACAGATTCTTCCTGCCTTGGTCGGCCAGCTCGCCCGAGCGGATGGCGGAAGCTCCGGTCCTGATCGCGGAAATCGCCGGTGGGAATTGGGGGCGTGGTCGCCGCGTGTTCAATAGCCAGGCAGCAAGTTGTTTCAAGTGCCATGCGGCACCTGGATCGAAGCTCGGCCCAGCCACGTCTGGGCAACCCACGCTTGGTCCGGATCTAAGCAACCTGGTCCACCGGGACTATGCCTCGGTGCTACGAGATATTCAGTTCCCCAGCTTTGCCATCAACCCAGATTACTTGGGCCAAATCGTCTTGCTGCGCGACGGGCGGATTTTGACGGGAGTCCTGCAGACCCGGCAAGGGCAGTTGATATTGGGGGATGCCGAGGGTCACCGGGTGCAACTAGCAAGGGAGGAGATCGAGTCGATCAAGGCAGCCGAGGTGTCCATCATGCCTCAGGGAGTCCATGAAAAGTTAAATGCGGAGCAGCTGCGCGATTTGATGACATTCCTGCTCACTCCACCTCCGCAGATGCCGCTCGATTCACCGCTGTCCGCACCGCCGCTGAGAACGGCCGCGGAGGTTGCCGCCGTGTTGGCCGATTCTCAGCCGCTGCCAACCGAGCTGAGGGACATCAACATCGTGCTGGTTGCCGGGCAGAAGGACCATGGTCCCGGCGAGCACGACTATCCAGCCTGGCAACAGCAATGGGGGCAACTGATGGCCGCTGCCGAACACGTCAACGTGGAAGCAGCCTGGGAATTTCCCGATGAAGGGCAGTTGGCCACTGCGGACCTGCTGGTCTTTTTTCAGAAAGGCAAGTGGAATGACGCCCGCCAGGCCAGTATGGATGCCTTTTTCGAACGGGGCGGTGGGGCAGTGTATATTCACTGGGCTGTCAACGGTGATGATCGCGTGGCAGATCTAGCACAGCGGATTGGATTGGCGTCCAAAGGCGGAAGTATCAGCTATCGCCATGGACCACTCGACCTGCAGGTACATAACACGGATCACCCGATCATGCGAAATATAGAACCGCTGCAGTTATACGATGAGAGTTATTGGCGACTGACTGGAAATGCGGACAACGTCACCCTGTTCGCCAGCAGCCTGGAAGACGGCGCGGCCCAACCGCAGTTGTGGTGCTACGAACGTGGCAAGGGACGTGTGTTCGTTAGTATTCCTGGACACTATAGCTGGACGTTCGATGATCCGTTTTTCCGTGCGCTCTTGCTGCGCGGCATGGCCTGGAGTATCCACGAGCCCATCGATCGATTCAACGAATTGGTTACCCCCGGCGCACGCATGTCGCACTAAGGATCTGTGGAAAAATAACTTCGCGGTATGTACGCGATCAGCGTGATGAGTACGTTCTCAAGCATCACGGCGGAGCGTGATGAGTACATTGAAGATCATCACGGCGAGCGTGATGAGTACAGTATTTTGCGCGAGCATCACGGCGGAGCATCACGGCGGAGCGTGATGAGTACAGTGTTTTACGGGAGCATCACGGCGGAGCGTGATGAGTACATTTTTCGGAGCATCACGGCGGAGCGTGATGAGTACATTTTTTCCGCAACTACAAAGTCCTCACCTCACTTCACATCCAAGTTCCATCCACAACCCGCAACAATCGGAGCATCATCGTGCGCACTATTCACCTCAGCTTACTTTGTCTTTGGACTACCGCCTGCGGACTCAGCGGACTGGCCGCGCAGGCCCAGGGAATACCCGACGCAGACAAGGTCAAGGCTGTCGAGCTGTTCCGTGTCGGCGATTACTGTGAGGGAGTTGTCTTCGACCATCAAGGTCAGGGTTATATTTCGCACGCCAAGTCAATTACCAAGTTTTCTCTCGATGGGGAGCACGCGGTGTGGGCTGAAACGGGAGCACCCAACGGACACAAAATTCTGGCCGATGGTACTCATTTGGTATGCGATGCCAGCCAGCATGCCGTCTTGCACTTAACGGCAGATGCAAAACAGCTGGAGGCGGCTTCGAAGCAATGCAATGGCCAGGCGTTGCGTGGGCCGAACGACCTGACGCTCGATACGCCCAACGGCGGTTTCTACTTTTCGGATCCCGGTGGTAGTGGCATTGATAACTTGATTGGCACCATACATTACGTCGACCGCGAGGGCACCACGCACCTGCTGGATGACGGATTGGCCTTTCCCAATGGAATCGTCCTTCGTCCCGACGGCAAGAAATTGCTTTTGGCTGAGAGCCAGAAGAACAGGATCTTGGCTTACGATGTCTTGTCGCCGGGTAAGCTAGGCCCGCGGCAGTTGTTTGCTGAATTGCCGAAGAAGGACGAGAGTCAGGGACAGATCGATAACCAGCCGGATGGCATGTGCTTGGACGCGGCTGGAAATCTGTATGTCGCCCACTACGGCATGCGACAGGTTCAGGTTCTGGATCCTACAGGTAAGCTCATCGCCCGCTATCCCGGCGGAAATCTGACGACCAGCAACGTGGCCTTTGGTGGTCCCCATGCTGACCAACTGTTCGTGACTGGCGGATTGCCAGCGGATATCGGCGGAGGCGGACTGTTCCGTCTGGACCTAAACGTGCCGGGACTAGTGATCCTGCCGCAGAAAAAGCAGTAATCGCTGGGACGATTATTCGCAGGCGTTAAAGCAACGCAGCGCATTGCGCGTGCCCTGAACGTCGTGAACTCGCAATATCTGAATGTGCTTAATGGCCATGGCCAGACTGATACCGATATTGCCGGCACACCGGTCGGCGGAGGTATCGCCAATGAGCTTACCCACGAAGGCCTTGCGTGAGTGCCCGATCAAGATTGGGCGTCCGAGTTGTAGAAAGCGCTCGGCATGTTTGAGCAGTTCAATGTTATGTTCATGCGTCTTGCCGAATCCGATGCCTGGGTCTAGACAGATGCGGCTAGCCTGGATGCCTGCGTCCAGCAATTGTTGATCGCGTTGCTGGAGGTAATCGAGAATCTCTGCCACGACATCCGTATAGCTAGGATGATCCTGCATGTTTTGAGGAGTGCCTGCATATGCATGGCGCACACTCCGACGCCAGTTTCGGCAGCCAGTTGCAGCATGTTGGCATCGCCGGAGAGCCCGGTAACATCATTGATGATTTCTGCGCCCAGCTGGATAGCCGCGCGTGCCACGACGGCCTTGGTTGTATCGATGGAGATCGGTACTTGCACGCGATCGGCCAGGGCCTGGATGACCGGTTCGATGCGTCGCAATTCTTCCGTGGCGGCCACAGATTCACTGTAGGGACGCGTACTCTCGCCGCCGATGTCGAGAATATCCGCCCCCGCATCTTCCAGACGCAATGCCTGTTCGACCGCTTGTGAGGGCGTAAAGAAATGGCCGCCGTCGGAAAAACTATCCGGCGTGACGTTGACGATGCCCATCAGCGCGGGCAGCCGCGGCGCGAATCGGAGACTGCGCCTACGCAGCTGCCACTCTACGGCGAACCTTGACAACTCGGGATCTCGCACGAGCTAGGAAACAGCCACGCTGGCCAAGAGCTTGCTGGCATTGCCGGCTTGACCAAAGGCGGTCATGCGATCGATGCAAACTTGCTTCATGGCTGCCCGAGCGGGTTTGAGGTAATCCCGCGGATCAAATTTCTCGGGGCTCTCAGCGAGCACCTTGCGGATCGCACCGGTGATAGCCATGCGGCAGTCGGTATCGACGTTAATCTTGCGCACGCCGCTCTTGATGCCGCGTTGAATTTCTTCGACTGGCACGCCGTAGGTTTGCTTCATCTTGCCACCATACTTATTGATGATGTCCTGCAATTCTTGCGGCACCGACGAGCTACCGTGCATGACCAGGTGCGTATTGGGCAGTTTGGCATGGATGGCTTCGATGCGGCTCATGGCCAGCACCTCGCCGTCAGGCTTGCGCGAGAACTTGTAGGCACCATGGCTGGTGCCGATGGCCACGGCCAGGGCATCGACCCCGGTCTCCTCCACAAAACGCGCGGCTTCATCCGGATCGGTCAGCAGTTGATCATGGCTCAGTTGTCCAACTGCCCCATGTCCATCCTCCTGCTCGCCCTCGCCGGATTCCAGCGAACCCAGACATCCCAACTCACCCTCAACCGAAACACCCTTGGCATGGGCCAAACGCACGACCTCTGCGGTTACCCGCACGTTGTACTCGTAACTGGCTGGTGTCTTGCCGTCTTCCTCGAGCGAACCATCCATCATGACCGAGGTAAAATTGTTCTCGATAGCGCTCAAGCAGGTCTCGACGCTGTTGCCGTGATCTTGGTGCATGACGATCGGAATATGCGGGTAAAGCTCGGCCGCCGCCTGCATCAGATGCCGCAGGTAAGCGTCTTGCGAATAAGCTCGCGCCCCGCGAGAGGCCTGAATGATCACCGGCGAATCCGTCGCCTCGGCGGCTTCCATGATCGCCTGGATCTGCTCCATGTTGTTCACATTAAAAGCAGCTACGCCATAATTGTTTTCCGCAGCATGATCCAGAACGACACGTAGGGGTACTAAAGGCATCTGCATTCTCCCACCGACCAAGCCGGGTTGAAGTAAATTATGGATCGAAGATTACTTCCTCAGCAGTCTTCAAATTCCTCACATTATGCCTTTGATTATCGACTTTCGGTCACGATTGACAATCCCCTGGAGCTGCCGCGAGGTCTCCCCGATTGCCGCCAAGTAAATAGCGTTCGATAAAGCACGGTACAATGTCTTCGGCGACCATCACGTCGGAGCGTGATGGCCTACAATAAAGCTAACATCACGGCGGAGCGTGATGGCTACAATAAAGATGCACAGCAGAGCGCCTGCGTTTTTGGATCAGGTGATCTCACTATCTGGACGGGTAGCGGCCACAATCCGCTCGATCTCGTCGACGGTCATTCCACGCTCCACCAGCGACTGTTTGAGTTGGACCTCGTCGCGATTCTTGACAATGGCGCGAACGGCATTGGCAATCGCATGAATGCTGAGCCAAGCAAAAACCCCGACGGTACCAATAATCGCGACCGAGAAAGGCGAAGTAAAAAGTTGCATGGTCGAAGGGCTCTTATGTGGGCAGTGGCAAAATAACAACTCTGTTTTCGTCATCTTAAAGCAATCCTTGGCAATTTGCCTCAGATATTCGCTGGCGAAGCCTCTCCACTTTGGGTCGTTTCCCGTGGATGGCTTAGTGCCCATCCCAAGGGCTGCAGCTTGCTTTCGAAAAGCGCGGCCGCTAGCAGCGGTTCTTGTCGGTTATCGGGGGGTTCTCAATTTCAGACCCGACAGGCAAGAGAGGACCGTTTTCAAGAATGAGGAACTCCTCCCAATTTGGCTGTTTTCCCAGCGAATTGTCAGGCCAGGCTGTGGGGCTCGACAGATTCTGGCTACGGCCGATAATTTTGGCTTAGGTTTTGCCTCAAAAAAACACACACAGGTTTAGCGAGTGCCTCATGGCTAAGAAAACGATTGCTGACATTGATCCTCGGGGCAAAGTCGTCTTGATGCGGGTCGACTTTAACGTGCCCTTCGATGATCAGGGTCAGATCTCCGATGATCGCCGAATTCGAATGGCTCTGCCGTCGATTGAGTCCGTGGTCCAGCGCGGTGGACGCCTGGTGCTGATGAGTCACTTGGGGCGCCCCAAGGGAATCGGTCCCGAGCCGAATATGTCGCTTGCTCCCGTGGCTGCCAGACTTGCCGAACTGTTGGGGACAGGCGTTTCCTGCGCCTCGGACACGGCTGGTCCGGATGCTGCAGCCAAAATTGCAGCGCTGCAGGATGGCCAAGTTACCGTGCTGGAAAACCTCAGATTCAATGCTGGGGAGAAGAAGGGCGACCCCGAATTTGCGGCCAAGTTGGCTGCACAGGCGGATATCTACTGCAATGATGCCTTTGGCACCTGCCACCGCGAAGACGCCTCGATGGTTGCCGTCCCCCAGGCCATGAGCGGCAAGCCAAGGGTGGTCGGCTTCTTGGTTGCCAAGGAAATTGCCTATCTGCGGGACGCGATCTCGAACCCGGCCCGACCTTTCGTGGCCATCCTGGGCGGTGCCAAGGTCAGCGACAAGATCAAGGTCATCGAGAATCTGTTGGGGATTTGCGACTATGTGCTGATTGGTGGGGCCATGGCCTACACCTTTTCCCTGGCGTCGGGCGGCCAAGTCGGCGATAGCCTGGTAGAAGTCGACAAAGTCGAGTTGGCCAAGAAGTTGATCGGCCAGGGAGGCGACAAGTTGCGATTGCCAGTGGACACGCATTGCGGCGACCGTTTCTCCGCCGACTGCAACAAGCAAATCGTGCCGGCAGGGGCCATTCCCGATGGATGGCAGGGACTGGACATCGGTCCGGCGACCGCCCAAAGCTATGCCGAGTTGCTCAAGTCGGCCAAAACCGTGGTCTGGAATGGTCCCATGGGTGTTTTCGAAATGCCACCCTTTGACCAGGGAACTCAAGCGGTTGCGCAAGCCATTGCCGAAAGCCAGGCGACCAGCATTATTGGTGGCGGGGATTCGGCGGCGGCCATCGAAAAGCTCGGCTTTGCCTCGCAGGTCAGCCATGTCAGCACCGGTGGAGGTGCCAGCCTGTCGATGCTAGAAGGCGAAAAATTCGCGGCTGTCGAGCTGCTGGATGATGCATGATTTTCGCATTGCAGGCCGATAGTGCTGTAAAGTCCGCCCAAATCTCTTAGAATGCACTGCACAAAGTGCAGAGTGATTGTAAAATTTTTGTGTTCCCCACGGGGTAGAATACTCGATACAACCCTTGCATTCTGCTGATCCCCTTCGAACCGCGGGCTTAGCCTGCGTTCCCCAATAGGCAAATTCCATCACAGGTTTTCTTTGAATGTCTACTGATTCTCCGCAGGCGATGTCCGCCAAGCAGGTCCAGGTAGTTAGCGGAATAACGGTGCGTTTGGCGGGTGACTCGGGCGATGGAATGCAGTTGCTGGGAACCCAGCTGACCAATACCTCGGCCCTCTCCGGCAATGATGTTGCCACCTTCCCCGACTTTCCAGCCGAGATTCGCGCACCGCGCGGAACGCGGGCAGGTGTCAGCGGCTTTCAGGTTCAATTTGCATCGCACGAGGTGCATACGCCCGGCGACAACTTGGACGCGCTGGTGGCCATGAACCCTGCCGCGTTGGTGACCAACATCGCCGACCTGCGGCCCGGGGGCTTGCTGATCGCCAACGAGGACAACTTTGAAGACAAAGACCTCAAGCTGGCCAACGTAGCCCAAAACCCGCTCGACGAACCCATGATGGAGAATTATCGCGTCGCCCGGGTACCCATGACTAAACTCACGCGAACCGCCGTCGCCGACCTGGGATTATCCACCAAAGAGGCCGATCGCTGCCGCAATTTCTTTGCTATGGGTCTGGTGTTTTGGCTGTACGGGCGAGATACAGAATCCACGCTGCGTTTTATCCGCAACAAATTCGGCAAGAAGCCGAGCATTCAGGAAGCGAACGAACGGGCTCTACGTGCTGGCTGGGCCTTTGGCGAAACCACGGAGTTGCTGGGTTCCTCTTACCAGGTCGAAGCGGCCAAGCTGCCCAGCGGCAAGTACCGCAATATCATGGGCAATCAAGCCCTGGCATGGGGTCTCATGACGGCCGCCCAGCTCAGCAACAAAGAATTGTTTTACGGTTCCTATCCGATTACGCCGGCCAGCGACATTCTGCACGAGTTGTGCAAGTACAAGAATTTTGGCGTATGCACGGTCCAAGCCGAAGATGAAATCGCAGCAGTCTGCGCAGCCATCGGCGCCGCCTATGGTGGTTCCATGGCGGTGACTTCCAGTAGCGGTCCGGGCATCGCCCTCAAGGCAGAAGCCATGGGCCTGGCGGTGATGATTGAATTACCGCTGCTGGTTATCGATGTGCAGCGTGGAGGCCCCAGCACGGGTCTGCCCACCAAGACCGAGCAAGCCGATTTGATGCAGCTGTTCTACGGTCGCAACGGTGAAGCGCCGCTGCCCATTTTGGCAGCCAGCAGCCCCGGCGATTGCTTCCATACGGCCATTGAAGCCTGGCGGATTGCCACCAAGTTTATGGTCCCGGTCGTCATCCTGTCCGACGGCTATATCGCCAATGGGGCTGAACCTTGGCTGATTCCCAATCTGGACGAGCTGGATCAGATTAAAGTCGAGCATCCGCAGGCGGCAAAGGATGGCCAGCCTTTCCTGCCCTACGCACGCAATGAACTGCTGGCTCGCCCCTGGGCCATTCCGGGTACTCCAGGTTTGATGCACCGCGTCGGCGGGCTGGAAAAACAGGATGGTACGGGTAACGTCAGCTACGATGCGGAAAATCATCAGCGAATGATGCACATACGCGCTCAGAAAGTTGCCAACGTGGCCTCGATCCTTCCACCGCAACCGGTGATCGGGCCCCAACAGGGCGAGCTGTTGGTTTTGTCCTGGGGAGGTACTTACGGTGCTTGCCACACGGCGGTGCAGCAAGCGATCGAGGCCGGCGTGAGCGTCGCTCACTGCCACTTGCGGCACTTGAATCCTTTCCCATCCGATCTGGGTGACATCTTGAGTCGCTACCGGACCGTACTGATCCCAGAGTTGAACCTAGGCCAGTTGCGAACATTGATTCGCGCAAAATATCTGGTCGATGCGATTGGCTTTAACAAAGTCATGGGCAAGCCCTTTGGAGTAGGCGAGCTGCTGGAGAAGATTCAAGAGCTAACCGCTTGCAAAACCAACGGCAAGGTACGGGTCAAATCCCGCGCCGGCTAAGCCAATTTTGAACTTCGCAATTCCACGGGCCGCTTTGCGGTGGCCATGCCGCCCACTCTTGAACCTGTTCTTGGTGAGACTAACAAAAGCCGAGTTATGATGAGTACCGACCTGCCCGTTTTGACCGCTAATGATTTCGCCAGCGACCAAGATATTCGATGGTGTCCGGGATGCGGGGATTATTCGATCCTGGCCCAGATGAAAAAGATGCTGCCATCGCTGGGCTTGCCGCTTGAGCAAATGGTATTCGTGTCCGGGATTGGCTGCTCCAGCCGCTTTCCGTATTACATGAATACCTACGGCATGCACAGTATTCACGGCCGCGCTCCCGCCGTTGCCACTGGCCTGCGAGTGGCCAGACCCGAACTGAAAGTGTTCGTGATTACTGGCGATGGCGATGCGCTGAGTATTGGTGGCAATCACTTTATCCACCTGTTGCGACGCAATGTGGACGTGACTCTAGTCCTCTTCAACAACCGAATTTATGGTCTGACCAAGGGGCAGTACTCGCCGACCAGCCCCGAGGGTCAGGTGACCAAGAGCACTCCCATGGGTTCGCTGGACCATCCACTGAATCCCATCAGTGTGGCCCTTGGCGCCGAAGCCAGCTTTATCGCCCGCAGCGTCGACGTGCACATCAAACATCTGGCCGACACGCTCTACCGAGCTGCCATGCACAAGGGAACGTCGGTGGTCGAGGTCTACCAGAACTGCAACGTGTTTAACGATGGCGCCTTTAGCTACGCCCAGGACAAGGCGACCCGCGACGACACGACGATAGAATTGGAACACGGCAAGCCGTTGATCTTTGGCAAGAAACGCGACAAGGGCATTCGCTTGAACGGCTTGCGGCCCGAGGTGGTAGATCTATCCACTGGCAAAATCTCGCCCGATGATCTGTTGTTCCATGACGAAAGGGCGGATTCCACCTTGACGCATATCCTATCCAAGATGCGTTATCCAGAATTCCCGGAGCCCATCGGCGTGTTCCGCGATGTCGAGCTGCCCATCTATGAAGACCAGGTTCACCGCCAAATCCAAACGGCGGTAGACAATCGCGGACCGGGCGATCTGTCAAAGCTGTTCCACAGCGGCGATACCTGGGAAGTCGCCTAGCAGGCTGCTGCAAAAGTCGGGCGAACCAAAAGCTATTGTGAAAGCATATATATTTGCTACTACAGCCCATTGTGCAAGCAAATACTTTTGCAGCAGCCTGCTAGTGCACTGTCCCCGACTCTTTCATCGAGCGGAGGGGAATTCATCGGGGAGAAAAAAGCCCCCTCGCCCTCTCGGGGAGAGGGGGATGGGGGGTGACAGCGCCGAGCGTTGAAGTTGGTGGCAAGTTTTAACTGGGTAACACCACGCCGGTGTTCCACACTGGCTGCCTTACCCTAGTGCACGTCCCGCTTTCACCGAGCTCCTCCCCGACTCTTTCCCGCGGAGATTCTCGCGTCAGAGACAGTAGTCCCCGCGTAGACTGGACAGGAATAACCGGAGCAAATTGGGGAACTTGGTGGCCAAGTTTTAACTGGGTAACGGAACCACGCCGGTGTTCCACACTGGCGCCTTACCCTAGTGCACTGTCCCCGGCTCTTTCATCGAGTAGCCACTGTCCCCGACTCTTTCATCGAGCGGATGGGGAATTCATCGGGGCGAAAGAAAAATAGCTCCCCCTCGCCCTGTACTCGGGGAGAGGGGGATGGGGGGTGAGGGGCAAGATTGCCGCGGCGAGCGTTTGAAGTTGGTGGCAAGTTTTAACTGGGTAACACCACGCCGGTGTTCCACACTGGCTGCCTTACCCTAGTGCACTGTCCCAATCGGGAAGACTACTTGTGTGCAGCCCCCTCATCCCCAACCCTTCTCCCCCGGAGTACCGGCGGGAGAAGGGAGCCAGATCGATAAAGCTGGTGGTGTTTGGGAACTCAACCCCGACCACGATTTCCTTACTGCTTAACACCCTTTCGCCAATCCACCCCGAGCCCCACCCGTAGTCCCTTACTAGCTGGTCGTTGGGATCAGACTGGTTTTTCGAATCAAACTCCCTTGATGGCCAAGATGCCATCGATGGGTGTCACGGTTCGGCAACAACTGACCTGGCCAAAGCCGACTTGCTCGAGCAGGTCTGCGTACTCGCTCAACGTGCGTTCTTTGCCTTCCGTACAGGCCAACATGTTCAAGTTCTGCATGATCGCCCAACCAGGGCCGGATTTGTCGTCCCACAGAACTTTCTCACAGATCAGCAAGGCTCCCTGTTGCGGTAGTTGCACATAATCTGCGCAACAGCAGGAGAACCTTTGGCTCACTCCAATCGTGGATGATCCTACCTAACGCGAACAAGTCGGCCTGGGGTAGCTCGTCGGTGAAGAAATCGCCGGATACGACGCGCACGCGCTGGCCAACCTGTGATTCGGCGATGATCTTTTCCGCCAACGGGCGAGCAGCGGGCAAATCAAACACGGTGGCTTGCAGCGTCGAATATCTTTCACAGGCGGCGATGGCCAGGTGTCCGGTCGCTCCTCCCAGATCTACCAAATGCTTGAATCGGCTGAGGTCCAAGGCATTGACCACAGCCGGAGAACTGACGCGACCAAAGCCATGCATGCCCATCAGGAATTCGTTAGCCGCATCCTCGGTCTTGAAGAAGCTCGAAAAGATGGGCTCGTCCCAACCGAAACACTGTTTCCAGCGATTGCTACCCTCGCGAATCGCATCCTCCAAATGCCCCCAAAGTTGCCAACCAACGGCATTGGAGTAGTTGATATAGCCGGTCAAACGACGCGGGCTGGTCGAAGTCAAATAGGTACTGGACGTCGCAGTATTGCAATATCCATCGGGTTGCCTGGCAAGCAGTTGCAAGCCGACCAAGGCGCACAGCAGACGCTCCAGGGCTTCGGCGTTGCACTTCAGGCTGTGACTCAATTGTTCTGAGGTCTGTGCGCCCTTTTCCAGTGCGTCGAAAACGCCCAATTGAACGCCGGCAAACATGGCTTTCGAGCGGCGGTAACCTTGCAGCAAATCAACCACGGGTTGCGAGTCAGCGACGGTCAAGTCTTGAGCCATGAAATGCGTTCCTGCTGAAATCCTGAAGAGTTGAAATCCCGATGCATGGCTGCAAGCCTCGACAACTCCGCGCAGGCAGCCAGGCCGCTGTACGGACAGAATACGAGCCTATTCGCTGGGCAGGATATGCCCCAGCTTTTCGCGCTTGGTGGCCATGTAGGCAGCATTATGCGGATTGGTTTGCGAGATGAGTGGTACCTGATCAACGACGCGCAGGTCGAATCCTCGCAGATTGAAGGCCTCGGTCTTTTTCGGATTGTTGGTCAACAAACGAATTTGGGTCAGTCCCAGGTCCTTGAGGATCTGAATACCAACGCCATAGTCGCGCATATCGGCTTTGAAGCCAAGTGCATGGTTGGCCTCTACCGTATCCATGCCCGACTCCTGCAGCGCGTAGGCTCGAATTTTTTGGGCCAATCCAATACCGCGTCCTTCCTGTGGCAAGTAGACCAGCACGCCGCGTCCTTCGGCGGCGATCATTTTGAGGGCCATGTGCAGTTGATCACCGCAATCGCAGCGCAGCGACTCGAGCAAGTCTCCGGTGAAACAACTGCTGTGCATGCGCACGAGCGGGGCTTGCGGCGCAGGCGCAGCAACATCCCCCATGAAGATCGCGATCGGTTCCTGCACCTCGAACTGTACCTCGTAGACAGCGATTTCGAATTGGCCGAACTTGGTTGGCAATTTGGCCTGGGCCGTGCGCGCAACCAGTTTCTCATTCACCCGCCGATGGGCGATCAGCTGCTCGATGGTGATAATTTCCAGTTGATGCTTTTCGGCCATGCCCAACAATTCGTCGCGTGTGGCCCGGTCTCCTGAATCATCCAGTATTTCGGTCAGCACGCCGGCCGGCGACAAACCAGCCATTCGCGGCAGATCGACGGCAGCTTCGGTATGGCCGGCCCGACGCAGCACACCACCCTCCATGGCTAGCAAAGGGTAAACATGTCCTGGGCGTACGAAATCCTGTGGCGAAGTACTCGGCGTGGCCAGACGGCGAATGGTCTCTGCCCGCTCTTGGGCCGTGATACCCGTTTTGCTGCCGCTGTAATCCACGGGCGTCATGAAGGCCGTGCGAAGCGGGGCGTCGTTGTTCTCCACGATAGGCTTTAAATTCAGCCGCTCACAGGTACTGGGCAGCACCGGGCAGCACAGTTGTCCTCGCCCGCGGAGCATGAAATTGATAATTTGCGGAGTTACCAACTCGGCCGCGCAGATGAAATCTCCCTCGTTCTCGCGGTCCTCAGCGTCCAATACAATCACCACCTCTCCGCGGCGGATCGCGTCAACGGCTGCTTGAACGGAACTGAACTGTTTGCTCATCAGGTAGCTTACGGTGAATGGATGTCAGCGAGCGACAGCCTTTTGTGGCTCATTCCACAGCGGGCATCTATACGATCCGGTATTATAGAGCAGTTGCCGTCCGCGTCGTGACCTTCATCGCTCAATTACCATGCAGAATTGCATTTCGCCGGATTTACTACAGCCATTGCCGCAGCCCAACTCCAGATGGATTGGATGGATCTGCGGTTGCTTGCTGCTATTATTCTGCTCCCGGCTAGCGGCAGGCGAGCCCCTCGCTGCGGAAGCCAAGCCAACGGTCCGGGCGATACGTGATCTGGTGTATCGCGATGTGGATGGCGTGGCCATCAAGGCGGATGTCTTTCGGCCGGCCAATGATCAGGTTTACCCGCTGGTGCTCATGATTCATGGCGGCGCCTGGTCATCGGGTGACAAACGGAATTTACTCAATCACTGTCACGAAATGGCCAACGCCGGATTCGTGGCTGTTTCGATCAACTATCGCTTGGCCCCGCTGCATCGCTACCCGGCACAAATTGAGGACTGTCGGGTGGCGCTGAATTGGGTCGAAGAAAATGCGGTCAAGTGGCAGGCTGATCCGCTGCGGATTGCCGTGTGGGGTTATTCGGCGGGTGCCCATTTGGCCGGCTTGCTGGTCACGCACCCCCAATCGGGCGAACCGCCATTGTGCGCTGCCGTACTAGGGGGAGCGCCCTGCGAATTCTCGTTCGTGCCTGCCTCCAGCCCGGTGTTGAGTCCGGTGATGGGTGGCACGCGCGATGAATTGCCCGAAGTCTACCGCGCTGCATCACCCATTGCTTTCGCCTCCCAAGACACCTGCCCGACCTTCTTTTTCCATGGCTCGAGGGATGCTATCGTACCTCCCTCGAGCAGTCGCTCGCTGTACACACGCCTGACAGAATTGGGGGTGGAGTGCGAGTATTATTCCGTCCAAGGGCATGGCCATATCGTTTCTTTTTTTGATCCGCAGGCTCGGCGATTGGCTATTGAATTTCTGCAGAAACACATTCCAGCAAGCCCATAATGCTCCAGCGCGAAGAGTATGTCGAACAAGCTTACTTTTTTCGGGTTCTGCTGGAACGAATCGGACAGTCGATACCCCTGCAGGAACTGCTAGCCCAGACCCGCTTCGAATTGCTCAGTACGACCAGGTTGCCCATGGCCGTCGATTTTCTGTTGGCGGAACTCAAGCACCATGGGCAGATGGGCGGCGGCATGCAGTTGTTGGCCCACTACTTTGTCAGCTTTCAAACCTTTTTGGTCGCCGAAGCCGAGAGGGATTCTGGGCGTTTCGACTACCGCACCGCGCTGCGCATACTGGCCGCTGAAGCTGAGTACCGCGGTCAAGAATCTATGAATCCTCAGGGCCTGTTCTTCTTTCAATTCGAGGCCATCTCGCGCAATCGCCTGCACTATGACCGCGGGCTGAAAGCCATGTCCGCCGATCCCTTCTTCTCGCCCGAATGGCAAGCTTGGATTTTGATCGTTCGCCGACAACTGGGGCTGGTCGACCTGGCAGACATGATCTATGTCCGCAGCCAATTTTATCAAGAGCTGCGTGCCAAACGCGGCCAGGATCAGCCCGAGGCCCCCGTCTTGTTCGGTGTTCATGAAGGCCGTATTGCATTTGCCAATCGACGCAAGGATCCACTATTTCTGTTCGCCGCCATGCAGCGTCATCTGGGATATCCGGCCGTTCCCAAATTGGAGCCGATCGACCCCTTGCCATCGCTGATTCCCCAACTGCAGCGGAGCATCGAAAGGCTGGAGTCGCGCATCAAACTGCTCGAGGAAGAGCAGCGTGGCGGCATTGACATTACCAAGTTTTATGGCGACCGCAAACTGCCCGAAAGCGGCGACAGTCTGCTGGACTAGGTGCGAGCCGCACGGGCACATGGCCTGCGTTTCAACCGGGCGGCCACTGCAAGCGGCGTCCACCGAGGATATGGAAATGCAGATGATCCACCGACTGCCCTCCGTCGGGCCCACAGTTGACAACCACACGATAGCCCTGTTTCAACTCGAGATCGCGGGCAAGCTCAGGAATCACCTTCCATAAATGCCCGAGCAAGGCCGCGTCATCTTGGGTTAACTGCTCCAGCGAGGCAATGGGCTGCTTGGGAATCACCAGCACATGTACGGGTGCCTGCGGTGATACATCATGAAATGCCAGACACAAATCATCTTCGTACACCACGCGAGCCGGAATCTCCTTGCGGATAATCTTGCTAAAGATGGTCTCGGGCATAGTCGATTTCTCCTGGTTTGTTTTTGACAAGCGGCGAGGGATGATGTCTTGGCTATTATCTATGAAGAGGTATCTATGAAGAGGGTTTGCGTTTGCTGGCTGGGGCATTACCCACGATGTCTTTGCGCGCCGCTTGGATAGAGCGCAGGCGATTGGGGTTGTCGGCTTGGCCAGTCAGTTCATACAGAAAGCGGCTGGCAAAGGTATCGCGCATCCTCCCCCATTTCTTCCGCTGCAGCGGCAGCGAGAGCGTCAATTCATCTTGGGCGCGCGTAATGCCCACATAACACAAACGCCGCTCTTCTTCCACGTCGTCATAGTTGTCGATCAGGGAACGCCGGTGAGGCAAAATGCCCTCTTCCAACCCGACCATATACACGACTGGGAATTCTAATCCCTTGGCACTGTGGAGGGTCATCAGCGAAACCGCATTGCGCTGCCGCTCTTTGTCCTCGGGGCTACCAAACTCCTTGCCCGCCAAGGCAACCTCATCCAGGAATCCTGCCAATGTCGGAGCTGAATTCTCGGATTCGAATTCGGCGATCGCATTGATCACTTCTTCGATCGAGTCCTTGCGAGCCTGGGCTTCGTCCACATCCGGGTAAATCCGCTCGATGGCGGCCACATAGTCCAGGTCGACCACCAGTCTGCGGGCTATGTCTGCCAAACAGGCCTGGGGCTGGGACAACAGTTCAGCATGGCGGGCGATCAACGTCTGCAAACGCTCGATGCCGCGGCGGGCTGGCTCGGGCAGGCCGCTCACCAATTCGCGATCCTGCATCGACTGCCACACGCATTTCCCTTGGGAAACCGCGTGGTGCAGCAACAATTCAATGGATTTTGCACCAATCCCACGCTGGGGCGTATTGATGATCCGCAGCAGTCCAACCTCGTCTCGCGGGTTCTCGATAATTTTGAAGTAGCTCAGCAGATCTTTGACTTCCTTGCGATCAAAAAAGGACTGGCTGCCCACCAGCGAATAGGGGATCTGCGACTTGCGCAAGGCGCTTTCGAAAACGCGAGGTTGCTCGTTGGTGCGAAATAGAATGGCGATATCCCGTGGCTCGCGGATCCGCTTATCCAGAACTCGGGCAATTTCTTCAGAGATCCCGCGCGCCTCCTCGACTTCGTTCTTGAACTGCAGAATGCGCGGCTCCTGCCCAGCCGCCCGAGCGGGCTTGAGCACTTTGTTATGCCGGGTCTTGTTGAATGCGATCAAGCGATTGGCCATCGTCAGAATGGCAGTCGTACTGCGATAGTTGGCCTCCAAGCGGATGATCTTGGCATCCGGCCAATCCTCGTGAAAATTGAGAATGTGTCGCACCTCGGCCCCACGCCAGCCATAGATCGACTGATCGTCATCTCCCACCACGCACAGATTGCGATGCCCGCCGGCAAGCTGCTGGATAATCGCGTATTGCGACTGGTTGGTGTCTTGGTATTCGTCGACCAAAATATGATCGTAACGCTCCGATTCCAAACGCCGGGCGTCTGCCGATTCGCGGAACAGTTGCTCAGTCAGTAGCAGCAAGTCGTCAAAATCCATCGCCCCCGCCAGCCGCAACGCCTGCTGATAACGCCGGTAACCACAGGCGGCAACGTGTTCCGCGTCGCTGCGGGCTTGCTCCGCCGCGGCGTCATCGCGAATGCCAGCATTTTTCCAACGGCTAACATGCGACAGAAAATCGCCAGGCTTGAGCGTTCCGGAATGAACTCGCAAGTGCCGCAACACCTCGCGAGCAATGGACTCCTGATCTCCGCGATCGTAGATGGCAAAGCTGGCAGGGTATCCCAAATGCTTGGCATGCCGCCGCAGGATCTGTACACAGTTGGCATGGAAGGTCCCCACCACCGGGGCCGCCGGTGCTTGCTCGCCGCGGCGCGGGCGGCGTTTGGGCCCAATCATGGCCTGAATCCGCTGGCGCATCTCCCGCGCCGCCTTGT
Organism: Pirellulaceae bacterium; assembly: GCA_963707245.1. Classification (GTDB taxonomy): domain Bacteria; phylum Planctomycetota; class Planctomycetia; order Pirellulales; family Pirellulaceae; genus Aureliella. The sequence goes on from CAVPPY010000006.1 coordinate 134,763, forward strand.
TGGTGAAGGTAACTGCCAAAATGCGGTCCGGCAGCGTTCCATGGCGGATCAAATTAGCGATGCGGAAGGTGACCACGCGCGTCTTCCCCGATCCGGCACCGGCAAGCACCAGCATCGGTCCGCTGAGCGTTTGTACAGCAGCAGTTTGTTCTGGGTTTAAGCCTTGGGACATGTTCGGCATCCTATCCAAGCCGGCGATTTTAGTCAGCGGCCCTTTTTGTTATAGGCCGTTTTCGTTGGCGAACATGTACGGCCGGTGGTTGGGGATGAGAAGGCTTGAAACAGTCGGCCATCCAGAGGAACGGTTGTGGCCTAGAAACGCCCCAATTTCAACGCTTTCCGCGCGATCCTGCCCCTCACCCCCCATCCCCCTCTCCCCGAGTACAGGGCGAGGGGGAGCCAATTTTCTAAAGCCGCACCTGGAAATCATTTCTAAAGCCGCGCCTGGAAATTTTCTAAAGCTGCACCTGGAAATTTTCTAAAGCCGCCCCTGGAAACTTTCTAAAGCCGCGCCTGGAAATGGAGCAGCATTTTCAAGCTCTGTAACCCTTGCCTGCTTGCCTGTTTTCCCACCGATTCGTCAGGCCAGGGTGGGGGCAAACCATGTCTGCTGGCCAAATTGCTGTTGCGAATCTTTGCGGCCCTCGTAGAATACGGGACTCGATTTCAGGCTATCCTCCGGTGCCCCTGGAGTCGCAGAAGTATATTCATTCTCGATGAAGGCTCTCAGCCATGAAAGTTGTATCGTCAATCGGCACCCTCAAGTTCCGGCACCCCGACTGCCAGGTGGTACGTCGCCGTGGTCGCATTTACGTGATTTGCAAGAGCAATCCGCGTTACAAAGTGCGTCAGGGTGGTGCCAAGCATAAGAAAACCAAACGCTAAGTGGAATTTCCTGCCGTGCGGACGCCATGGCGGGCTGGCGCTGTCGCAACAATTCGCGCAATCGAAATATTTCACATCTTGAGAAAAACCGTCGAGCCCAGGTACACTGCCTGGGCTTGTTGCATTTAATCGCCCTTTTTTGGGATTCATCGAGAGCCTGAACAAGCTGCGGCGTTTTAGCGGACTAGGCTGCCTGGTAGATAGTGACCAGCGGCTGACGGAAGTGCGCTGCCGGACTATATTCAGCGCTCGCGGTTGAGCGTTGTCAGGGGCATTTCTGTTTGGGGTGGTAATTCATGTGTGGGATCGTCGGCTACATCGGCTCCAAGGATGCTTGCCCCTTCCTGGTTTCTGGCCTGCAGCGACTCGAGTATCGCGGCTACGACAGCGCGGGAATCGCCACACTTCGTGCGGCTGAGAACATCCGCGTCACCAAGGTGGCTGGACGCGTTTCGGATTTGGACGCGGCTCTCAAGCGGGCATCGATGTCGGGCAATGTTGGCATCGGGCACACGCGTTGGGCGACGCACGGCGCGGCTACGCAAGAAAACGCCCACCCGCACGAGGGTGGTAATGGCTTGCTGTCCCTGGTCCACAATGGCGTCATCGAGAATTACGAGCCGCTCAAACGCGCTTGGAGGCAAAGGGCTACCACTTTCATTCGCAGACCGATACCGAGGTCGTGGCCCACCTGATCGCCGATAATCTGCGTTCGGCCAACCACCAGGCAACCCAGCCTTCGGTCCAGCACTGCATCGACGCGGTACAGGAAACGATTTCCCAACTGCGAGGCACCTACGGTTTGCTGATCCTGTTTCGGGATCACACAGACCTGCTGATCGCGGCGCACTGCGGTAGCCCGCTTGTGGTCGGTGTGGGCAGAAATGAGCAGTTCATTGCCAGTGACACCTCGCCGCTGGTGGGCTTTACCGAACGCATTATTTACCTGGCGGATCATCAGTTGGCCGTCATTCGCCCGGACAGCATTCAAGTCCTGCACCGCGATCATGGTCGCGTGCGACCTGAAATCCAATCGCTGAACTCGGTCGCCCAAGAAGCAAGCCTGGAGGGCTTTGCCCACTATATGCTCAAGGAGATCTATGAGCAGCCACAATCGATTCAGAATGCCTTGCGTGGCCGATTGGACAAAGACAATGCCACCGCCAAATTCGGCGGATTAAATTTGACAACCCAGCAATTGCGCAGCGTGCAGCGCATTATCTTGACGGGCTGCGGTACCAGTTGGCACTCGGCACTCGTCGGCGAATATCTGCTGGAGGAACTGGCGCACATTCCGGTAGAGGTCGAGTACGCCAGCGAACTGCGCTATCGAAACCCGCCGGTTGATCCTGACACCATTGTGTTCGGTATCACGCAGAGCGGTGAAACGGCCGACACGCTGGCAGCCCTTCGCGAAATGAAACGCAAAGGACACCACACGTTGGCCATCAACAATGTGATAGGCAGTAGCATTGCCCAAGAGGCAGATGGTGGAGTTTATCTGCATGCTGGCCCCGAGGTGGGTGTAGCCTCCACCAAGGCCTTCACTTCGCAGCTTACCGTCCTGAGCATGCTAGCACTCTACTTTGGCCGCTTGCGGCACATGAGCTTCGAGGCTGGGCAAAGGGTGATTTCACAGTTGGAAGCCCTACCGGGACTGGTCGAGAAAGCCTTGGAGTGCCATGCGGAAGTCAAGGCCATCGCAGCCCAATACCAGGACGCTACCAATTTCCTGTACTTGGGCCGCCATTACAATTTCCCCACTGCGCTCGAAGGCGCGTTGAAGCTTAAGGAAATCAGTTACATCCACGCTGAAGGCTACCCAGCTGCCGAAATGAAACACGGTCCAATAGCCTTGGTGGACGAACATACGCCCTCGGTATTCATCGTGCCGCAGGGCACCGTTTACGATAAAGTGCTCAGCAATCTGCAGGAGGTCAAGGCTCGCGGTGGACCGGTCATTGCCATCGTCGACCACATCGATCCGCAGGTCACCAAGCTAGCCGATGCGGTTATTCAAATACCGAAGATCGAAGACTTCCTGCAGCCCATCATTGCTGCCATTCCGCTGCAGTTGCTGTCCTATGAAATTGCCTTGCTCAGAGGTTGCGACGTCGACAAGCCGCGGAATTTGGCAAAGAGTGTAACCGTAGAATAATCGGCGGTGCACACCCCCGGCGCACCACTGAGTTTGGCCTGGCCAGCGCGGCCCAACCCGTAGAAGATCAGCCCCGTAAAGGATCAGCCCCGTTTTTAAAACAAAGCTTAGTTAGACAGCGCCCCTTTTTGTCGGAAGCAACCTTATTCATAACTCGACGCGCAAGTTTTGAAGTTGCGCATTGAGCATTTTGCCAACGTTTTTCATAACCCGAAGCGTTAGCGAGGAAGTAGATCAACGTAAGAATTCCTCGCTGACGCGTCGGGTTGGGATAATAGCGCAACTTCAAAGAGCCAAGCCAGGGATTTTACTAACTCACTCTCTCGTCTACGCTTCGGATTACGCCAGGCCACGAGGGTGGCGCTGTCCAACTAGACTTTCATCTGCGATTGACATCCGCCTTTTCATGGAGACTCGACAAGAATGAGTAACAACCTCGGACTTAGCTATAGTGCCCGCAAAGCGCTCGCCGTTCAAGTTGGCGATGCCGCCGGAAATGAAATCGCCAATCTCTTGCAGCGCATGGCAGCTCAGATCGAAGAGCTCAAACGCAGCAAGGTAAACATCACACCTGTCGTCCCAGGCCTCAAGCAAGAAGACGACCACGTCGCAGCGGCCATCGACAGCGAGTCGTTTTGATCCACAAGCGAATTCCCAAGAGCCACGACCTTTACCGCAGTCCTGTTCGGTGTTCCGCCTTTAGGCGGCTTGACGCGAAACCTGCTTCAGCAGGCAACGCGCCGCCTGAAGGCGGTACTACGAACGAAGGACATCGTCAGCCGATCGCGGGTTGTTGGCCCAGTAGATGCTCGCGGGCATTGGCATCCAGTTCCCCGGCTACCAAGGGAGCATTCCACTGGGTAGTCATCATCACCGAGTTGATGCCCGAGCCGATGCCCAACAGGGCAACCCGCTCTCCAGGCTTGACGAAACCCGATTGCAGTCCCAGCGCGAGGGCGGTGGGCAAGGCAACCGATCCGGTATTGCCCAGCCACGAAAAAGTGGTGAAGTCCTGCGGCTCCGGTAGCTGCAAGGTCTCTAACATCAGTCTTCGGTGTGCCCCGCCAACCTGGTGGCAAACGCTCTTGTCAATCTGTTCGCGCTGCGCACCATCGGCCAGTAGCTGTTCAAAAGTCCGTCGGCCAACAGCCACCCCAGCCTGCAGCAATTGTTCGGAGTCCGTTTGCATCAATGGCTGCATTTCGCTCCCGGCCTGGTCGGTGTCGCTTTGGCATAAGCCATGATGTTCGCATTCTGCCCGCGCGACACAGTGCAGCAGCCGATTGTCCGTGCGACTCAACTCCCTGTTAACCAGCAGAATAGCGCAGCTGCCTGAGCCAATGGTCAGGGAGGCAAACGAGGGCTTGATCGTTTGCCGTGTGAGAGATTGCTGAGCGTTGAGCGATTGCACGGTGGATTCCACCAGGTTGCGCGCACTCTCGGTACCCACCACCATGCCCGCCTTGATAACCCCGCTCTCGATCAGCGTTGCAATCTGCACCATCCCGCTCAGCAGTCCCAGGCAAGCGTTGGATACATCGTAAACCCAGCAGTCGGGGCTCAATCCCAATTCGGCATGCACGCGGCAGGCGGTAGCCGGCTCCAGATAATCGCGGCAGACGCTGGCATGAATCAAGCAGCCCACATCCTGCGGCCGCACATCAGCGGCCTGCATGGCCAACCTGGCACTGTGCACACTCGGCAGGCCAATGCTGGTGCCTGGCGGCCAAAAACGGCGTTCCTGAATGCCGCTCATCAGGGCCAATCGTCCCACCGGTAATCGCAGTCGCTGGTATGTCGGCTGAAGCATCTGCTCCAGATCATCGGACGATACGATCTCAGAGGGCAGGCAAAAACCCAGCGATTCAATGGCCACGCGTTCAAATTTCACTTACAGCTCTCTTCAATTGTCGAACTTCGAGTTGCTAGCACAGTTGGTGGTATTCAATAGAATTCTAACCACGAAATCTAGTATTTCGCTTGCATGCGAATTTTGCGCTGTTACCTTTTCGCCCATCATCGTGCGGAGCATGGGTTGCCCGCACATAGAGCGCACAGAGTTTAACGTTCCAAAAAGCGGAATTTGTCTATCGAATTCCTGGAACGTTCTTCGCAGGGAATTAGCGAAAGTTACTTTGAAATGTCTCTTAAATCATACTGTGCCAGCGTAGCGCCAGGAATCATCGGGACGATGACGGCAACACCACAGTGCGGTTTTCTACGACATTTGCAAGAGCTGTCAGGTCGGAGGTGGATTTTCACGTCTTCTCACCAAACACCCTCCAAATTCTTTTCGGCCGGGAAGTATCTCGCCATGGAAGGTAAATGACGCGCTAGCTCCTGAGTTGCGAAGCTCTTTGAGCTCCGTGATCCAGTTTAATCTGATAAGGACTTTCAGATGTCAAAGCCAATTATTGGTATCAATGCCGACTTTCGATCCGCTGCCCACAATCAGCCAGCTTTTTCTTATGTTGCAGCGGGATATTACGATGCAATCGCCAATGCAGGCGGGATTCCAGTCATCCTCACACCGGCCACGGATGAAGATGGCCTGCAGCAGTTGCTCGAGCATTTGGACGGTACGGTATTGATCGGTGGAGCCGACTTGGATCCACGCAATGACGGGTTCATGTTGCATCCAACCACCAAACCCATGGATGCCCGCCGCGAGCGTTTCGACAGAAGATTGGCCCACGAGATTGTTGAAAGGCGGATGCCCGTGTTGGCCATTGGGGTCGGCATGCAGTTGTTGAATGTAGCCTGCGGTGGAAATCTGTTTCTCCACCTGCCCGAAGATCTCCCCGGCTCTCTGCCTCATCGCGATGCCCAAGACCCGGCCCACCGCCACTCCTTGGTAATTCAAGCCGATTCGCTGATCGGGCGAGTTTATGGCGAAGGTGAAATCCGCGTCACCAGTCGCCACCATATGGCCATCGACGAAGTTGCCCCCGGCTTTCGTGTGACCGCCCGATGCCAGGATGGTGTCATCGAGGCGATCGAAAGCGAGATGATCGATTGGTTCGCCATTGGCACTCAATTTCATCCCGAATGCGGCCAAGCCAGCGCATTGGATGTCCGCATTTTCGAAGAGTTTATCGAGGCTATCACCCAAGTCCAGTCGGGTGTTGCAGCCAGCCGCGTCGCCGCCTAGCTCTAGCTTGAGCCAAGTGAAAACGCACGATTCCGTGCATCGGTGCATGGACGCCCGCCAACCTGACATGATGCTCTAGGTGGTGTGCGGAATCGTGTTTTTCCTTTTGCAGCACTACCGCCGATCTACATGGAGGGCTTGGGGAGTTCCACCGGGGCTTCAAAGGCGACCACGCCGCGAGTGGCCAATTTCCGGGCATACACGGTCTCGCCAGCCGTTACGTACAGCGTGTCGCGCATCGTACCGCCAAAAACCAGGCCCGTTATCGGGCTCTTGCTCGGCTTGCGCAAGATGAGATGCACTCGACCCAACTGATCCAAGACCTGTACTCCCAGAGCGGAACCCACATACAAGCTGCCCTGATTGTCCACAGCCATACAGGTTACCCCGCTGCTTTGCTCTAAATAGGGCATGTGCAATTGCCCAAATCGCTGGCGGAAACCCAGGTTGCCGGCCGCTCCCATTTGAAAGCTCAGCGTAAACTGGCGGTCTCGCGGCGCGACGTGCAGAAAGCCCTGATCGGCGGTGGGAACGAAGGCTGCCAGTGGTTGCAGCAACGGGGTAGTCATCGTCTGTTTGCCGTCATAGCTGTTCCAATGAACTGCCGGGGTGATGTCATCGCTGAAGAAAAAGCCACCGGGCAAACATATCAGCCGCTGGCATTTGACATCCGCCAACAACACCTCCTCGGCGCCCTGGGCATCAAAGCGTAGCACTTGTTTCGCATCCCGCGCGGCATACAGCTTGCCATCGGGACCAAAGGCCAAACTCGTTACCCTGCCAGTTTGATCCTTGAAAATCCGCGTTTTGCCATCTTCGCCGACGCGATAGATACGACCGGCCCGCGCATCGCTGAAGAATAACTCCCCCGCCGCATTGCACACCGGGGCTTCGGCCAGTTGGTGGCCTGAACTGATTTCCTGCCAATCTCCGCCGGGCAGCATAATATTTGTGCGGCGCGCTGGCGTCGCGTTGGGCGTTAGCTTGATAGGTTCTGGGTAATCACGCCACAACCAACGCAGGGCCTCGGGCATAATGTCCGCCGCATGCTTCTCGTCGTGGCCGCCGGTCCCCCACACATGTTTGACGTCATAGCCCGCCCACTCGAGCGCCGACAGGATATCTTGATTGCCAATCCACCAATTACCTGCGTAGATGTTTTGATCGGCGCTGCCATCTTGTAGAAAGATTCGCAGCGGCTTGGGCTCGACCTTGCGGATCAGTACGGGAAATTCGTTTCCACCCCGCAGCCCAACAAAGGAGCCAATCGTGCTGAGCACTCGGCGGAAAGCATCCGGCCGTTCCCAGGCAGCGTTGAAGGCACAAATACCGCCGGAACTGGCACCCGCCAGGGCTCGATCATTGGGATTGGTGCTCAAGTTGTAGGACTTGCTAACCTCAGGGATCAATTCTTCCAACAGGAATCTAGCATAGGTATCGCCCAACGAATCGTATTCGAAACTGCGGTTGAACCTTGGCTGCGCCTTCTCGGAAACCGCCGCCAACACACCTGGATTCACAAAGATGCCGATGGTTACTGGCATCTCACCAGCGTGAATCAAGTTGTCGCAAACTTGGGGTAAACGCCAGCCATTGGCTCGATTCAAACCGTCCTGCACGATCAGCGAGCAAGCCGGTTTGGCGGGGTCAAGCTGCTGTGGCACGTACAGCCAGTATTGTCGCTCGGCACCACTGTAGATCTCGCTCTTCAGCGTGAATGGTCCCTCAATCTTGCCTTCGGGTACCCCCGGCTGCCTTTCGGATGCGGGAGGAGCCGCAGCTTCTGGCTCTTGGGCGGCGGCGAATGCCATGGATTGCAGGCAAAGGGCCATGCATATTAGAAACTGTTTCAAAAAAAAGGGGTCTGACCCTCTCCAGCCGGTTGAATGTGGCGTGTTTGAAGCGGCATCCAAAGGGTCAGACCCCTTTTTGAGAGGCCTTCTTAAAGCACGCAGAATCTGTCGGATGAATTCGGTTGGGCTAGTCATGGCTGCTGGCTGGAGATTTGTCACCCCTGGGAGGGCAAGCTTCGACCTGTCTAACATCTGAGACATGTAGTCTAGTCGATCGTTGACAGGCCTGGGAGGGCGACTGCCCATTCTGCGAGCACCAACATTCGCCCTCTGGTTCGGTTTTCCGCCTTCGAAGACCAATCTCCGCAAGACCTTGAGCCCTGGCGGCGGCCCGTATTTACTTCCCCACGCAATAAAGGTAGCGGTCGCTTCGCAACAGCAATTGCCCCTGGGAAATCGCTGGACTGGCGTTGAAGGTCGCCCTATCCCCAAGCGTGTTGTGAGCCAATTGGATGAACTCCGGTTTAGCCGCCAACACGTAGGTACCGCCATTGCGGGTCACGATATAGATTTTCCCGTCACCAGCCGTTGCCGATGCGTAGGGCTGGTCGGGGAAACGCTCCGAATACACGACCTGGCCATCGCTCAGGCGCAAGCAGTAGGCGACTTTATTGCGGTCACTCACCCAATACATATGGCCAGCGTGGATAATTGGCGAAGTAACATTCGCCCCCACCTTAGCTTGCCAGAGCTTGTGCGTATCGGATACATCACCCCGACCACCACCTCGCACCGCGATGGCCATCGAACTGCGGCCGCCGATGACGTAGGCGACGCCATCTTGTGAAATCACGCTCGGACAAACGTAATCGGGAATACCCTTGCAGCGCCAAAGTTCCTGGCCATTGCTGGGATCATAGCCGATGATGTTATCCTTGATACTCACCACCAACTCTTGTCTGCCATTGGCCAGTCGCATCAAATGCGGCGTACTCCATGACTCCTTCATGCCTTGGACTCGCCAAACTTCACTCCCTGTTTCCTGGTCGATGGCAACCAGCGAATCGCTTTCCACACTTGCATTGACGATCACCAAGTTATCAACCAGAACAGGCGACGTACCGCATCCCCAGCCATGCGTATTCGATCCCACGTCAGCTTGCCAGATCTGTTTGCCATCCAGATCAAATTTGTAGACGCCCGACTTGCCGAAAAATACGTACAGAAACTTGCCATCCGTGGCTGGCGTGGGCCCAGCATAGCCGTGATCACGCACGCGTTCGGATTCGGGCAATTTTGGCTGGAGCTGCCGATCCCAATCAATAACCCCGTCGGCCCGATTCACACAGACCACATGCAGCACCAGGTCAGCCATGGACTGCGAATCGTCTCCAGTGCCGTAGCCGCTATAACAGGTAACGTAGATCTTATCCCCCAGCGCAATGGGGCTCGACGAACCATAGCCGGGCAGGGCTACGCGCCAGGCAATATTCTCGGATTCACTCCACTTCAAAGGTAGTTGGGATTCGTTAGAGCTTCCCAATCCGTCGGGTCCACGAAACTGCGGCCAATCGGCGGCTGGGCAACCACCATCCCCTATCGCGCAGACCAGAGTGCATACGCCCAGAACCACAGCCCAGTTTGGTAAAATCTTCATTGGGATTCCTCAATGTGCGTGACGGGAGAGATCTGTTTTCCAAACATTATTCTAGCCTGCTGGGATTCTGGCCTGTCAGGGGACACCAGCTCTAACAGTCTGCTACGGAAATCGTTGGCGTCGAGCTAACAAAAGGGGTATGCTGATATTTGTGTGCAGCTTGGTTTTGTCATCAATTCAAAGTCTCCGCTATGGTCGCGAAAACAGAAGTTGTGTATCGCTACAGTGTGGACAAGGACGACCGGATTGCCAGTGTTGACGAATGGTGGCTGGCCTTCGCTAGGGAGAATGGGGCCGCCCAACTCGATCGAGCATCCATCTTGGGGCGGCAGCTGTGGGAGTTTATTAGCGACCAACCAACTCGCTCCCTCTACCAAGAGATCCACAGCCACGTGCGCGCCACCGGAAATGCAATTGACGTGCCTTTTCGCTGTGATTCCCCCATGCTGCAGCGCTTCATGCAATTGAGAATCACTCGGCACACAGGTCAGCAACTGCTTTATGAAAGCCGGTTGATTCGCGTCGTTCCGCAGAAACGGCTGGCTGTACTGGATCCCAAGCGAGATCGCGCGGAAAGTTTCCTGACGATATGCAGCATGTGCAAGCGCTCGCTAATTGAGCCCGATGGTTGGTTGGATTTGCAATCGATTTCTCTTCAGCTAAGAATGTTTGACCAACAAAAGGTTCCTCAACTGCGCTACACCCTGTGTCCGCAATGTAGCCAAGTTCCTGCTGAGAGCACAGGTTCGATTGGCACGAGGTGTTAGCGAGTTGGCTGTGAATGGCTGGCCTGACGGGGTTCGGTGTTGCCTAGGCCTACAAGGCCGCGCAACTTGGCGCTTCCATCTCTATTACTCGCCGACTTTTTCGACTTGGTTTTCGTCAAGGCCTTGCATTAGCAACTGGAACTCTTCCCTATCCCGAATAGAATCGCTTCCATCGATGAAGAAACCCACCTAACGATCCAGCGGATATGCTGTGGCAGAAGAAGCCAGCCTAACATTCGATCGTAGCCGGATTGAAGAGAACCTGCGCCTGCATGTCGATCGGCTAGCTGGCTTGATTGGTCCGCGTACGCTCAGGAAGCCGAAGACAATTCAGGCGACCGTCGGATACATCGAGAGTCAGTGGCGCGAGATGAACTATTCGATCGACCGCGAGACTTACACGGCACTGGGTGATGAGGCAACGAATTTGATCGTTCAACGTTCCGGTAAAAAGCGAGCGGACGAGATTGTACTGTTGGGCGCTCACTACGATACGGTGGCATCCACGCCCGGCGCAGATGATAATGCCTCAGCGGTGGCGGTCTTGCTCGAAGTCAGTCGCCTCTTGCGAGACCATGTAGGTAAGAGAGCGATGCGCTACGTTGCCTTTGCCTGCGAGGAGCCGCCTTACTTTGGTCTCGGTGAAATGGGCAGTCAGTATCACGCCCGAGGGCGCGCCTTCGCGGTGAACAGATCATTGGCATGTTGTGCTTAGAGATGGTCGGCTACTACAGTTCGGCAGTAGGCTCGCAATCCATCCCATCGAGCATTCCTAAATGGCTGCATCGGTTCTTTCCACAGCGTGGCAATTTCCTGGCGGCTGTCGGCAACATGCCCTCATGGAAACTGTGCTGGCAATTTCGCCGGGGATTCAAGCTGGGTGCGCGGCGCATGCCACTCTTCTCGATTTGCTTGCCCGAGAAGATCAACGAGATACGGCTCAGCGACAACAGTTCGTTCTGGGATCAAGGTTATCCGGCGCTGATGTTGACCGATACCAGCTTTCTAAGGAATCCAAATTATCACCAAGCCACCGACACTCCTGATACACTAAATTATCCAGTCATGGCGGACGTTACACTGGGAGTTGCTTCCGCTGTGCGGCGATTGCTAGGTTAGTAGGTCCGTCGCGATATCTCACCGCAAGCCCTGCGTTCCCCGCCATTCGAGTTGCGTCGGCACACAGTTCTTGTGAGACACCCCTCTTGGGACAAAGCCTAGTGTTTATGTTTCATGGTAGAAGGAATGAAAGCATGTCGACTTGCGATCGTAGAACATTTGTCAAAACAGGTTCGGCGACGGCTTGGCTGAGTGCAACGGCGGCGGCGACTAGCGCGGGGTCCGAAGCGGAGCGTCTTCGACTTGCGTACATTGGCTGTGGTGGCCGATCGAAGAACTTGCTTGATAATTTCCGGGATCATACCCTCGCTCTTTGGGCATGTGATCCCGATGCCGCCCGCGCGGCTGATTTCCAGAAGCGGTCGGCGGCGAAGGAAGCCACCAACGATCTGCGACGCGTGCTTGATGATAAGCATGTCGATGCGGTGGTAATCGCGACACCCGACCATTGGCACGCGCCGGCTGCCATCATGGCTTGTGAGGCAGGCAAGCACGTCTACGTGGAAAAGCCGTGTAGTCATAACCTGCGCGAGGGCAGACTCTTGGTGGAAGCGGCTCGGCGAAATCAGGTCGTTGTGCAGCACGGCACGCAGAGTCGCTCGTCACCGCAAATAGATGCGGCGATAAGGATGTTGCAGGAAGGCCTGATCGGCCAAGTCGTGATGGCCAAGGCCTGGAACGTGCAACGCCGCAATAATATAGGACGCGCACAGGCCTCCAATCCGCCTGATGGCGTTGATTACGATACCTGGGTCGGCCCCGCCGCGTGGTTGCCTTATCAGAGCAATCGCTTTCATTATGACTGGCACTGGTGGTACAACTTTGGGACCGGTGATATCGGCAATGATGGCACCCATGAAATTGACATAGCCCGCTGGGGCTTGGGGGTTAACGGTTTGCCAACGCTGGTCAACGCACTCGGTGGCAAGTACTACTTTGACGACGATCAGCAATTTCCCGACACGGCAACGTGCAGCTTCGAATGGCCCGGCGATGGATCGGTGGGCAATCGCAAGCAGTTGATTTTCGAAATGCGAATATGGTCTAAGAATTATCCCTACAACTGCGACACAGGGATCGAGTTTTACGGCACACAGGGGATGCTGTTTGTCAGCAAGCGAGGCAAGCTACAGGTCTGGGATGATGCGAACCGCTTGCTCGATAATCCCCAGCCCAGGTCACCAAGCAAACTACCCACAAGTCACCAGGTTGACTTCTTAGAGGCAATTCAAGAGGGCCGCCAGCCAACCGCGGATATTGCCATCGGTCACGACAGCGTATGCCTGGTCCATTTGGCTAACGTGGCAGTACGCACCGGACGCAGCCTGCGGATCGATCCAGTTGGTGAGTCTATTGTAGGTGATGAAGCTGCCAATCGCTTGCTGGGCCGTGAATACCGCAGCGAAGGGCACTGGTCGATCCCCGCAGCGGTTCGCTAGGACATACCAATTGCACGATCGCAGTCTAGCACCACGACCTGATTCCAACGAGCTTGCAAGATTGGCGATACATTTTAACGCCAATTGCTTAAACTTATGTCAGTCTGCATCCCGGTAATTCCAACCGTATGGCTTGGCTTCGCCGCCTTTCAGACTGATCTTGGATTTGTAACGCAATACGTCTCCATCGACTTCGAATTGGCCCTTGAATGAGTGCTTCGACCCGTCGGAGAGCATGCCTTCACCAATGATCGTTTGACCGCTGTCGTCGAACATGATGTTGTTCGTCGCTCCGAGGGAAGTGAATTCCCAGGCAGCCACCTTCTTCGTGCTGGGGTCAATCCCAGTAATAACCAGATGACTCCAAGCAGTCTGGTCATCGCTGGCGGTACTTCCCGTGTAGACGTGAAACTTGCCATTCAGAATCCACTTGCCGTAGCCAGCACCGAGAAATTTAGAACCATCCGGCATGACACCGTCGATCCATTTCTTGCCGGTAACGTGTCGGGCAAGCCACATCTGATCAGGGGTAGTCGCGGGCTGTTCCGAGTTGATCCATGAAATATCCACATCCTCAGCTCGTTGCCATTTCTCCTCCGCAAGTTTCACACCTTTGGCGTCCGTTCCAGACTTAGGCTTTATCAAAAGTGTGTCTTCACCCTCGTACTCGACATCGACAACACCTATGCTCTCGACATTTCCGTCAACAATAATCACTTTGTCTACGTTCGGTGAAACGCGCTCAACATCGAAACGGTTGACGCTGACGTTTCCATCGTCTTGGAAAGACCACCATGTTTGCAGTTTCGTTTTCGGATCGACACCGCCAACCACGAAAGCGTTCGCTCGGCCAACGTTCTTCTCGTAACGCAGAACAAAGTTATTTCCCAAAGCCCATTTGTAGGTATGCTGACTACCAACACCTTCCGACGGAAATTCTTGATTCCAAGTACCCTGAACCATCCGGTTGCCGAAGTACTGCAGTTGTTGGGCTGGGCCCACTTTTTGCGCCAGGCAGACGCCAGACGTCGCGTAGAACACAATCATGGGAAGAAGCGCTAATCGGTTCATGTCAAGCCTTTCAGAAGTCACTCAAATCGAATAGGAAGCCTAGGCTTTGTCCCCAAAGGGGTCTGACCCTCGCCGGCGAGGCAAAAAACACGTGTAAATTCGACTCGCCTCCAAAGGGTCAGACCCCTTTGGGGACAAAGCCTGGCACGATGAACGTCGCTGACTTCACTGGGGAGCATCAAGCATCCTGCTTCTGATCGCCAAATGTTGCCATTGTATGGGGTTTGAAGGCCCATGAACAGCGTTTGGGTGAATGGGGGGCGAGGCCGTGGTGAGAGTTCCGGGGGCAGGGTTTCGGGGGTTTTAGCTGGCCAGTGTTCGGCGACAAGTAAAAATCATCGGCCACTGTCGCTTTGCGCGACGCCCCATGTCGGCTTGCCCGACATGAGCACGAGTTTTGAAGTTAGAAAACAAGCCACGCGAAACCGGCCCCCTGGCCAGCTTGTCTGGCAGGAAGCGTAGTTTCACGACGAAACTTTCCTTCCGGTTGGACAAGCCAACCGGGGAGGCCGTGATCGGGGACGACGTGGCTAACTGCAAAACTTTGGCTCCCGCTGGACAAGCCAGCAGGGGGCATTGGCATTGGCGGATTCGTGTTCAGCGACAAGTAAACTCTATCGCTGGGTGTCCTTTCACTCTCCGCCCCATGTCGGCTTGCCCGACATGAGCACGAGTTTTGAAGTTAGAAAACAAGCCACACAACACAGGCTCCCCTGGCCAGCTTGCCTGGCAGGAAGCCAAGTCTTAAACCCGGCCACGCAAGGCACGAACGTCGTAGTCGCTAAACGTCCCCGAGTAAAACCCAGGCTGCCAAATCGCGTTCTGTCCCATCGCAAAGGCCGTGTTATTCATAATTGCCAAGGCGATGTCCTCAGGACTTTCGGCAATGTTGCAACGCAGAGCCATGTGAACATGATCGGGCATCCAAGCGCGAGCAGCTAATTGAAAGCCATGTTTTGCTGCTGTGCCAAGCAGGGCTCGATCAAGCTTTACGAAATCGGCCTCATTGCGAAATCGAGCGCGATCGGCAACAACCAGCACAAGATGCAGGTTGTACCAATATCGACCACTGTTCGATTCGCTCGGCTGATCCAGCGCGACGCTTTCATCAATAACTGTAAACCGCTTGAGCATCGCAGCAAATCGAGGATCCACAAATTGCTCTTTGTCCACCTGTTGAGCGATATAGCCTTGCACGTCGTCTGTGTGGTTGTCTCCGATAGAACGAAACGCAACTTTGCGGCTAAACTTAACGGGAGTTCCAGCCAGTCGCAGTGCATGTTGCAAACGACCTTTGGCTCGAGCGACGAACAATGTCGGTGCGACGGTTGGAGTGGTTGAGAACGCAAGCTGAATCTCTTCAGCATTCCACCGCGTGGAGATGCGATTCAGATTGTCGGTCGCCCACGCCCTATCGAGTTCCTGAAAAAACAGATCGTCAGGTTGGGTTGGGAATTGCGTTCCCTCCGTCGGCCATCCGGTCCAGGCATAACGAAGTTGGAATGCAGGCTGTATGTCTTGGTCCGAGTAAATGGGTGTCGGCATTGTTAGAAACTTCCCTTCCGGTTGGGCAAGCCAACCGGGGAGGTAGTGCATAGGGACGACATTGCTAACGGCAAAACTCTAGCTCCCGCTGGACGAGCCAGCAGGGGGCGACTGGATGGTTCGATTTTACATTGACCAACGAACGCGACGCTAACTGCAAGAATTCGCTCCCGCTGGACGAGCCAGCAGGGGGCGACTGGATGGTTCGATTTTACAATTGCAACCATCGCCTTGGAACAATGCACTAAGAAGTACCAAGTGCGCTTCGCCCGCTTCGCATCATGCTCGCTTACCGCCTATTGTGAGCATCCTTCCACCCTCCGGCCCCATGTCCGGTCGTGATTTGCTCTTCGCCCCATGTCGCGCCATGTTTTGCTCTTCGCCCCATGTCGCGCCGTGTTTTGCTCGCCGCCCCATGTCGGCTCGCCCGACATGAGCAAAAGTTTTGAGGTTAGAAGACAACTCCACGCAACACCAGCTCCCCTGGCCAGCTTGCCTGGCAGGAAGCGAAGCTGAAGGACAATACTTCCCTACCGGTTGGGCAAGCCAACCGGGGAGGCGAACGGAAATCGTGGACGTCGAGCTAACAAAATGGTTATGCTCAGGCGTGTGGGCAACTTTAATATGTAATGAACTCAAAGTCTTCCGCTATGGTCGCGAAAACAGCAGTCGACTATCCCCGCAAGTCCCGCGTATGCATCTCGAGTAGTGCGGATTTTTTCGGCTTTCTTATGGGCTTGGTTTTCGCCAGGATGCGTGTACCAGAATCAGAGCAAGCCCCAGGGCTTCGGCGAAGTTGCTCCCATCCCTTAGCAGGGCTCTGATGTTGAGATGACTTCGCGCAAGTTTGGTTGGCACGAAGGGACGGTCGGGTTTTCGCTCCCCTTTCTAGCTGGGGCCGCGAGGCTTTTCTCAATCTTTCTCGATTTCTACCTTTTTTCTGTAAGCTGCGCTGGGTTCCCAGCGTCAGTTTATATGGCGTGTCTTGTTGTTGGAGTAGATGGTGGGAATAATACCGGACTCGCTGCGAGCCCTTTTGCCGCGGAAATTGAATGCCGGGGAGAGCGAGTGCGGCGGAGAGCAAGTGCTGGAAAAGCGAGTGCCGGGGAAATCGAGTCAATGTTGGCTAAGCTGAATACACTGTCGTTGCTGGGGATTGAGGCGCCGCTGGTAGAGGTGGAGGTCGATGTTTCGGGCGCACCCTTGCCAAAGACGATGCTGGTGGGACTACCGGAACAGGCGGTCAAGGAGAGCATCCATCGCGTGGAGCGGGCGATCGTCAATAGTGGCTTCCAGCGGCCCAATGATCGCGTGGTGATTAACTTGGCCCCGGCCGAATTGCCCAAGCAAGCGGCCAGTTTTGATTTGCCGATATCACTGGGCATCCTGGCTGCCAGCGACCAATTCTCCTCGGAGCGTTTCGGCGAATATGCGGTGGTCGGCGAGTTGGCGCTCGAGGGGCATACGCGGCCAATCAAGGGAGCCTTGTCGATGGCCATCGCGGCCCGCGATGCGGGCTACAAGGGGCTGTTGGTACCGAGCGAGAATGCCAGCGAGGCGGCTGTGGTGGATGAGATTGATGTGATTCCCATCGCCAGCCTGACCGAGGCCGTGGGCTTCTTCACCGGGATGATCGACATCGACCCTGAACCCTCCAATCTGCCGGAGTTGTTCCAAGAGTTCAGTCGCTACGAGCTGGATTATGGTGACGTGCGTGGGCAAGAGGTCGCCAAGCGCGCGCTGATCATCGCCGCCGCAGGTGCACACAACTTGCTCATGCTCGGGCCACCCGGTTCGGGCAAGACGATGCTAGCCAAGCGGTTGCCATCGATTCTGCCGACCTTGACGGCGGAGGAGTCCATTGAGACCACTCGCATCTATAGCTCTCTGGGTCGACTCAAGCCGGGCCAGCCACTGCTGGCGCTGCGCCCTTTCGCGCGCCGCATCATACGATTAGCAATGCCGGCTTGGTCGGCGGGGGCAGCCCTCCAGCACCTGGCGAAATCAGCCTGGCGCATCATGGGGTGCTGTTTTTGGATGAATTGCCCGAGTTCGACCGTCGGACGCTGGAAGTCATGCGCCAGCCGCTGGAGGATCGCACGGTGACCATTTCGCGCGCGCTGAGGAGTACCACTTTTCCAGCGAATTTCATGCTGGTGGCAGCCCTCAACCCATGCCCCTGCGGCTTTAGGACCGATCCACGTCGCAATTGCTCCTGCAATCCGACGCAAATCGAACGCTACATGTCGCGAATTTCCGGGCCACTGCTGGACCGCATCGATATTCATATCGAAGTGCCCGCCGTGCCCTTCGAAGAACTCAGCTCAGCCACAAATGGTACCAGCAGCGCCGATATGCGACAGTCCGTGGAGCGCGCTCGCGCCCAGCAACGCCTTCGCTTCGAAAATTCCAGCACGGGCTACAATGCACTCATGTCCAGTCGCCAGCTGAGAGCCTTTTGTCCGCTTGATAGAGTCTGCAGGAACCTGCTGCGCGACAGCTGCAATGAATTGGGATTGTCGGCCAGAGCACATGACAAGATCGTGCGCGTTGCGAGAACGATCGCCGACCTGGAAGATGCCGCCGATATTCTGCCGCTCCACCTGCAAGAGGCAATCAATTACCGCATGCTGGACCGCAATCTATTTGCCTAGCAAGCCGCCGAAGTTAAGTGAAGCGGACGGTCCTTTTGGTCCTGTTCGTCGTCCACCGTCTGGCGACGGTAGCTACACCTGGTATTCGTAGCTACGCTCGCCAGAGCGTGGGCTGCAGTGCAGATGGTTGGACAATTGGATTTCACCATTCAATGAACGATTCAACGATGGGGACAGATGGCCCACCGTCTGGCGACGGTAGCTACACCTGGTATTCGTAGCTACGCTCGCCAGAGCGTGGGCTGCAGTGCAGATGGTTGGACAATTGGATTTCACCATTCAATGAACCATTCAACGGTGGGGACAGATGGCCCACCGTCTGGCGACGGTAGCTACACCTGGTATTCGTAGCTACGCTCGCCAGAGCGTGGGCTGCAGTGCAGATGGTTGGACAATTGGATTTCACCATTCAATGAACCATTCAACGATGGGCGACAGATGGCCCACCGTCTGGCGACGGTAGCTACACCTGGTACTCGTAGCTACGCTCGCCAGAGCGTGGGCTGGAGTGCAGATGGTTAGACGCTTGGATTTCACCATTCAATGAACGCATTCAACGACCGGCGATGCGATGGCCCACCGTCTGGCGACGGTAGCTACACCTGGTATTCGTAGCTACGCTCGCCAGAGCGTGGGCTGGAGTGCAGATGGTTGGACGATTGGATTTCACCATTCAATGAACGGCATCTCAACGACGGGGACCGATGGCCCACCGTCTGGCGACGGTAGCTACACCTGGTATTCGTAGCTACGCTCGCCAGAGCGTGGGCTGCAGTGCAGATGGTTGGACAATTGGATTTCACCATTCAATGAACCATTCAACGATGGGCGACAGATGGCCCACCGTCTGGCGACGGTAGCTACACCTGGTATTCGTAGCTACGCTCGCCAGAGCGTGGGCTGCAGTGCAGATGGTTGGACAATTGGATTTCACCATTCAATGAACCATTCAACGATGGGGACAGATGGCCCACCGTCTGGCGACGGTAGCTACACCTGGTATTCGTAGCTACGCTCGCCAGAGCGTGGGCTGCAGTGCAGATGGTTGGACAATTGGATTTCACCATTCAATGAACCATTCAACGATGGGGACAGATGGCCCACCGTCTGGCGACGGTAGCTACACCTGGTATTCGTAGCTACGCTCGCCCGTCGTGCCGTCGTCAGGGGATTTGCAGCGTAGCCTAGTCGAGCGGAAGAATTCCTCGCATACGCGTCGGCTTAGGATTTAGCGCCACTTCAAAAGGTGGAACTACGAACGGAGAGAGAACTCGGCTGGATTGTAAAAGGGTGAGTTGCCCGGACGTGAGTCCGAGCAACTCAGTTGATAGGAACGTTTTGCCCCGTCGTTCCGCACAACTTCCCTTTACTCACTGCCTGCAGACAGTGATGGTTGTACTAAAATAGAGTAGGTCGCTTCCAACTTGGGAATGGGTTCGGGCGATGGAGGAGGAGTGCCGCCCTCGCATTTGACCCAAGCTTCGTAGGTCTGATCGGCTAGCTTCTGGGCTCGTTCAAGATTCAATACGGCGGCAGCATAAGCAGTAGCTTCCGCGACACAAGCCAGCAGCTGCGTTCGCATCGACAGCCGGAACAATTAGCTGGTGAAATTTTCCCTCTAAGACCCGAGATTCTGCACGATTGCCCCAGGCAAAGCCGGCTGTAGCGAGAAAGCCGACAACACTAACAACCGCTAGGATCCTAATCAACCTTCCGCCTAATGTGGTGCAGTCCATTCCCAGCGCCCTTGTTCGATAAATTTTCGCGAAAGAGCTGCGAGCTGATTATCGTCGTCTTTATCAAGAACTTGATTTCCGTGCTCGAAGCTCCTGTACCCGCGAACGAATTCGATTTCGTCGGCGGACAGTACGATGTCATCGACCGCGGGGGGCTGGTTAGTTGAGTAAATCATGAACGACGGAACAAACTGCCAAGAATAGACATAGTGCACCCAGCACGACGGCGGGGATGAACCATCGATCACCGACTGTGCGAAGCCGGTGGTGGGGATTGGGAGAGCAACTGCTCGACCAGCGGACGCAGATCCTTCGTCTCGGGGGCTTGGCCCGTCTCGATCAGGCGATGCTTCCACAAACCGAACATGACGTAGCTTTGGGGCGACTCGAAGGGTCCCAGGTAGTAAGGCCTGCGGAGATGATTAACCCTTGTCGATCCACGAGCATCCGCAGACGTGGGGTACTGAATTTCGTGCACTTTGTCAGTTCTGTTGGCGATGGCGGACATAACGAAACACCTCGTGTCAGTGCGTGAGGTGAACGAATAGTGAACCGGTGGTGAAGAAAAAATAGGCGATTTGGTGTTCAGAAAAAGGATTGCGGTGAACGATAATTCCTATCAGACGAACACAACGTCAAGAGCCAAGTTGGGGTGCTCGACTTGTTCCACCATTGCCCCGGCGGTACAGCGGGCATCCCAACAGCTCATGACTTGCTTCATTGCCTGCAAAACACTTGGACCTGCCAAGATGCTCGCAAAACGAGTGAGGCTTCAAAAAAAATATGCTTCGAAATCGGTTGGCGAAGTTTATTAACTCACCACCGTCAAGTTCTCTACATCAAGGCTGCAGGCTCCTCGAATGGGTAGCGGTAAAAAACCAAGCCCATTTTCGATGCCCCTGAGTCCGCAGCGGCCGCGCTGAACCAACTGTTCAATTGGTCACAACGGCAACACTGATTCTGTCGTTAATTTGCGACTTAATTCAAGCCCCCCATTCGGCCCCCTCGACCTGTCCCCCCAGCATGATCCAAGCATGAACGCCAGATTCGGGGCGGATGTCTCGTGTCAAGTTAGGGCAGCAGCATCCTGCAGACCTTGCTTCCCGCTGTCACCGCGAAACTTCGAATTTCGTCGATTTTTAATGGCGGCGACTGGCGGGCTCAGTCTAGCGAAAAGCCCAAGGTGCACCCAGGTCAATTCAGCAAAGACCGCGCTGAATTGATAGGGCACATTCAGGGCAGCAATCTCTGCCAGGCCTAGTGCCTCGTCCAACTTTAAGTTTGGGATTAGCCGCATGGCGTTAGCCGGCGTTAGCCACGGTTTTTTCAAATACAACCGTGGCTAACGCCAAAACGGCTAATCCTAAAATTAAGCTGTGACAAAGCACTAGAAGCTGAGGACGCTCCACTGGTAAACAAAGATCGCCCCTCCGATGGTTGCCGCTGCCAGGCTGGCCAGCAGCACGGCACCGCTGGCAATGTCCAGTGCCTGGCCAACCTCTGCATTCTGTTCGTGGCACAGGCCGCGAGCCAAAGACTCCAGTGCGCTATTCATTAATTCCATGCACAGCACCAGCGCGATGCACAGTCCCAGCACGGCAAATTGCCAGGCGTTACAGCGGAGGGCGAAAGCCAATGCCAGCACCAATGCCGCAGCGGGCAGGTGCACTCGAAAGCTGCTTTGCCCGCGAGTCCCGAAGCCGATTCCACGCAGTGCACAGCGAAATTTAAAAATCCAATGCTTGCTCATGCGCACAGACGAAGCCTAGAATTCCGCCGATCCGGGGGTCCGCGGAAAGGGAATACAGTCGCGGATGTTGGTCATGCCGGTCACCCACTGCACCACTCGTTCGAAGCCCAGCCCGAAACCGCTGTGCGGGACGGTGCCAAACTTACGCAGATCGATGTACCACCAGTACTCATCGATATTCAGCTGCATTTGCTTCATTCGCTTCAGCAAGACGTCCAGTCGTTCTTCGCGTTGGCTACCACCGATGATCTCCCCGACTTGGGGCACCAAGACATCCATGGCGGCCACCGTTTTGTCGTCGTCGTTGCAACGCATGTAGAAGGGCTTGATCGTCTTTGGATAGTTGTACAGGATGAGCGGGCCGCAAACATGCTGTTCGGTGAGATAGCGCTCGTGTTCTGCTTGCAGGTCCGCGCCCCATTCCACTGGATATTCGAAATTTTGACCTGAGCGTTTCAGAATATCGACGGCCTGGGTGTAGGTCATATGCTCAAAGGGCTTGTCCATGACCATCGTCAGCGAATCCAGCAAGCCAGGCTGAACGCGATCTTCGAAGAATTGCATGTCAGCGGCGCAATCTTGTACAACATCCCGAAGCAACCGCTTGATAAAGCGTTCCGCAAGGGCCATGTTGTCTGCCAGCTCGAAAAAGGCAGCTTCGGGTTCGATCATCCAAAACTCGGATAGGTGTCGGCTGGTATTGCTATTCTCGGCGCGGAAGGTCGGACCAAAGGTGTAGCATCGTCCCAGCGAGGTTGCATAGATCTCTGCTTCGAGTTGGCCGGAGACGGTCAGAAAAGGCGGGCTTGCCAAAGAAGTCTTGTGAATGATCGACCTTGCCATCGATCAGCGGCAAGCGATCGAGGGGCAGTGTGGTAACGCGGAACATCTGCCCCGCCCCTTCGCAATCGCTGGCCGTAATGATCGGCGTATTGACGTAGTAGAAAGACTCCTCCTGGAAGAATTGATGCACGCTGATAGGACAGACGATTGCGAACGCGGGTCACCGCTCCGAAGGAGTTCGTGCGTGGCCGTAAGTGTGCCCACTCGCGGAGTTTTTCAAAGGAATGGCGTTTCTTCTGCAGCGGAAAGTCGCTGGGAGCATTGCCGATCAATCGCAGGCTAGAGGCAATCAACTCCGTGGCCTGTCCCTGCCCCTGACTGGCCTGCAGAGAGCCCGACGCGGCGATGGAGCTGCCGACGGCCAGCGACTTGATGACGCTCTCGTAGTTTTCCAGCTGTGCGTCGGCAACGATCTGCAGGTTGCCAAAGCAGCTACCATCGTTGATTTCAATAAAGCTGAAACCACCCTTGCTATCGCGGCGAGTGCGGACCCAGCCGCGAACTTCGACCTGTTGCCCAAGGCTGCTTTCATCTCGGGCTTGCGACACCAGCAGCCAGGGAGTGGATGCTGGCGGAGGAGCGGGCTGGGACGAACCTGGCTGGGACGAACTTGGCTGGGACATAAAATCTTCCTTCACTTTAGTGTCCGACCTCAGCCAGATAGCGTTCGGCATCCAGGGCAGCCATGCAACCGGTACCGGCGGATGTAATTGCTTGGCGATAGTAGTCGTCGGCGACATCGCCGGCGGCAAATACACCGGGAACAGTGGTGTTGGTTCGAAAAGGCAGGCTCCATTTGAGGTAGCCCTTTTCGTTCATTTCCAGTTTACCCTTGAGAAAGCCGGTATTGGGTGTGTGGCCGATCGCCACAAACATACCGCTGACAGGTAATTCGCGCGTCGAATCATCCAGCGTGTTGCGCAGCTTGAGGCCCGTCACGGATTTTCCATCTCCCAGAACTTCTTCGACAACGCTGTTCCATACCAATTCGATTTTGGGGTGGTTCATGGCTCGATCTTGCATGACCTTGGAGGCGCGCAATGCATCGCGGCGATGCACCAAGTAGATCGTATCGGCACCATCCAAATTGGCCAGATAGCTGGCTTCCTCCACGGCAGTATCACCGCCACCGATTACTGCCAGCGGCTTGCGGCGATAGATGGGCAGTGCTCCGTCGCACACAGCACAAGCGCTAACGCCCTTATTCTTGTACTGCTCCTCGGATTCGAGACCCAAGTAATTCGCTCTGGCGCCAGTGGCAATAATCACGGTGTGTGCCAGCACGGGCTCGCCGTCCGCGGGCATAACCCGCAGCGGTTGGCCGCTGAAGTCCACTTCGACGATATCATCACCCACGACGCGGGTGCCAAAATTCAGAGCCTGCTGTTTCATCAACTCCATCAACTCGACACCCTGCACGGCGTAGTGCGGCAGTCCCTCGCGTTCATGGCCAGCGGGCGCAGGGGGTAGATTCCAGTGCCGATCCTGGTCGACCGCACTCTCCACGAATGCACGGATATTTCCAGCTGGAAAGCCGGCGTAGTTTTCTACTTCGGTGGTAAAGGCCAGCTGCCCCAGTGGAATCATTTCCGGGCGAACCGTGCCTTCGTAAAGCAGCGGTTTTAGGTTTGCCCGTGCAGCATAAATGGCGGCCGACCAACCTGCGGGCCCGCTGCCGACAATGACGGTCCGTTCGATGTCGCTCATGTGTTACCTTCAGCAGGGTCTATGAATCCAAGGGCTGTACAATTCCGTAATAAAAACGAAAGGCAGATTATACGGCTGACCCCCAGTGGTTCCCAGGTGGCACCAGCTGCGATTGGATGCCCGGTCCACTAGTTCGCGTCCAGCTCCTGCCAGCGAGCGTACAGATCCGACAGTTGCTGGTCGAGTTCTTTGAGTTCCCGTTGTTGGCTGGAGATTTCCGTCCCGCTCTGCTTGTAGAACTGCGGGTCGGCCATGGATGCATGTCGAGCGGCCAGCTGAGCTTCAATCTTCTCGATTTGGGCCGGTATGGCCTCCAATTCCCGTTGTTCTCGAAAGGAAAGTTTCTTGGGGGTTAGGGCGGCAGAAACAGGATCGGGTTGTTGACTTTTTTTTCCGTTTGCCGCCGTGCGGCTGAGATTCTCTTCCGCAACCGATCGCTGAGCGACCTGCCGCTGCCAATCGTCGTAACCACCGACATATTCGTTTACAGCCCGCCGGCCATCGGGCAGGGCTTCGAAGGCGATACAGCTGGTGACCACATTATTCAAGAATTCGCGATCGTGGCTTACCACCAGCAGCGTACCCTGATATTCCACCAAGCGTTCTTCCAGCATCTCCAATGTTTCTGCATCGAGATCATTGGTCGGCTCATCCAAGACGATGACATTGGCGGGCTTGGCGAACAGCTTGGCCAACAACACTCGATTGCGTTCACCGCCGCTGAGGAATTTGATGGGTGTCCGCGCACGTTCGGGGGAGAACAGAAAGTCTTGCAGGTATCCCAACACATGCCGCGGACGGCCGTCGATGGTCAGTGACTGATAGCCGTCGGCCACATCTTCTTCAACCGTTTTTTCTTCATCCAATTGATCGCGGAGTTGATCGAAATAGGCAATCTGCAAATTCGACCCCAAGCGTACTCTGCCGGAATCGGGCTGCAGTTTACCGAGCATGATTTTTAGCAGCGTTGTCTTTCCGGTCCCATTGCGGCCGATAATACCTAGTTTATCACCGCGCATGATGGTGCTTGAAAAACCTTCCAGGATAGGCGTCGGAGCGGATGTCCCTGGATGGGCAAAGGAAACCTCACTCAATTCGGCGACCAGATTACCACTCCGCATGCCCTCCTGGATCTGCAATTGAGCGGTCCCAGTTTTCACGCTTCGCTGGCTGCGCGCTAGTCGCATTTGTTCCAGTCGGCGAACGCGACCTTCATTGCGTGTCCGGCGAGCCTTAATGCCTTGCCGAATCCAAACTTCCTCTTCAGCCAGGCGTTTATCAAACAGCGCGTCCTGCTTCTCCTGCGCGGCCAGCGCGTCCAGCTTGCGTCGCAAGAAGGTCGGGTAATCACAGGTCCAATCGAACAACTGTCCCGCTTCGATTTCCAGGATGCGCGTAGCCAGACTGCGCAGAAACTGTCGATCGTGGGTAATGAAGATCAGGGTGGCAGGCCAGCTACTCAGAAAGCCCTCGAGCCAGGTGATGGCATCAATATCCAAGTGGTTCGTCGGTTCATCGAGCAACAGCACATCGGGCCGATCGACCAAGGCTTGGGCCAGCAAGACCCGTCTTTTCAGACCGGAAGACATGGCGGCCACCTGGGCGTCGGGATCGAGTTCCATGCGCGAGGTGATTTGATCGACGCGGTGCTCCGCCTGCCAATCCAGCTCGGCTGCTTCGGCGGCATCGCCCGTGGACTGGCGGTGGACGCCTTGCAACACGACCTGCCGTACGCTGCCGGACAGATCGTTGGGCACATCTTGCCGCAGCAGAGCGACTCGCGCACCATTGCTGAGCTGTACCCTGCCGTGATCGGGTTCGAGCTGCCCAGCCAAAATCTTTAGGAAGCTCGTTTTACCTGCTCCATTGCGGCCCAGCAGACCGATGCGTTCACCGTTGTCTATCAGGCAGCTCACGCCATCCAGCAGGGCCGGGCCGCGGAAACGGATGGACAAATCGCTAACGGTAATCAGTGGCATATCATCCTCTGCAGAACATGGATCCCTAAATGCATGCGTATAATTGAACGCGAAACTGCCAGTTTCCACTAGGCTTTGTATTGAGGTTCAGGCAAAACAGGAGGCCAGCACGTGGGCGAAAAGCAGGGGCTGTCGAGGGATGAGAGGTCGGGAATAGAGCGATGCTGGTGGTGCGTGGCCGACCCAAACTACATCCATTATCACGATGAGGAGTGGGGCAGGCCCGTCGTGGACGATGTGCGACTGTTCGAGAAAATGATCCTGGAGGGTTTTCAAGCTGGCTTGAGTTGGCTGACAATCCTGCGAAAGCGGGAGAACTTTCGCCAAGCGTTTGCGGGATTCGATTTTCGGCGAGTTGCCCAATTTGGATCTGCGGATATCGCGCGACTGCTAAAAGACGCGGGAATTGTGCGCCACCGTGGGAAAATTGCGTCGACGATCAACAACGCCCGTCAGGCCCTAAGGATTTGCGATGAATTTACTTCGCTGGCAAGCTATTTTTGGAGCTTTGAGCCCTCGGACAGTCCGCTTTTGCTGGACCGCAGTGAACTGGTTTCGCAGAACCACGCCTCACGCGCACTCAGCAAAGACCTGAAGCAACGCGGCTGGACCTTCGTCGGCCCCACCACCTGCTACGCATTTATGCAGGCCATGGGGATGGTGAATGACCATATCCACGGTTGTGTTTGTTGGCAGGCAGTTGACAATGCGCGGGCACAATTCAAACGCCCCGCAAGCTAGTGCTTCAACCAACTTAAGAATTGGGGTTACTCAAATCAGCCGACGGGCGTTAGGCCCCGGTTTCTGCAGAGGGAACCGCGGCTAACGCCGTGCGGCTAATCCCAAACTTAAAGTTGGACCTAGCACTAGCCCCGCAGTCCTGGGATCAGGGTCACCGCACCTGTGCAGAGCATGCTCGACGATACAACGTGTTCGCGCGGTACGGTCAACTGGGCCCAATTCGCCTTTCGCAGAATGTGAGCACAAGATCCTTATGTTGGAAGTGATTGAGAATGCACTGCAATCCGCCAGCGCGGCCCAGCAGGCCTGGGCGAGCGAGATCGTGCGCAAGCGGCTGAAGAAAATCGGAGGTGTGGCCGGGCAGATCGCCGCGCACAGCCAACAACTACTGGCCTCCATCGACCGTCCCAACGCCAGCAATGCCGATAAAATCGCTTCGGAAATACTGCCTCTAGCCGATGCGTGCCGCTTTGCAGCCCGCGCTGGCCGACGTATTCTAGCGCCTCAGTCGCTATCATCTTGGGCAGGAGCGTGGTGGCTGGGCCGCGTGGGCGTGCACATCAGCCGCGAACCGTGGGGCACCATTCTGGTCCTGGGACCTAGCAATTACCCGCTGTTCTTGCCCGCTGTGCAAATTATCCAAGCCTTGGCGGCTGGCAACGCGGTGGCCGTCAAACCTGCCCCGGGTGGAACCCGCGCCATGCAGGTCTTCAAACAGTGCTTGACGGCTGCGCAAATCCCCGAGGACCTGTTGCAGATCCTACCGGAGTCGGTCGAGGCGGGACAATTGGCCATACGCCACGGCGTAGACAAAGTGGTGCTCACGGGTTCTTTGGAAACCGGCAAATCTGTCTTGCGACAGCTAGCCGAAAGCGTTACGCCTGCCACGTTAGAATTAGGCGGTTGCGATGCCATGTTCCTCCTGCCTCGCTCTGATTTGGATCGCGCGGCCGCAGCCTTGCTGTATGCCCTGCAATTGAATGGCGGAGCGACCTGTATCGCCCCGCGGCGTGTTTTTCTGGTCCACGACCAGCTGCAAGCGTTTATCGATGCTCTCAAGAAACGCGCTAACCGCCGGCCAGCCGCGTTTTCATGTTTCCCAAGCGAGCTTGGCCCTGTGTCGCCAGGCTATTCAGCGCCTGTGCGGCAGGAGCCGAGATTGTCATTGGTGAATTGCCTGAAGCCGGCGGCATGATGGTTCCCACTGTGCTGCGTGGTGTTGCTCCGCACATGGATATTGCCCGTTGCGATGTGCTTGCCCCGGTAGCGAGCATCATCAGTGTGCAGGACATGTCCGCGGCCATCGCCGCTGACCGGCAGTGTCCGTACCGCTTGGGCGCTTCCGTCTTTGGTCCTCAAAGCTTTGCCGAACATTGGGCGTCGCGGGTAGCGGCGGGAGTGATTGTGATTAACGATGTGATCGTACCCACGGCCGATCCACGCGTGCCCTTTGGGGGCCAGCGTCACAGCGGCTGGGGTGTCACGCGGGGCGCTGAGGGATTACTGGACATGACACGTCCCAAGACGGTATGCACTCGATACGGCAGATGGCTACCTCACCTGGACCAAGAATCCGCTCAGGATGATGCCGCCCTCGGTCAGTTGTTGCAGATTTTTCACGCCGACGGGCTCCGAGCCCGATGGCGAGCAGTGCAGGCAATGGTACGCAGCAGGAAGGCTTAGCTAAGGCCGCCCAACCAATTGTACGAGCGGTGAGCCGAGTCCCTGTCGGGCGTTCAGCGAGCAGTGACATCATAAGGCCATTTTACCTGCGTCCAAAGTCCGCCGTCGACGTACAGCGTTTGGCCAGTAATAAAGCTGGCTTGTTCACTAGCCAGAAAGGCGACCGCATCGGCCACATCGCTTTCGTTGCCGACGCGTCCGAGAGGCGTTATGGAGCCCCATAGTTTGCCATAGTTTGGATCTTCACGCTGCGTGCGTTCGTTTTCAATGGCCCCCGGGGCGACGCAGTTAACGCGAATGCGATATGCACCAAACTCGATTGCGGCCACCTTGGTCAGCATCTCGATACCTCCCTTGCTGGCCACATAATCGCCCAGGCTGGGAAAGGGACAGCGGTTGGCGCCCGAGCCGATATTGATAATTGCTCCGCCACGATCCCGCATGGCCCTGGCGGCGCGCTGCGTACACAGAAAGCTGCCCTTGAGATTGGTACGAATCGTGCGATCCCAATCGGCCTCGGAAAGTTCCATCAAAGGCGCAAAGGTTTGCACGGCCGCATTGTTCACCAGTACTTGCAAGGGGAATGTGTCGGCGGCGATGCGCTCAAACAGCACATCCAGCTCCTCGCTCGAACCGACATCCGCGTCTACCTGCCAACCACTGCCGCCCACAGCTTCAACTCGACGCAAGGTTTCCTCGGCCCCAGCTGCGTCACGGAAATGATCGACGACAATCCTGTAACCACAACGCGCAAGCCGCACCGCAAGCTCTCGACCGATTCCTGAACTCGCCCCTGTAATTAGCGCCAACGCCTCAAGCATGCATTCACTTTCTGTCAACAAAGCACGTTATACTCCACCACAGTTTGATTCTAGCGTCGCCCAGGAAATCGTCCTACTGCCTATCAGCCCTGGAGTGTGGACCTGCAACAGTTATGCATTCAGCTCATTTAGATAATCCAATCCGAGCCAAGGATTTCATCGAGACGCACGACGGACTGTTATTCGCCGTATTGGCCGTGGACATGCCCTGCGAACGCGTGGTGGGTTGCTTGCGTTACCGTCGTTGTCCGACTGGTCTGGTCAAGCTAACCACGCTACAAGCCCAGTCAATCCTGGAGGATGCATTTCCGAATTATTTATTCAATTGTGCAGTCCGCGATGTGCGGTTGCCGGGAATTGGATTCTCGGCGATTGCCCGCCACTTCAGGCCGGCCGACGAGCTGCGGTGTTCGACAGATCCGCTGGTCCAGCGAGCGGCCGATTTGCTGGCGCCACTGGGCGAGCACGTGGGCATCACGGGTTCGCGCTTGATTGGCGCGCAGACGGCCCAGTCCGATATCGACTTGGTCATCTATGGCAGGGATAATTTTGAAACTGCCCGCAATTTGCTGGATGCGGCGATCGCCCGCCAGGTAGCCCAACCCCTGTCCCAGTCGCAATGGCAGGCAGACTTTCAGCGACGCCAGTGTCAGGCTCTCAGCTTTGCGGAGTATCGCTGGCATGAAATGAGGAAGCGCAACAAAGTCTCGCTGGATGGAACCAAACTGGATATCAGTTGTCTAGCCCCGACTCCAGACATGGCCCACTCGGCGGGAAAGAAACTGGGGCCTGTGACCATTCAAGCTCGCGTTACCGATGATCGCTTTGGCTTCACTACGCCAGCGCTTTACCAGCTTGATCATATTCGTGTATTATCGTTGGTGATTCACACCGCAACCTACCTTGGCCAAGCCCTGATCGGCGAGACCATTGAGGCAAGGGGCGAATTAGAACAAACGGAGGCAGGCCTGCGTTTGATTATTGGTGCGTCGCGGGAAGCCGATGGCCAGTATGTAAAAGTTATTCGCTCGTCCGTGTGAGCTGGCTATTTCGACTATCGCAAAATTCTATTCGAATCTAGGAAACATCCGCGTGGCTTACCTCAATCACTTTTTGAACGCATGCCTACTGGCCGGTGCATGGTTCGGGATGGTGCCGGCGATCGCTGCTGCCCAGGTCGCGGACTTGGTCATCCACAATGCCCGGGTTTTGCAGTGCGATGCAGGCATGAGCCAGGCAGAAGCTATTGCCATCAAGGATGGTCGCATTTTGGCGGTGGGCTCCGAGGCAGAGATCCAAACTCTGGTGGCCGAAGGCCAGACAAAGGTGGTGAATGCGGCCAACCAATGCGTGACTCCTGGTCTGACCGATAGCCACCTGCATTTCGTGGGACTCGGTCACTCGCTGCAAATGTTGGATTTGCATGCCGCAAGCGAGTGGCAGGATATCGTAGATCAGGTTCAGCAAGCCGCGCGGCTGCTCCCCAAAGGCTCTTGGATTGAAGGGCGTGGGTGGCACCAATCCAAGTGGACCTCCGCTCCGCAAGAGAATGTCGACGGGTATCCCGACCACACATCGTTGAGCGCTGCGGTTCCAGATCACCCGGTGCTGTTAACGCACGCCAGTGGCCATGCCGTATTCGCTAACGCGGCGGCCATGCAGCTGGCAGGCATTGGCCCGGATACATCCGATCCGGCTGGAGGTGAGATCCTGCGGGATGAAACGGGCCGAGCGATAGGCGTCTTTCGCGAGAATGCTGGCGGCTTGATCCGTCGCGCGCAAGCCAGGGCAGGGGAGCGATTGAGCCAAACCGAGCGGGTGCAGCAGACACGCGAACGGGTGTTGCTGGCCGCACAGGCCTGTATCGCCCACGGTATTACCAGCGTGCACGATGCCGGCTCTTCATTCGCCGAAGCCCAAGCCCTGCGCGAATTGGCAGAGGACGGTCAATTACCCGTGCGCATGACGGTCATGATTCGCGAGGGTAGTCAGACATTGTCGAATCGCTTGCCCGACTTTCGCTGGATTGGCCTGGCTGACGGATTTCTAACGGTGCGGAGTATCAAAGTCTCTATCGACGGTGCCTTGGGACCCCATGGCGCTTGGTTGCTGGAACCCTATACCGATCTGGCAACCACAAGTGGTTTGAATACGGTCAACATCGATGAACTCGAGCGAATCGCCCGCTTGTGTAAAGAGTACGATTGGCAATTGTGCGTGCATGCTATTGGCGATCGGGCCAATCGCGAAGTACTGGACACGTATCAGCGGGTGCTGGGTAGCCAGGCCAAGTCCGATCATCGATGGCGCGTCGAGCACGCGCAGCACTTGCATCCAACAGATATTCCGCGTTTTGGACAATTGGGTGTGATACCTGCCATGCAAGCCAACCACTGCACCAGCGATGCCATCTTTGTACCTGCGCGCCTGGGCGAGCGGCGCAGGCGCTCAGGGGGCCTATGTATGGCGAGCGTTGATCGATACAGGTGCGATGATTCCCAACGGCACCGACGCGCCTGTCGAACGCATTGATCCGCGGGTTAGCCTGTACGCGGCGGTCACTCGCCAACTGCCCAACGGCGAGAGGTTTTACCCAGAACAATGCATGACGCGGAAGGAAGCCCTGTTGAGCTATACCCTATGGCCTGCCTATGCAGCCTTTCAGGACGACCAGCTCGGCTCTCTGTCGGTCGGCAAGCGGGCTGACATGGTGATGTGGGATGTGGATTTACTGGATTGTCCCGCCGAGACCTTGCTGGATGCGCAGGTTCGCGGCGTATGGATCGCAGGGCGGCAAGTGTTTGGGCAGTGAACCAGGCTGTCTGATTGCTCGTGCGCGCTGCAAAATTCAGTTGGCATCAGCCGTCGATGCTCGTATCGCCAGTGATCTTGTTCTTAAAGGTGGCCAACCGCCCTAGAGCTTGATCCACATCCTGCGGTGCGATGCCGCGTTCCTCCATGGCATCCGCAAAATGGCCGCAGAAGCGGGCAAAATGGTGACCCGTGATGCCACGATTGCGATGCACCGCGGTCAGCTCTGCCCCGGAATAGGTAATGGGGCCGCCCAGTGCTGAAACGATGAACTCGTACTGCATATGCGCCAAACGTTCCATCGAAGTATTGGCAAAAAAACTGGCTAGCTCGGGGTCCGCCAAGACGCGTTGATACATATCCTTGACGATTTCAGCCACAGCAGGCGGGCCGCCCAGTCGAGTCAAAAGCGCGTTATCGTTGTCCGATTGACTTGCAGCATCCGACATCTAAGAAACTCCATGATGAACAGTCATTCGAATCCTCCTCCAGCCGTGAAGCATGGCCTGTGAATGGCGGCCTGGTCTTGGCTCGATTCCGAGTCGATTGTAGCACGAATTGGGCTGGCAGTGTCTTGGCCAAGCCACCTTCTTCGCCCAGCCAACGCCTGGGGCGTTCGGTTTGCCAACGCGATCTTTCCCACGCAATCACTCCGTGGCTCATTGGCGTTGCGATGCGCGACATGGTAGGTTGCTATCGGCAAGCAATCGACCTTGCCTGGCTTTCTCCTTCCCACTTTTCCATAGCGAGGTGCCGCATGTGGGAATTTCTAATGAATTTATTTAATTCCACGGGCTTTCCAGCCCGCTGGGAGTGTGGCTACGCCTGGCGGCAAGAGCCGGGAGTCGCCTGGCTACACATGATCTCCGATGTGGGTACGTTCCTGGCCTATTATGCCGTACCCTGCGTGGTCGGCTACTTTGTAGCACGTCACCACAACGTCAAGTTGCCCCGCATATTCTATATCTTTCTGGGTTTGATTTTCTTCTCTTGCGGAACGGTGCACCTGGTTGAAGCCGGAATGTTCTATTGGCCCGTATACCGCCTGTCGGGATTACTCAAGGCACTGACGGCAATTGTTTCCTTATCGGGCGTTGCCTTGCTGGTCAAAATTCTACCCAGGGTACTGGAGCTCAAGAG
Source organism: Pirellulaceae bacterium (assembly GCA_963707245.1). GTDB lineage: Bacteria > Planctomycetota > Planctomycetia > Pirellulales > Pirellulaceae > Aureliella. The sequence goes on from CAVPPY010000006.1 coordinate 168,213, forward strand.
TGGCGACGCCTATCGACTCGAGGTTCAAGGCCGCGAGCAGGCTGAAGCCTCGCTGGAATTGGAACGCAACGTCATTCACACTTTGATGACCACGCTACCAGACGCGATTTACTTCAAGGACACCCAGGGTCGCTTTCTGAGAATTAGCCAGGCCCTGGCTAATAAGTTCGCTATTGAGGGGGTTGATTCTGCGCTGGGTAAGACCGACTTGGATTTCTTCACTGCCGAGCACGCCACGCAAGCGAGGCAGGACGAACAGCAGATCATGGAAACACGCGAGCCGATCGTAGGCATCGTGGAAAAAGAAACCTGGCCCGATGGACGGGTGACTTGGGTATCGACGACCAAGGCTCCCCTGCTGAAGCACGATGGCGAACTCCTTGGAACCTTTGGAGTCTCGCGGGATATCACGCCAATCATTCTGGCGGAGCAGCAACTCTCTCAAGTGGCCGCAAAACTCGCATTGCCCCGGAAGGTTGGGCCTGAAAAACCGAAACCCGCGTCGCTTGCCAACTTTTCACTGCAATCCATGATTCAATGCGGTGATGACATTCGCGGGATGGGTATCCAGCATGCAGACCGCGTGGCATTTGCCGCTCATCTGGTCCACTACCTGCGCGAGAGATTCAAGGATGAGCAGGGAGCAGCCGAACTTGCCCTGGTGCGCGTCTTTGTAACGCAAAACTTTGGTGATCTTGACAGTTCATTGCAGGCACTTGCCCAGAGCCATGCACAGGGTATGGAATTGCAGGCGGATACCAAGTGCCTGGTGTTGTTGGGTACGGAGGGAGACCTTGAGCAATGGAATGATCGTACCCAGTCTTCCGCCCATCGAGTGATACCCTTGCGCGGCGTGGAGGCCATTGACGAGTTGCCCATGCTGGCTCATCTTCTGCAACAGCTGGGGTTGAATGTTGGCAGTCTGCTGGGAAAAAAAACAGAGGTATTTGTAGATCATATCTCCACAGGTGTATTCCATGTTGAGCATGCCAAAGATTCGCCATTCATTCCGGCTCAAACTGACTTCATCATCCCCCACGCCATCGAGTCCGTGGTAGGTTTCGGCGATATTCTGCCCAGCGGGCAATTGTTCGCGGTCATTGGTTTCTCCAAGGTAGCCATCACGCGGGCTACCGCCTTGCTATTCTCCCATCTGTCACTCAGTACCAAACTGGCTTTGTTGGCCTTTGAAAATTCAGCGGTGCGGGTGGAATCTCAAATCCACTGTGTCGATCAACTCATTCGCAATTATGAGGATGTTGTTTGCAAGCAGGAGGCTGATTTGCATTCAACGATGCGGCAGTTGGTCGACGCGCGGGACACTGCCAATGCGGCCAATCGCGCCAAGAGTGATTTTCTAGCCAACATGAGCCATGAAATTCGCACGCCGATGAATGCGGTAATTGGCATGACCGAACTGGTATTGGAAACAGAGCTCAACGCCTCCCAACGCGAGTACCTGTCCACCGTGCTGGAATCGGGAGAAACCCTGCTAGCCATCATCAATGAAATACTGGACTTTTCAAAGATCGAGGCGGGTCGCGTCGAATTAGAAATGGTGGCCTTCAACCTGCGTGAAGAATTAGGCGATACCATGAAGTCGTTGGCCATTCGGGCTCATAACAAGGAATTGGAATTGGCCTGGAGTGCCGATGCGGTCGTGCCGCATTGCATCGTCAGCGATCCCCAACGTCTGCGACAAATCATCGTCAATCTGACAGGCAATGCCATCAAATTCACGCACCAGGGTGAGGTGGTTCTGAATGTCACCAGTCAAACCCTGGACGATTCTCACGTCGAACTGCATTTCACTATTCGCGATACAGGTGTCGGAATTCCCCCTGAAAAACTTGAATCTATCTTTGCTGAGTTCGAGCAGGCGGATACTTCGACCACGCGTCGATTTGGCGGAACAGGACTGGGATTGTCAATTTCTTCGCGTTTGGCCGAACTCTTCCAAGGCCGCATCTGGGTCGAGAGCCAGCTTAACCAGGGGAGTACCTTTCACTTCTGCATGCCGGTCCTGGTCGCGGAGAAATCAGAACAACCCCGAGCTGTCAGCGAACCCCATGTGTTGGAAGGTATGCGTGTGCTGATCGTCGATGACAATCCGACCAATCGCAGGATATTGAAGGACACTGTAGAAGCCTGGAACATGGTGCCCCTGACAGCAGACAGCGGCTCGCAAGCGCTGGAAATTCTGCATCAGGCCGCGGCCGAAAATCAGCCGGTGCCACTCGTCCTGACCGACGTGCATATGCCTGGGATGAATGGCTATAGCTTCGTGGAAAAGCTGCGCAGGCGATTTCCAAGATCCGATTGTGTTGACCCTTTCCTCAGGTGCCAAGTACAGCGACGAGAAACGCGGGCGGGAACTCCGCATCGCGGCAGAGCTGCTCAAGCCCGTCAAGCAGTCCGAGCTGTTGGATTCCATCCTCAAAGCAATGACGCCGCTGCAAACTGCCCTTTCCCCTGCGGGGGCGAAGGCATGGACCAGCCCAAGCACGTCCAGTGAATTGACTCCGCTGCGAATTCTGCTGGTCGAAGATGGCAAGGCCAATCAAATGCTCGCCGTCGGTCTACTGGAAATGTGGGGGCATCAGGTCACCGTTGCCGAAAATGGCCGAATTGGTATCGAACTTTGGGAGCAAGCCGAGTTTGACTTGATTCTGATGGACCTACAAATGCCAGAATTGGACGGCATTAGCGCTACCCAGCTCATCCGTCAACAGGAACAGGAACGCGGTGGTCATATTCCCATAGTGGCCATGACCGCGCACGCCTTGAAGGGCGATAGCGAACGCTGCTTTGCGGCCGGGATGGACGGCTACATCTCCAAACCGGTTCGCAAGCAAGAGCTATTCGATGCGATCCAGCCATTTCAACAACTCGGCCAATCGGATTCGAAGTCGCCTGTCGGCCCAGACCACTCGCATGCCGACAAGACATCAGCCGACACAGCAGCGGGGGAAAAGACACGAGGCGACAAAACACTAGGTGACACAGGACCAAGCGCTGCGATACCAGGCGATGCACACACGGATTCACCTGTGCAGGCTGTCGATTGGAATATTGCCCTGGATGCAGTGGGAGGTTCGACAGAACTGTTGCAGCAGGTCTGTCAGATTGCCATTGATGAATTGCGGCATTTGGCCGATGAAATGCTGCAAGCCAGCCAAGTCCAGGACAGCGTCCGCTTAAGGCGTGCCGCACATACGATCCGCAGTTCGGCTCGCATCTTCGGTTCTCAGGAGATCGACCAGTTGGCCGGAAGAATCGAGGGCCTTTGCCAGCACCAGCAGCTGGCCGAGGCTGAGCCCACGCGCATCATTCTCAGCCAGCGCCTGGAACAGCTGGTAGAGCTTCTCAAGCAACGCATTCAAAGCGGGGAATGAGCACCCTGTGAGAAATTAGAGGTCGCGCGGATCGGGCTTTCTCGAGTGTGGAAAATCACTCCGCCAGCGGGCTACCGCTGCATCAACGACTTCCGGTGGTTCATTGAGTTGTTTGAGCACCAGCGCATAGAAGTGATACAGCGGCTCTTGGTCCACGGCCCCGCCCTTGCTGATCGCCATCTCGAGTGCCGCGCGGACATCGCGCAGATCACGATTCTCGAAGATCTCGCAAACCTCCGGTTCGAAGGCATCCTCCCAACACATGCCAGCCTGGAATGCGCGCAGCAGATAACCTTGGCTACGGTTCGGATAGACATCAATTAATGTCTGCGCGAGATTGCGCTGGCTATCCATCAGCCATTCGTATTGCACGTCCGCAGCCGATCGGGGCAGTTGGGGATGGGTCACTTCAATCAGACCAAGAACGCCGCTCAGGCCCAGGATGATCGCTAAAAAACGAATCTCGCGCAGGAATTTTGGCAGCTGGCTGGCGCTAGAGTCCTTGCTGAATTTTCTCTTCACGGATCTTCCAGATGAACGAGTCGAAATAGTAATGAATCAGCGCTGTGGACGCGATGAGCGTAGCAGCGTACAGCTCATATTGCCGGGTAGCCGTCAAGTTGGAAAACAGGCTAGAGCTCGAATTCATGCCAAACAAGCCGAACCCAAAATCGCTAAAGGGGCGGATCAAGAGCAATTGGAAAAGCAGGGCATAGACCATACCTACGAGCACGAAACTGGAAACATTCAGCTTGGGCAACATCCAAGGCTTGACGCCGTTGCTGAGCTGCTTGCGTTCCAAGAACCAATACACCACCACCAGATACTGCAAACCGTGCATCATGCGATGGGCAATGCCGTAGACCAATAGGGAATTGGTATGCCAGCCGGCGTAGTACCACAGTGCATAACTGGAAAGCATGAAGGCATACTTCATGGGGTTCAACTTTTCCCCTGCCTGCAGGCTGCGATGAACCTGCAGCACGTAGTACAACACATACGCTGCGGTGAGCGCGTAACTGATTGCTTGAATTATCAACACGTTGGCTGCATCAATGGGCATCTGCCAGGCATAGAGTTGCTGTACCCATATTTCGGTCCACAAGGGAACGGTCAACAAATGATTGACAAACAGCGCGATATTCAACCAAAAATCCAAGCCTGCCATACTGGGTCCGCCGGCTTTGGCCTTGAAATCATAGATGCGTGCCAGCCCGTACTGCTGCATAACACTATGCTGGTGGTCCCATAACAGGGTAACCACAAACACCGTTAGCGGAGCCCAAACAAAGCCTGTCAAGACAGCCAAAATAATGAGGATCGGGCCGAGGATGACCCGCGTGCGAAATCGCGTCCAGTCCTCACGAAGCCCGTAGGTGCGACACCATGTACCAAAATGGTGTGGGACGGTAACCCACAAATTGATTGATGCCAGAGCCACAAATGGCAACCACGACTCGCTGAACAGGGCGAATGCGATTGCCAAGGGAGGCAAGAGAATGAACCAAAACCAATCGGCACTTGGGCTGCGAATATAGCCAATGCTCAGGGAGGACATAAGCGTGACATTGCTTGGGGGGGTGGTGTAACAGCGATTACTCGCGTGTCAGGGCTTCATCAAAGTTGAAAATACCCAAGCAAACAGCGGTCATGGCTGCCCACTGCTGTGGGTCGAGCGCTGCATCGCCAGGGGTATTGCCGACCGCCAACAACTCTCGTGCCTCGGAGGGCTGCGCCGAGTAAAACGCTAGCTGCTTGTCATGCATTCTTTTCAGGATGTCCACTTCTTGGGCTGTCGGCAAACGGCACAGGATGCGCAAGAATGCTGCTCGCAGCCGCTGCTCCAGATCGGGCTGTTCGCGCAATGCATTGCCGGCCAATACTCGAGCGGCTTCAACCCAGGTTGGATCATTGAGCGTGGTTAAGGCATGCAAGGGTGTGCTCGTGTGAGTCATCCGCACGGTGCAGGTTTGGCGATTGGAGGCATCAAACATATTGGCGGGGCTGACCGTGCCGCCGCCAAAAGGTATACAAGCTGCGGCGATACAGGTCCGCACCAGAAGACTTGGGATAGGTGAAATCGCGTTCTTTGGTGATCGCCAGCGCTTCCCAGACATCTGCCGGTTGATAGGGATACACCGGCGGTCCGCCCACACGCTCATCTAGCAAACCAGCCGCAGCCAGAGCCCAATCCCTGAGCACTAGCGAGGGCATTCGAAAGCGGCTGGCGCGGGCGTAGAGGCGATTCGGTGCATCGATCTCCCGCAACTCCTCATCCACACGACTCCACTGTCTGTAGGTGGCGCTAGTCACGATCAACCGATTGAGGTGCTTCATGCTCCAACCCGACTCGCGAAACTCCACCGACAACCAATCGAGTAAATCTTCATGCAGCGGAACCTCGCTTTGCACGCCGAAATCCTCAGCCGTCTTGACGATTCCGTGCCCAAAAAACGACTGCCACATGCGATTGACCTGCACCCGAGCGGTTAATGGCTGCTCGGGGGAAAACAGCCAGCGGGCGAATCCCAGTCGATTGCGTGGGGCGTCCTCAGGCAGTGGTGGCAGGAAAGCAGGGGTATCGAAACTGACCTTGTCCGTTGGTTTGAGATATTCGCCGCGTTCGAGAATATGAGAATCACGTCGACGATCGTCACTCATGATCATCACGCGTGGAATCTGATCTGCGCGATAATCGGCCAGCTGCTTACGCAGATCATCACCGCGGGCCACAGCCGGAATTTGGGCAGCCAAGCCGCCGCGCACCTGTTGATCAAAAACCTTTCGCCATTCCGCGTCCAACGCGGCTTGAAATTCGGGCGTGCGCTCGGCGGCAGGAGCTTTCATTTTTTCGCGTACTGAATCCGGCAATCCGCTCGCATCGGCCGGGTTGCCATCGGCCTCCACGCCTTGCCGCCAGGCCGTGTAGGCTAGATCCAGGGCTGGTTTGGCTTCCGCATCGGCCGCCTCGATTTGCGCCTGAAAGCTGGCGATCTCGGCCTGATTCTCTTCGGTAGGCAATTCCAAAAGCGGCGGGGCGACACGAATGCGGGCTGAGAATCGATCTGGTCGGCCACTCTCGGGCACCTGATTGAATGCATCCAGCAATTGGTAATAGTCGCGTTGCGTTATCGGATCGTACTTGTGATCATGGCACTGGGCGCAGGCCATCGTTAGTCCCAGCCAGGTTGTAGCGGTGGTATCGATGCGATCGAAAAGATTATTAAAACGCTGTTCTTCGGCGATCGCGCCTCCTTCGCCGTTGAGCAGATGATTGCGATTGAAAGCACTGGCAATTTTTTGTTCATGAGTTGCATTGGGCAGCAAATCGCCCGCCAACTGCCAAATGCTGAACTGGTCAAAAGGCATATCCGCATTGAGAGCCTTGACTACCCAATCGCGCCAGATCCATTGCCATGTATCCCCATCCTGTTGAAAGCCATTGCTGTCTGCGTAGCGAGCCGCATCCAGCCAGCTCAACGCCATGCGTTCGCCGTAGTGCTCGTCATTCAGCAGGCGGTCGACCAGTTTTTCATAGGCCTGCGGATCGAGATCGTCTACAAAGTCCTGAATCTCGTCCGGAGTTGGCGGCAAACCGATCAGATCCGCATACAGCCGCTTGATCAACGTCGTGCGTTCTGCCTCCGCTGAGGGCTTCAATCCAACAGACTCCAGCTTGGCCAGTACGAATCGATCGATGGCTCCACGCGGCCAACTTGCATCTACCACCACTGGTTCGTCTGGACGCTCGGGCGCGACAAAGGCCCAATGCTGCTGGTATTGGGCCCCGCCAGCCACCCACTGTTTCAAAAGCTCTTTTTGCTCTTCGGTCAAATGGCGATTGGAATCTGGTGGCGGCATTTGCATGTCGGCTTGATCGCGACATGATCCGCTCCAACAATGAACTGGCTTGCACATCTCCAGGTTCAATCGCCCCCATCTCGATCGCGGCATCCCGCACGTCCAGCCGTAGGTCTGCCTGCCGCTTGTTGGCATCCTGACCGTGGCAGTAAAAGCAGTTTTCCGACAAGATCGGTCGAATCTGACGATTGAAATCGATCTCCGCCGCCCGGACGTCACCAAGCGTCTCACGCCAAACAGCAGATTCACGAACAACAATAAAAACATGCTTCTGAACACCGGAGACTCACAGGGGTGGGCGGGTTTGAAGGACAGTAGCGGGGCGGCATCGATTCGCGATACATGCAGGGCTACGAGCGACCCGGACACCGTTGGCTGGGTACGCATGACTCTTCGCAGACGAGCCCCAAGCCTGGTTGGTAGGCTCTCCATCGAGAGCCAAACTATTCTAGTTCATTGCGGATCTGCTTGGTATCACCCTGAGCAACTGGTTGGCAGCCACCTCGCGCAGGACCTGTTGCATCCCGTCAGGCCAACGGATGGTCAATTCGGGGACGGTCGTTGCACTCGCGAGGCCGAAGTACAGCCTCTGTCCATAGCTGCTTTGGTAGCCGCGACCACTGCGGACTTCGTCGACAAACTTCTTGCCGTCAATTTCAAAGGCAACCCGGGCCCCAACTGCGTCCCGACAGGCCTGCCGTCCAGTTAGATCAAGCTGCAACCAGTTGCCGAGCGAGCGCGAAGTCATTGCGGATAATGGTGGCGCAGCCAACGCATTGAGAATGATGGCATCCACATCGCCATCGTTGTCGAAGTCGTCAACCACCACGACCTCGACTGCTTTCGACCGGCGTTAGTCCGGTCCCACAGGTCGTGGAGATATTGGCAAAGCGACCATCTCCAGTGTTCAACATCAAGGTGTTGGCGACTTTCCAGTCCGTCGTGTAGGCCCACTGGTGACGTTGGGATCGGTGTGTCCATTGGCGATCAACAGATCCTTGTCGCCGTCGTTCTCGACATCCATAAAGGCGGTTCCCCAGTTTGCATGTGGCAGCAACCCTTTGCCAGCGCCGGATGAGAGAGTGACATCCTGGAAATTTCCTAGCTCCGTCGTTGTGGTACAAGACCGGTAGATCGTTGCTGAATGTGGTAGTGAACAGATCGAAATCGCCGTCGTTATCGTAGTCGGCGCTGTCGATGCCCATATTGCCATTGCGTTGTGCATCGTGGGAAAACGCAATGCCCGCCAAGATACCGATCTCTTCGAATTTGCCAGTACCATCATTCTGGATAAAACAGATTGCGATCGACGTCATTGACCACGATGACGTCGCTGTCACCGTCTTCATCAAAGTCGCCGGCGATCGTGCCCATACTGGTTGTGGCGACGAGCGAGATGCCCGCGGCCTGGCTTTGGTCCGAAAAGCTACCATCCCCTTCATTGCGGAACAGAAAATCATATTCCGGCTCAAAATCGAGCGGTCCAGGATAACTGGCAAAACCGTCCGTGGTGCGTTTGATATTGGCCTCGACAGGCTGCTTAACATAATTGCCCACGTACAGATCGAGCAGACCGTCACCATCGATGTCCAGAAAACAAGCCCCCGCTCCAAGCTCAGGCCCGCATTGAACTCCCGCGGCCAGCGTGGCATCGCAAAAGGTACCGTCTCCATTGTTGCGAAACAGCTTATTCGGGCCAAAGTTATTAACAAATAGATCAGGAAAACCATCGCCGTCGAAATCGGCAACCGCCACTCCGAGACTATACCCGTAGGTCATCGCACCAACTCTGCCGGGTTGCGTTCGCAAATCGCATATCGCCCAAGTTTCGGAAAAGCGCATTGGGCTTGGTCCGAAGGGATCGGCTGGCACCTGAGCACCATTGAGAAAATAAGCGTCTATCCAGCCATCCAAATCGAAATCCAGCGATGCCATGCCAGAGGCAACTGGTTCAACGATTAGCATTTCTCCCAAACAATCGTAGTCGTGTACGAAGTCAATTTGCGACAGGGGGGTAATGTCGATTAGATGTACGGCATGTGGTTCGTCATGCAACGTCTCCGTGTCTAGATTGCTGACATTTAACGCTGGCCGCAGTACTTTCCATCGGCGGCACGACTGGGGGTACGGGCCTCGGCTGGGCGGCACAGCGGGATTCGAGTTATCACACCCCGATAGGAACAGAAGCACAGCGAGTACAATGGCCCAGTTGACCTGCAGGCATGCTGCGGCTCGGCGGGCGGATGTTGGCGTTGGGCACAGGCGTTGTTCAGCCATCTACTCAATTCTCCTCAGAGCATCGCGGTACTCACTTTCGTCCGGCGCCATGGAAACGGCGATCTTCAGCTCACTCTTGGTGCTTTCGATATCTCCGGCGTTGTAATATGCGGTTGCCAATATGTAGTGATTGCCGGCCGTGGGCGCGAGGTCCACGGCGCGGTGCGCACTTTCAACGGCAGCTCGTTGATCGCGTCCTTCGGGCATCTGGGTTTGTGCGAGCAGCGCATAGGCGCGGTCGCTGGTTGGGGCCAATTCGATGACCCTCCGCAGGGCGTCTTCGGCAGCATCTAGCCGGCGGCAGCGGATGCACAGCAAGCCCAATTCCATCCACCCAATAGGATCGTCAGGATTGGCTTCGGCGCCCCACGCGTAGCACGCGGATCGCCCGATCGACGGCGGCTTGCGCCAAGTAGATTTGACTTAACTGCGATCGTAACTGTCGAGCTTCGGAAACGCTGTTTAGGGCTGTTTGTAATTGGTCAACCGCCTCATCGATGTGACCGAGCTCGGACAGCAGCTTAGCCGCTGTTTGCGTAGTAAACACCAGCAGCGACTGCATTTTATCCACATCTCGGGCGACGACATCACGTTGCTCTGCCACACGCGGCTGGGCTGCAACAATCTTGGCAAGCACTGGGCATTAGCGGTCGCATTGGCTTTATCGCCCAAACTGCGGTAAGCGTTCATTAACCCCAAGACGGCTTCCTGAGAATTCTGATCTAATGCCAATGCGCGGCGAAAGCTAGCCACTGCCAGCTCGTACTGGCCCATATCGTGTTGGGCTTTTCCGAGGCTACACCAGCCAGAGAAGGACGTTGGCTTCGAGCCAGAAATTGCTTGAGACGGCGCGGCAGCCTCCTCAAACTTGCCCAGCTGCAACTGGGCCGCGGCCAGCGGCTCATAGGCGTCTAGTAATTGCGGGAGACTCTCGATCGCTTTGATGAAGAATTTCTCAGACTGCTCTAGATTGCCCTGTTTTTCCGACAGATGCCCAAGATCAACGTAGGCCTCGGCACAGTTGCTATCGATTTGCAGTGCCTGCTCCCACAGCGCTTCGCACCGGCCTGATCATTATTTCGCAGATGGAGCTTGCCCAGCAAGCATAAGGCTTGCGGGTTGTTGTTGGTCCTATTCACCGCTAACTCGGCGGCATCAAACGCCTGGCTCGCGCAACTGGCTGATTTGTGCGGCTATATCCGTGGCGGCAGGCACGTCTCAGCCACAGGTCGCGGAGGGATACGGAAGAGCTGCGGCAGCCGCAGCGGCTGTCCGTATGGCTTGCCGGTCTGACATTTCCAGCGGACTACCTGCAGCTGACTGGCATCCGGAACGCTCCGTCTGCTAGACCAGAATGCCGACGCCGATTAGATTCAGAGCGATCACCCCAAGCATGAGCTGCTTTGTTTTCACGGACTGAGCTCACTATACTGAGTTGAGGAGGTCGCCTGTTGACGGGCAATGACTTCAGCAGCAGCGTTTTCATAAGCACAGTTCTCATCAGCAGTGGAAGCCGTCCAGTAATTTTGCGAGAAAACCAAATATGCATGGTTGGCTGCGTCGGTATAGACATGCACCGTGGGAAATCGCCGCAGGTAAGAGCCCGCAGTTCATCGCAAATTGAGTCAACATCGTATCTCCTCTCATTCTAACGTCACAGCCTTCATAATGGTAAGGTTCCCGTTTGCCCTCCATTCGGAAAATTCATGAATCGACGTCGCCTCCAGAAAACACGAAATCGACCACCAGCAGCTCAAGCCAGGCCCAACTCGCCTCTGCCGGCTCGAATTGGCTGGACTGCGCCGCCGCGATTCTGTCAACACTGGCCTTGCTTATAGCCACACCCTCGATATGCCTACATCGATTCGGGTCGCCCCGCAATCGATAACGGACCGTCAAGCCCAAGCAGATTCATTGCAGGCTGCACCAACGTCGTTGCCCAGCGAACAACCAGCGGGCAACTCAGGCAGCAGCGGCAAGCCCAGCACGTATCACGCTGCCCACCGAGCCCAGCCAACTCGTGGTCGAGCAGGCACAACCGGCATTGCTAAAAGCTGTCGAGCAAGCCGTTGAGCGTTACCCCGAGGACCCTCAGGTCCACTACATCGCAGCCCTAACCTATGCCGAGTTGCTGCAGACCGAGCGAGCGAAATCTCTGTTCCAAGCCGCCATGGAGCTGGACCGGACTCGCCCCGAAGTATGCGTGGCCTACGCGGATGTACTACTGCAGACCGGTGAGCAATCACAGGCTGTCGCCCTACTGCAAGACCTACCACCAGCTGTGACAACGGCCGCCGTTCTGATTGCACTCGGTGAGGCATACACGCAGCTTGGAGAATTGGAGCAAGCAGTCGAGACCCTGGAACGTGGCGTGACAGCGTTTCCGGATACGCGGAATTGCACCTGCGCCTAGCCCAAGCGCAAAATCAACGGCAAGCGTTTGAGGAGGCCGAGGCACACGCACGCAAAGCGATTGATTTGGGACGATCGGACCGGGCAACCTACCTCGCGCTGTCGACGGCGCTTCTGAGACTCGGTAAGCGTGAAGAAGCCCTGACCATTCGCGAGCAAATGCCGCCCATCGATACGGAACAGACAGTAGCCGACGACCAGCGGTACCAGGAGTCTTTCCGCAAGTTTGCTAGCCACACTTACGCACAGCTGGGCCAAGTCTACATAGCGCATGCTCGCGCTGATTGGCTCTGAGGAATTGCTCATGGCATCACTGGCTTTAGAACCCGACTCTGCTCGAAGCCTGGCGGCTCTTGGGGATATCTGGCAAAAATCGGGCAGAACACGCGATGCCCTCTCGGTCTACCAACGCTTGCTGGAAGTGCAACCGGACAATTTGACGAACTACTCCAATTGCGCATCGCTGGCAGTTGCGGTAGGCGACGTCGGCTTGGCGGAAGCCACGCTCCACAGCGCCGCGCAGCGCGATGGTTCGGGTTTTGCCAATTTGCGTTTCGCGCAATTCTTGTTGGCCCTGGGTAAACACGATGAGGCGGCCGCTCAAGCAGAATTAGCCGTCGAACGCAGTGAGGATATCGACGCCTACTTGGTTTGGATTGCCGCTCTGCAGAGCCAAGGCAAGTCGGCCTATGCTCTGAATGCATTGCTGCGTGCACGCCAGCGCGCACCCAATGATCCGCGGTTGGCAAATATCCGTCTCTAATGCGCTGTTCAGGGTCCAGGATGCTCAATACTCGCCGGTATTTCATGACTGCTCAGACAAGTTATCCGATGCGCCATGCCTGGCTTTGTTTGGGATGGCAGCTGGGCGTTGTGTGCTGGCTGACTGGAGTCACCCAGGCACAAATCCGCTTGGCAGACGCGACCGCCTCTTCGGGGATCAACTTTCAGCACGAGGATGGGGCCGACATGCAAGGCTACTTGCCAAGCTTGATGGCCAGCGGATTGGCAAGCTTCGACTATGACAATGACGGGCGTATCGACGTGTATTTGTTGAATGGCCATAGTCTGCCCGTGGCTAAGAATCCCCGTGGCAATCAGCTGTTTCGCAATCTGGGCAACGGCAAGTTCGCTAACATCGCAGCCCCCAGCCGGATGCGCATCCCCGCCTATGGTTTGGGCGTTGCAGCTGCGGATTTCGACAACGATGGCTTTACGGATCTGGCTATATCCAATTTCGGTTCGATGACACTCCTGCGTGGTGAGGGCGATGGGACCTTCAGCGACGTAACGCCCGCCGCAGGCCTGGCCCAGACGCAGATTGCCTTTGGTGCCGGCATTGCCTTTCTGGATATCGAGAACGACGGAGATCTCGATTTATACGTCGCCGATTACGTCGACTTCAGATTCGAGGATTTCGAGAATTTGTCAGCCAGGACGTACCCCTATCCTCCCGGCCCTGACCATTTTGAAGCGCGGGCCGATCGATTATTCAAGAACAATGGGGATGGCACCTTTGTGGACTACAGCCGGCAGGCTGGCATCGCTGAATTCAAGGCTCCAAGCATGGGAGTTGTTTGTGGGGATTTTGACCAAGACCACGACATGGATATTTTTGTTTGCTGCGATGCCCAGCCAAATCTGTATTTTGTTAACGACGGACAGGGCGTTTTTAGCCAGGACGCGGAACTGCTAGGCGTGGCCTACAACGCACTTGGTATTCCGGTCGGCAGCATGGGTGCCGAGGCGGGCGATGTAGACAATGACGGATGGGAAGACCTATTTGTGACCGACTATGCGGCACAAATGCCAATTCTCTTTCTTAGCATTGGCGAACTCGGTTTCGAAGATCGGTCAACCTCCAGCCGAGCCGGGAGAGATGTGGTACCGCATGCCAACTGGGGAGCTGGCTTGGTAGACTTCGACAACGATGGTGACCGCGATCTCATGATCGGAAATGGGCACCTCTTCAAATGGGCACACCAAGTTGAGCAATTAACAGATTTCAAAGTGCCCAACAGCTTGCTCGAAAATGATGGCTCAGGTCGATTCCTGAATGTCACCCAGACGGCTGGCAGCGGTCTGGCCATAGTGGAAAGCACGCGTGGCATGGCTTTTGACGACTTGGACAACGACGGAGACATGGATGGCGTTGTGCTCAACAACGATGCCCCCGCCAACTACTTGGAGAATCAAACTCAAAGCGTCCATCATTGGGTTGAACTTCAACTGTGCGGCAATGCATTCAATCGCAGCGGAGTGGGTGCACGCATCACCGTAGAGTGTGGTAGTTTGGTCCAAGTTGCTGAGGTGCATAGCGGCCGGGCCTACCAAAGCTCATATGGAACCTGCCGTCTACACTTCGGGCTGAAGGTTCACGAGACCATTGATCGTGTCACCGTCGACTGGCTAGGCGCAACCAGCGTGTATGACGATCTCGAGGTCGACCGCTGCCACCTACTTAGACAAGAGGAACGCGACTGATGATTCTCAACCGCCTGAATGGGTTGCAACTTTTAAGGCGATGCGTGAGAACCAGCTTGGGTGTTGCGATCTGGGCAGCCAGCAACTCTGTACTGGCGCAAGTCGGCATTGATTGCAGGATCGAAACAGTTCCCAACGCCCAATGCGGTATCGATTTCGTGCACACCGATGGAGGTAGCGGCAAGCGGTATATCATGGAGTCGGTCGTCGGTTCCTTAGCCCTGTTTGATTACGACGGCGATGGGTTTGTCGATATTTACTTCATGAACGGAGCCCCGCTGCCGGGCGCGATCATCGAGCCAGCACCAACCAATCGATTGTATCGCAACAATGGCGATTGGACATTCACTGACGTTACGCAACAAGCGGGTGTGGGAGACCTGGGTTACGGTATGGGCGTCGTCGTGGGCGACTATGACCAAGACGGGGATGCCGATCTTTTCATGAGCAACTTTGGGTACAACGTGCTGTATGCCAACAATGGCGACGGAACTTTTCTGAATGTAACGGCAATCAGCGGTTTGGCAGGCCCAAGTCGCTTTGGTGCGGGGAACGCGTTCTTTGACATGGACAGCGATGGTGACTTGGATTTGTACTGTGCCAGCTATGTGGACTTTCAGTACAGCGATTACAAAATCCGTACGATTGCCGGATATGAGTTTCATACAGGGCCGATCGACTATCGACCAGCCGCGGACTTTCTATATCGAAACGAATCCAACGGGCTTTTCACGGACGTTACGGCCGAATCCGGCTTGTCCGAATTGCGTGCCCCAGGCATGGGAGTACTGGCTGCAGACTTCGATAGTGATGGAGATCAGGATGTCTTCGTCGCTAACGATCAGCAAGCCAATTACCTGCTGATCAATGACGGCCAGGGACATTTCCAAGAGGATGGAATCGTGGCTGGCGTCGCCTTTGACCGCAATGGCAGAGCCAATGGCAATATGGGAGTTGATTATGCGGATTTGGACGGCGACCAATTGCTGGATCTGATTACCACCGACTACCAAGATGAAATGCCCGTGCTCTACCAGGCGCTGGGAATGGGCTACTTCATCGATTCAACGAATGTGGCCCGCATCGACCCTGGGCTGCAGGCACATGTCAACTGGGGAATTGGTGCCGTCGATTTTGACAATGATGCCGATCGCGATGTGTATATTGCTTGCGGCCACTTCTTAGACAACATCCGCTTCATCGATGATCGCACGGATGTGAAAGTCAGCGACTACTTGCTGGCCAATGACGGCCGCGGTCGGTTTACGAACGTGACCAATTCGGCGGGTAGCTTGTTCGCTCGAATTGAGAGTAGTCGTGCCGCGGGCTTTGATGATTTCGACAATGACGGTGATATGGATGTGGTGGTATTGAACTTCAATGCCAGCCCCAGCCTGGGTCGCACCCTTCCCCGCCCGAGAATCGTAGCCTGCAGATCAAGTTGGTCGGCACGCTCAGTAATCGCGATGGCTTGGGCAGTCAGCTGAAAGTGACCGACAGTGCCAATCGAGAGCAGCGGAGCGTTACCTTTTCTGGACGAGGTTACGAGAGCTACTATGGCAGCGCTCAGCACTTCGGATTCGGTCACCAGGGGCAGGGGGCTATCCAAATTCAAGTTCAATGGCCCAGTGGAACGCGCGAGAATTTCACTGCCCGGGATGTGCAACCCGGGGAATACTCGACCGTCATGTTGGTCGAGGGCCAAGGCCAGCCATTGGAACGATTGCGATAGTGCCTGTTGTAGTGGGGCGGAGGGGAGCCGGAACGGCAGGGCTATTCGTGACGCAGGGCATCGATGGGGTTCATTTTCGCAGCCCTGACGGCTGGGAAGATACCGAATACCACGCCGACCAACAACGATATTAAGAAGGCTGCGGGGATGGACCAGGGCACGATCGCAGGCGTCACGTTGCGGAGTTCTTCTGGTAGAGCGGCCATGATGTCGGGCCTGGCCCAGCTGGCAAAGTCTTTCAAGCTGGCGATCACTGGCGTGCACAGCACTCCCAACACGATTCCGGTAATACCACCCACGACACCCAACACGGCAGCCTCGACGAGAAATTGCAAAATGATGTGCTTTTGCTTGGCGCCCAGCGCCCGTCGGATACCAATTTCACGGGTGCGTTCGGTAACCGTGGCGAGCATGATGTTCATGATCCCGATACCTCCGACGGCCAGCGAGATACTGGCAATCACGCCACCCAGTAATTGGAAAATCAAACGCGTGATCTTGGCCTGCTTGAGGAGTTCGAGCGGCACGACAACGGCCACATCTTCCATTTGGTCGTGGCTCTTGAGCGAATTTTGGATCAATAGTGCAGTGCGTTCAACTTCCTTGAGATCGTTTACGCGGACAGTGATCTGATTCAGTTGTAAAACTTCACCCTCGAAGGAGCCGCCTGTTCTGCGGACGACGGTATCACCGATTCGCTGTTGCAAGGTCTTGAGGGGAATGTAGATGTCGTTCGAGAAGTCCTGCGAGTCGAGCGAACCGCCAATCGCCGCCGAGGCATTACGGTGCTTGAGAACGCCAACGACGGTGTAGAAATCTGTATGCTCGGGCACATAGACGCGTTTGCCAATCGGATCCTCATAGGGGAATAATCGGTCGGCGACGCGGGCTGCCAGCACGCACACGGTCTCGCGACGAAAATTCTCGGCATCGGTGATGAAGTGACCCTCGGTAACGACCAGCTTGGTAACCAGGGCATACTCGGGTGTGCAGCCCACCAAACGCCCGTCGACCTTGCGGTCCTTGAATTGGAACTGGCGGCGAATTTCACGGATGGGAATCGCACTCTGGATCGTGGGAATGGTTGACTGCAGCATGTCGAACTCATCCCGCGTCAAGCCGTAGGGTGTAACACCTTGGGCATTGAGTTTTTCGCTGGGTGGCTTAACGGAGCGAATCATGATTGTATCCGCACCCAGGCTTTCAATTTGCCGCTGAGCCTCGTTGCTAACACCCTCGCTGATGGCCAGCAGCCAAATGACGCTGGCCACACCGATCAAGATACCCAACACGGTCAGCAGTGATCGCAGGGGGTGCAGCAGCAGGCTCTTGAAGCCCAGATTGACGGTCCGCATCCAAAACATAAGTGTTAGGCCTCGACCTGGGCTGTCGCTATGTGTTGCACTTGATGAGCTTCACCGGGAACATGATGCAAGGCACGCTCCGCAGCGGCACGCCGCTCCTCGGGTGAATTTTCGATGTCGGACTGCAGCAAACCGTCCCGGAGACGGACAATGCGTTTGGCCCTCAAGGCCACGTCATCTTCGTGGGTAACCATGATGATCGTTCTGCCTTCGTTATTCAATTGATCGAAGAGCGACAGAATCTCGGCCGTTGTCAATGAGTCCAGGTTACCAGTAGCCTCGTCGGCCAGAATGAAATAGGGATCATTAACCAGGCTGCGGGCAATTGCGACCCGCTGTTGTTGACCACCGGAAAGCTGATTGGGACGGTGGTCCAATCGATTCCCCAAGCCAACGCGAGCGGCCAGATCGATGCACCGCTTCCGCTCTGCCGGTCCCAATTTACCTTGGTAGTACAGTGGAACCTGGATGTTCTCGACGACCGTCAACTGTTGAATCAAGTTGTATGACTGGAACACAAAACCAATTCGTCGCGAGCGGATATCGGCCAGCTGATCATCCGTCATTTTGGCGACGTTGTCCTCGCCGAGAAACAACTCGCCAGCCGAAGGCTGGTCGAGACAACCCAACAGATTCAGCAGCGTACTCTTGCCGGAACCCGAGGGTCCCATAATGGCCACGTAGTCGCCCTCCGGCACATCGAATGAAACGCCGCGCAAGGCACGTACTGTCTCACTCTTGAGGACGTACTCTTTTTTCAGGCTACGGATAGAACAAGCATGCATGGGAGTTTAGGCCTGGAAACAAAGGCTTGGCAATGGCATCGGTAACTGTCAATCGAAGCTTGGGGAGGAAAGCATGGGCAGGCAGATTATCTAGGGCCCCCACCGCCCATGGACTGCATGCCCTTGATAATTTCTGCCGAGTCAACCGATCCATCGCCATTGCTGTCAAAGCCGCCAATTCTATCCTTGAAGGGTGAGTTGATGGCCTGAATCTCTTCCGTGTTCAACTTGCCATCTTGGTCGCTGTCGTAGCGCTCGAACATGCTCTTGACCATAGCTTGTGGATCGAAGCCACCGCCGCCAGCACCCTGGGGGGCCACCGCGGCCAGCCTCGCCTCTTGGGCGTGCGCCTTCGGGGGCGTCGGCTGCCTCAGCGATCGGCGCGGCAGGAGTTTCCGCATTGGCACCGATCTTGGCCAGCTCTTCGCGGTCGGAAACGGTTTCGATCTCAGGCAGATCCATCAGGTCCAAATGATTCCGCGGATCGAGTGCGATGACCTCGCCCTCGGTAAGACCCTCGGCGATGGTGACCATCTTCTCGTTGGTAGCGCCGATCTTGATTTCCCGCGTTTCCCAACTTTCTCCATTCTTTACCAGACAAAAGTGATGGCCCTTGAATTCGTAAATGCCATGCACGGGAATTTGCAACGCGTCGGACAACTGCTCGACGAAAATCCGCACCTCAGCCGTCATGCCCGTGCGGATGGATTCGGGCGGCGAAAGTATCTCGATGAAGGTCGCATACTCTTTGACCGAAGAACTGAAGAAACTTCCTGGTTCGGCGTATTTATTGACTTTCTTCACTTGGGCCAACATGTCTTTTTCCACCGAGCCCACCTTGACCTTGGCCGCCATACCAGCGGCAATCAAACTGATACGCGACTCGTTGACTTTGGCTTTGACTTGCATCCGGGTGGGATCCGGCAATTTGATCAATGTCTTGCCTTCGCGAACGGTTGCCCCTTGCTCGACCACAAACTCTGCGTTGCCACCACGACTGCTGTATTCGTTGTTATGAACCACCACGCCGTCTGCGGGGGAAACCATGATGCACTTTGCAATCTGCTCTTCGATCTCGCGCAGCTTGTCCTCTTCTTCCATCAGCACGCTCTCGTCCGATTTCATGCGTGCCTTGGCGGCTTCGATGTCGCTTTCAAACTGGACGCGGTTTTTTTCCTTGGTCAGTCGATCCAGGACCAGCAGGCGGGCGTTGGCGGATTCGAGCACGCTACGCGGCATTGACGACGGAGAATTCCTCGGCCTCGATTTGTAGCCCCTTGAGCATCCCCTTGGCGGCCAAACGGCGGGCATATCCAGATTCAACTCGGCCTTCCGCAATTCCTGTTCGGCGACAGCAATTTCGCTCAGGATCGCCGTTCGCTCGGAAAGATAGGTGCCCTCCAAGTACTCCTGGAGAGAGATTTCGGCCGTCCGCACGGCAGCTTCACTACTGATTAGCGTTGCCTGGGCGCTCGAAACAACGATTCGCTGGGATTTCAGGTCATTCTCCAAGGCCGAAGAATCCAGCTCGACCAGCCTGTCTCCCTTTTTAACGTAGGTGCCTTCGTCAATCACCCACAAGATGGGAAGCCCAGCTCCGCCGCGATTTGACTTCGCAGATCACATCGATGTTACTACTGCTCTCGATTTCACCCTGTTCGAGCACGATGTGGTCAAACGGCCCGCGAACAACGACATCCGTGAGCGGCACCACTTTCTTAACCGAACTACCAAAAACACCGTACTTGTACATTCCGAACGCAGTGCCCCCAGGGCCACCAGGCCAGCCAGTGTTGTCGCCAAAACTCGCCCCCTACGTTGGTAGTGACGAATTCGGGGCTGTTTAGCAAGGGAGTGGTGTGACCGATGGGTCATCGAATGCTCCTGAAGTCTGACAGGTGGGGTTGGGCTGGTTTTGGTTCGGCGGGAGAGCGATGGCGGGCATGCTCGATCCTTAGCTTAATTCGCGATAGCTATTTCGTCTACGCACAATTCCGAGAATGGGATTCTGGAATCGGTTGCCAGATCTCCGCCAGGAAATCGGGAATCTTCTTATCCTATTAAACTCGCCAACCCCGCAATAGTTTCGATTCGGTACGCCCGGGCGGTTAAAACGCCCTAAAATCAAAAGAAACTCTATTTTTTCTACAGAAAGTAGGCTTTCCACGCGCGGGCAGTGGCCTACTCCCAGGCGACCACTTCGGCGGACGGAAAGGCTTGCAATCCGCTTGGCGTATCCAGCAAAAGGTAGCCTTGGCTATCCAAGCCTTGGCAGCGACCTTCGATGTCCTTGTCTGCATTGCGGCCTGGCACCCGGATGCGTATGCGTTTTCCCGTCAGCAAGCAGCGATCGCGCCAGCCGTCCAGCCAGAATTTCTGACCGCTTCCCCATTCCACGATCCAAGACTCCAAACGGCCCATCAATTCAATCAATACCAGCCCAGGCTGGACGATGGAGCCGGATTCGCGCGTCAAGCAGGTTGCTCGCTGCGGCAGGTCATCGGGTGCCGTCGACCAGTCAACCGCCACGTTGATGCCAATGCCAATCAGCCAATGTGGCGGGCTGGAAACACCTGCGGATTCGATCAGGATACCGGCCAGTTTGCGTTTGCCAACATACACGTCATTGGGCCATTTGAGCTGGCAATCCAGGCTCTCGACGCAATGGCCGCAGGCCTCGGCGACGGCAATGCCGGAGACCGGCGCCAATTGCCCCCAGTCCCCGGGGCTAGCCGGCAACAATTCGGCGGGAATAGCCAGGGTCAGCATCAGGCAGCCGCTGGGTGACCACCACTGATGATCGCTGCGGCCACGGCCAGCGGTTTGTCGCTCAGCCACAAAAAGAGCTGGACTGGGATGCTGCGTTTGCAAGGCGCGACGGGCCGCCAGGTTGGTTGAGTCGATCTCGGTGAACCAGTCGACGGACTGCAACCATCCACTGGATAGCAGTTCCTCAATTAGGGCCCGATCGCCCGAGTCATGTTCTTTCATGGGAATGCCCTTAGCTGCTCGAAGAGTACTGTCTCAAAAAGGGGTCCGACGATCTCCGACGGTGCGTGCGGCGTACTTGAGAGATGCGCGTTATTCAGAGGGGTCAGACCCGCGGGAAAAGCCGGCGCTTAGCGGGAGGCAAAGGCGGCAAATAGAATGAGCCCTAGGACGGCCAAGGCGATAAGGGACAGTGTGCTCCACGAAATTTGCTGCGGCTCGGCCGCCGCGAGTTTCATTGCCAAGCGTTGCATACCGGGATCACTGACCGCTGCAGCGGGTACATCGTTTTTTGCGTGGTGAGCATCCGCTGAAAGGGGTTGGCTAACAGGATCATCAAACAGCTTGAGCATGGCTGCCTGCACAGCTCGGGCGTTAAATGGACGCCGGTCGGGTTCTTTTTCAAGCAGCTGCGCAATGGTCGCCGCCAGAGCGGGGGGGCAATCGGCCACGTAGTCACTCACCGGCGGCGCGGGTTTGCGCAAATGCTGCTCGAACAACACGGCAAAATTGGCGCCCTGAAAAGGCGTTCGACCTGTTAATAATTCGAACATGACGCAGCCCAGGGAATACAAATCTGCCTTGCCCGTTATGTTCTGTTCCCCCATGATCTGTTCGGGTGACATGTAAGCATGAGTGCCCACGGTCAAACCGGTTTCGGTCAGATCCGCCGCATGCACATCGCGAGCGATGCCGAAATCACCCAGCTTGATTAGGCCCGATTCGGTCAAGAACAAGTTGCTGGGCTTCAGGTCGCGATGCACGATTCCCTGATTATGCGCGTACTGTAGCGCGCTGCTGACCTGTCGGGCAATCGAAGCCACTTCCTGCCAGGTGAGGCTTCCGAATTTTTCCAACATTTCCTTGGCATTTCCCAGCTCGAGTGCTTCCATCACATAGAACAGTTGACCACCGTGATCTCCCCCACCCAGGTAGTGCACGATATTGGGATGCTTTAGTTTTTCCAAGATTTGCATTTCTCGGCGAAAACGCGAGCGAACCAACTTGTCACGTGAAATGGATAGATGCAGTAGTTTTACGGCCACCATTTCGCCGCTAGACTTCAGTTTCGCGCGGTATACAGCGCCCACCGTTCCACTGCCCAACAATGGCCCTAGTTCGAGGTCCTCGAATCGAATGTGCATGTCCATCTCGAAATAGGGAAGACGCGGATAAACCAGCTGCGGTCCGCTGGAAATTGTAATCCATTGAGGTTGCCCGGGCAGCGCAGCTTGGTAGCCCGGAGCCGGCGATCGCGAGAGCGCTCCAGCGAGGCATCGCACTGCGTTCCATTTTATGTGCAGCACGCTGGTCGATTTGAAGCAGGCTGGCTGGCTGGGCTCCAGGGCAACGCAATAGTTCAAACTAGGCAATCTCTTACTGAGCGAAAGTGCGCTAGCACTCGGTGTTTTCAAAACCGGTGGCTAGCCCCCAATCCGCTCAGTTTGAAAAACTGCGCAGCCCTGGGCGGGGCTCACCTTGGATTTGCCGACCGTGAGGAGTGACGTATACTATGGTTCGAGCTTGGTGCCCCCTTGTCCCGCTCTCTGGTTCGTGTTTGGTCCTGAAAGCAGTGACTTGGACCGGCAGCGCTTGCACCCAGAATACTCTAACCATTTCGAGCATTGCACATGATGACTGCTTGTATTACTACCCGCACGACACACTGGACTTCACGCTGGACTGTGCGCTGGTCTGTATTGGGCCTGTGTTTTTTTTCGCTTGGAATGCAAGCTCTACACGCACAACAGCCGCCCGCAGCAGTCGACCCGGTTGCCCAGCGAGAATACCGCCAGATGGTTGATCAATGCGTGGAGTACCTACGCGTTCGCGGCCAAGCCGACGATGGCTCCTTCTCGGCCGCAGCTGGCATTGGACCGACGGCCTTGGTAGCCAGCGGACTATTGGCCGTGGGTGTACCTGCTGAAGATCCCATGCTGCTGCTGAGCATGCGCTATCTTGAAAAGCATGTTCGGCCCGATGGCGGGATCTACGCCGAGGATTCATTGCATCGCAATTACGATACCTGTATCGCCATGGTAGCGTTCGCTCGAGCCAACCGCGATGGACGCTATGATCAAATCGTCCAGCGGGCCGAAGCCTTCGTAAAGAATCTGCAATGGGACGAGGGAGAGGGCAAAGACGCCAGCGATATGTTTTATGGTGGCGCCGGTTACGGCTCGCACTCACGCCCGGATCTGTCAAATACCAGCTTTTTAGTTGACGCGCTGCACAGCTTGGGAAATGGTCCTGAAGATGAAGCGATTCAAAAGGCACTAGCCTTCGTGTCGCGTTGTCAAAATCTGGAATCCCCAGCCAATACATCGGCGCATGCTGCGAAGGTCAACGACGGCGGTTTTTACTATACCGTCGCGGCCGGCGGCGAGAGCAAGGCCGCACCGATGGACAATGGCGGCCTGCGAAGCTACGGCTCGATGACCTATGCAGGTCTAAAAAGCATGATCTACGCGGGACTGACGCAAGATGATCCGCGAGTAAAGGCTGCCACCGAATTCCTACAGAAGAATTACGACCTGGAAAACAATCCTGGCCTAGGCAAACAAGGGCTATTCTACTATTACCACACCATGGCCAAAGCCCTGGCCGCCATGGGCCAAGATGCGTTCAAGGACGCCGCAGGCAAGCAGCATGACTGGAAAGCCGAGCTACGCAGCCAGCTGGCCTCATTGCAGTTGGACGATGGCAGTTGGGTCAACGAAAACTCGCGGTGGATGGAGGGCGATCCTAACCTGGTGGCTGGCTACGCCTTGCTGGCGTTGGCCTATTGCAAGCCCTAGTTTGGATAGCGCCGCCCGTGGCCAATCGTAAACCGTCGCCTGCGGTCCGCGGAGGCAAGGGAACGAGTTAAGTGGTGAGCGATTGCCATTCGGGGTCTTACACCTTAACGCAACCCGAGGCGCCCGCATGTCGACAGCTTGCAGATCTCTTGTCAAACGCAGCCTGATTGTCGAGCAGTTAGAGTCTCGTCGCCTGCTAGCCTTTAATCCCAGCCCCGTTGAGCAGGAATTCTTGCAACTCACCAATCGCCTGCGGACGGAGCCGGCAGGTGAATTCGCGCGGCTATTTTCATCCACTGCGCCCCTCTCGGCTCGCGACTCCATTTTCCAGTCCGAATTGGATTTCTTTGGGGTTCAGGGGAATACCCTGAAGAGTGAATTGCAAGCCCTGAGTCCGCAACCGCCACTGGCTTGGAGCGCGGGGACCCAGTTATTCACTGCGGCCCATAACGCGTCCATGATCAATTCCAGCCCCCCACGCCAGTTCCACTCCGATACCAATCTCCGCCGCCAACAACTGCTGGCCAATGGGGTCAACTTGCGGTTGGCCAATGGAGAGCTGGTCAATTCCGAGAATGTTTTTGGGTACGGCAAGTCCGCCCTACACCTATTCGCCAGTTATGTGGTTGACTGGGGTAGCGGTCCGGCAGGAATGCAGACCAATCGCCCGCACCGACGCGCATTGATGAACCAAGACTTTGAGCAATTCGGTGGAACGATCACCGCCTATGCGGGAAACAACTTTGGGCCGCTGGTAAATACCAATGTGCTAGTCAACATAGAATCGCCACCCAGCATGGCGGTGGGTGCGATTTTCGAGGACAAAAATCACAGTGGTTGGTATGAATCCGGTGAAGGGATTGGCGGAGCGACGATCGTGTTTGCTGGCCCCAGCGGAACTTTCAGTACACAGTCGCTGAGCGCCGGCGGCTATCAGATCGAACTACCCCCGGGCAGCTATACCGCCACGGCGACCGGCGGGGGCATGTTGCACCCGGTTATTTTGGGCCCGGTTGTGATGGGTGCGACGAACCTGTGGAAGGATTTGATTTATGATCCGCAAGCAATTCCGCCCGACGCCTCTGAGCCCAACAATTCGACCGCCACGGCCAGTGAATTGAGCGGCCGCGACCAGTCGCTCAGCAATCGCTCGATCCACATGATGAGTGACATCGATTTTTACCGTTTCTCTCCCGCAAGCCACGGTTCGGCGCTGTTCAGCCTGCAGTTTTCGCATGCTGCGGGCAACATTGACCTACAGCTGCTGAATGCTAGCGGCAGCGTGCTGGCCGCGTCGACGGGAACTGCCAATACAGAAACAATTGTTTGGCAGGTTACCCGAGGGGCCACTTACTTCCTGCGAGTCTACACGACCGGGGGTGCCGTTAATCGCAACTATGCGCTGAGCATTGATGCACCCGAGGCGGTGGCCCCAGTTGCCAAAGCGGATAGTGCTCGCGCCAGTAACCTTCGACCGACGATCCATGTGGACATTCTGGCAAACGATAGCGATGCGGACGGAGATCACAGCCGGCTGATTCCCCAGCTGTCGCCCGCCGCGCCGGCGGCCTTTGCCTTAACCGCCGAAAAGCGTTTGGCATACACGGCTCCAGAAAACTTTGCCGGATTTGCGAGGACGAGCTATAGCGTGATTGATGATCAAGGCTTGAGTTCGGCGCCGGCCACGATCGAAGTCTTTGTGGTCAATTTCGCCACCGCGCGGCCATGGCAAAACCAAGTAAATCCCGTCGACGTCAACGGGGACGGTCTGGTTAGCGGCTTGGATGTGTTGTTGGTAATCAATGAAATCAATGCGCACGAAGCCCGCCCCTTACCAACTACCGATGAGGGTTTCGATATTCTGGGCTTCGTCGACTCCAGCGGAAACGGATTTGTTTCTGGCTTGGATGCCCTGCTGATCGTCAATGCCATCAATGCCCAGGGGCTAGGCGAGGGCGAAGAAAGACCCGCAATCCCACCGGCTACCGCAGACTACTTGGGCAGTCGCAGCAGGATCAGGCAAGCACTCTTGCCTTCGTCGAGCGGCATCAGATTGGACCCTACGCCAGACTCGCTGCGTCTGCGCTGGCTGCTCGACACCAACTTGCCCTGCGGGCTGATTCCGGAGAAAGGCGAGACGCGAGCGTTGGAATCGGCGGAAAGGGGCGCGGCAATCGATTCGGTCACCGCGAATCGCTGACCTGAAATCTGCGCCATCCGCTGCATGAGCATATTGGCGGGAGCATCAAAGGCTAAATCCATCCGGAACGTGGGTACGTTTTGCCAATCGCCATAAAGGGTTTGCAACAAGCTACCCAGGGCGGTGGTTTCCGCGTGCACGAAGTAGATATTCGCATCGCCCGGTTGCTCATCTTCCGCGTGAACGGTCATCCGCGCATCGGCCAAGGATTCCTTGAGTTCCTCGGTAGCCACCAACGGCGGCTGGAGTGCAATTCCACTGTTCGCAAAAACCGTCGCAAGATAGTCTTGGGCCATGGCTTCGCTGGAAACCTCCATATCAACCACCAGCGTATAGGTGATTCGGAAGTTCGCATCACCCACGTACTGCACCTTCGCCCGTTCGTTAACCTGCGGGGTTGGCTGCGCGAGCATATCCGCTGAACCGGGGTCCGGAGTGGCTGTATCTGGGGTGGCTGTATCTGGGGTGGCTGTATCTGGGGTGGCTGTATCTGGGGTGGCTGTATCTGGCTTAATAGCCAAGGGTGAGTTTTCCAGGGCGTCGCTTCCCGGCCATTTCGGGATATAGATCGCCAACAGCAGCATGCCCGCCAGCGCCGCAATGGAAGTCAACACCCTGGCAGGGACGCGCCAAGTCGCAGGCGGCGCCGTAGAAACGACCTGTGGGCCACGCAAGACGTGATGGGACTCTGGCAAGCCAGCAGCCCGAGCTCGACGTTGTGCCTCGGCAATGATCCCTGCAGAAAAATTATCAGGAAGTTGTCGAGTACCTTGACTGTCACGCAAACGCTTGATCTCCGAAGCGTTGCGTAAGTCTTGATCCAATTGTCGGCGAAGTTCGGGATGGCTGTGCAGCGCCAGTTGGACCTCGGACCGTTCAGATTCGGTCAGCCGATCGTCCAAGTAGCCACTAAGCAGCTCATCAAGTTTTTTGCCATCATTAGGCATCTATGTAACTCCAAGCCTCAACCGCTTGCCACGCTGTTGCCAGCAAGAACTCAGGCAACCGGCAAAACCCGAAGCCAAGCAGCTTGACCGCTGGCCTCAAACAACCCCAGCGTCCACCCGCCAAGCAGACGAAACCCTTGAACGAGGCTATTCTAAATGAAACAACTCCGAGATGCGATGCAGCTTTAACCTCTCTCAGAACTCCCCGGCAGTCGCCCCTGGAGACGATTGCCCAAGCTGGATTCTCTCGGATGCTTCTGGGATGAAGCCAGCCCAAACAAAGTTCCCATCGCCAGCTTCATTCATGCACAGAATCTGTTAATTCAAACCCCGCTGGTGCTCAGGCACGGCACCCAGGGGGGGGCGGGGTAGCCAAACGCCCAGGTTGGCACCCTTTTCCCTCTGCGGTCGGCTGCTGGTGGGGGGCTGGCGGTCTTCTGGGGCTCGCCTCCTAGGGCGGTAAGCCGGGCACAGTACGCCGGGCACAGTACGCCGGGCACAGTACGCCGGGCACAGTACGCCGGGCACAGTACGCCGGGCACAGTACGCCGGGCACAGTACGCCGGGCACAGTCCATGCCGCGGCAGTGCTTCCGAGGCAGTGCTTCCGAGGCAGTCGTTCAATCTCGGTCTGTGCTGGGGGCATTTGGCTGGGGGGCATTTGGCTGGGGGGCATTTGGCTGGGGGGCATTTGGCTGGGGGGCATTTGGCTGGGGGGCTTGGGCCGGTTGGGCGTCGAGGGCTGCTTGGCCCAGGCAAGCTAGCGCAATCTGGTGATCGTCCTCGGGCGGAACAAAGCGGAGGTCGATGAGCACATCGGTCCCCTGGACCAGCGTGGCGATGCCAGGGCGGCTCGGCTGGGTCTGCGTAGACTGGAGCAACTGGCCGTGCACTTGTTCAGCCGCCGATCTGCTGGCGGCGCGGGGGCTGGCCTGAACAGCCCAGTTCTCCAGCCGGTAGCGATCCCAAGGCGTGGGCCCCAGCTCGCAGCTGCGCTGCACGGCCACCGCAGCCAAGAATTTTTCACTGTCATTAAGTTGGATGGCGAGCCGCTGACACCGGTTTTTCAGGTTGCTGGGGTTTGCCAACAACAGTCCGATGGGGCTGTCGAGGCTGGCGGGTGTTTGGCCCATGGCGGTTTCGGCGGCAGCCACTTGCGGCCAATTGCACTGCAGCCCCAGTTCGAGGGCTGCCGCATCCAGCGCGCGAATACCAGCCTGCTGCCCGCAAGCGAGCATGACGGGCGGGGCAGCCATGAGCAGATGCATGGGCAGCAGCACCAGGTCGGCGCCGCTGGACAGTCGCTCTGCGACATCTGGAAATCCATATTGGTTGCTTAGTTCTTGGCTGACGACGCCATCGATCAGCAGTTCGACCACACTGGCCCCGCGGAGCTTGGCGGCTTTAAGGGCGGCGGCCCGCTGCTCAGCCGCAGCTTGCCGCGAGAGGCTGTTCGGGCTGACGAGCAGGGCAATCTGCTGCTTGCTGGTGAGCGCGGATTCCCAATCTTTTTCCTGAGCCCCATTGGCGGCACCCGTTTCGGTAACGGCATTGCCGAAGGCCGTCAGCATGGCCCGCACATCGCCGAAGCCGGGCACGCGGACGGCGTCGGCCCGCGAGATGACGATGCCCGCCGGCGCCAGCTTATGCAGCAACAACAATGCACCCAGGGGATGATTGATCCAGGCCACCGGTCGCTGGAAGCGGTCCATGGCGGCCTGCCGAGATCGGCTTAGCGGATGCTGCTCCTGTTGCTGCCCAGTAGCTGCCGCAGCCCAATCCAAAGCCACTGCCGGATTCATGGGCACGCGTTCGAATTGCTCTCCCAACAATTGTCCTGTGGCATTGATCATCCGCGGGCGGTAACTGATGTCGGGGGACTTCTCAGCAAGAGCTTGCAACCAGCTCCGGGCCTGTTTCCAACCATCTTGAACCGTATTAAATGCCTTGGGATCGCCCAGTCCCACGCGCGTGCAGCGCCTCGCGAACCGAGTTGGGGATTTCGGCTTGCTGCAGGGCCTCCATGACCTTTTCCAGCGTCACGGCGGGTAGCAATTCTTCGAGTCGGGTTGGAAGCTTGACCATGGATTTCTCGATTGGCGATTGGCGATTGGCGATTGCCGTATCAAGCGATTTTAACGGATGCTCCAGGGTGAATGGACGACTACCCACACATTCTATGCGGAAGTTGTCGAGCGCTGTGATTGCCCAACCTATGTTGGAAATGCCGAAAGTTGCAAACACCCGTTCTCAGTCCGTCGACCCACCCAAATCAACGACTTGGAACCCCTTTCGTATACCGCCAGTGACATCAACATGCGTGTATCCACCATCGATGGCCTAATCCCGATCAGCATGGCAACGCTATCCTCAAAGGCGGTGATTGGCTGCAATGTCTATTTACGCGCTCAACCTCAGGCCAAGCCTGTCTTATTCTTTAGTGCCGACGAAGTACCGCAATTGACCCGGCTGACTCCTTTGGCAGGGCAGGGCGTCAACAAATTATTTATCGATCGCGGCGAACGCGAGCGTTATCAGGCCTACCTGCGTGAGAATTGGCAGGCGCTGATCGAGGACGACTCGCAAACGCTCGTCAATCGTGTAGCGGTCATGAGTGAAGTCATGCGCGATGTGCTCAGCGAACGGTTTTGCACAGGAGACACCGCCAGCATAGTGCTCGCCGCCCAGCAGCTCAGTGAGGGCACCTGCCATTTGATGGACTCTGGATCGATCGTGGCAACACAGTTGTGTAACGTCTTGCATCATGATTATGCGACGTTTACGCATTGCGCTAATGTCTCTCTGTATTGCGTGCTACTAGCCCAACAGCTTGGCTGCCATGGTCGCGACCTGCAGGAGATAGCCGTTGGCGGCCTGCTGCATGATATCGGCAAGCTAAGAGTCGACGAGCGGATCCTAGCCAAGCCAGACAGGCTGGATGAGGTGGAGATGCAGATCATGCGCGAGCACCCAGGCGCCGGTTTCCGCGAATTAGCCCTCCGCCAAGACCTCAGTTTCGGTCAACTCATGATGGCCTACCAGCACCACGAAAGGCTGGATGGCTCGGGCTATCCCGTGGGCTGTCCTGGACAGCAGATTCATCCATGGGCCAAGATCTGCGCTGTCGTGGATGTCTACGAGGCCTTGACTTCACAGCGTCCCTATCGGCGCCCCGATGCCTCACAAAACGGCCTTGGCGGTCCTCGAAAAAGGTCTCTCCACCGAGTTTGACGCGGAAATAGTTGCCTGCTGGCGACGTCTAATCCTGGCCGAGGACACCGCATATGCCGGCTGAATTATTAGTCCAGTTGCCTGAAGAGCTGCGAGCCTTCTATCGAGAGTCGGGTTACCATCCCACCACGGTCTGGGAGCAACGCAGCAACGCCCGCCTGCGCGTTCGCCAGGAAGCGGAAATCAGGTTTACATTCACGCCGCCGGCCCTGCTGGCTTGGGCAGATCTTCCGACCCGCGACGCAGGACGCGTATTGATCAAGGATCTCTCCAAGACGGGGTTAGGCATTCTTTATCACCAGCAGATATATCCTGAAGAGCGAATACAGGTGGCTTTTCAGGGACGATTGATTCATGCGGTGGCCGTGCGTTGCCGGCACCTGGCCGCCGCCTGCTTTGAAATCGGAGCTAGTATTTATCTGATCGAAGCGATGTCGGAAATCTAGTGCTTTGTCAGGAATAAAAATTGGGTTAGACATGCGTTGGGAAAAAGGGGTCAGACACCAAAAGTGCGAAGCACCCGAAGGGCCGTTCCGGCTTTTGGTGTCTGACCCCTTTTTCCTAGCGCTCCGACACCAAAAGTGCGAAGCACCCGAAGGGCCGTTCCGGCTTTTGGTGTCTGACCCCTTTTTCCCTTCCGGCTTTGTCCCCAAAGGGGTCTGACCCTTTGGAGGCGAGTTGAATTTGCACCTGTTTTTGGCCTCGCCGGAGAGGGTCAGACCCCTTTGGGGCAAAGCCGAGTACCGCCCCGAGAGCACAGACTTAGTCACGCGTAACTCCGCCCATGAACAACTTCCATATTCAGCAATCTCGTTCACCGATATTCCTTTTGCAGCGAATATGTGACGTGGCGACCATTGGCTTATCGCTGTACTGCAGTCAGTGGTTGGCTGGTCAGAGTGCCAGCGATCATTCGCTGCCAGCTATCGCGGCCGCCATTGTCGTCTTTTTTCTGGTGGGCGAAGCCGACGGGCTGTATCGTCGCGAGCGTTCGCGCACGGCCAATACGGATTTTGCGATCGTGATTACCAGTTGGACGATGACCGTATTGCTACTGGCCATTTTTGCCTTCTTTACGCGTTACGGCGTGCACTTTGCCCGCAGCAGCATCTTGGGCTGGATCGTGCTGACAGGGGCCGTGCTAGGTCTGCAACGCATGTTGTTTCGCATTGCCATCGAGGTCTTATTGTCGCGTGGCTGGTCGCGGTGGAGGTGTGCCATTGCAGGCTTGAATCCGCTGGGGATTCAGCTCATGAAAAACGCACAGGACAATCCAGAATACGGCCTGCAAATCTTGGGTTTCTTCGATGATCGCTCGCGCGACCGTTGGCTACACGCGGTGAAGGACCAGTCTGCGCTGTTGGGAAACCTGGAAGCCCTGGTGGCCCAGGCCAAGGCTGGCCAGATCGATACGGTGTTCGTGACGCTACCCATGCGAGCCGAAGCACGCATCAAATGGCTACTGAATGAATTGGCAGACACAACCGCCAATGCCTACATCGTGCCCGATTTCTTCGTCTTTGAGCTGCTGCACTCGCGATGGAGTTCGATTGGCGGCCTGCCCGCAGTTTCCGTCTTCGAGACGCCCCTCTACGGCGTCGATGGTTGGTTGAAACGTGGCTTTGATTTCGCAGGCGCCTTGGCAGGTTTGGTGCTGCTCTCCCCAGTCATGCTGGCTTGTGCGGTCCTGGTCAAGTGCTCCTCGGCTGGCCCCGTGTTTTTCCGTCAGCGGCGATATGGTTTGGACGGCCGAGAGATCTGGGTCTGGAAATTTCGCTCGATGCGAACTTGTGAAAATGGCCAGTACATTTCGCAAGCCACGCGGCAGGACGCGCGGACCACCTCCATCGGTCGCATCTTAAGGCGCAGCTCACTGGATGAACTGCCGCAGTTGTTCAACGTACTCGAGGGATCGATGTCCCTGGTAGGACCTCGGCCACACGCGACAACCCACAATGAACACTATCGGAAATTAATTCGCGGCTACATGCTGCGGCACAAGGTGCGTCCGGGCATAACGGGTCTGGCTCAAATCCAAGGCTACCGCGGCGAAACGGAAACGCTGGAAAAAATGCAAAAACGCGTCGAATGCGATCACCGCTACATCCAGCAGTGGTCTCTTTGGCTGGATCTGAAAATCCTAATCCGTACGCTGCTGGTGGTATGGAAACAAGAGAATGCCTACTGAGCTGACGGCAAAGGCTGGAGAGATTCGCTAGCGGCTGGAAGCTCTAGGAGACCGATCCGTCGTCATCGCCTTGATCATCCGCATCATCTTTTTGTCCGTCTTCGTACTCGGCTTCGAATTCTTCTTCGCAGCGTTGGCAATAATCGCTGGTCGCATAGTGCTGGACCATGTCGCTGGCCGCCAGGTTGGGATGCACCTTGGCCGATGGCAAAATCTCTTGGATGAGCAGCCGATAGGTTTGTTGTGGACTGAAGTGCTCGCACACATCCAGAGCAACGCTCAGCAAAGCCAACTGAGACAGAATATCCTTAACCAATTTCTCCGCTTCCTCATCACTAGCCACACGTTCCGGCTTGGGCAACTTTAGTGGCTTGGGGAACAAGTGGCGGATGGGTTCATCCTTTTTGCCTTCAAAGATCTCATCCCACTGTTCATAGAGGGCTTTGGTCTGGGGATCGATGTCAGGAATAATCTCGTCCCATCCCGGCCGCGCGTCGGCAGCTGTCGCTGAATCACCTGCCAGCGCCTGTTCGACGTCAGCCTGCAATCGGTCGTCAAACAGGCCATAGGGATCCTCGGCGTCGTCCAGCTCGTCGTCGGCGAGTTCCGGATCGCTACCTTCCTCCTCATGCGTGGCAAACAGCTCGTCGGACTCGGAATCAACGTGCTCGTGCAAGGTCAGTTCGGTTAGCCCATCGGCGTAGCTTTCCGGTGAATAGGCTTCGTAGTTCGATTCATCTGGAGTCGTCTGGTCTGGATCAACGTATTCCAGCTCAACATCCATCAACTCACACTGCACGTCCCCGTTTTGGCTCGACCATTCCAACCACAGACCCGGTAGGTTGCCACTCTTTGACTCGCGCTCGGCGGCAGATAGGGCTAACGCATTCTCGGCTGGAGGGGATGAAGCATCGCGCAGCTGCATGGACTGCACGACACCGATTTGGCGATCGGCCAATTCTTCGATCGGATCTGGAAACTCGCCCGGTGCAGAGACCTGTTCGGGATCCAGCAGGCGGTTCTTGAAACGAATATGCTGGCCATTAAGTTGGCCGCTGAAATTGCCAGTCAACTCAAGCCGGATACCGTAGTCGGGTGCAAACTCAATCCAGCCAGTGACACTATTGCGACGCGTATTGCGCAGTTCGCCGGAGAGCACATAGTCTGAAATCCTGTGTGGCATACGATTATCCTGAGCTGAGGATCGGAGGGGCAGGGGGCTGTGGTAACACTCGTTGGAGAGCGCCACTTCGTGGCCTATGGTAACTATTTGATGACCATCAACAAATCACCTGCCTTGACTTGCGACCCGGAGCTGACCAGCAATTGTTCAACCTTACCATCGCGGTCCGCGGTGATCGTCGTTTCCATTTTCATAGCCTCGAGTACCAGCAGCTTATCGCCCTGGCTAACCAATTCATCCTGTTCGACGGCAATTCCAATAACCATTCCGGGCATGCTGGCGGCGACGTGCGTGGGATCGTTCGGATCCGCCTGGACGGCTTGCACCACCGCATGCTCTAGCGAATGATCTACGACTTCGACCTCGCGAGGTTGACCGTTGAGTTCAAAGAACACGGTGCGAGTGCCATCGTGCTTAGGCTGACCAACGGCCAGGAAGCGAATGATCAATCGCTTGCCCTCTTCTATATCAACCGCCATTTCCTCGGTCAGGTCTGGACCATAAAAAAAGTAGGGGGTGGGGAGGATGCTTACGTCCCCATAAGCATTGCGATGCTCGATGAACTCTTCGTAGACCTTGGGGTAGAGAACATGGGTCACGCATTCGCGATCGCTGGGAGGGCTACCCAGTTTTTCGCTTAGCCGTTTCCGCGTCGCTTCCCAATCGGCCGCGGGCAGCGTCGCCCCGGGACGCCCGCTGACCCGTGGTCGATCGCGCACAATTGCTTTAATGGCCTGTTCGGGAAAACCACCAGGCGGTTGCCCCATCATGCCGCTGAGCAAATCTATCACCGATGCTGGCGGTGCCAGATCGCGTTCGGCGGTGAGCACATCCTGGACGGACAACCCACCAGCCACCATGAACAGGGCCATATCTCCAACGGCTTTGGAGGTTGGCGTTACCTTGACGATGTCTCCAAACATCTGATTGACTTCTGCATAGACATGGCAGACCTCTGTCCAGCGGTCGGCCAAGCCCAGAGCGTGAGCTTGCTGGTACAAGTTCGTATACTGGCCACCAGGCATTTCGTGCTCGTAGAGATCACCGCTGGCGGCCAGGGCTTCACTTTCGAAAGGCAGATATAGCTCGCGGACGGCTTTCCAGTAGCTGGAAATTTCGGTCAAGACCTCGGTCGAAAGGCCACTTGCGCGCGGGCCAAAGCGCAGTGCTTCGACCAGGGTATTCAAGTTGACCTGCGAGGTACCGCCGGACATGGAAGCCATGGCGGCATCGGCTATATCCAGGTCCTCCTCGGCGGCAGCCAGGATGGAAGCGGCTTGGATCCCGGCGGTATCGTGCGTATGAAAATGAATGGGAATACCAATCTCCTGCCTGAGGGCGCGGACCAACTGCTTGGCGGCGGCAGGCTTGCAGAGGCCAGCCATATCTTTAATGGCCAGCATGTGAGCCCCGAGTTTCTCGAGTTGCTTGGCTAGCTGGACGTAGTATTTCAGATCGTATTTCTGCCGTTGCGGATTGAGAATGTCGCCGGTGTAGCAGATCGACGCCTCGCACAGAGCGCCGCTGTCCAGCACTGCCTCCATGGCAACTTGCATGTTGTCGATCCAGTTTAGCGCATCGAAAACGCGGAACACATCGATGCCTGCCTGTGCGGCTTCGTGCACAAACAGCTTGACTACATTGTCTGGGTAGTTCGTATAGCCCACTGCATTGCTAGCCCGCAGTAGCATTTGGAACAGAATATTGGGAATCCGCTCTCGCAACTGCTCCAGTCGCAGCCAGGGACTTTCCTTTAAGAATCGCATCGAGGTATCAAAGGTGGCCCCACCCCACATTTCTAGCGAAAAGAACTGTGGGGCCTGACGAGCATAGGTGTCGGCGATCTGCAACATGTCATACGTCCGCAGACGTGTGGCCAACAGCGATTGATGGGCATCGCGCATGGTTGTATCGGTCAACAGTAGCGTCTTTTGCTCCCGAACCCAGAGCGCGAATTTCTCAGGTCCAAGCTCCCTCAATCGATCGCGCGTGCCGGCCGGCAGTGCTCCCTGCGAACGCTGCACGGGCACGGGGGCCGGTTGCCTGCGAACCGCCGCCGGACGTCCCTTCACCAGCTCATTGCCATTTACCAGGATGTTGGCCAAGTACCGCAGCAGGCGGGTGGCCCGGTCGCGCCGGGAGGTCATCTCAAACAGTTGCGGCGTGCTGTCAATCAAACGTGTGGTAGCCTTGCCCTCCAGAAAATCCTGGTTGTTCACCATCTGCGTCAGGAAGGGAATGTTCGTCTTCACACCGCGAATACGAAATTCCTGTAGACAGCGTTCCATGCGGGCCGCCGATTCACGCAGCGAACGCCCACGTGTGGTCACCTTGACCAGCATCGAGTCATAAAAGGGATTGACCACCGCACCACTGAATGCGCTGCCCGCGTCCAAGCGGACTCCCATTCCACCGGCGCTACGATAATGCGTAATGCGGCCATAATCGGGACGGAATGCGTTGGCCGGGTCCTCAGTGGTTACCCGACATTGCATGGCAAATCCATTGACTCTCAGCTCGGATTGCGAGGGCAGACCGGCATCCGCATCACCTAGGCGATAGCCCATCGACACCTGGATTTGGGCCCGCACCAAGTCGATTCCGGTGATCTCCTCGGTAACGGTATGCTCGACTTGGATCCGTGGGTTGACCTCAATGAAATAAAATTTCTGAGTATCGGTGTCAAACAAAAATTCGACGGTACCAGCAGCCCGGTAGCCTACCGCATTGCCAATCGCCAGAGCCGCCGCGTGCAATTCAGCGGCCACGCTGGGAGCCAAGTTTGGAGCTGGAGCCAATTCGATGACCTTCTGATGCCGCCGCTGTACCGAGCAATCACGCTCGAACAGGTGCACCAAGTTGCCGTGATCATCCCCCAACAATTGGACTTCGATGTGTCGCGCATGAGCGACCAACTTTTCTACGAAAACCTCATCGCTACCAAATGCCGTCAGCGACTCGCGTTGGGCTGAATCCAGTGCATTGGCCAGGTGCGCCTCATCCTCGACCATCCGCATCCCGCGCCCGCCGCCACCCTTGGCCGCCTTGAGCATCACTGGGTAGCCCATGTCGGCGGCTGCCGCCCGGGCCTCGTCCAGCGAGCGCACTGCGGCAGAGCTGCCGGGCAGAACCGGAACCCCAGCCCGGATGGCAATCTCGCGCGCAGCCACCTTGTCACCCAATTTGTTCAGCGCGTCGACGCTCGGTCCAACGAAAATGATGCCTGCCGCTTCCAGGGCAGCAGCAAAACCAGGATTCTCCGAAAGGAATCCATAGCCGGGATGGACTGCGTCGATTTCATATTGCTGGCAGATGTCCACAATACCCGCGATATCCAGGTACGAACGTATGGGCTCGCCCGGCTTGCCAATTTGGTAGGCTTCGTCGGCTTTGAAACGATGCAATGCAAATCTGTCTTCATGCGAGTAAATGGCCACCGTGCGGATCCCCAGTTCGTGGGCGCTACGAAAGACGCGGGTGGCGATTTCGCTACGATTGGCGGCTAATAGCTTCTTTATTTTTTTCATAGTTGGCATGCTCGCGCGCTGCCGCTTGGCGTTGGCCAACGCGACCAGAAGGTTGAAGGAATCGATAGACCCCATTTAAAACAGAGCTTAAATGGACAGCACCGACCTTTGTCGGAAGCAACGTTTTTTTCATAACCTAACGCGTGCGCAATGGGGCTGTCCAACCAAGTGCTGGCCGTTGCCATTGCTTAGCGAATAAATTTGCGATCTTTCAGCAGGTTGACAACCTGTTCTACGCATTCATCGATGGACGATTCGACGGTGTTCAGCACCAGATCGGCTTGTGAGGGCGCTTCGTAAGCCCCGCCCGCACCAGGCAATTGTGGCATCTGCCCCGCTTCGGCTTGGGCATAGTGCCCGCGCGGATCTCTTTGGCGGCAAACATCCACGGGTGATTCCAAATAGACGACCAGGAATCGCTCGCCACCGACCACTTCCGCCGCTTTGGCGCGAACGGCCGCATCGGGGGCAATCAGGGCAGCCAAACAAATCAAGCCATTCTCGTTCAGCACGCGGGCCATGTGGGCGCAACGCCGCAAGTTCTCCGAACGATCTTCGGCCGTAAAACCCAAGTCGCGGCTCAAGCCGCGGCGGAGCTCCTCGCCGTCGAGCACGATCGAGGTGCGGCTGGCATCAAACAGCGCCCGCTCGACTCCACGCGCGATAGTCGTTTTTCCGCTGCCACTCAAGCCAGTAAACAACACCGTCACTGGCACTTGTCCCAATCGTGACTGACGCTCTTGCTTGGAAACCAGCTGGACACCTTCGGTCTGCCGCTGGTCGGCGGTCGCCTCGACCTCCCATGGTGCCAGGGCGTGCTTGCGGTCCGCCTGTCGGGCCGTGATCATGCCAGCCGCAACCGTCACATTGCTAATCCGATCCACAATGATAAAGGCGCCTGTAGCACGATTGCGACGATAAGCGTCAAAATAGATAGGCCCGCTGAGCGTGATCGTACACCGCCCAATCTCGTTCAATTCCAGTTCCGGCGCGGGTGTCCGGTGCAGCGTATTGACATCCACGCGATATCGCAAGGAATCGATGTGCCCCGGAATTGTCTGGGTGGTGTGTTTGAATAGATAAGTCTTGCCGGGCAGCATGGGTTCAGAACTCATCCACACCAGCATCGCATCGAACTCATTGCTGCTCTGAGGAATATTGCCTGGACGAACCAGCATATCGCCGCGACTGCAGTCGACCTCGTCCTCAAGCGTCAGCGTGACCGATTGTGGTGTGAAAGCCTCCTGCTGATTTCCATCATAGGTCACGATCTCTTTCACGCGACTGATGCGACGGCTGGGGAGGACCATAATCTCGTCTCCCTGCCGGACAATGCCCGATGCAATCGTGCCGCAGAAGCCACGAAAATCCAAATTGGGGCGATTGACGTATTGAACCGGAAATCGCAGGTCTTCAAAATTGCGGTCCGATCCAATGTAAACCGTTTCCAAGAAATTCATCAGGGTGCTGCCCTGATACCAGGGCATGTTGGGACTGGGGTCCACCACGTTGTCGCCGTCCAGGGCTGAAATGGGAATGAAATGCAAGTCGGGCAAGTCCAAGCGGGCAGCGAAATCCCGATAGTCCGAACAAATCTGGTCAAAACGCGATTGGCTAAAGTCTACCAAGTCCATCTTGTTCACCGTCACCACCACGTGCCGAATCCCAAGCAGTGAGACGATAAAACTGTGACGGCGGGTCTGTGTCAGGACCCCGTGGCGAGCATCGATGAGAATTACCGCCAGGTCGGCCGAGGAGGCACCAGTGGCCATGTTTCTTGTGTATTGCTCATGCCCCGGGGTATCGGCAATGATAAACTTGCGTTTGGCCGTCGAGAAATAACGATAGGCCACGTCAATGGTGATGCCTTGCTCACGCTCCGCTTTGAGTCCATCGGTGACCAAAGCCGGATCGAACTTTCCACCCGTCGTGCCGTGCGTCTTGGATTCGGTCTCCAACTGTGCTAACTGGTCCTCGTACAGCATCTTTGAATCGAAAAGCAAACGGCCGATGAGCGTACTTTTACCGTCGTCCACACTGCCGCAGGTAATGAAACGCAACAGCTCCTTGCGCTCGTGCTGGGCCAGGTAGGCATCGATATCGGTTGCAATCAATTCGCTTTGGTGGCTCATAAACTGTGGTCTCTCAAGGGAATGCGGTATCTGCGAGCCTCGATCTTATCAACAGCCCCGATTTGGGCAAGGAAGGACCCAACCAGCGCGCACACCAACTTTCCCAGCCTGCCATCCCCTCCAACCTCGGTCGTGCTGTAATCCCCACCGGCAGAAACAAATCTGAAGTCCCCATTTCCCATCAGCCCCCAATCGACTCTGTCCCCATCCGTCCAGCCGAAAAAATGGGCTGTATTTCGGGGGGTAGGGTGGACGGGCTTAGATTGCAAAGAAAGCCTTGAACTTGGAGCATTCCCCGAATGCATCCTTTCATCCGGATGGATGGACCACTCCTTTGGGTTCTGTCCTTTGCAAAGAATGCAAAGGATCGACAGCTTCCTATCCAACCACGATTTATTGGCTGCTTTACGAGCCATGCTTCGGCTGAGAAAAAATAAGACTGTCGCGGCTAGTTTGCCGATAGAAACGATATTGTCGTGCGCTGCGGCCACCACAACAGCGGTTGGCACAGGTCTGTGCATTCCCAGTTATCCAGCTTTCGCTTCGGACAAGTAGCCCTATGAGTCATTTTGTTCGCCTGTGCCTGGTCCTCCATAACCACCAGCCCATTGGCAATTTCGATGGTGTGATTGAGCAAGCATATCAGGATAGCTATCTACCCTTCCTGGACGTGTTTGAGGGCTACGAGTCGCTGTGTATTTCGCTGCACACTTCTGGCCCCTTGATGTTATGGCTGGCCGAACAGCACCCCGAATACGTCCAGCGTGTGCGGCAGCTGGTGGCCGCTGGGCGGATTGAGATTCTGGGTGGTCCTATGTACGAACCGATTCTTCCGATGCTGCCCAGCCGTGATCGAATTGGCCAAATCCGCAGTTACACCGAGTATTTGAATGCGACCTTTTCCACCGAAGTGCAGGGCATGTGGATGCCCGAGCGCGTGTGGGAAAGCGGGCTGACGGCGGATATTGCCAGAGCTGGTATGGGCTATACCGTTTTGGATGATTTTCATTTCAAGGCTACCGGTTGGGGCGATGATCAGCTGTACGGCTCGTACGTAACCGAAGAGGATGGCAGTGTGCTGCGCGTTTTCCCGGGTAGCGAAAGGCTGCGCTACCTGCTGCCCTTTGCAGCGCCACAGCAAACCATCGATTTTGCGCACAAAGTAGCTCGGCAACACCCTCAAGCCATCCTGGTGTTCGGCGACGACGGCGAGAAATTTGGGACCTGGCCAGATACCAAAGTACATGTCTATGAGCGCGGCTGGCTGAGAAAATTCTTTGATGCGCTGCATGCCAACCAGGATTGGTTGCGCACCAGCACGCTGGCGGAGGCCGTGCGTGAACAAGCCCCGCTGGGCAAGATTTATCTGCCCGATTGTAGCTATCGCGAAATGACCGAGTGGGCCCTGCCTGCGGCGGAGCAGGAGCTCTACGACGAAGTCACTCATGAATTATCGTCGCACCCGCGGTGGTCGGATATCAGCCGCTTTATTCGTGGTGGCAACTGGCGAAATTTCAGGGTGCGTTACGACGAAGCCAATGAAATGTATGCGCGGATGATGCAAGTCAGTCGCAAGCTGGAGCTTGCGAGGCGAAACACCGCCAACCCCGAGGCTTTGGATGCAGCTCGGGATCATCTCTATCGCGGGCAATGCAATTGTCCCTATTGGCACGGTGCCTTTGGTGGAATTTACCTGCCTCACCTCCGCAATGCTATCTATCACGAACTGATCGCGGCCGAGAACGAACTGGAAACGCTGCAGCGTGGACGAGGCACCTGGGTCGAGGCGACCAGCGAAGATTACGATTTTGATCTGAGGACCGAGGTGCGCTTGGCCAGCGACCAGTTTGCCGCCTTTTTCGCTCCCGCTCGTGGCGGCATGATGTACGAATTGGACGTTCGCTCGCTGCGACACAATTTGCTGGCCGGCATTCAGCGCCGTCCGGAGAGCTATCACCGGAAAGTGCTCCGCGGCAATACACAACCCGACAGCGAGGTGAGCAGCATCCACGATCGCGTCGTATTCAAGCAACAGGGGTTGGAACAGCGGTTGCAGTACGATGCCTACCCTCGCAAGAGTTTTCTAGAGCACTTCTTCGATAACGATGTCTCGTCCGAGTCCGTAGCATTGGGCACCGCGATGGAGCGTGGGGACTTCGTCGCGCAGCCCTTCGAAGCCAAACTACGGCGAGCGGCTAACAAGGTTCAATTGCAATTGAGTCGCGAGGGCAACGCGTGGGGAATACCCCTGCGCATGACCAAGGCCGTGACCATGGAATCCGGGAGTCCGCTGATCCGCGTTGCTTACTTGCTGGAGGGTCTCCCCCGCGATCGGCAGTTGCACCTGGCGTTGGAGTGGAATTTCGCTGGTTTGCCTGCAGCTGCCGAGGATCGCTTTTTCTATAACGCACAGGGCGATTCCCTGGGTCACTTGGGCAACCGCTTGGATCTGGACGACACACAGCATCTGGGATTGCTGGACGCTTGGCAGGGCTTGGACGTGTTCTTGAGCTTGGACCGTCCAGCGGGGCTGTGGGCCTTTCCTATCGAGACGGTCAGCCAAAGTGAAGCGGGTTTCGAGCTGGTTCATCAGTCGGTATGCATCATGCCTCACTGGCTGATCCAAGGCGACGCCGAAGGCAAGTGGTCCGTGCAAATGCAACTGCGCATCGCCGCTGGCCATCAACCGTGTGTACTACCCGAAAAACTGACGCAAGAGGTTGTCTTGGCCAAGTAGCCGTCTGGCCAACTGGCTGGAGACCTATTTGTCGCAATTTCAGCTTCGATCTGCGGAAATCGCCGATATCCGACTCTGCGCCGTTCTGGCTTTGTGTTAATTTGGGAGGCACCGGCTGTTTTAGCCGGTTAGGTTGAATAACAGCTTCTCGCGCCACATTTCTTGGGCAGTCAGCCACTGACCATGGGCGCAGCATTCAAAACGGAATGGATCTGAAAATGATTGCGCCACCGGCACGGGCCGCCCAAACGGTCTTTTGTTTCGCTTGGCTAAACATGTGTCTGGCCGGCTTGGTCGCCTGGGGTCAACAGCCGGCCAAGCTATCTGCGCCCGCCCAGCCCCTGAGCAGCGCGAGTTGGCCACACATCCGCAGAGATTCGTCAGGATCCAGATTACCGACCGCAAATTGTGCCCGCGCCGGTCATCACGGCCGAGGTTAATCCAGGACAGCCGGATTTTACAGGACAGGCCACGGTGATCAGCGCGTCGGCGGTGGAGCCGGTTAGCCAGTCGCTGCAGAAAATTCTTCTGCGCGCCCAACAAGGGCTGACAGCCGCTACCCTGCCAAACGTCGAACAGGCTCATGCGGAATTGGACGGAGCCCTGAGGACGCTGGAGCGCTATGTCGACATCGACAGCAGCAACGGACAGGCTTGGGGACGCTTCTTGCGACTAGATGAACTGCGGCAGGAGATGGCCAGCGAAACGCCACAGGTCGGCGTACTGGTCGATCTGGAAATGAACATGCGACAAAACTACCTCGGACTCGAGCAGCCCGCGTTTGTTCAATTGCGCGAAAAGCTCAATCGCTATGTTCGCGCCCTGCGTTACGGCGCCAACCCACAGAACACGATCAGCCTATTGGACAAAAAGATCAGCGACCTGGTAGCCGAACTGGACAAGCCACAAACCGACACGGGACTTGAGCGCAGCAGCCAGGTGGGCGTGGTCGCAAATTACCTCTACGAAAGTGGGCAGGTACCCTGGGCCGTCACTGAATTGCGCAATCAGTTCAATACGCCCAACTTGCGGATTTACGCAGCAGAGAGTCTGGTGAATCGCCTACTCATGCGGGCGGTGGCAGAGCCCAGTCCAGTGGATGAATGCATTTTGGGTACGCGTATCTTGGGTCGTGCCTGCCTCACGGGATCCGTGTCGGCGGATGTGGTGCCGATGACGGGCGGCGTATCGCTGTGCCTGAATCTCTCGGCCAACATGACCAGTCGCAACAAGGGCTATAACCGCGGAGTTGTGTTGAACACGACTGGCTCCTCACCCGTGTTTGTAAGCAAGCAAGTGTTCCTGACACCCGCCGGCTTATCATCGACCGCAGCCACGGCCAGTACGGACCTACAGTCCACCATCGAGTCCATCGAGCATCGCTTGGGAATTGTGCGTCGCATCGCTCAGAAGA
The DNA here is from genome assembly GCA_963707245.1 of Pirellulaceae bacterium. GTDB lineage: Bacteria > Planctomycetota > Planctomycetia > Pirellulales > Pirellulaceae > Aureliella. The sequence continues at coordinate 211,867 of CAVPPY010000006.1, forward strand.
AAGCCGCCCAGCAGAAGCCTCAGGCGGATGCGATTGCCGAGCGAAGGCTGAAAACCAAGATCCAAACCAGAGTTGACGAGCAGGTTGGGACGCAGCTGGTGGAAGCCGACGCCCAGCTGAACCGACTGCGTGTGCAACCGCCCGAAATGAGGCGCATTGGCTTTCCGCGCCCGAGCCTGGGCCTGGATTCTACCTACGATTCGGTGCAAGCCAATGCGGTCCAGGCGACCGCTTATCAGCTGGCTGCCACTCACGACTGTGGCATTCCCCGGCCGTTTCAATCGGAAGTGGTAGTGGAGGGTCACCAGTCAGCCGCCATCAACGCACTGGACATCGTGCTCGGTGGGCGAACCATTCACAGCGAAAACTTGGATGATTTCGCCTATCAAATCTTGGGTCGAGTCCCGCCAGAGATTCAGGAGGAGGCGGCCGGCGAAGCCTGGTCGATTACCTTTGCCTCTTTCCATCCGGTGGAACTCGAGTTTGATGACGGGCAGGCCAAAATCATTTTGCGCATCACCAAGATGACCCGTGGCGACCAGTCGCTGCAGGAGCCGGCAATTATTAGCGCTACCTATACTCCCACGCTGCAGGATGGTGGTCTCCGTTTGCAACGCGATACGGACGTTGAGGTTGAATTTGTCCGCAGCACGCGAGGCGTCCGCGCCGTCACCTTGCGATCCTTCCTGAAGGGCAAGTTTGAGAACACTTTCAAAGAGGAAATCGTGACCAAACCCCTGGACCTAACCCAGAAATTCCCTAGGGCACCCAACCTGATGTTGAACGCATTGACGCTCGACGATGGCTGGGTACAGGTAGGGCTGCGTTAGCTAGCGGCTGTGGAACTTGGCCCTTGTTTGCCGATTGACCATGGTGCTTTCGGATCAAAGCACTCGCCACGAGGTTCATTCATGGCAAAGTCTCCAACGTCGCCTTTCGCTCCGCGAAAGTAAAGCAAAGTCGCCTTTCGCCCCGCGAAAGTAAAGCAAAGTCGCCTTTCGCTCCGCGAAAGTAAAGTACACAGAAAACCGTCAAACTTTCGCAGAGCGAAAGGCGACACTCTATGTGAAGCGGCTCCCCTGGTGTGAATAGTACAAATACTCCTTTTCACTCAGGCCAACTCTGCTGCCGTTATCCCGGATGTAGCCTCTCAGATATTCGTACTGTGCCGGGCTTCGCACGAGGTGATCGAAGGGTTCTTGCTGCCAGAATTTTCCAGTTCGGCCAATTGTTCGATTGATTTCGCGAGCCGTGCAAATGCAGCCAGGAATCGCATTGTGCGACCAAAATCGCTTCCGTCGAAAAACTGGCGAGCAGGTGAACATGATTGGGCATTACGATAAAGTCGCCCATTCGGTATCGCTCACCATCGAAATGGAGAAGTGAATTGGCCACGATCTTGGCCAACTCGGGACGACGCAGGACGCAAGCGCCGCAACAGTCATCTAAAAAATCTTCACGCTTTCGATGAAACTGCTTTCGGAAACGGTTTTGTAAATCGGCACTGAGCGTTGGTAAGGCTTCACGCCACGGTTGCTCTATTCCAGTGATCTTGGTGATCCAGTCATTCTTTTCGCGTTCCCAGAGTTGCAGCACTTCGCGTGGAATGGAGTCAGCTGTACGAAACGTGATGAAGATCACGGCGCCTGCCTGCGACCAATGGGGACGGCAGTGTTCGCTGATTGACCATGGCGCTTTCGGATCAAAGCACTCACCAAGAGGTTCATTCATGGCAAAGTCTCCAACGTCGCCTTTCGCTCCGCGAAAGTAAAGCAAAGTAAAGCAAAGTAAAGCAAAGTCGCCTTTCGCTCCGCGAAAGGTACGGTACACCAACAACCGTGAAACTTTCGCGGAGCGAAAGGCGACTTTGGTGGAGCGAAAGGCGGCATATGCTCGTGTGCTAAGGATCAACTGGGCGTGGACACCGCCACAGGTTCTTAGCCTAGTCCGCGTGCCAAGCTTCACCTTGACGGTCATTTCCTTCGCCTGGCGTACGATGCTCAACTCGACGGTCTCGTTCGGCTTTTTCATTTCGATGAGCGCCAGCAACTCGTCGGCGGTAGCCACCGGTTGGCCATCGACGGCTTTGATCAAGTCGGCTTGGGAAGCATCAATGCGGGGTATTTCGTAAGTGTACGCCCCCTGCACGCGTTTGGTCATGATCAATTGAAAGCCCTGCAATCCCGCTTGCTCAGCGGCTCCTCCGGGGGCCAGGCTAACGACCAACAGCCCCTTTTCGGTCTCGTAGACGCGTGTAATCCCGATGGAAGGCCGGATTACGCGGCCATTGGAAATCAGTTGCGGCACGACGCGTTCAAGCGTGTTTGCGGCAATGGCAAAACCAACTCCCGTGCTATCGCCACTACTACTCATGATGGCCGTATTCATACCAATCAATTTACCGCTGGTACTGAGCAATGGTCCGCCCGAATTGCCTTGGTTAATGGAAGCATCGATCTGAATCAGGGTGCGCATGGTGCGGTTGTCGTGCGAGGGAATTTGTCGATTCAAGCTGGAGATCATGCCAGTGGACATGGTTCGCTCGAGGCCGAAAGGGTTGCCGATGGCATAGATCCGCTGACCGACCTTAAGACCCTGCGAACTGCCCCATTCGATCGGCAGCAATTGTTCCGGGGCGCGTCAATCTTGAGCACCGCAATATCGGTCTCTGGGTCCTGACCTACCAGCATGGCCGGATAGGAAGAACCATCGAACAGGCTGACCGTGACCTCCCGAGCCCCATCGATAACATGTTGATTCGTCAGAATCAAACCGCTTCGATCGAGGATCGAGCCACTACCGGCCCCCTCGCGAAATTGGACTTGCAGAAAGGAGCGCATCGCGGCTGATTTGGTTGCGATATGCACCACGCTACGATTGCATTTTTCGTAGACCTGCATGCTCACCAACTCGTCAGGCAAGTAGCCTGAGGGAGGCAAATCCGTCGTTGCGAGTGCAGATTGGTTTAGGGCTGGTTGGCGATCTTCGAGTGGGGTAACCGCCGTCGTTTTGGCCTCTGGATTTGGACTGGGATTCTGGGTTGGGTTGATTGGCGGTGTTGGGCTGGAGGCTGGCTGGCCGCCCAACTTGCGCATAATCGGTTCAGCCAGCAGAACACCCAGGAGTGCCCCGAGGCACAGACTGATTCCAGAAATCACAGCTCCACGACGCATGCATTCACTCCTTGGCGATGAAGGGAGAATGAATCTTAGCAAAGCCTCTTGGAACCGCAAACGCGGACTGTCGCGCGGGAATTCGGCGGTAAAGGGCTGTTGGGAAGAATTTTTTAAGGGTCAGCTAAACGCCTTTGTCGTGATTGAGTCGAGGTGGGCCTTCCCTTGCTACCGGTTTTGGCGTGCGATCGTGACTCGCCACAGCACCTCCCGAGAAATCTTGCTTTTATAGGCCGGGAACCTCGCTTATAATGGTGTTTTAAGCGATCCGCAGAGATCTGTTTGAGCTACATTTTGGGCTACGTTCTGACTGGACGACTGGTTCGGTCATAGTAGGCCAATGCGGGTTGGCTCCTTTTCAAGAATCCTACCGACCGGCGCTGTATCTGAATTGCTTTGTGTTGCGACACCGCCTCGAGATGGGTGGCACGCGGTGCGAACTGCTTGAGCAGCAGCGATCCTTGTTCCGATTTCCGTTTTCATGATTCAGGGCAAACCCTAAATCGCACCCGCCTAATCACGGCGGCAATTTTTTGCCTGCGCGTTGTGTGGCAGTTTATGCCAAGAGGAGCTCTACATGACTGGTCAACGTCCCTCGCGCTGGCGTGGGGAACGCTCGTCCCGGCGACCACCCGTCGGTCGTCCGCGTTCGCCCCAGTTGGACCCAGCGGTCGAGGAACGCTTGCGGGAACTCGACTCGGAGCGCGAGCCACTTTCACTGGCTGAAGAGATTTCGCGCGAGAATCGGGGAGCCAATGGCCTGCGGCAGCCAGTGCCACCCGCGCCCCAGCACTCTTCTCTTGCCGAACTTCAGCAGATGAGTGAAGAAGAACTGGCTCAAGTGGCTGAAGCCGAGAACATCAGTCCTGGCTCAAGCAAACGCGAAACTGTTTTTCAGATTCTCAAGGCACGCCTGAAGAACCATGGGCTGATGTTTGGCGAGGGAACACTGGAAATCTTGCCCGATGGCTTCGGGTTCTTGCGCAGTTCGCGGCATCACTACATCTCATGCCCGGACGATATTTATGTCTCTCCCAGCCAGATCCGACGCTTTGGTTTACAGACGGGTTCAACAGTAGCCGGCCAGATCCGGCCACCCAAGGAGAATGAGCGTTATTTCGCGTTACTCCGCGTGGAGGCTATCAATTTCCACGACCCGGACGTGCGGCATCGCAAGCTGCCCTTTGATGCGCTGACCCCACTCCATCCTGATCAACGAATTGTGATGGAGACATCCGCCGATGCGCTCGAAACCAGGGTCATCGATCTGGTTACGCCCATTGGCTTTGGGCAACGCGGTCTAATTGTCAGTCCACCCCGGGCTGGCAAGACGGTTCTGATGCAGAAGATGGCTCGGGCGGTGGTTACCAACTATCCCGACGCTTACGTGATGATGCTGTTGATCGACGAGCGGCCGGAAGAGGTCACCGACATGGAGCGTGAGGTCCGCGGACCGAATTGCGAAGTTGTCAGTAGCACCTTTGATGAACCCGCATCACGGCATATCCAAGTCGCGCACATGGTTTTGGAAAAGGCCAAGCGGATGGTCGAGTATGGGGTAGATGTTATTATCTTCCTGGACAGCATTACCCGATTTGCGCGCGCTTGGAATGGCGAATGCCAGCAAAGTGGGAAATTGTTATCTGGTGGCTTGGATGCAAATGCCTTGCAAAAGCCCAAGTCCTTTTTTGGTTCGGCCCGCAAGGTCGAGGAGGGTGGCTCGCTGACCATCCTGGCCACTGCCTTGGTGGACACGGGCAGCCGCATGGACGAGGTGATATTTGAGGAATTCAAAGGGACAGGCAACTTGGAAATCGTGCTCGACCGCAGCATGGTCGATCGTCGGATATGGCCCGCCATCGATATTAACGCCAGCGGTACCCGCCGCGAAGAAATCCTGATGGACCCTGAGGAACATCGCCGCGTATCGGCCTTGCGACGCGCACTGAGTGAAATGAATGCGCCCGACGCCATGGAGAAACTCACCGAACGCTTGAAGAAAACGAAAACCAATGCGGAATTCCTGATGAGCCTGAAGACCTAATGGAAATTACTTTACCGCCAGCCCAGATTGGCATCGTCGTTTCGACCTACAATTCGAATATCACCCAGCGACTTCTGGAGGGTGCCCAGGCCACGCTGGCCGACGCCGGTTATGGTGCGGAGCGATTGGCCGTCGTCCGCGTACCGGGCGCCTGGGAGTTGCCCCTGGCAGCCCGGCAACTGGCTGCTAGACCAGAAATTTGCGGTCTACTCACCTTGGGTGCTGTGATTCGTGGCGAAACCTCGCACGATCAACATATCAACCGAGCCGTCAGCCAAGCCCTGATGCAACTGATGATGGAGAGCGGCAAGCCCATCGGATTCGGCCTGTTGACCTGCAATAGCCTAGAACAGGCCATTCATCGTGCCGGCGGCAATGTGGGAAACAAGGGCTGCGAGACGGCCCAGGCTGTCTTGGCCATGCTTCAACTGGGGGATGATGTCCCTGCCGCAACCCATCGTCGCTAGACGGGGAACCGAAAGCGGTTAACATGCTTAGCAGACTTGACCTCCACCCCTCCGTTTTTGTAGCTGCTGCCGATGACTACCCGCCGACGCGCACGAGAAATCGTTCTTCAATTGCTGTACGAAGAGGACCTGAACCCAGATCAGGATCGGCAGGTGGCCGATCAATTTTTGCTGGCGGATGCGCAACAACCGGCCCTTGGTGGAATTCGCGCGGGGTTTGCTATCCAGCATTCGCGAAAGCCGCAAAGAAATCGACGCAGCCCTCTCGGCCAAGGCTGCGAACTGGTCGCTCAGGCGCATGGCGGCCATCGACCGAAATGTCCTCCGCTTGGGTGCCTATGAGATCATGATGACCGAGACGCCAGGGCGGGTGGTCATCAATGAAGCCGTCGAGCTGGCCAAACGTTACGGCGATCGCCAGTCCAGCCAGTTCGTTAATGGAATCTTGGATCGCATCTTGCACGAAAAAAAAACATCCTCGGCGGATAATGCCGATGATGTGCAAACAGCAGGCATCGGCACGAGCGACAACTGCCTTGGTAGCCCTTCCAAGCCCTAGCCCACCATGAGCGCCTAGCCCATCCATAGCAAAGCTTGCTCAGCAGGACTCCAACGATGAGCGGGAAAGACGAGCAACCCGGCGCGGACGACGATGTCGAAGAACTGGACGACGCAATCTCTTTGGAGGAATTGAGCCAGTCCTACGCCCAATTGACCGGCCAACCTGCTTCCCTACCCCTGCAGCCGGCGGATGCTTTTCCCGAACTTGAAACGGTAGGCGAGTCTGGGGAGTTAGCCAGTGCCGAGGTAACCGACGAATCGGGTTGCCCGGTAACGCCGCTGTCCATCATCGAAGCCGTGCTCATGCTCGGCCGGCCCGACAATGCACCCATCACGTCGGCTGAACTGGCCAGCCTGATGCGCGGAGTCCAACAATCCGAAGTCGAGCACTGGATTGCCGAATTAAATCAGCGATTCGAACATCACCGCTCGGCATTCCGCGTCGTAGAAGCCGGAATCGGCTATCGAATGCAATTGTCCGATGATCTTAAATTCATCGCCGACCGCTTCTACGGTAGTGCACGCCCGGTTCACTTGAATCAATCGGCCATAGATTGCCTGGCCTTGGTTGCCTACCAACCAGGAATCTCACGCGATGAAATTGAGAAGCAGCGAGGCCAAGCCAGCGGTGCGGTTTTGAATCAATTGGTGAGGCGACAATTGCTGGAAATCCAGCGCGAGGAGCAGGGCAAGGCATTGAAGGCACTCTATTATCCCAGCGAGCGGTTGCTTCAGTTGGCCGGTCTCGCCTCGCTAGATGACCTGCCTCAGGTTGAAGAGGCGCAACCTTAGTTGGACAGCGCCACTTTTTAGCTGAAATGCCGCAAAACCAAGCAGGCCGCGGAAGCCCGCAAGCGAGTGTGTATGTGGCTGTAAGTCGTTCACTCGCTTGCGTTTCGTGCTTGGTGAACACTTGAAACTGGTGCTGTCCAATTAGTTAACTGAAACGCCCGTGCGGTGCGTCCCGTGCTTTTTTCCCCAAGGCTTGCCCCGAGTGTCTGATTCCGAAGATCGAACGCCTGAGTCCGAATCGCAATTCGAGTTGCCAGCCCTTTTGCAGCGCAGTCTGTGCGTTTCTTGTACGCACCACCGTCTGATTCGCAGTGGCAGGGGCTCCATATTCTTGATGTGCCAACTCGGCCAAAAACTACCTGGTTGGCCCAAGTATCTGGCTCAACCCATTCAGTCCTGCATTCACCACCAAGCGCGCTGAGCCGCGATGGCAGGCATAGACCTGGCTCGGCGAGGCCGAGTTGGCTGCTCTGCGCCCCGTGCAGGCCAAGAGCGAGACTGTTGGATCGCGTATGGGGCGTTATGATAGAGGGTGAGTGAAAGTATGGATCTCTGCGAGGCTGACCGTGACCGATAATCGTTTTTCGCTCCTGCTGGTCGATGACGAGCCGGATTTTTTGGATGCAACGAAGCGCTGGATGGAGCACAAGGGGCATACGGTGGCGACCGCTGCCGGCGGCGCCGAGGCACTCGAACTGTGTCGCAACGAGCATTTTGATGTAGCCCTGCTCGACCTGGATATGCCTGGCATGTCGGGAATTGAACTGTTGCAGCGGATTGGCGATATCGAAAATGATATGGAAGTTATCATGCTCACCGGTCGCGGTAGCATTGATACGGCCGTGCAAGCGATGAAATTGGGGGCCTGCGACTTTCTCACCAAGCCCTGTCCCTTGGGGGATGTTGAGCATCGCTGTCAGCTCGCGGTCGAGCGCTCCAAGCTGCGCAAGGAGAACCGCCAGTTAAAGGCGGTCATCTCGCGGGCACAGCCCGGCGTGCAGTTGATCGGCAGCTCGCCACAAATGCTACACATTCAGGACTTGATTCGCCGCGTGGCTCCCACCGACAAACCGGTGCTAATTACAGGGGAAAGCGGGACGGGCAAGGAGGTCGTCGCCCGGCTCGTGCAACAGAATAGCGGTGTCGCCAATCGGCCGTTTGTGACCGTCAACTGTGCGGCCTTGCCCGAGCAGCTGGTTGAGAGCGAGTTGTTCGGTCACCAGAAGGGTTCTTTCACGGCGGTGCAACCTCGGAAAAACCTGGATTGTTCGAGGTTGCCGATGGTGGCAGTCTGTTCATCGATGAACTGGGCGAACTGCCTCTGGCCTTACAGCCGAAATTGCTGCGAGTTTTGGAGGACGGTTCCTTGCGGCGCATCGGTTCGAGCAAAGAACGCCGCGTCGATGTGCGGATCATTGCCGCCACGAACCGCCGCCTAAAGCAACTGGTAGCGGAAAGTAAATTTCGCGAGGATCTGTTCTATCGCGTGAATGTGCTGGCCATCGATTTGCCGCCCTTGCGTGAGCGTTCCGAGGATATTGGTCTGCTGATTGACCATTTCTTGCCGAAGGAATTTGAAATCGATCCGCACGCGCGGGCGGCAATGCTGGCTTATCACTGGCCCGGCAATGTGCGCGAATTGATCAACGTTATTCAGCGAGCAACCATTCTGGCCGATAACAGCGAGATCACGTTGGATGACCTGCCGTGCGAGCTGGTCGACGCGACGAATGGAAATCATGCATATAACCCGCTGCAGGGCGGCTCTAGCCCGTCCGCAACGGGCGAAGAGTCGAGCGACCCAGCCAGCGTGGATCGGTTGGAGCAAATGACGCGGGTGCATGTGATGAGTGTCCTGGAACGCGAAAAAGGCAACAAGGCCCGAGCTGCCAGGGCCCTGGGAATTCACCGTCGCAAACTGTACCGCTTACTCGATCGTTTTGGTGGTGACGCCGGACCGGAAACAGACGAAGACGACGCTGAGAAACCAGACGAACAGGCACCCTAAGGGGACAACCCGACAACGCCAACCAGCCTGCCGCTAACACTCTGCTAGCGATTGGCTGCTGAGGCAACTAATGGCAGCAATTCAGAAATATTCAGCGGCTTGGGCAGCACCGGAAAAGTACCGGCTTCCGCGGCCAATCGAAGGCCATCGTTCCCGGCAAAGGCCGTTACCATGATCGACGCGGTTTCCGGCCGTAAGCGCTTAATCTCTCGGCGCAATCTGTCGCCATCCATGCCCGGCATTTTGTAATCCAAGATGGCAACGTCGTAGTGCCTTTCGGACAGCAAGCGCAGCGCGCTAGGCCCGTCATGGGCTGTCTCGGTGCAGTACCCCAAATCGTCCAGAATGTCTTTGATGCTGGAGCGAATATCCTCGTTATCATCCACGACCAGCACTGTTTTGCAGGCAACTGGTTCCATGGTTTCAAGCTTCGCCATCAGCGGTGGTCCAATCAACTGAAAAGATACTGCCCTTGCCGAGTTGGCTGTCAAACCGCAACTGTCCCTGGTTCTTCTGAATGATCGCCTTCGAGATGGCTAGCCCCAGTCCCATCCCGCGAGCCTTCGTCGAATATAGGGGTTCGGTGATTCGCAGTATATCCTGCGGCGCGATACCAATGCCAGTGTCCCGAACAAAGAGGGTCACGCTTTTTTTGGCCACATCCGTGCTCGCCCCCACGGTGAGGGTACCGCCCTCGGGCATGGCGTCGCGCGCATTGCAGATGAGGTTCTTGAGCACAATCGGCAGCTGATTACCGTCGGCCAACACAGCTGGTAACTGAGCTGGGAGTTGCAAAACCAGTTCAATATTGCTGGGGATGATGATCAGCTTCAGCACCTCCCGTATGTGCTGCTCCAGGCACTGCGGCCGCAGGTCGGGCTGTGGCGTGCGCGACATCCGTTAAAGCGGTAATGACATTATCGATCATGCTCACTTGCCGATCAATCCGTTCGAGATGTTCCCTGGCTTTGGTTGGCGATGGGTGCTGGGCATGCAATAGAAAGTAGGCCGAGGTCTTGATGGCACTCAGTGGATTTCGGATTTCATGGGCAATGCTGCCTGACAACTGCCCCAGCGTCGCCAGCCTTTCGATACGCAATAACTCAGCCTGAGTCTCGCGCAGCTCACGGGTCTTTTCCTGGATGTTTTTTTCGAGATCTTCGTTGAGCTGCGTGAGCTTTGCTTCGGTCTGCTTGAGGACGGAAATATCCCGCACGATGCCTGCGAACATCCTCCGCTTGCCTACTTCAAATTCACTGACGGCCAAGTGCATGGGAAACGTCGAGCCATCCTTTCGCTGACCGGTCACCTCGCGACCAATGCCAATGATCTTGCGTAGTCCAGTGCGCTGATAATTTTCGAGATAGGCATCGTGCTGCTGCGCTATACTCCGCCGGCATGAGCAGCCTTACATTTTGGCCGAGCAATTCAGCCGTAGTGTATCCGAAGATACGTTCGGTTGCGGGGTTGATAGACTGAATGCAACCCAACTGGTCAATGGTAATAATCGCATCGACAGCGCTGTTCAAAATGGCTTCGAGCTGGGCCAGCCTGAGTTGAGAATCCATGTTCATGTCGATGGGGGAGCCTGCGGTGGTTCGACGGGCAGTTGAATGATGATCTTGGTACCTGACGCCGCTTTTTCATCGACGCCAATCGACCCTTGGTGGGCCTCCACAATGCGCCGCACTATTGGCAATCCCAGGCCGGTGCCAGTCGGCTTGGTAGTATAAAAAGCTTCGAACATCCGCGCTCGCTGCTCCTGTGTCATGCCAGAGCCGTTGTCGGCGACCGAGATCTCGATGCCGTGTGGCCCGGTTGGCTGCAGACACACGACGATCTGGGCTCCGTCGCTACAGGCTGCCAGCGAGTTTTCAAAGAGGTTTCTGAAAACTTGCCCCATACGTTGCTTGTCCAGGCTGTGAACCGTGTGTGAAATGTGCACTTCCTCACGCAAAACGGCTTTTTCCCATCCACGGTGGGCATGCAAATATTGCCAGGCCTGTCGCCAAATCGAAGGCAGGTCACAAGCTTCCAACTGCAGATTAATGGGGGCGGCAAAGGAACGCAATTCTTCCAGCAGGCCATGCAAATCGCTGGTTGCCCGCCGGATAGACCTCAGATCTGCCAACGCTTGCTCATGCCCTTCCAATTCCAATTCCAATATCTCCGTACTGGCCTGTATACGCTGCAATGAATTTCGACTTTCGTGGGCGAGAGCCGTCATCGTCTCCCCAATAGCCGCCAGTCGCTCGGACTGCAGAACGCGCTCCTGTGCTTCGACCACCTCGGTCACATCCAAGCCTACCGCCAACACAGCTACCACTCTCCCAGCTTCATCCTTGAGCGTTGTATTGGACCACCGCACCTGCAAGGTCCGACCAGCCTTGGTGACGATGCCGTTCACGATCCCATGGGTTTCCAGGCCTGCCAAGGTTTGCTTGAAGTATTGACGCACCATGTCGCGATCCGCTGAGTGTATGAACGTATCGCACCAGTCCAATCCTAGTACCTCCTCCAACTGCCAGCCGGCAACCTTAGTCAGGTAGGGGTTGAACTTCTGTACACGACAATGGGTGTCCAGGATCAGCACAATGGCCTCAGCCATCCGAAAGATTTGATCAACCAGCTCCTGCTCGGAGTGCAATTCGTGGGCGATGCGCCGTCGGGCTTGGATGCGGTTCAAGCTCGATCGCAGCGCATTGGGATTGACTGGTTTCAGAATATAATCCGCGACACCCTCCCGCAGGGCAGCGATTGTGCCGTCCAAATCGGCGTAACCGGTTACCACAATCACGTCGGTATTAGGCGCAGCTGCCGCAGACGCGGCAGCAATTTCTCGGCCGTTCCATCGGGTAAACGTCGGTCCAGAATAACGACATCGATCCGCTGCTCGAGGACACGGCGTTCGGCGGACCTGCCCGAGGCAGCGACCACGGTAGTGTGTGCATCGAGTTCCAGAATGTCACACAGATTAGCACTTGTGTCCGCGTCATCCTCAACAATTAATATTCTCAAGGAATCGCTCGTTTCATTCCAACTAGGATTTCTCTCAAATGGGGCCTGCCCCTCAACGCTGGGGCCAAAAACGGCTGCAAAACCGACTCGTCTCCAGCGGTTTCGCCCCCTTGGAATCAAAGCCGAGAGCTGGAGGATCCGGTATTCTGCAGGGCTCAGGATCGCATTTCAGGCGGCTGGCATATGAATTGCTGCGGCAGCAGTCTATGACGTACTCATTGCGAATTATCGTTGCAGACGACGATCCGGAAATGCTGCGATACTACGCTAGGATCATACCAGAATTGGGTCATTGTGTTGTGGCCAGTGTGCCCACGGCGGGGCAATTGATTGAGGCCTGCCACGAGTATCAGCCCGATGTATTGATCACCGGCGTAAACCTGCGCAGCGAGGCAGGCTTGGATATTTTGGAGAGCTGCCATTTTCCGTTCATTGTCGTAACCGCCGACGACGAACCCGACTGTTTACCTCGTCCACCCGCGGGGCGCATGATAGCCTACCTGCAAAAGCCGGTAGGCCGCCGGGACTTCGCAGAGTGTCTGGCCAGGGCCGAGCTTCAGGCGCGGAAATCCTAAGCTCCGCTTGGGCTCAGCGCTGGGACGCGGGATCGTCCTGGCGTTCGACCACCAACACGTTGGTCGACAGCTCTTCCAGCAAGCGTTCTTCCAGACCTTCATCTTGGGAACGCTTCTGTGACATGCGATTGGGCTGCATATGCTTGGGCAGCAGCCCGATGTGGCACACTGGTTCTCCGGGCGTCACCGCCGGCAGCGTGGTCATGCCAATGATCACACCGCTGAAGGGTGCATAGAGCACGCTTTTTTCAACGCCTAATAGGCTGGTATTGGTAGCCAAGGCCTGGTTCTTCTCGACCACATCACCTGGCTTGATGTGGAACTGAAGAAAACCACCGCGCTCGGCGCGCATCCATTTGGTCTTGGTGAGGATCGTCTGTTGCGGGGGAACATCTGGCTCTCCCTCCAGCATTCCAAGTTGCCGCAGCACATTGGTGATTCCGCGGATGGAGGACTCCACGATACTCGGCTCAACCTTCCACACCTCGCCGCCTTCGAAAACGATGGTTGGGCAGCCGGCACGGCATGCTTCCCGCCGCAGGGCACCACTGGGACCGCTGCCCGCCAACACCAACTCCGTGCCGAAAGCCCTCGCGATTTGCGCGATCTGGGGATGGCTCATGTCAGCCCGGATGTTGGGGTAATTGGTACGTCTCAAGGCGGCCGTGTGCAGATCAATCCCGAAGTCACTGCGGCGAACGATCTCATCAAATATCCTCTTGGCCATGCGACTGGCCAGGCTGCCATCAGCTGTTCCGGGAAAGCAGCGATTCAGGTCACGGCGATCGGGCAGATAACGCGAATGTCGGTCAAAGGCCAGTAGATTTAGCACGGGGACAAGAATCAGACTGCCGCGTGTAATGGCTAGCTTGCCATCCAGAATTAGTTGCCGGATCACTCCGGTGCCATTGATCTCATCTCCGTGCAAGGCTGCCGTGATGAAAACCGTTGGCCCGTCTTCCACGCCGCGTCGCACCTGAATGGGAATACGAACTTCCATACCGCTGTAGCTCTCGCTGACGGTGAGCCTGATATTCTTGGTTTGGCCGAGTTCGATTCGTTGTTCGCCCCAGGTGCCGACGGACGTAGATTTCATAGAGTTAATTATTTCTTTTTGTAATCGGTCTTTTGGCCGCTACCGCCATAAAGCTGTTGGACGGCATCGACTTGCTGTGCTTCACGCATCAACTTGCGATTCGCGCTCCAGTTCTTCGAGTCCAGGTTCTGGGCCTGAGTTTCGTTGAGCGTACAACGCAACTCGAGCTCGGCGATACCCAGCTTATCGAAATTCAGCTTCAGGAAACTTGCATTGGTCAATAATAATTTGCGAGCCTCCTCAACTTTGCCTGCATCGCGGAGATCGGTGGCCTGACGATTCTTCTCGTTGGCAATTTGGATCACGCAGGAGGCTAAGATCTCCTTGTCGACATCCTTCTCTGCGATTTCTTTGGAATCGGTGAACCTGACCTGTACCGCCGAGCTTAGCTTGTCCGTGGTTTCGGTCAGCATATTCATGTATTCCACAGCGACGCTGGCAACCGGGGCTTGCTGTCCGTTTTCACCCACGGGCAATTCCACTTCGATGACAAAGTAGCGTTCTTGCTGCGCGACCAGCTGACCGAGTTCAATCGAAACCTGCTGTCCCGTGATCTCCGCAGGATAGTTCAGGACTTTGACAGCGCGAACTCCCTCGGCCAATTCAGCTCGGATGTGGATCTGTTGGGCCACCACGCTCAACACGTCATCAAATTCGCTTTGGAACACTTGAACCAGGTTTTCTGCATCCTCGATAAACACATGGTTTCCGCTGCTGGCCAGCGCCAGGCGGCTCATCAGGTCTTCGTTATAACCCAGTCCGAGGCCCATGGTCGAAACGCTAATGCCCTCCTTGATCAACGACTCACCCAATTGCTCCAGCTCAGCGGGCGATTGAGGCCCCACATTGGCCAATCCGTCAGATAGCAGAATCACGCGATTGACGCGTTGCTGGTCGAGGAACTTACGGACTTCGGCTGCGCCCTTGCTCACGCCGGCGAACAGGGCCGTATTGCCGCTGGGCATGATGCCACCGATCTTGGCTTTGATGGACTCGCGATCGGAGGCTTTGGTAGCAGGCACTACGACCGTTACAGAGGAATCGTAGGTGACGATGGAAACAATATCGCTATCCCGCAATCGATCCACCGCCTGGATTGCCGCATTGCGCGCCTGCTCAATTTTCTCGCCCTGCATCGAGCCAGACTTATCAATAACGATGGCCACGTTCACCGGCATGCGTTCCTTTTCTGCCGGCAGATCACAGCCCGTTAGCCCTACGCGGACGTAATTCGTGGTTGCCTTTTCATCATTGCCCGTAAACATCGTTGGTTGGGCGAGCGCCACATCCAATTGGATTTGCTTGGCCGACAGAGTCGCCGGCAAGAGCACTAAGACTGGTAAGCCAATCGTTAGCGACAGGTTGCGCAAAGTAGATCTCATCATGGCGTGCTCCTTTTTGCCCTCGCCGCGGTAACGCAGCGAGGCAGAGAATAGGTTTCATCCTGC
Organism: Pirellulaceae bacterium; assembly: GCA_963707245.1. Taxonomy (GTDB): domain Bacteria; phylum Planctomycetota; class Planctomycetia; order Pirellulales; family Pirellulaceae; genus Aureliella. The sequence goes on from CAVPPY010000006.1 coordinate 227,049, forward strand.
GACAACCAACCTCGGTTGCCCATCACAGGATTAAACGCTGAAGCACGCGTTTAGACTTCTGAATCGTGCAAATAACCTGTAAAAGACTTGTAAAACTTGGGCACCGCGGGCTATGCCATCAATGCATTGGCGGCAGCGGCGACAGGCTTGATTTCTTCCACGCTCAGCTCGCCCAACAATGGAAGCATGGGGCCGGTGGCCGCAATCTCGGCCAGTTCAACGGCACGGTGCAGCACGCGAATGGGATGGATCTGATTTCGCAGATCTTCGAGGGGCTCAAATTGATCAGGCGGATTTGCTCGGCCCGCAGGTAGTCTTGGGCTTGGATGGCCCGGAGCATTTCCATCGACAGGGCCGGGTTCACGCACACGCAACCGCTGGTGAAACTGTTGATCTCAAAGTCCCGCATGTGAATGATGGCCGGTTGCTCGCCTATTCCACTGACGACAATCTCGCTGGGGACTTCCGCCAGAACCTCTCGCAGGTAGCGATCTTCGGCCGGATTCTCGCGGACAACCGCGTACTTGATCCAATTGATCATCCCGCCACGGTACATTTTCCCGACTAGATCGGCAGATAGCCAGCGATCGTGCTTGAGGTACAGCACGATGGGCTTGCCATAGGCCTCGGCGAATTGCCGAATGCCCATAGCGATTCCCGCTTCATCGGCCACATCTCGCTGGGGTAGGACCATCACGCTGGGGAAATTAAAATCACTCAAGACCTCAGCCTGGTCCAGCATGACTCCAAACGTTGGCCCTACGGCTGGTACCACCAGCGTCTCGGCTGCCACCTCTTCCACCAGCATCTGCAAAATGAGTGCGTATTCGCTGGGACGAATGTGATAGAACACCGCATTACCCCCGTAAAGCAGCGTGCTAACGCCCCCGGCCTCGATGAAGCGAATTAGCCGTCGGTTCTCGGCGGCATCCACGCGAAAACTCGCATCGCGGGCAAGCGGCGGGACGGCAATAACACTTTCAGCTAGACGGGCTGGGGTAATCGTGCGGGTATCCATAGCGTCACTCTAGCAAAGGGGGTTGGGACTTTACATGCAGGCGGATTTTAGTTGCCCGGGCTGTGTGGAGGAAGTGCCACCCCGCCTCCCCCGCGCGGAGGTTTGTCGTTTCGGCTAAAATCTGATGAACTCTCCGCAATTGGCAAGCCACCCCTCCCCGCAGAAGATCCTCATTAGGCCTAGAAATGTGGGTCGCTTTTGGTTTTCCACCTACCGCCCTGAAAGCATAAAGCGTCGCTATGCAAAGTATCGATTTCCAGCATCGAACTCGACTCGTATTTGCGCCCAGGGCCATAGAGAGGCTGGGAGAGTTGGCCAGCGAACTTGGGGCGCAGCGCGTGCTGGTGGTTAGCGATGCAGGGGTCGTCGCAGCTGGGCATTTCCAGCACGGCGTCGACGCGTTGATGCGGGCAGGCTTACACGTCGATGTGTTTTTGGGGGTCCATGAGAATCCCTCCACGGCGGACGTAACGGCCGGCGTCGCCGTCGCCCAGCAGACACGACCCGACCTGCTCATTGGGCTGGGAGGCGGGCAGTTCGATGGATTGCGCCAAGGGGATCAACTTCATTTATTCTTGCGGTGGCAAGATGGAGGATTACTGGGGTATCGGTAAAGCCACGTCAGACATGCTGCCCATGATTGCCGTGCCGACCACGGCCGGGACCGGCAGCGAAGCCCAGTCCTTTGCGCTCATCAGCCAGGTGGATACGCATCTCAAGATGGCCTGTGGCGACCCTCGCGCCGCCTGCCGCATCGCCTTGCTCGATCCCGAATTGACCCTTACCCAGCCACCGCGTTTAACGGCCCTGACCGGCATCGATGCCATCTCCCACGCTCTCGAGTCCTATGTATCCAAGGCTAGAAATCCGCTGAGCGTGTGTTATAGCCGACAGGCTTGGCAATTGCTCAGTAGCGGTTTTCCGATCGTGCTACGCGATCCGGCAGACTTGGAGGCCCGTGGGCAAATGCAGTTGGGTGCCTTTTTTGCCGGGCTAGCCATCGAAACCAGTATGCTAGGAGCTGCCCACGCGTTGGCCAATCCGCTGACGGCGCGATACGGTGTGACGCACGGTCAAGCGGTAGGCATGATGTTGCCGCAAGTCATTCGTTTCAATGGCGAGCAAGTCGGCAGCCTCTATCAGGATCTTTGGAGGGATGTAGCCCATACGCCACTTGGCCAAGACTGCGTTGGGGACCATGGCGATCCCGCACTACTTGCCGAATTCGTGCGACAATTGGTTGACATGGCTGGCCTGGAAACCAGCCTGAGTGGCGTTGGCGTTGCCGAAGATTCCCTTGACCAATTAGCCAGCGACGCCACCAGCCAATGGACAGGCACTTTTAATCCCACGCCCGATGACCCAAAGTGATTTCCGCGAAGTATACCGAAGGACATATCACCGCGAGGCGGGGTGAGCCATCTGCTGTTAGCGGCAAATCCACGTTCTCGCTGAAACCATTTCCCTCTTACCCGATGAGGCAATCCATGTTATTCCGTAGTGCAACTGCTTTCTCGATTCTTTTCTGTCTGATTCCGTGGGCCTTTCCAAGAACCCGGCGGGCTGGCCAAGCCCGTCGTGGACGAGACACGCTCGCCAACCTGGCAACATCCGATAGTGACCAGCAGGCACTGTATGCCAAATTCACCAAACTGTTGACCGGCGCGAAAATGACCGGGCAGTACACTCTCGACGGCAAGCCGCTGACGGAGCTCAAGGAGGAGTCCTATGAGATCGAGAAGGTTGAGAAACAAGCCGAAGGAGACCTGTGGGTAATCACTGCCCGCATCAAGTACGGCAAACGTGATTTAACTTTGCCGGTGCCCATCGAAGTTAAATGGGCGGGCACGACACCCGTGCTCACCCTCGACGACCTGACCCTCCCAGGTTTTGGGACCTTTTCGGCACGTGTCGTGTTGCACAAGGACAAGTACGCCGGCACCTGGGCTCACGGTGAAGTCGGTGGACATTTGTTTGGGCTGATCGAATTGCAAGCCAAGTAAGCCGCCACGCTAGGCACTGCCCCCTGGTTCACTTCCCCCTGGTTCAGGGATCTGCAGGGGTCTTTGTCCTGCATCTCCCGCCTGCCAAGTTTTCTGATTGCAAAGGTTTGCCCATGTCCGAGTTTGCAAAACACAACCGTCGCCAACTGTTGTCCTATGCCGCGTTTTCTACGGGCGTACTTTCCAGCGGTCTGCTTGCCGGCCAGCAAGATGCGGCCAGCCCCAGCCTTCCGCCAGTTGCCCGCAAGGCTTATGCCATGAAGAAATCAATTAACCTATGGGCCTTTCCCTATCCCCAGAAGATGACACTCCGCGAGTGCCTGCAGCTGGCCAAGGACGCGGGCTTTGACGGCATTGAACTGAATTACGACTTGGAAAATGACCTATCTCCCGCAGCCACGCCGGCCAGCCTGCAGGCCATCCGTCATATGGCGGAGGAAATTGGGATCGCCATCAGCGGTCTGTGCTCGTTTTTATTCTGGCCTTATCCTTTGACCAGCAATGACCCTCAGGAGCGGGCGCGGGGGCTGGAATTAGCAGCCCTGATGACCACTGCGGCTCATGAATTGCAAGTTGAAAATCTGCTGGTCGTACCTGGGGCGGTGCACATGCCTTGGCGGCCAGACCATGATCCAACACCCAATGATGTGTGCGATCGCCGTGCGCGGGAGGCCATTGCCCAGCTCTTACCGTCTGCCGAAAAATTGGGCGTCTCGCTCAACATGGAAAACATCTTTTTCAATGGCTACCTGCTCAGTCCGTTTGAGATGGTCGAGTTCGTGGACAGCTTCGGCAGCGAGCATATCAAAGTGCATTTTGACACGGGCAATATCATGGAGTACCAATTCCCCGAGCATTGGATCCCCATTCTCGGCAAGCGCATCAAGAATGTGCACCTGAAGGAGTACACCAAGAAAGGCACGGACCATTCGCTGGAAGCCTTTCGTCCCCTGCTGGATGGTACAACCAATTGGCCGGCGGTGCTGGAGGCTTTCGATGCTATCAACTACGATGGTTATTTAACGTTTGAGTACTTCCACGCCTATCAACACTTTCCCGAGGCGACTAGACGTCCGATTCTTGGATCGCATGCTCGGCAGAAATAGTAGCGACTGCGCTGGAACCGCCAATGCTGCGCCCAGCAGAACCTGTAAGCAGTTATCGTATGCTCTTCCCAAAACGGGCTCTCTATGGAGCGGTGAATTGCAAGCCGACGACGATAGATGGGCGTACTCAGCGTAGAACAGAATTAATTCACCTAGCAGGTTCAGTTTACAGACGGGCGCCAAGTCGGAGCGAAGAGCTACGGACCACAGCTGCTCTTGGACGAGGCCGAAGCCACGTTGAACGACAACGTCAAAGTGGGTTTTGTGGGCCGCAATGGAGCGGGCAAATCCACCTTGCTGCGCGTTCTCTTGGGAGAGGAAGAACTCGAAAAAGGTGAAATCACTCGCCATTCGAGTTTGAGAATCGGCTATCTCCGGCAGCACGATCCCTTTCAGCCGGGCGAGTCGGCGCTTGACTTCTTGATGCGCGATAGCGGCCAGCCCGATTGGCGGTGCGGGGAGGTGGGAGCCGAATTTGAACTCAAGGGCAGTTATCTAAATGGCCCCGTTTCCGAGCTTTCCGGCGGCTGGCAAACGCGGGTCAAGCTGGCGTCGCTGTTCTTGCAAGAGCCCAACCTGTTGCTGCTGGACGAGCCAACCAACTTCTTGGATGTTCGCACGCAGATCTTGCTCGAGCATTTCCTCCGCAACTTCAATAAGGCCGCTTTGATCGTCTCGCACGATCGCTCGTTTTTACAGGCTACCTGCGATCATACGCTGGATCTGTCACGCGGTAAGTTGACGATGTACCCCGGCAGAATTGAGGACTTCTTGGTTTACCAGGCGGAACGGCGCGAGCATGATGAACGCGTCAATGCTGCCGTCGAGGCCAAACAGAAACATCTGCAAAAATTCATCGACAAGAATCGTGCCCGGGCCAGTACCGCCAGCCAGGCACGGTCCAAGGGCAAACAGCTTGAGCGCTTGCAGACATTGGAAATCGCCGCCGACCTGCCGACTGCGTCGATTCGCGCCCCAATCGTAACACCCAGGCAAGGGCCTGCCGTGCGCATGATCGATCTGTCGATTGGATATCCCGATCACCAGGTGGCCAGCAATATCCAAATTGAAATTGAACATGGTCAGCGGGCGGCAATTGTGGGCGACAATGGGCAGGGCAAGACGACGCTGTTGCGAACCTTGGTGGGCTCGCTCTCGCCGCTCGACGGCCATGTTCGCTGGGGACATCATTGCGAGATCGGTGTTTATGCTCAACACGTCTACGGCAGCTTGGACCCCAAGCAAACCGTATTGGACTATTTGGAACTCAAGGCCACTCCGGGTACAACCAATCAACAGATTTTGGCCGTGGCTGGATCTTTGCTATTTCGCGATGACCATGTACGCAAGAAGATTCAAGTGCTTTCGGGCGGCGAGAGGGCACGACTGTGCATGGCCGGCTTGCTGCTGGGCACCTACAACGTTCTCGTATTGGACGAACCAGGTAACCACTTGGATGTCGAAACGGTGGAGAGCCTGGTTGACGGCTTGCTCGACTATCGCGGCACGGTCATCTTCACCAGCCATGATCGGCACTTCATGAAGCGTCTGGCCACCAACATCATCGAGGTCCGAGATGGTACCGCCAAGAACTATGGCGGCGACTATGATGCGTATCTGTATTACATCAACAAGGAAATCGAGGACGGGGAACGCACACGTACTCCATCGCGCGTGTCCAAGAAGTCCAAGCCCTCTGCCACGGCCTCCGAGCGCGCTAGCGAGTTGGACCCACGTAAGATCCAAAAAGAACTGAAGAACCTCGAACGCACCATTAGAACGCTCGATGCTCAGCGCACCGAGCTAAATGCCCAGCTCATGGTTTCTACCGATCCGCAAGAAGCCCTGCAGATTCACAATGACGTGAAAGCCTTGGAAATGGAATTGGGCACCGCCGAAGAACGCTGGCTGGAATTGAGCGCCATGCACGATTAGCTGGACGAGTTCAGGAGTCGCAAGAACTGACCAGCAACTTAGAGCGAGACGCGTGTTCGAAAATCAGTTCGGCAATGAACGTCTTACTTATCAGACCCCGCGTGAATCAGGCGGCCATCGATAATTTGAGCATTTTTGAATCCAGTTTTCCATTGCGCTTCCAATTCGACCGAAGCTACAGGCGTCTGTCGATCGAGCAGTCGGCTCGGGTCTTGTTCGAGCAGGCCGTTTGAATCCAGAACTGCTCGAACAATATACTTGCCTGGCGGTAGATCAGGAGAATTCGCTAGCCCGCCGGTTCGTTCAAACAAGAATAGCGGCCCGTTGACGATCCGCCGCGGGGTGACCTTGCCCTGCGTAAAGGCAATTGGGTCACTGTTCTGCCCATCCCGATTGTGTTCGTCTGCCGCATAAACAAACAACTGTACAGTCGACATCAGCGGCCAGTCCTCGGGCGTATCGATGATTCGGAGGACAATCTCGCTTGGAAGCCAATTGTCACGAGGCAAATCGTCGGCGGACTCATAGCCATTCTGCGCAGATCGCGCATAGTCGCTTAACCAAGCTGCAAATGCCTTGTAGGAATGGTCGTCTTTGTGCATTTTCAATCCCCCGGCATGGCTAACTGGCAGAGCAGAAGAAGGTTTCGCAAGCGTTCCGTCGGCTTGCTTGGCTGGCAATTTGGCCGTCGGCTTCAGCAGCAACAGACTATTCAGAGGCGACTGAGAATTGATCAACGGCAGAGCTCCGTTGTTTGGCTTGCGGCTGGTGGCCAGCATTTGCTTCAACGTCTGCTGGGGAGTAGCCGCGAATAAATTCATCCGTGCACCGTACTGCTGGATATACTCACGGTAGCGTTTGGCAGGCTCGACGTGCATCGGATTCGTGGCATCGATCTCTGCGGGGGTATGGCAAGGAAAGCAACGCATCCGCTGTGACCAGATATGGCGTTCAAAGGAATCCAGCACTCGATCCTTGCGATTATGGCGAATGACAGGCAAGGAACGCTTGGGACCAATCTCAAGTTGCGTTTGCGGGCTATGTTCAACTAATTCCCGATCCGCGCAGCAAGCCACAATCCAGCTAGAAAACGCCTGGTACTCGGCGGTTCTCGTTTTTGCATGAATGCGAGTGGCAACTGCATCCGGATCAAGTTCGCCCATGTTGATCAATTGCAGAATCTTCGAATCCAGCGGGCGTTTAACATCTACTAGCTCTTGGTCTCGTAGGGCCAAGAATGTATCGCGACTCGATGGTAGAATGTAGTCTTTCAAGTCGACAGCGGACAAATGACACTGCAAGCAACTGGAGGGATTCGGCGATTTGAAAATGGGCATGATGCGCTGCTCGAACAATTCCAGTGGACCTGGCTCGTCGGCGGACACCGTGAACATGCTTGCCAGTACTAGACATGTCGATAGCCAAGCTGAACGCAACCACATTTTCATTCACCTTTTGTATTCCCTGCGGGCAAGCTAATGCTGATCGTAGCACAATATTTCAGTCGAGGTTGAATCCCCTTTAGAGCCGAAGCAGCATCCCCATGCACAGCAGGGATAGTTGGAAATAGATGCGGTAGTCCCTTCAACTCCGGCCTGCGGCCAAAGTAGATCGAATTACAATAAAATCTTAGGATACCGCTTCATGAATCGCGTCCAATGTCTCAAGAAGCACTTGCTAGAAATTGGAGATGCGCAGATTGCACAGCACTCGCAAGGCTTCTTCAAAACAGGAGCAGGCGAATATGGCGAGGGCGATCGATTCATTGGCGTTCGCGTGCCGGTGCTACGGAGGGTAGCCAGGCAGAACAGCGACTTAGAAACCAGCCAAGTTGAACAACTACTGCAATCTGAGGTTCACGAGGAACGACTGTTGGCATTGCTGATTTTCGTTCTCCAGTTCACCAAGGCAAAGCCGGCCGAACGCAAGCAGATCTATGACTCCTATTGTCGGCATATGCAGTTCATCAATAACTGGGATTTAGTGGATAGCTCGGCTCACTGGATTCCAGGCCCCTATCTGGCCGATCGTTCGCGAAAACCGCTGTATGTATGGGCCAAATCAGAGAATTTGTGGGAACGCCGCATCGCCATGACGTCCACCTTGGCATATATCAAGCAGAATGACTTTGAGGACACACTGCGTATCGCTCGAAGTTTGCTAAATGACCCGCAAGAGCTGATTCATAAGGCCGTCGGCTGGATGTTACGTGAAGTCGGCAAACGTGACTTGGCAGTCGAAATTGCCTTCCTGCAGTCACACTACAAAAGCATGCCTCGCACCATGCTTCGCTATGCAATCGAAAGATTTCCTGAATCGCAACGACAGGCCTACCTAAAGGGCACAGCCTGAGTTGCTGACCGCAAATGACTTTCTGATCCACTTGCCGGTATACTGTCATCCCATAAAGATCGGCCGACTGGGGACTGTACCTTGCCCAATCGCAATTGATGGAGAACAGCTGATGCAAGCGAATTTCATGCGAAACCAGTTCTGGCAAATGCAGTTTTTGCTGATTGCTTTGTTGACCAATGCCCTGGGATTGCAAACGCATGCCCAAGTCTCCAGCGAACAAACCAGCCGCCGATGCTTGGATGTAATCGACTTGGTTCTGGCCCATCACATTGATCCTCCCACGCGACAGCAGATGTTGCTCTGCGGTGCAAGAGCGGTGTTTGACAAGGCGGGCGAGCGCCCGCGAGATTTGAGCCAGAGCATCTCAAAGTTGTCCAGTGATCAGCAATTCACAGCCTTTCTCGATTCGATCATCGAACAATTCTCAGAGACCCCCTTTGTGCAAGGAGTTTCAGCCTTTGCATCCGAGCAGGAACTTGCGGATTGTTTTGTAACGGGCATGTTGGAGTGTCTACCCGGAGGCGGACGACTGCTGGCCGCCGACGAAGCTCGCGTGCAAGAACAGCTAGATGCCAATCGCTACGTGGGTATTGGCATTGCACTCACGACCAGCGACGGAGAACCTCGAATTTCAAAGCTGTTTTACGATGGTCCAGGCTTCAAGGCTGGCGTATTGGAAGGTGACAGCATTTTGGAGATTGACGACTCGCCGACCAAGGGCAAGGATTTGACGGAGATCGTCCACGCGTTGCGAGGCGAGGCAGGGACGCAGGTCAAACTACTTTTGAAACAGCCCTCCGATGCTGCCCCGCGTGAGATCACCGTTACCAGGAATGTGACCTTCATTCCAACCATCGAGGGTGTCAGTCAGGAGAGGCCTGGCGAGTGGCAATACGAACTCGACGCCTCCCGCGGAATTTTTGTATTGAACATAAAACAGGTAGGCCCCAGTAGCGTACACGAACTCAACAAGATCGAAGTCAGCCTACGAGGCAAAGCAGTGCAGGGTATCATTCTCGATTTGCGCAATGCGAGTGGTACCTTGCACGATATCGTCTTGCTCGCCGATCAGTTCTTGGACCGGGGGGCGATTGTCAAGGTAAAAACGGGGAACTCCAGTACAACGCATTCCGCTCGACCGGGCAGCCTGTTCAGCGCTGTGCCCATGGTGGTGCTCGTATCGCCCAGTAGCAGCACTGGTGCAAAATTCTTGGCCGCGGCTCTGCGCGATCAAGAGCGGGCACTGGTCGTTGGCCAAATGTCAGCTGGTCCCGATTACGTACACTCCAGGATTGCATTGCCCAGTGGCGAGATATCTGCAAATCGCGACCTCTCTGCTGCAACGCGGTGATGGCCGGCCGCTGTCCGAATTCAACCTGGAAATGACTGCAGCCGCCGGCGGCCTGTGGGCTGCGTCACCACCTGGAGTCCGAGTACCATTGTCTGCGGAAACGCCGGTGCCAACATCAACTTTCTATAACAGCGGTTTGAACTTGCAGGCTGAAAAAATCGATCAGTGGATAGCCCAGGCGGTTCAACTACTATCGCAACCCCGCGCAGCACAAGAAGACAAGTGATGTATGGAAGGTCGTTTGGTAGCGCTTTATCGCTGCTGTGGCTGTGCGTGGTACCCTGGGCGACCAGCGGAGCGGCGGAAGCCCGCTTACGACGCCCGGTGGCCCTGGCCGTCTCTGCAGATGGTAGGCAGCTGTTTACAGCCAACCGAGAAAGCGGAACACTCTCCGTGCTGGACCTGGTATCGAGAAGCGTTGTCGACGAAATATCGATTGGCGGCCGCCTGAGCGATGTGCAGCTTGCCGACGAGCGTCTGCTGGTCCTCGATGAGCAAAATCATCAACTGGTCTCGTTAACGGCTAGCGACACGGGCTGGCAGATCAGCGACAGCATCGACTTGCCGCAACATCCACAGCGGATCGTTTTTGATCCCGCCACACAGACAGCCTACGTCAGCTCGAGCTGGTCGCGCCGTCTTTCCAAAATTGCTTTACCCTCAGACGGCACTGCCCCACGCTTGGTCGGCTCATTGACTCTGGATTTCGAGCCACTTGAAATATGCCTGACTGACGACGGAAACAGGCTGATTGCGGCCGGAGCCTTCGCGGCCCATGTGGCCGTGATCGACACAGGTCCGCTGCAGGTGCTTTCTTCACGCAGCCTGACCGGTCACAACATTCGTGGTCTGGCATGGACGGCCCAGCAGCTGGTCATTTCCATGCAAGAGCTCAACCCGCTGGCATATTCTACTCGCGATGACGTGCACTGGGGCAATATGCTGGCCAATCAACTGGTCCACCTTCCGCAGCAGTCGGTATTCGATCCGCTGGCCGAACTGGATCACGCCCGCATAGCAACACCCTTGGGTGGTCCTGGCGAGGCAGCAGGCGACCCGGGCAAGATCTTGCTTGCCCCCGACGGCAGGCTGCTTGTGCTGCTGTCGGGAGTGGGGCAGATTTCCATCGCCGAAGCGACGCAGCTCGCAGGGTTTCGGTACGTACAAGTAGCACAGCGGCCGGTCTCGCTGGTATTGTCCGACGGTGTGTGCTACGTGGCGAATATGTTTTCCGATTGCATCTCGATCGTCGACCCCAGCCAGGCCGTCGAGCTAGCTCGCATCGAGCTCGGTGAACAGCCGGAATTGTCCGCCAGCCAGCGTGGCGAGCTCTTGTTTTTCGATAGCCGCCTGTCGCTTGACGGTTGGATGAGCTGTCATAGTTGCCATACCGAAGGCCACACGAACGACCAGCTGAACGATAATTTGAGCGATGGTTCATTCGGAGCGGCCAAACATGTACCCTCGCTACTGGGTGTAGCGCACACCGGCCCCTGGGCGTGGGACGCGTCGGTGGCCAGCCTGCAGCAGCAAGTTTCCAACTCGATCGCGAACACGATGCATGGCACACCCTTGGAAGCACAACAGATGGACGACTTGCTAGCATACATGCACACGCTCGAACCGCCGGACAGCTCCTGGGAACCGCCGGATGAAAGGCTGACCAAGCGTGGAAAACAGATTTTTCAATCTCAAGAAATGCGCGAATTGCCATACCCCCCCCGGCTATACTTCCTCCAAGACCTACGACGTCGGCTTGGACGATGCCGTCGGCACCCGGCTGTTTAATCCTCCATCGCTGCTCGGAGTTCGGCACCGTCGGCGTTTTTTTCATGATGCGCGCGGTCTATCTCTGGAAGATGTGTTCCTCAACCATCGACATCCAGCAAATTTGGAACTTTCGCAGGAAGATATTCTGGCTCTAGTCGCCTACCTTCGATGCCTTTAGGTGAGCTGGATGATTGTGCCTCCAATCCGGGGAAGCGGGCCTCGCGGGCTGCAAAACCTGCGATGGGCAGCTAACATATGCGGTTTAGGTTGCCTGTTGCTTTCTTATCGTGGACGGCAACGTTGTTTGGCGTTTGGCTATTGGGAGTCCATATGATGAGTCGTTCTTCGCTCGCTTTGCTGGGTCTGCTTGGTTTATTGCTCGTTTCTCCGTTGGCCTTACGCACGACGGGCCAAGAACGCGTAGCGACGCCACAGGAAATCTCGAATCGTGAGATCAAGCTAGAGCATGAGCTTGGGCGGCTGCGCGACATGGTGTCGGGTATGGGAGAGAACCACCCGCAACTCAACGCAGCGAAAAAGCGAATTTCGGAATTGCAGGCTGAGTTGGTGGCTATGTCTCGAGGTGCGGGGCCGTTTGCCGAGGCTTTGATGGCGGACCGCAATGATGTCGACAACTTGCTCAACCAGATGTCCGACGCGGAGGTGCGGCAAGCCGTGCTGCACTTGTTTGGTAAGATGAAGGACCTCGAACGGCGGTTGGATCGACTGGAAGGCAGTACTTTCTAGAAATGAGCATTCGCAATTTGGAATCGCTATTTAGGCCGCGTTCGATTGCACTGATCGGCGCGTCGACTCGTCCAAACAGCGTGGGCGCGACGGTCATGAGAAACCTGCTGCTGGGCGGATTTTCGGGCCCGGTCATGCCCGTGAACCCTAAGTATGCTTCAGTTGGCGGCGTGTTGTGCTACCCAAGCGTTGCCGATTTGCCACAAGATCCTGATCTGGCAATCATTTGCACACCTCCAGCCACAGTACCCGGCTTGATAACACAGCTCGGCGAGCTTGGAACGCGTGCGGCGATTGTGCTAACGGCTGGGCTCGAGGCCAAGGCAGTAGGCGGCCAAAAGTCCTATCAACAGTTAATGCTCGAGTCGGCGCGTCCCAAGCTGCTACGCATCTTGGGACCGAATTGTGTTGGGTTGATCGTACCGGGTGTTGGACTCAACGGCAGCTTTGCGCACGGCATGGCCAAACCAGGCCAGATTGCGTTTGTGTCTCAATCGGGTGCATTGGCAACTGCGGTTCTCGATTGGGCCATGACCAGAGATATCGGCTTTTCGCACTTCGTTTCGTTGGGCAACAGCGCGGACGTTGACTTTGGCGACATCCTCGATTTTCTGGGAAGCGACGCCGGGACACATTCGATCCTGTTGTATATCGAATCGGTTAAACACGCGCGCAAGTTTATGTCTGCGGCTCGGGCGGCGGCCCGAAATAAACCCGTGATTGTTCTTAAAGCCGGACGCGTGGCCGAAGGCGCACAAGCGGCGGCTTCGCATACGGGCGCGTTGGCTGGAGCTGATGATGTTTACGACGCGGCCTTTCGCCGCGCGGGCATGTTACGCGTCGATTCCATCGAAGATCTGTTCGACGCCGTGGAAACGCTGGGTCGGGCAAAGCCCATCCCTGGGGAACGCTTGACCATTGTGACCAATGGAGGTGGGCCGGGCGTGATGGCTACCGATATGGCCATCGCCCGCGGTTTGCAAATTGCCACCCTCTCCCCGGACTCCATCCAAGCCTTGGACGCCGTGCTCCCAGGTACTTGGTCGAAACGCAATCCCGTCGATATTATTGGCGATGCTCCCGCCCAGCGCTACCTCGATGCACTACGGATTGTCGATGCGGATCCACATACCGACGCCATCTTGTTCATTCAGGCTCCAACGGCCATCGTGCCCAGTGAGACTATTGCATCAGCGCTGGTGCCCTGCATCCAGCAGCTTTCTAAGCCCGTATTCGCTTGCTGGCTGGGTGGCAAGGCAGTCGCTCGAGCTCAACAACTGTTCGTCCAAAATGGTGTCCCCAGCTACCATTCCCCGGAGGATGCAGTGGGTGCCATTTCTCAGATGATCGACTTCCGCCGCAATCAGGCCTCGCTGCTGGAGACGCCCCGGTCCTACTCTGAGGAGTTTGTACCAGATATCGGACGAGCGCAACGCATCATCGCTCAAGTTCTGGCGGAGGGACGTCAACTGCTCACCGAGACAGAAGCCAAGGACGTACTGAATGCCTATCACATCCCCAGTGTAGAAACGCGAGTCGCCACATCCGCGCAAGCCTGTAGTGAGCTGGCTGAGCAGATCGGTTTCCCCATAGCCCTCAAAATTCTCTCGCCTGATATTACGCATAAATCCGATGTCGGGGGTGTAGCCCTCGGATTGGAGAGCAGCGAGCAGGTTGCAAGCGCGGCGGCCAGCATGCTCTCCCGAGTCCAAGAACGGCACCCCACCGCCCGGATCCTGGGTTTTACGGTTCAGAAAATGGTTAGCTGGACTGCTGCCCACGAGCTGATTTGTGGCGCCAGCGAGGATCCCATCTTTGGACCAGTTATTTTGTTCGGTCAAGGAGGCACGGCCGTCGAGATTATCGCCGACCGCGCGGTCAGTTTGCCGCCATTGAATATGGCATTGGCGCGATCTGGTATCGCGCACGCGAGTGGCGAAACTGCTGGCTGGCTATCGTGATCGCCCGGCTGCCAATTTGGACGCAATCTATCTGACGCTCATCAAGCTATCTCAACTGATCGCCGATATCCCTCAGGTGCGCGAGCTGGATATCAATCCGCTACTGGCTAATGCACAGGGTGTGCTAGCCCTGGATGCGCGTTTGAAAGTCGTTCACTCGGATACGCAGGGTTCTCAACGTTTGGCCATACGGCCTTATCCCCACGAATTGCAGGAGACGATTGAGTTCGACGGCCGGCCGCTCGACCTGCGGCCTATCCGCCCCGAGGACGAGCCCGCGCACCGCAAATTCATTGCTCAACTCAATCCCGAAGACATTCGTTTTCGATTCTTTGGTCTCGTCCGTGAACTGGAACATTCCCAGATGGCGCGCTACACTCAGATTGATTACGAACGAGAAATGGCTTTCATCGCCACGCGACGGGAGACGGGGGAAACACTGGGTGTAGCTCGGATTGTGATAGATCCCGACAACACCTGCGCCGAGTTCGCGATTGCCGTCCGTTCCGACCTGAAAGGCAAAGGTCTGGGTTCCTTGCTGCTGGAAAAACTAATCCGTTACTGCAATCAGCGACACACGCAGCGCGTTGTCGGGCATGTACTGCCCGACAACTTTCGGATGCTCGCCTTGGCCAAGAAATATGGGTTCCAGCTATCAGACGAAACGGGCAATGGCTCCATCGAAGCTTTTCTATCGCTGCCAACTCATGCGCCCGCCGCGAGGATTTGCGATATAAATGGGTAAACCGATCGCAGCCGACCGTCGTTCAAGGAAGGAAAAACCAGGGCATGGCCACCGAAGCAACACACCCATCCGCTGGACCGTCTGCAAACGCAGAAGTCGTCGACCGCTCCGCGCCAAAGTCTGCCTGGGAGGCAATGGAAAGCCCGCAAGAGACGTGCGCTGGTTGTTTGGCATTGAGCCAGCGTGTGGAGCGCCTCGAGCAGGCATTGGGAACAGTCATTGCCACCGCGAGGCCCCCAGTCCTGAACACGACGTTCTGCTACTGGATTATTATTGCCCTACACAGCCTATTGTTGTCGCTGATGCTCTGCGGTATCGACGCGCTGAGCCTGATCATCTATCCATTCTTGGTGGGAAGTGTGGGCAGCCTGGCTGTATGCCATGCGCTCGCCAATCGTTCGGTGGCGCATAAATTTGCGCGTAGCCTGCTTTCGGCATGTGTTGTCTGCGGTGTAGCCTCGGTCCCATTAATTACTCAAATGGGTTCGACATTTAACGAACTCTTTGAAGCTATGCTGATCTACATTCCCCTAACGTTCGGTTGTGCCTGGTTGGCCGCAAAGCTGTTCGCTTCGGCGCGAGGCTGGTTGATCCTGCCCCCGGGAGTTGGCGCCGCGCGGATACCATTCAAGATTAGTGACATCTTGATTGTCACGCTGATCGCGGCGGTCTACTTCACCGCTGCCCGAGCGTTGCTCGACGCAGAAGTACTCGATTTCGCGGATGCCGATACCCTTGCCATGCTAGGGGTGATAGGGTTGGTTTCGCTGGTGGGCGGAGTGATGGCGGCCTGCGTGGCTCGCGGATGTTTAACAACCAGGCCAAGAGTTCAGTTGCGTTGGATTGTAGGCGCATGCGCCTTGGCTGCTGGTGGCATGATTGGCGTGCTTGGTTATTACTATTTTGAGGCAGGAGACGCCATCATTTTCCTGTTCTATGCCACAGCCTGCTCGCTGGCTTGTGTCGTTTCGCCCGCGATTACCTTCTTGTTGATGCGGACCGCCAACTATCGCCTGGGCATGCCTGGCGAGATACAGTCGTTTGACCCATGGAAGGCGCCCTTCCTTGGTATCGAACCAAACAGCCAACTGAATGGTGCAGATCGGCTGAATCACCCAAAGTAATTCATTGGCTACCTACCCCCAGTTTCTCACGGAAACCACTTGAATGAAAAAGCGAATCCCTCCCGACGCGAAGCAGATAATATTTAGTCTTGCATGGGGCTTGCTCCCGGCCCTGTTTTCACTGTCCGTGACGGTGGCGGCGGAACGCCCGAATATTCTGTTTATCATTGCCGATGATGCTTCGCGCGACAGCATGGGCGTCTATGGCTCAAGCTACGTGAAGACGCCTCATTTCGATCGCATAGCCCGCGAGGGAGTGTTGTTTACTCAGGCTTATAATTGCAATCCCAAATGTGCTCCGGCCCGCGCTTGCCTGCTGACCGGCCGTTACTCGTGGCAATTGGAAGAAGCCTGCAACCACAATCCCATCTTGTCGGACAAGTGGGTGTTCTACCCCTATCTCTTGGAGCAGCATGGGTATTTCATCGGCTACACCGGCAAGGGCTGGGGGCCGGGTACCATTCCCGATGGCATTGGCGGCCCGACTGTAGCCAGTGACAAGTCGGATGGTGGTAAACCCAATCCGGCAGGAAGAGCCTACAACACCAAAACGCTCAAACCGCCTTACCGTGGCATCAGCAATTCGGACTACGCAGGCAATTTCGAGTCCTTTCTTGCGAACAAGCCCGCCGCCCGGCCATTCTGCTTTTGGCTAGGAACCAAGGAGCCACATCGTGCCTACGAAAAGGACAGTTGGAAGAAAGATCATCGCGACCTGAGCCAGGTGCAGGTGCCCGCCTACTTTCCTGACAACGAAACCATTCGGGGCGACTTGGCGGACTACGCCCTCGAGGTGGAATGGTTCGATCAACAAATTGGCCATGCACTGGACTTGTTGGAACAGCATGGGTTGCTCGAGCAGACTTTGGTAATTGCCACCAGTGATCACGGCATGCCCTTTCCCAGAGTGAAGGGACAGATTTACGACGATGGATTCCATATTCCCTTCGCAGCCCGCTGGGGAGCGCGGATAAGCCCTGGCAGAACCGTCACCGATTTCATCACTTTTCCGGACTTGGCACCCACGCTGTGCGAATTGGCTGGCGTCGCAGCGCATCCGCAAATGACCGGTGCCAGCTTTGCTCGACAACTGCTTGACGAAAAGTCGGGACGCTTGGATGCCGGTCGCAACCATACGCTACTTGGCAAAGAACGACACGATATTGGTCGTACCGATGGCGAACAACTGTCCGTGGGATACCCTGCCCGGGCGATTCGCACCGACCAATTTCTGTATGTCCGCAATTTTAAACCCGATCGCCACCCAGCGGGTGATCCACAATATGGGTTGTTGAACTGTGATGCTTCACCCACGAAGTCCTACCTGACCGGACTATCGCAATCACACCCTGACTACCGCTTCTACGAGCTGAGCTTTGGAAAGCGTAGCGAAGAGGAACTGTACGATATGCAGCTCGACCCAGACTGCGTTCAAAACCTGGCCTACGATCGAAAGCTGCTCGGAGTCAAAACGGAGTTGTGGCATCAACTGCGGGCGGAACTGACAGCCCAAGGCGACCCACGCATTCTTGGCCAAGGCGATATCTTTGATGACTATCCGAACTGCCAGGTCGAGCGGCAACAAGCGCTGTACGAAAAACCCGACTGGGATCCGGTTGCCATTTTCAATGCTAAATACCCTCCATGATTCCAGTCTGGAGAATGAGCATCAGCTCATGGCGATCAAACCCAGAGCCCGCTGAAATGTGACAACCCAGTGCGTTGGTTTGCATGCGTTGGCGTTCGCGCCGGATGCTGGATTAGGGTGCAGCGTCGCGCACGCGGATCTCTTGATAGCCAACATGCCAGTGATCGTTGCCGGCCAAGTACAAGCGCAGGCAGTACTTGCCACGCTCGGTTGTTTCCGGCACGGATAAATCGATCGAGAATTCCCCTTTTGAGCATGCCATCTCGCGGACGGCAATCAGGCCATTATTAGCATCCCTGTATCGCTGTTGGTAGTTGTCGCGGGCCTGTGGGCTGTCTAACCCCACTTGCATCAGCTTGAGATGTGACGGGACTTGCCCGCGGCATCGCGACAACTCTGCTGTCAACATCCCAGCTTCGGCTGTCCGACCATGCAGAGTGAACCTTTCTCCGGGGGCGACCTGGGTGGGTAGGCTAAACTCGAGCGTCTGGGGATGGTTCAGCCGCAGCATGGGATCACCCAGTAAATTCATCTGCCACACATGCTCGAGTCGCTCGGCGCGCAAATCGTAATCGGCCGGACTCATTGCATCGGCGATGGCATTGATCATTCCAATCTGATCCAGCCCAGCATGCTCTGCGGAGAAGCGATTGTCATTCAGCAAGTTTTGTTTGGCATGCAGCATTACTTCGCCGAGCGTTTCGCTACGTAGATCGAAGCACTGTTGCAATAATCCATCGGAGAGCATTGCCAAGCCATAGGGCCCCGAGACGCGCGAGGCGGCGATAGCGGCAATGGGTCCCGTTTGACTGTTGACCAACTGTTCTGCCAGTGAATCCTCCCGTGCATCGAAGGCACCCGTGTAGCAGGCTAGGAAAACAGCGATGGGTGGGCGCCCGGCAGTATCGACAGCAGGCACATCCCGACGGGTCATGATGGGCAAGATTTGTTCGCCAGCCCGCAGGGCATCCAGGGTATGAATATGGCCGTGGCCGATATACACCCAAAACATGCCTCCTTGATTCATGCGCTCAATACAGGTGGTGCTAAACTGCAAGGGGTCTGGGCAGTAGACGCTCTGCAGGCTGGCTTGAGTCATCGACATCTCGCACCAGCCAGGTATCCGATCGGACAGGAAACGACGGGTGGTCATATCAATCACCGAATCGGCAATGGCCCCAAAACCGCCTACTCCCGCCACAACATGAATGCGCCGTCGCCAATTGGAAAAATCGCGTTGCTGTTCGTACAGCCTAACACGCTCCAAGTACGCCGCGAGCTGTTCGGCAGAGTCGGCTGGAATGCGTCCGATGGCCAATTCCGGCGAGTGATCACCGTCGAGATCCGCATAGGAGTTATCCGTGGCAATGGTCGGGTCGCCGCCGAACTGGACCATGGCCGAGCTGGGGTAATGAAAGGTCGGCAGATTCACGTCGACGAGCGTAGGATCCGTTACATCGCCGGCCAACAGCACAAATCGCAGGCGACCACCGCTAGCCTGGGCGACCTCCGCGATCCTGCTGCGGATTGCCTGGCGGCCAATACCCGCGTCGACCTCCAGCACTTCGATTCCCTGGGACGCTCGGTAGGCCTTCCAGGGTTGTATGGCCGCCGACCAGGCAGCAGGGCGCACCACGATGGCGTCCACGGCCAGGCAATCGTGCGGAATAGCCAGCATCAACAGCGGCAGTAGCCGGGAAAAGTAATTGGATATCAATTGGCTATCTAACACATTGCTGCCATGGGAGCGGAGGATCGGCCAAGAAGGAAAGTGTGCCCATGCAAGAGCTTACGTGAGCGTAGCGCTGCATGGCAAGCACAATTGCTGCCTGTTCGTGGATCGTGGTCCGCAGTTGCGGACGCGAAAGCTTCATACGCCGATGCCATCGGGGGTTTTCCAGTACCCTCCGCGGCTGTGATCATATCGGGCTGCCACGCCGCGAACATCTTCGTCCACTTGGCCTTGCTGAAATACGGTTTTGCCTTGAACTATGGTCCGCACCGGCCATCCCTGGAGCGAGACGCCGTGCCAGGGACTCCAGCCCGCGCGGCTAAATTGCTGTTCGTTGCGGATTGTCTTGGACATTTGCATATCGACCAAAACCAGGTCCGCATCGTAGCCGGGGTGTATGCGGCCCTTGCCAACCAGCCCCCACACGCGGGCCGGGGCGTCGCACATCCACGACGCCACCTGATTCAAGCTGCAACGCCCAGCATTCACTTGATTCAGCATCAATGCCAGACTGTTCTCGACCGCCGGCAGCCCACTGGGTGAATCGGGATAGGGGGCCTGTTTCTCTTCGACGGTGTGTGGCGAATGATCGGTAGCAATGACTTGAATCTTATTTTGCAACAGGGCTTCCCACAGCTGCGGGCCGTTTTCGGGAGCTTTGACGGATGGGTTCATCTGAATCCAACTGCCCAGTCGGGAGTAATCGTCAGTGGAGAAAAACAAATGGTGCGGGCAAGCTTCGGCGGTAATGTATGGCTCGCCGCCAGACAGCAGCGGAATTTCCGCAGCGGTACTAACATGCAAGACGTGAAAGCGATGGCGGTGGCGGATAGCCAAGTCGATGGCCCGTCGCGTGGCGATGACTGCCGCTTCGACATTGCGGATGCGCGAATGGTCCTCGATCGTCAACTGATTACCGATGGCTTGACGATTGGCTCGGACGGTTCTTTCATCCTCGCAGTGGGCACAAATCGGCAAACGCGTCTCTGCAAAAATCTGCTCCAAGGCCGATTGCCGATCGACCAGTAAATCGCCGGTGCTGGAACCGATAAAAATCTTGATACCTGGGGTTTGTCGAGCCGACTTGAGAACATCCACGTTCGTTTCGGTGGCACCAATGTAAAAACCGAAATTGACGCGACTGACCTCGGCGGCACGATTTAGCTTCCACGCCAAGGCCTCCAGCGTGGTCGTGCTGGGACTGGTATTCGGCATCTCTAGAAAGGTCGTCACTCCGCCGGCAGCACACGCTCGGCTACCGGACTGAATATCTTCCTTGTGGGTGAAACCCGGCTCGCGAAAATGCACCTGGTCGTCAACAACTCCCGGCATCAGGGTCAAGCCCTGGGCGTCGATCACCGCATCAGCCGGCTGGTCGGCGGCCGCATCAACGGCGATAATCCTATTGTCCTCAATCAGCACATGGGTGTCCACTACACCCTCGGGCAGGACCACCTGCGCGTGGCGGATTAGTTGCCGGTAACTCATCGCTGCGTTTCTTCATTCAAGGGAGAGCAAAACCAGATGTCGAATGAACCATGCAGCCTTCAGCATACCTCCTCGGCCCGTTGGATAACAGCAGTACACTGCCTGCTGTTGTGGCTCACCTTCTGCCTGATCAGTAGCGCCTGTGCTGCGCAGCCGGCCAGCAATTCAGATGCACAACAGCTGCTTAGCCAGGCCAATGAGCAATTGGCCAAGGAAGCCTTCGACGAGGCCTTTCGGCTGGCCACTCAGGCAGGCCAGTTGGCTGCCGATTCGCCGCAATTGCTGCAACGGGCAGCGGAGATCATGTACTTGTCCGGCCACGCCCGAGAGAGCCTACCGCTGTTCGATCGCGTGGTCGCTCTGGTTCCTCAATCCGCGGCGGAGAACTGGCAACGTGGTATCGCGCTGTGCACATGTGGAGATTTTGAAAGAGGGGCCGCTCAATTCAAGACGCACCACGACGTTAATCCCGACGATGTCGAGAATTCGGCTTGGTATTTCTTGTGCATTGCCAAGACCCAAGGCATTCCCGCCGCCCGCGAGTCGGTGATTCCCAGTCGTGGCGATGGTCGTCAGCCGATGATGAGCGTGCTGGGCATGCTGCAGGGAAAGCTGCAGCCAGCCGATGTCTTGCGGGCGGTCGAGGAAGCCCAATTGGAAGGCCGCAGATTGCAAACTGCCAAATTCTATGGCGATCTCTACGTGGGGTTGTATTTCGATGCTCTGGGCCAAAAAGCCGAGGCCCAAGAGGCGCTGAAACGTAGTCTGACTTACGGTGCTGCGGGTTATATGGTTGATACGGCCCGCGTCTACCTGGAGCACCGCTTCGGCGACGCGGCTGATGCTCATTCCGAGGCCTCCAAGTAGAAGTTTTTCGTTAAAGATTGCGCGATCCTTCAGGGCATCGCAAACTGTGAGGTAAGCTTTCGCATCGAGTTGCTGCCGCTAATCGCAGTTTGTCTAGACCTTTGCCTATCCGCGTGTGCACAACATCTGAAACCGCGGGGCCGTTTTGCCCATTGCAGCAGAATGCTGACTGCGGCAGTGGGCCAAGTGGACAGCGGCCTAGGTTTTTGGGTGCTTTCAGTTTGTAGGATCGCCAATGAAGACGCTAAATCAGTCACATCGTTCTAACGACTCTTCCAAGGCTGAAGAATTCGAGCATGTCAAGCGGACCATCCACAACAAGCTGGTCGACAAGCTCGATTTGAGCCGCGTTGGCGATATGAAGGGCGACCAACTCCGACGCGAGATTCGCCTGGTAGTCGAACACTTGTGTGACGCCGAAAACACGCTCTTCAATCGATCTGAACGAGATCGCATTATCGAAGAGGTACTCGACGAGACCTTTGGCTTGGGACCGCTGGAGTATCTGCTGAAAGACACAACCATCAGCGATATCATGATCAACGGTCCGAAGCACGTGTTCGTTGAGCGTGGCGGGCGACTGGAATTAACCGATGTTGAATTCCGTGACAATGCGCACTTGATGCAGATCATCGATCGCATCGTGTCCAAGGTTGGGCGGCGGGTCGATGAGACCTGTCCGATGGTGGATGCCCGCTTGGAGGACGGATCGCGGGTCAATGCCATCATTCCACCGCTGGCCTTGGATGGTGCTGCAGTTTCCATTCGACGCTTTGGCTCCAACCCGCTGAAGCTGGAAGACCTGCTGAATTTTAAAGCCTTGACGCCAGAGATGGTGATGCTGCTTGAGGGCTGCATCAAGGCTCGCTTGAATATGATCATCTGCGGCGGTACCGGCTCGGGTAAGACGACTCTGCTAAATACGCTCAGCAGTTTTATTCCCAATGATCAGCGGATCGTCACGATCGAAGATGCAGCGGAATTGCAACTGCAGCAGGATCACGTCGTCCGCTTGGAGACGCGACCGGCGAACATCGAAGGCACGGGAGCGGTAACCGCAACCGACCTGGTCAAGAACGCCCTGCGGATGCGTCCAGAGCGAATCATCATCGGCGAGTGTCGAGGTGGCGAGACATTGGACATGCTGCAAGCCATGAATACGGGTCACGATGGATCGTTGACGACCATTCACGCTAACAATCCGCGCGATGGTGTAGCCCGCCTGGAAACGCTGGTCATGATGGCTGGCTACGACTTGCCGATCAAAGCCATTCGCCAGCAGCTATCCAGTGCGGTGAATGTAATCATTCAAGCCAATCGTTTGCAGGGCGGTCCACGTCGGGTAACGCACATCACGGAAATCACCGGCATGGAACAAGACACGGTTGTCATGCAGGACATCTATAAATTCAATCAGACGGGTATTGGTGAAGACGGACGCGCCAAGGGGCATTTTGAATGCACCGGAGTTCGCCCTAGTTTCATGCATCGCCTGGAGTCCGCTGGCGTGCGTCTGCCGGCTAGTACATTCCGGCAACGGATCATCATGGACGCTTAGGCAACCGAGTACCGTGCGGTGGCACCGCTACCGCGACCGTTGACTAATTCAAAACATCGGTTGTTCACGCGTGAGGTAAGTAAGACATGCTACCCATTATCATTATTGTTTCGGTCGGGCTGGGCGTGACTGCCTTTATCGGCGGTGTGGCATTCGCCTTGCGTCCCACGCACGACAACCTGGCCGAGGATCGTTTGTCGATTCTGACCGGAACGAAAAGAAGGGCAAAGGCAAACTCCCGGAGGAAGCCAGTTTACTTCAGGCAAATTCTCTGGACGACAGTCTGTCCTTGGCGGACGCCGTGCTGGCGCGCTTCGGCAACATGCGGCGATTGATGGAACAGGCCGATGTCAAGATGTCCAGCTCCAAGTTCCTGGGGATTTGCGGACTGTCAGCTGCAGTGGGTGCGGCCATCTGTATCGTGACGCCGATGCCCAAATACTATCTGCCGGTGTTTGCCGCGTTGACTGGTATCCTGCCCTTCGGCTGGCTGCTGCTCAAACGCAAGAAGCGACTAGCGCGATTCAGCCAACAGCTACCCGAGGCGCTCGAGCTGCTCGGTCGATCCCTGCGGGCTGGCCATTCCTTGGCCGCCGGCTTTGGGTTGATCGCTAGCGAAATGCACGAGCCGCTGGCCAGGGAATTCGGACGCGCATTCGAGGAACAAAACTTGGGCGTTTCGCTTGACGAGGCACTCGAGGACATGACGGTTCGCGTGCCCAATTTGGACCTTCGCTTTTTTGCCACCGCCGTCATGCTGCAACGACAGACGGGCGGTGATTTGGCGGAGATTCTGGACAAGATCGGCAATCTGATTCGCGAGCGATTTAAATTGGCCGGCCAAATCCAGGCCTTGACCGGTGAGGGTCGTCTGTCGGGAATTGTACTGCTGGCTCTGCCACCCACCCTGTTCGTGACCATGCTGTATCTGAACTATGAATATGCAATGGTGCTATTCCGCGACGAAGCCGGACGCAAGATGCTGGCGGTGGCGCTCGTCTTCCAATTCATCGGTGCTTTGGTCATCCGCAAGATTATCAATATCAAGGTCTAGTCATGTTGCTGGCAATCACATTACCGATCACCGTTATCGTGCCCGTTGCGATCTTCATTGCCTGCGGAGCATTGACATGGTTGGTGCTTGCGCACTTCTTCAATAAAACAGACGACCGAGCCGAGCAGCGACTGCAGGAACTAAGTGACCCACGTCTGCGACAGTCCGGGGACGGCAAGAAGTCCGAAGCCCTGGTCCGCGCCCTGAAGAACGCTTCTCCCGCGTTGGCCAAGCCACTGACACCGAAGACCGAAGCGGAGATGAGCAAGCTCAAGCAATCGCTGGTGGAAGCCGGCTTTCGCAGCTGAAACGGCTCCGGTGACCTTTCTGGCCATTCGCGTGATTTGCTCGCTGGTGTTCCTGTTCTTCGGTTGCGGTGCCTCCGCTATTCCTGTACGGCTTTACCACGACCGCTTTGATCCGCACCTTCATCGTCGGAGCCACCGGTTTCTATCTGCCAATCTTGGGGCTTGCCTTCCTCGGTAAGCGTCGCAAGGAGCAGATCTTTCTAGGATTGCCAGACGCACTGGACTTGATGGTCGTATGCGTGGAAGCTGGACTGGGCCTCGATCAAGCCATGCGTCGCGTGGCCACGGAAATGAAGAAGAGCTACCGCATCATCGCCGAAGAATTTGGCATGTGCAATCTGCACCTGCAGATGGGACGCGGACGGAATCAGGTACTGACCGAATTGGGTGCGCGAACCGGCGTGGATGACTTGCGTGCCTTGGCGTCCATTTTGATACAGGCTGATAAATTCGGTTCGAGCATCGCTAACGCATTGCGAGTGCAGAGCGATTCAATGCGTGTTCGGCGTCAACAATTGGCGGAAGAAAAAGCGGCCAAGACTGCCGTTAAATTAATCTTCCCCCTCGTCCTATTCATCTTCCCAGGCATCTTCGTCGTGCTGGTTGGACCTGCTGGTATTCAAATGGCTCGCGAAATGTTCCCGGCCATGGCCGGCAAGTAATTCATACAGCGTTCGCGCAGTCATGAAAAGCCCGGCGAGCAGGAATGAAAAGCGCGGCATCCTGCCGCTAAGACCGGCAATCATTGCCAGCCGTTTTTCAAAGAAAATATAGCCTGCGCATCCGCTGCGCTGCCGACGAAAATGAAATGGCCATCCCTGGCCAAGAGATCGTCCCTGCCACGCCGAAGCGGATCCTTTCAATAGGAAAATGGCGAAAACCGGTGTCATGCTCGGCGGCGTCGGGGCAAGGCAATCACCGCGACACGCGCTCAGCGGGTGGCAGGCAAGCCACCACATGGTTGTCCAAAAAAAGTGCAGAGTTCTTTAGCGGGGAAGATGGGAACTGGGAGAGATAGGTATGCTCAACTGAGGGTACACACGATCGGAGTATGCGGGTATTGAGATGACCAATGTCATTGCCCCTGTTGCATTACGAGAAGGAGTGCGAGAAAAGTCTGTCAAGAATTAAATTGCAGTTTGCAATCCAACTCCCAACCATTTCCAGGAATCACATGAATCATGGATGTTGCAATTGAGTTCGGCAGTGGCCTCGTACCACACGGCATCCAGCTGCATTTGCACAAACTCGATTGTGAATAACAAGCTTCGCAAGTTTTGCTTAAATCTTCATCGGATGTGCGTTGTGTTGGATACGGATTGTGTTGTTGTCCGTCGCCTCTGTCAAGCTACTTGCAAAATTTTTTGCGCGATAATCTCGCTCTGCAAAACTCTGCTTGACAATGCATGCTATGTTGAAGCCTCGTAGACATAGCATTGCAAAACGTGCCTGCCATTCGACTTCGGCTAGCACCCCAAACGCCCTCACTACTTGACGTTGAATCGCTACGCATTTATGGCGGAACCCAGCGCGAGCTCATTCGATCATCACCCACAGCGGCCTGCACTGGCAGTGCAGCTCAGCGATCTGCAAGCCCTGCGACTCGATCAAGTACTGACTGACGATGTTTGTCGTCGCCTCGGCATTTTTGCGATCCCAGATGACTTTAAACTGACCGTCGTTATTCCTGTGTTCAATGAAGTGGACACGGTGCTGCAGGTCATTGAGCGCGTGCAGCGAACGAGTCTTGCCGGTGGAGATCATTCTGGTCGATGATGGCAGCCGGGACGGCACGCGGGAAAAACTTTTAGAATTGCCCACATCGGACAACCTGCGTGTGATTTTTCACGAAAAGAACAAGGGCAAAGGCGCTGCTCTGCGAACGGGTTTTGAGCATGCGACAGGGACGGCCGTGGTCGTACAAGATGCCGACTTGGAATATGATCCGGACGACCTTCGCTTTCTGATCCAGCCGATCATCGAGAATCAGGCTGATGTAGTCTATGGCACACGCTACGGGCACCATGACCGGCATGTTCCACCTCTATGGCACGTGCTCGTCAATCGACTCATCACGCGACTGGCCAATATGCGGACCGGTCTTTATCTGAGCGATGTCGAGACTTGCTACAAGGTCATGCGCCGCGAGTTCATTCAAGAATTGGCACCCAACCTGCGCGAGAATCGCTTCGGAATTGAAATCGAATTGACAATCAAACTTGCGAGGCGAAAGGCGAGATTCTATGAGCGACCGATTCGCTACGACCGTCGCGGTTTCGACGAAGGCAAGAAAATCGGCTGGCGAGATGGCGTGCGAGCCTTATACTGCATGCTGCGTTATTGAACGCACGCCCTGCTAGCAGTTTTTGTGCTTCGCATTCGGCATCGATCTGGGCGTTGGGCTCTTACCGTGTTAACCACGTCGCATTGGAACGCACGCTTGACCGAAAAACTGATCTCGCAACCCCCGCACGTAGAGGACACCGCCGACGCGCACGCCGATACCGTAGGCCCTCAGTTGTATTCGCCGGCAATGCTGGCCGAACTGCTGCAGGAGTCCGTTAGAAAAATAAGGCTCTGGCATCGGGCAGGCCTGCTGGAACCCACCACGACGGTCATGCGCGTCCCCTATTTCGGCTATATGGAAATTGCGCGGGCCAAGCAGCTTTCGCGCTGGATGCAGCAGGGGCTGAGCGTTGCCTCAATCCAACGACAGCTGGAGCTGATTCACGAGCGACTGGGCGATCACCCAGCACGGAGTTCAGTCCGAATCGTAGCGGTGGGCAAGCGGCTGGTTGCCAAGCAGGACGATGTGGTGATCGAGGCTTTTGGCCAACTTCAATTTGGATTCGAGTCTAGCGATGAGGCTCAGGCTGCGACGCTCAAGTTCCAATCCGCCGCTGTCGACCCATGCGCACCGGCGCGCGCAACCTGCAATGAGTAGCTTGGAACAAATGGTTAACCAGGCAATTGCGGCCGAGGACGCGGATGATCTCGATTCGGCCATCGACTGTTATCGCTGCGCATTCGCCGCCCATGGTCCGAATCCGGACATCTGCTTTCAGCTGGCCGAATTGCTGTACCGCCAGGGCGACTTGAGTGGAGCCCGCGAGCGCTATTTCATGGCGCTCGAATTGGACTCTGCTTTGGTTGAAGCCCAAGCGAATTTAGGTTGCGTGCTAGCCGAGTCTGGACAGTTGGAGTTAGCCATTGCTGCTTTTGAGGGAGCTTTGCAGCAGTTCGAAGAATATGCGGATGTCCACTTTCATCTTGCGCGAACGCTGGATGACGCTGGACAACCGCTGCGCGCCTTGGAGCACTGGCAAAGATTTGTTGAATTGGCTCCTGCCAG
The DNA here is from genome assembly GCA_963707245.1 of Pirellulaceae bacterium. Lineage (GTDB taxonomy): Bacteria > Planctomycetota > Planctomycetia > Pirellulales > Pirellulaceae > Aureliella. The sequence goes on from CAVPPY010000006.1 coordinate 255,171, forward strand.
CCCCTGGGCCGAAGAGGCCGTGGCTCGCATGAACCAAAGCAGCCCAGCCTGGTTGGATTTCTAGTGATCTGTCTAAGCGATGAGTCAAGAATAACTTCCCTGTTTTCTTGGCAATCATCACGCGGAGCTTGATGGCTACATTGAGATTGCGGAAGTTACTTTTGACACGCTCCTAAGTATGGCTTAAGGGCGATTGGGGGCTGGCTGGAAGAAATTGCCCACGTTGGCCCGAGGATTGGGTGGGGCCACAGGCAGGTTGTCGCCCGGCGAAAAAGTACCAGGGGCTGAGTTGATTGCCGGTTGAAACTCGAGCTGTGCGTGGCTGAACTGCAAGTTTGGAATGGCGAGGGTCCGAAGATTGATCGTGGCTTCGGTCACGTAGGCGGATACCTTGCCCTCGGCTTGCGGGTTGTTGGGAATCTTAACCAGTAGCGCAGGTGTATGGCCGTCGCCGCGAACGGTCAAATGGTCTTTGGCCTGCACATACGTGACTTGATAGCCCTTACCAGCATAGGTCCCTGATTCGGCTTTGCCCTCAAAGTCGACATTGCCCGTGGCCTGCAGCTCCATGGCCTTGCTTGAGGTTCCGGCTGTCAAACTTGCTGTAGAAGTCATGCCGCTGGTATCCAATACCTTGAGCTGATCGCAGTTGAGCAGCATTTGCTCGATCTGCAATTGCGTCATGCTGGCGATGTCAATGGTATCATTCCAGCTGGCCAGCGGACCTGCGGCGAGCACGACCTTGCCATCAATGACCACCTCTCGGCGATCGAGGAATGCAACAAGGCTGTCGCGAAACATCAAGTGCGCACCCTGCAGGCTTTGCTTGGTGGCTGTGCCTTGGGAAGCGAATTGTCCGAGGCCGCTGGCTTGCGATAGAAATTTTGAGTGTAGCCAGCCGGGACCTCCGCCCACCAATTTTTGGTTGGCCACATGAAACGTCAGGACGGGCACCACGATACGCTCGGTGCTTTGGGGATTGCCCTGCAGGTCGCGTTGCTCAACGCGGATATCGACATTCTCCTGTAGCACGATGCGCTCGACTGAGGCACTAGCACTGGTGGCACCGGCACTGGTGGCTGGCGGTCCCGGCACGCGGGTCGGCGACGACGAGCCTTGCAGGTCGAGGGGTGCTGCCAAAGCCAAATCCAGTCGTTGGCAGAAGCCTTTGAGCATCCACAGTTCGTCAACCTGTCGAGCCACGCCGTCAAACTGGATATCTCCCTCGATGCGCGCCATGGAGCCATCAAACAGCAGGCGGCCGGTCCACTGACAGCGCGGAGCGCGTACCCATTGCAAACCTGGACTCATTGCGTTTTGGCCATTGATCACACTGGGTGGAATCGTGAATTCACCTGGCTGGTCCATCCACACCAGGTTGTTCCGCTGATCAAATCGGATCGCGGGACCTTCCAGGGCGCCATCTGCGACCACGATGCGAGCCGGTTGACCGCTGATTTGCATGTCAATTTGCCCAGCCGGATTCGTGGCGAGCACCAATTGATCACCGTCGATGTGCCAGGGCAGGTTGGTGTCCATGGTCGCACCGCTTTCGATCTTGACAGGTCCATCCATGGTCAGCGCGTCGATCCAAGTCTGTGGGCCGGAGGACACGACTGTCGACTTGAGCGCTTGGCCATATATCTTGACAGGCTGCCGATGCGCATCGGGATTGCTCGCCGCGGCGCCCAAAGCGGCCGGTGAACGCGCTTGCTGCGACGGCGGCGAGACGAAGGCAAACATCGGATTGCCTTGCGAATCGCTGAGTTCCAGACCGCTGGGCTGCTGTTGTGCTGGGGCGTCAGCTGCGGGAGCGTACACCATCTGCACAGCCAGTGTACCAACGTGAGCATGTAGATTCGTCGTGGCCAGCATTGTATTGCCGGTTGCAAGAATGCGGTCGGGCCGCAGCGTGTCTCTGCCTGCGCTGGTGGATGCTGAAGTGGCTGGTGGCAGGTCGACCCATTGCTTGAGCCAGACCTGTAAACGCTCTGCGGTCATCAAGCCTTGGCTTTTCGACTCTACCAGCGTGTTTCCTGACAATTCGAGCCATTGCTCGCCCGCATTCTCGGTAGGAGCCATTTTCAGCGAACGTTGCCAGCGCACTTGCGTGGCACCCATTTGCGATGCCGCTGACATATTCAGTTCGCCCGGCCCCTCGGCAAACATCCAGCCAGCGTGGCTCGCCCGCCGCTGTGCGTTGAGCGGCGCTGCCTGATACTCGATCGCTGGCGAACGCAATTCATGTCCCTGAAAGTTGATCCAGGCCACGGATTGTGTGGCTCCCGCATGCTCGAGCTTGCCGGCCAGCTCGATGCGCTGCTGTTCGACGTCAATCCTCAATCGCTTGGCACGGGCGGCGGCGTCCAGATTCGGCAATTTCAGGTCGACCCACTGTTCGCCGATGAAGTCCTGCAGCGAATCGATTCCCAGCGCGATGAACTCCTTGATCTTGATGCCTCCCATGGCGACCGCGTTAGGTCCTAGATCTGCGGAGGAGGGAGGCGCGACCTGCAGCGTGACCTTGTGCGCCAAGAACTCGTCGGGCGGCAATTGTCCCAGTTGATGCCAGATCCGCACGCCATTGGTTAATGCTGCAGTAGAGTCTTTAAAATCAAAGGCGAATCGTCCTCCGCAGCTCGCTTGTAGCACGGCCGGCATCTGCAGTGTGGCAGCCTGATGTTTCAGCAAGCTCGGATTCATCCCCGCCCACAGCCCTCCCGCCGGCAAGGCTACCCGCAGTTCTTCAACATGATAGAGTTCCAGTTCGTCCAGGGGTCCCCAAGCAGCGTTTTCGTCCTCGGTGGCTTGGCCGCCGCCCAGAACGTCGCGGCGAAGCATGATCCGCAGGTCGCGGCCACGGATGATACTTCCATCCCAGCGGATGCTGACCGACTGCTGGGTCGAAATTCTGCGGCGATCGATAGATAGATCGCTGGTTGTCAGGCTCCATTGACGCTCGTTGGGTTTATTGACCGAGCGGCGGGTGATGCTGATCAAGCCATCGAGTTGCCCGCGTTCAACGGACGGTACGCTTCCACTGCGGAGATCAAAAGGTTCTTCGAAGTGAATCACCGCGCCTTGCTCTGCGCTGACAATCCACACATCTTGCTGTGAAAAGTCTCGCTGGGATGGTCCCGAGCGGGCATGCCTGTCGGACTGCGGCAGGATCATAGAAATCGGCTGCAGTTTCCAGGACTTGGGTCCAATTTGTTCCCACGAGCTGGCCAATAGTACGCCGCGGGCGTTCTGCACAATGGTCGGATTGTCGAGCTGCCAGGCTCCATCTGCAAAGAGGCTTTCCCACCAACGTTGACCGCCCAAGATCCGCGCATACTCGGGTATTGGAGGTGCGGATTTGGACTCCGGCTCGATCCATGGAACCACACTCAGATGGTAGGCACCCATCCCCAGCAACACGAAAAACAGCACGCGTAGGTAGGCTTTTGCAAACGACTTCATGCGCGAGCTCATCTAACGGGTTGGGCCGGTATGCAATGTTCCCAACAGCCTTTGGCCTTCAACAGACGCTCGACGACCTCGCGCACTGCCCCGCGTCCCCCAGGGCATTCGGTGACCCACAAGGCTGCCTGCTTGACCTCCTCGGCCGCGTCGGCGACGGCAACAGGCAAGCCAACTTCCCACAACACGGGCAAGTCCTGCAGATCGTCGCCGATATAGCAAACTTCCTGCGGCAGGATACCAAACTGTTCAAAAATCTCGCGCGCACAGGGCAGCTTTTCCGAGAATCCTTGGCGGACGATGTCGATCTCCAATTCGGCGGCCCGCAGCTTGACGATATGCGAGTTGCGGGCGGTGAGCAGTCCGAACAGGAAACCCGAACGCTGCCACAATTTGATACCCAACCCGTCGCGCGCATAAAAGGCTTTGGTCTCAATACCAGCGTTATCGATCACAATGGAACCATCGGTCAGCACGCCATCAACGTCTGAGAGGATCATGCGAATGGATTTGGCGACCTCCGTGTCTCTGCCGCTGCGAGGCATGTTGCTCACTCGTATAAATGGATAGTGTTGGTGCAAGAATCGTCCATCGCTAACGCGCCGCGCCAGTTTCTATGCATAAGACTGGCCGACCTGCAGGCTTACTCTCGCCAGACTCGCAAGGTTGTAGCCGCCTGGCCGGTGTCGGACAAAGGGGAAACACCCACCAGGTCCGTCACATCAATCATCCCCAATGGCCGCTGGCATTCATCGACCACAGGCAATTCGCTAATCTTTTTCGAGGCCATCAGTTGCATGGCTTCAGCTAAACGCGAATCTGCGCCGACGGTGGTAAAGCTGCTTGTCATGACCTGGGCAATGCAGCGGTCGAGCAGGGCTTCCTGCGAACGTTCGAGCAGTCTCGCCAAATCGCTATCGGTAAAGATGCCGACCAGTTTACCGGCGGCGTCGACCAGCATAATGGCTCCCGTTCGGCGGCCAGGGCGGCCGACTTGAACCAGCACTTCGCGCAAGCTCAGCTGTTGTTCGGCCACCCGACATTCTTCCAGGGGGCGCATGATTTCACGGACGTTGGCTAACTGCCGGCCTAGATTGCCCGCGGGGTGAAATTTTGCAAACTGCTCGCGAGTCAAGCCGCGCAGCTCGCTGGTAACGATGGTCAAGGCGTCGCCCAAAGCCATCATGGCGGTGGTGGTCGTGGTCGGTGCCAACCCCAAGGAGCAGGCCTCGCGATGCTCCCCAAGGATCAATGTCACCTGGGCAGCCCGACCGAGGCTACTATCGGGTCGGGCGGTCATGGCAATCGTGCCCGAGGTGTGCTGTACCAAGGGGAGTAGGCGGAGAATTTCGTCGGTTTCACCACTGTACGACAGGGCAATCACCAAATCCTCGGCGCGGAGACAGCCCGAATCTCCATGTACCGCATCGGCGGGATGCAGGTAATGGCTAGGTGTACCGGTGGATGAAAGGGAAGCGGCCAACTTCTGGGCAACAATGCCAGCCTTGCCCATGCCCGTAGCAATCACCGAACCACGGCAACCGAGCAACAACCCCACCGCAGCAGAGAAGGAGGAATCCAAATTCTGCGTGAGGCGACCGAGGGCGTCGATTTCGTGAGCCAGAACCTGTCGCCCGCGCTCGAGCATCCGCTGCGATTCCGCCGGCGAAGGGCCGCCTGGCGATGTGCGAATAGCCTGACTTGCCATGCCGTGGGTCCTCCCTGACCTGGTGGCTAAAGGAATTCGGCGCTTCCTAGCAGCCGATTCGGCGAATTCTAGTAGAACTGTCTCTTCACAGCAATGTAGCTTCCTACCCTCACATGGGTGGATTGCATGTGGTTTTTTTTCCACTATTCAGCAGCGACGGCGCGAGATTGCCGATGCTATCAAAATCCCACAATTGGCCAATTTATCGGCAGCGAAAGCCGCAAGACGGTTGTTTACATCTGGTTAAACTGGGCTGCCATCTTAAACTGATCCTGTCGGAGCGAAGCACTGTAGCGCTTCCGGCCCCCCCCTTGGCAACCAACGCCTCGCATCCCGCCACCCCAGCTGAGCGGCTATGAAGTTCGTTAGCGACAACCTGAAGCACTACTGGCAGCGCGGAAAGGATTTTTGCGTTTACAAAGTGTTGCATGCCGACGATCCTCCCCACCGCTTGGCTTTGGGGATCGCTATCGGCATGTTCGTGACCTTTCTGCCGCTGATGGGCGTGCAGATGATGCTTTCTTTCTTTCTTGCTTGGTTGCTGCGGGCCAACAAGGTGGTGGGCGTGCCGCTGGTGTGGATATCGAACCCGCTGACGATCATTCCAATCTACTATCCCTGCTACGTGCTCGGCTGCAAATTGCTAGGTCTTCCGGATGAATGGGCTCGTTTAAAGGTGAACTGGCAAACGGCCGAGCCGGGCGTGACTTTGGGTAACAAGATTGGCCTTTGGTGGGAGAATCTGTGGAATAGTCTGCTGGAGATTGTGGGGCCACTGGGGTTGGGCTGTTTGATTGTAGCTTCGGTTGCCGGCATCCTCAGCTACTATCTCTCGCTGGTTTTGATTCGCAGGTATCGCCTGCGGCGGTGGGGTCAGTTGATGCCGCCACGGCTAACCCCTGTCGACAATCAGCTGGAGGACGAAGTGAGTTCCTCAAAAAAGTCGGAGACGGGTAAATCTGAGACAGCGGCCTGAGGAGCAGTTTCAATCAGCGGTGCGAACGGTTTCAGCCACACCAAAAAAAATGTTGAGGCCGCGCGTGATTCTCGAAGGTTCCGCCCGTTCTTGAAACCGTTCAAAGCGGAGTGAAACCGGAGCACCTTAGGAGCGTGTCAAAAGTAACTTCCGCAATCTCAAAGTAGCCATCAAGCTCCGCGTGATGATTGCCAAGAAAAACAGGGAAGTTATTTTTGACTCATCGCTTAGGCGCCGAAATCGCTGGGAATATCGGTCATATTGTCCAGGTCGTCCAAGTGCAATTTCTCGATGCGATGCACTTGGTCCAACCAAACCTTGATGTCGTGTTCATACTCGCTGGCGAGATCGCCGAAGACCAGTTGGCGATGGAATCGAGCCGCTCCGTCCTCGTGCAGTTCGGCGCTTTCGGCCGTGGGAAAGCGTTTGATGGGATCGGTGGCAATCAATCGCTTGCATAAATTCACCAGATGGTTGTTGCACGCCACGTCCGGTGGCAGAATGTGCGTCAAGTTCTGCGGCAGCTTGCGTTTGGCTTCCAGCAGTTCGCGCAAGTCTGTGTCGACGGGCACACATGGGCGGCCGGCCAGCATTTCAATCAGCACATAACCCAAACTGGCCAAATCGCTCTTGGGAGTACAGGAGGCGCCCTCCAATACCTCTGGGGCTGCGTAGGCGGGTGTGCAGGCACGACTGGTGGGTGGTTCGGAGATCTCGAAAGCGGATCCCATGTCGATCAGTTTAGAATGGCCTGTCCGCTTGAGCATGATGTTGGCTGGCTTCACATCACCATGCACGATCCCCTCGCGATGTAGGGCACCCAGGGCAGCCAGACATTCGCGGACGACGGCCACGGCCACACCGGCCTTGAATCGCACTTGCTCCGGACCAAAGGTAACGATCACGCGGTCGATGTAGTCCCACTGCTTGGTGGATGTTAATTCGCCGCACCAACTTCAGTCGTTCGGTACTCATCAACTGGCGCACGTCGTATCCGTCAATCCACTCCATGACCATGACACGAATGCGATTGCGATCAACGAAGTCTTGTACATCCAGCAGGTTGTCATGCTGAATACTGGCCACCCGCGAGGCCACGCGAGCGACTCGCTCCATGGCCGTCTTGTAGGCCAGGCTGCTAGCAAATCGCTCGGGCGAAAAAACCTTCATGGCAACTGGTTGATTGAACCCATCGGCGCCCTGCCGAGCGCTTAAATACACGACGCCTTGACCACCACTGCCCAGCTGCCGCTCCAGCCGATGGTAGGTTGTCCATTGGATGCGTTTGGTGGTCAGCAAGGCCTTGTAACGATCGACAAGCGAGTCCGATGGCAGGGCAGGCCCCCTGTCCATGACCGACTGAGTCTTGTTGTTATCGAGCATGGTAGTCGTTTGCATGCCGCCGGGCCATTTCTTAGGTTGCATTCGTAACTTGCGTTCACAAAGTGGTTATTTCAGATGACTATAGCGAACGCGGGAAGATGAGCAATGTCTTGACTGTCCAAGTCCTCGGAAGGGTAGGCAAGGCCCCGGCAGCAGGATTTAAATACCTCCCATGCCAGCAGGGACCGCCATTTCGTCAATCTTCGTCGTTTGGAAAACAAGTACACTGAGTATATTTAAATACTTCCAATGCCAGCATGGACCGCCATGTCGTCAGGGTGTGGAAAACCCAATCGTTTATCTACCACATTTAACAGCCTGGCGCCGGAAAAATAACGCCGCAGGTTTTCGCAGGCTAGTCGCGTCGAGTCATCGACCCGCGAGGCAGCTTGGGCACCCACATGGGGTGTGATGATGAGATTGGGCAAGTCCCACAGGGGGCTATCGACGGGCAGGGGTTCTTCATAGGTTACATCGATGCCCGCAGCGGCCAGATGTCCAGACTGCAAGGCTTCGCATAATGCCTGTTCATCGACTACCTGGCCGCGTGCCACGTTAATCAAGTAGCTGCCTGGGGGCATGGCTTGAATAACGCTGCGCGAAATCAATTGATGTGTATGGCCATTCAATGGTAGGCACAGGATGAGTATGTCCGAGCGGCTGGCCAGCTCGAGCAGCCGATCGGCGGGCCACAGCTGCTGTACCTGCTCAGGCTTGCGCACGGGAAAAAAGTCGGTGGCGAAGATTTCGACGTCAAAGGGGGCCAACAATTCGACTAATCGGCGACCGTTGCCGCCCAGGCCCACCACGCCCACACGTTTACCGCGCAGGTCGTCCGTTGGTCGGCGGACAAATTCTCGGGTCAAAACCTGGCGAAAAAACACAGGCAGCCTGCGCAGCACCCCCAGCAGCAGGGCCAGAGTCTGCTCGCCAACTTGGTTGGCGAATAAACCGGACGCGCTGCACACAACAATCTCGGAATCGATAACAGGCGGAACTAAGCAGTGATCCAAGCCAGCCGCCGAACTTTGGATCAACTGCAGCCGTCCCTGTTGTACAACACGCTCCCAGGGAACCGGGACCTTGGCATGCCCAACGAATACATCCGCATCCAAGATTCGCTGGGCGATATGCTCTTGGCCCGCGTTGATGATGTTGGCTTGGGGCACGGCCTGGGCGAACTGCCCTAGATGCTGCTGCTCGACAGGAAAACAGAGCACGATATTCATATGAATTCAGCTCTAGGCTCGCGGAAAAGATTCGTAGCGATTAAAAACTCAGTCCCCGCCCTAACCGTCGGGATCCTGACAAGAGGAGATGGGCAGGCAGCATATCCGAGCTTGGCGGGCCGCTCAATACCAGCCCGCTTGGGGGCAGGGGTGTCGCGAACTGAGCCAGCAGAGGCTGTTTTGTGGAAAAGATGATCAACGTGGAATCCGAATCCCGAGCAACGCAGGGCTTTCTGGGCTGGTGGCATTCGGAGTGGGGTTTCGGTCCACTGATTCGACTGGCGCTGCCGTTGATGATCTCGGCGGCCTTTGTTTCCTTGACTCTGTTTACCGATCGCACGTTGCTGTACTGGCAATCGGAGGCAGCCGCTTCAGCGTCGATGGGTGCAGGGACCTTGTATTGGTCGATCATTTGCTTCCCCATGGGCATGCTGGGCTATATCAGCACGTTTGTCTCGCAATATCGAGGTGCCCAGCGCGTGCAGCGAATTGGGGCCGCCTACCAACACGCTCTGGCCATCGCGGCCATGATCGTACCGGTATTCTTGTTGGGAATTGCCGGGGCTTGGCAAATCTTTTCCCTGGCGGGGCATGGCCGCGAGTTGGTGGCCCTCGAGTCGGCCTACTTTCGAATTCTATTGCTGGGGGGCATTGGCATGCTCTTCTACAGCGTTCAAAGCGGACTCTTGACGGGCCAAGGTCGCACGCGGACGGTGCTGGCCATCGATGCGTCGGCAACGCTCCTGAATCTTTTGCTAGATGCGGTGCTGATCTTCGGCTGGGGGGCCATCCCCGCTTTGGGTATCCACGGGGCTGCGATTGCCACCACGGCCTCATTCGTGCTCAAGGTCCCTATCGCTGCTTGGGTTATTCGGAACGATCAAGAATTGTGTCAGAAATTCTTGGTTGGCAAGCCGGTAGCCTGGGAGCCAGGTATGTTTCGCCGCTTGGTGACCTACGGAGCTCCCGCCGGGTTGCAGATGTTAGCCGAAGCAGGCTGCTTTGCCGTAATCATGCTGCAAGTCGGCAAACTGGGTGAACTTCCTATGGCAGCGACCACCTTGGCGTTGGGCCTGAATGTACTCGGTTTCGTGCCCATGATTGGACTGGGGATTGGTGTGGGAGTTCTGGTTGGGCAGCATCTCACCGAGGGCCGCATCGATTTGGCTCGTCGCACGGTGTGGTGCGCCGTTGCCGTATCGGGCGTGTATACCGCTACCTTCGCAACGCTGATCGGTTGCTTTCCCGAGTTGATGATGAGTGTCTATTCCCTGGGAGTGGATGCGGAACGATTCGACAGAATGCGACCGCTGCTCGCACCACTGCTGCAGATCATCGCCATCTATTGTATTCTGGACGGCCTGCAGACCGTGTTTGTAGGCGCAATCAAGGGCGCCGGCGATACCTGGTTCGTGCTCGTTGCCACGGCCACGATTTCACTCGCCGCTGTAACTTCAGGTTTGGTTATCGAAGCCTTCTGGGGCAGCGGTCTGATGCTGTGGTGGTACGTGATCGCTGGCTGGGTTACGGCCATGGGGGCAGTTTTTGCCAGCCGCTACCTGAGCGGCGTCTGGGAGCGGAAACGGGTGATTGAAAGCGGACCGTAACCCCCTTTGCTCGCTTGAAACTTGCGGAATTCGGGACGCACATCAAGGGCCCAAGGCAATCCAAGGGCCACACCTTTGCTTTAGAGTTGAACCTATGTCTGACGCATGTCTGACCCGTGTTTCCGCTTTAGCGTCGCGCTTGGATTCGTCTTCCGGCTTGGCGCTCAGTTGGGCTGCGGGGGTTGGAGTCTCGCTGTTTGTGGGAACTGCTATGAATTCAAAGCTGGCCGTCATCTGCTCGTCGGCCGCCGCAAATCGTTCTGCATTTCCCGCGCTCATGGTGAACTCCATGATCAAGCGACGCCCCTGGTCATCCGAAAGATGGGCATAGATCCACTGAATAGGCACGCCTTCCAATTCGCCGGTGACGACTAGACGCAGCAATCGCAGCCCGGACGAGGTCAGTTTCTCTGAGGATTCCAGCAATTCGCGGTAGACTTCGCCACGGGCGTTCTTGATCTCCGCTTGCAGGGCTTCGAGCGTCAGTTGGGTACCGGCATCGAGCTTGGGTAACTGTCTGATATTGCACTGGGAAATGACGGTGTTGTTCTCTATCAACCGGAGAATTGCTTCTTCGCCACCGTCGATGTAGGTTGTCCAGCGGCGATCGGCCAACATTTGGTAGTGCCCCGGCAGGGAGCGTAGTTGGATCAGCCAGCGGCCTGGATCCTCTGCGGTGGCGAGTGCCAACAATTCCTGTTCGGGGACCGCCAAGTCCTGGTCCGATTCGGCTCGAATCAAACTGATACGCGCTGTAACGGAAAACCCAGGTTCGGCCTGGCTGATCGCCCGATTCTCTTTGATCACCATTCCCAACCAACTGACCAGCGCACCCTGGCTGGCCAGCTTGGCCTGAAAGTTGCCATTGATCGCCAGCTTGGTCGATACGCTGTGAATGGTTGCATCCAAGTTGCCCGAGAATTCGGCGGTTGCGATTCCGTTCTCGACCTTGACGATCTTGGCGGTCAAATTCGAACTGTGCACCGCTTCCAGGTTAAATAGGTTCTTGCAGGATTCGGCTGTAATGTCCCAGGCTTGATTGGCCTTAGCCGGTTCGGCAGGCAGCAGTTGCTCAAGCACCATGGTATTGATCGGCGAGTGCAGCAGTTCTACCTCGCGGGCATCCAGTGGTTGCACGCTGCAGTACTGCTGCCAAATGCCACTGTGGAACATCATCCGCGTCTCGGCGCACTGCGTCCGCAGCTCCTGGCTGGAGGCGCTTCCGGCCACCCAGTTCTCGCCCTTGGCGGTCACATAACGTCGCGCGGCAACACTCGCCCGATCGCTGTCAAAGGCAATTTTCTCAAAGTAATCCAAGGTCGATTTGCTTTTCACCTCGGCGGTGCGGATCTGCTTCTTTTTCTTGGGGTCCGGTTCGACAATCTGCAACTGGCCACTGAGCTCCAGCACGACCTTGCTGCGCGTTTGCAAGGTGTCGAGAGCACTCGGTCGCGTCAGCAGTCCTGTGCGCTTCTCTCCAGGATCGGCGGCCCGGGCGGCATGCGGCATGCGCGTGGCCGCTACCATGGCGACAGCGGAAGTGAACGCTGCCTGCAGGAGCTCTCTGCGGGAGGAGACACTCGCGGCGGGACCGAAGGTGGGGGTGGACATGATTCATTGCACTCCATTGCTAGCATCAAAGCGGGCAACGCGCGCCGCCCTCAAGCATTTTCATTCGGCAATAAAGCGATCTCGCAACCAGTCGCGATCGCCTAGTCGACAGAATTTCTCCCGCCACCGCGTCTCAGTCTGAGAAAGTCCATGTCAAAATTGCATGACGCATGAACAATTTTACAAATTGCCTAGGCACCCAGGCCGAAAAACCAGCTCCCAAAAACAGACACAAAACGTTACCATATAACCACTTAAGACCGTAAATCGAGATTTAGTGACCGCTCAGCGAACAAATGGCCCTGATTTTGCATCTAAGTCCATGTGCCTTGGACAGTTTGGGTTGGTAGATTCGTGTCGAGCCGTAATTGAATACTTGAAGCGAACTCTATCATGCCCTGCAAGCGTAGAAAGGGTTTCAATCTGAAGCTTTGACAACATTGTAAATCAGAGTTATCGCGGTAGCCGTAGGCGCCACACCTCGCGGAATCATGGACAAAACCGAGTCCTGGCGAAACTGGCCGATCGAAAATCTGATTTGGACAAAGCACCAGGTTGACAAAGCACCAGGTTGACAAAGCACCAGGTTGACAAAGCACCAGGTTGACAAAGCACCAGGTTGTTGGACTAGCTGTTATCAGGGTAGTTGTATTTGTGTTGGGAATTCCAGGAAGGAATTCTTGCCCAGCCGCGGTTGGGGTGTCGGCGGTCGGAAGCCGCAGGGAATGGATTGACACTCGGTCGCAAGCAGGGAAAGGTTTGTAATGCATCAAGATTATCGCGTCGCATTGATTCGTGAACTTCGTGACCATCAAGTTCGTTTTGCACCGCGCCTCAAGCGACTGGAGCAAGCCGAGCGGGCTGAACGTCTGCTGAGCGAACTCGACATCGCTCGTGACTACCCCTACGAATTCATTTACTACCGTGTGACCGATTTCCGCCCCGAGGAGAACTCGCGGAAGATGGTTCGCGGCGACGATGCCGCACACGATTTGCGCCTGTTTGTCGAAGATGTCACCGACTCGCTGAACCTCAAGGTCGAGGAAGCCAGCGAACCGGTGCATACGGTGGATGATCTGAGTCGCATGTTCAACGTGTCGACCAAGACTATTTCGCGTTGGCGCAGACCAGGGCTTGGTCAGTCGTCGATTTGTCAGCGAGGGACGCAAACGAGTCGGCTTCCTGCATAGCAGCGTTGAGCGCTTCGTAGCCCGAAATCGAGTTCGTGTTCGTCGCGGCGAGCGTTTCAGCCAGCTATCCGACGATGAGCGAGCGGAAATCATCGAGCGTGCACGCAGTATTGCCGCCTCGGGAGCCAATCTTTCGGAGGTTTCGCGACAGGTTGCTGCAGCCATGGGCCGAAGCGTCGAGACGATTCGCTACACGCTGAAGAATCACGATCGACGAAATGCTGCCCAGGCGGTCTTTCCGGAAGCCAAGCAAGTCTTGACCGACGGTGACAAGATTGCCATCTATCAGACTGTTCCAACGCGGTACGGGGATCAACCAGTTGACGCGTCGTCTACGGCCGCTCGCGGAGTTCGATTGTTCGCATTCTGAACGAGCAACGCGGTCAGGCGATTCTGCATGCTGCCCCTGGACTTTATCGACAACGATGCCTTTCACCGGCCCTCGCAGAAGCTGGAAGAGGAGATCTTGGGCGACCTGCCCGAGGCGATCATTCCTCCCCGGAAAGTGCGTCCCCCCAGCGGTTTGCCGACCTACCTGGCATCGCTGTACGACGTGCAGCTGTTGACTCGCGAGCAGGAATATCATCTGTTCCGCAAGATGAATTACCTGAAGTCGCGGGCAGCAAAACTGCGGGCAACCCTCAGCCCTGCCGAACCCAGCCCGGTAACGATGGACGAGATCGATCGCCTGTACCAGCAGGCGGTTGATGTCAAGAATCAAATCGTGCAGGCCAATCTGCGGCTGGTGGTGTCGATCGCCAAACGCCACATGAAGAGTTCCGACGATTTCTTCAGTCTGGTCAGCGATGGCAATATGTCGTTGTTTCGGGCAGTCGAGAAATTCGATTTTTCGCGTGGCAACAAGTTCAGCACCTATGCCAGCTGGGCAATTATGAAGAATTTTGCCCGCTCGATTCCAGACGAGTTCAAGCATAAGGATCGCTTTCGCACGACCGGCGAAGAGGTCTTCATGGCTCACGAGGATACGCGCGGCGACCACTTTGCTCAGGAGATTGCCCAGAAACAGCGGGAGACTCAGATCAATCGCATTCTGGGTCAACTCGATCATCGCGAGCAGCAGATCATCATTCGCCGCTTTGGACTCGATCACAGCCACGAGCCATTGACGCTCAAGGAAGTCGGCGCCGAGCTGGGCGTTACCAAGGAGCGCATTCGGCAGCTCGAGGCCCGAGCTCTGAGCAAGCTACGCGAGGCCGCCACGGTCGAGCATTTGGACCTGCCCGAATAGGCTCGCTGCGAAGCGGACGCCCGAACTCCGGCAGCTGTCAAGTTGTCGCCAGCCTAGAATTCCCCCTGCAGGAACCGAATATCAAATTCGTTTCTGCAGGGTAGGTTCGCTCTCAAGTCGTTTCACCGCCTCCTGTGGGTGTGAATATGGCGACAGCACGCGGCAAATTCTGCATCTTGGATCGCAATCCCAGAACTTGGATTTTGTCGCAGCTCGAGTGGTTACAATGAGTCGGCGCAGCGGTCGTTTTACGCCGTGCGCAACGTGGGCGTCAATCAATCACAGCCTTGCAACAGCCTGGGGAACGTGCTCGTGAGCGATATCTGGAGTCTTAACAATGCAACGGCCTCCAGCCGACAGGCTGGCTGGCTATTTCAACTCGATCCCGCTCAACCCTCGTCCTATGCGAGTTTTGAAGCCGCCGGTCAGCAGTGGCCAGCAGCGGCCATCTTTCCACTGCCCAGCCATAGCCTGACGATAGAAGAGGCCTATGTGCGAACGACGGATTTCATTGTCCGTTATGCCGAATCGGAGCACGATGCTTACACATTTCAGCTGAACTGGCGGATGCTCGGCGATCTAACATCCGCCGCCAGCCACGGGCGGCCTGGCTGGTGTGGCGTTGAGTTGTGGGTCAGCATTCAAACCAGGCTGCTTGACGCGCAGCCGCAAATCGAGATTCGCAGTGCGGGTCAGGCAGGCACTTGGCGGATGATCGATCATGGGCAGCTTATCGAGCGGCCAGCCCTTGAATCCTCCCATGCTGGTCCCGCCGCCCTGGTATCGAGCAGCGATGGAGCGACGCTGCTATGGCTCATTCAACCCTCAGATCAGCTGCAGGCGGAATGTCTGAGTTCCCCCGAGGACGCCATGCAGCGCGTTCAGCTCTTCGATCATTTTATGGAAAAAGGGGTCATCCGCCGAGCGAGGATGCAGTTTTGGGCGTGTGCCGGTGCGCTCTCGACCACCCAGATAGCATCCCTCTACCGCGAGTTCTGTGAGAGCCCCTTGCCGCTAACTGCCTAGCAGGCTGCTGCAAAAGTATTTGCTTGCACAATGGGCTGTAGTAGCAAATATAGATGCTTTCAAAATAGCTTGTGGTTCGCCCGACTTTTGCAGCAGCCTGCTAGTGCTTTGTCAGCAATAAAAATTAAATTGGCTTAGACATGCGTTGGGACTGATTCGTTAGATTATTCTCGTACGAGTCATTAGCTTAGGGTAGTCGGATTCGCCAAAATTCGGTTCTTCCCATGA
The DNA here is from genome assembly GCA_963707245.1 of Pirellulaceae bacterium. Classification (GTDB taxonomy): domain Bacteria; phylum Planctomycetota; class Planctomycetia; order Pirellulales; family Pirellulaceae; genus Aureliella. The sequence goes on from CAVPPY010000006.1 coordinate 270,840, forward strand.
TTGCTTGATGTCTGGCGACTCCGGCTACCTGGCGCGACTCACAGCAGCTCGCTGGCCAAGTCAGCCAGCTGTGAACGCTCGCCCTTTTCGAGAGTGATGTGACTGTACAAGGATTGGCCGACCATGCGATTGATCAAGTGGCTGAGACCGTTGGATCGGCTGTCCAGGTAGGGGTGGTCTATTTGGCGAATATCGCCGGTGAAGACAATTTTCGTTCCTTCACCGGCCCGCGTAATGATCGTTTTGACTTCGTGGGGCGTCAAATTCTGGGCTTCGTCGACGATAAAAAAGATCTTTTGCAGGCTGCGGCCACGAATGTAAGCCAATGGCGTGATCAATAACTTTTGACTTTCGAGCATTTCTTGGATCCTCTTTCCCTCGCTATCTTCGGGAGGATACTGGTTGCGAATGACGTTCAGATTGTCGTGCAATGGCTGCATGTAGGGATCCAGCTTGGCCTGGATATCGCCCGGCAGAAAACCCAGGTCGCGATTGCTCAATGGGACAATTGGTCGGGCCAACAGAATCTGCCGATATTCGCGTCGACACTGCAACGCCGCTGCGAGCGCGAGCAGTGTCTTGCCGGTACCTGCCTTGCCGACCAGCGTAACCAGTTTGATCTCTGGATCCATCAAAGCGGCCAGAGCAAAAGACTGTTCTGCATTTCGAGGTGAAATGCCGTAGCACTTTGCTTTGTTGAGTCGGGACAGGCGATGCGATTCCTGGCGATAGACGGCCAGCACGGATTTTGAGCCCGAGCGGAGGATATAGTTTTCATTGGGCACAGGCGATTCGATCTGAGGTACTTGATCGATCAAAGGAGCCGTGTCCGAGTTATAGAACAAGTCAATCGTCTCGCTGTCAACCTCGATCGTCCGCAAGCCGCGATAGAGCGCGTCTACATTCTCCAGGGCGTCTCGAATGTAATCTTGGGCAATGATCCCGAGCGCCTTCGCCTTCATGCGGATGTTGGTATCTTTGGAGACCAAGGCAACCTGCCTGTCGGTGTACTTCTCCATGAGCAGTAGTGCGGCATTGACAATCCGATTGTCTGGCTCATCCCGCAGGAATACTTCGCGGATCCGTGGATCAATTTGTCTGGGCAGCACCACGCGGATGCTGCCCAAGCCGGGCCCCAGCTTGACACCGTCTTCGCTAATCAGGTCTCCGGTCAATTCGTCAATATTCCTCAGGAATTCACGAGCCTGATAATTGATATCGCCGGTCCCTTTCTTGAATCGATCAAGCTCTTCCAAGACCGTAATGGGCAGTGCAACATCGTGCTCTTGAAACGCGTACAAGCAACGCGCGTCATGCAGAATGACATTCGTATCCAACACGAACAACTTATTCGGGTTGTGCGTCGATTTCGACCTCGGCATTGGTAATCCTTCAGGAAGTGGTGTCAATCTGGATACTTGACCGCAAGAGCTAGGGAGACGGTCCATGGCCAGCCGCAATTTTCGGGTTCGGTGGCCAGGTAAAGGATGTTGCTGTGTAACGCAAGCCAGGCAGCAATGCGAGCTGAATGATATTAATGTTTATCGAAGAAATAGTCGTGCAGGAATTCTCGGCGATCACCTGGAAAGCGGGCAAACTGAACCAGACTCAGTAACTTTTGTTGATCGCGTTGCAGCTTATCACGCATGGCCTGAGCGTCGCGCAATGCCGATGGTAGCTCATGGACGCGCTCGATACATAGCGGCCTCAGTGAACCTTCAACAACACCCAGGCTATCGAGCAGGCCAAGTGCCGTTTCCAGCCGACGATCGTGCCTCTGCTTGGCGTGCAAGCGCTCGCGCAACCATTCCAATCCAAATGCGTTGACGGCTTGCAAATCGTGTGTGAGAAAATCGTGCAGCCGCGCGAAAAAATCTGCGTCCGGATTACTCCACCGCATAAATTCCATTTGGGTCGCCAGGTCCGCCTGGTCGTAGAGCAGCAGGCATTGGGCGGGCTGTCCATCGCGTCCCGCCCTCCCAATTTCCTGGTAATAGGCTTCCAGGGACGCCGGCAGATCGGCGTGAATCACAAAACGGATATCTGGTTTGTCGATGCCCATGCCGAATGCATTGGTGGCCAGTACCAGATGTTCGGGCTCTGTCATGAATTGCTCTTGCAGGCGTCTGCGTGCATGGCGAGACAGCTCGCCGTGATAGACCAAGTGCGGCAAACGCTGATCCTCAAAAAACTGGCTAAATCGCTCGAGCGTTTTTATTAACGTGAAATAGATAATACCCGCCCCGGGCGTCGCCCCAAAGACTTGACGAATATGCTTCAGCTTATCTTCGTCGCCCCAAACCTCACTCACCTGCAAACTGAGATTGGGCCGCTCGATGCCCTCATGAAAAACCGGGACATCGCCCTCGTTCAAACCCAATTGCCGGATGATATCGCGCTGGACCACAGGCGTCGCCGTAGCGGTTAAGGCCAGAGTGGTTGGCTGTCCCAGCAGTTGGCGGATCTCATCAACGCGAGTGTAGTCCGGGCGAAAATCGTGGCCCCACTGACTAATGCAATGCGCTTCGTCCACCGCCAGCAGGGAAATGCTCCGCTGCTGGAGGACGTGGCGAAACTCTTCTTTCCGAAAGTCGCTCGGGCGTAACATAGAGCAGTTCAAATTCTCCTTCCGCAATCTCCGCATAGCGCTGGTTACGTTCCTCCCTCAACAGCGATGAATTGATAAAGCTGGCGGCGACTCCCTTGTCTTGCAGGACGTCGACTTGGTCCTTCATCAGGGAAATCAAGGGAGATAGTACGATTGTCAGTGGCCGCTTGGAATCGCTAGCAGAGGGCGTGCAGCGAGCAAGTACCACGGCCGGGACCTGGTAGCACAATGACTTGCCTCCGCCAGTGGGCATGATGACTAAGGCGTGTCGGCCTTTTAAGACCTGTTCCACAATAGCCGCTTGGCTGGGATACATTGCCTCGATACCAAACACGTCTCGCGCGATCTGGTTGGCGAATGACATCCAAGCTTCGGGGCTCAACGACTGTGTGTCCATATACCGCCCAGGCTATTTTCCAAGTCCGCACACCACTACTAAAATACGCAACCGTTCACGGCCTTCGGCCTTGACGGTTACTCATATGGGGGTAATCCTACAGGCAGTGAACTACTGTGCAACACGCGAGCGTCCAGATCTGATACGCAGTTTGCACGGCTTTGCTTGATCGAAACTGCAGTGAACGCACACGTGTTAGAGACAACGTTCCGTCCAAGAATGTTCAATCCAATGTGCTAAACCGAACTTCATCAGCAACAAGGAATTCACCGGTACGAGGCCCACTGAATTCAATATCGCGATATTTGCGTCTTTAACCGTAAGCCGAAGATGGGCACCGGCTCCTGCTGCTCGAGGGCACGGCCTTCGGTGAGGTCCTCGACGTAGATCCATTCGCCGTCCAACGCTCGGGGGTCGTCGGTCTGCGCCGGAAGATCGCTTGCTGCCAACAGCATGCTGAGGGGTATGAGTAGTGCGAGCACTGTCGCTGGCCGAGTGAGTAAGTGCATTGCGGAATCTTCTTTCGAGTTGCGATCAACGAAGCAAACGGTTTCGCCTAGGTCGGAGTAGAGGTCTATCTCGGTGCCATTGTCGATGACCTTCACCTGGCGGAAAGGTTGGGCTATTCTTGTCAGACTAAGGCAAGTAGTATACATGAGGCCGCATGCATGGGGCATGTGCGCTGCTTTGGCTTCGCATCCTGTCAGCAAGAATCCACCATGAAAATTCTAATGGCACTCAGCATGAGCGCTCTCGCATTCAGTTTGATGGTTGGCCTGACTGCATTGACTTACGCAGAGGAGCCGCAAGCCCGCGTGTTGGAAACTCAGGTCATCAGCACTTACTCCGAGGCTTACCATGGGTGGCCAACTCTTATCCAACGCCACGATGGCGAATTGGTGGTGGTCTATTCGGGCGGCCGCGAAAAGCACGTGTGCCCCTTCGGCCGCGTGGAAATGATTCAATCCTCCGACCAGGGAAAAAGTTGGAGTTTTCCGCGGGTCTTAATGGATGGTCCCATTGATGATCGCGATGCGGGCCTGTGCGAAACGTCCCAGGGAAGCCTGCTGGTCTCGACATTTACCTCGCTGGCGTACGAGGATGGTCTGGCCACACTGCAGGGCAAGGAACGCGAACGATGGTTGGCAGTCCATCATCGTTTAAGCGCTGAGCAGCGTCAGCGTGAATTGGGAGTCTGGATGATGCGTTCGAGCGATGGCGGCGTGACCTGGTCAGCTCGATATCCGTGCATGGTGAGCAGCCCACATGGACCGGTAGCATTGCGCGATGGTCGACTGCTGTATGCGGGCGTGAGCTTATGGCAGCAGGAGAGGCGGGTGGGGATTGTCCAATCGTTGGACGATGGGCTAACTTGGAAATGGATGGTTGACATTCCATCCGGCGAGGGCCACGCGCTAGAACAGTACCACGAGTTGCACCTGGTCGAATGCCAAAGCGGTCGATTGTTGGTTCACATTCGCAATCATAATCCCATGCATCAATTTGGAAACCTTGCAAACCGAATCGGATGATGGCGGGCTGAGCTGGTCGACGCCTCATGCGATCGGCGTGTGGGGAATGCCCGCGCACCTGCTTGCCTTAGCCGACGGCAGGATTCTGATGACCTACGGCTATCGCCGCCCGCCCTATGGAAACCAAGCCCGCATCACCAGCGATGAAGGGCGCAGCTGGAGCCCGCCACTGACCATCTCGGCTGATGGTGCCGGCAGCGACTTGGGTTATCCGAGTTCCGTTGAACTTCCGAACGGTGATCTCTACACCGTTTGGTACGAGAAGCCTGCCGATAAAACCACTGCAGTCTTGCGTGCCGCACGTTGGCAAATCGCAAGCCCTGAAGACTGAACTGAGAAACTATTTCAACGATGGGGTTGACCCTTTGGAGAACAGGCGAAGCCCCAAGAGATCTTGTGTTCGGAGTAAATCCGACAGCTTGTGGGAAACAGGTTTTAAGGTGGGCGCTACGGCCATATTCCGACTAGCGCAGTTCCTCAACAGGTCAAGTGATAGGTGCGGTACCAATCGACAAAGTTGGCAATGCCGACTTCGATGGGGGTCGCGGGTCGAAAGCCGATGATGGCTTCCAGATCGCTAATATCGGCATAGGTTTCGACCACATCGCCGGGCTGCAGCGGCATGAATTCCTTCTTGGCCGTTCTGCCAATGCACTGCTCGAGTACCTCGATAAAGCGCGAAAGCTCTTCGGGCTGGTTATTTCCGATATTGTAAACTCGGTAGGGGCATTGTCTGCTGCCGGGGTCTGGCAGCAAGGGATCGTAATCCGGATTGGCCGTGGGTAGAGTATCCGTCAGCCTGACCAGAGCCTCGACAATATCGTCGATATAGGTAAAGTCTCGACGCATCTTGCCGTGGTTGAAGACCTGAATCGGACGTTCTTCAAAGATGGCTTTGGTGAACAGATACAGGGCCATATCCGGCCGGCCCCAGGGCCCATAAACCGTGAAGAAACGCAGGCCGGTAGTCGGCAGACCGTACAGATGGCTGTAGGTGTGCGCCATCAGTTCGTTGGCCTTCTTGGTAGCCGCATACAGACTGACTGGATGGTCAACGTTGTGATGGATCGAAAATGGCTGTGCTTTGTTCGAGCCATAAACGCTGCTGCTACTGGCATACAGCAGGTGCCCGACCTGGGAATGCCGGCAACCTTCGAGAATATTTGAGAAGCCGATCAAGTTGCTTTCGATATAGGCTTCGGGGTGAGTCAAGCTATAGCGCACTCCGGCCTGGGCAGCCAGGTGCACCACGCGTTCAAAGCGATACTCGTCGAACAGCTGCTGTACAGCCCCGCGATCGGCCAGGTCGAGTTGATGGAATTCGAATCCAGGTTCGTCGGCCAGCATGGCCAGCCGATCACGTTTTAATTGGACGCTGTAGTAGTCATTAACATTATCCAAGCCGACGACAGTCTCGCCCTTGGCCAGTAAAGCCTTGGCCAAGTGGAAACCGATGAAACCGGCCGTGCCGGTGACGAGTATCTTGCGCATGAGCACCTGTCTCTTAGGCTTCCTCGAGGAATGGCAGCGGGATGAGATTACCTTCAATGTCACGGCAATCGCATTCAAAGTGCTCTGGAAACAGAGCTTCGCTACCCAGGATTTGGACGGCGACACCGGTTGATTCCTCGATGTGCATCACATCCCGTACGCTTGCGATTATTCAGGTAGGCGGCCACCTTGTCGTTGACGCGGATGGTAATGCGATTGGCACGCGGTTGCTGGCAGGCCATCATCAGCACGCGCACGACTTCGATAGCCATGCTTTCGCCGGTCTTGACCACGGCCCGGCCTTGGCAGCAGGGACAATCCTCGTAGACACTGCGTTTGAGACTTGGACGAATGCGTTGCCGCGTCATCTCAATCAGACCAAAGGGACTGGTCCGCAGGATCTTTGTTCGTGCTCGATCTCGCCGCATGGCATCGGCCAGCGATCGTTCGACCTTGCGGCGATGGGATTCGCGCCGCATGTCGATAAAGTCGTTGACGATCACGCCTCCCAGATCGCGCAATCGCAGTTGGCGGGCAATCTCCTTGGAGGCAGCCATATTCAGCTGAAAAGCTGTCTCTTCGGCGGAATCATCGGTGCGAAACGAACCGCTGTTGACGTCGATGGCCACCAGGGCTTCGGTCGGATCGATGACGATGGAACCGCCGCCTTTGAGCGGCACCGTCCGCCGCTGGATTTTGGCGATTTCACTTTCCAGGTTGTACTTATGAAACAGTGGTTCACGGCCGTCATAGTACTTGAGTCGGGTGACATATCGCGGCATGACAAACTGCAAGAATTCCTTGGCTCGATCGTGGGCACCCTGTTCATCGACTTGAATGGTGTCGATATCCTCGCTGAAGATATCGCGAATGGTGCGAATGATCATGTCGCTCTCTTCGTAGATATCGCATGGTCCGGGCGTGTTCTTGACGCGTTTGACCAGCACTTTCCACAGGCGTAGCAGGTAGGCCATATCGCGCGACAATTCGCGTTGGGAACGCTCCTGTCCGGCGGTGCGGACGATAAAGCCCAAGCCCTTGGGTGGATTCAGATCGAGTAGCATATTGCCGCAGGACGCGGCGTTTCTTCTCATCTTCGATCTTGCGGCTAACGCCGACGCGGCCGAGGGCAGGCATCAATACCAGATAGCGTCCGGGAATGCTGATGTAGGTCGAGAGCGTGGGCCCCTTGGAACCGATGCCCTCTTTGATGACCTGCACCAGCACTTCGTCGCCGCGGCGAAAGATCTCTTGAATGGGTGGCTTGAATCGCGGACGGCTACTCCGCAGCTGACGTCGCTTGGGGCGATCGCTATCGTCTTCACCATCATCGATGTCCGCACCAGGGATATTTCCATCCATGATCTCTTCTGGGTCATAGCCGGCCTGTCGAAAGTACTGGGGCTCGACGTCACTGATGTGCAAGAAGCCGTTGCGGCCGACACCAAAGTCGACGAAGGCTGCTTGGATGCTGGGTTCCAAATTGACAATTTTTCCTTTGTAGATATTGCCTGCATAGTTGTTTTGACTGGCCCGCTCGGTGTACAGTTCTTCGAGCACACCGTCTTCGAGAATCGCAATCCGACATTCCTCCGGTTGCGAAACGTTGATCAACATTTCTTTTCGCATATGTCTATTCCTGTAAATGGTTTCTGGTTGTGGATCTTCAGGATCCACATGTGTTGTGTACTAAAGAATTCTTGTTGTGTTTGCCAGCGCAGCTGCGCGGGCAGTCATGGGAGCCCGCTCAGGGCTCGCTGGTGACTAGGACTGGCTGCAGGTTCCTGCAAGTGCACGCGGGTGCGTTGCAGTGTCGCTCCTTCGGCGAGCAGCGTTGGCAGACCTATGGTATTCGAGCATTTCCGACGGGCGGATCGAGCCCGCGGCATCCGCGGGCAGCGAGAACACTAACAGGTAGGGATTCACTTGGCCACGGTCCTGAACATCCAAGGGATTACTCTCAATCCGCAGTTCAAAGTGTGCTTCGCTCGGGTTGCAGCTAACGCATTTCTGGTCACGTAGAATCTCGATGACTTCAGCGCTTAGCAGTTCCTCGACTCTGCCAGCGATCTGCTCACGTTCATGGGCCGATATGGGGACACGATAGGTCGCACCCACAACTTGAGCTTTGCCCAGTCCATAGGCGGGAGAATACAACTTCGATCAATTCCATTCCAGCGGGCATTTCGCGTCGGATGTCTGCGGCGATTTGCTCCAAGCTGAAGTCGCCCACAACTTCCAGTTCCACGATTTCGTCCAGGGCCTCGATGCCCAGTGCCAGAGCCGAGGGAAAGCTGATCCGCGGCTTGGGATGAAAGCCTTGGCTAAACGCCAATTGCAGATCCGCCCGCCGCAAGAGACCGCTCCCACAGTCGCGCCAGATCGCGGTGGCTGATCCATCGCAGGTCGCCGCGCTTTGGTGAAGCGAATTCTTAGACGCGTCTTTTCCATGCTTCATACTCCCAAGGCCATTTCAGGCAGCAGTTCGGCAAAACGCGCCTGCAGAAAGGCATCAACTTCCCGGGCGGTACCGAACTCCAACACGCGTTTGGCCATCTGCTGACAGTCGGAGATGTTGACGTTCCGCAGCGCCTGCTTGACCTGCGGCAAGGCGGCGGGAGGGGCGGACAGCGTGCGGACGCCCATCCCGACCAGCGCCAGAGCACTGATCGGCGTGGAACTCATCTCGCCACACACGCTAACGTCAACCTGATGGGCTTGGGCAATGTCGATCGACTGCTTGATCAACCGCAAGACGGCCGGATCATGCCCGGTGTACAGGTCGGCAACGTATTCGTTGCCGCGATCAACGGCCAAGGTGTATTGAATCAAGTCATTGGTGCCGATGCTGACGAAATCGACTTCATGAATAAAGTGCTCGAGCATCAGCACGGCAGCTGGTACTTCGACCATCATGCCCACTTCAATTTTTTCGGGCAGATCTGACGCCCTCCTCGCGCAGATCGTCGGTCACTTGACGCAAGACCATGCGGGCCGTTCGCAGTTCGTGCAGCGTGGTGATCATCGGAAACATGATGCGCACATCGCCCTCGACACGCGTCCGCAGCATGGCCCGCAACTGCGTGCGAAACATCTTGGGTTGCCGCAGCGACAGCCGAATACTGCGCAGCCCAAGAAAGGGATTGCTCTCCGGTTCGATCAGGGACAGCGTGCCCACTTTGTCGGCGCCCAGATCCAGCGTGCGCATGACAACCGGCAAGCCCTGCATGGCCTGAACGACCTGGCGATAGGACTGAAATTGCTCCTCCTCGGTTGGTTCGCTGGACAGCTCCCAAGTACAAGGAACTCGGTGCGATACAGTCCCACGCCCTCGGCGCCGCGCGCCAAGCATGATTCGACTTCGTTGGGGAATTTCGATGTTCGCCATCAACTGGATGCGGGTGCCGTCCAGGGTGACGGCGGGCAGGTCACGAATCTTCGGTCAGCTTCTGTGCGCGACTGATCGCGATCGAGCATATTGGTGCGATAGCGCTCGATAACCTGCGGCGTGGGTTGCAGGATGACGCGCACCTCGAAAACCATCCACGATGATCTGCGCGTCGCTTTCAATGCGGTGCAGAAAAGCTACCGAGGCCGACAACGGCCGGAATTTCCAGTCCGCGGGCAACGATGGCCGTATGTCCGCCCGGACCGCCCACTTCGGTGCAGAAGCCGACAATTTTGTCGCGATCCAGATTGGCGGTTTCGCTGGGCGTCAGATCGTGGCTGAGCAATACCGAGGGACCGTCGCCGCCGGTGGCCATCATGGGCTTGCCACCCAGGGTCTCCAGCAAGCGTCCGCTCGACATCGTGATGTCACTGCACCCGTTCGGCCATGATATCCGAGCCCATGCTACGAAAGGCATGGGAATAGCGGTTTAAGACCGTGGAAATCGCGAATTCAGCACTGTAGAAATGCATCTTCGATCAAGTCGAAACCACTCCGAGTGCAGAACTCGGATCGAGCAGCAGCTGCTGATGGGCGGAAAGAATCGCACCCACTTCTTTGCCGATCGTTTCCGTCGTGTGCCGTCGATGCTCGTCCAGACGCGTAGACGCCTCGGCGATTGCCGTTCGCAAGCGTTCGATTTCATTAAAGCGGTCGGCGGAATCGATCTGAGAGCGAGTAATCCTGTAACCTTCACGGTCCAGGATCAAAACCTTTCCGATGGCAACTCCTGGCGAGACCGCAATGCCTTGCAGTTCGAGCATAGGGGGTGGTGCTGGCCAACAACCAATCGCAAGTCGCTAATCGGCCCAACGGAAATCAGCCAACGCGCCCTGGGCGCAGGTGCGAAAACCTGGCGTTGCCGAGATGACGAGCGTGACGATGGTGCTATACCCTGCGTTCTTTAGATGATGTGGATGAAAAGAGGTCCGCGTGGGGAGACTATCTGACCAGCGGTCGACAGGCCACAGGCGGTTGACGGTCATGGCTGCGTCAACCTGGCTTGCACGAACGTGGCTTAGCCAGCCTGCCCCGGCGAGGCTACCTCCGAGTCGGATTCGTCGAATCCTTGTTCAAATAACTCTGACAGAACATCCACTGCCTCTTGAGCATCCTCACCCCGAGCGCGCAAATTTAACTGCGCCCCCTGCCGAGCACCCTAAAGTTAGGATGCTCAAGATACTCTTACAGTCAATTGCTTGACCGTCCTTTTCAATCTCGATCGTGCACTGAAATCGCCCTGCCGCACGCGACAGCAGGTCCGCGGGTCGCATGTGAATGCCCATCGGATTGATGACCGTCACAACTTTTTCAACAGTTGTTGACATTGCGAATTCAATTTCTTTCGCGTTGATTGATTCGAGGTTGTGCCGCACGCTCGAGCAACTTCAGTGAGCCCACAGCCTGGGCTGATTTGACGGTTGACTGGCCATGCACACTAGGCAGCAGACATGTGTTCCGCCTGTTCTCGCTCCCTAGCCTGACTAGGAAACGAATTGATTGTTGTCGGCTTCTTCAAGCAGCTGAACGATGTCCTCGGCGTTCTTGCTTTGCTTTAGGAATCTGCAAAAAGTTTCATCGCGCAGCTGTCGCGAAATATTCTCCAGCGCTCGCAGGTGATCGCCGGGACGATCGGGTGGCGAGACCAGCAAGAAAAAGAGCTGGACTTTCTCACCATCGAGGCTGTCAAATTCTACGCCTTCGGAGCTGACACCAACGGTACCAACCAACTTGCTGACACTTGGATGTTTCGTGTGAGGCACGGCAATGCCACGACCAATCCCGGTACTGCCCAACTCCTCACGCTTCATGATCGCTTTGATAATGTCATCACGGTCGGCGGCTTTGATGTCGCCGGCCTCCAACAACGACCCAACAAGCTCGGCAATCACGCTCGACTTGTCAGAGGAATTCAATTCAGCACAAATCGACTTCGTGCTGACAAAGTCTGAGAACTTCATAGCTATAGTGACCTTTCTGGTTTCTCTGCATGGGACCCATGGCGCGAGAATGAATGAGTGACCGCCGGGCAGCCAGGGCACGCAAAGTGCCGAAGCTTTCTTCTGCCCGCGTTATTCCGGTTCGTCAATCGGTGTGACGATGTGTTTGGCTGCCGAAGCTTTATGCCCGGTTAACTTTTCTTTGTGCTTGCGGAGCTGCTGCTCTACCTTGGCTATGGCCGAATCCAGCGCGCTGATGACAGTCGAGGCCGAGGCCGAGGCAACAAAGTCTGGTGAATGCTCGGCAGATGCATTAATTTCAACATGCGGGCTGTCAGGATGCTGGAAGTCAACCGTTACCTCGATGGCGTTGATACGGTCGAAAAATCGGCGGATTTTCTCTGTCTTCTCGCGGATGACTTCCTGGTCATAGGCGCTGAGCGATCCGTGGCGAGCAGAAACGTTTACTTGCACTTACTTGAACTCCATGTAAGCAAAATCTTGAAGCGTGCGATCATGTTAAGGAAAAGTGTGTCGATCAAGTTCCTGTCGCACTTCGACCGATAACCGCACCCCCCCCCTTCAGGTTGAGTGGGGGACGTGACGAGGCTGCCTGTCCCTGACATTGTATCGTTGCTACCTGGGCTAGCCAAATACAGGACGGACAATCGAATGTAAAATTGCCAGATTCCAGCCGATTAGGCGCAACTGTACACTTGTTACCTGATATGTGTCCAGAGTCCTATCCGCATTAACCGTCGAATCCGCTAAACTCGACCAGCAAGCAGGCGAACCGCTCCCCGTGGGGCTTCCCCCTGTTCCAATTTCCTGTATTCCCAATCTCCAGCAAAGGCCTGCAATTGCCCATCGAGTTAACATTCTGGGTTGTGGGTGGTTTGTCGGCTGGCACGCTGCTGCTCATGATGATGCGGCAGCATCAGTCGCGGCTGACCGAAAGCCTGCGAGCTTTCGTCAGGTCACAGCGGCAGACCGCAGCACAGCGGCAGCCGATGACCCGAGGTGGACGGGCAAACCATAAGAAACAGACTGCACCGACGAGCACCCAGGTCTCAGCCACCCAGTCCTCAGCAACCAAGTCCCGGGGAACCTCAGGTCAAACTGTTGCGGCGGATGACACGCGCGATCAACCCGACAATTCCTGAACGCGGGCCTCGCCAACACACAGACTTGCCGACTACCCACTCCAGACCACATAGGGCACGATTCGCCACCAACGTGCTCCCTTTCACGCACTTCCTTTGCCGCTTGGAAAAGCCATGCCCGATATCGCCAACAACATTCCACCCACCAAGAAACTGTACATCGAAACAGTCGGCTGCCAGATGAACGTGCTGGACAGCGAGATGGTTGTTGCCAGCCTGCGCCGCCATGGCTACGACCTAACCGATGACGCTACCCAGGCCGATGCGTTGCTGTTCAACACATGCAGCGTGCGCGAGCACGCGGAGACGAAAGTCTACAATAACCTGGCCAGACTCAAGCAACTCAAGCGGGAGCATCCTCAGAAGACGATCGGCGTCATGGGTTGCATGGCCCAGAAGGATCAAAAGATCGTGTTTGAGCGGGCGCCTTTTGTCGATTTGGTAGTCGGTCCAGGACAGTTGCATAAGATCCCTGAATTATTAACGGCCATCCAGGCTGGCGCAGGTCCGCAAATGGCGGTCAGCTTGGGGCGTCGGGACGGGTCCCAAGAAGATATTCGACGCAGTCACGAGTCGTTTGACCCACTACGCGATCCGTCTATGCGGCCCACCCCTTACCAAGCCTACTTGAGAATTCAGATTGGTTGCGACAAGTTTTGCACCTACTGCATTGTGCCCATGACACGCGGCCCCGAGCAGGGCCGTGCGCCAGAATTGATCTACGCCGAGGCGCAGGAGTTGGCGCGGCAGGGTTGCAAAGAGATCATCCTGCTGGGGCAAACCGTCAACAGCTATCGCTTTGTCGATGGCTCCAGAGAGACTCGTCTGGCCGATCTTCTCGAACAAATCCATGACATCGACGGCATCCAACGCATCAAGTTTGTAACGAATTACCCCAAAGACATGGACCGTCGACTGCTGGAAACAGTTCGCGATTTACCAAAGTGTTCGAGCTACTTGCACGTACCTGCTCAAAGTGGCTCAGAGGAAATACTCAAGCGAATGAAGCGTGGCTATACGGTCAAAGACTATCTGGAAATGATGCAACGCATCAACGAAATTCTGCCTTCGGCAGCCGTGTCGAGCGATTTCATTGTCGGCTTCTGCGGTGAAACAGAAGAAGATTTCTCGAAAACCGTCGACCTGGTCCACCAATGTCGCTTTAAGAATAGTTTCATCTATAAGTACTCCGTACGTCCCGGTACCAAAGGCGCAGCGCTGTACGAAGACGACGTGCCCGAAGAAATCAAGCAGCGTCGAAATGTTCAATTGCTGGAGTTACAGAACGAGATTAGCCAAGCCGACAACTTACAGTTCCTGGGGCGAAAGCTGGAGGTCTTGGTGGAAGGCCCCAGCAAGAGCTCGATCAAACGCGGAGAAAGCGGTCCGCTGCGACAGATGACTGGACGTACGGCCTGCGATCGGATCGTCGTCTGGGATGGCAATGAGCGCCAAGCCGGCCAGCTATTGCCCGTCTTGATTCACGATGCGAACTGCCACACGCTCTTCGGTTCTGTCGAGACCGTCGAACTCACACCGCAGTTGTACGCCATGCCAGCCACCCCGCCGTGGCCCGGCTAGCCTGCCAAGTCGCGTTTGCGGCGCAGTTGACCGCAGGCGGCATCAATGCCCTCGCCCTTGCGCTGCCGAAACATGATGTTGATTCCAGACTCCAAGAGGATGCCGCGAAAACGACGAATGGCCTCGCCGTCGGGCGTCTGGTAGGGCAAGCCGGCTACCGGATTGTAGGGAATCACATTCAGCATGCTCACCTTGCCACGCAGCAATCGTGCCAACTCGTAGGCGCACTCCGGCGTGTCGTTGATGCCAGCTAACAGCACGTACTCAAAGGTCAAGCGACGACCGGTCGCCTGAAAGTAGCGTTCAGCCGCTGCCAGGATCTCGGCAATCCCAGTTTTCTTATTGACCGGAACCAAGCGGTCGCGGAGCGCATCATTGGGTGCATGCAGACTGATCGCCAAGTGAAAGGGGGTTGAGTGCTTGGCCAGACGATCGATGGATTTCGGAATCCCAACCGTGCTGATGGTTATGCGTCGAGGGCTGATTCCCAAGCCTTTCGGATCGCGGGCAAGCTCCAGCGCTGACAGCACCGAATCCAGGTTGGCCAGCGGCTCGCCCATGCCCATCATCACGATATGGCTCAATCGCTCATCGGCCGGTAACAATCGCTGGAGTCGCAACATCTGCTCCAAGATCTCGCCTCGCGATAGATTCCGCTCCACCCCGTCGAGTCCACTCGCGCAGAACACGCAGCCCATTGCGCAGCCCACCTGGCTACTGACGCAGATCGAACGCCGCAAGCCGTCTCGGAGCAACACGCACTCGATCCGCCCACCATCTGCCAAGTCCAGCAATAGCTTCTCTGTTCCGTCGTCGGCAACCTGATGGGAATCGATCGACGCGGTCCACAATCGAAAGCTGTTGGCCAATTCACTGCGCAGTTTCTTGGGCAGATCGCTCATCGCCTCAAAGGACTCGGCACGGCGCTCGACCAGCCACCCCAGGATCTGTGCGGCTCGAAAAGCCGGATGCCCCTCAGCGGCCAACCAGCGCTTCAGGGCATCTGCATCGAGATCCAACACATGTGGGCGAGAATCAGCTGCGGTAAAAGGTGTTTTCATAGGCCCATTCTGACGACAAGCTGCCCTCCCGGATAGTCGCCCGCGCACACAGCCTCCGCGAGTTGCCGTTCGCAATTTGCCCGTTGGGGGCTCGGTCGAGTGGCTCGCTCAAGCCATCAGCCTGGCGCCCGTCCCGGGTAGCTGCGGCCTCGATACGCGTCCACACTGCATCTCCACTCCCTGGCCGGGATCGTTGGCGATCAGTTGGGCACCGTCCAAGTCGGCATAGTCCAGCAGGGGCAAGAGCTGGGCCGCTCCACTAATCCCAATGGAGCTCTCTATCATGCAGCCCAGCATGGTCTTCATCCCCAGCTCGCGCGCCTGGCGTAGCATGTGCAACGCCGGTGTTAAACCACCACACTTACAGATCTTAACATTGACACCGTGGAACAATCCGTGGCAGGCCAGTACATCCTGTGGCGTCTGGCAACTCTCGTCGGCGATGATCGGCAGACACGACTCACCAAAGACCCGGCGTTGGTCGGCCTGGGGTGCATGAGGTGGTAACGGCTGCTCGATGAACTCAACGCCCAATTCAGCCAATCGCTGCGAGTTGCCAATCGTCTGCTCAACGTTCCAGCCACAGTTCGCGTCGACGCGAAAGGTAGCCGAGGTGGCCTGCCGTAGACGCTCAATGACATGCAGATCCTGAGGTGTACCAAGCTTGATTTTGTAGACATCCCAGCCCGGTTGCTCAGCCAGCTTAGCCAGCATGACATCCACGGAGTCAATGCCAATCGTAAAGCTCGATGGCGGAACGCGTTCCCACTGCAGTCCCCAATCTTGCCAGGTCGGAATCCCCAGTCGCTTGCCGCGCAGATCGTGAGCTGCCATATCCACGGCCGAGGCTGCAAAATAATTATGCTGCAACGCATCTAATAATTTGGGCCACAATACAAGCGGCGGTTGATCAACGATTTGGTCCAGCATTTGTATGGCTGGTTCTAAACCTCGCGCCAACGAATCGTAGCTGTGCCCGTAGTAGCTGTTCTCGGCGACTTCGCCAAATCCGTGCACGCCTTGATGTTCCAACTCGACAATGAGACTGACCTGATCGTCGATCGATCCGCGGGCGATGGTAAATGGATGAACCAGTTTCAGTACACGACGATGTAGACTCAGCTTCATACCAGGAGTTCCTCGCGCAGCCGCAGCGCAGCTGATACGAGTTTGTCGGCACCTTGGCGAATCACGTCGCAGGCCGGCAACCCGAAGGTTTGCTCGGCTCGCGCAATTTCATCCGCCGCAGCTTCGGCGCTCAGCGTCCGCGTGTTGATGGCGATCCCAATAAAGCGGCAGGGGTGCCGCAAATTGGCCATGATTTCATAGGCGTTGAACTGCTGGGCGAGTCCCACAAGCGGTACATCCGCCAACCCCTTGACGAATTCGCGACCAGCCTCGTAACAGAAGATCAAGCCATCGGGAGCACAGCCGTGCAACAAGCCGGCTGTCACCGCCGAGAAAGCCGGATGAGCCAAGCTACCCTGTCCTTCGATCAATACAAACTGCTGATCTTCGTTGGCTGCCACCAATTCTTCGGCTGCGCCATTGACGAAATCGGCGACGATGCAATCGATGGGCACACCACAGCCGGCAATCATGATGCCCGTCTGCCCGGTGGCCAGGAAGCGGGCCGTGTAACCTCGGGCGCTTAGAGCTCGCTGCAACTCCAATGAGGCAACCATTTTGCCAATGCTGCAATCATGCCCCACGGTATGGATGCGCACGCACTCTTTTGGGAACTTGCGGCCGGTAGCCGTAGACTTAAATTGATTGCGACGGACATCGATCAGGCTTGCGCCACTCTGCTTTGACAGCTTGACATATTCGGCATCCGTGCTCAGGAAGTCATGCAATCCGGAAACCACATCGATCCCTCGCCACAGCGCTTCACAGATCAAGCCGCGCCATTCGGTTGGCAATTTGCCTCCGGGCGGTGCTATACCGACATACACCGCATCCAGTTCTTCGATATCCGACAGACTGGGGACGACCGGTATGTCAGCACCTACGCCAAACAATTCCGTGGCCGTCTTGGCGGTCGATTGCTGCTCGATGACAGCCACGATATCCGCCGGTCGATAACGCAAAAGATTAATTGCAGTCTTCGATAGAAATGGCGTCGAAAAGCCGTCGGTCAGCAGTGCTATGCGCCGATGGGCTGGCATGACGATGCATGCGCCGACAGGGATCCTCGAATTCGAAACAGGGCCTGAATTGTCCGACATTTGGGAATCGCCCGCAGGCTTTTATCAAAAAAGGAAGCCAGCAAAAAACGCAGCCACCGAAAATAGTCGCCACTGATTCTACGCTTCCGAGGCCTAAAGAACAGTTGGCAAGCCTGACACTTCGATTCGCCCGCAACGGGCTCAGGCCGACGCACCGGGCCACGCAGCCCACCAGGCGCGGAAGACTTTCCAAGCATTATACAGCAGCGCATGCTGGCTGGCCGATAGTTTGTCGGCCTGGTTAAAATGCCGAGCGTACTCCGGATTTCCCTCGAGTACCATCAATTCTTTGTAGTACAGAACCAGGTCGGGACCGTCATCGAACTTGGACAGAACTGCCAGCGCATTGTCCAGCTCCAATGCCAGCCGCCGAGACTCGACGTCTCCCGTCGCTGCAGCCTGGCACAGCGCTACCAGTCGCAAGACCTCGCGGGGCAGGGCGTTACCCACGCCGGTAATAGCTCCTGCCGCACCGCAGCGGACGAAGCCATGGAAGACTTGCGTATCGACACCAACCATCAGCGTCAGCTCGGGATCGCCACTGGTGATATGCTCGGCCGCATAGCTCAGCGATTCCGCTCCGCCAAATTCCTTAAAGCCCACCAGGTTCTTGTGGTCGCGGCGGAGATCAAAAAACAAATCGGCTTTGGTTTCAAATCCGTAGTAGGGACTATTGTAGATGACCGCTGGCAGGCCGTTGCCTGCGGACAGGACCTCCGCAAAGTGTGCGCGTTGCGCGGCGGACGAAGTGCCGCGAGACAGCACCCGCGGAATGACCATTAATCCGGCAGCGCCCACGGAACACGCATGGGCGGCATGGGCGGCTGCCAAACGCGTATTCTGAGCACCGGTGCCGACCACAACCGGCACGCCTGCGGCGGCCAGCCTGGCAACACCCTGCTGCCGTTGCTCTTCGGTCAGCAATGGCCAGTCACCCATCGAGCCACAGTAGACCACTGGCGCATGCCCTGCTGAATCAATTCACTAGCTTTGCGAACCAATCCATCGAAATCGGGCGTTCCATCGCTGGCACAAGGCGTCATCAGGGCTGGAATGCAGCCGCGAAAAACATTTTCACCGTTGTTCATCTAGAAATTCCAAACCTCGAGAGAGGTGCCCATTTTAGCCGCGCCGCATGGGCTTGCTGATACCGCCTCGGATTTTACCATCTTCGGATTCATCGGGGGTTTTGCCCAGCACCAGATCAAAATTAGCCGATAGCTCGCCGATTTTGGAATCTTTCAGAGGAACAAAATCGCACTGAACCAGCTCGCGAGAGGTTGCGTCGCGGAGTTGCCGAAACACGCCATCGCTGGCATTCTGCGGGTGACCTTTGATCAGCATCTGCGTGGTGAGCAATCGCTGGCCATTGTGGCTGACCGCAAAGTGGATATGTGGCGTGCGACCGGGGTATGGCACCGGTTTGATAGTGCGGAAGTAGTATTGCCCTTTGGAATCCGTTAGAAATCGGCCGTAGCCCTGAAAATTATTATCGTACTCGGTACGATTGCTACTTGCCGAGTGCAAATAGGAGCCGTTGCTATCGCATTGCCAGATCTCGACAAAGGCTCCGCGAATAGGCTCGCCGCCAGAGCTGAGGATGCGTCCTGCCAAATGCGTGATCTCGCCAATGCCCGGCGTAATCCCATCGTTGATAACCAACAAATCATTGTCCGTGTCGAGGGGCAGCTTATCCGGGTAGAATGGACCCTCCGTCAAACCGGGCGTGCTGGCTAGTTCTTCGGCAAAGGCGCCTGGAGCAGTCAGCATGGCGGCGCCGAAGGATAGATATTTTGCAAATTGTCGCCGAGTGCTGGCACCGATGGCCCGGTTTTCAGGCAGAGCCAAGGCAGCGCGGACTTTTTCCAGTTCTCGATAAGACATGAGTTTATTTCTCCGAAAAGCTTAAAGCCTATCCGAAAAGGGGTCTGACCCTCTCCGGCGAGGCCAAAAAACCAATCAAATCGACTCGCCTCCAAAGGGTCAGACCCCTTTTCGGATAGGCTCTAAGACACAGAGTCGGGGAACAGTATTCTACGCTTGGTCTCCCAGAGGCCAGAGCCCATGCGAGACAAAGCGTAGCAGTTTTAACCGGTTGGCAGGACGATTGTTTCTCAGAATGTTAAAGGTTTTCTTGTGTTGGAAGCATGGCAGTGGGAAGAAAAGCGGATCCAGCTGTGGCAGCTACAGCAACTGAATCAGCAATTGGCCCAAATACTGCCCGCCAATTCATTCTATCAACACAAGCTGGGCTGTAGCCATCTGCAGCTAGAGTGTTTAAGCGAACTGGCTGACCTGCCCTTTACCACCAAGGCCGAATTGGTCGCCAGCGCCGACAGTTCCCCCAATGGCATTAGCGGCCACCATACTTATCCGCTCAGCCAATACTCGCGGGCGCACCGAACCAGCGGCACGACGGGTAAACCCCTGTTGATTCTGGATACTGCCGACGACTGGCGATGGTGGTCCAGCACCTGGCAGCATGTTCTCGAAGCTGGGGAGATTAGCGCTCAGGACCGCATCTTCATGGCCTTTTCGTTCGGACCCTTTGTGGGTTTTTGGAGCGCCCATCAGGCCTGTGTAGACCGTGGTGCGATGGTCATTCCCGGCGGCGGCTTGTCCTCAGTTGCACGCCTGGAATTCTTACTGCAGTCTCAGGCGACGGTCATGTGCTGCACACCCTCCTATGCATTGCACCTGGCCGATGTCGCCGAGCAGGAGCGATTTCCACTCGACCAACTGCACCTGAGAAAACTGATCGTGGCGGGGGAAGCCGGTGGCAGCATCCCCGCGGTCCGCTCGCTGATCGAAGGCCGCTGGCAGGCACAGGTTATTGACCACAGCGGGGCTACGGAGATCGGCCCATGGGGCTTTGGCTGGCCGCAGCGACCGGGCTTGCACGTGATCGAAACCAGCTTTATCGCAGAGCTCATTCCCAGTGCCACAAACGATGGTTTGTCGGAATTGGTGTTGACCAGCCTGGGGCGACTGGGCGCGCCCGTCATGCGCTATCGAACTGGCGATATGGTCCGCGCTGAGAGACCCAGCCAGGGAGCCTGCCGTTTTCTATGGCTGCCAGCAGGCGTTGTTGGTCGAGCCGACAATATGCTGACCGTCCGCGGTGTGAATATCTTCCCCAGTAGCATCGAATCGCTGATCCGTGAATATCCAGGCGTGGCCGAGTATCGCGTACTAGTGAGTCGGCAGAATCAACTCGATCAACTCGAACTGGAGATCGAAGCGGACGAGCAGACCCAAAAAGACATTCAAAAGCAGTTGGCCTCCCGATTGGGCTTAAGGATCGACGTCAACTGCGTCCCAGCCAATAGTCTGCCGCGGAGCGAAGGCAAGTCGCAACGTTGGCACGACAGCCGCTGAAGGGCAGCGCACATGTCCGCTCGCTGCAACAGATCTAGCTGGCCCAGCGGATCCTTGAGCAACATTGTAGCCCCGAAATTCTCCCGGCCATTACGCGGCATTGGTTTTCCCGCTGGCTGCCGGCAACGGAGCTTCCCCGGCCAAACGATCGACAACGCTTGCCCCGCAGGCGTCGCTCCACACATTGACGCTGGTGCGGAACATATCCAAGATGCGATCGACGGCCAAGATGATCCCCTGATACTCGAGCGGCAAATTGACGGCTTGCAGCACGATGGCCATCATCACCAATCCCGCATGGGGAATGCCAGCCGCTCCCACGCTGGCCAATAGTGCGGTGATGGCGATAACGAATTGGTCGGCAATCCCCATGTCCGTGCCCAACGCCAACTGGCCGATGAACAGCACGGCCACCGCTTCGTAAAGCGCCGTACCATCCATGTTGATCGTGGCCCCCAAGGGCAACACAAAGGAACTGGATCGATTCGAAACGCCCGCCCGGCGCTCAATGCAGTTCAGTGTCAGCGGCAAGGTGGCATTACTACTGGCACTACTAAACGCGGTTAACAAGGCAGGCATCATGGCCCTCAGGAATTGAATAGGATTGCGCCGCGCAAAGATCCATACCAGGATTGGCAGAGTGACCAAGGCATGGAAGGCCAGTCCACTTGTAACCGCCAGCATGTACCAACCCAGAGCTGAAAAGACAGCCACTCCTTGTGTGGCGGTCACATAGATCATGAGTAGAAATACACCCAGCGGAGCCAGCTTGATGATGGCTGTCGTCAGAGCCATCATGACCTGGAACCCATCCTCGGCTAACTCGCGGAAGCGTTCCGCCGTCCGACCTCCCACCTTGAGCGTAAAGATGCAAAACAAGATAGTAAAAGAGATGATCGATAAGAATGAGGAATCGGCAATCGCTCCAAAGGGGTTGGGAGGAATCATCGTCTCCACCTGCGACATAATGGTTTCGGTGATACTGGTCGAACCCACCTGAGCCTTGGCCGCGTCCAGCCTGAGATTGGTGCCCAAGCCGGGATTGATGAGATTGGTGACGGCGATGCCTGTCAGAATCGCGAGCAAGCTGGTGCCAAGGTAATAGCCCAGCGTGGTCGAAAACATTCGACCAAATCGGCTAGCGCCTCCCAGTCCCAAAACGCCGCTGGCCAGCGATGTAATGATCAACGGTACAGATACCATTTGCAGCAATCGCAGGAATAATCCTCCGATCCGCTTGCACCAGCCACCAATGACCTTCGCCAAGCTGGGAGCCTGCTCGTACAGCAAGATCGCTGTGGGAGACTCCTTGGCCAAGTCTTCCAGAGTCAGTACACAATCATCAGTCTTGCCGGTGGGGTCCACGACCCTCCGCTGTTCGCGCCCACCCTCGGTCCACGTGATTTCAATCAAATCAGATGAATCTCGGACCGTGGCGGTAGTCACCCCCGTGGGCAGGCCGCTGTCAAGGGTCGTCTGCCGATCCCCGAACATCATGTTGGCAGCAATACCCAGGCATGCGCCAGCCAGCATGCCCAGCAAGATTTGCCAGTGAAGTTGTAGTTTCAATAAATTTCCCTAAGATCTGATAGCCCTAAGTTCTGCTAGCCCTAAGTTCTGGCTAGCCCTGTGCAACATGCCCCACAGGTCACGCGAACATTGTAGCCCATCTGGTCTGGCTTTCGGGCAGGGCATGGTTTTCAATAACTAGTACTGCAAGATGGTTGACTTGCCGAGCTTCCCCTCCTCCCGTTCATCTGATCCGATTGCTAACCCATGAGCACATTGCTGGTCTGCCTTGGTTCACTGGCTACCCTGCTGATCGCCTATTTTACTTATGGGCGATGGCTGAGCGTCAAGCTCTTCGAATTGTCGGCGGATGCGGCGGTACCAAGCAAAGCCATGCGCGACGATCACGATTACGTGCCGACCCGCAAGAGCATTGTGTTCGGGCACCATTTCACCAGCATTGCGGGCACGGGGCCCATTGTGGGTCCGGCCATTGCGGTTTTCTGGGGTTGGCTACCGGCGCTGTTGTGGGTCGTGTTGGGGGCAATCCTGATTGGTGGCGTACACGACTTGGCCTCGTTGATCATTTCCATGCGCAATCGCGGACAGACTATCGGCGAGATTGCAGGCCGCATGATCTCACCACGTGCAAAAATTCTATTTCTGTCCATCTTGGCGCTCGCTCTGTGGATCGTGTTGGCGATCTTCGGGATGGTGATTGCCAAGATCTTTACGCTCTATCCCGAAAGCGTGCTCTCGGTTTGGCTGGCTATGCCCATCGCCATCGGGATTGGCTTGTGGGCGCATAATGGCCAGCGATCCCTACTGGGGCCGTCGCTGATTTCATTGTGTTTGTTGTATGCCGCGGTCTACGTGGGGGTGTACTACCTGCCGATCGACATCAACCGACTACTGGGTGATATTCCCGCGGATTCGTATATGAATTCGGTCGTCATTTGGACGGTGATTCTCCTGGTGTATTGTTTCTTTGCCTCGGTTTTACCAGTGTGGCTACTATTGCAACCGCGCGACCTGGTTAACAGCCAGCAACTCTTTGTGGCTTTGGGTCTGTTGGTTGTCGGACTGATCGCTGCCAGCCTGAACGGCAGTGCGAACCTATTCGCGGCGACCGAGGCTATTTCGTCGAGCATTCCCCAAGACGCTCCGCCCATTCTGCCCTTCTTGTTTATCACGATCGCTTGCGGGGCCTGCAGTGGATTTCATTGCCTGGTCAGCTCTGGGACCAGCAGCAAGCAGGTGGCCTGCGAACACGATGCCCAGTCCGTAGGCTATGGAGCGATGCTGCTCGAATCGGCTCTGGCCGTCGTTGTTATTCTGGCCTGCACCGCGGGTGTGGGCATGGGTGCCCTGCAGCCCAAATCGACAGTTGCTGCGCGGGCTTATCGTCCGCCACGCAGTACGAGTACATCAGCGGTTCGGACAATCAGAAGATCACCGGGCGAGAAGCCTGGCGACATTACTACCGCGTCGATACCGCCGGCAAGGGTTGGGCAGCACAAAAGCTGGATAACAATCTTCGCGCGTTCATCGAGGGCGGGGCAAACTTCCTGACAGCGATCGGCGTGCCCCTGGCCCTGGGGATTGGAATCGTTGCCGTGCTGGTAGCCAGTTTTGCTGCCACCACCTTGGATACGGCAACGCGTTTGCAGCGCTATGTGATCCAAGAATTGAGCCACAGCCTGCACATACCCGCCGCACACAATAAATATGTCGCCACTGGCTTGGCCGTCGGCGTGGCAGGTTCCATTGCCATTTTTGCTGGCAAGACACCCGGTTCAGGTGGTGGCATGCTGTGGCCCTTGTTCGGCGCGACCAATCAATTGCTGGCCGGCCTGGCATTGATGGTCGCAACCTTTTACCTATGGCGGCGTGGGAAAGCCATTGCCTTTATCGGTATTCCAACCATCTTGATGATGCTCATGCCCGGCTGGGCCATGACCTATAATCTCGTGGTATGAGTGGATACCTCAGCGAAATGGATTGCTGACCGTTTTCGGCATCGGCATCTTGCTCCTCCAAGCCTGGATGTTTATCGAAGCCATCCTGGTATGGCGGCAAGCTCGCGGAGTCCTCGAACCACAATTGCCACCCTTGAGCACACCGCTGCCGGACGGCCTCACTCCGCATCTCCGCGGCCCGAGCGCTTGAACGAAGGTGGCGAGAATTAGCTGTCGTAGTACAAGCAGAATTCGTAGGGATGGGGCCGCAGATTCAAGGGAGCCACCTCCTGGGTTCGCTTGTAATCAATCCATGCGCGTAGGGCGTCCTCGGTAAAGACATCCCCGCGGAGCAAGAAGTCGCCACTTTGCTCAAGGGCATCCAAAGCGGATTCCAGATTGCGAGGCATTTGAGGTATCGAGGCCTTGATCTCCGCTGGCAACGCGTAGCCATCTTTCTCCATCGGCTCACCGGGATGGATCTTGTTTTGAATACCATCGATGACCGCCATTTGGATAGCCGCGAACGCCAGATAGGGATTGCAACTGGGGTCGGGGCAGCGGAATTCCACCCGACGGGCTTTGGGACTAGGGCTGACCATGGGAATGCGGCAAGCCGCGGATCGATTGCGCTGCGAATAGGCCAGGTTGACGGGTGCCTGACAATCCGGTTCTAAACGCTTGTAACTATTGGTGGTGGGGTTAGTCAATGCAGCCAGAGCGGGCGCATGCTTTAGGATTCCGCCAATAGCATGCAAGCCGACATCGCTCAATCCGGCGTAGTGGTTGCCTGCAATCAGCGGTTCGTTAGACTTCCATAACGATAGATACACATGCAGTCCGCTGCCATGCTCGCCCATGATGGGTTTGGGCATGAAGGTAGCCGTCTTGCCGTGCCGACGGGCAACGTTCTTAACGATGTACTTGCAGTTCATCATGCTGTCGGCCATCGAGACCAACGAATCAAAGCGCATGTCAATTCCCGCATGGCCTGCAGTGGCCATCTCGTGGTGATGGCATTCTACTTCAATACCACACTCGATCAGGGTTTGCATGATTTCTCCGCGGATATCGACCGTTTGATCGAGTGGTGCGCAGGGAAAGTAAACCTCCCGATTGCGAATCTTATGACCCAGATTCGAAGCATCAGACCGGGCACAATTCCAATTGGCTTCGATGCTATCAACGCTGTAGAAACCCGAGTTGTCGGTTTGATCGAATCGAACATCATCAAACAGAAAGAATTCGATTTCCAGCCCGAATAGCGCCGTATCGGCAACGCCAGAATTCACCAGAAAGCTTTCGGCTCGGCGGGCGATATTGCGTGGGTCCCGGGCATGCTCTTCGCGGGTAATAGGGTCGACCAGAGCGCAGGTTAACACCAGCGTCTGCAAACTGGTAAAGGGATCAATCCAGGCCGATGGAGGCTGTGGCACCAGCAACATATCCGACTCGTCCGCGGCCTGCCAACCGCGCAGGCTCGATCCATCAAAGCCAAAACCATCTTCGAATGAGGCATCGGTGAGCTGTGAAATGGGAATCGTACAATGATGTTGTCGCCCCAGAAAATCAGTAAAACGCAAGTCGACGGCTTTTACATCTTTCTC
Source organism: Pirellulaceae bacterium (assembly GCA_963707245.1). GTDB lineage: Bacteria > Planctomycetota > Planctomycetia > Pirellulales > Pirellulaceae > Aureliella. The sequence goes on from CAVPPY010000006.1 coordinate 296,741, forward strand.
ACGGCAGAGCACTAGAGCTTCTTGGGGCGATTTGATTGCGTTGCGTCTTTCCATTTTTCACTCTTCGAGAATCCAAGCAGGTAGGCCACACCAATTCACGTTTCTGCTGGCAAGGCGCCCTGGCAGACTGCGATGGCCCTACACCCCTTTGGCGGCGGCGTGGTCCACAGCTGCCGGTTGACTACCAGGCTGGCCTGCACCCTGCCATACCATGATAAAGGCTGGCACAAGGATACTACGCACAATCAGCGTGTCGAGTAGCACTCCGCAAGCCAAGGCAAATCCAAGTTCGGTAATCCCTCTCAGCACAGGCTGTTGACTGGCCCACGATCCATTGGTGAAGGCCTGACCGAGCCATTGTGAAACAGCCGGACTGGTCATGGCAATGAATGTGCCGGCCATGACCAATCCGCAACTGGTAATGATACCTCCGGTCAGGGACAATGCCCGCCGCACCCCGTCGCGGCCCCCAAACAGCCGCTGTTCCTCGAAGATCCTGGAAACCAGGTAAACGTTATAGTCTTGACCAACGGCAATAAGGATGACAAACAAGAACAAGGGCACTTTCCAGTCCAGACCACTGTAGTCCGCATAGATTGTCGAAAACAAGCCATAGGTAATTCCCAGCGTGGCAAAATAGCTGAGTAGCACCGTCGCCACCAGATAGGTCGATAACACCCACTGCCGCAGCATGAGCACCAGTACTAGCCAGACTCCCAGGGTGACCAGCAGCTGGATGCGGATTTGATCCGCTTGTGTAATCTGACGCAGGTCCATGATCCCCACGGTAGTGCCTGAGGTGGTGGTCTGCGTGCCGAGCCAGGCTGAACCGGTTTTCGAAGTTTCAGCATCCAGCCTTTCACGCACGCGTGTCAGCGTCGCTCCCGCCTGGACGGAAAAGGGGTTGTCATGCAGGACCACATCGAACTTGGCCACGCGACGCGTCAAACCCTCGACTGAACTGACAAAATGCTCTTTAGTAATGCGATGCCCCTGTAGGATGCGGCGTCTCCAGGCATCTTGGCCAAACAGACCCATGCGTTTTCCAGGAGGATAATCTCCCAGGGGATCCGACAAGCTGCGCACCGAATCAACACCATCGATATACAGGGCCGCCGAGAGTTCTTCACAGGCCTGTCGCAAGAGTGCGTCGGACTCAAAGGGAGCCTGGCGAGCAACCAGAATCGTGATCGGGCTGCTGTCGGCCGTGGGAAAATACTGCGAGACAAGTCGGCTGCCGCGGCGGCTGGCAGCATTCTCAGACAATTCCTCGGTCAGGTCATAGGTAACGCGTTTCAGGCATAGCATGCCATAGCCGGCTGGTACCGCCAGCGCGATCAGCGTCACGCACAATGCCGTCAACGGTCTGGCTGCAATGACCTCCGCATGGCGATTCCAAAAACGGCGACTGGTCGTCGCTGACCGCCGTGGCGAATCCGACTGAGATCCTCCAACCAGTGGCCAAAAGGCAGATTTACCCAGAGCACATAGCAGAGCCGGCGTAAAGGTCAGGCACACGAGCAAGGTGACCGCCAAGGAGATGGCGATAATCGGACCACTAAACTGGAATTTCTCGAAGTCTGAAAACCACATCAGCCCCAGCCCCACAATCGTTGTCAGGGCACTGGCCACCAGCGCATCATGAACGCTGCGCCAACCGCTGGCAACGATTCCGTACATCTCGCGGCGTGATTGCAAATTGCGGGATTCGATCAGTTCACGACATCGCGCCAAGAGAAACAAACAAAAATCGGTACCCGCCCCAAACAACAAGACAACAATGAACACGCGGGTGGTTGTAAAAACCCCCAATCCAGAACTAGCAGAATTCGCCGGATCGCGGGCCAACAAGGCAATCACGCTGGTTGCAATGATGAGACTCAGGGCAATGCTGGTCAGTGGAATGGCCACCAACAACGGCGCCCGATAGACAAAGGCCAGAATAATAACGACCAGCACGATGGTCACGATCTCCGTTTGCTTGACACCGCTGGCCGCCGCCCGCAACATGTCGGCTCCAACGGCAGCCGAGCCGGTTACTTCGACCTGCAAGCCCGGCGATGTAAAGGGTCGATAGACCTCTCGCAATTCGGCAATCAGTGATTCCATACCAGCCAGGATTTCGATATTGCGGACGGCCGTGAACTCAGTGCCCAGCTGCACGGCAATTAATTTCGCCTGCTGATTAGCACTCTGCAGCTTGTGACCAAGCACCGCATCCCGCCACGACCAAACGTCTCGCACCAGGGGCAACCAGTCGGGCAGGGGAGTTGCCATGACGGGCGTGGCCTGCTCGCGCATCAGCTTGGCAATGTCCAAATCCACGGCCGCCGCGTCCCGTTCGCCAAGTCTGTTCAGCAAGTCTGCCGCGCAATTGATGAGAGCCAGGCAATCGCTTGAATTGTCCACCTGCCTCGTGGGCTTCGAAGAATTGGGAGAGTTCGCTTTCGATCTGAATTGCCTGGTTGATATTGTCGCGCACGACCTCGGTCAGGGCGGCATCCACGGCCCGCGGAGCAGGCGGCGGATCATCGTCCGTCGCCGCAACTGCGGTGGCGTTCAATTCCAGCCAGGCGGATTGAGCTGCCCACCAGTGTAGGTGCCGGGCCAGATCGAGCGCACAAGCCAAGTCGCTGGCCGTCAAGGCAGTCGAAGGATTGGCCACCACCAGCACCAGTTGGCTACGCGTCTCCGAGCCGGGAAAGGCCTCTTGGAGCGCCTGCTGGCCAATCGAACTGGGAACCCAATCTGGCAGGAATGCCAAATCGCCATCGGCGGCAATATCCTTCCAGGCTGGAGCGACGCTCCGCAAGGCAATAGCCACCCCAATCCAGCTGATAAGAATCAGCCACCAGTAACGCGTGATCAAGCGACTGCTCACCAACTTGTACCAAGCGTAGCAAAGCCCCGATCGGCGCACTAATGCTCTCCCTGTTTACCAAACTGAGAGCCAACTCTGGCACCGAACGCATCCGCCGCAGCATTGATGTGCGCGACCGCCTCGGTCGGCGACAGGCCCTGTGTCGATCGCGCGGCGGCAATCACGGTCTCACATTCATTGATATCCATCTGCACCGATGCCGCCAGCAAACCAGCTTCCTCGCCCAGCGGTATGGCTATGAAACCATGCTTGTCCGCATGGATCAGTTGTCCAGGCTCGACGCGCGTGCCAAACACTTGTACATCGCATCCCCAACGCACAGGCGTACTGTGCGCATGTCCGACGCACAGTCGCCGGGCCAGGGCCTTGAAACCTGCGTTGGTCATCTCATCCACATCGCGGATCGCCCCATCCACGATGGTCCCGACACATCCCAGACCACGATGGACATTTGCGTTGACCTCTCCCCAAAAGGAACCGATCACCGGCGGTCGATCCAAATCCTGCACCAGGACAATCTTGGGTCCCGGCTGACTGGCCACGTAGGCGCGGTAATCGCTCCAGGCATTGGGCTTCTGCCGCTTGTGATCTGCATTGCTGGGCTCAATGACCAGCGTGATTGCATAACCGACCATCGAGCCCATGTGTGGCATGAAGTCGGTACATTCCTCGCGGTTGGTAATCGCCGCAGCGGCATCCAGCTGGGTAATCTGCTCCCAACCGTTATAGATCGTCGGAGTATTCCAGCGTTTGAGCTGCAGCAGTTGGCCGTGCGTAAGCTGAGAAGTTTTCAAGTCGAGCTCGCTTCGATTGGGGTCGCTGGTCAGGCGTCTGGTCGCAGCCGGGTCTAGTCGCGGCGGAAAACGGAGGGCAGCCGGCCTGTTGGGATGGAGAGCCGGGCGAGGGTATCCCTTGGCACTAGCTCCCCCGTTTCGGCAAATGCGGCTGGCCGCCATAATGATACAGTAGATTAGCGATGACTACACACGGTCTGTCTACCCCGAGGGCCTCCGACGCTGCTGGCAGACTCGAATCTTTAATCACCGAAGGACAATCCACCCCAATGCATGTTCCAACCTCCGCTGAACTGTCCGCAAAAAAGTGCAAACCCTGTGAGGGTGGTGTGGAAAGCTGCTCGATCGAGCAAGCCAGACAACAGATCGCCGCCTTGAGCAAATGGCAACTATCAGACGATGGGAAGAGCATCTCACGCAAGTTCACGCTCAAGAATTTCGTGGCTGCCATCGAGCTTGTCGACGGCATTGCCAAAGTGGCCGAGGAAGATCAGCATCATCCCGACCTGCACTTGACTGGCTATCGCCATTTGCGCGTCGACCTGACGACCCATGCGATTGGTGGTTTGTCCGAGAACGATTTTATCCTGGCTGCCAAGATTGACCGAATCACCAGCAGCACGCCCCATTCATCAGCTTGACAGGCTTGGCATGCGTCGTATCGCGATTCTGGGCGGCGGCATTTCTGGCTTGGCAGCCGCTTGGACATGCTGCCAGAATTCGCAATTTCAACCCACGTTATTTGAGAGTTCCGATCGCCTGGGCGGAGTTTTGGAGACGGTGTACGATGGCAATTACCTTGTCGAACGTAGCGCCGATAACTTTGCGACACTGATTCCCGACGCGTTGGAATTGTCCCGTGAATGTGGTTTAGAGCCGGACCTGATCCGCCCAAACGCTGCCGGCCGGCAGGCGTTCGTCGTGCGGCGCGGGCGGTTGCTGCCCATACCGGCTGGTTTCAGCTTAATGCAACCCACTCGTATCGGCTCGATCATCACCACGCAAACACTCTCCTGGTCCGCCAAGTTTCGCTTGGCCCGAGAGTTGTGGATTGCCAAACGCGAATCCGAGGAAGACGAATCGCTAGAGTCCTTTGTGACCCGCAGGTTGGGGCGCGAGGTTTTCGAAAACCTGGTAGAGCCGATTGTCAGTGGGATATTCACGGCCGATCCAAGCACGCTGAGCATGGCGGCTACCATGCCACAGTTTGTCGCCATGGAAAGAAAACACGGTGGACTCATTCGCGGACATCTAGCGGCGCGGCGGCAGGACGCGGCCGCAGCGGCCCGCAAAGCCAGCGGCGCTCGCTATGACCAGTTCATGGCGCCCCGCAAAGGAATGAACGACTGGATTCATGGAATTGCCGCCCAGCTCCCAAAGGGTTGCGTGCAATTGGGCACGCCAGTCCGCCGACTGGGCCAGCGGTCTAGCGGCGGCCAGACCACTTGGACCATCGAAACCTCCAACGGAACTAGCGAATTTGATGGAGTCATTTGCGCACTGCCCGCCGCGGCCACGGCCGAGCTATTGCGGACGGTTCACGCCGAGGCGGCAGCCTGCCTGCGCTTCGATTCCCTACGCCTCGAGCGCCGTGATTGCGATGATCGTCAATAAGGCGGACATCAAGGGCCGCATCGATGGATTTGGTGTGATCGTGCCACAAAAAGAACACCGCGACGCCTTGGCGATCAGTTACACCAGCAATAAGTACCCGGACCGCGTACCGGACAATGAAGTGCTGCTGCGCGTTTTTCTAGGCGGTGCGCTGCGACCAGAAGTCGTCGACCTGGCCGATCAACAATTGGTGGCCATGGCCTCCAATGAATTGCGCGAGCTATTGGGCTGGCAAGCCCGCAAGGCCAATTGGCAAGCCGTCATTCGCTGGAAGCAGGCCATGCCGCAGTACTTAGTGGGGCACGTCCAACGTATGCACAGCCTGCGTGGCTACCTCCAGGCACTACCTGGATTAAAGTTGTGCGGCGCAGCTTACGACGGCGTTGGCATTCCACAATGTGTGCGTGGGGCGCGGCAAGCCGTCCGAGAACTGATAGACACCAACCAAGCTGGATCCGCATGAATCTATCCTGGAAATCGGCCGGCGATGTTTCTGCCCTGCATGCTGCGCGATGTCTCGACCGCTACGCAGCCGACTGCCATCGGGCCAGTCCAGAACTCGCCGCGACAGCCCTGGAACTGGCCACTGCCGGACGGCAGCTATCATTTCCCCCAGATCGCTTTTGGGAGTTGCTGATCTCGCTGTGCGTCGATACTCCCAACTCCGTCGAATTGGCCGAACGCATCGCACTGCGCAGCCCAGCTCAAGCACGACCCACATCCGACCAGACGTCGCGTCTGGCGGCTGCCCTATCCGCTTTGAAATCACAGTACGCCCGCGACTACCCGAATTTCGAATCGGAAATGCATCTCCGTGAAGAACCACTCAGGCAACAGTGGGAGGCCTACGGACCGGGGCTCCTGCGACTAATGGCTGAGTTCAGCCAGGCAACCCTGATGGTCGAGCAAGCACAGGTCATTCTGGTCCAACCGATTGTGGGTGGTGACGGCATGCCGCACTTGACAACCAATCGTTGCCACATCGAAGCTGTATTGACCAATGTGGATCCACGTCTGCATGAAACGCTGCGTTTGGCTTGGCTGCTATCGCAATTGAATCTCGAGCGTCCGGCGTTCAGCCAGGCAATTTCTGCGTTTCGCTTATTGCACATCGCTGGCCTGGCCATGCTGGCACCCACACTCAAGGCGGCTCAGGAATTGGACCTATGCGCATTCGATGCCGATACCGTGCAAGCAGCCCTGCGGCTGTGGCGGATAGCACCCCCAAACCATGATCGGCAACACCTGGCCCACGTGCTGCTGAGTTGGTGGGAGACGGTCGAGACCGATCGACCGGATTGGGCTGTAGCGATGGCTGGCTTGGATCGCCTGGTGGAGTAGAATTTCGTTCGGTACCGCGTTAGACCGCCGATGTGCATCAACCCTGCGAGCTGTGAATATGCATCTATGTCGCTTCCAAATGAAAAACCATCCCCGCTGTGGCTTGTATTCAGAGTCACGCATTTTGCCCCTGGACGACCTGGCTAGTGCTGCGGGTGAAAAACAGTTGGCGGAGGCTTTGCATAGCGGAGAATTGGAGCGCCTGCTGCCTACGGATTCCGCCGCTTGGCTAGCCCTGGTCGATATCGTCCAGGACGTATCGAACAATCCCCGAGCCAGCCGTGACTTTGCCTGCCCAACCGATTCGGTCCAGTTGCTGCCGCCCATTGCCCGGCCCCCAAAACTGCTGATGTTGGCAGGCAATTATGCCGCCCATGTCGAAGAGTCCGGCGATATTGCCAAAGAGCGCGAGCGGACTTTCCCCTATGTGTTCATGAAGCCTGCCTCGACGACGCTGGTCGGAAATCATGCGCAAGTCCGTATCCCCGCCAACTCACCGGACAAGATTGACCACGAGGTTGAGTTGGCAGTAGTGATTGGCAAACGCGGGTGGCATGTGCCCGCCGCGGAAGCGCTGAATTATGTGGCTGGTTATACGATCGCCAATGATATTTCCGATCGCGGTTATCGCCCCAATCCAGCTCGCGAACAGCGACCGCGGGATGGTTTCTTTGATTGGATGCACGGCAAATGGCACGATGGCTTCTGCCCCTGCGGTCCCTGTCTGGTTACCGCCGACGAAATCCCCGATCCGCAAGCACTCATGCTGCAATTGAGCGTCGAAGGCGAAATCAGGCAGCGGGGATCAACGGGCGAACAAATCTTCTCGGTCGCCCAAGTTATCGAATTTATTTCGCAATGGATGACGCTGGAACCCGGTGACATCATTTGCACCGGCACGCCTGCTGGTGTAGGAAACGCCAGCGGCAAATTTCTGCGGGCCGGACAGAGTATGGTAGCCAGCATCGATGGGATCGGCCAATTGACTACCCATCTATGTTGAGGGAAGTCGTTCATGCGCAACGCGACTTCGTGCTTGGTGGACATTTGAAACTGGGGATGTCCAGTTAGGGATCGGCGACATAGGGTGGCAGATCGAATGCAGTTCCTTGGCCAATTACCCGTGGGTCACCACTGTTCTCCAAAGTTTGCATCAGCCGCATGCGTAGAGTCTGCTTGATCTCAGCAAATGCGGAATCAGCGGCCAAATTATGGCGGTGATGCGGGTCATCGCGCACGTCATATAACTCTTCTTCTGGACGTAGACCCATTGTCAATGCAACTTGCTGGGCCACCTCGGGTATTTGCAGGTTCGTTAACATCCAAGCTTTGGTTGGACTAGCATCCAGATCGGCAAAGGCTGCAAAGGTATCGTCGCGCAATTGCTCTGCGTTGGGCCATGCGGCATCGGCGGGCAAACCAAAGCCGGGTGAACGGCCCATCGGCCAGCGCTCGGGTTTGAAGTTCCGGATGTATAGGTAGTCGGCGGTGCGAATGGCGCGCTGCGGGTAGGGTAACGCCCCGGCTCGCGCTTGGGCGACGTGACGTTCACGTCCCACAATCACGTGGTCTCGCGTTGGATCTACAATTCCAGAAGTCTTCGCCTGCAGTACTGGCACCAGACTGCGGGCCGTCATTACCGATGGGATTGGAACCCCAGCAGCGTCCAAGAAAGTCGGTGCCAGATCGGGCAAGCAAACGAAATCGTCGACCACTAATCCCTGGCCCGTTTTGCCCGGCCAGCGAATCGCCAGCGGGACGCGGGTGCCGAGATCGTACAGATTGCATTTTCCGCGTGGGATCCCAGGAATGCCATGATCGCCGCTAACGACGACGATGGTGTTCTCGGCCAAGCCCCGACTGTCTAATTCATCGAGCAATACACCCAGTCCGGCATCGAAGGCCTGCGCCTCACCCAGATAGTCACAGAAATCCTCCCGAATCACGGCTTCGTCTGGTAGATAGGTTGGCAATTTGCCTTGGAGTTGCTCGGGCTCGAGGCCCCAATGTTGCTTGCCGGAACCCTGGACCCACTGGCGATGACAATTCGTCGGACCAAACCAATAGCAGAATGGCTGGTCACCACTGCCATCATCCAGAAAGCTACGAAAATTATCGCGCACTTCCGCCAGCAGCTCTTCCTTGGCCGCAGTTTTGTCAGCCGCTTTGTCCACGTACTGAGAAAAGCGATTAAAATTCCGACCGGCCGAGTTGTAGGCAGTTCGTTTTCCGCCGTGGGGCTGATCGGCAGGCGTACCGGGACTCCACACTTTGTAGGTGTGACCAATGTGGTAACCCGATTTTTCCAACAGCAACGGATAACTTGGAATACTATCGTCCCAGCGTGCACCCTGCAGAATAGCACCCAACCCGGTGCGCCAAAAGTATTGGCCACTCAATAACGAACTGCGACAGGGCGTGCATGAGGGAGCATTGACGAAAGCATGGGTAAATAACACCCCCTGGCTAGCCAGCGCATCAAATCGCGGAGTGTGCACCACATCCCCGGGGCCGCCAGGTTCAAGTTGCGCATAGGCGCTCGCATAGCGGCCCCAGTCATCAGCAAACGCAATCAATATATTTGGCCGTTGATCAGCCCAGAGGCTGGACGAGAGCAACAGGACGAGCACTAGAGTCAGGCCCGGCGAATAACGATTTCTCAGGTTGTTTAAGTGCATTTTCGCGCATCTGCATTCGGCTAGAGGATTCTCGCTGATTGGGCAAACGTCCTTGGTTTTATAGACTAACACAATTGCTTTTCGGTTTGAGCTTGCTAAAGTCAGAAATCAAATCTTGCTCCACCCCATCTGTAGATCGACCGCTTTCAGAAAACCCAGGAGACCCCTTATGGCAACCTCTCGTTTATCGCTGCTCGCCGCGCCCCTGCTGCTGTTGCTCGCCGTACATGCTAACGCGGCGGAACCGGAATGGAATGTCCTGTTTGACGGCAAGACGCTCGAAGGCTGGGAGAAAGTTGGCAATGCGGAGAGTGTGTGGGAGGTTAAGGACGGTGCTATGGCTGGCTCCGGGCCGGCGTCGATGCTCGTTTGCACAAAGGGTCCCTACAAGAATTTTCGCTATAGGGCTGAAGTCAAAATCAACGATGGCGGCAATTCTGGCTTGTATTTTCGAACGACCGCGAAACCTGGATTTTCCGATGGCTACGAAGCACAGATCGACAGCACACACACCGATCCCATTCGTACCGGTTCGTTGTATGGCATGTGCCATGTCTATCAGCAGCATGTCAAACCCGATACTTGGTTCACTTATGAATTGGAAGTTCGCGATGATGTGTGGCGGGGCAAAGAGATGACACGCATCAAAATAACACTCGACGGAAAGGAGCTCTACGAGTACCTGGATTTTGAAAAGACATTCAAGGAGGGACACTTTGCGTTCCAACAGCATGATCCTGGCAGTCGCGTTATGATTCGCAAGGTTGAAGTTCAACCCCTGCCCTAGGTCAACGCACCCCCTTTCGTTCACCGAGCTCCATCCATGCAACCCATCGTTCAAATCTCATTGGATCTAACCAATATTGACGAAGCCCTGGCAACGGCAGAGCTGGCCATGCGCTGTGGTGTGGATTGGCTAGAGGCCGGCACACCCTTGATCCTGGCGGAGGGACTACATGGGATACGCGCACTGCGTGCCGCATTCCCAGATGTCCCGATCGTAGCCGACCTCAAAACCATGGATGGCGGCTACCTCGAAGCCGAAATGATGGCCGGGGCTGGCGCTACCCACGTAGTCGTCATGGCTCGAGCCCATGCAGAGACAATACGTTGTGTCGTCAAAGCCGGCGCCGATTTTGGCGTCCGCGTTATGGGCGACAATATGGTCTGCGAGGATATGGTGGCTGGCGCGAAATGGCTCGAGGACCTGGGTTGCGACTATATCGTGCACCACATCGGATACGACGAACGGCGCGGCATTGCAGCCAGGGGCCTGCGAATGCCTAGCCCATTGGATCAGCTGAGCGCGGTATGCGCCGCAGTCAAGATTCCCGTGCAAGCGGTGGGCGGACTCTCCCTGGAACAGGCTATTGCCTGCCCACAATACGGCGCGCCCTTGGTCGTGCTGGGCGCACCACTGACCATCGATGCTGACGCCTTTAAAACGGCCGACGGCAATTTGGAGGAGTCGCTGCGCATGATCTGCGATGCCGTTCATGCCCAGCGCCAACGCTCAGCGAAAGCGAATAGTGCTCTGGCGCTCTGCTGTTTCTGACGCTCAACGAAGACCGAATTGGCCTGCAGGCGGCTGCTGTGGATCTCCCGACTGGACTTGTGACTCCGGCCGATCAGGGGCATCAACAGGATCCGGCGCGGGTAGTCGCCAATCTACCAGTTGCATCTCAACCTTGCGAAATCCGCCGAATTCATTGATGACAGGCCGAAAGGCTAGATCAATAGCCGATTCAAGCTGCTCCAGTTTCGGCAGCCACTCTTCAGCTTGACCAAAGGCAACGCCACGCATGCGGCTGGCGTATTGGGACAATTTCAGGCTTAAATGCCGCCCACTGTTTCCCAGCATTTTGGCTGGCTCCTCCAGCCTAACCTTCAAAGCGCAAAAGGTGGGACGTGGATTTCCCATACCAAACGGAGCCAATTTTTCAATTTGATGCAGCGTTGCCAAGTCGAGCTCGGCCAGCGTGGCTTCCGCATCAATCAGAATCTCGGGCTTGGATTGGGCGGCGCAAGATTGCTCGGCAACCGCTTCCAAAAAGGCTGCGCGGAAGGCTTGCAACTTGCTTTCCTCAACGCGCAAGCCGGCTGCGGCCGCGTGGCCGCCGCCGGAAACCAAATACTGGGCACATTGCTGCAAAGCCTGGTGTAGGTTGACGCCGTTGGGGCTTCGGGCGGAACCGGTGGCTGGCTTGGTTCCCAGTTTGTCCAAGGCCACCAGCACCACAGGCCGATGGTACTTCTCCGCCAACTTGCCAGCCACGATGCCAATGACACCCGGGTGCCAGCCCGGAGCGGCCAGCACAAATGCTGGATCGTCGTCAACCGCATGCTCCTCCTTGAGTTGCTTGGCGGCGGCCAGGTGGATACTGCGTTCGAGTTTATTGCGCGTCTCGTTCAACTGCTGAATATAGTCAGCCAAGGCCTGGGCGCGCTGCGGATCCTCGGTCACCAGTAACTCTACACCCAACTGGGCTTGTCCCAAACGTCCAGCCGCATTCAGTCTAGGGGCGATCGTGAATCCGATATCCTCCGCTACCAATTCGCTCCTGCCGCTCAATTGTGTTAAATCCATCAGCTTTCGCAGCCCGAGCGGAGGCAGCTTGCTGAGCATTTTCAATCCGTTGCGGACGATGATTCTGTTTTCATCCAACAGTGGAACCACATCGGCCACCGTACCCACCGCTGCAATGCCAACAGCCTGGAGTAAGAAGTTCCTGAGATGGTCGGCGACCTTGGACGCGCCCGTATGATCTTGGCAGAGCGACCAGGCCAATTTAAAGGCCACGCCAGCGCCACACAGTCCGTGAAAGGGATAGTGCGTACCGGGCAACGCTGGATGAACGATCGCATCTGCTATGGGTAATTCATCGCCAAAGCGATGGTGGTCAGTAATGACCAGAGACAGCCCCAACTCCTGGGCTCGGCGGGCGGGCAGGACGCTGGTAATTCCACAGTCGACGGTAATCACCAACTGCCTTCCTTGAGCCGCTAACTTTTCGATGGAATCAACGTGCAAGCCATAGCCCTCCTCCATGCGGTTGGGCAGATGATAGCTAACCTTGGCACGCAACAATTTCAAGCAGCGATAGAGAATTGCCGTCGCGGTCATGCCATCGGCATCGTAGTCCCCATAAACCACGATTTGCTCGCCCGCGCGAATCGCACGCCCAATCCGCTCCGTTGCTTGGGGAATCCCAGGTAATTCCTCAGGAGGCCGCAATTCGCTCAGTTTGGCATCCAGAAAACGCCGCGCTTCATCCACTTGTTGAATACCACGACGTATGAGCAATTGGGCCACCACAGGCGATATGCCGCAACGATCGGCAAATGCTTCCACGGCCGCACGATCATGGGGGTTGAAAGTCCATTTCCTGGCCGTCATCCTGGGCATCCTCTCTCTGATGGTACTAGCCACTCGCGAATACATGGCAAGCTGGGTAACTTCGGCGTGACAACCTCAAGGCAGGTCTGCTGTCAACCAAGGAACATCATAACCGAAAAGTCGACCAGCTGGCACATCGCCGCTCTCAGCTGCACACAGGGCTCTCAGCCAGGCACACCCAATGCGCAACTTGTTTAACTTCTTATCTTCATGGCGAAGACGCGTGGCATTGCTAGCTTGCAGTCAGGTAGTTTGCAGGCTCAGGCCGCAAAGCGCCTAAAAATGAAAACGGAATAAACTTGGTAATATTTAACGATCAGCCAAAGTTTGCCGGTTGCGCCGACGATAACTAGCTTGTCAGCCGATGGGCGATGCCTGGAGAGGCAATGCAGGCATTGGCTGACAGGGGGGTTCATAAACAAGATTCGGTCGCATTCGTGAGCATTGGCATTGGCGAGACGCCTCGTAGGCGTTTTTTGCCGGTCAGGTTCACGCGGCACTCTTGGTTTTAGGAACCTTGCTCCGATGAGCCGCACAACCGTTCGCTGGGCAGCCATAATCCAAATCTGTCTGGTCATCTTTACCGGATGCAGTCCCACGCAGCCCTTCTTCGTGCCGCGCGACGAGTCGCTGGCCAATTATCTTGGGCAAGCGATGGACATTGAGTATGCGGACGTGCACGTCGAGAGCCTGCCCGAGGCAACCCAAGCCCATGTGCCATTCGGCTCGGTGAATATGCCCACGGACTTTCTGGACCTGAGCCTTGAAGACTGTATTTCCATAGCGTTGCAAAATACGAAGATCATTCGCGTTGTAAACGGTTCGAACCTGCAGAGCGGTAGTGTGGCGGCAGCTCTGTTGAGCGCCAACGCGGGTCAAATGCCCAGCATCTATGATCCCGCCCTGACGGCTGCACAGGTCAATACACAACCGTTGGCGATCGACAACTTGGGCAATCGCATTGCACCTCGCGGAGCAGTGCGATCGAATCAAGTGGGTGGCGTCGAGGACGCCCTGAGCGAATTCGATGCGCAGAAGTCGTTTGTGTTCGGCTACAACACAACCGACCGACCGCGCAACGTGGGTCAAGGCAACATCTTCAATCCCCAGCTATTCCAAGCCGTCGACGCCAATGCGCAAGCCGCATTGTCGAAAAGAATGGCCACGGGCACGATTGCAACAACGCGTTTCACCACGGTTTATTCGCGCAACAATGTGCCAGCCTCTGGCAATGCTATTGGCTCACCCAATTTTGGCCGCGCTGTCCCCAGCGATTACACCTCCGCAATTGAATTGCAGGTAACGCAACCGTTGATGCGTGGGCGTGGCACGCTCGTCAACCGTATACCTATCGTGTTGGCCCGGATCAACGAAGACATCCAACTTCACGAATTCGAAGCGAACATTCGCAACCTGGTCAAGGCGGTCGAGGATGCCTATTGGGACTTGCACTGTGGCTACCGCGCCTTTGAGACCTCCAAGATTGCCCGCGACAGTGCGCTGGATTTATGGCGAGTTGCCGAAGCGCGAAACAAGATCGGCTCCGATACGCCGCCTGAGGCGGTGGCCCAGGCTCGTGCGTCGTACTTCCAGTTCGATAACCGGATCAAGGCTTCGTTGATGGGATCCAGCGTTCCGGGTTTTGATCCTCGCGGTCTATACGGTCGCGAGCAAACGCTGCGTGAAAAGATGGGTTGGAGTCCAACCGATGGCAGAATCATCCGCCCCAGCGATGACCCGACTATTGCTCGCGTCAGCTTTGAATGGAGCGATGTGCTGGCCGAAGGCCTAACGCGAAATACTGAACTTCGTCGACAGAAGTGGGTTGTCAAACAGAAGGAACTCGAACTGATCTCGGCCAAGAATCAAATCTTGCCACAGTTGGATCTGAGCGGTACCTATCGCTTCCTGGGAGTGGGCGACGACTTCGCCAATGCTTCCAGGAATGGACTGCCCTTTCCTGATCCAGGTTCGACGGCCCTCGAAGAGTTAACCGGTGGCGACTATCAAGAACTGGGGGTGCGATTAGAGTACACGCCGCAAGCTGTTGGCCGCCGACGCGCCTTGGCGGGCATTCAACGCGCACAACTGGATATCAAAAAGACGCAAGAAGAACTGCGTGAAAAGGAAATGGCCTTGGCCATGGAATTAACTACCGCCTGGCGTGATGTCGAATCCTCGTTCGGTTTGATTAACGGCTTCCGCGACCAATGGGATGCACTGGAAGAAGAAATCCGCGTATACCGAGACCGACTGCGAGAAGGTGCCACCGAAAATCTGAGTCAGTTCCTGGACCTGCTGCTGCGAGCTGAAGAACGCCGGGCTTTGGCAGAGCTAAATTACTTCCAAGCCGTATGCCGCTATAACCAGTCGATGGTCAACGTTCACTACCTCAAGGGATCTCTGTTAGACCTGAACAGCATCGAGCTCGGCGAGGGAGCCTGGGTGGAGAAAGCCTACTGGGATGCTGATGAACGCGCCCGCGAACGGGCCAGCGGCATCTACTTTGACTATGGATACACACGTCCAGGCGTCGTCAGCAACGGGGCCGTGCCGTCCGGAGGACCTACCGAAGGCAATATTTCCGACGCCGGAATGAGCTTTGGTGCAGCGGCTGATGCAGAGCAAGTAGAACCGCAACCCATCGACGAAGATTCGCAGCCAGAGCAGTTGCCAGAGATCAAAAGTCCGACGGCCAATGCACGCCAGCGGGTACCGGGCAATGCGGGCCGTGCAGCAGCGCTCGATCCAGCCCGCTGCAGGGTCAACCGCCCAGGCTTCCAGCAAAGATAGCTTTCCGTGGCACGAGTTGACAAACACTCCCCAACAGCCCAACAAGAGCAGCTCGCCCCCCCCACCAGCCAATGCCACGGCCTCTGCGCCGGCGTGGTTTGCACGCTAGCCATCGCCCCAAAAAAAACACCGAAACAGCTTGGCTGTGAACGAGGGCAGGGGGAAGTCCAGAACGGGTCCGGAAGCTTTTTCTAAAAGTTTTCGCGGCCCGTTCCGGCCATTTTCCAAGTCGGCAATCGGCGCTCAGAAATAGTGAGTACATCCGCTTCCCTAAGCTCGCTATCGGCATAGTTCGCCAAGCTTGACGCGTTGCTTTCATGGCTTGTGCAGGCGAGCCCAGTTGGGTCGTCTGGTGCAAAAGATGTCAGAAACGTGTTGTAAGCTTCGGTGGTCTAATGGCTTAGTCGTGTGGACGCCCACGGCTAGCTCTCAGCGGTGGGAGAGTTCCAAGGCGGCTGGAGACGTGAGTTAAAATGTCATCAGGTTACGATGCAGCCAATGCGGGCGATTTATTGCCTTTGCATGTATTTCGCTGCGAAGCAGAGCTACCGCAAGTGAACGATCATCTCGACGTGGATACATCCAAATTGCTCGACGATATCAATGGTCAAGCGATCGATGGTCAGGCGATCCACGGAGAGGCAGAACAACCAATTTCCTCCGAGGTGGACGAGCTGATCGTCCCGTTTAGCCCGAATGCCAAGAGTGACTCGGGCATGACTACCAATTCCAGCTGCAGCAGCAACCCGAGTTCAACTGGCAACCCGAGTTCAACTGGCAGCCCGACTTCACTGGCAACCCGGTGCTCGCGTTGGTTCGACGACTGGACAGGTGGCGGACGGTCGAAGTGAAATGCCGCTGCACCGCGTGCGCGAGGTGCGCATCCAGCAGGGTATCAGCGAACGCACGGTAGCCAGGCGTCTAGGCATCGAAGTGAAACGCTATCGAGCCATGGAGGATCCCCACCACGATCTAAGCTTGTCCGAATTGCATGCTCTTCAGGTGGCCCTGGACGTGCCCATCACGGATCTGCTGCAGGATCGCCACAGCCTGTCGCGCCCCGTGGAAGAAAGAGCCAAGTTGGTCAAGATTATGAAGACCGCTGCCGCCATGCGCGAGGCAAAATCGAACCCCCAAATGACGCGGATGACCACCATGTTGTGCACTCAACTGGTAGAACTCATGCCCGAATTGGCCGAGGTCAGTGGTTGGCCGCAATTCGGTGCCCGTCGAGGCACTTCCGCTATCGGCAAAGCCCTGCAGCAACCCATCGACATGTCGAAGTACGGCCTTTCCGAATAGCTCGTCCGCAACCGAAAACCTCCAGATTGTAGGCTCTGGCGGAGGTATCTGGCAGCCACGGGCATTCTCCGTTAAGCTGCCTGGCTCGCACTGTGATTTCCCATTCACTAAAGAGCAGCCGATGCGAATCGATAGCCACCATCACCTTTGGAACTACTCGCCCGAACAGTACGATTGGATCGGCGACCAAATGTCGATCCTAAAACGCGACTATGCTCCAATTGCCTTGCGGGACGTTACCTCCTCGGTCGGAATACAGGGTGTCGTATCCGTTCAAGCCCGGCAGACCTTGGAAGAAACTGATTGGCTGGTTGAACTGGCAAACAACCACGACTTGATTCGTGGTGTGGTGGGCTGGGTTCCTCTGGCAGATCCGCGGCTCGAGGAGTCCCTCGAGCGTTTGCAATCCAAGCCCAAGCTCAAGGGCGTGCGACACGTTGTCCAAAGCGAAGAAGATGATCGATTCATATTAGGTGCGGAATTCAATCGAGGGATTTCGTTGCTTCCAAAGTATGGCTTGGTATACGACATTCTGATTCTAGCCAAGCATTTGCCGCCCACCATCGAGTTTGTCGACCAACATCCGGAACAGCCTTTTGTCTTGGACCATATCGCCAAGCCCACCATTGCCCTTTCAAAGTTTGATGTCCAGTGGGAAAAGAACATACGCGAGCTGGCCAAACGCAAGAATGTCTTCTGCAAGTTTTCCGGAGTCGTGACCGAAGTACGTGACGAGCGCTGGACGCTAGCCACACTCCAACCTTATTGGGATGTCGTACTTGATGCATTCGGCGTGCAGCGATTGATGTTTGGAAGCGACTGGCCGGTATGTCTGCTGCGGAGCAGTTATGCCCAATGGCATGATGCAACACAACATCTGGCCAGCCAACTTTCCGCCAGCGAACAACAGGCGTTTTGGGGCGACAACGCAACACGCGTGTATCAGTTGTAGAGGCATCACGGCTGATGTTAATCAATCGACCTTTCGGCAAGACAGGTCTGAGTCTGCCTCCCCTGGTATTTGGTGCGACCAGCCTTGGAAACCTGTTTCGGGCAGTCAGCGATGCAGAAAAGTCCGATATCGTGCGGGCGTGGTTCGAGCATGGACTGTCGCCCGTCGTTATCGACAGCGCGGGCAAGTATGGAGCGGGTTTATCACTGGAGGTGATTGGCCGTGAACTGGCCGCCTTGGGTATCCAACCTGACCAGGTTGTCATCAGCAACAAACTGGCCTGGCGAAGAGTGCCACTCACAACCCCTGAACCCACTTTTGAACCTGGGGCGTGGGTGGATATTCAGCATGATGCGCTGCAAGACATCAGCTACCAGGGAATTCGGCGCTGTTGGCAGGAAGGCAACCTCTTGCTCGGCGGCTATCGAGGCAGAGTTGGTCTCCGTACACGATCCCGATGAGTATCTCGACGCGGCCAAGGATCCAGCGGATCGTCGGCAACGGATCGAGGATATCGTTGGAGCCTACCGCGGACTGATGGAGTTGCGCGATTCAGGCTTGGTTGCGGGCGTGGGAGTGGGCGCCAAGAATTGGCGGGTGATCGCCGAATTAGATGCCTACTGCGAATTCGATTGGGTCATGTTTGCCAACAGTTTTACCATCCTGGAGCACCCACCGGAATTGACGCGATTGATCGACTCGTTAGCAGCGCGAAACATCGCGGTCATCAACTCAGCTCTTTTCCACGGTGGCTTTCTTTTGGGAGGCGACATGTACAATTACCGCCGCTTGGATCCGAAGAGCATCGACGATGCCAAACTGCTGCACGATCGTCAAGAACTAACTCAAGTCTGCGAGCAACTCGGATACTCCGTCTTTGACATCGGTGTCGCCTTCGGCAGATCGCACCCGGGCGTTTCGGCCGTGGCCCTCAGCTCCAGTCACGCGCGGCGAGTGGCCGAGCATGTTCAGGCGGTCGAGCGGCGTGATCCCCGATGCCGTGTGGAGTGCGCTCCGCCAACGCGGAATTCTTAGCACCGATTACCCCTATCTGCCGTAGAACACAGCCCAACGCTCCATGAATGTCGCTGCCCTTTCGATGGCAGCCTCTGTCGGAATCCGCCGATTCAGGGTTTGGCCTGCCATGCATGCAAGCTCGAGCCATCAGCCAGATTCCACAAGCGAACTTCGCCATCCAAGTGCGCCACTGGCCAACTGGTTGTCATGTAGCACACTGGAGATAACCCAGTCGGCATGGCCTGCAAATTCTTGGCTGATCTTGTTGTCCGCTAAATTGACCTTCACCAGGCGCTTGCCAGCACAGGGAACCAGCACATAGTCCTCTCCACGCGCGATTTTAAAGATATCTGAAGCGCAATTGACCTCGGCAACCTTGGCCGCACCTTCAATATTCCAACGATGTAGTTTATGGTCCGCGCCAGCAGACATCACCTGTGTGGCTCCTGGCAAAATGGTAATGCCGCGGACAGGTCCAGCGTGCCCCAAATAGCTCGACAGCAATTCCAGTGTGGACCCATCGTAGACCTTGGCGGATTTGTCTCGGCTGGCCGAAGCCAAACGCGTGCCGTCGTCACTCCAGGCGATTGCCGTTACCCAATCCGCATGGCTAGCGATCGCCTGCTTCTGTTCCCCGGTCTGCGTATCGTAGATGCGAATCGTGTTGTCGGCCGAGGCCACCGCCAACTCACTGGACTGTGGACGGAAGGCGATATCCAAGACCACCTCTTGAGTGCGCGCAATCACTTGCTGGATCGCTCCGCTGGTGAAGTCCACCAACCGCACTTCGCCATGTTTTCCTGGTTCGCCACAGGCAACGGCCAAAGTATTTCCACCGGGTGAAAATGCCAGGGCATACACACGTTGACCGATATTGCCGATACGCCGCACCAACTTTTGCGTCGCGATATCCCACACGGTCAACTCATGATAGCCCGCGACAATCAGTTGCGTCCCATCGGGGGAAAAGGCGAGTGCGGTGATGGGCAATGGGTGCGCATAGGACTCGGGGGCATTGGCGTAGGTCCGTGGTGGAATAACCAGTTCGAGAGGCGTTTCGGCACTGGCACCATCAAAGGCCGCGCCGGATTCTATCCACTTGCTGATGACCTGTATCTGCTCACTACTGAGAGCCTCGCTTTCTGCGGGCATTCGCTCCGATTCATCGCAGCTGAGTCGGCGGAGCAATTCACTCTCGCCGGGCTGTGCCGCACCGAGGGGATCCTCACCAGAGTCCCCCGCCTTGCCGAGCTCTGCATAGCTATCGACCCGATAACCTCCTTCGGCCTTTTTGGCACCGTGGCAGGCGAGGCAATGCTCCTGCAGAATCGGCGCCACATCGCTCGAAAAGCTAACCGACGCTGGTTCGGATGTGGCTGGTTCGGCTGCCGCTGGGGGTGAATTGGGATCGTCGGCCAGTACCGGGATGCCAGCGTACAGCAAGCAAGCGCATAACATGTATCGTTGCATGGCGTTTCACTGAAAATCAATGTTGAAACAGGAACTCGTCGGTGTTGAACAGCGCCCAGCACACGTCCTCCAATGCGGCCGCCGCATCGTCGCGTTGGCCGCAGTGGTCGAGCGCAGCTTTCAGCTCTGCATCCGAGGGCGGTCGGCAGACCGCAGCCAGATAGAGTTCGCTGATGATCTCTTGCGTTGACTTTCCGGCAGCCAGGGCAATCCGAAAGCGATTGTGTTCATCGCGCAGTTTTTCATGGATCATGGGTCCATTGAACAGCTCGATAGCCATACCCAAGTTCGAGTCGTCCGATCGCTCGCAGGCACACACCGTACTGCGTTCCGGCTGGCCGAATGTCTTGAGGAAATCCACCTTGACCACGTCGGGAGCGGGCAACTGCGTGGCTTTGGTACCCGCTGGCAAGCTACCGAATGTCTGCGACAGCCCCAGCGCATGATTGATGGCATCCAGCAATTGCTCTGCGCTCAGCAGCCTCGGCTCCTGGTGTGAACCATAGATTAAATCGCTGCGGTTGAACTCATTGGTCTGATAGCTGGCCTGGTAAGTGCGGCTACCCAGGATAATTCGCATCAGATGTTTGCGATCATAGCCGCTGTCAATGAACTCTTGGGCCAATGCATCGAGAAGCGGAGCATTGGCGGGAGGATTCGAATCGCGAAAGTCATCGATGGGATCGACGATCCCCGCGCGAACAGCTGGCTCCAGATTCGATTGGCCTCAATTCGAGCAAAGTATGGATTGTCGGGCGCCGTTAGCCAACTCGCAAAGCGGGGACGGCGATCCACTTCGTCGGTGTGGATACTGCCCGTCTGAGGCAGCCAAGGGTCCATCTGCCGGCCCGTTCTCGGCTGCGTAACCTCTCCCGTTGAACTGCTATACACAAACATTTCGCCAGGACGCGATGTATCTCGCCTTTGCACACGGTTGAAGAAGGCAGCCAGACCGTAGTAATTGTCCTGTGTCCAACGCTCGAAAGGATGATTGTGGCACTTGGCACACTGCAATCTGGCACCAAGAAAAACCTGGGAAATAGTCTCCACGCATTCATTCATATCGCTGGCGGTGCGATAGAAATTCGCCGGAGGGTTGGCAAGCGTGCTGCCGCTGGCGGTCAATAAGGAACTGGCAAATTCATCGTAGGGCATGTTCTCTTGAAAGGCCTGCTCGACCCAGCGGTGATATTTGTAGACACCATCGTCACCCACCAGTTTGCCGGTCATTCTCAGCAGGTCGCCCCACTTGAGCGCCCAAAACTTGGGATATTCCTCACTCTCGAGCAGTTCATCGATCAGCCGTGTTCGCTTGTCGGGATCTGAATCCGCCAGGAACTCACGCGTTCGCTCGACGGACGGCAGCAGGCCCGTCACATCCAAACTGGCTCGCCGAAGGAATTCCGAATCGGTGCAGATCTCAGCAGGCGTGTATTGCAGTTGGCGCAGTTTGTCATACACCCATTTATCCACGAAGTTGTTCGGGGTCGTTTCGGGCCACTCAAAACCTGGCACCTGGTCGATGAACATCAGTGGCACGGACTCGATATGTTCGAGGAAGCGAACCAGAATGGCAGCTTCCCCGCGCATGGGGGCTGACCAAACCATGTTCATCCACCGTGGCGACGGAGGTGTCGGAAGTTTCATAAGCAACCATCTCGGTGACATCGCGCTGGCTGCCATCCGTGAAATGAGCCGTCACGGCAAACTGCTGCCCACCATCAGCCAGATTGAGGACCTGTTTCTGACTGGGGTAAACCTCCAGTCGCTCGACCCGCGGCACGCCCGCCGGATCCGCCCGAGCACCGGCGGCTATCCAATCCACCAAGACGCTATAAGCCATATCGCCAGGTCGCAATTGGCGACCGCCGCCATGCGCTATGCGCATCAGTGGTTTTTGCAACAACAAACTCTGGTCCGGCTGGATTACATTGACGCGTCTGCCAAAGTCTTCGCGTATTAAAGTCATTTCATCGAGTTGCATATCAAAGGCGCGCAGCGACAAGCGGAAGCCGCCCTTACCACTCGGTGAACCGTGACAAGCTCCTGAATTACAACCCTGCTTGGACAAAGCCACCAATACTTCGGATTCAAAGGCGATCGGCCGTGGCTGGGACATGCCTGCCACCTGCACCGGAATCTTCTGTGTCAATCCGCCGACTTGGACCATGATCTCTGTCGTGCCTTCAGCCACTGGCTTGACGATGCCCCGCTCCACGACAACGATTTCTGGATTGGCAGAGTTGATGTGTGCAAATCGAGTCCAATCGCGAACTTGCTGATTGTCCGAATGGCCAGTGACCACCACTTGCTGGCGGCTGCGCGGATCTTGCAACCGAATTTCACTGGGATAGACACTGATTTGCGAGGGCTGGTCGACAATGGGCAGTTTCTCGGCGGAGGAGTTAATACTGAAATCCTGGCCCCCCGCCTTACTGCTGACGCTGAGGCTCAAGCTGCTGTCGTCGGGCACCTGCGGCCCAATTTGTAGGTCGAATTCGACTTGGCTTTGATCGGCAGCCACCGTTATCGACTCCGGCCCGACTAGCCCTGCAGGCGGAGAGGCTAGACTGAGCAACACCGGCTGCGGATCGCTACCCAGACGCCGAACGTTTGCCCGGACCCGAGCCGTTCCACCGCGAACCAAGGGCTCTGGAAACTCGAGCTGCACCTGCACCGGGTCGATCCATTCCACGGCCAGCGGAAAGCGCTGCACACGTCCCCGACCATTGAACTCCGCATAGGCGGCCAGAGGCAAACTTTCGACTTGGGCTAAATCCCCGCTAGCTCTCGTCAACGTCAAAGTGTAGTTATCTTTGTCGGCAGTTGCCTTGAGCCCCCAGCCGTCAGGTAATAAATCACCTAGCAGTGTCGCAGGATCCTTAAACGCCTCGTTGACGCGTTTAAGCACGAAGACGGCTGGATGGACGGTAACCGGTCGCGCAAATTGCACTGGCCTGGCGGGTTCCAGCGTAAATGGCGTTTCGCTGGCGCTCGCACCCGCTCCTTGCAGCAGGCCATCGTCCCAGACGGGAGGGTTGATGACAAAGGGAGTCTTGACTCGGTGCGCAGCTCGGCTGCTGACCAGGCTACGCTGCGCGGGATCAGCTACCGCGGTAGCCACCAACCGCAGAGCTACGAATTGATCAGCCTTCCACTGATCGTCGACGGTCAAGTAAATGCGCGCCTCGGCAGCGCCAGTCGGCACGCGCGGATTCAGGATGCTCAATCCAGGAACAGGCTTCTCCAGGGAAATATCGATCTCGCCCTCGAAAGCAAAGCGGCTGATCGTCAAATCGATGGCCGCCGCACCATGCCCAGGCTCCAATGTGAATTGCTCCTTGGTCGCCGCATCGGCCTTGAGGGCTACCGAGAAGGTGGCTGCCGGAATAATCTGGATCCAGTAGGTAAAGGCAGGTCCACCGCGGCCCAACAGGTCCGAAACACGCAGTTGGTATTCCCCATCCTCTGGAAACGTAAAATCAAAGCTCCAAGCATCCGCTGCGGAAACTTGTGTTTCCACGAGCTTGCTACCGGCAGCATCCCAAAGTTGCATTTGCAATAGAGTTGGACTGCCCAGGTCGCGTGTCCGCGAGGCAAAACGCAGCGACTGCCCCTTGCTGCCCAGGAGCTTGAGGATATCTATTTCATTTTGCTCGGCCAATCGACCACTGATGCCCAGCGGCGGGCTCAAAGGTGGTAAATCCTCCGATTCGCTCCATTGCGGATAAGGACAGGCTGCAACCGGAAGCCAAGTGGAAGACTTACCGTCCCGAAGGCGCGTCGCCACAAAGACGGTATCCGTTGCGTCCTCCGCGCACGAAAATTGGCACGGCTCAACTTGGCCTTCATCGGCTCCAGCGAAGCCCAGCGTCACCGCTTGCTGCCTCTGAACTCCCATGGGAAAGACAGTGTCCACGATGGGGAAATCGCCGACGCGCAGTTGATACCGTTCGCCAGCCGCCGCGTGGCGACTGTCGAAGACCTCGATCCAATATTCTCCTGCAGCAGGAAAATTGTAACTGAAGCGACAATCGGGCCCGGTGGGACCCTCATCAGCCAGGAGCAAGCTGTCGCCAGTCGAATCGACCAAGCGCAATACCGGATCCATTTTGGAACGCAGCTGTTGAGTGAGAATCTCAAAGGCGACGCGCTGGGGCTGAGCGATTTGCATCTTGTACCAATCGCTTGCAGCTGCATCACAAGCACCCTCGATGGATGCCAGCAGCTCGATGGGCTGTGCCGTTTGGCGAGTATGGTTCTGCCCGCTGTCAGCGACGACTGGCAATTCGTCGATCAGCAAGTCCAGGGGCGACAGCGGTCCATTGTGGTCAGCCAATAGCAGTCCGTAGGGGCCTGGCGGCGCGTTGGCAGGGATCGTGACCCGCAGCAGGGCATGGTTCGATTCCGTGCTCTCCAGGTGGGCATCCATCACCGAGGAACTGCCAATCACGCGCAGGGCGGGCGTTAAATCGGTACCCTCGATTCGAAGTTGAGTGCTGGTGCCTGGCTGACAACTTGAGGGCGTTAGCTTGCTGACCTTCTGGGCAAATAGGTTCTGGGGGGCGAGCATCCACGGGGCGAACACGAGCGCGCACCAGACAGCGAGTGTTAGACAACGCATGGCAAGTCCGGGAGGTTGGGTGGGAGCGAACGGGCGGGGCTGGAGCGAGTAAACATCACCCCAAATTAGGCGGTCGAAAACCATGTCAGGCTTGAGGCAAGCCGGCTTAGCTGCCATTATATCCCAGGGATCTCGTGCTATGTGCCCAAGCACGTCGTGAAATTCAAAAAAGGGAGCTTAAGGATGGTCGGCCCAGACGCTAGCACACAGCCTGTCTTGACCCTGCGGCTGCTGAGGCAGCTCAAGACTTGCGGCAAGCGATTCAAGGCCGCCGATTCAACAGGCGTCAAACTGAGCGGCCTGGAACTGCTCATGCGAACTCTGGCCCTGCGCAGATACCTGCTGCGCGAGGTGCTCGATCCAAGCGAAAAGGTCGTGGGGGTATTCTTGCCACCAACCGTCCCGGCAGTCGCTACCAATTTGGCCTTGGCTCTCGCCGATCGCGTAACCGTTAATCTGAATTACACCGCCTCCTCCGAAACGCTGCAAAAATGCTGTGAAACGGCGGGCCTGAAACATGTGATCACTAGCCGCAAGTTCCTGGACAAGATCGGTCTGGACGTCGGCTGCCCAACACTGCTACTGGAGGATGTCCGTGAGCAAATCACCGTGGGCGACAAGCTGAGCGCCTTCTTCCATGCGCAGTTTTCGCTCGGCCGAGTCGCTGCACCACCATCTGCGATTATCCCAACAGCAGCATGCCGATCCGCTGACCATCATTTTTACCTCGGGATCGACTGGCGTTCCCAAGGGTGTTGTGCTCAGCCAGGGGAATGTGGCCTCCAATGTGGATGGCATCAATGAGGTGATTCACCTGAATCAACAGGATACCGTCCTGGGAGTGCTTCCCTTTTTCCACTCTTTCGGCTTCACCGTTACGCTCTGGACCGCCATGACGCTGCCCTGTGCAGCGGCATACCACTTCAGCCCTCTGGAAGCGCGGCCGATTGGCAAGCTGGCTCAAGAGTTTGGGGCAACCGTGCTGCTGGCAACTCCCACTTTCCTGCGGGCTTACCTGCGGCGCGTCGAGCCCGAACAATTTTCCAAGCTAGACGTGGTGGTGGTGGGCGCCGAAAAAATGCCCATCGCCCTGGCCGACGAGTTTGAGAAAAAGTTCGGCGTGCGGCCGGTCGAGGGATACGGGACTACCGAACTGAGTCCGGTGGTGTGTGTTAACATCCCGCCCACACGGGCGACCCAGCGCGGGCAATTGGGCTTGCGCGAAGGCAGCGTTGGCAAACCGTTTTCTGGTATCGAAGCCCGTGTCGTGTCTTTCGATGATGACTCGGTCCTAGACACAGGAGCCACTGGGCTGTTGGAAATCCGTGGCCCTAACGTGATGCTAGGCTACCTCAACCAACCGGAGCTGACGACCCAGGCCATGCACGATGATTGGTATCGCACCGGCGATGTGGCCGTTATCGATGCAGAGGGCTTTATCCATATCACCGGACGGTTGAGTCGTTTTTCCAAGATCGGTGGGGAGATGATCCCGCACATCCAAATCGAGGAAGTCTTGACCGATATCCTCGGCACAGGCGAAGAGGGTGCCCTACGCGTGGCGGTTACCTCCGCAGCGGACGAGAAACGCGGTGAAAAACTGATCGTATTGCATACACACTTGGATGTTTCCGAAATCGGACATCTTAAAGCGCATGAGCGCTGCAGGCCTGCCCAATCTGTACCTGCCCGCAGAGGACTGCTTTGTCGAGGTCGATGCCATTCCGATACTCGGCAGCGGCAAACTGGATCTGAAACGCATGCAACAGATCGCCGCCGAGCATCAGCAGTGATGGCAACTCTCGGCTTAGCCGTGAGCCGATTCCGCTTCGACGGTCAGAGGGTCCAGGCCGTCGACAAAGCTCATCAACGCCTTGTTGCGATAAGGTTGCTGCAACTTGCGGACGGCCTTGCTTTCAATCTGCCGCACGCGCTCGCGAGTTACCGAAAAGATGCGACCGACTTCTTCGAGCGTATAGGCATATCCATCGGCTAGACCATAACGCAATCGCAAAATCTCGCGTTCGCGGTAGTTCAATGTCTGCATGGCTTCGTCGATGTGGTGCTTGAGCGACTCTTGGTTGGCCTCATACAACGGATCATCGTCGCGATGATCCTCCAGGAACTCACCGAAGTAACTGTCCTCGTGGTCGCCCACGGGCTGATCCAAGGAGAGTGGCTGACGAGCCATTTTGATAATCACCCGCGCATCGTCCAGCGTCAATCCAGCCTTCTCCGCAGTCTCCTCGACCGAGGGCTCGCGTCCCAACTCTTGAACCAACTGACGAGTTACCAGCCGCACTTTGGTCATCGTGTCGATCATATGCACCGGAACGCGGATCGTGCGGCTTTGATCGGCAATCGCTCGAGTAATCGCTTGTCGGATCCACCAGGTGGCGTAGGTCGAGAATTTGAATCCGCGTTCGTGCTCGAACTTGTCTACTGCACGCATCAAACCCGTATTGCCTTCCTGGATGAGGTCCAAGAAACTCAGCCCACGATTGCGGTATTTCTTGGCTATCGACACGACCAAGCGTAGGTTGCCGGCGGACAGTTCGCGTTTGGCGGCATCGTAGGCTACGCGGTGACTGGACACACGCTGAACCCGGCGATGCAATGTCTTGGTGCTCTCATAGGTGATCCGCATCAAATAACGGAGTTCTTCGAGCAATTGATCCAGTGACACGCCATCCACGTACCCAGACTCGCGGGCTACCTCGATCTGACTGGTCAGAGTCCGCATGCGAGCTTCAATGGCTTCCAGCTTGGCAAACAGCGGCTCGAGGCGATTGGTCCGCAAGTTCATTTCCTCGACCAGGCGCACGGCCCGATTGCGGCGACGCGTCAGTCGCACCCAAGCCGCATGCCGCACATCACTATCCAGCTTGCTATTGATGGCCACAAAGTAGTCGTGGTGATTCAACAACAATAGGTGACGCAGAGTAGTGATGTTGGGAACGATCCGCTTCATGATCGCCTTTTTCTCCGCGGCGTTGGTTACGCTCACTTCGATCGTGCGATCCAATCGCAGCTTGCTGTCTCGGACTTGCTCCAACAGCTTGCATGCGCCTTGCAATACAAAATCGGTGGCCAACATCCAGTGGCGGTACTTGCCGCGTGTGCAATCGATCTTCTTGGCCGAAGCCAGCTCCTGCTGGCGAGTCAACAGCGGAATTTGCCCCATTTGCATGAGGTACATGCGCACCGGATCATCGGTGCTCTCGACCTCGTCGTTGAGCTCCTCGAGGTCGCCCTCTTCGATGTCCAATTCGTCAGTCTCATCCTCGTCCAAGTCAGTGGTTGCCGACTGCCGACTCCCATAGGAGTTGGCGGATCGCTCAAAGCCAACGGTCTCTTGACCCTCGAAATCCGGCTCAAAGCCTTCGTCCATGCGATCATGGCTTCGGAAACTTTTTTTCATGACAACCCTCTCTGTAGCAGCGACTTGGTGTGCATGCGGGCATTCGGCCGAGTGCGGGTGGCGGCGGTCATGCCCTCTGCGGGACGAGAGGGTTGGAAAGCAGCTAAGGTGCCAGACTGGAATTGGGACAGGAGAAAATCTCCCTAAGTCTTTATCTATAAAGATCTTACAGAAACAATCGCGAAGAGATGCCAGGTGGGGGCTGTTGCGGCAATGCAACGTTTATGACGTTGCTGCTCTCTCATTCGTTTCGCAAAAACAACAGATTTTTGAGAAACTTGAGAAAATGGAGCGAAGTTTGATTATAGGAAACCCGCGTAAAATAGGCAATGAGGTTACACCCTCTCGACAGGTGGTGGTGCAGTTTTTTACTCGTTTGCGATAGAGGCTTGAGAACCAGCTGAAATGCGCTAATTCCCTGCAGCAGCGGTTTTGCAAGATAGGGGTCAGGAAACGGGTAGCGCAACTGGGGGGTGTCGCCATGTGCTGGAGCCTAGGCAGCCCAGCGACCGTTGCGGAAGCGGCACAGCCGCGGTCGAACGGCGACCGAGTCAGCTAGCCCATGAACCTGTGGAACGTGTAGGCGTCCGATGCCCGGGCGATGCCCGGGCGGGCGGTGGGGGGGCAGGTGGGGGGGCAGGGTGCCCGAGGGGCAGGTGCCCCGGGGGCACTCCACGCCACCGGTGATCGGCGGTGCCTGGGGGAGTCGGATCGGCGGTGCCTGGGGGCACTCCACGCCACTGCTCCAAGTCGTGCCCCACCCAAGTGCACTGCCCCCGAGGTTACCCCGCTGCCGGGGGCACTCCACGCCACTGCTCCAAGTCGTGCCCCACCCAAGTGCACTGCCCCCCGACGCTCCCGCGACGGACGCCGCACCCAGGTGCACTGCCCCCCGAGGTTGCCCCGAGGTTCGTTACCGGGGGGCATGCGCACGCTGCCGGTTAGGCCTCGCCTTATTCATCTGGGCCGCAGGGCTTGGGGCAGCACCCCGCGTGGGCGTACTGCTTGCAATCGCAACCGGTTTTTACATGACATCACAACGGAGTGTGATGAGTACATTCGAGGGTTTCGCAGAGTACTGCACCGCAATAGATTTTTTTACAAACTCGTTGGAGTACTGTGCCCGCTGTGCCCCGGCAACCCTCTCCCCAACCCTGAAGAACCCTGACGCGGAACAGGCACTCTGACGAACCGTCTGACAGAAGTATTATTCTCGTTTTCTGGGTGGAGCCACGTCATCGTGTCAATGATCCGGTGAACACCGCTGAACCCGTTCAAGGCGCTTATCAAAGCTCGACGCTGGTACTCCTGCCTGAGTACCCCTGAGAGCGTGACGGCAATGCCCGGGGGCACTCCACGCCACTGCTCCAAGTCGTGCCCCACCCAAGTGCACTGCCCCCGAAGCTCCCACTGCATGTGCACTGCCCCCGACGCTCCCTCGCACGCCGCCCCCCGAGGTTCCCCCAGACGCCGCACCCAGGTGCACTGCCCCCGAGGTTCCCCGCCCCCGAGGTTGCCCCGAGGTTACCCCGAGGTTACCGAGGTTGCACCGGGCGTTACCGGGGGGCAGTGCACGCTGCCGGTTAGGCCTCGCCTTATTCATCTGGGCCGCAGGGCTTGGGGCAGCGCACTCCGCGTGGGCGTACTGCTTGCAATCGCAACCGGTTTTTGCATGACATCACAACGGAGTGTGATGAGTACATTCGAGGGTTTCGCAGAGTACTGCACCGCAATAGATTTTCTTTACAACCTCGTTGGAGTACTGTGCCCGCTGTGCCCCGGCAACCCTCTGCCCCCGGCAACCCTGAAGAACCCTGACGCGGAACAGGCACTCTGACGAACCGGTGGAGTGAATTGGTCAGACACACGGTGTGTCATGTTGACCTGATGAGGGTGAAGCTCTCGTCCGCTGCCTTTATTGGCGATTATCGGAAGGCAGCCACTGACGCAACTTGGCCAGATCCTTGGCAAGGGCTTGCAGGTGCGCGGGAACCAATTCCGGCAATTGGTGGTCCAAGTATTCCTCGTGCAGCGAGATGGGACCTGCCCAGCGGGTTCCCAAGATCTGCTGGATGATTGCGGGGTCGACCTGTCCCTCACCCAGGGGCACGTTCCGCACCACTCCCTGCGACCACTCAAAGTCCTTGACGTAGATCGTATCCAGGTGAGGGGCAATCAGGCTCAGGCTGACCGGCCAGCTGGTTCCCGCCTCGACCGTTGCGTGGCGAATATCGTAGGCCACGGCAAGGTGTTCGACGGGAATCCCCGTCAGCACTTGCTGCAGGTCCCAAATGGCCGCACCCATATAATCGCGGCCCGCATGATTCTGGTAGAGGCCTATCATACCCAACTCGCGGTTCAGGTCGGCCAATTCTCGAATCTGCGACTGCCAGCCTCGCAGCTGCTCGAGTACGGGCAGCTTCAGATCGTATTTAAAGTACTGCATGCGGTAGCGGCGAATGCCCAACCCGGCAGCCGTGTGCAGGACCTTGCGCGATAACGCGTCCTGCGGATCATTGATATCCGAGGTCATCACGCAGATTTCGAGATTGCGTTTTTTGAGCGCCTCGACCAACTGCGGAAGTCGCTCTTCGACCTCGCGCGGTTCCACGTGCCCGCCGGCTCGGATCGGAGCCTCAATCCCATCGAAACCAAGCTCCGCAATGCGGTCGGCCAACTCATCGAAGCTCAGTGAGTTGAAGGGCTTGGTAAAGGCACAGATCGGCGGCTGGGGAGCCGTGGCCCCAGCAGCTACAGCCCCGGCAGCTAGGGCAATGTTGGTTAGATTTGCCAGGGCAGGGCTCAGCGCGGCCGCCGTGGCGGCCTGCAAGGCTTGTCGACGAGATGGGCTGCTGGACATGGACTCTCCGCCACGAATGAGGGACCGGTCGGGCACTTCGAATCGCTTGAGGCCGCTGGGCTGGCACCTGTGTTGGCTGGCGCCGGGTGTGACTGCGACCTGGGTTGGCTGAGCCCATTTGCCGGCCGAATTGTTGACCGCTTTTTGGGCTCAACAGCTAGGGTCAGCTCCCTTTCAAGGCACAGTCTAGCCTATCATGTGGCTCTCATCCTGTCATTCTATTGCAGAGCCTTCCATGCCGTTGGTCGAATTGGAATTGAACATTCCCGACAATCCCTTGCCTGACGATGTGAGCGCATGGCTGGTTGCTGCCCGCGAACGCATCGAGTTGTATTGGGATCAATTTTCATCCAAACCACTGCCGCAGTACATCGAGTGCGATTTTGATTACGTGGCCGCAGGGCTCCAAGAGTGTTTGCGGCGGGATCTGGTCGATGGCAAATTGTTTGTTGAGTGGGGATGCGGCTTTGCTGTCGTAACCGGAATAGCCGCATTGCTTGGCCTGGATGCCATTGGCATCGAAGCCGAGGTGTTCTTATGCGAGCAGGCCCGATTGCTACTGGCCCAACGCGAAATTCCAGCGGAGGTGTGGCAAGGTAACTTTTTGCCTGCCGGAGCGGTGCGTCTGGCCGAAGACAAAGAGCCCCTGGTATCGCTGACCCATAGTATCCCGCCAGCCTACTCGAATTTTGACATGTCGCTTGAGGATTTCGCGATTGTCTTCGCTTACCCCTGGCCGGGTGAAGAGCATTTCCTACGGGCCGTGTTTGCCCGCTACGCCCGCTCCAACGCCTTGCTGCTGATGTTCCGTGGGCCCTATCATATCGAATTGTTTCGAAAGCAATGAGCCTTCCCCAAGGCAATTTCAGCGCTCGATGCCCTACCGGCTGAGCGAGTGCGAGCATGTCGATTCCGCGGGGGGACACCTTGTTCTCTGTGGCCATAGCGGATGCTTGGCTTCGTGCTTCAATCAGGTGGCTGACCCATTGGAGAGCACGCGAAGTCTCAAGGGACTATTGTGTCGGAGAGTGCCAGTCCCTCTTGAAACAGTTTCTTAGGCCGGGTTGCTGAGGGCGATGCGCCGGGCGGGTTTGGCGACGACGCGGATGAGTGGCACGGTGCTTGGGCCACCGTGAAAGGTGCGTCCTGAATCGAGATAGTGGTCAAACACAAAGGCGCCGTGTTTAGCATTCCCGGCCCGCAAGCAGCGAAGGATGGCGGCATGACCACACTCGGGGCACTCGACGCGCATGCCGTGACTGTCGAGTAACTGATGGACTTGCTTGGCGAACTCTTGATTCTCTGCCAAGGAGGCAAAGGACCAGCCATAGAACTGCCGCAAGCGAGCCTCGATGGTGGTGCGGATCTGCTGCTGGATGCTGTGTACATCATTCGAGAGTTGGTTGAGTTGCTCGGCCGCCTGTCCAATGTTTGCGGCGGGCAACGCCATGCGGCTACGAAGACCACCGTATACACGCTCGGCGACCAATTGCACACACCGCAAATACATCTGTCGCTGCGACTGCGTAAACGCTTGCGTCCTGGCGGGTAAGACAATCTCCAGCAGGGCGATGGGCTCTGCATAATGCAGGATTGGTCCAAACAGCAGGGGATGGCCCGTCGGATTATTCATGCCTCCCGCAAGTGCCTTTTCGGCGCGGGCGTTTTGCCCCGAGGGTTCCGCGAGCATGGCCTGCCTCTGCTGCCATGCCAATTGCACCAAGCGCTCATGCTTCTTCTGCTCGGCTGGCGAACCCAGCACCTGATCCATGCGGTAGCGCACTCCGAACACAGCCCCCTGGGGGCCCTGCGTACGCATCCAGGCAACTGCGGCGGGCGCGAGAACAGACCGCATAACTGGGGCAGCAGCAGTTCGAGAAAGGACTGCAGCGTGGAGTCTCCCTCGACCAATTTCCCGAGTTCCCGCACGTGGGCCGCGGATTCACGAGCTTTCTGATTCGGCAGAGCTTGCAGGGCCTGACTGAGAACTTCAGATGTCATAGGGAGACTACGATGTGGAGCGAGTACACGTGTGACCATTTGATTTTGGTTGCCCCGTTCCTGCGGACCAAGTCGTATGAGGGGCGAAATCTCCAATCCGGAACATCTGCCGGCGGCGTGCGCCGTCTGAGCCGATTAAATCGCGGCGATCGTCCGCCGCGGGTCCGCGCCCATCACGGGCGGGAAACGGAATGGGGCGATGGCGGCTTGGACGCAGGCACCGCCCGTGGAGTTCCCTCGCCATGCACGCGATTTGCATTCAGCCAAAAAACTGGAATATTCCCACAGATGTGGATTTTCAGCAGCACTTCAACTTGTTTATACTCTTAGTACTAACAACGGGCAACTCCAGCGGCTATTTTGCCGATTCCCTGCGTGTTCCACGAGCTTTGGATTGCGTCTTGTCGGCGAAATCGCTGGAACTTTTCCAGCTTGTCGAACTCCAATGACAGCAGACGCAGGTCAAAATCGCGACTCCGTGCGGTGCGGTAGCCTCCCGGTGATTGGTATAACCGTTACCGTTGCTCATGGCTCTACTGGAGCTGAAGGGAAGCGCGGGCTGAGCTATTGCAGTTGGCCATTGGGTGCTTAACGTCAAGAAGTCATCGCGGCTCTTCGCTGGGCAGGACCGATCCGCGGAAGTTTGAATCACTATTTCATTAGGCCAGGTTGATGTCGACCACACCATCTCAAGAGACGGTTGAACAAACCAAGCAGCAGATTCGAACGCTGATCAATGAGATCGCAGAGCTTTCGCGTTCGGAGACGGTGGCCGAAGAATACTATCCTGCGGTCTTGAAGCGGATCGTGGACGCATTGGCAGCTGTCGGCGGTGCGATCTGGTTGCTCAACGATGATGCGCAATTGCATCTGAGTTACCAAATCAATGTCAACAAGAATCTGCTGGAAACCGATGGCGAGGATGCGGTCAAGCATGCCAAGCTGCTGTCGCGATTGTTCTCGCGCGGCAAGTCGGAGCTGATTCCGGCAAACTCGATGCTGGGTGAGGATCAATCCGAGGGCAATCCGTCGCAGTATTTATTGGTCGTCTCACCGCTGTCCGGTGGCAAGCAGACCAAGGGTTTGATTGAGATCTTTCAGCGCCCCGATTCAGCTCCCAATATTCAACGCGGCTACTTGCGTTTCTTGGACCAGATGGCTGGGCTGATTGGCGAGTGGCTCAAGGGACACAATCTGCAGCAGGTTTCCGACCGGCAGATTATGTGGCAACAGGCGGATCATTTTGCCCGCTTGGTGCATGACAATCTCGACTTGCGGGATACGGCCTTTACGATCGCCAACGAGGGACGCCAGCTGATTGGCTGCGACCGCGTGAGCGTGGCCATGAAACGCGGTAGAAAATGCAAGGTGGAGGCTATTAGCGGCCAGGACACGATCGAGAACCGCTCGAATATCGTGACTGCCTTGAATCGACTGGCCACACGCGTGGTCGCCGCTGGGCAAGCCCTGTGGTACGACGGTTCGGTGGAGGATCTGCCGCCGCAGTTGGAAGAGGCCATCGAGGACTACGTGGATTTGTCGCACGGTCGGACCATCGCCGTGTTGCCCATCCGTCGACCAGAGCGGGTGATTGAGGGAGATGTGGTTTCCAAAGAGACCATTCAGCGCGAGGATCTGTCCAAGCGCGAGATCATCGGCGCCTGATCATCGAACAGATCGAGAGCCAAGTACCACCGGAGATGCTGCGTTCTCGCTGCGACCTGGTCTACGAGCATACCGCCCGAGCATTGAACAATTCAATGAGTCACAGCGAACTGTTCCTAATGCCAGTCTGGCGTTTTCTGGGACGGGCCATGTGGCTCTTTCGCGGATCGGCATTGCCCAAGACCATGGCCGTTCTCTCTGCTCTGGCGATTGGCCTGCTGGCCATGTTCTTGGTCAAAATCGATCTGGACATGGAGGCCAATGGCAGCCTGAAACCCAAGGTCCAGCGACAAGTCTTTGCTCATGTAGATGGCGAAATCGAAGAGGTCTACGTCGATCATGGAGACCTGGTGCAGGCCGGTCAGCCTCTGGTGAAACTCCGCAATCGCGAGCTGGAAGTCGAAGCCACGGGGCTGCGCGGACAACTCGACGAAGTGCGTGAGCAGATCGTGAGCATGGAACGCATGACCAACGATACCTCAGCAGAGCGACTGGAGCACATGCGGATGATTGGTCAATTGCGCGAGTACTATACCCGCAAGCAAACCATCGAGCAGCAGTTGTCGCTGATCGCGGAAAAGGAAAAGCAACTCGTTCGTACAAGCCCCATCTCGGGCATCGTCATGGACTGGAAATTGCGTGAAAAGCTGCGTGCTCGGCCGGTTGTCACCGGACAGGTGCTGGTCAATATTGCCGATCCCGCTGGCGAATGGGATGTGGAGTTGCTGATGCCAGAGAAACGCATGAAGTATCTGGACGATGCGCATGGCCAAGAACGGTGGAGCCCCACTGGATGTCGACTACATCTTAAAGACCAATCCGTCGGATAATCATACCGGAAAACTGACACTCGAAGCCATCCATCAGCGGGCGGAACTCGATCCCACGGATGGACCGGTGGTCAAGCTCAAGGTGACACCCGACTCGATGGAGGGCATCAGCCGCCGGCCGGGTGCCGAGGTGATTGCCGACGTCACCTGCGGTCGTCGCTCGGCCGCCTTTGTCTGGTTCCACGAAGTGATTGAATGGGTTCAGGCGAATGTAATCTTTTAGAGTTGATCACCCGCCCTGCTTTGAATCTCTGATTGCAATCTTTTGACTGGTCTGTGCAAATTATGAAACCAACAGCGAAAATAATGCTGCCCTTTGCTGCCATCGCCCTACTTGCGAGTTCGACGGTGTCCGTGGGGCAACAGCCGCCGAGCAGTGCTCTTCCGCCAAGCCGCGGCTATCTGCCCGGTGAAATTGGCCAGACGCTGAGCAATGGGATCCTGAGGATTCGCTCGGCTAAACTGGCTTGCGTGCACAATGTCCAGATCGCCGCCCAAAGCGATGGTCTGATTCAGGATCTGCTTGTCGACGAAGGGTTTGTCGTCAAGAAAGGCGATACGCTGCTGAATATTGACAGCCGACTCGCCGCCGCGGAGCTTGAGGTGGCTACCAAGGAGCTTGAGGCGGCAGTGAAACAGGCCGAACAAACCGCCGAAGTCGAATATGCCAAGAAGGCTTCTGCCGTGGCCGACGACGAGTATGCGTCGGAAAAGGCGCTGTTCGAAAAGAACTCGTCATCCTTTTCCCAGGCCAATCGCAAGAAGCTGGAAGCGGAACGCTCGCGATTGGGAATTGATGTAGCCGTCGTCAAACACGAAAACGAGGGTCTGGCCGCGGATGTTGCCAAGGCCAAGCTGGCGGCCGCCAAGGTGCGGTTGGAATTGTACAACGTCACTGCGCCCTACGGCGGCGTTATCGTCGAACGCTTGCGTGACCAAGGCGAGTGGATTCGATCCGGCGAACCCGTCCTGCGTTTGACGCACATGGATGAAATGAAGGTAGAGGCTACCGTTTGGCTAACGGAAATCGCTCCCTGGCAATTGGAGGGCGCCCCCATCAAAGTCAGCGTGCCCCTCAACTCGCGGGCTGCCGGAGCCGCCAACGCTCAGCAGATTGAGATCGAGTCCATCATCGATTTTGTCAGCACCGAAATCACCTCGGACTCCGTGCGAATTACCGCCAAGATTGCCAATCAAAAACTGGGCGATACCTGGCTACTGCTCGACGGCATGACAGCCAACATCGAAATTCAGCTAGCCCAGGCCCTGTCCAACTAGGAAGCGATCAGTAAGTGGTCAGTGGTAAGTAGTAACTGGTACGTGCAAGTGGTAAGTGTAAGTGGTAAACTAGTAAGTAGCAAGTCAGTAAGTAGTAAGTAGTAAGTTTTCAAAGGTAATGCTTGATGACGACGATGGCAGACAGTCTGGTAAACAGCGCGATGCGGCCGCTAAGGCTGCGCCGTCGACCAGATTTGGAAGCCAAGAAGCAACGTTATCATGGCCGCGCGTATTGGGTAGTCAAGGAACCGGTTGCCTTGAATTACTACCGCTTCCACGAGGAAGAGTACGCCATCCTGAATATGCTCGATGGCGTAACCAGCCTGCAACAGATTAAAGATCGTTTCCAAGCCGAATTCGCACCCAGCGGATCACTTTGCAGGACCTGCAACAGTTTGTGGGCATGCTGCACCGCAGTGGCTTGGTCATTTCCCAGGCCTCGGGACAAGGTCGGCAGCTGCGGCGACGTGGCGACGAGAAGAAGAAAAAGGAGACCCTGGGC
Source organism: Pirellulaceae bacterium (assembly GCA_963707245.1). Classification (GTDB taxonomy): domain Bacteria; phylum Planctomycetota; class Planctomycetia; order Pirellulales; family Pirellulaceae; genus Aureliella. The sequence continues at coordinate 334,161 of CAVPPY010000006.1, forward strand.
AAGCTGGCCAATATTTTCGCCCTGCGATTCCGCGGCATCGATCCAGAAAGAATACTGAATTTCCTGAACCCGTTTACGTGGTGGATATTCACGCTCCCGGCCCTGATCTTGATCGCCATGTTCGGGCTAAGTGCGCTGACCTTGGTGTTAGTCAATTTTCAGGAGTTTCGCACCAAGTTACCGACCTTTGAGCAGTTCTTCGCGGCCCACAACTGGATCTATTTGGGGGCGACGATGGGCATCGTCAAGATTCTGCACGAATTTGGGCATGGTCTGAGCTGCAAGCGCTACGGCGGTGAATGCCACGAGATGGGCTTCATGTTCCTGGTATTTACGCCTTGCTTGTATTGCAATGTTTCCGATTCATGGATGTTACCCAACAAGTGGCATCGCGTTTTTATCGGCGCGGCGGGCATGTACGTAGAACTGATCCTGGCTTCGATTGCTACCTATCTGTGGTGGTTCAGCACACCCGGGATGTTCAATTTCTTGTGTCTGTCGGTGATGTTTATCTGCTCGGTGAGCACGGTAGTCTTCAACGGCAATCCCTTGTTGCGCTTTGACGGCTACTACATTCTGATGGATGTTTTGGAAATACCCAACCTCCGCCAGAAGGCCACCGAGATCCTCAAGCGCTGGTTCCAGCAGTACTGCCTGGGATTGGAACTGCAAGAAAACCCCTTTCTACCGCAGAAACGCCAGTTCTGGTTTGCCTTTTACACCATCGCTTCGGTGATTTATCGCTGGGTCGTCGTATTCTCCATCATGATGTTCTTGATGAAGGTCCTCGAGCCTTACGGCCTGCAAGCCTTGGGGCGCCTGATCGCCTTTTCGGGACTGGCGGGCATGATCATCCAGCCCCTGTGGTCCATTATCAAGTTCTTCAGAACTCCGGGAAAAGCCAGCAAGATGAAACGCAAGAATGTCCTAACATCACTGGCTGTCGCCGCCGCCTTGATTGCCATGGTCGTATGGGTGCCGCTGCCCTTCCATGTAGATTGCGCGGTTGAAATTCAGCCACGGGACGCCAAGCAAGTGTTTGCCATGGTCCCTGGACGATTGGTAACTTGGAACAAGAAGCCAGGCGATTTCGTCCAAGCCGAACAAACCATCGCCCAGTTGGATAGCATCGACCTGCGGTTGCGTATGGCCCAAGCTCAGGGCGAGTATGATTTGGCGCTCAAGCGCTATGAGGTTTTAAACGATCAACAGAATGCCGATGAACAGGCACGAGCCCAGTTGTTCACGCAAGCCGAAATCGTACGAGCCAAAGCAGAGTTGGTGGCCAATATCCAGGAGAGCATCGATCAGCTGACTATTAAAGCGATAGCCGATGGCATGATTCTCGCCCCACCCAGCAAGCCGATACCCAAGCAAGCCGAAGCGGAAGAGCAATTGCCCACGTGGAACGGCAGTCCCTTTGACGACAAGAATCAAGATGCTTTCTTCAGCCCCTCGGATCTGCTGTGCGTCATCGGCGATCCCGACGCTTGGGACGCTGTGTTGGTGGTCGACCAGCACGATATCGACCTGGTCAAGGAAGGTGAGGAAACGGAAATCATGATCGACTCCGCTCGACTGGACACCTTTACCGGGCGGATTGAGAAGATATCGGAAATGGAAATGAAGGTATCACCGGAAAACCTGGCCCTGCAGGCCGGTGGAAAACTGGATACGGAGATGGACTCCTCAGGCCGCATGCGGCCAATTAGCACCTCCTACCAGGCCCGCGTGCCATTAGACAATGTGCAGATTCCGCTGCGTAGCGGCTATCGTGGTCAAGCCAAGATTTATGTGGGTTGGAAATCACTTGGCTGGAGAATTAGTCGCTTCTGCATACGAACCTTTAAATTTGAAATGTAGTTTTTGTGTGTGGGTTATTCGCGCGTTTGGCTGTTCCAGCCGCACGGTAACTCAACGAGTTGAACCCCATGTGCGTCACGGTGATCGCACGAAAATTTGCTGAAAATCAGCGCTAGGAGTTTTGAATGGCTAAAGAAGATACGATTGACCAAGAGGCGCCTGCGGCAGCCCCAGTTGCAGAGGCTAGCGAGCGTCCCCAACAACAACCGCAACAAATGCAGGTGCAGGTCAAGGATGACCAGGCGTCGGCCGGTTATGCCAATTTCTGCCGTGTGACCGGTTCGCCGGAAGAACTGATTGTCGACTTCGGTCTGAATCCACAACCCGTGGGTGTACCCAAGGATCCGATTCACGTCACCCAACGGGTAATCATGAATTTCTACACGGCCAAGCGATTGTTGGCTGCGTTGCAAATGTCCGTCCAGCGTCACGAAGCCGTGTTTGGTGTTCTAGAAACCGACATCCAAAAGCGATTGCGCGTACAACAGCAACAATCCTAAGTCTGGCTACTACAGCGTCATCAAAGGGTGTGGCAGCGTTTCGCTGTCACACCTTTTTTGATGCGCACTGTGCGACGTGATCATGGGCCTTGCAAGGCATCTATGACTGACAACGCGGCTCGCCGCCCGGCAGCCATGGCACCATTGATGGAACCGGTGTCGCAGTAGTCACCGCATTGGAACAGACCCTCGCGAACTCGCACCGGCTTGACCACCGGATCCAGCGCGGGTGGAGACTGCACGGGCAGCCCATATTCGATACGGTAGGTCTTCAGATGTCGCCAGGCTTGGACGTCTGTGCCAAACCAATCCAATAGCTGCAGGCGCACCTGCTGCTCAAGTTGGCTGAGATTGGGGTGATTACCCAACACGGCAACGGAAACTAGCGATTGCCCAGACGGCGCGTACTTGGTTGAAATCTGGCTGGGCACGCACAGATTATTGATCGGACCTTGGCCATCCCCGTTGAGCACCAGCGTGGCTTCGGCGATAGGAGCCGAGGGGGCGGCGTAATAGACGCAGTGCACGCTGCGGCCTTGGGCGGGCCCGACGTTGTGTGTTAGTCGCCGCGCCTCGGGGGCCGTGGTAGCGATAACAATGGCCTTGGCTGCCATTCTTTCGCCCGAAGCGAGCAGCACCCGTTGTCCATCGATGGCTTGAACTCGGGCGTTGGTCCGCACCACGTCGCTTGCCAGGCGAGCCAACAATTGCTGCGGGATCTGGCCCATACCCATGGCTGGCAGGGCGGCCCGACCGTGACCAAACATGTGTAACACAAACTCGCACATGCGGCTGGAGGTTTCTAATTCTGGATCTAAGAAGATGCCACCCAGAAAGGGCCGAAAGAAGCGTTCCGTGATCGTCGATGAAAATCCACGTTCACTGAGCAGACTGAGCGTTGTCTGCTGCCGACGATTGTAAATCTCACTCAAGCGGCTACGTTTGACATCGTGCATCATCTTGGCGAGTCGCAATTTGTCGAACAGGCTGGCGGCCGATGAGAACAGGCTGGAGAGCGCATGTTGCGGCTGGAGCCATGGATCCGCCAAGCGATGTAGGCGGCCATTGAAGCGAATCAGCGCGCCCGGCCGGAAATAACAAAGCTGCAGTGCTTCGTAATCCAGGATTTCCCTAGCTTCCGGGTAGGCGGTCAGGAAGACCTGAAACCCATGATCCAGCAGAAAGCCATCCACTTCATCTGTTCGTACCCGCCCGCCGACAGCATGGGAAGCTTCCAGAAGTTGACAGGTCAAGCCTGCCTCGCTCAGCCGGGTAGCGCAGGTCAATCCCGCCAATCCGCCGCCGATGACAATTGCATCCCATTCACTCTTCATCCTTGCTCCTCGACCATTCCGCGACAGATGGGCAGTTCAGCCGTAGAAATGCAACTTGTGCCATCCGTCAGAAGACGAAACTAACGATCGATAAATTCTTTAAGCTGCGCCAGTGCATCCACGGGGTCGGCTAACAGTGGAGCCAAAGCCGCAGCCAGTAGCAGTCCTCCACCGATAACGAAAGGCCAGCCAGCCAACGAGCGCGGGCAGGCCAGGCGGGAGCCGACGGTCACGAAAGCGCGCTCCAGTCGCAGCCAGTCATGAATGTTGTGCAACAAGCCCACGTGAACCACTTGCTGGATACGCGCCGCCCCGCTGGGTTCACTGGCCAATTGAATACCACAGTTGGGTAAGGTCAGAACATTCCCGTGCCAGGCGGCTGCCGCGTCTACCTGCTGGGCTGCCTCCAGGATCGAGTCGTAGAATTGGGTCTCGTTCATGCCGTAGGCAACCAGTCGTGGCTTGCAGTTGAGCAGGACCATCATCAATCCCAACACATACAACATAAACAGAGCCAGCCACACCCAAACGTGCCATTGGGCCGCAAAATGATTGGGAAAGAACAGCTGCATGGGCCCGATCGCCACCAGGCCACTGGCAGCGATGCCCAAGGTCAACGTATCGCGCCAGCCGGTCGTTACCAGCGGGTGCCGACGCAGGCGCAGCACGCCAACCATCATCAGGTAAACCGCCAAGGGAATAGCCGCGACGGCAAAATGGACCACTGGCATCTACTCTACTCCTGGGCTGGTTATCTCGCCGGCCGCCGGTTGTGAAGAATCCTGTGCATGCACGATAGCGATAAGCCGATCGCCTGGCCCCGCTTCGAATTCAGACTGTCCCGTCCGTACACGCAATTTACCATCGACATCCAAAGCGAACAGAATGATGGATTGCACACCATACTTGCTTTGATAGGCTGCCATGGAGAAATTCTCAGTCAAGGTTGTCGTCTTAACCTGGGCTCCTTGTTCGAAAAGAGCGTCCAGCTTGCGGTAAGTCAAATCGGACTGGAATAGCAGCCGACCGCGTCTGTTTTCGGGGATCGACTGCCAGCGTCCATGCGACTTGCTGCCAGAAGGCAACTGGTAGACATTCGCTCGTGAAAATATATGTAGGTATTCAAGGGCGGCTAGCGTATTCACGTCGTCGTTGGGGGTAACGGCCAGAAATTTTCCTATGCCCGCCAAATCCTGTTCCTCCTGCATGTGCTCCGAGAGGATGTTACCGCATTCTGCCGCCAGTCCTGCAACCCGCGCTGCCGTCACCAGCGTGTGATTGGTATCCACCAATAACACGCGGATGCCCAGCTTCTGCAGCGCCAAGGCTATCTCGCGGACCCACCGACCGGCACCGACGAACATGATGCCCTGCGGGTTGGAATCCGCCAATTGCAATCTGCGGGCCAGCGGTCCGGCGCCCAATCCGCACAATGTCACCGTACCCAGGATTACCAAGAATGTGACCGGCGCAAGCAGGTCAGCACGGGCGAATACCAGGGCATCGGACTCTTCAGCCAGCGAAGCCAATTTCAGTCCGAATACGCTAGCAACGGAGGCAGCCACGATACCACGCGGGGCCACCAAGCCCACAAATAACTTCTCCTTGAAATCCCACTGCGTAGCGATGCTCGCCAAGGTTACCGATACCGGCCGCACCAAGAAAACCAACAACAGCACAAACGGAATACCACCCCAACCAATTTCCAACAAGGCGCTCAACTGCAGTCGCGAGCCCAAGACAATGAACAGGCAACTGATCAACAGTACCCGCAGATGTTCCTTGAATTCAAGCACATGTTCCACGCTGACATAGTTCTGATTCGCCAGACATATGCCCAGAATGGTGACGGTCACAAGACCGGACTCCTCCAGAATCCGATTGCTCAAATAGAATACGGCCAGCGCGCTCACCAGGAAAAAGACGCCGTGGAGGAAGTCGGGTACCAAGTACCTTCTGAGGGCAACCACCAACAATGCAGCTGTGGCACAGCCCAAGGCTACACCCAACGTGAGCGTCATCAACACGCTGGCCGCAACGCCCAAGAAACTCATTTCCGCAGGCTGGGTAATGATCTCAAATACCAGCACCGCAGCCACCGCTCCAATGGGATCGATTAAGATGCCCTCCCATTGCAAGATCGAGCTAACCCGACGATTCGGTCGGATTTGACGAAGCAATGGACCAACCACTGTCGGTCCCGTAACCATCAAGATGGCACCCAACAACCAAGCCAATTGCCAACTAAATCCCAATAGATAGCGAGCCAGAATGGCAGTCAGCACCCAGGTTACAACAGAAGCCAACGCAATCAACCGCCATACGATCGTCGAGCCACTACCCAATTGCCGCCAGCGTAACGTCAGCCCACCCTCAAACAGGATGATTGCCACCGAAAGCGATACGATTGGAAACAGCAGTTTGGGGCTGACCGAAGCATCGGTACCGGTCACGCCTCCCAGCACTTCATCGGGCGAAATCCACCATCCCAGACCTAAACCGAATAGCAGCAATAGAAGAATGCTCGGAATCTGCAATCGCCAGGCGAGCCACTGCGCAGCGATGCCTAGCAGCGGCACAAGCACGAGGAAAAAGATAAATAATTCGTCCAAAGCAGTTCCCGGGTCAGAGCCATGGCGACGGAGTGCAGTCCCAGGTTAACAGGTTAAGCGAATTGCAAATTCAAGCATAGCTTCGCTTGTATGGAACGTAGCGAAAATGTCGATGATGTGCCGTGAAGCTTGGAATATTCAGCATCGGCGAGGTGCTTGTACGGGCTTTCAAGCGGGGAGCGCACCAAAGGGTGCTAAGTTTGTTCGGTGCTCGGATAGTGGTCGCCGGTCGCGATGCTGTTCTGGCTGTAGGGCACTTCAGTTTCCCATGGGTGCATGCATCCCATTCAGAACAGTCACTTCACAAAGCCGATCTAGCAAGTGCAAAACATGATGAGCGTTACCCAGCATCAAACCCTGCCTTCCAAGGACAACCAGGGCCCGCGAACCGTCGGCAGCGACCAGCTGAGCACTCGCATCGAAAGCACTCTGCAGGACGCCGAAAGCTTACTGCAGCAGGCAAACCAGCCAGCTACGGTGGTGCTTTCGGTGGTCATTCCCGTCTACAATGAGCCCGTAACAGTCTTGGAAATCGTGGCTCGCCGTTCGAGCGCTGCCGATATCCAAACAGATCATCGTGGTTAACGATGGCAGTTCCGATGGCACTCCACTTGCGCTTCAGCAGCTGCAGGGCATGGTGGGCGTGGAAGTTGTGCACCATCCGGTAAACCGCGGCAAGGGTGCGGCCCTGCAAACTGGATTTGAGCGAGCCGTCGGTGAATTCGTGATCGTGCAAGATGCCGATCTGGAGTACGATCCCCAAGATATTCTCAAGGTCATCGCACCCTTGCAGGCCGGCGAGTGCTCGGTGGTCTTTGGCTCGCGTTATCTTGAGCATGCCCAGCAGGATCCTTCGCAACTGCACCGCTTTGGCAATTGGGCATTGACCACGCTCTCGAATGTGTTGACCGGACACCGCCTGACCGATATGGAAACCTGCTACAAAGCCTTTCGTCGCGATCTATTGCAGCAGATTCAAATTGAACAATCACGCTTTGGTTTCGAGCCTGAAATCACCGCGAAACTTGCCAACCGCGGCATTCAGATTCGCGAAGTTGGAATCAGCTATAACAGCCGCAGCCGCCAGGAAGGCAAGAAAATTGGATGGCGAGATCTGGTCAGTGCAATCTATTGCATTCTCCGCTATAGCTTGGCGGCATAGTTGGACACAAGCTTGCTGCCGAGAAAAATGGCGCTGTCCACTTAGTTTCTACAGTTCGAACGGAATGCTGGCGTTCTGATAGAGCGGTGCAAAGCGGTAATAAACTTCTAGTGTCATGGCAGCCATCGCTGTCGTATACAGCCGCCCGCCCTGCTGGCCATAGGTGTTCTCGAAATACCAACTACCTGCTTCATGCCCGCGCTGCGACTGGGTATTGACCAGTTGTTCGCGTATCCGCGGATGCCAGTCCTCCCAGGTTGCACCACCAACGTGAAATAGCGCCAGGCTAGCGTAGTAATTGAAGTAAATATCATTTGCCGCCGGCCCACGTTTCTCCAGGTAGTTGGTGCCCTCGATAATTTGTGGGTCCGTGTGGGTCATGCCACGAAACAGCCGCATCAGCATGCCAATCGCCGTGCAAGTTGGCGACAGGTTGGGCTCATCGCGGTAGCGATAGGCGAAACCATTCTTGTGCATCTGTGTATCGACAAAGGTATCTATCTTGGCAATGGTCATGGCCGGTACATCCAGGCCAGCAGCCAGGCCGCTCTTTAGGGCCATGACCTGCCAGCTGCTGATCGTGAGATCGCCCGGTTGTTTGGGCAGATAGCCCCAGCCACCCTGATAATTCTGAGCTTTTAAAATGAACTCGATTGCCTGCTGGGCGGGTTCCTTGAGGTCTTCGTCGGCAGTTAACTGGTAGGCTTCGCATAATGCAAACGAGGCGATGCCGTGGTTGTACATACCGATTTCACTCTGATAAAGAAAACTCCCGCCCTGCGGAGTGTTCTCCAGGATCTGCAGCAGAAAGTAGATTCCTTTCTTGACCACCTCGCGATGCTTTCCGTCGCGGTGCGTATAGCCGGCTCCCATGAAGGCCAGCAGCGACAGACCGGTGGCTGCGGCGTCGAAGCGCTCAGGGCTACCCGTGTTGCCGCATCGCCCGCGGCAATCGCCCTGGTCGTGTACCAGCGACCATCCACCGCTGGGCATCTGGTGGGCGGCCAACCACTCCAAGGCCGCTTCGACGGCTCGCTCACTCTCCACCGTTGCTCCACGGGCAAAGCCCACCTGCTGGCGAACTTCGGCCCGTCGCGAGTCGACGCCGGTAGCCATGAACGTGGCCGAGAGACTCGAACCCGATGCGCTGAACAATTGTTGTAGACTTGCTTGCCCAGCCGACTGCGCGGGTTGCAACTCTTCCACCCGCAGGAGATCGCCAACTTCTACCGTTTGGCTGCTAGAGGCCGAGGGGGCGGGCGGTTCCGGTTCAGCACGCGAGAACCGGCGGAGGCAATTGATCACCCGACGCCAACAACAGCTCTGTCGGCGACTGGTCGGCAGTCTCGCTGCCCATGCGAGCCAAAAAATCGAATGCTGAGACGATGCCCGCTTGCTCGCGAGCAGTCCACAATGCCAGCAGCAAAAATATCGCGCAGTGCACGACCCCACTCACCAGAAAGGCTGGCGTGCGGCGGTTTTCCCATATTGCTTGCAGACGCCGTTTCCAGTTTGCAGATGGCAGCAGGGCTGGTTCGCTCGTCGATCGCCGCGCGGGCCGCGCCAGAGCTGCTCGCCACGGGCGGGATGGATGCCATGGGGCTGCCAGCCGCCGACCTGTCGATCGGAGGCGGCAGGGGGGCAGCGCTTGGAGCTGAGGGCGTGTTGGAATTGGAGGTGGCCATCGCAAACCGATTTTCGTGCATTGAGCTGTCGTTTCCGCACAGCACCTGGCGGCTCGGGCAAGAGCCTAACCCATCTATTTTAGCTCGCAGCTTAGAGGCTTCGCCTGGTTGGCTCAGGATTTACGCGGTTAGCCTACGCGGCGGGTTGGGGAGTCACTACCCCTACAATCCAGCGAACTGTGCTATAATCCACGCCATAATGCTGTTTTTTTCGACACTTCTCGCGATCCAAGCGGAGTCTTATTGCATGTCATCCAGCAATCATTGGGCTACACCACAGCGTCGGGACTTTATTAAATTTGGCGCTGTCGCGACGGCTGGCCTGACCCATGGCGTTTGGGCACAGCGGATTGCGGCTGCTCAGCAGGCGGGCGACAAGCCCAAGGTGGCAGCCATCGGCGTGGGCGGCAGTCGCGGCGCCTACAGTCAAGGCGGAGCCATCGCGCGTCGCGCCGCCAAATTCGGCGACATGATCGCAGTGTGCGATGTGGATGATCTACATACCGCCGAATTCAACAAGGATTTCGGCGGCAAGCTCAATATGTACCGCGACTATCGCGAGATGCTGGGCACCGAAAAGCCGGACGTCGTGACCATCGGTACCCCCGACCACTGGCATGTGCCCATTGCCATCGCAGCCATGAGGCACGGTTGCGATGTCTACTGCGAAAAACCGCTGACCCTGACCATTGATGAGGGTAAGCGGATTTGCGAAGTGGTCAAAGAGACCGGCTGCGTATTCCAGGTCGGCACGCAACAACGCAGTCAAGACGAATCACGGTTTCTCAAGGCCATTGCCATGGTGCACAGCGGTCGTTTGGGGAACAAGGAAAAGGTCAATGCCTATGTCGCCATCGGTGGCGCTCCGACCTGCGAACCCATCGAACGCCAGCCGGTGCCTGACGATCTAGATTGGAATATGTGGGTCGGCCCAGCTGCCGAAGCGGAGTACAGCCACAAGCGGCGCAAGGATTTCCGCTGGTTCTTTCAGTACTCTGGCGGCAAGATGACCGATTGGGGAGCGCACCACATCGACATCGCCCAGTGGGCACTGGGTTATGACCAAAGCGGTCCGGTCAAGATCAGCGGCCAGGGCACATTTCCCTCCATCGTGCCGGCCAACTTCAATTGGCCGGACTTCTTCAATGGAGACCAAAGTGCTGCCCTCTGCCTTCAATACCGCCGTAGACTTTCATATCGATCTGACCTATGCCAGACGGTCAAACGATCAGCGTGAACGATGTCTACAAGCGCGAGGCGGACAATGTCGACTTCGGCAACGGAATTCTGTTCGAAGGAGAGCAGGGACGAATCTTCGTCAATCGCGGTAAGCTGGAGGGAGCGCCCATCGACCGATTGACCGAGGCGGACCACCATGAACTCGATGCCTTGATCATCGAACTGTGCAAAGGCAAGCAGCCCGGAAATCACATGGGTAATTTCTTCGAATGTCGCGCAGATCGCAGTCTGCCGATTTCCGATGTCTTCTCCCATCATCGCACCATGACCGCTTGCCACTTGTGCAACATTGTCTTGATGCTTGGCCGCGACTTGCAGTGGGATCCCAAGGCCGAAAAATTTGTCAATGATGAACAAGCCAATCAATTGCTCAGCCGCAAGAGCCGAGCCGAATTCGCTTCCTAGTAACACCAAGGCACTCCCATGAAAACTGCAATGCTATCGACACGCTACTTGCCACAGGTGGAGCAATTCCTCAGCCGCGGTGTGCTGCCCGGCTTCGTGGATGGCGAACAGCTATTCTCCAGCTCTGGAAAAACATTAACCACTCAGGATCCAGGTTCGGCGGAGCCCTTGGCTGAGATTCAAGATATGACTACCGCGGACGTGGATAGCGCTGTCGAGGCTGCCATCGGCGCGTTTCCCGCCTGGTCTGGAATGTCTGTGGGTGAACGCGGCGCCAAGCTGCATCGACTGGCAGATGCCGTTGAAAAACACTTGCCCGTGATTGCACAAATCGAAGCACTGGATGCCGGCAAGATTGAGGCACAAGCTCAGGGCGATGTGCAGAATTTTGTCGATACGCTGCGTTACTTTGTTGAGATGGCGCAGCATGTGGAAAGGCGGTCGACATTGGCCGTGCCCCAACACGAGGCCTGGACCTATCGCCAAGCCTGGGGAGCCTGTGGTTTTATCTTCCCATGGAACTTCCCCATGCTGCTGATCGGCTGGGGTATCTCGCCAGCCTTGGCAGCCGGCAACACGGTGGTCATCAAGCCCGCCGAGGATACTTCGCTGTCAGCCATTTATCTCGCGGAATTGGCCAATGAGATTGGTATTCCCAAAGGGGTCATCAATGTAGTTACCGGACGGGGAGAATCCACCGGTGCAGCCCTGTCAGCCAATCCAAAAATCAAGCGCATGTCCTTTACCGGCTCACCCGAAGTGGGCCGCCTGGTCGGCCAAGCCTGCGGACACAACTTGGTCCCAGTGAAACTGGAATTGGGTGGCAAGGGTGCGGCTGTTGTATTTGACGACGTGGATGTTGCCGATACGGCTGCCAAGCTGGTGGCCGCCATTACCTTTCACACGGGCCAGGTTTGCTGCGACGCAACGCGCTGGTTGGTCCACGAGAGAATCTACGATGACTTTGTGAACCGCTCGATAAATCTATTGGAGCAAGTCAAAATCGGCTACCAACTCGACCCTAGCAGCCAAATGGGACCGGTGGTGAATGCCAAGCAACGAGCTCGAGTGCTGGGTTACCTGGAAAAGGGCCAAGCCGGCGGAGCAAGCTGCATTCTGCCGGGAGGGCGGGCCGAGGTCGCCGGCTATGCCGGTCACTTTGTCAAGCCCGCGCTGCTGGCCGGCTCCTTGGATAACGTTGCGGCGCGCGAAGAAATCTTTGGTCCGGTAGCCTACCTGGCTTCCTTCAAGTCGGAGGAGCAGGGGGTGCAAATGGCCAATCAGACAGACTACGGATTGGCGAACAGCGTTTGGACCTCAGACGCTGCTCGCGCTGCTCGAGTCGCCGAAGCCATGTTGGCCGGCAACAATTGGATCAATGCCCACAATGTTTTTCCGCACGGTGTGCCCTACGGCGGTATCAACAAGAGCGGCATGGGCGGCGGCGTGCTGTCGGCCGAAACCCTGCACGATTACTATCGCAGCACCTCCATCGTTCGCCCCTTGGGCTGACAAGCGAACACAGGACGACCACCACTCTCCTTTGTTGGGCCGATTTCCAAGCCCTGGTTGTTCGCCGGATTGAGTTACTCGCTCATGCAGCGAGCTAGAGCAATGAACACTTCAGAACTGGCAGCTCAGGGGGTCGTTAGCTGGTGATTATCGATTAACCGGGTGGCTCCCACATAGGCAGCGATCAGGGCGACGGCTGGGCGGTCGAGCTCTGTCAAGTCTTCCAGCGTTTCGCGATCGACGATGCGGGCGTAGTCTATTCTTTCAGCGCCTTCGCCCAGTAGGCAGTCCCGCATGGCCAGCTCGATCTCGGCGATGTGACGAACGCCCCCATCCACCATCTGCTGGGCCAGCTTGAGCGCCTTGGATAGGCTCAGAGCCGCCCTGCGCTGCTCGGGACTGAGATAGCGATTGCGGCTACTCATCGCCAAGCCGTCGGGCTCGCGAACGGTTTCGCAGCCAACGATTCGCACGGGAACGTTCAGATCTTCCACCATCCGCCGAATGACTGTCAGCTGCTGAAAGTCCTTTTGGCCAAAGTAGGCTACGTTGGCAGGCAAAATCTGAAACAACTTGAGCACAATGGTGGCCACGCCGCGAAAATGCCCGGGGCGGCAAACACCCTCCAGCGTTTGGGACACCTGCGGGGGATCGACATAGCAGGAGAAGCCGGCGGGATACAAACTGTCCTGGCTGGGGGCAAATAGCAGGTCGGTGCTGCAGTCCGCGGCAGGCTGTGGCAGTCTTCTTCAAAGGTTCGTGGGTAACGTCCAAAATCCTCCTGTGGTCCAAATTGCGTCGGATTCACAAAGATGGTGGCGATGCTGATATCGCATTCTTCTCGGCTGCGGCGAACCAGCGCCAAATGCCCCTCGTGCAATGCACCCATGGTCGGAACGAGTCCGATACGTAATCCTTGCCTGCGCCAATGTTCGACGTGTGCGTATGCCTCAAGCGGACTCTCGACTATCTTCACTTATTGCCTCTGTTTTCTTGTAGCCTGCAACTACCGTCTGCCGGACTCGACCTGTTCCGCTGCTTTGTCTATCCTCTTCTGCACAGGAGGTCGACCTAACACGCTGGGTCGCTGGTCGAAACCCAAACTCGCAGGGTTAACGAAAGATTGTAACGGTATGAACAGAGTGTGCGTTATCAATGTGGTTGGTTTAACTCCCAGCCATGCCCGACTAGCTCCGCGCATTGCCCAGCTCGCGTCGCCCAGGGCTTGGACCAGTCCTATTCCAGCCGTAACCTGCAGCTCCCAAGCAACCATGTTGACAGGACTGATGCCCAGAGAACATGGGATTGTGGGAAATGGTTGGTATTTTCGAGAGACCGGTGAAATCCGGTTTTGGCAGCAGTCCAATCGACTGATGCATGGCCACAATTTGGTTGAGGATTTCCAGACTGCCAAGATGTTTTGGTGGTTTAATCAAGGTGCACCCGTCACCTGGTTTGCAACGCCCAAACCCTATTATGGCTGCGACGGATCCAAGGCCTTTGGTATTCTGGACCAAACGCAGTGCGCGTTGACGGACAACCTGGGACCCTTTCCCTTCTTCAATTTCTGGGGTCCCAAAGCGGGTCTGCCGAGCTCCGAGTGGATTGCCCAGGCATCGGCACTGGTCATGCGCAAGCACCGCCCGCAATTGACATTGGTCTACCTGCCGCATCTGGACTACGATTTTCAGCGATTCTCTGAACAGGACCCCCAGCGCATCGCGGAGGTGGATGCCTGTGCGGGACAGGTCATCGACGCTGCAGTAGAGATTGGAGCCCAGGTTGTCGTTGTTTCTGAATATGGCTTGGTGCCCGTTTCCAGACCTGTGCTGATTAATCGCGCGCTCCGCCAGGCGGGCTTGCTGGTCGTCCGCGACGGCCCCTTTGGTGAGGTATTGATGCCCATGGATTCGCGCGCCTTTGCGGTGGCCGATCATCAACTGGCCCATGTTTACATCAACGATCCATCAGCGGTGAACGAAGTTCGACGGGTGCTGGAAGATCTACCCGGACTGGCGGCCCTGGTGGAACCTGGCGATTTGCAACTCGATCATCCCCGCAGTGGCGAGCTGATCGCTTTGTCCGAGCCCGATGCGTGGTTCGCATACTATTATTGGCTGGACGATGCTCGCGCCCGGACTTTGCCGCACGGTGGATATCCACCGCAAACCGGGATACGATCCCTGCGAGCTGTTCATGACATCACCCCTACGGGCGGCGGCCCGATTGATGCAGAAGAAACTCGGCATGCGTTACCGCATGGATGTTATCCCGCTAGATCCTCGATTGGTACGCGGCAGCCATGGCTTGCAACCCGCCGCCGAGCACGGGCCGGTAATCCTAGGACCTGGCGACCCGCCCGAGCACATGCAAGACTTTAAATCCTATATTCAGCGTCTCTTGCGAAATGCTTGATATGATTTCGCCCATATCGTCTGCTTTGCTTGTCTCGGGACGAGCACGTCAAGTAGAATTCAGTTTGTGAAAGTGAGTCTACTTCGGCTCTGCCCCCTTTTTTCCGATTTCTTGCCTGGAAGCGGACGACATGGCGCTTGCTCCGAAACAAGACACCGACGGTCAGCGCTTGACGCGCCGCAAGATTCCACAGCCTTTTACCAGCCGCAACATTGGCAAGCTGCCGGCGTGGCTGGTTTCCATTTGTTTCCACGTCGGGCTATTAACAGCCATCGCCACGCTTTGGACGACGACTTCGCATGGTACTGGCCAAGAGGCGGGGCGGCCGATTGGCGTGGCGGTTGTGTACGAAACGGCCAGCGGCAGTGAGTATTACCTGGCTGATGCGGCATCGTCCGCGGCCACTGGGCAATCGCCGCAGGCGGCCGCGGCCAGTCTGCCCGCAGAATCCGCCGCTGGAGCCGTGCAGGCGGCACTGCTCGAGGGTTTGTTGCCCAGTGACGATGGTCCAGGTGGTGAAGCGGCGTCGGCTGCCGGCGGCCTGGGATTGGGCACTGGCGATGCTCAATTGGGTGGCAATACCAAATTACAGAAAGCCAAGACGACGGTTTTCGGCATCGAAGGCGAGGGTTCTCGATTTCTGTATGTGTTCGACCGCTCCGATAGCATGAATGGTTTCGAGGGACGGCCACTGCAGAACGCCAAGACAGAGCTGCTAACGAGTTTGGAGTCTCTGGGTCCGGCCCACCAGTTTCAAATCATTTTCTATAACGACACACCCTTGCCCTTTGGAGGTGTGAATGGTCGCGGACCGCAACTCCTGCGCGGGGATGAAAAGTCCAAGGAAGAGGCCCAACGCTTTGTAAGGAACATGGGGGCCGTGGGTGGAACGCAGCATATCGACGCCCTGCGTATGGCTCTAGCCATGTCGCCCGATGTGATTTTTTTTCTGACCGATGCAGATGTGCCCGCGCCCTCCTATCGGGATATTGAGAGTCTGCACATTCGCGCTTCGCGAGCCGGTACCACGATTCACACGATTCAATTCGGCTCCGGACCCAACGCATCCGCGGGCAGTTGGATACGGGCACTGGCCGAGGGCACGCTCGGCAAGTACCGCTACGTGGATGTTACCGAGTTCTAGGCTTTGGGTGTAGAAAAGGGGTCAGGTAGAAAAGGGGTCAGGACTCAAAAGCCGCAACGGCCCTTCGGGGGAGTAGAAAAGGGGTCAGGAGTCAAAAGCCGGAACGGCCCTTCGGGTGGCCTGATAAAAACTGGCAAGAATAGCCCATTTTGAATTGCGTTGGAGAAGAAAATCTGTTGCGCTCCCTTGGTAAGACATTTGGATGACCACACCCAAGCAAAGGAGTGCAACAGTGGCTACATCATGGCCGAGTTTTATAGACGGATGCAAGTCCAGATTCTCCGCAATTGCCAGAAGTGTTTATCTGGGCCGGCAACATTGGATCCAAAAATATCGAGTAGAAGTAGCCTCCTTGAACCAGCAGGTTGCTCAGATTGATTCAGAGCGAAAGCAGATTGAGGCAATTGCCGCAGAATTGCGTAGGGAGCGAGATGAAGCACTGCAGAAATTTCACGCATTGGAACAGCAATTGGCCGAAGGCAACAAGCGGGTTCAATTACCGGATGATCCGCCTGCAGTGGGGCAGCACTATGGAGCATCAATGATGACCTTGAGCGTTAACCTTACACGCGAAGTGGGGCTTCGTAAATCGACGCGTGCCATGACGGTATTTTTCAAGTGGCTCGGTGTGAAACGCAAAATTCCCACTTATCAAGCTGTGCGCGGATGGATGCAGCGTTTAGGCCTGGATCGAATGCAGCGTGCAAAGCCCAGACCTGACAGGATATGGATTGTCGACCAAAGCACGCAGATTGGCACTGACAAGTTCCTAACGGTATTATCCATTGAGAAGTCGAAACTGCCGCCGATTGGCACGCCGCTACGACGCGAGGACATGGATGTGCTGGCGATTCAGCCATCGAAGAAATGGAACCACGTCAACGTAGGCAAGCTTTACAAACGTCTGGCCGAGAAGTCCGGCTACCCCACGGCCATCGTTACCGACGGTGCCGGTGAACTCAGAGGGCCCGCAGAAAACCTTGAAAAAGATGGGGTCAAGCCGCGTGCCATTCGTGACCTGAAGCATTTCCTGGCCAACTGCTTCGAACAGCTGCTAAATGCAAATCCGCACTATAAGGCGTTCGCGAGAGATCTGAATCAGACTCGTCCAACAATACAGCAAACAGAACTTGGCCATCTGGTCCCACCGACAATGAAACGGAAAGCACGTTTCATGAATATGCAGCCACTGCTAAATTGGGCCGATATGGCACTCTGGCAATTGGAAAATCCCAACTCAGATGGACGCAAAGGCGTCAGTGACGAACGACTCAAAATCAAGCTCGGTTGGTTAGTCAAATATAAGCGCGATGTTGCTTGTTGGACCAATTGCCAGGAGGTGATTTCTGCCGCTCTGAAATTCATGAACGCCCAGGGCTTGTATCATGGCGTGACCGATAAGTTGCAGGTCCTGTTGCAAGGATTAGCAAACCATTCAGAAAGCAAACAGCTTGTGACCAAGACCATTACCTTCGTTCGCAGCCAGGAACAAAAACTATTGCCCGACGAGCGACTTCCGGCGAGTAGCGAAATCTTGGAGTCAAGCTTTGGCGCCTTTAAGCAGCTCGAACAGCAGCACGCCCGTAGCGGCTACACTCAACTGATACTTGCCTTTCCAGCGTTAATGAAGCCGACTACCGCCGCCGAGATTCGAGGCAGCTTCAAACGCGTGAAGATAGCGGACGTGAAAGCATGGGTTGCTAAGCGGCTGCCCCTAACACTCGATGGAAGACGGGTAGCTGCCTATGCCGAGTACCGTAAGGCCAAGAAGGCCGCAAGTGATGCACTGCGCGCAACCGCCTTGGCGGCTTGATGTTAGAACTTTTTATCAGGCCAGCCCTTCGGGTGCTTGGCACTTTTGACTCCTGACCCCTTTTCTACTCCCCCTGACCCCTTTTACTCCCTATTCAAAAAACGCCGGCTTTGGCTGACAGCAGGACCGAAGGTGTCACGCCACCTGCGTTAATAAAGGACAGCCAGTGAGATCTTGGACTGGCGTGCAAGCTTCCTTTACCCTCCAGCAGGTGACACCCATGCCAAACGCGATTTTGAATGCTGCCATGCAACGTCCGGATGATGTGGTTCTGAGTCTGGTTTATGTCGATTCCAAGGGTAAGAAAACGGCCCGCGTGGTCAGTCCGATTCGATTCCTACCGGGAAATCGCTTTCTCGGTTTGTGCCTGTGTCGCTGCGAACCTAGGCAATTCCACATCGATCGTTGCAGCCAATTGGCATTAAAACGCGCCTCGGACTTTGTCATGCCCGTGCCCATGGCTGCGGCTCTTTAGGAGTAGAAAAGGGGTCAAGAGTCAAAAGCCGGAACGGCCTTCGGGAGTAGAAAAGGGGTCAGGAGTCAAAAGCCGGAACGGCCCTTCGGGTGCTTTGCACTTTTGACTCCTGACCCCTTTTCTACTCCCAAGCCTGCGAAAACGCCTTGCGGACTTGCTTGCCAAATGTCGCGTTAGCTATACGATGCACTGTCCATTGGGCGAACTGTCCGGTCGAGAACAGGCTAGGCTTTTGGTTTCTTTTCTTCGGGTGAATCCTAATTTGTCACATGCTTTGCTTGTTCCAGCTGCTGTGCAGGGCAGTCTGGAATCTGCCGGTTTGAATCACCGGCCTGTTTACTTTCGATGGATACGGATGTTCGCCTGGATGGTACTCCCGCTGTCTGTGGCTGGTCGTTACGCCCGATCATTGTCGGTGGTTGAAGACGTGGCAGCACGCGACTACGGGTGGCAGCCTGCCGCCTGCCGAGCAAAGGTCCTAGCAGGCTGCAGTGGCCACCTCGCAATCGCTCAGCTGGCTATTGAGTGGAGATAGATCGAAGAAGTTTCGCACGGCTGCTGGTACGGGTTCTGGCCTGCTGCAAGGCAAGCTGGAGATGGTTGGATTGATATTTTGCGGTTTTCGAATCGCATGGCGGGACGTTTTCACAAGGTCTCGCGGCGACTGGAGACAATGCTCGAGACCGGTCCGGCCGCGATATGTCTGCCCATTGCGACGGAAGCGACGCTCCCGCTGCTGACATGTCTCAAGAAGTACGACGATTGGACGGACTGATCTCGACCCACCGCGTTGCCCGGACTGTCACTTGCGTCTGACAACGGTTCATGAATCGTGTCCGACGGTGTTTGCAAAAAGGCCAAATTCTGCGGCGCGTCAGCGAACTGCTGAAGCCTCATATGCGGGGCGCGATTTTTCTGAGCCTGTTGACTATCGTGGGCGTCGCTGCCGAGCTGATTCCACCCAAGTTGCAGCAGTACATGGTGGACCATATCCTCGGACCGAATGCCGCCCCCACCGGTAGCACCAGCTTTACTACCGCCTTGCTCATCGTCGTTCTGGCACTGGCCGCCTCACGAGTCATCTTGTCGGCCGTGGGGTGGGTTAAGGGACGAGTCGCCACGTCATTGGTACGGGATTAACGTCGACTCTCCGCGAGGAGATGGTCAAGAAGCTACAAAATGTGGCGGTCGTTTATTACGATCGCCATCAGGTGGGCTCGACGCTCAGTCGAGTTGCTCACGATAGCGAAGTGCTGCATGGCATGATGCACCAAATCACCGGTGGATTCCTGTTGCAAACCGTGCAGCTGATTCGGTGTGGGTGCAATGTTGGTGTGGATCAATCCCAAGTTGGCCCTGTTTACGCTCGATTCCAGTGCCTTTGGTGTTCCTCGGTTCGTGGATCTTTTGGCAGCGGGTCTATCCTCGCTACTACCGTTTGTGGGATGCGTCGAGCAAGCAAATGTCCGTCCTCAACGGCATGCTGACTGGTATCCGTGTGGTAAAGGCCTTTGCCCAAGAGGATCGCGAGTACCAGCGTTTTCAGTCGGCCAGCGATCACTTGCGGAAATGGCGATTGTGGGTCGACCAAACCAACGCCAGCTACTCGGCGGCCATGCAGCTGGTATTCAGCTTGGGTGGTCTGATCGTGTGGTACGTCGGTGGTCGCGATGTGATTGGTCACGATATGACGCTGGGACAGTTGATCGCCTTCCTGGCCTACTTGGCCATGTTCTACGCTCCCGCTGAGCGCCCTTTCGAATTTTACCACCTGGTTGACCAGCTTTCTGAGCGGCAGCAAGCGCGTGCTGGAGTTGCTGGACATGCCGTTGACGATCGCAGAACCCAGCATCGCCAGTCGCTTGGGAACAATCCGCGAGGAGCCATTCGGTTTGACAAAGTGTCCTTCGGCTACGATCGAAACCAACCGGTTTTGAAGGATATTTCTTTCGAGGTCCAACCGGGAGAAATGATTGGTATCGTTGGCCGGAGTGGCTCGGGCAAGACCACCATGGTCAACCTGCTGGGACGTTTCTACGATGTGCAGGAAGGTGCTATCGAGGTTGATGGAATCGACTTGCGAGATTTGTCGATGCAGCAATTGCGGCAGCGAATCGGAATTGTATTCCAGGAGTCATTTCTGTTCCGTGGCACGATTTGGAAGAATCTGTCCTACGGCGGCCGACGACGACGATCGAAGAGGGCTTGGAGGCGGCTCGTGCGGCTGGCGCGCATGACTTCATCTGCCGCAAGCAACTGGCTTACGAAACGCTGTTGGGCGAACATGGCGCTGGGCTCTCGGGCGGCGAGAAAGCAACGCTTGTCCATCGCGCGGACGTTGTTGTATGCACCGCAAATTCTGATCCTGGACGAGGCCACCAGCAATATCGACGCGGAATCAGAACGCAGCATCCAGGAAGCCTTGGAAGTGCTTGATCCAAGGTCGAACCACGGTGGCCATCGCCCATCGCCTGTCGACGCTGCGCAACGCCGATCGCATCCTGGTATTCGATCGAGGTCAGATGGTCGAGCAGGGGTCGCATGCCGAATTGATTGCCGCCGATGGCGTCTACGCCAGGCTGGTCAGAATACAAACCCAGGTTTCCAAGGATCCGAACGTTGATCGACTGATGATCTGCAGCGATACGAACCCAGCAACTGTGAAAGCAATTGGGCAGCAAGAACCAAGGCTCGCGACGACTGAAGCGGTGACTCAACCGCATGGCGGCAGTGAGTCTTGCGGCGACCGAGCCTCTTCGGCCGATCGATCTGGGGACGGCTGCCGTCACAGCCCTCCAAGCAGCGTCTGGTTTGGCTGCAGCCCGACGAGCACCGTTTTCAATTGGGTAGTATGGGCAGTTGGAAATGTGGTCCGGAGCAGGAATTAAATGAATCCGGATTGTTCGTCGTCCAGACCTTCCCCGCTAGCTATCCCGACGAATACCTGAGCGTTCGCGGCTGGA
This sequence comes from Pirellulaceae bacterium, assembly GCA_963707245.1. Taxonomy (GTDB): domain Bacteria; phylum Planctomycetota; class Planctomycetia; order Pirellulales; family Pirellulaceae; genus Aureliella. The sequence continues at coordinate 355,283 of CAVPPY010000006.1, forward strand.
ACGAAGAGGGTGACGAAATTGAGCTGGGCATGATCCGAATCTGCGCGAATGGCCAGAGGATGCGATTCAATTGATTTCACAGGCTATTGCTCGCCGCTATCTATTGCGTGAGATCCGTCGCATCCACGATATCAAGTTGCAGGCTGGATACCTGGATTTCGACGTCGCAGACCGACGGGGGGCCCGAGACCTTTGCAGTGCGTTGGACACAAAGCCAGGTGATCGACTTTGGCGACCAGGGCAAATTGTTGATTGATACCGAAGAAAATCGCTACCTGGTAACCGATCTAAAGCAGCTTCCCAAAGTCCGAAGCAGAAAAGTTCATGCAATACGTGTACTGGTAGCCTCCAGCAGTGGTCAGCAAAACTTGGCTTCCCAATCCGACAATCGTTGTTGCAGAACTTCGTCGTCGGGAATCGAAGCGGTCCGCTGCAGCGATTGAAAAGCATGGCGTAGCGCATCGAGTTCGGCCGCCAGCTCGACCTCGGCGCCCTCCTTCAATCGATCGATGAAGAGCATGCCGTTGAGGTGATCGGTTTCGTGCTGCACAATGCGCGCTTCGAAGCCGCTCAGGTCACAATCAATTTCGTTTCCATCGATATCAAAGGCGTTCAGATGAATCGTCTTGGCGCGGACCACGTTAGCATGGATTCCAGGCAGGCTCAAACAGCCCTCTTCCGCCTCTTCATTGGCCCTGGGACGCGAGATGACGGGGTTAATCACCACCCGCTCCTGGCCTTCGCCCTGGTGGCCCGAAGCGTTTAGCACAAACATCCGCATGGGTAGATCTACCTGGGTTGCGGCCAGGCCCACACCACGATGCTCATACATCAACGCAAACATTCGTTGGGCGATCGAGCGCAGTTCCGCATTGACCCGCCGAACTGGCTTGGCGACGTAGCGGAGCGTCGGATGTGGATAGGAAATGACGGATAAAGCACTGGGATCAAGGTCACTCATGCGCTTGGCTCTATATAGTTCCGCGTAACAGGGGCTCGTGAAGTGGCAATCTGCAAGGTCGTGGCCGCTCTCAGAGCACCGGAAAGCGATCAGGAAACAAGCCCCATAGCTTAGCGGATTTCGCTATTCTTCCAAGCATCGGTGCGTTCTCCGTTCAACCCTCTGAAGGATGAATCCACGGCCCTGACCCGGGCAGCTTGCCCTATCTGTGCTTCACGTCACTCAGGGCACTAAGCGCATCGCACGCACAGGCGTAAAATGCAGGAGAGAGTTGTTTCTGACGAGAATTAACCAATCCAACGGCCCATCCTGAGTGCCGCTTGAGGTTCCCATGTCTGTATCACTAGCCTTCAAAGCGTTTTTTGCCGCTCTGTTCAATCGCGAAAGTGCCGAGAAAATTCGGTTGGCTCTGGCGGATGCTGCGACTCCCGCCCAGCCGCCGGCAGCCATCGAGGCTGGTCCGTCCGGCAGCCCCAAAGCCATTGCGGCTGGTCGCAGCGATGCCCTGACGCTGTTGGCAACCCTGCAGCGTGAGGCCCGCCTACTGGACTTGGTGCACGAGTCTCTCGATAGCTACCAGGATGCGCAGATTGGTGCGGCGGCCCGCGAGGTCCTGCGCGACAGCCGCAAATCGCTGGAGCGAATGTTCGGCATTCAGCCCTTGTCCAAACAAGAAGAAGGAATGCAACAGGTAATCGAGCCGCCCCTGTCGCCGCATAAAATCCGCTTGATCGGCAAATCAGAGGGCAGTTCAGGAGTGGTGGTTCACCGAGGTTGGCAAGCCACCCAGTGCGAGATTCCGAAATGGAATGGTCGGAGCGACGAGGCTTGGATGCTGGCCCCGGTTGAACTGGAGGTTAGTTAAGCATGCAAAAATTCTCGATTGGCATCGACTTGGGAACCACCCATTGCGTGGTGGCTTTTACCGAGTTGATGACGGACAAACCGCGCTTACAGCTGTTGCGCATTGAACAGATCACGGCCCCGAATCAGACCGAGGGACAAAACAGTCTGGCCAGTTTCTTATACGTACCGACCCAAGCAGAAAATACGGCAGGCGTATTCGATATTCCCAATCTGCCAGGCTATCCCACCGTGAATGGTAGTTTCGCCAGACACATTTCTGCCGAAAAGCCTGAGCGGGTGATTGCGGCAGCCAAGAGTTGGTTATGCCACGCGGGTGTCGATCGGCATGCGGAGCTGCTACCCTGGGATAGCCCCGACGAGGTTCCCAAGTTCTCGCCTGTAACCGCCTGCAAGCTTCTATTGCAACAGCTCGTCGATGCTTGGAACAGCCAGCATGGGGATTACCCCCTGGAAGAGCAACTGGTAACGCTAACGGTTCCCGCCTCATTTGATATGGCGGCCCGCGAGCTAACGCGCGAAGCGGCGCTGTCAGCCGGATTGCCGCAGGACTTCATCCTGCTGGAAGAACCCCAGGCTGCCGTATACCACTGGTTGGACAAGAGCGGCGAGGCGTGGCGCGATGCAGTTAGCGAAGGAGACTGCCTGCTGGTATGCGATGTGGGCGGCGGTACGACCGATTTGACGATGGTCCGCGTGGAGCAGGCGGATGGTGAATTGGTTTTGCATCGCTTGGCAGTCGGCGATCACCTGCTGGTGGGCGGCGACAATATGGACCTGGCACTTGCGCATTTTGTGGCTGACAAGTTTTCGCAAAAGGGCACCAAGCTCAATGCCTGGCAGTCCGTCGCTCTATGGCACTCCTGTCGCCGAGCCAAGGAACGCTTGCTGGCCGATGGTGGATCTCAGCTGGAAACCATTTCGGTGCTGGGACGGGGCTCAAAACTGATCGGTGCCACCGTTCATGTGGAAATAAATCGCGCGGAAGTACAACAGTTGTTGCTGGACGGATTCTTCCCAATTTGCGAGGTGGATGCCAAACCAGAGCGGCATCCTCATTCGGGCTTTCACGAGCTGGGCTTGCCCTATGAGTCCGATTCGGCGGTCACGCGGCATGTGGCTGATTTCTTAGCCAACAATCCGATGGAACCTGACAAAAAGATGCACCTGCTGTTGAATGGTGGCGTGTTCAAGAGTGCTGCCTTGCAGGGCCGTTTGCAGGACGCTGTCACGCATTTGCTCTCACGCCCCGCACCGCAGTTGAGCGAAACCGCAGATTTGGATTGCGCGGTCGCGCAGGGCGCCGCCTACTACGGTTGGGCCAAACAACGTGGTGGCATTCGCATTCGTGGTGGGACAGCTCGCAGCTACTATGTGGGTATTGAAACTGCCGGGTTGGCCATTCCGGGGATGGCTCGACCCCTGCAGGCTCTGTGCGTCGTGCCCTTCGGGATGGAGGAGGGCACCGAAGCCGAAGTCCCAAGCAAAGAAATTGGATTAGTGGTTGGCAAACCGGCCATGTTTCGATTCTTTGCAGCGTCTAATCGGCGCGAGGATACCGTTGGGAGTGTGTTGAGACATTGGGATGAAGAGGAGTTGTTGGAAACTGCCCCACTGGAGCTGACCATGAACCTGGACGATGCATCCGACGAGAACATCGTGCCAGTTCGCTTTCTGAGTCGAGTATCCGAGCTGGGTGTTCTGGAGTTGTGGTGTACGAGCACCCGCGATCAGCAACGCTGGAAACTCGAGTTCAGTATTCGCGAAGATCGTGGCCGCCAGCCTACTGCCCTTCAGCAACCAGCTGATGACGGGGCATTACCGTCGTGAGCGAATCCATGTCGGACGGTTTCCAGCCGCAGCTCAGTCGATTTATCGTCGGGATCGATCTGGGTACCACCAACAGTGCCGTGGCCTTTGTTGACTCCAGCAAGTCGACAGGCCAAATCGAGATTTTCCCGATCGAGCAATGGGTTGACTTTGCCGCTTGGGAAAACCGCAGCCTGCTGCCATCTTTTCACTACCAAACGCTCCCAGAAGAACAAGCGAGTTTGCTAGCCGCCGGGCAGGCGGGGACAAGTGCAACCTCAACGCAGCAGGTGGTGGGTGTCCTAGCTCGCGATCGAGGCATGCAACTGCCGGGCCGACAGATCGTGTCGGCCAAGAGTTGGCTGAGCCACGCTGGCGTTGATCGACAAGGCCCCATTCTACCCTGGCAAGGCGACGAGGGTGTCGACAAGCTGTCACCCGTTGAAGTGAGCGCCTCGTATCTGTCGGCAATCCGCGCTAGTTGGGACAAAGCCCACAAGCGACATCCACTGGCCGAGCAGGAAATCGTGCTCACTCTGCCAGCTTCCTTCGACCAGATTGCGCGACAATTGACCGTTGATGCTGCTCGACTGGCAGGTCTGCCGCGCAGTCATGCTGATTGAAGAACCCCAAGCTGCCTTCTACGCTTGGCTGTCACGTCATCGACAGAATTGGGAGAACCTGGTCCATGCCGGGCAGACCATTTTGGTGTGTGATATCGGGGGCGGAACCACGGATTTTACCTTGATTCGCATCCGCGAAACCAAGGGCAGCCAGCAGGCGGCGGTGAACGATCCGCATCAACAGCGACTGACGCTGCATCGCGTGGCCGTGGGCCAGCATTTGATTTTGGGTGGCGACAATATCGATCTGGCTCTCGCCAAATTCGCCGAACACAAGCTGACCGGAGGCAAGAGTTTGGCACCCCGTGTGTGGGATGCATTGCGACAAGCCTGCCGTGTGGCTAAAGAAACGTTGCTCGGCAACGCGCCACCCGAGCAGCATACGATCCATCTCCCTGGAGGTGGATCCAAGTTGATCGCTGGCGGCCAGCAAGTCGTTATCCATGCAAGTGAAATTCAGCAGTCTGTCTTGGAGGGTTTCTTTCCCCATTGCGAATTGGAGCACAGACCTATTTCCCAGCCTGTCGGTTTCCAGGAATTCGGCTTGCCCTATGCACATGACGCGCGCATCACTCGGCACCTGGCAGCTTTCCTTTGGGATCATCGACACGATGGCCGGCTCGAACAAGAGTTGGAGCAGCAAAATGATTTTCAGTTGGCCCAACCGGATTGGATACTTTTTAATGGCGGTGTCTTGACCAGTAGCCAATTGCAGCAGCGGCTGCATCAGGTGGTCAACCACATGTTCGCTGGCCAGCATGGTATTCCGCAGTCTTGGGAGTGCGGAATCCTCGCAGGTGAAGACTTGGATTTGGCAGTAGCCATGGGCGCGGCCTACTTCGGAAATGTCCTCCGCGGTAGCGGTGTACAGATCGAAGCCAAGTTGGCGTGTAGTTATTATCTGCAGACATCGATGGACCCACCCCAGGCAGTCTGCATCGTCCCTGGTTCAGCCAGTCCGGGTGATTCATTTCGTCTGTCGGAGCTGCCGTTCGAGTTGGAAATTGGGACACCCGTACAATTCCCGATTCTGTATTCCAGCACTCGATTAGCCGACCAGGTTGGACAGCATGTGGACATCGACCAAGAGAATTTTTCTGGCTTGGCTCCCATCCGAACCGTGCTGGATCTGGCCGGCCGCAAACGCCGCGACACACTCCCCGTTATGGTCCATGTCGAACTGAGCCAAATTGCGACTCTACAAATGTGGTTGCAGTCCATCAATACCGAGCATCGTTGGAAGCTCGAATTCGACGTGCGAGGCAGCACGCAAGCCGACGCGCAGGCTGGAGAATTAGCGGCAAATCAGTTTGGTATATTGGATGGCACGGTCGAGGCCACAGCCCGGCAAGTGTTGGAGCAAACCTTCGGCGATACTCCAAGCAAGCCGCCGTCAAAATTGATTACTGGACTGAGCGAAGCCTTGGAACTCGGGCGAAGCGGCTGGCCACCGAGCCTGCTGCGAGCCATTTGGCAGTCGTTGATGGAATTGCAAGCAGGTCGCAAAAAGTCAGCCGCGCATGAAGCTCGCTGGCTCAATTTACTCGGCTATGCGCTGCGTCCGGGAGAAGGCATGGCCGGCGATGATTGGCGGGTTGCCGAGACCTGGCGGACGGTGCATGGCAAGTTGGCTTTTTCTGCTGTCAGCTCACGCAATGAATCGCTCATCCTCTGGCGCAGGATCGCTGCTGGCTTCACATCTGGACAGCAGTTGACGGTTTATCAGCAGATTGCCGGACCGTTGCGTAACGTGCTCGATCCACTCAAGCGGGCAAAAGGTGGCGGTGGTACGAACGCCAACGAATTTGTCGAGTTGCTCAGGTTGGTTGGTTCGCTGGAATTGCTGCCTAACGCGGAAAAGCATCAGCTTGGCGACTGGTTGATCGCTTTGCTGAAGGTGAACAAGTGGTCGTCCTGTCGGGGTGCTATATTGTGGACTATCGGTCGGCTCGGCGCCCGGCTGCCAGCCTATGGACCACTCAATTCCGTAGTTGATGCTACCACGGTCTCGCGGTGGCTCGAGGCGCTCCTACAGTATCCATTGTCCGATGCCAATTACGGATTAGCCCTCATGCTCTGCGCTCGTCGAGTCAACGATCGCTATCGTGATATTCCAGACGAATTGCGCGACGAAGTCCTTGAGCAAATGCATAGCTCTGTAAGCCCCGAGCACTACATCACCCTGGTCCGCCACGGCGGTCAACTTGAGGGCGAGGAGACAGCCAAGATACTCGGCGACTCATTGCCGCTTGGCTTACGAATCAATAGATAGGATTGCAATATGAGAATCGCCGTAAAGCTCACCTGGTGTGTTTGCTGCTTGGCAACCTTGTCGACCACGTCACTGTCTAATGCGGCCGATCCGGCTCCCAACATTGTGCTTGTATTCATTGATGATATGGGTTGGGGAGACTTTTCATGTTTTGGCAATGACGATGCGCAAACGCCACATATTGACCGGTTGGCCAGGGAAGGCTTGCGCTTCGAGCAATTCTATGTCAATTCACCCATCTGCTCGCCCTCGCGAACGGCGATTTCCACCGGTCAATACCCGCAGCGATGGCGGATCACCTCCTTTCTCAACAATCGCTTGGACAATCAACGGCGCGGCATGGCGCAGTGGCTTGATCCGCAGGCACCGATGTTGGCTCGCTCGCTGAAGCAAGCTGGCTATGCCACCGGGCACTTTGGAAAATGGCATATGGGCGGCCAACGCGATGTCGACGAGGCGCCAGCCATTACCGAATACGGTTTTGATCAGTCGTTGACTAATTTCGAAGGTATGGGACCAAAGCTGCTGCCGCTAACGCTAAAGCCGGGGCAAGTAGAACCCGACAAAATTTGGGACCGCGCCGAAAATCTCGGCCAGGGCTTTCGCTGGATGCTCCGCAGCGAAATAACTACCGGTTTCGTCGATGCGGCACTGCCCTTCATCGATAAGGCCGCCGACGCCGGGAAACCGTTCTACATTAACTTGTGGCCCGACGACGTACACAGCCCCTATTGGCCACCCGTTACCAGCTGGGGCGATGGTTCGAAACGACGCCTGTATTTGTCCGTGCTCGAGTCAATGGATCAGCAGTTGGGCAAGCTGTTTGATCGCATCCGGGACGACGCGGGCTTGCGCGAGCATACGCTGATTCTTGTCTGCTCCGACAACGGACCCGAACCAGGGGCGGGTGAAGCCGGCCCGTTTCGTGGATACAAGACGCAACTCTATGAAGGCGGTATCCGCTCGCCACTAGTTGTCTGGGGACCAGGATTGCTGGAGAAACAAGATGCTGTCGACACCGACTCCGTATTCTCCGCCATCGACCTTGCCCCCTCGCTGTTGACGCTAACAGGCACGCCTCATCCCGAGGGTGTGGACTACGATGGCGAGTCACTGGTCGGTACCTTGCTGGGTAAGGGCGGCTCGCGCAAGCAGCCGATTTTCTTTCGCCGGCCTCCCGATCGGAACGCGTTCTACGGAGACGAGCAATTACCCGATCTGGCCATGCGCCATGGGAATTGGAAACTGCTGTGCGAGTTCGACGGCTCACAACCACAACTTTACGATTTACAGGCCGATCGCGGCGAAAAGCAAAACCTCGCCGAGCAACATCCCGAGTTGGTTGCTGAGTTGACGAAATCCCTCTTGGGCTGGCATCATTCGATGCCACCCGATAACGGACTCGAGCTCGCGGATTAGAGAACACTGGCTGTACCACAACACTCGATGACACGACGTCTGAAAGCGGAAGGCAATCCATCCACATGCTGAATCTACTGAATTTCTCTCTTCGGTGCCTCTGTCTATGCTGCTGGTTCGCACAGCCCTTGCAGGCAAAGCAACCCAATATTGTGGTTTACCTGTCTGACGACCATTCCCAGATAGATTCCAGTCTGTACGGCAATGCGAATATTCCGACGCCGCAAATGGAAAGACTAGCCGCGCAGGGGATGAAGTTCACGCATGCATTTGTCGCATCGCCCTCGTGTGCTCCCAGTCGTGCGGCCATGCTGACGGGTCTCATGCCGGCCAGGAATGGTGCGGAGGCCAATCACACCTTCCCCAAGCAGGGAACCAGGAGCCTGGTCAGCAGCCTCAAGTCGTTGGGCTACGAAGTCGCGGCATTCGGAAAAGTGGCGCATGGCAAAGCAGCTCGAACATTCGGATTCGATCATGTCGGCCAGAATGGGGCAGCTACCGAAGTACTCGGAAAGGCGGTTGCCGGCTACCTCGAATCCCGCCGCTCCGATCGTCCGCTGTGCCTGTTTGTGGGCACATCCAATCCGCACGTGCCGTGGACCAGCCCGACCAGCTTTGATCCTCAGCGGGTTGAGTTCCCTCCGCACCACCTGGACACTCCTGCAACCCGCGAGCATCGCGCCGCCTACTACCAAGAGATCAAGGAATTGGATGAATTGCTCGGGGAACTGCGGGTACTCTCCGAATCACACTTAGGCCGAGACACACTGTTTATCTACAGCAGCGATCATGGCTCGCAATGGCCTTTTGGAAAGTGGAATCTGTACGACTATGGCATCCGGGTACCCTTCATCGCGGCCTGGCCCGGGAAGATCGCGGCTGGGACTGAATCCGAGGCCATGATCAGTTGGATTGATTTGCTGCCCACGCTGATCGACATCGCCGGTGGTGAGGTGCCTGCAGACATCGATGGCCGTTCCTTTGCCGGCGTTCTGCTCGGCCAGCAGACTGAGCACCGCGAGATGTTATTCACCACGCACAGCGGCGATGGCAACAAGAATATTTATCCGATCCGTAGCCTGCGCACTCGCGAATGGAAATTGATCCACAACCTGCATCCCGAATTCGCTCACACCAACCACTCGGATCTCGACCGCAAACCCATGGCGGGAGCCTACTGGAGTGAATGGGCCAGCCTGGCCCACGCAAGTCCCGAGGCCGCTGCCATCGTCGACCGCTATTTTCGCAGGCCTGAATGGGAGCTGTACCGTCTGGCTGACGATCCATGGGAACAGAATAACCTGGCCGATCAAGCCACCTACGCTCAGCGCTTGGATGAAATGAAAGACAACCTTGCAGACTGGATGCGCGGCAAGGTGATACCGCGAAAATTTTCAACGAACCCCGGCGTCTCGCGGATCGAAAAGGTTGGCATCCGGATTTTTTCCAGGCTACACAAGCCGATGCTGGGTCCAAGCCCTGAGCAGCACGCAACAGGCAATGGGATCAGGCTCTGGCGGCGCGTAATCTGGTACCACTTGTGATTGACCCCGCTTAGGCTGCCCTTCTGCTGGTGGGAGTCGATAGCTTGAATAGTCCAAAGATTTCTTTTTGAGTCAGTCCGGTACTGCGTGGTGCACCGGCTTCGGCGAAAAGTTGATTAAACAGCTCTCGCTTCTGCTCCAGCACGTCATGAATCCGTTGTTCAATCGTATCGGCGGCCATCATGCGGGTGACGGTTACCGGAGCAGATACGCCAATGCGGTGCGCGCGATTGACAGCCTGGTCTTCGATGGCTGGATTCCACCAGCGGTCAAACAGGAATACATAGTGGCAGAATTGCAGATTCAAACCCACACTGCCCGCACCATAGCTCATCAGTATCAGATGCTTCGAGGGGTCTTCTTTAAATTGCTGAATGACTGCATCGCGTTTCTTGGATGGAATACGACCGTGGTACTGCATGGGCCCAAAACGCTCGAGCTGTTGGGCTATCTTTTCCAGCGTCTGTACCCATTGGCTAAAAACAATCGCCTTTTGCCCGCTGGCAGCAATCTCTTCCATGTCGGCTTCCAGGCGCTCGAGTTTACAGCTTGCGCCGGTAGTCGGATCAAAATTGCAAATCTGTTTCAAGCGTAATACCAGCTCGAAAACATGCTGGATGGAAAGCGTCTCGCCGAGCTCGTTCAGTTGAACCACGCCATCCTCCTCTGCAGATCGGTAGCTGTCGAGTTGGGGCGCTGTCAGATCCAATTCTTCGTCGCGAAACATTCTGGGCGGCATCTCGGTCAGCACTTTGTCTTTGGTTCGCCGCAAGATGGTGTCACGGGTGGCCTGGCTAATGGTCTTGAGACTCATGTCCTCACGCAGATAGCCAGGCGAAAGAAATTCAAAAATGTTAATCAAATCTTCCACCGAGTTCTCGATGGGAGTCCCGGTCAAGGCCCAGGATCGACCGCGTGGTAAAGCCCGAACGACTTGGGCCGTGGTGCTATTCTTGTTCTTGATCCGCTGAGCTTCATCGAGAATGACCAAATCGAAATGAGCATTGGGATCATCCATGAACGCGCGATCGCGCATGAGCAATTCATAGTTGGCGATTCGCACGGGAGCCGAGTGCTGCCCCCATATCCAGTTGCGTTTAGTCGAATCGCCCTCAATGACCGTGACCGGTATTTCAGGAGCCCACAATCTGAATTCGCGGACCCAATTGGTAACCAGCGGTTTGGGGCAGATGAGCAAGACATTCCGCAATTGGCCAGCTAGCAATAGCATGCGGACGGTGCTGATAGCCTGCATCGTCTTACCGAGTCCCATCTCGTCAGCCAGGATAGCAGTCTCTCGGGGAAACAAAAACGCAATTCCTTCGAATTGATAGGGAAAGGGCTCAAATGGGAACTCGAGTTTGGCTGAGGACAGCAAGCTTTCTAAAGGTGGTTGGAGCACGAAGTACAATCGATCCTCGAGCTTTACCAGATCCGCAGGCGGCTTGATCCGCGTTTTCTTTCGCTGTGGGCCTACGGCCGGCGCGGATTGGTGGCTTGTGGCTTGGCAGGTTTCACCGCCGGCTGGTCTTCGGAGATAGGGCAAAACTCATGCGCCTCGGGAAAGGCAAATCCAATTACCTGGGGACGCTTGGACTGCAAGCGGATGGTCAACACCGAGATATCGAGGGTCGTCGGCCTCGAGCGATTTGCAGTCAATAGACGGTGGACGATCGAGTTGAGCTTGCCATCCCGTCGCATAGCATTCGACGCCTGACAGCAGCTCAGTCGGCTTGAAGCTGTTTGCGAATTCAACACCCGCCCAATGGTCGGAGGCATCCTGCTGCATACTCGTTGCTCCCTGAAAAACTGTTTGAGAGGGCAAGTTGTCTCGTCAGGCAGCCCTGGCGATGGGATGGGCTTCCAAGAGCGCTTCGATAATTCGCTGAAAAGGCTCGACAAAGTCAAATTGTTCAGGCAGCTGATCAAGAATGGACTCGACGTGCTCGGGTTTGACAGCAGATTCGCGGAGTACGGAAAAGTGGTTGTCAGTCGTCGCCAAGGGAGCCAGCTTGGAGTGAGTCTCGGGCGGGAGCTCAAGACGCTCGCCGCCGACGGGCACGCCCTGCGGCAAGTCCAACTTGAGCGCCAGCACATCGCTGACATGGGTCAGGGCCAAGCAGGCGGACGAATCGCAAATCAACAATTCGGGCTTCAATTTCGCTTTGGTGATCAGCGCCTTGGCGATCTGTTCGCCACACACGAAATCATCGATGGTGGGGCCATACAGTACGGCTTGAGCACGACTGGGTTTGACGGGCAGGGTGCAATGAAATTCCAATGGCCGAGCCAGACGGTTCACGATCAAAAAGCCGCCGAAATATCCGTGATCCGCGTGGCGTCGCACCGACAAGAAACCGATTGTTGCCGTCATACTTTAGCTGTCTTCTCCAGAGTTGTAGGGCGAGGCAGTAAAATGGCCAACCTCAGAAAGCCACCGGTTACCTGGCCTTGATCTTTGTTCGGAAGGACGGTTGTATCGACTTTAGGGACTCTATCCGCCCCTGAAGCAGTTCGCCAAATTGCCACGAATCATCATTTTGCTATCGGTCAATTGCTCGACTCCAGTGCATCCCCGACTACAATAGGGGTGCATCCTGAGTGCTAGACTATTGCCTGACATGGAGATTCGCGACGTGGGAACAGAACCAACTCAAGTTTCGCCGGTATTTCGCATCGACGTTTCGGCCGAGCCAACGTCGGCTGCCAATGCTGTCAATTCGATGAACTCCGCGGAAGCCACGGTCGTTTTACTGCAGCAAATACTCATGGCTCAGCAAAAGCAAAATCAGTTGCTGGAGCAATTGGTACATGCCAGCGTGAACACTCAGAAGCAGCGAAATGCGGAATTGCAGCAATGGAAGGATGCCAACCCACGTTTGGCCAAATCCTGCCGTCGCGCCGCGGAGACTCTATCGCGAGTGCAAACGGAGTTCCTCGGAACCCTGACCGAGGAGATTCAAGAGCAGGAAGAGCATCTGGTTGAGGGTGACTATATGCTCAACGAATTCGTGGATCGCTTTGGCCCGCGACTGGCACATCTGAACGGCGTCTTGCAAGTGCTGGCCCAATTGGGCAATGCCGTTCCCCAGCAGAACTAGCTGCCAGTTCAAAGTCAGCTACCCAATCGACCAGACGCATGCTCCTGCTAGGGTGCGCCCTTCCTGCGGAGTGGACTACGACTGCGGAGTGCATGGTTTGGAGAGCAAGCTTCGGGTGGGTACAATCCGTCTGGAATACCCAATTGAGAAATGATAGCATGGCTGGTGTTAAGGCAAGTCCTGTCGCCAGCCGATAGTTCATTTCGTCCCACTAGTCGTTTTTGAGGACGGCTTTCTAGAGGGAGCAGACCCTAGTGGCACCAGGTTAGACCGGAACCAAGGATCGCGCATGACCGAAAAAAACTTTAGCAAGTACCAGCAGAATGTCATCAAGTGCTACTACGACAATCGCGATGCGATTGGATTGCAGCGGGCCCAAGAATTGATCACGGAATTGTACTTGTCGGAAGGTAAGAAACGCCAAAAGGTCTGGGAATCGTTGGCCAAGAACTTGGAAAAGGCGGGCGTGCCCGCCTCGCAAATCGCTCATCTCCGCGAGCAGGATAATCCGGAATTGGTCGCCAAACTCATCGCCGAGAAAATCTAAAACTCGGCCAGCTGTTTGAGCCACGACGTCAGCCCAATACACGACGGCCAATACACGACAGCCCAATACAAGACAGACCAATATTGGTACGGCGATTGGGTGTTGCACCGCACGGGCCGTGTAGGGAGGGACTGCTGACCAACGAGGGCTCAGATCGTGATCGGTTTGCCGCAGTTGCGGCGTACCGGTACCCACTGACCACAGTGCATCATCCAGTGCGCGCCCTGCATGGCAAACAAGGCTCCCACTGTTGGTGCATAGCTGAGGCCGGTGGGTTGATCAAAATCTTGCGGAGTGGCCTGCTCGAGGGCCGCCAGGGTGGCAGCCCGCTGAACCCGGTAGGCCGCTAGCAGTTCATCCTTGGTAGCAAATACGGCGGGATCATCCACCGATGCGTTTTCCTTCGAATAGCGGTCTGTAAAACCTTCAGGAAGAGCTGGCATGCTGAGCCCCGGTGCATGGTTCATCATCTCGTGCTCCGAAGCGATCAGATGGCCCAGTTGCCAGTTGATATGCTTGCACTCCGGATGCGGGCGCTGCATCAATTCCGCATCGCTGAGATCAGCCAGGTAGGCCATGCTTACCATGTCGGCCATGGCCAAGGCGTCGTGAATTGCCGTTCTTGCATCCATCGTTCGTTATTCCCAGTGGTGTTGAGTTTGCTTGGGTCACTATAGCGGCAGTGGGAAATCCATCGCCGACAGCTTGCGAGCGGGGGGGGGTGGCCGATGCGGGCAGGATTGCCACAAATCGGCAGCAGACAGACTATCAGTGGGCCCACCGCCGAGCGCTAATTTCGCAGCTCAGTTTTCCCTAGCGAGTATTCTACAGGTAATTCTGCGGCCGTTGCTAGCCGACATAACCTAGTCAACGCCATAGAATCTTCCACTAGCCGCTGTTGTGCCCTATGCACGCTATCTTGTAGAACTATGGTCACCGCCCGGTGCACTTCCAAGTTGATGCTTTGTTTTGGAACGTGGCTGAGCAGCTGTGCTAACCCAATTCAAATAGATTTGCGAATTATAAAAATATGAATCCGATCGTCGCAGAAGCCAAAGAGTCTGGAATCGCCAGGGGACTTGCAAACCTCGAGAGCGAAGTACGCCGGCATCTCAATTACACCTTGGGCCATGACGACCAGAAGGCGGATATGCGTTATCTGTATCGCGCCTTGGCCATCGCGATCCGCGACCGGTTGATGGGACAGTGGCAGGAAACCGATCGTCGCGTTTCGCAAAAGGCCAATCGGCGTGTTTACTATCTGTCGCTTGAATTCTTGATCGGCCGTTCGCTGAGCAATGCGGTTCAAAATCTGGAGTTAAGCGATTCCACCAGTGCTGTGTTGCACGATTATGGCACCACTCTGGAAGAGGTGGCTGAAATGGAGGCCGACGCTGGCTTGGGCAATGGCGGCCTGGGGCGTCTGGCTGCTTGTTTCTTGGATAGTTGTGCCAATCTGCGTTTACCAGTTCGCGGCTACGGCATCCGTTATGAGTATGGCATGTTTCATCAGCGGATAGAGAATGGTCGGCAAGTCGAGGACCCCGACCACTGGCTGCTTGATGGAAATCCATGGGAGATCGAGCGCTCCGAGGACACTCGACGCGTACGCTTCTATGGTCGCTCGGAACTGTACTACGACGCTGAAGGGGTCCACCACAGTCGTTGGGTAGATACCCAGGACGTGTTGGCCGTTCCCTTTGATATGCCTATTCCCGGATTCCGCAATCAAACCGTCAACACGCTTCGCTTGTGGAAGGCCAGTGCCACCAAGGCATTTGATTTGAACGAATTCAATGCTGGGGGTTACTCGGAATCGGTGGCTGCCAAGAATATGGCTGAGCAGATCACCATGGTGCTCTACCCGAATGATGCCAGCGAAAACGGCAAGGAACTGCGTCTCAAGCAGCAGTATTTTCTTGTATCCGCCAGTTTGCAGGATGTGCTAGCCCAGTGGGTTGAGCAGCACGGCAACGACCTGTCCAAGTTCGGAGAATCCAACTGTTTCCAACTGAACGACACACACCCAGCCTGTGCTGTACCCGAGCTGATGCGTCTACTGATGGACGAGCACGATTTGAGCTGGGAGTCAGCTTGGGCCATTACCACTCATTGCATGGCTTACACCAATCACACCTTGTTGCCCGAGGCCCTTGAACGCTGGTCGGTGGCGCTGTTCAGCCGCTTGCTACCACGCTTGACTGAAATCATTTTCGAAATCAATCGTCGCTTCCTCAAGGAGGTCGAGAAGCAATGGCCAGGCGATGTGGAGATGCGACGCAAAATGTCGCTGATTGAGGAAGGCGATCACCCACATATTCGCATGGCCTACCTGTCGATCGTGGGCAGTTTTTCGGTCAACGGCGTTGCCCAACTACACACGGAACTGCTGACCAGCGGTTTGTTCAAGGACTTCTACGAACTATGGCCCAAGAAATTCAACAATAAGACCAACGGTGTTACACAGCGCCGCTGGCTCGCCCACTGCAATCCGGGCCTGCGCGATCTGATCAATGCAGCCATCGGCGACAAATGGGAGCAAGACCTCAGTCACATTGAGAAATTACTACCCTTTGCGGACGATGCCGGATTCCGTAGGCGTTGGGCAGAAGTCAAGCTCGAAAACAAACGTAAGTTGTCGGATTATGTGCGATCCCATACCGGCGTTGACTTCTGCGATAGCTCGCTATTCGACGTGCAGGTCAAGCGTATTCATGAATACAAACGACAACTGCTGAATGTATTGCACGTAATCCATTTGTACGACCGCATTTGCCGTGGTGATGTCGAAAGGCTTTGTACCGCGGTGCGTCCTGATTGGCGGCAAGGCAGCTCCGGGTTATTACGTAGCCAAAGTGATCGTCAAGCTGGTCAACAATGTAGCCAGCGTTATCAATGCTGACCCGCGGGCGCAAGAGTTGCTAAAACTGGTTTTCTTTCCCAACTATCGCGTGTCCGCCATGGAAGTCATTTGCCCTGGCACGGAATTGTCGGAGCAGATCTCGACCGCCGGCAAAGAGGCTTCTGGCACGGGAAATATGAAGTTCATGATGAACGGCGCCTTGACCATCGGCACGCTGGACGGAGCCAACATCGAGATTCGCGAGAAAGCTGGAGCGGAAAACTTCTTTCTGTTCGGCTTGAATGCCGCGGAGGTTCTAGCCACCCGAGGCAGCTACGATCCCAATCGCATCATTGCCGAGGATCCGGACATTCGGCGCGTGATGGAATTGTTGGAAAGCGGCCAGTTCAATGCTACCGAACCCGGTATCTTCGACGTTCTCGTTTCCGGACTCCGCAATCCACAAGACCAATGGCTGTCCATCGCCGACTTTCGCAGCTTTATCGACGCTCAACAGCAGGTGCAGGCGGCCTACAGCGACGCAGACCACTGGAATCGCATGAGCATCATCAACACCGCCAGCAGCGGTTGGTTTTCTAGCGATCGCACCATCTCCCAATATGCCCAGGAAATCTGCGCGTGCAACCCGTCGGCAAGTGATGGCCACGAGAGTGAGCCAACGCGTTAGGCCAGTGCCTGCCGCGTTGGGCGAATGTCTGTCGAGTTGGGCAAGTGCCTGTCACGCTGAGCAAGTGCTACCGAAATAGTACAGCCAGCATTGGTGCCCAAAGCAGCTCGCTCGAAAACGCGAGTTTTCCGTATTGGCGATGCTTACCGGATTTGCTAACATCGGCCAGCGACTCACTTACCCGCTTCATGCGATGCGGGAATACTCCTTTGCAGTGGAAAGTACTCCACCACTTCACATAGATTCGTTCGGAGGGATCCCGATGCCAACAGCGGAAAGCAGTCAATCCTGTGTCCATATTCGTTGGATGATTCGGAGAGACATGCCGTCAGTCCTGTCAATCGAAGAAGCCAGCTTTGAATTTCCGTGGAGTGAGGAAGAGTTCATCCGCTGCTTGCGACAGCGCAATTGCATCGGTATGGTCGCCGAGCGCGATGACGAGGTCGTGGGCTTCATGATTTACGAGCTACACAAGAATCGCTTGCATCTATTGAATTTTGCCGTCGACCCCGCCTGCCGCCGCAAGCTGATCGGCCGATCGATGTTGGACAAATTGGTCAGCAAACTCTCGCAAGACCGCCGCAATCGCATCATGCTCGAGGTGCGTGAAACCAACTTAGACGCTCAACTATTTTTCCGACATCTTGGCTTTCGAGCCATATCTGTGCTGCGTGACTTCTACGAGGACACGACGGAAGACGCCTACCTGATGCAATATCGATTTCAAGGCGATGCCAGCGAAGTCGAGGTGGTAGACGGGGCGGGCCGTCGCTTGGCCGGCTAAATGGCATGAGCAACCGTCCGCAGAAAATTGAGACCTTGCTGACTGCGCAGCGCTTTAGCATCCAACGCGTTTCGCAGCAGCTGGCCGATGGCCGTGAGCTGGTCCGTGAGGTCGTGCGACATCCCGGGGCGGTGGTCATCGTACCCGTCTTGGATGACGGCCGCATCTGCCTGATCAAGAACTACCGGATTGCGGTCAATCGCGAGCTGATCGAACTGCCGGCCGGGACGCTGGAGGTTGGCGAACCGCCGGTGGATACGGCGCGACGGGAATTGGCCGAAGAGACCGGCTTTGTTTGTGATTCGATCGTGCCCTTATGCGAATTCTATATGTCGCCGGGAATTCTCGACGAACGCATGCACGCCTTCGTCGCTCGCGGATTAACACAGGGATCCCCCGCGCACGAGTTTGGGGAGGAAATCGAGAATCTACTGGTCACCTCCGCGGAAATCGATTCCATGATCCGCGAAAATCGCATTCAAGATTCTAAAACTCTATCGGCCCTGCTGACCTATCGTCAGTTCTTCTCCAGCTAGCGTTACCGCAGCGGGACTCAATGGAAGAATTCCTCGCTGACGCGTCGGGTTATGAAAAACGTTGGGAAAATGCTCAATGCGCAACTTCAAAACTTACGCGTCGGGTTATGATCAAAGCGCAACATCAAAACTGACGCGTTGTGCTTGGTTTCTCAAACTTCCAGAGGAAACTGGCGCTGTCCAACTAGGCTATATTGTTTAGCCCAGTGGGGGTTTGTTTCCTCAATCTTAGCTGTGATAAAGCACTATACTATGCTGCGTCTGTTCCTCTTCCGTGGAGACGCAACCATGCCCAGCTATCTCTCTCACAGCCTTTGGTGTTGGATGATCCTGTGTGGGCTTGCCGCACCCTTCTCGGCCCATGCCCAGGACGCGCCGTGGCAGGCATTTATGGACGCGCGAACGCGGGCCCTGGCCGAGCAGTCCGCTCAACAAATTGCCAACATAACTCCCGAATCATGGCCAGCCATCCAAGCCGAGTGGCGCGGCGAATTACAAGAGATGCTGGGCCTGGCGCCCCTGCCTGCAAAAACGGACTTGCAGGTGACAAGCACAGGCAGCGTGCATGTGGAAGGCGCCAACGTCGAACGATTGCACTACCAGTCGCGACCTGGGCTGTATGTGGCTGCGAATCTATTCAAACCCACCGGCACGCAACCCGAGGCTGGCTGGCCAGCGGTGCTGTACGTTTGTGGACACGCTCGCGTACTGGACCACGGACGTTCTCTGGGCAACAAGACCAACTATCAGCACCACGGACTGTGGTTGGCCCGACACGGAATCGTGTGCCTGATCATCGATACCATTCAATTGGGCGAATTCCATGGAGAGCATCATGGGACGTACAAGCTGGGACGTTGGGATTGGTTGAGTCGGGGCTACACGCCGGCCGGTGTTGAAACATGGAATGCGATCCGCGGCATCGATTTGCTCTGCGAACTGCCCTACGTCAACGCCCAGCGGATTGGCATCACCGGGCGCAGCGGAGGCGGCGCATATAGCTGGTTCTGTGCCGCGTTGGACGATAGAGTGCGCGCAGCCGTTCCCGTGGCTGGCATCACCGATCTACAGAACCACGTGCTGGATGGTTGCGTCGAGGGACATTGTGACTGCATGTACTTTGTCAATTACTTCGGCTGGGACTATGGCAAACTCGCGAGCCTGCTGGCCCCGCGACCAGTACTGCTAGCCAATTCCGACCATGACGGCATTTTTCCACTCGATGGCGTGATGCGCATCCATGAACAACTGGCGCAGGTGTACGGACAACTGGATGCAGCCGAGAACCTGGGACTGCTGATCACTCCGGGGCCGCACCAGGACACGCAAGAGTTGCAGGTCGGCGCCTTCAAATGGCTGTTGCGTCACCTGGGTGACGGCGAGCCGTGGGTAGATACTCCGGCCACTAAGGAAATTCAACCCGATGAATTGGTCGCGTTCACGGCGGAGGTTCCGCGAGACGAGCGAGTCACGTCGGTGGCAGCTTGGTTTGTCCAACCGGGGGTACAGGAACTCGATCCCCAGCAAGCGGCCAAGGAGTGGCAAACGCGTTGGCTGCCAGAACTCCGTCGACTGCATGCGCTGCCCACCCCGCAGGCTGCGGAATTCTCCCTGATGGGCGAAGGCCATTCGAGCGCGGGCGATTGGCAACTCTGGGGCGGCGGGCGACAGCAGGCTTCCAGAATTTTGAGAATTGCCGGAGACGAGCAACTGCCGGGTGTCGTTCATCTGATTGCCAATGCATCGACCACCTGGGATCCGCCCTTGAACATTGAATCCCTGGTGGATTCTGCACCACTGGCATCCAGACTGCAAGAGTTTCCGCAGCGCACGCACTACTTCGTACGTTGGAGTGGCGCCGACTGGCTGAATACAGCCCAGGATGTTCGCACGCAGCATCAATTGCTGCGCCGCCTGGCATTGCTGGGGGAGACCCTGGAGAAAATGATGCTGCAGGATCTACTGGACGCACTGGCGTGGATGGGGACGATTCACGAGCAACAGACCCAGCAGCCTTTAGCTGTGGAAATGTGCTGCGTTGGGCGGAATGCGGCTTTGATGGAATTGGCCAGTCTGCTGTTGATGGACGATCCGCGCATCAAGATTAGCCAACTGACGATTTCGGATCGCCGGTCCGATCCATGGCTGGCACCAGCCTTGCTGGGTCTGCTGCGCGTTTGCGACTACGACAGCCTGCACGCTGCCGCCGAGCACGCGCTGAAGGTGCACGAGCAGCAACTAGCGACTGACTCCCAAGCTTTATTGGTAGACACCAGCGCTGAACCGCAGCAGGCAAGTGGCATGCGAATCGTGGAAGTTACCGAGGACAGCGCAGAATTCTGGGTACGGGCGACACGCTGGCCGCTAGCCAATTTAGGCGATTTGCCCAGGGTTGAATTTGAGCTGAGCCAAGAAGGGAAGCAAGAAAAATGAGAGACCCCTGTTGCCGCCAACGGGTGTTGATGGCCTACGATATGCCGTCCCAGGTGTGCCAGCTCAGGTGCGAGTTGGGCTAAGGCAGTCCGGCAGTTGGCGCTACAGCGATTGGCAGGTGGTCGATGCGGCCAGCGATTACAGCGCTGTGCTAGCCATGCGAGGACTATCTCCCGCTACGGCTTACGAGGTTCGCACACAAGTCCGCGGTCTGGGCGGATCCGAGCATGACCAGTCCAGCAGCGAATCGGAGAGAGCCATGTCAACGCTCAGCGGACGATTCAAGACCTTGCCTGGATCTGCTTCGATGGCCAACTTCAAACTGGCTGTAGGCACCTGCCAGGCGTTTGACGACCGCGATGGTCCGCATGGTTTCGATGTTTATCGGGCGATGTTGCGCGCACGGTACCGATGCCTGGGTGATGGCTGGTGATGTGGTCTACTACGACGCTTTGGCGCAATAATGAGCTGGCTTACTACCATTGGCAGCGAACCTATGGGCTGCCAACCTTGCTCGAGTTCCACAAGCAAGTCCCCACCTACTTTCTCAAGGACGATCATGATACTTATGTGAACGACACCTGGCCGGGAACCCGTTTCAAGTGGACGGGAGCATTTACTTTTGAAGATGGTCAGCGCATCTTCCGCCAGCAGACGGGCCTACCCGAGCCAGCATACCGCACCCTGCAGCCCACCCAGGACCTGCAGATCTGGCTGATGGAGGGACGCGACTATCGCAGTCCTAATCCCGCCCCCGACGGACCGGACAAGAGTATTTGGGGCGCAGCCCAAAAAGACTGGCTGAAGAAGACATTGGAGCAGTCGACGGCCAAGTTTCGCGTCGATCATTTCACCGACACCCATCGTTGGCCCAGATCGTGAAAACAAGAGTGACAACCATGCCAATGAGGTCTTTGCCCACGAGGGACGCCAGATTCGACAGTTGCTGGCTGGCTATCCAAATACCGTCAGCGTATGTGGTGATCGCCACTGGCAATTTCATAGCATAGATCCCGAGAGCGGGCTGCACGAGTTCTCGGTTGGCCCGGTCAGCAACCGCCATGCGGGCGGCTGGAACCAGGCCGATTTCCGGCCTGAGATCCATCAATTCTTGAAGGTAGCTGGCGGTTACCTGGAGATTGAGGTGAGCGGCGATAGCGACTCGCGCAAACTACAGCTGCGGCACATGGACACGCAAGGCCAGCAGCGACATAGCGTCACATTGCAGTAAAGGTCTTCGAGTAAATTATTCTCCGCAGGGGCGTTTCGCCGTCTCGCAGCATTGGACCTGAGCTGTAGAATCTTAGCTGGTTTGCCAGTACTGCTATTTGGCTTGTCTACAGTGAGGATCCGGGCCATCGTGAACGACGAAATACTCCAGGCGGTTCAATTAGCTTATGGTGTTGAGAATTGGGGTGCGGGGTATTTCGACATCAATGCCCAAGGCCATATCATCGTCCACCCTGCCCCCGGGGACGAACGCTTTGCCGACCTGAAGCAGATCGTTGATCAGTTGCTGGAAAAGCGGCGCGTCAGGCTACCGCTGCTGTTGCGATTTCCTCAGATCTTGACCAGCCAGCTCCGCGCACTGTCGGCTGCCTACCAACAGGCCATTGTGGAATACGAGTATCAAGGCCAGCACTTTCCCTTGTATCCCATGAAAGTGAACCCTCGACGGGAGGTTGTCGAAGAATTCCTGAAGGAGGGTGCGCGGTACAACGTGGGGCTCGAATGCGGCAGCAAGGCCGAACTCTACGCGGCCATCGCCCAGGAGCAGAGTCCGGGCACACTGCTGCTTTGCAACGGTTTTAAGGACGAAAGATTCGTGCGAACTGCCCTGTTGGGCGTGCAAGCCGGCAAGCGAGTGACCATCGTTGTTGAAAAGCTGAATGAACTGCGCATGGTACTCAAGTTAGCCCAGGAAATAGGTGTGTCCCCCTGGATTGGCTTGCGAGCCAAGCTCTACTCGCGCGGTTCGGGTAAGTGGGCCTCGTCAGGCGGAGATTCGGCCAAGTTCGGATTGACCACCTCGGAGATCCTGGAGTGCGTACGGATGGTAAGCGAGGCCAAGCTGGACCATCAGTTGAAACTACTGCACTTCCATATCGGTTCGCAAATCACCGATATCAAGCGTGTCAAAAATGCCATGAAGGAAGCCGCACGGGTCTACTCAAAACTCAGACAGATCAACTGCGAAATCGAGTATGTCGATATCGGGGGCGGTCTGGGAGTTGACTACGACGGCTCCAAGACGCGTTTCGATTCGAGCGTGAATTACACTGCCCAGGAATTTGCTAACGACGTCGTGTATGCTTTCAAAACGATCTGCGACGACGAAAACGTGCCCAACCCTCATCTGGTTACCGAGAGCGGACGATTCATGACCGCCTACCATTCGGTATTTATCACCTGCATCCGCGACGAAATTGAAACCTTTGCCGATGACCAGTTAGAGGTTTCCATCGACGAAGATGATCTGCACGTGATTACCGAACTCAAGGACCTGTGCGATTCGATTAATTCCAAGAACTATGTCGAGTACTTCCACGATACGCTGCAACTGAAAGACGAATTGCAGATTCAGTTCAATTTGGGGCTCGTCACCTTGGAAGAGCGGGCCAAAGGCGACGTGTTGTTCTGGGAAATCTGCGCCGAGCCCTGCGCGAGGCCGAGGAGGATAGCTTTCCGGATGAAGAATTTGAACAGCTCAAACGCAGCTTGGCGCAGAAGTACTTGTGCAACTTTTCATTGTTCCGCTCGGCGCCCGATAGCTGGGCGATTCGACAACTGTTTCCCATCGTTCCCATTCATCGACTGAATGAAAAACCCACCGATTACGCCACACTGGTCGATGTGACCTGCGATAGCGATGGCAAGATCGATCGCTTTGTCGACTTGAAGGACGTCAAGCAAACCCTGGAACTGCACAATTGGGATCCCGCCGACCCCTATTACTTGGGGATCTTTTTGGTCGGAGCATACCAAGAGGTGATGGGCAGCCACCACAACCTGTTTGGACATCCCAATGAGGCGCACATTACCATCGATAGCCAAGGGCGCTTTCACGTAACCAAGATCGTCGCTGGCAGCCGCATCGACGATATGATGCAATTTGCCCGCTACGACATCGCCCACTTGTCTGAAACTTATCGCCGACAACTCGCCGTGCAAGTCGCCGAGGGCAAGCTAACCCAAGAAGCCGCCGACGGATTGTTGCAAGAGTACGAAGACGTCGCCAGCCATAGCACCTATTTGGAATAGGCCTTCAGTGAACCGCCCTGAAGGGGCGCCACCCTTCAAGGGCTGTTTACAACTTCACCGCCAGCGCGACTCCCCATCGCCCGCCAAACTGCCAGCTCAATCGAATCCGAGAGGAATCGCACCGATCCGTCGGTAAAGGCGACCTGCACTCCGCCGGTGTGGTAGCTGCGCGAGGTAACTGCCGCGTAAGTCGGGGCCGTGGTGGAATTGCCTTCGCGCGAAGAAGTAAAATCGATGTCGACTTGCTTGCTGTCGCGCGAGTAGGCGAGGCGCGTATTGGGGCTGAAAGTGGTCGTGAATCCCGACTGATGGACCCGCGCATCGACCCATTCGGTATGCCCCGAATTGGGCTTGAAACTTCCGCCCAGTCCAACCACATCGGCCGGCACGGAGGGCGTGGGAAGGCCCATCCCCGCCGGCACGCCAGCGTCGCGCAGGTAGGGCATCCAGGCCTTGAATTCAGCAAAGGCCAAGGTGTTGCTGGTTCCGTCGGTAACGCTGGCCATGCGCGTCTTGCCATTGGGGTAGACCAGTCCCGTACCGCCAACCGAACTGAGCGGCGAGTAAACGAACCACTCGCCCATATTGATCCCATAATTTAGAGGGTAGTACGCAAAGAGCGGATCGAATGGCTTGGGATCCGGACGGCCTTCGTCTCGGGGCTCGCTAGGACACATGTAGACCGAAACCCGAGTGCGGGCGACATTGCCCTGGGCCGAGTAGGGCAGGGACCAGTCGATTAAATGCTGCAGATTGGCTTGCTCCAGCTGCGGTAGCAAGCGCGCCTGCACGGACCAGGACGGCTGCGAAGCTACGCGGCGATAAAACCCCGGTGTTGGAAAGGCACCGAAGCTGTCGTGGTAAAGATGGAGGGCCAGTCCCATCTGCTTGAGATTGTTGCTACAGCTCATGCGTCGGGCCGCTTCGCGGGCAGCCTGCACAGCGGGCAACAGCAATCCCACCAGAATTCCAATAATGGCGATCACCACCAGCAGCTCGACGAGCGTAAAGGCTTGTCGCTTGCTTGAGGGCCAAGGTAATGCCGGCTGGTCAGTCGCCTGAATACGATGCGCTAAAACACGAGACACCATCGAGATTTCCTCCAGAAAGGGAAAGTTGGACAAGGCCTCTTACGAGGATTTGCCCTGGTAACATTTCACCTGGCTGGCAG
Organism: Pirellulaceae bacterium; assembly: GCA_963707245.1. Lineage (GTDB taxonomy): Bacteria > Planctomycetota > Planctomycetia > Pirellulales > Pirellulaceae > Aureliella. Next base: position 380,138 of record CAVPPY010000006.1, read on the forward strand.
GGGCTCGGACCGTGCAGAGGCGGTCGGCCTGGCTGGCTTGGCGGGCTTATTGCAATTGAGATTCAATTTCATTAAACTATCGACGAAAAGCTCAGTTAATGCAAGAGGGCTGTTTTTATTAAATGACGACTAGCCAACATGCACGGGCAATCAGCCTCCTTGGACAGCCGCATGAATCCACCTGACAACACCCAGCCAGGGACGCCTCCTCAGACCTCGGACGGCCAGGTGTCTGCCGCTCATGTCGCTGGCTTCCGCGATAACCAGCAGGCCCCCAAACTAGACCCGATTGCCAAGCTCCCCAAGATTGTTCACTTCGATGAGCTTGCCCGTTGCGGTGAAGAGATCTGGATTGAAAACGGGGGACAAATCTATCGCCTGAGAAGAACTCGCCAAGGCAAATTGATTCTCACCAAATAGGCTGCACGCCGCAGCTTGCGTGGAGGGCCAGAATAGCCATGGAAACCTGCTAACTTCATTTCCAGACCAGAAAGCAACCGCCGACGATTCCTGCCAAGCCAAACAACAAGAAACACAGGTTCAAGCTCCCTGGCCCCTTTACGACCAATGATGACTCAGACGGCGCTCTTGGGTTGTAATGAACCGTGATCGCAGTTCCCTCGCGAACCAACCCGCCGATCTGCTGAAGAATCGAGTCGTTCGTTGGAAGACACCGGAAAGAGCCTGTGTACTCGTTGTCGTCGACCATGTAGGAGTATTCCACAGTCACTCGATCTTGCTCTGGGTCTCGCCAACCAAACAGCCCCGGTGTGGTTTTCACCGCCGAATGCGTCACCATACCGTCTGTCGTCGGCCAGTGTCGTCGAGCAAGGCTCGCTCTCGCTGACATGGCAGAAGACACAGTGATTACGATGCCGACACAAAGCACATACCCGCTTTCTCCGATTGTCTGGATGACCAGAGCGCTCAATCCGACGAAGAGCAAAGGGAGGCAGGCAAGAACGCCAAGAACGAGTATTCGTCGTCCGTTTCTCATGTCGTTGCCTGGCCTTCTGACGTATGATTCCTGGCGTTTTCACGAGGCCGCTTCTTGCGCAAACCTGTTCTGACAAGTCTTTGCAAACTACCGCAGGCAAGTTCAATTACTCTTGGAGTTCGGTAGCATCTATTGATAGTTGGAACGGTTTGCGTATCCGTCCGCATGGTCATAGATCGTTGGTACATCGAACTTTTAAGCCACAAGACGCTGAATTACAAGGTTCGTTCTAGTGGACCGGCCGCCCGAGCTGGATTCGGGGCAGCGTAGGATTGCTTGGCTTTGGCGAAATGCAGATGGCAGGCCAGCATGCACAGCAGCGAGATCAGCCCACCCAGGTAACAGCAGGAGCGGAAAAAGACCATGAAATCGGTGTCGGTCTCCCAGGCATTTCGCGCCAACATGACAGCCACATACCCCAAATAACCGATGGCGTCGGCCAAGTACATCAAGAACACCAGGTTGCCACGGTCCCGAGTCATGGCGATCAAACGCTCGAATACCGTGGTGTGCGTTGCAACGTAGGGCAGATACAGGCCAACTCCGACGAGCACCATGAATGCAAAGGGCGCGAGCTGCCCAGCCTGCTGGCCTACTGCCGCGCCTAGCAGGAGTATTAGCCCCAACGTGCTGGTCAATAGGGCGGCCTGAAATGCGCGATAGTTGTTCGAGATCAACACGGCCGCTCCATTGGCCAGCGTAACCCCCAAACCCACCCACAACTCCGAGTAACTAAACAGCTCGGGCGAGGTGGTTACTCCCAAGCTGGTCCAGATTTCGGGTGCAAAATCGGAACGAATGCTGCGCAGTACGGTGACCAACAAGAACATGACCAGCAGGGGCACCAACCCCCTGGCGTACTTGCGAAAGAATGCACGGCGATCGCGCGAGTTCAGGGGAGGACGCTCGCTGCGGGCGACAACATCGGCCTCGCTTGGATGCTGTATGTGCTTGAGCATCCATACAAATGCCAAGAGCGGCCCCAGAAAGATAGCGCCCACCGCAGCTGGCATCCAGAATTGATCGACGCCCCAATCCAGCAGCACTTTGCCAACCGACTTGGTGAAGCCATCCGCCAGAATGAAACTCGTGCACAGCATCGCCGTCAAGGCCTCTGTCTGTTGTCGCCCTTCCAAGAACCCCAGCACCAAGCCAAATACCATGCCCAGCGGCAGGCCATTCAGGAATAGGCACACCAGGTTGTAAGGTGCTGGTACCAGGCCGAACAGGATCAGCGCCAATTCCGCCAGCAAGATCAACACCACGATACCTCGGGCTCGTCCCGCTGCCGGCATTTCAGAGGTGACTTTGATGCCGATAAATTTGGAGAGCATGTAACCGATGACTTGGGCTGCTACGGCGACGGTCTTGTACTCCCAGTGCCCGGCGCTAACTCCGTTGTACTGGGCTACAGCGAATGGCTTGCGGAATGCATACATGCAAAAATAGGTACCGAAAGCGGCGACGACGGCCCACAACATCGGGGATTGCACCCAATTCCGCGTTCGTCCGAGGATCGATGCCAGATCACGCATAGCAGTCATTTAGAGAGGCATTGCAGCCAGCGAACAACCAAGCGCCGCACGGGATTCGCGCGTTGAACGCCCAGCCATTGGTTCTTGTAACGCAGCTGGCCTAGCGCTGCATCCATATTCTGATCGCATTGCACCTTGCCGCACACTGGGCGATTGTGATAATCGGATGAAGACTTCGTTGGTTTTACCCGAGCGGCCGATCCGATTTCAAACAACGATGGCTTTCATGCAGCATCCCGATGCAATCGCCTTGACTCATCATGCCGTATGGAGCAGACTGCCGCGCGGCGATATTCCGCGGTGCTTGGCAAGAATTGGAGTTGGGAAGACTGCCATTGCCGACGCATTTGCTGCCAGGTGAAATGCTGGTCCGAGTCGACTGCTGCACGCTGTGTGGTAGCGATCTATCGACGCTGGCTGGGCACCGCACTGAACCGCTGCCCTGCGTTCTGGGGCATGAGATCATTGGCTGTGTCGTGGCCCTGGGCGACTCGCCATGCTCTGATTTGCGGGGCAGGAACATCGCTATGGGCGATCGCCTGCTGTGGTCCGTGGTAGCTTCCTGTGGAACTTGCCGGAATTGCCTTCGCGATTGTCCGCAGAAATGCCAGAAGCGCAAGAAGTACGGCCATCACAAAATCGGAGCCGACTGGCAGCTGTCCGGTGGATTGGCTGAGTTCTGCCATTTGATTCAAGGCACGCAAGCGATTGTCGTGAATGAAGAATTGAGCGACCTGGTACTTTGCCCGGCCAGTTGTGCCATAGCAACGGTGGCCGCAGCTCTGCGAATGGCTGGCTCGCTACGAGGTGCGCGGGTATTGATCCTGGGAGCGGGCGCGCTGGGATTGAGCGCCGCCGCCATGTCTTCTACTCAGGGGGCAGCGGTGGTCGAAGTCTGCGATACGCGGAGCGAACGACTCGAGCTGGCGACCCGGTTTGGCGCCGACGCCGCGATCGACTGGCAGACGCTGCTGGCGGGAAACAGCGACTACGATCTGATCTTGGAAATGTCGGGAGCCCCGGAGGCAGTTGAATTGGCTGTAGCTCGGGTGGCTTTCGGCGGGACGGTGATTTTGGTAGGCTCGGTTCGTCCCGAGAGGTGCATCACCGTGGATCCCGAGCAGCTGGTACGGCGGGTGTGTTCAGTCCATGGAGTTCACAATTATCGCCCGGACGACTTGCTGGCGGCCGTCGATTTCCTGCTTGGCTATGAACAACATTTCCCATTTGCTGAATGGACCGCGACTACCTGTCAACTGGACGACGTCAATCGAGCCATTCGTGAGAACGCCCTACACCCCGCAATTCGAATAGCTGTCCGCCCGCATGCAGTGGGCAATTGAAAGTTCGCGGCTGTGAGCATCATCCAGGAAATTGCCGAATTGTTTCATGCCCGAGGAGCCTCCTGGTATGGCGGCGAGGCGGTAACACAAACACAGCACGCATTGCAGTCGGCCAGCCTGGCGGCACAAGCTCATGCTCCGCAGTGCCTGATCGTAGCTGCCCTGCTGCATGATATCGGGCACCTGTTGCACGATCTGGAAGACAACGCGGCCGCAGCAGGGATTGACGATCTGCATGAACAGCGAGGCCATCAATTTCTCCAGCGGCACTTCGGTGCCGAGGTTTCCGAACCGGTGCGCTTGCATGTCGCCGCCAAGCGATATTTATGTACTACCGACGCGACTTATGGGCGAGGACTATCGCCAGCTTCACAGTTGAGTCTTCAACTGCAGGGCGGGCTGATGAGCCCTGAGGAGTGCGTCGAGTTCGAATCCAGTGCCTACCACCAATCTGCACTGCAGTTGCGTCGCTGGGACGATGCGGCCAAGGAGCTTGATCGTACGACGCCGGGCATCGAGCATTTTCTGTCGGCTGCCGAGAATTTACTGGTGGTCTCATGACGCACAGCTTTGACGTGGCCATCGTCGGTGGTGGCATTGTCGGTTTGGCTCACGCATGGATGGCCGCAGTCCGCGGTCTGCGGGTGATATTGTTTGAGCGCTCAGCCAGACCCGTTGGAGCCTCCATTCGAAATTTTGGCATGATTTGGCCGATAGGTCAGCCGGCTGGCGAGGATTATCAGCTGGCGCTGCGATCGCGAGCTTTGTGGTTGTTGTTAGCCCGCGATGCCGGACTGTGGGTCAATCCTTGTGGGTCGCTGCATTTGGCACATCGCGAGGATGAATGGGCCGTGCTGCAAGAGTTTGTGGCCGGTAGTTCCGAGGCAGGAAGCGAACTGAAATTGCTTGATGCGGGCCAAACCAAAGAGCGCACGCCGGCTGCCAAGAGCCAGGGACTGTTGGGTTCGCTGTGGAGCGCCGCCGAACTATGCGTCCATCCACAGCAGGCACTGGCCGGCCTGACCGCGTACCTCATCGAAAAATATCAGGTCCAATGTTTATTTGAGACATCGATCGTTGAAATCCAAGATGGTTGTCTACGGGCCACCGACAATCGCTGCTGGCGCACCGACCGGACTTTGGTGTGTAGCGGCTCGGACCTGCAAACACTATTCCCTGAAACCTATGCCAGTCTCGGCCTACGCGTGTGCAAACTGCAGATGCTCAAGACAGTCGCCCAGCCCAAAGCTTGGCGGATTGGCCCTCATCTTGCCAGTGGCTTAACCCTGCGGCACTACAGGGCTTTTGACCATTGCCCTTCGCTCCTCAAGTTGAAGGCCAGGATTCAAGCGGAAACACCGGAGCTGGATCAATTCGGCATCCACGTCATGGCGTCTCAAAACGATCTAGGACAGGTCAACCTGGGTGATTCTCACGAATACGACCAGGCCATCACACCCTTTGATCGAGTAGACATTGACGAGTTGATTCTGCGGGAATTAAGGCGCCAGATTGAATTACCCGACTGGTCGATCGAAGCTCGTTGGCATGGAATCTACGTAAAGCATCCCTCGCGAAGCCTGATGGATCTTGCGACTTCGACAGATGTCGCCATCCGCGTGACTCCTGGTGGAGCAGGAATGACATTGTCCTTCGGCTGGGCCGATCAATTCTGGTCGGCAATCACCAACCAGGAGTTCACGCTTTGAGCCACACCAAGTTCGCGTTCTTGAAGGCGGTGGTATTCGATTGGGCAGGTACGACCATCGACTACGGCAGCTGCGCCCCGGCCGCCGTATTTCAAGAAATTTTTCGTCGGCAGGGGATCCACATAACGCCTGAACAGGCTCGTGAACCAATGGGACGCGCCAAGAAGGATCATATAGCCGCTATCGGCAGAATGCCCGAGGTCGATCGTGCATGGCGTGCGGCGCACGCCGGTCAGTCGATCACGGAGGGGCAAATTGATCAGTTGTATGCCGAATTCTTGCCACTCCAGCAGGAAACACTGGGGCGACACTGCCAGTTGATCGACGGCGTCCCGCAGCTGGCTGACTGGTGCCGGGCTCGCCAATTGAAGATCGGTTCTACAACCGGCTACACTCGTGAATTGCTGCAGACTGTTTTAAGTGCAGCCCGAGAACAAGGCTATGAGCCGGACTGTGCCTTGGGCGCCGAGGATGCGCGCTTCGGGCGCCCGGCCCCATTCCTGCTGTTCGAGGCGGCCCAGCGAATGGGGGTATATCCCATGTGGCATATGGTAAAGGTTGACGACACACCCGTCGGCATCCAGGCTGGACGCCATGCAGGCTGCTGGACGATTGGCATCACGCAGACGGGCAATGGGGTAGGGCTTAGCCAACAGGAATGGGAACGTTTGGATGCGACGCAGCAAGCGGATTGCATTACCCGCGCGGAAGGTGGCTTGAGGGCCGCTGGAGCACATGCCCTGGCCCGCAGCGTTGCCGACATCCGGGAGATATTAATTGACTTTGATGATCAGCTGGCCCGAGGGCGCCTGCCGATCTAACGCTGGGCGATGCGCTGTGTTTCCTCTTCGACGATTCTCTTGAGGCGTTCCTGAATTCTGGCGTGCTGCCCCGGAATTGGTTGCGCCTGGCTCAGCCCCGGGTCGGACCTGGTGGTGTTGGTCATCAAGCTGTGCGGCGTCCATCGCAGGCAGCTAGAGCCATCCTGGACGAATATACAATTGCGGCCATCGGATTTGGCTGCGTAGAGGGCTTCATCGGCCCGCCGGACGAGGAGACCAATCTTGTCGCCACTCTGAATTTGGCTCACCCCGCCGCTGATGGTTACCGACAGCAGATTGTTTTCGTGCCGAACTTCCACCTTGCTCACTACCGTACGCAGATGTTCCAGTGCGGCGGCCAGCTCTTCGCAGGGGGCGGTACTCAGCACGGCAAATTCCTCTCCGCCGTAGCGGGCAACGCAAACCGACTCACGCAATTCAGACTGCAATGTTTCGGCAATATGCATGAGCACCGCATCGCCGGCGGGATGCCCAAAGGTATCATTGATGTGCTTGAAGTGATCGATATCGACCAGTCCCAGACAAAAGCTCTGCGCCTTTTTTTGCCAACCTGCGAACAACTCATCGGTCGCCTTGTCGAAGGCTCGTCGATTGAGCAATCCGGTCAATCCATCGGTACGGGCTTCGGTCAGGTAATTGGAGATTTGCTCGGATTGCACGTCCAGTTTGTGTTCGGTGGAGTCCAAGCGTTGCTGGAGCTGCGCATTGGCCTGCATGATCTGCGTTAGCACGGCAGCCACCTCCTCGCGCGGTATACTGTCCGCGTTTTGCACACGGTCGCTGAGCCTTGTCAGCATCGACTGGTATTTGCCAACATCGCCCGAAAGTTCGCTGGTCCAGTGCGACAAATTGCGTAGAAAGGCGACAAAATGCTGCCGATCGCTAGTGCTCGTGGGAACTGATTTACGGCCGAGCCAAAATCCCAATAGCAGTCCCAGGACCAGCAAGACCGTACCCAGGGCCAGGCCCAAAACAAAGATTGGAATATTTGGCGGCACCGTCATTTCCTAGCGGTAGACTGTCGCGGGAGGATCTGCCAACAGCGCATCATCGATGGTCGATGGATTGTCGTTGCGGGAAATCACGACAATGCCACCGGGGCTGATCGTAAATCCTCGGCGACGATCGAGCTCCTGGTCGTAGCCAATTTCCATATTGGCTGGAATAATCACATCTTTGTCGATAATTGCCCGTCGAATCCGCGCATGTCGACCAATATCGACGCCCTGAAAGACGATGCTGTCTTCGACAGACGCGTAGCTGTTAATTCGCACATTCGAACTAATCACACTCCGTTTGACGCGACCACCGCTGAGAATCGTACCTGGACAAACGATACTATCGATGGCTTGTCCACATCGATTCATGTCTCCGTCACTGCCAAACACGAATTTTGGCGGGGGCAAATTGGGCTGCAGAGTTCGGATGGGCCAATCTTGATCGTATAGGTTGAGCTGCAGGATCGACTTCGATCAAATCCATGTTGGCCTCGAAGTAGGCATCGATGGTGCCCACATCCCGCCAGTAGGCTTGGCGCTTGCGATTCTCGTCACGAAAGGGAAAGGCAAAGACGCGCTGCGAGTCGATAATGGACGGAATAATATTCTTGCCGAAATCGTGGTGACTACCCAGTTCGGTAGCATCGCGACAAAGTTGTTCAAACAAGAAGCGAGCCGTAAAGACGTAAATCCCCATCGACGCAAAGCAGTGCTCGTCGTCACCTGGCATGGTCTTGGGATCTTGCGGCTTTTCTTGAAAGCCGGTGATGCGATTGTCTTCATCGACTTGAATCACACCGAATTCCTTGGCCGACTGTCTGTCGACGCGCAGGGCACCGACCGTCAAATCTGCCTCCATTTCGCGGTGGAATTCGATCATCGACAGGTAGTTCATTTTGTAAATGTGATCACCAGCCAGAATCAAAACGTACTCAGGTCGATCCTTTTCGATCACAAAGATATTTTGGTAGACGGCATCCGCCGTGCCTTGATACCACTGCTCGTCGATCCGCTGCTGCGGTGGCACTACGTCGAGGAACTCGCCCAATTCCGCACAGAAATACTGCCGCCAACCCAGGTTGATGTGCCGGTCCAGACTCAGCGCCTTGTACTGCGTCAGCACCAGCAAACGTCGCAGCCCAGAGTTGATGGCGTTGGAAAGCACAAAGTCAACAATCCGGTAGTTTCCGCCAAAGGGCACTGCGGGCTTGGCGCGATCCAAGGTCAGCGGTTCAAGACGCGTGCCTTTGCCGCCAGCTAAGACGACTGCTGTTGTATTCCGCAACATGTTTATGTTCCAGCGTAGTGGTTGGAGTCCCTATCATCGCAAAACCTATATGCAAACCGTGTGCCGCCTGGGTGCTAGTCGCGGTTCCCTTCGGTTTTTGCATAGGTTCTTGGTTGCTCGTAGCGTAACTGTAAGATAACACGTTTAGCGCCCAGCGAGTATTCCGTGGCAGCCAAGTGGACGAGACCTAGTTCGACCAGCGCCGCAGCCACGTTTCCAAGAACAGCAAATTCCACAAGCGATAGCAGTGATTGACCGTCCCCGACATGTGCTGGCCAATCAAATGCCGCAGCGCGTCGGGCCGAAAGTACTGGTGGCACCGCGCATCGTTGCCCAGCAATCGGCCTTCGGTCAGCACTCGCAATTCGCCCTGGAACCAACTGGCCAGCGGTACGCCGAATCCCATCTTTTTGCGGGTCCAAATCTGTCGCGGTAGCATGGGGCCAAAGGTATCGCGCAGCAAGCGCTTCTTGCTGGCAAAGGCTCCGAACTTGAATCTGGAAGGCAACGAGGCGGCAAACTCGACCAGGCGATAGTCCAGCAATGGCTGTCGACACTCCAATCCTTGGGCCATCGAGGCAATATCGACCTTGTTCATCAAGTCACAGGGTAGGTAGGTTAGCAGATCGCCCAGCGAAGCTTTACTGATCACATCCCGATCCCCAACAGATTTCCAGGCCGACTCAAAGAACTCAAAAGGATCTTCGTCTGGCAGTTGTTGCAAAAAGGCATCCGTGTACAACTCTGCCCGCATCGTCTCCGGAAAAATCTGCAGCCAGTTCATATAACGCCGCGCCAGGGGTTGATTGAGTGCCTCGCCAAATCGCTGCAGCCTCCGGACGAAGGATCGCTGCTTGTTTGATGCTGGCAGCCTTCGCACAAAGCGACTTCCCAGCAAAGGGCCGAGCGGAATTGCGCGATCCATCCAACGGCTCATCCACAGTGCCCGATAGCGATCATAACCCGCAAACAGCTCATCGCCTCCATCGCCGCTCAAGGCCACGGTAACGTGCTCACGCGTCCACTTGCACAGATGCCAGGTGGGAATCACCGAACTGTCACCAAAGGGCTCATCGTAATGCCAAACCATGTGATCCAGCATTTCCACCGCCTGCGGCCGCACCTGATACTCGTGATGCTCGCTGTGCACCCAGGCCGCGACCTGCCGCGCATAATGCGTTTCATCAAAATCCTTTTCCTGAAAACCAATGCTGAAAGTATGCATGGGCTGCGACAGCTGCCGCTGAGCCAAAGCCACCATCAGCGAAGAATCGATACCGCCGGATAGAAAGGCGCCCAAAGGCACGTCACTCCGCAATCGCAGCCGAATCGAATCGTCCAGCAACTCCCTCAAGTGGGCGCTGGCCGACTGGCGATCGGTCTCTATTTCTTCGCTGAAATCGTAATTCCAATAGCGCTGTACACTCAGCGCATTATCCCGCACGATGGCGAAATGTCCGGGCGGTAGTTTACGAGCTTGTGCGTAGATGCAATGGGGATGGGGAACGTACTGATAGGTCAGGAATTGGTCGATGGCCGCGGGCGACAGGCTGCGATTAAAACCGCTGGCCTCCACGAGTGCTTTCAGCTCGCTGCCAAACAACAGCTGGCCATGAGCGAATTGATAGAACAGCGGCTTCTTCCCCAACCGATCGCGGCCAAGCAGCAGTTGCCGCTTGTTTCGATCCCAGATGGCGATGGCAAACATGCCGTTCAAATGCTCGAAACAGCCTGGCCCCAGGTCCTCATACAGATGCAAGATCGTTTCGGAGTCGCTCTCCGAGCGAAAAACATGGCCGGAGCCTTCCAGCCGCCGCCGTAGATCTCGATAGTTGTAGATTTCTCCATTGAACACCAACCACACCGAGCCGTCTTCGTTAGCCATCGGTTGATGGCCACCCGCCAAATCGATGATGGACAACCGCCGAAAGCCCAAGGCTACGCCTGGAACCAGTCCGGCCGGGTCGCGACGCAGGGCTTCGCTGTAACAGCCGCGGTCGTCCGGACCACGATGGGCCAGCGAATCGACCATCCGGTCCAGGGTGGATGGTTCGATTGCTTTCGACTCATCAAACCATAACCCGCCTGTAATGCCACACATGGATCGCTAGCTTGTCCACTGAGGATGCAAATAAAAGCAAATTAATTTCGCGGCACGCCCGAACCCTGCGCAACGAGTATACCACGAGTCGCTCAGCTCAAGATCTCCACAAACCATCGACGAATGCTGTATGATGAGCGACGCTAGTGCTTTGTCAGGAAAAAAATTGGGTTAGACATGCGTTGGGAAAAAGGGGTCAGACACCAAAAGTACGAAGCACCCGCAGGGCCGTTCCGGCTTTTGTGTCTGACCCCTTTTTCCCTGTCATCCCCAAATGAAAATTTGACAAAGTACTTAGGAAGCTGGCTGAGAAAAAATTCATTCACGAAACTCTATTGAATTTCAAAGGCAAACTCATGTTGGAGCTGACGAAGGGTTGCTTATTGCGTTCGCTAGCAGTGCTGTGCCTGGTCGGGTTGCCCGCCATCATAGCCTTCGCTCAGGTTACCGATGAAATCCCCGAGCTGCGCTTGGATACCAGCCAAGATCTCGGTCAGGACTTTGGTTTCGATGTGGGCGAACTGGAGGACGTTTCGGCTCCCGACTTCAATGCCAATGCCACCACGCCGGAACAAGCGGCCCAGGAAGCCGAATTGGAGCGGGCGATGCTGTTCGGCGGGTTGATCATGGGCCTGCTGGCGCTGGTCCTACTGGGCGTCGCCGCTTATCTGCTGTCCGATGCTCTCAAAGCCATTCCGCTTGAATTCCGCAAGTTACCGCATTGGGTGCCCTGGCTGCTGCTGGTACCGCTGGTGAATATTGTGGTCTTCGTGCTCTCCTTCATCATGGTTCCCAAGTCCATGGCCAATTATCTCGCCAGCCGGGGCGATACCTCGATGGGCGATTGCGGTGCCAGCAATGGCCTGTGGGGTGTCATCCTCTACCTGCTGGGATGCACCTTTCCGATTGGCTTGGTCCTGCTGGTGATGTGCTTGCTGAAAGTCAATCAAGCCAAGAAGATCGCCAGAACATCGGAAGGCGTCTTTAGTCGAGCGTTGTAATCGGTTGATGAAAACGCTGCGGACGCACTGCGTCGACTCTCCCCTCAGAAGCCCCTCGAGAACCCGCTGCGCAGGAGGGGAGCAACCTGGCCCATTCTATAACCTTATCGCAGGGAAGACCGAATTCTGGCGAATCCGGCTACCCTAGAATCGAGGAACAACCGAATTCTGGCGAATCCGGCTACCCGAGAATCGAGGGAAGAACCGAATTCTGGCGAATCCGGCTAACCCTAGACTCAAATCTGGACATTGCGCCCTGTGGATACTGCGCTCCGACTCCGATTTCGACGGGGCCTGCGCAGTGCAAGGCGCCTCTACTTGACCTCCAACAGCTCGACTTCAAAGATCAAGGCTTCGTTGGGGCCGATGGCGCCTTGAGAACCTTGTTCACCGTACGCCAATCCAGGCGGAATGAACAATTGCCACTTGTCTCCGACTTTCATCCGCATCAGAGCTTCGGTCCAGCCTGGGATGACACGGTTAACCGGAAATGTCTGTGGCATCCCGCGCTCGATGGAACTGTCAAACACCTGGCCATTGAGCAGTTTGCCTTCGTAGTGCACGGAGACGGTGCTGGCTGCGGTTGGCGACGCTCCGCTACCCTTGGTAATGACCTTGTACTGCAAGCCGCTATCGGTGGTTTGAACTCCGTCTTTCTTCTTGTTCTCCTCCAGGAATTTGCTGGCTTCAGCCAGCTTGGCGGCCGCGACCAGCTTCTGCCGCTCCATGACCTTTTTCCCCAGGATCTCCATGGCTGCTTGAACATCCTTACCCTCGACTGCGGGCTGCTTGCCTGCCAAGGCGTCCAGCAATCCGGCCAGCAAATCGTTCTTGTTCAGATCCTCTGCGGACAGTCCGCCGGCGGCGATTTGGGATCCGATATCGAAACCAATGCCATAGCTGGCTGGATCGCTGACCTTTTGGGCACCAGCTGGAGCCTGAACGATTTGCAGCGGCTCCTGGGCCAAGGTAGCCTGCGCAGCGAGGGCCAGGCCAAGTAGGGCGTGTACGAACAAACGCATGGGAATTTCCTTCGAGATTCGGTGAGTGGGCGAGGCAAACGATTCCGCCCGGATGTGGATCGAATGCGCGGGGCAGGCTGCTTTCGCAGGTGCGCACTGAGTTTGGGCTGGAAGAAGTTCCAATTGTTCCGTGGAGCTACTCCCTTACAAGCGTCGCTGGCACATTTTGTCCGCAATTTGTTCAAATTAGGCAACGCCAGCAATGAGCTCAGCGGAGTCCATCGATGCAGCTCATGTGCCCACCGACAATGGGGGGCTAGCATTCCCAGCCAATCTTCCTCAGACTATCCTGCTAGTGAGATCTTACTAGTTAGGGAAGCTGCATGAACCACGGAAACGGGAACCAGCCGAATTCTGGTGTGTTAGAGTCAGGGGCGATTGAGAAGCTGAGAACGGCCCGAGACAACATCCTGCAGCAACTGGCCAAGGTAATTGTTGGCCAGCAGGATGTGGTGGATGAACTGCTGATTAGCATTTTCAGCCGCGGCCATTGTCTGCTCGAGGGTGTACCTGGGCTGGCAAAGACGCTGATGATTAGCACGCTGGCGCGGACGATGAATTTGTCTTTCAGCCGCATTCAATTCACGCCTGACCTGATGCCGGCGGATATCACCGGCACGGAAGTCATCGAAGAGCAACCCGGTGGAGGCTTGCAGCGGCGATTTATGGAGGGGCCTTTGTTCGCCAATGTTATCTTGGCGGATGAAATCAACCGCACGCCCCCCAAGACGCAAGCAGCCCTGCTGGAGGCCATGCAAGAGCGGCAAGTCACCGTGGGCCGTGTTCGCCACGAGTTGAGCGATCCCTTTTTCGTTCTGGCCACGCAGAATCCTATTGAGCAGGAGGGTACTTATCCCTTGCCCGAAGCCCAACAGGATCGTTTTATGTTCAAGGTGCTGGTGGACTACCCCAGTTTTGATGAAGAACTGGAGGTAGCACGTCGCACCACGGCCAAGGTCAGTTCGCAGTTGGACGCTGTGCTCTCCGGGCAAGAAATTCTTGAGCTGCAAGACTTGGTGCGGAGTGTACCGGTGGCCGATCACGTTATTCGCTATGCCCTGGCCATTGTGCGGCAGACGCGGATTGGCTCCGAGGGGGTGCCGGATTTCGTGACCCAGCAAATCGGTTGGGGAGCAGGCCCGCGAGCGGTGCAGTTCTTGGTTCTAGGCGGCAAGGCCCGAGCGCTGCTCAGCGGACGTACGCACGTGACGGTCGAAGATATCCAGCAACTGTGTAAGCCGGTGTTGCGACATCGCATGGTGGTGACCTTCGCCGCCGAAAGCGACGGCATTACCACCGACGACGTCATCGATCAATTGATTTCAGAAACACCCACAGCCGAGGATGAATTGACTCGCGATGCCCGCTTCCAAAAGATTTTTGCCTCCTGAAGCGGTCAAGCGGGTCGCACGCCTGGAACTTCGCGCCCGCCATATCGTCGAGGGATTTCTATCAGGTTCGCACCGCAGTCCTTACTTCGGCCAATCCGTTGAATTCGTACAACACCGCCAGTACGCGCCTGGCGACGACGTGCGGCATGTGGACTGGAAGGTCTGGGCCAGACAGGATCGTCTGGTCATCAAGCAGTACGAAGAGGATACCAACCTGCGTTGCTCGCTTGCTCATCGATTGCTCGGAGAGCATGAGCTATGCCGGACGCTCGGGCACCAAATTTGAGTACGCGGCCACCTTGGCCGCCTGCTTGGCGCTGCTCGTGTTGCGGCAGCAGGACGCCGTGGGTAGCGTGATGTTTGACAATCGCATCCGGTCGCGGGTACCGCTGCGAACCAGCCAGCGACACCTGACCGATTTGCTGGTCTCTTTGGAAAACACCCAACCCGCGGAAAAGACCGACTTGGGGACGGTTTTCAAAGATGTCGTGCAGACCTTTCCGCGTCGCGGTTTAATGGTCCTCATCAGTGATCTGCTGGGAGCCGAAGAGAGCTGTTTGAAGGGCATCGAAACCCTGCGCCGCGCCGGCCACGATGTGATGGTGCTGCACGTCCTGGACGATGATGAATTGGACTTTCCTTTTGCGGATCCCACGCGTTTCGAAGGACTGGAGGACGCGGCACACCTGAATTGCAATCCCCGAGCACTGCGCGAGGGATACCTGCAAGCCCTCGAGGGGTTTCTCGATCGAGTGCGTCGAGCCTGTGCCGGCAGCAAGAGTGATTATCTGTTGATCCGCACCAGCGATGCACCGGATGCCGTTCTCGCTAAAATACTGAATGACCGAATGCACTCAGTGCGCCGCTGAGCCGGAGCATCCTAATTGGACAGCGCCCTGTCATGGCCTACCGTAACCCGAATCGCAAATTTTGAAGTCCAACGGGAATAGGGCTGTCCAACGTGGGATAGCATTTTTTGACTAACAGCTGGAGAGCTAACTCGAATGCAGTTCCTTTTTCCGCCATTGGCTTGGGGCTTCCTCTTGGTGGGCGTGCCGATCTTGGTACACCTGATCAATATGCTCCGACATCGCAAGCGGAAATGGGCCGCCATGGACTTTCTGCTGGAGAGCTACCGCAAGAACCGCCGCTGGGTCGCTTTTAAGCAATGGTTGCTGCTGGCGGCCAGAATCTTGGCCATGATTCTGCTGGTGGGCATGCTCGCCAAATGGGTGAGCAATTCGCGGTGGCTGAGCGCTTTGGACGGCAAGAAAACCCATCACTATATCCTGCTGGATGACAGCTATTCCATGTCCGAGGTCAGCCTCAATGAGACGGCGTATGCGCGTGGCCTGAAGGCCCTGAATGGCTTGGTGCGTTCTATTGCGGGGCGTAACGGCCAACATCAAATCACCCTGGTCCGCTGGAGCCGGGCGGCGTTGGCCGTCAGGCAGGGCTCGAGCGAGACCGCTGCGGACAAGTCCGACGCCAACAAGGATGTCGCTCGTATCGATACCGCCGCCGATCTGCCTACCCAAACCGTGCCGCGCGATCCCGAGCGTTTGCTGGATCGATTGAACGCGACCGCGCCCAGTTCTCTGCAATTGGACCCCAACCAAGCCCTGGAGTTGATTATTCCGGCCATCAGCGAAGGCACCAACGAACAGGCCGAGGTGTATCTGATTACCGACCTGCGTCGCAATGAATTTGGCGAGCCGGAAGTGCTGCGCAATAATCTGCAAACTCTCAAGCAAAACAATGCTGCCATGCATATCATCGATTGCGGCAAGGATACCGACAGCAATCTGAGTCTTGTATCTATCGAACCCGAGCAAGAGGTGTGGGCGGCGGGCGTGCCGCTGATGGTCCGCCTGCAGATCCGCAATCAGTCCTCGCAAGCCGCTAAGAATCTAGTTGTCAAAGTTCGCACGATCGCTTATCCACAAGGCGTCACACCCCGTATGGACCAGGCCTATTCGGGAGAGATAGTTGAACTGCCCCCCATCGTGATCGAACAGATCGCAGCCGGCGAAACGGTAACGCGTCAGGTTCAGGTCATTTTTGGGCTTCCGGGTGACCATGTGGTGGAAGCCAGTTTGCCCGACGATAGCTTGGCTGCAGACAACCGCCGTTGGTGTGTGATTGGCATTCGCCAGTCGCAGCGCGTATTGCTGGTCGATGGCGACATTCAGCAGGCCAACGCCTTTTATTTCGAAACGGCCATCAACCCCGACGCCCGCCTGCGCACCGGGATGAGTATGGAAAAGGTCGATGCCGCCTATCTGCGCGACGTTTCGCAAACCGAACTGGATACTTGGGACGTCGTTGCCTTACTCGATGTTCCCAGGCTGGACGATCAGGCCATCAACAAATTGGAGGAATTCTGCCGCGGTGGCGGAGGCATATTCTTCGTCTGTGGCGCGAACACGAACCTGAAGTTCGTCAACGAGAATCTTTACCGCCAGGGTGATGGTCTGTTTCCGGTGCAGCTGTCTGCGGTATCCGAGTTTCCTGTGGTTGTCGGCGAGGCGGAGCCGCAATTGTCGGCCAGCGAACATCCGATTCTCAATCCACTGCGTCAGTTGTCGTCCTCCCCATTCTTCATGCTTCGCATCCAGCAGTTCTATTCCGTTTCCGCCGATGCCTTGAAGCGGCCTGGATTGGAACTGGTAGCCTCCGGACCAAGGCAAGAGCCCTTGCTGGTCGAGCACAGTTTTGGTCAGGGGCATGTGCTGGCCATGCTGACCGGACTATCGGCCGATTGGAGCAATTGGGCTCAGGATCCGACCTTTGTGGTGCTGGCCTTGCGCTCGCTGGGTTACCTGGGTAGCTTTCGACATGCAGCCACCGGTCAGTCTGTTGGCAGCCCATTACAAATGCTGGCTACCGGAGAAACGATTTTACCCGATGCGGAGATCCTCTTTCCGGCCCGCGAGCAAGGGCCGCGTTTGCGTTTGCAACGCCAGGTGCAGACGCTGGACAATGGCCAGGTATTCAAGCTTGCTTTGGGCATCGATCTGACGTCCATGGATCGCGATATGGTGGATGCCATGCTCCGCCAGGGAATTTTCGAATCATGGATGATGACTGCCGAAGGTGAAGATCGGGTCAAGAATATGGCTCACAATGTGGCGGCCGCCGAGGGTGATTTGGCGCACATTTCAGCCAACGAACTGCGTCGTAAATTGCAAGGTATCGAACTCGACATCAAATCGGCTGAGTCGGTGAGCGGCGCGGGATTAAACGCCCAAGATGCGGCGCATAGCACGCTGCTCATGTTTCTGCTGGCCGGGCTGCTACTGGTCGAACAATTGCTCGCCTACTCAGCCAGCTACCATGCTCCTCAATTACAGGGAGCTACCCGCTAATTATGTTACTCTTATCGCAAACGCGAATCTTTTATCAATGGTCCCGCCTGGAACAGTTGGACCAGTGGTGGCACTGGCTGATCCTGGCATTGGTTGTGGCTGCCATAACTGCCTTTGTGGTCTACTGGTATCGCCGCGATTCGGTTGAGCATCCGCGACCGGTGGGCTGGGCTTTGCTGCTGCTGCGAATGGCGGCCCTGTCGGGCATTCTGCTGTACTTCTTTCAGCTCGATCGACGAACGGAACAACGCGTCGTCCGCGATTCCAAAGTAGCCATCCTGGTAGACACCTCGCTCAGTATGTCGCTACCCGGCACGCCCTCGCAAACAGGCGTGGCCAGCAGCCTGTCGCGATCCGATGAGGCACTGCGGTTGATTGGGCAGTCGGACCTGCTGCAACAGCTATCGGCCAAACATCAATTGAGCGTATATCGCTTTGACTCCACACCACGCCCCATTCCTATAGCAGCTCTCAACAAATCGCTGCCCAGCGATGATGCTGTCGAGCAAGAGTCGGCCGCCGATCAACAGTCGCTGTCCACCGCCCGCCGCATTTTGTTGTTGGCCGGACTGTTGGGATTGATTGCCCTGCTGAGCCTGTGCATCGCCTTAGCCGCCCAAATTGCCGGCGACCGAAACTGGCCGACAGGTAACTGGCTGCTATTGCTGGGCGCGTGTTGGCCATCGCCGCGGTGGCTACCTCCGCTTTTGCGATTGTTCCCACCACGCGTTATCCCTTGGCAGCAATCTTTGGCGCCGAGCTAGCACCACTAACTGAAGATGCTGGCCCAGCGCTGAGCGGCGAGGAGGAAAGCGAGGGTGAGACGATCCTGAGCGTGCCGGACGATTGGGCCGAAGCCCTGCAGCCCACGGGTATAGAAACGCGACTGGGAGACGCCATCAAGTCGGTGCTGGACAGTGAGCTTGGCAATCCACTAGCGGGAATCGTGGTGATCAGCGACGGCCGCAGCAATGCGGGCCAGGAGCCGAGGGGCAGCGTGACCACCGCTCAGAACTCACAGGTGCCGCTGTATGTAATCGGTCTGGGCTCTGATCGCAGCCCGCCAAACTTGGAAGTCGTCGAAATCGATGCCCCAAGACGGCTTTATCCGGGCGATCGCTTTTCGTTGTCGGCCCTCATCGGTTCGTCAGGTTATGGCGGCCGCATGGTCTCCGTGCAGATATTGTCAGGCGACAAGGAGAGCAGTATTCAGGGACTGGGCATTGAGGCCGAAAAACAAATCGAAATTCCCGCCGATGGCAGCCTGGCTAGTGCCAACTTTGAACTGGATCCCAAGACCGTAGGGCAGTGGCAGTACGTGGCCAAGGTTATCCCCTTGGCAGATGACGCGGACCCATCGGACGACAGTCTGTCCACGGTGGTCGAGGTCGTCGAGCGGAAGAATCGCGTGCTCATTTTCGCTGGTGGACCAACCCGCGAGTATCAGTTTGTTCGCAACCTTTTGTACCGAGACAAGGACGTCGAATCTCATGTGTTGCTGCAGACCGGCAATCCGTTGACCAGCCAGGAAGCCCAGGAGCTGCTCACCGAATTCCCAGCCGACCGCAGCGCGTTGAGCCGCTACGATGCGATCCTATCCTTCGACGCGGATTGGACCAAGGTTGCCGAGAACTCGGTGCTGGCAGTCGAACAGTGGGTTGCCGAGCAAGCTGGTGGCCTGCTATTGGTGGCTGGCTCGGTGGAAATGCCTAAATGGATCTCACGCTCTGCCCCGGGCTTGCGTTCCCGTTACCTGCGTTCCCTCTCGCCGGTCGTCCTGGAACAACGTGGCAGCAGTCTATTGGCGGCAGGACGCATCGAGTCCGAAGCGGCTTGGCCCTTGGTACTCACCCCCGAAGGCCGCCAGGCGGATTTCATGTGGCTCAACGACGACCCGCGAACCAGCCAAGAAATCTGGGAAGATTTTTCTGGAGTCTACGCTTTTTATTCAGCCTACGAATTGAAACCCGGAGCCAAGGCTCTGGCCCTGTTTTCGGACCCCACGGCGGCCGTAGATGGACAACTACCGATCTACATTGCCAGCCAGTTCTATGGCTCGGGTAGGGTCGTCTTTCAGGGTGGCGGCGAACTGTGGCGACTCCGCAGCCAGGGTGACCAGTATTTCGATCGCTATTACACCAAACTCACGCGCTGGATTTCCCAGGGTCGCTTGCTGCTGGACTCCGACCGGGGCATGTTGCTGGTCGATCGCGAGGAAGCCGTGCTGGGAGAGCAAGTCACCTTGCGGGCCGTGCTGAAGAACGAACGATATGAAGCGCTCGTCCAAAGTGAAGTCGTCGTGCGACTGCTCGACCCGCAAGGTCGCAACGTGCCGCTGGTGCTCCGCCCTCTTGCCGATGGCTCGCAGCCAGGTGTCTACACGGGCCAGTTTCCCGTGCTGGTGCAAGGGCGATATCGCGCCAGTTACAGTTGGGTGGCATCTCATCGCAAGAGATTCTGACCTCGGAAGTACAAGCCAAGGTACCTGCCATGGAAATGCAACACGCCGAACGGAATGATGCCCTGCTGCTGCAACTGGCCACGGAAACTGGAGGCAAGTACTGGCAGGGGAGTGATGCCGCCACGCAAGTCAATGAAGGGCAGACGCAGCATCGTTGCCGCCATCGAAAGCCAGGACCAAGTGGCCTATTTACCTGGTACGCCCGATCGCATTTTCCAACTCCGCTGGCTGGGTTGGCTGATGGCCCTCATCGCCGGCTGCCTTTCACTAGAATGGCTGTGCCGCCGCTTGCATCGTTTGGCTTGATATCGCACTGAAAACAATGTCAGTCCAATTAGAGCCCATTTAAAGCAGCCCAGATTAGCATTCCGGTCTTGAAGAAATATGAACAGTCCTCATCGCCTACCCATCACCGTACAACGTCAGCTGAACGCTGTGCGCCGGTTGTTGCGGACCTATGTGATCGTGCAAGCCCTGCTGATGATTGCGGGCTGGCTGCTCATCGTGTTTTGGTGCGGGGCGCTGCTGGACTATCTGCCGGTCCGCGCCGGCTCTAGCGAAACACCGCGCTGGCTGAGAATTGTTCTGTTGTGCTCGATGGCTTTGGGTAGCTTATGGATTCTCTTGCGTTGGGCATTGCCGCGTCTACGGATCCAGCCTCAAGACCGTTCATTGGCACTGCTCATGGAACGCCTCTATCCACAGTTGAATAATGAGCTCGTAACCGTCGTGGAACTGGAAGATGAACACGCGGACGAATTCTCGAATCCCAGCGCCCACGCGGCCATGTTGGATAGAGTCCGTGAATCGATTTCGCATAGTGTGCAGCAGGTCCGACCGGGGGAGCTGTTTAATTGGCAACCCATCTGGGCTTGCGGCACGGCGGTGGTGTTTGGATTGGTGGTTACCGGCATCACGGCTATCGGCATGAACGATTGGCTCAGCCTGTGGGCGAAGCGGTTGTTTGCTCTATCCGATCAAACCTGGCCGCGAGCTGCCGAATTGCGGGCTGACGGCATTCAATTGCAATTCCCCACCTTCACCGGCCAGATGTCCAGCGAACGGATGATGCTGCCCTTTGTATCAGGGTTGGTTCGCGTGCCCTCCGGTGCAACAGCCATGCTGCAAGTTTCCGCCAATGCCCAGGCCAAGCAGGTTCCAGAGGTGTGCACCATTTTCTATCGTTCCGCTGAAGGCGCACGAGGGCGAGCCAACCTGCGACGGGTGGGGAGCCCGCGCCAGGGCTGGCAGCAATTCAGCTTGGATGGTCCACCCTTGGACGGTATTTTGCAGGACATGAGCTTGGACGTGGTGGGCCTGGACGCCCGCATCCGCGACTTGCAACTGCAGGTCGTCGAGCCGGCTGTGGTTTCCAAGATGCAACTCGAATGCATTTATCCTAGCTACCTGTTAGACGAGCTGAGTAGCCGGCCAGAGCGCGAAACCCTCGACTATCGCATTGGCATGCGTATTCCCGAAGGCACCTTGCTAGCGCTCGTCGGACAATCCGGTAGCCGACTGAGCAAGGTCGAGTACGTGCGACGTGAATCCGGTGCCAGCCCATCACAGCAGGCCGGGGAAGAGGCAACTCCCGATTCGGCTGGCCAGCTGTCCATTCAATCGATCACGCCCTGATGGCAATGCATTCCGCATCCCACTCGGCCAGATCCGCCATAGCCAGATTATCGAATTGCGACTTATCGACGAATTTGGCTTGTCATCCGATCAAATACCGCGTTACGTCTTCTCGGTGGTCGAAGATACGGCGCCCGAGGTTGAATCGAAACTGGCTGGCATTGGCAACGCGGTTACACCCAAGGCGATCTTGCCTGTCCGTGGCAGCGTCAGCGACGACTATGGGATTGCGGAAGTGGTTGCCGACTTGGTGTTGGATGAATCGCAGGCGTTTTCGGTACCACTGCAGTTATCCGCTGACGGCCAAATCGAAACAGACATTGATTTGGAGAAACTGGCTGCTGGCGGCTTGAACATTGCCCCCGAAATGAGCTTGGGTCTGGTGGTTGCCGCCCGTGACAACTTTGATTTGGACGAACAACAACATATCGGCAGCGGACAACCTCAGCAGTTGGCCATTGTGACCGAAGACCAGTTGTTGGTCATACTCGACCGGCAGGAATTGGAAATGCGGCAACGACTGGAATTGATCATTTCAGAACTGCAACAGGTATCTGAGGTCTTGGAACAACTGGCAAGCAGCCTGCAGTCCTCGGATCAGGCTGCGACGAAGCGCACCTCGATGTTTGGACCCTTCGCGGCCTTGCAAGAGGGCGGCGGCGATGACTCCAGCGAACTGCAATCCCAGCAGCGTCGCATGGCAGTGCTCCGCGCCCAGCAGAGCAGTCTGCAAGCTGACAAGTCGCAACAGGAATTAAATGGAATTGTCAGTCGCGTTGAAAACCTGCGTCTACAGTTGCTCAACAACCGCATCGACAGCTATGACCGGCAGAATCGCTTGCAACAAAAAGTGCATGATCCGTTGGTCGCGCTCTTGCAAACTGACTACCGCGAGCTCGACCGGGCCTTGGCCGAATTGCAAACGGCGACCATGTCGGGCGCGGGTCTTGTGCAAGCCAAGGATGCTTTGGCAGCGTTGGCCAAGGTGCTCGATGCCCTGGAGTCCATTAAATCCAACATGCTCGACATTGAATCCTTCAATGAGATCGTCGACCTGGTCAGAACGCTTCTGGAAGATCAGGAACAAATCCTCGATGAGACCGAAAAACAACAGAAGGCTCGAATCCTGGAACTGCTCAAGTGAGGCACTCTATTTCAATGACGGCTTATCAGGCTCTGTAAAGCAAGCTCTGGCATGTCACTTTTTTCCAGGCGCATTTGCTGTGTTTCGTCGCAAAGTGGACGGACGATCGATCGCTCGGACTCCGTCAGGCGAACGAACTGATCCAAGGGGTCCTCTTCCAGGTGCACCACCGGCCTGTCAAAGGCATTGCCCTCGCGGCGAACGACCGTGGCCTGCTGACCATTATCCAACTCCACCTGCGTGCCAATCGAGTACATGCTCATCTGATTGATAAAGGCGCGCATCACGATGGGATCCAACAGCCCCTTGCGGCACTGGCAGAGCATTAGGCCCAGCGCGTCATGGGGCACAATCCCCGGCCGATCCACTCCTGGATTAACCAGCGCCAGATAGATCTCCGCCGTGCTCAGTACGTGCGTCAATAACTGAAAGCCCTGCCTCTGCAATCCGCGCGGAAAGCCACTGCCATCGGGGAGCTCGTGCACCTGCAGCATCAACAGCAAGGCCTCTTCGGTCACTTCACGAAAACTCTTGAGACGTTCCAGTGTCCGCCCGGGATGCGTGTGGTAGGCGTTTAATTCGTCTGCGGTCAACCGCTGCGATGGGTCGCGGAACTGTTCAGGCAGCTCAAACAATCCGACATCGTGCAACAATCCGGCGGTTCCGGCGATCACCACGTCTCCGTCGGTCAACTCCAGCTCGATGGCTGTCGACATGGCCAGCATCGACATTTGTACGCAACGCTCGGATAACTCGGCAATCGAACCCCGCGAATCCACCGAAGATAGCGATTGGTCAGAGTCCTCGGCTAACATTTCCGCAATTTGCAACGGCACGTTACACAACGCAGACAGGCTGGCCGGGGACACGGTCACCGCATGAATGCCAATCTCTTGAACCAGGCTGGATGCCTCGTTCAATTGCTCTGCGAAACGCTCGGTGCGTTCCGAAGAGTAGGGTTCGCCGGCTCGGTCGACGCGTCGCGAGGCCAGGGAGCCGTGAGCAGCCGCTGTCGGCCTGAACGGAGCAACGGAATTACCCCGCAGAGTATCCAAATCGCTGGATGCCACGCTGAGGTGCGTAATGCCGCGTTTCATCATCCGCGTCAGATAAGCCTCGGTCAAGAACGTGCCGCCGCTCAGCAGCAATCGTCCGTAATCGTCGAGGACATCGTCTCCGCAGGTTACCCCTGGCCGAATATCATGAATAGAGATGCGGACGCTCATCACGTTCTGTTGCCCCAAGTGCCTGGCACGCCTGCCGCGCTATACGAAAATGCGATTCATTTGAAACATCGCTCTGCCCCAGGGGCTTGGCAAGCTGGCCCGGGCGATAATTCACGCAATCTATCCGCTGTGTTCCGATCACAACGAGCAAGACTGTCCTAGCGATTGCTAGCCAGATAGCTGTAGTCACCCTGCCAGGGCTGCACTCTTGGAGAAAAAAGTTCAGCCTTGGAGGTTCTCACGAACGGGCGAGCCGGGAGGGCTGTCCGGAAGGCCTGCCCCCCCACTACGAACGCATTGCGTCTGATCTCCCCTCAGGAACCCGCCTGGGCAGGTGGGGAGAATTGCTGAAAGCTGGATTGGCTACTTCTTAAGTTTCTCGTACTGCGAGATCTTGTCTTCGTACTCTAGCGTCAGCGCGATATCGTCCAAGCCGTTTAGAAGGCAATGACGACGGAAAGACTGGACTTCGAAGTCGAGCGACAAGCCGTGAGCATCGCTAATGCGGCAGGTCTCCAGGTCCACATTCAGCTGGTAGGGCGAATATTTCTTAGTCCGTTCAAACAGATCATCGACGACCGATTCAGACAATTTGATTGGCAGCACGCCGTTCTTGAAGCAATTATTAAAGAAAATATCCGCAAAGGAAGGCGCAATGACCACCCGAAAACCGTAGTCCTCCAAAGCCCACACCGCATGCTCTCGGCTGGAGCCGCTGCCAAAATTGCGGCGTGCCAAAAGGATGGAAGCCCCTTGGGCAGATGGCTGGTTGAGTTCAAACTCAGGCTGGGGAGCTCCATCATCGGTAAAACGCCAATCAAAGAACAGGAACTGTCCGAAACCGGTGCGTTCGATCCGCTTCAGGAACTGTTTGGGAATGATCTGGTCGGTGTCTACATTGGCGCGGTCGACAGCAGCAACGATGCCCTGGTGTTTGGTAAAAGCTTGCATGGCGAGAATTCTGAATGGGGTAAAGTCGCGAAGTGGAAGGTATGCGGCCGAGCGGACGATCAGGAATGATAGTTCCAGCCTCGAATGTCATCGAAATGCCCCTTGATCGCCGCTGCGGCAGCCATGGCGGGTGAAACCAAATGCGTCCGTCCGCCCTTGCCCTGACGACCTTCAAAATTGCGATTGCTGGTCGAGGCACATCGCTCGCCGGGCTCCAATCGATCAGGATTCATGGCCAAGCACATGCTGCAGCCTGCCTCGCGCCATTCAAACCCTGCCTGGCGGAAAATCTGGTCGAGCCCTTCCGACTCGGCTTGCCGCTTGACCTGACCACTGCCGGGCACCACCATGGCATTCACTTTATCGTGCACATGATAGCCATGCACGACCCGGGCCGCCGCCCGTAGATCTTCAATCCGAGCGTTGGTGCAGGAGCCAATAAACACGCGGTTAATGGGAATATCGGAAATGGCGGTACCCGCCTTGAGGCCCATGTACTCCAGCGCCGCGGCGGTACTCTTCTGTTCCGTTTCGTCTCCGCAATCTTTGGGATTGGGGACGCTGGCGGTAACGGAGCTCACCTGACCTGGATTCGTGCCCCAGGTGACCTGCGGTTCGATGTCCGCGCCCTCGAACTTGCTGACCTTGTCATAGTGCGCACCGCTATCGCTGGGCAATTCCTTCCAACGCTTGACCGCGGCATCGAAGTCCGTGGGCGCAAATGGGCGACCCCGCAAGTAATCAAATGTCTTTTCATCGGGAGCAATCATGCCCGCACGGGCGCCAGCTTCGATCGACATATTGCAGACGGTCATCCGCTCTTCCATCGAAAGTTTGCGGATGGCTGGGCCGGTATACTCCAGGACATATCCCGTGCCTCCATGCGTAGAAATCTGCCCGATCAGATAAAGAATCAGATCCTTGGCGGTTACACCCGCGGCCAATTCACCAGCCACATTTAGCTCATAGGTCTTGGGCAAGTATTGCAGCAGGGTTTGCGTGGCCAGCACGTGTTCCACCTCGCTGGTACCAATCCCAAACGCCAGGGCACCAAAGGCACCATGCGTGGCGGTATGGCTGTCGCCGCAGACGATGGTCATCCCAGGCTGGGTGTAGCCCAATTCGGGCCCGATAATGTGCACGATACCCTGCTGAGCATCATGCAGATCGTACAGCTTGATACCAAATTCCTTACAATTCTCTCGCAGCGTATCGACTTGCAATTTCGAAATGGGATCGGCAATGGGCAGGCTACGATCGGTGGTGGGCACATTATGATCGGGAGTGGCAATCGTGCGTTCGGGCCGTCGCACCTTGCGCCCGGCCAGACGCAGCCCCTCAAAGGCTTGGGGGCTGGTCACCTCATGCACCAAATGCAAATCGACATATAGAATGGTTTGCTTGCTTGGCTCGGCGAAAACGACGTGCTCGTCCCATATTTTTTGGAACATCGTTCGCGGAGCATCACCAGAACTAGTCATAATCGTTACCGTTAACGATGCGCCACACGCACCGCAAATAGTCATAAAGCTGGGGTTGAATTCGCACCAGGAGGTAGCCAGCCATCTCCCAGAACTTTCAAGGATGGAGTGGATCAGCCGAACTGTCAAGCGTTGTTACAGCCCAGCCCGGGCTAATCAGAGTTTCAATTTGAGAAGTGAGCCGCGACGCGTAAGCGGCCGGGTTTGCAAGCCCACCCGAGGCCTCACGGCCATGCGGCTCACGGATCCGAGAACCTAACTTGAAACTCTGATTTGCCCTGGCTGCCCAGCCGGGGTTGCCAGGGACAGTTGCTAAGGATCTTCCGATCAAGAACTGTCCAGTTTGCCTGGCGACCATCACGACGGAGCGTGATGGCTTCATTATTGCAATCATCACGACGGAGCGTGATGGCTACATTATTGCGACCATCACGACGGAGCGTGATGGCTACATGAAAAATGCGACAGTTATTGATCGAACGATCATAATATTTCAGGTTTGCAAGCTAGACATCCTCAACCAAGCCAGGCCATCCAGGCTGGATGAGCCGCGGGGGAATTGGAATTGAGACGTTTATCCGTGCATAGTTGCTGGGCGCTGTGGCTGGTTTGCCTGGCGGGCTGCTGGAACTGGGCAGCCGATTCGCCCGCCTGCCGTTGGCAGCCCCAGTTTCAAATTGCCTCGTCGTCGATGGCACCTGCCTTCCGTGGCCCTAGCTTGCTAGCCCGTTGCCCAACCTGTCAGCATGAATGCCTGGTGGCAGCCGATACCGCAAATCCGCGACTGCCGACCCGCTGCTTTAAGTGTGGCGGTGTCAGCCAACTGCTAGACCAGCTGCATGCCGGACAAATTGTCTCGGTCGTCCAAGCTCAAGAGACGGCTCGGATCAAGAGGTTCGATTGCATCGTGTTCTGCGACCCGCAAAGCCGCCAGACTCCGCAGCTCAAACGTGTATGGGGACTACCCGGCGAGAGCCTTCGTTTCGAGAACGGCGAGCTATGGATTGACGGACAACTGTATCGGAAAGGCATGCAGGAACTGCTACGGGTAGCGATGCCGGTCGCCCAACTGTCAAGCGACAGGCGCCTGGCCGCGAACAACAGCCTGCAGTGGCACTATCAACGCCCCGCGCGGCATTGCCGTCGAAGAGCATCCGCCCGAGTCATGGCTGGTGGCCAGCGATATCGTGGATGATTACGAAGGAAACCAAGGCGTGTCGCGCAGTCTTCACCACGTCACCGACTACCTGGTCCATGGCCAAATGCGGCAATCGCTAAGGGACAACTTGGATGTGCAGTTGAGCTATCAAGGCCATCCGCTGACGGTCCGCTTGCATCCATCGCCTGCGGGTCATGGAAACCCGATCGACGCCGAGGGTTCTACGCAGCTGGCATGCGACCAGGAATTCATGCTAGCGATCTGCGATACAAGGCTGTTGGTTCAGACAGATCTAAGCGCTGGGGAATGGCCAATCGACGTACAGCGAAAATCTTCGCCAGGGCTGCCATCAGACCTGCCGCAGTTGATGCTCACCGCACATGCGCAGGACCTGGTTTTTTCGCGACTGCAGGTATGGCGCGATCAGCACCTGGTGCGCAGCGATCGCGATACTGGTTCCGCAGATTTTGGGATGGTGCCTGCGAAGAGCTTTTTTGTCTTGGGTGATAACCTGGGCGTCTCGATCGATAGTCGCCATGAGCTGCAGTTTGTGCCGCGACAACATGTGCTGGGCACGGTCGCCGACCAAAATCGTTGACGGCTGTTATAATTAAATGCCCAGCAAGAACCTCACAACTGAACCTTCACGGGAAATGTCCGATGCCACGCGGTCTGCCTAGGCTAGTGCTCCTCTGTTCCGCATTACTCAGTTGCAGCGTAGTGCTGGCTCCAAAGCTGTGTGCACAGAGCGACCAGGCATCGACGCCCGATACGGTTGACAAGGACTACTCGGCAGAACTACCGCGTTTGCCGCCCATGTCTCCGTCGGAGGCCTTGGCGGCCTTCGATGTGGTGGAGGGATTCGAGATACGCTTGGTGGCTGCGGAGCCCCTGGTGACGGATCCCGTGGCCTTCGCCTTTGACGCGCGCGGGCGACTGTTCGTGGTGGAGATGCGCGACTATAGCGAACAGGACAGTGAACGCTTGGGACGGATTGCCCTCCTCAGCGATATCGACGGTGATGGCGTGATGGATCAACGCTCGACCTTTGCCGAAGGTCTTTCTTGGCCTACAGCCATCTGGCCGTGGCGGGATGGCGTGCTCGTCGCCGAGGCACCGCGAATCACCTGGTATCGCGACCTAGACCAAGATGGGCGCAGCGATCGGCATGAAGATTGGTTCGTCGGCTTTGGCCGCGGCAATGTCCAGGGGTTGGTCAATAGCCTGCGCTGGGGAGTGGATGGAGCCATCCATGGTGCCACCAGCAGCTCCGGTGCGGAGCTTGAGATTATGGCCGATTCCAGCTCGCTGAGCTTGGCCCGCCGAGATTTTGCCATCGATCCGCTGACCAAAACCCTGCGCCCGGAGAGCGGTGGTGGGCAGCATGGCATGAGCTTCAACCGTTGGGGTGACAAGTTCGTGACCAGCAATTCAGATCATCTGCAGCAGATCATTGATCTGGACGGCTGGCTAGCGGAGCATAAATCTGCGGTGCCCATTCCCAGTACGCGACGCAGTATCGCCGAGGATGGACCGCAGGCCGAAGTGTTTCGCGCCAGTCCAGTCGAACCCTGGCGCGTCGTGCGCACACGTCTGCGGATCAGCGGTGTTGCGCCAGGCATCGTCGAAGGAGGTGGCCGGGCTGCTGGCTACTTTACCGGCGCGACCGGGACATGGATCGTCGATCAAGAAATGGGCTTTGGCGATGGTGCCGAGACGGCCTTGGTGTGCGACGTGGGCAGCAATCTCATTCACCGCAAGCGCCTGCTCGATCAAGGGCTGTTCTGGAGCGGTCAACGGATCGACGACCATCGCGAATGGGTGCGTTCAAGCGATACCTGGTTTCGACCCGTCCAGCTGGGCGATGGTCCCGATGGGGCAGTGTATATCGCCGATATGGTTCGCGAGGTTATCGAACACCCCCAGAGCCTTCCTCCCATGATCAAGAAACACCTGGATTTGACCAGCGGTCGAGATCGAGGGCGCATTTGGAAAGTGACGAAGAGCCTATCGGAAAAGGGGTCTGACCCTCTCCGGCGAGGCCAAAAAACCAATGAAATCGACTCGCCTCCAAAGGGTCAGACCCCTTTTCCGATAGGCTCTAAATCGACTCCAACCCAGCCGCTGCCTACTTCGCCCAACCCTACGCTGATCAACTTGGACGCACTCACCAGCCAGCAACTCGTGGATCGATTGGGACATCCGATTGCATGGCAACGCCGCATGGCCAGCCAATTGTTGGTCGAACGCGGCCACGACGCCGGTGTTCGCCAGGCATTGACCAAAGCCCTGCGCACTGCCGTTGAGCCCGAAGCGCGACTGCTGAGTATACATATTGCCAATCGACTGGCTTGGTTTGACGTAGCGCTGGCCGAGATCGCATTGCAGGATCCGCATGAGCGCGTTCTGGAACACGCCATTCAATTGATCGGCGCTCAGCATTTGGCTCGGCGACCGGAGCAGTCGCTGGCAGAAGCGCTGCGCAAGGCCGCGACCAGCTCCAGTCCTCGTATTCAGCTGGCCATTGCCAAGGCGGCCGCCGATATGGATCAGAGCCTGCGACTGGAGTTGCTCACGCGCCTGTTGCCCCGGGTGGATCATGCGCTTGTTCGGGCTGTGGTCTCCGTGGCTGCGGGCAAGGACAGCTGGAAACTCTTGCGCGATAGCCAACTGACAGCTTCGCAGTTGCCAGCGGATTCTGAGAAATACGCAATGTGGTTGCAGGCCTTGATGCCCTTATGGGTCGCACAGCTTCCCACGCAACCCGAATTCAAGAGCTGGTTGCCGTCACAACTCAGTCCGCACAACGCTCAAGTCGGATTGTGGCTGGACGCACTTTGCCAGCTGCCGAATGATCAACAGGCTCAAGCATTGCTGCAGGCATTATCGCCAGCCGAGCAAAGGCGACTGCAAGATTACATCGAGATGCAGTTAACCAGCGATCCACCCGGCAATCAGGAATGGATTGGTCTGTTGTCCACGGTGGCCCAGGACCATTGGCTAGAGGAGCTGTTGGTTCCGACGGCCAGCGAGTCCGAACAAACCGCACTGATACGCAGTCTGTCGTGGGCAAATCACCCTCGCCTGGCCCAAGAGTTGTTAGCCAGATTCACTTCCCTGACGCCAGCCCTACAACAACATGCACTGCGCGTGCTGAGCAGTCGCAGCGCATCCCAGCTGTTGCTGCTCGCAGCGTTGGAGGACAAACGCATTTTGCCGGCTCACATCCCCGCCGATCTCAAGCAGCGTTTACTGGCGGAGCGTGATCCGCAGCTGGCCAAGCGCTTTCAGTCGGTGTTGAGTCGCGCGGCGGAGGACCGTGCTCATGTCATCGCCAGCTATGCAAGTGCCATGCAGACGGCAGGGCAGGGCTCCGCAGACCGTGGCCGCCAGGTATTCACCCGCGTTTGTGCCGCATGCCATCGCATCGGCCAGATTGGAAGCGATGTAGGGCCACCGCTAAAGTCATTGGCCGACAAGACACCTCAACAATTGCTGGAGACGATTCTCGACCCCAACCGCGAAGTCGATCCAAAATACTCCAGCTATACGGTACTCTTGCAAGACGGGCAGGTAATCGCCGGCATTATTCGCGACGAATCGTCAACTCAAATAGATTTTGCGGAGGTAGGCGGCAAGCTGCACCGCATTCCACGCGAGGAAATCGAGCAGCTTAAGAGCAATGGAGTGTCCTTCATGCCCGTTGGCCTGGAAGAGCAAGTAAGCCCGGCGGAGATGCTTGACTTAATTGCATTCTTACTCGCTCCGTGAGTATGCCTTGGCTGTGTTCGTGGGCTCGAGTCAACGCGACTGGGGCGTCCATTTGCCTTGCGCCAGTGGTAGGGCACCGGCATACAGACCGCGAATTACCTGGGTCATATGTGGCAGATTCAGCTTCTGCCATTCATCACTCGGCTGGTGATAATCTTCATGCAAGGAGCCTGCCGAGAAACTGTGAGCGACAACACCCTTTTGAACAAAAGAAAAATTGTCACTTGCCCGGTACAGTTGGGAGCTGTATTTCGGATGCTCAAATGTTTCAACGCCTAATCGCCTCGATCCTTGAGAAAACAGCGAGCCCAGGTCCGATTCGGTCCAACCGGTCATCCAGCATTTATTCTCAGCTCCGGCTTCAGGGCGGCCAATCATCTCGATATTGATGTTGGCCACGATGTCCTGCAGCGGCCAGGCGGGATCGCTGACAAACTGTTTCGAGCCCAGCAAGCCGCTCTCCTCTCCCCAGAAGGTCATGAAGATCAATGAGCGTTTTGCATGTGGCCGCAGTGCGCCGAAGCTATCGGCCAGCGTCAGTACCGCCGTCACACCGCTGGCGTCATCGTCGGCGCCATTGAAAATGGGGTCTGAGCCGGGTGCCCCGCTTCCCAAATGGTCCAGGTGGGCCGTGAACAGGATCGCTTGATGAGCCAATTCTGGGTCGCTCCCGCGTAGAATGCCAGCTACATTGCGGACTTGTGCCTTGGCCTTTGTGTTCGGCGGAATGCTCAGACTGATGGGTTGCCCGTCGATGATCGCTCCGGAGGCGACAACCAGGATCGGTGCACCCAACCTTCCGCGTGGAGAGTCGATTCTCGGCCGCTCTTGGTTGCTTTCGGCATAACTCCACCAGGGGCTATCCTCGGCCACTTCAACCAGTATCGCGATTGCGCCACCGGAAGCGAGTCGTCGCGCCTCGCTATTAAAAGCACGCGAGCCCGGGGGCCCCAAGTCCGTGTTCCAGGGCAGAATGACAGGCGCTGAGAATCCTTCGGGTAGTTTGTCACCAGTGCGGCTCGCATCCCAACGCAAGGTTTCGTTGCCGCTGTAGGTGATCGGCTGGCCGGGGTTGCCCTCGCTGCCCTCGGATCCCCTTACCAAACTCACACGGGCATCGGTCCCTCCGCAAACCAGCTTGCTGCCGTGGCGGGGTACTTGGACAACATCGATCTCCGATGTCAGAAAGTAACTGCCTTGGGGGCCGAGACCTTCGGCACCGGCGGCTCGCAATCGGCTGGCGACATAACGGGATGCGATATCCAATTCCGGAGAGGGTGTTCCTCTTCCCGCCAGTTCATCCGCAGCCAGGAAGGAAATCGTAGCCGCCACACTGGCTTCGCTGGTGCGTTCCAGAGCCGCGTATTCGGCCGAATTCAGGTCAGCCAATCCAATCGCTTCTTGCGCCGTGATGCATGGCCCCCAGGCCATACAGCAGCACAACCAACCAATATACGGTCGCATGCGTTATCCTTAAAATGAAACTCGGGAAACCGATTATTGGAAGGTGCTATACTGCTGGCCGCAGCAACGCATCGCTGCTGGTTCCAGCTCTGCACTGATAGGGCGCGACCCATTCAGCCGTCTGGAGATAGCAGTACAGTTGGACATCGCCGCTTTTTTGTAAGCAATGTCGTTTTATAACCCCTAAGGTAACATCATGAATCCTACAACAACCGGGAATGTTTGCCTACAAGCGTTGATCGCCTGGGCTCTCGCGGCCGCTGCAGTGGGCACGAGCCACGCCCAGCAGACGGAGCCTTGGCAGGCCAATCCTCAATTGGTGCAGAAATTGAGCGAGAGTCGGGCGGAGTTTAACTATGACGAATCCCGGGTTCCTGACTACGCGCTACCGGATGCCTTGACGACCCAGGCTGGCCAGTCCGTCACTTCAGCAAAGCAATGGCAGTCCATTCGCCGCGACGAGTTGCTGGAGTTGTTCCGCAACGAGGTTTACGGGCGTCGACCGACGACCGAGGTGCTGATTGAGTTTGAACCGCTCAAGTCATGGGAGCAGGTGTTTGATGGTCGGGCGACGGCCTACGACATGTTGGCCAAGCTGACCATTGACGATCGCCATTTCCAATTCCCATTTACGGTGTTTCTCCCCAATCATGTGTCTGGCAAGGTCCCGGCTGTGATTCTGATCAACAATCGTTACTCGACACCCGTTGAAAAGGCGATTGCCGAGACGGATGCATTTTGGCCGGTGAGAGAGTTGATCGAACGCGGATACGCGACGGCCTCCTTCCATACATCGGATGTCGATCCGGATCGCAAGGACGGATATGCCGAGGGCGTGCGCGCTTTCTTTGCCGATGGACAGGAGCCGGCGGACGACGCCTGGCGGAGCCTGTCGGCTTGGGGCTGGGCAGCCAGTCGCGTGCTGGACTATTTGGCTACGCTGGATGCGGTGGATGCCACGCGTGTGGCCGTCGTTGGGCACTCGCGGGGTGGCAAGACCGCCTTGTGGGCGGCCTGCGAGGATCCGCGTTTTTCCGTGGCCTACAGTAACAATTCAGGCTGCGGCGGTGCCGCTCTGTCGCGGCGCACCTATGGTGAAACCGTAGCCCGCATCACCAGTTCTTTTCCCCACTGGTTCTGCAAGAATTTTTCGGCTTACGCTGGCAAGGAAGCTGATCTGCCCGTAGATCAGCACGAGGTCATCGGCCTGCTGGCGCCGCGGGCCGTGTATGTCACTAGCGCTGACGAAGATCTGTGGGCGGATCCACGCGGCGAATATTTATCCCTGGTTTCGGCTGCACCGGTTTACGAGTTGCTCGGACAAAAGGCTATCAGCGACCATCGAATGCCCGCACTGAATCAAGCAACAGTCGTGGGGCAGACCGGCTACCACATTCGCTCTGGTGGACATGGTTTGGAAGCCGAAGACTGGAAGCTGTTCTTGGATTTTGCCGACATTCACCTCAAGCCTGCCGCGAGATAAGGGCTGATCGAAGCATGCATCCCGCATTGTGGCAGTTGTTGTGGTTTGATTTCCGTGGGTCGATGAGGGCCCTGGCCAACCTGCGGCGCAACTGGAGGAAGTTGTTCTTGCTGGGGCTGATCTTGGTCCTGGTGGGCTTTTTTGTCTTCGCGCGAACATTGAGCGCACCCGATGCGGCCACACAGCGATTCGGTGCAGCCATGCCATTCTGGGCCTTGCTGTATTTATTGGGTACCTGGCTCACGGCGGCTGCCGACCGCGGCCTGGTGATGCGTCCCGCCGAGATCCATTTTGTGGCTGGCGGGCCATTCCGAGATCGGGATGTGATCACCCTGAATCTGATCAGAATGGCCTTTCGATCTCTTATTAGCGCTGCCTTCCTATCTCTCATTGCCGCGACCTATGTGGCCAGCTATCCCTCAACCGTAATCGGCATTTGGATGCTGGTGACGGTATCGCTCTTGGTGGGCATGATCGTGGCATTGTCAGCGCGGCATGCCCAGCCAACTTTGATCCGTCAACTCAGACGCATATTCACGGCATGCGCCATCGTCGCCATTTTGTTGCTGATCATGCAATCGATGCAGTTGGTGCGCTCGCAAGGGCTGCAGCCCAAGCTATCGGTGATCGCTTCTGCAGCTGCAGAAACCAGCCTGGGTAGCGTCATCCTGCCCGCCGCTGGGTGGATGTTCAAGCCCATTTCGTCGCTGCAGTTCTTTCCCGATACCTTGCTCATGCTGCCGACCCGCTTGGGTGTGGTCGGTTTGCTGGTGCTGGGTGTTTATGCTGTCGGTGGGAATTACCTGGAGACTTCCACGGCGCGAACTGACTCATCGGTCTCGCGGCGTCAGGCAGCACTGCGGAGCGGTACGCATGTCAAATCGGGATGGACGAGCCGGCTGTCTCTGCCCATGTTCGCTAACCTGGGTGGAATTGGAGCCGTCGCTTGGATGCAAGTCGTGCATTCGTTGAGGATACTGCCGCGTTTCATCGTGTTCACCACGGTTATCGTTGGGGCAGTGTTGGTCATTCCCATGATGGTTGACCAGCAAAGACTCGCCGGTGCATCCGCCATAGGCTGGATGGCAGGCCTGACTGCCTATGCTGATTTTCTACTGCTGTTGCAGTTGCCTGTGGGCTTTCTGGGACCGGTTGCCCAACGCGAGATGCTCAAATCGCTGCCCATGGCTTCGTGGCGAATCGTATTGGGGTTGCTGGCCGGACCTGTGCTGCCAGTCGCGGTACTGCATGCCCTGATAACGCTGCTGTTTCTGGTTTTGCTGCCCCAGGACAGATGGCTGGTCTTGAAAACGGCCATCGCCATGGTTCCTGCTGCGGTGGTGGTGATTGCCAATATCAACCTGCTGGGCTCATGGAATATTATCCGCCCCAGGGCCCTTCAGCAACGCGACGCACTGGCGGCGGGGCGGGCCATGCTGAGCGTGTGGGTATTTTTCGCCATGCTGTTGCCGACGCTGGTGGTAGCTTCGCTGGGAGCTGCGCTGGCAGCGGGCCTGCTGGGCGCCTCACCCACGAGCTACCTGTTGGGAGCGGCCTTGGGATGCGCGTTGTCCAGCGGACTGTACATTGGCCTGCTGGCCCGATCCTTCGAGCGATGGCAGCCGGAGCCGGCGGAAAGCGGCAGCGAAGAGGTCGAATGGAATCGCTAAACGTCTTTCGATAATGTTGTCCAAATAAGACCAGGCGGATTGATTTATGAATTGCTGCAGGATGACCTGCTTGCTGGCGGTGGCCCTGTGCGGCATGCCCCAGCTGGCCCACTCCCAAGTCGAAAAAACATCGCAGGAAGCTGCTGAGGAAACACGGCAGGCGACGGAGAACGCGGCGGTAGCCGGCAATCGTCAGGTCGCCGAGTTCATGCAGCGTTTTCCGCCGCGCGGCGTTATGTCCGATGGTTCGTTGCCCACGCCCGCAGATCAGGCCGTCAATCAGTTTCGGATGCATCCGGGGCTGCAGATCGAACTGGTAGCCAGCGAGCCAGCCGTTTCCCAACCCTTGTTCCTATCCTGGGATTCAAAGGGTCGCATGTGGGTGGTGCAGTATCGTCAGTACCAATTCCCAGCTGGCTTGAAGATCATCAAATACGACCAGCACTTGCGGGCTGTTTTCGACAAGGTACCCGAACCGCCCCCGCACGGTGTCTCGGGTAAAGATGTAATCAGTGTTTTTGAAGATACAGATCATGATGGCCTGCTCGATACCCATCAGGATGTCATCAGCGGGCTGAATATCGCCTCGGCCGTGCAGGTTGGCCATGGCGGGATTTGGGTCTTGAATCCTCCCTATCTGTTGTTCTATCCCGATCGGGATGGAGACGATGTACCGGACGGGGACCCCGAGGTGCATCTTTCCGGATTCGGTTTGCAGGATACGCATTCGATAGCCAATAGTTTGCTCTGGGGTCCCGATGGTTGGCTGTACGGCGCGAACGGCAGCACGACGGTGGGTACGGTCAGTTCGCGGGCTACCAAGGGAGTGCATTTCGAAGGGCAATGCATCTGGCGCTACCATCCCGATTCCTATGAATTTGAGATTTACGCGGAGGGAGGCGGAAATACTTTTTCGCTGGAAATCGATGCAGCGGGGCGTGTATTCTCAGGAAACAACGGTGGAAATACACGAGGCTTTTATTATCCGCAAGGCTCCTACTCCTCCAAGAATTGGGGCAAACATGGTCCGCTGACAAATCCTTACGCCTTTGGCTTCTTTGAGCACATGCCTTTAATTGGCGATGATCGCCGCTTTGCCCAAGCGTTTGCGATTTACGAGGGTGGCTTGTTGCCCAGTCAATTCGCGGGCAACATCATCGCTCCCAACGCCATGCAGAACTTGATTTGGAATTCCAAACGAATAACTGATGGTTCGAGCTATCGTACTGAAGACCTGCGAGAATCTGGCGGAGAGCCCCGATCGCTGGTTTCGTCCAGTCTATGCAGGCGTCGGCCCAGACGGTGGCGTGTACATCGCTGACTGGTACGACACGCGTCTGAGTCATGTCAGCCCACTCGATGACTGGCATAAGGAGAGTGGCCGCATCTATCGCATCGTTCCGACCGGTAGCGTTCCCAAGTTTGACATGGGAGACCTGCATAGCATACCCGCGGCGTCTTTGGTCGAATTGCTGCGGCATCCCAACAAGTGGGTTCGTCAGCGGGCGGTGCTCGAGTTGGGTTGGCGCGATGAATTGCCGGTGCTGGAACCTCTTGAGGAAATGCTTTCCAACGAGGGCTCGCTGGAAGCTCTGTGGGCGATCCATCTGCTGGGTGCCTTGACCGACGAGCGTGCGGGCCGCTGGCTGGCAAGCGAGAACCCGCACGTGCGACGCTGGATCGTGCGCTTGCTGGGCGATCATCACAGGTCTATTCCCGGTTTGGCAGAGCTGGCTCGTTCGGAGACCGACGTACAGGTCCGCAGCCAGTTAGCCGCTACCGCCAAGCGTCTACCGCCCGAGGCTGGCTTGGCAATTGTCCGCCAGCTGTTGACGCATGCGGACGACGTCGCGGACCCACACCTGCCGCTGATGATTTGGTGGGCGGTTGAGGCTCACGCGGATGACTGGCCACTCATCGAACAGCTGTTCAGCGATGCGCAGGTGTGGCGTTTGCCGCTTACCCGGCAGGCAGTGATTGGACGGCTGATGCAACGCTATGCTACCGCTGCCGGACCGGAGGATCTCGATCACTGCAGGCGTCTGGTCGAGCTCGCAGCGGACGATGCATCGCGCGAATTGCTGTTGCTGGGCATGCTCCGCGCCTTTCAGGGACGCGCGATTCCCGAATTACCCGCTTCGCTGGCAGCAGAGCTGGCAGACTATCAGCGTTCGCTGGGGTCCTCTGGCCTGGTGATCGCACTGCAACAGGGTTCTGCCAATGCGGTGGCCGATGCCGTGCGAGTCGTCAACGATCCCCAGCAGAATCTAGGGCTAAGAATTGAATTAACGCGCGCGTTGGGAGAAACGCGGGACGCGGCCGCACGAACTACTCTGATTCAAATAGCCCGTGGCCACGCGGAACCCGCGTTACAGCGGGTGGCGCTGGTGGCGCTTCGCAATTTTGACGACCCACACATTGCCGAAAATCTGGTGGCACAGTTCGGCAGTTCCATCTCCGCCGAGCACGATTTGCGAGATACAGCCTGCCGCACCTTGGCTACCCGCGGCACATGGGCCAAGCAACTGCTGCGCGAGATAACGGACTGGCGCTTGAAGCCCACGGACCTTCCGCTGGATGTTGTGCAACAATTACGGGCTTACACCGATCCGGAGATCGCCAGTCTAGTCGAGCAGGCTTTTGGCCCGCCGGTCAGTCTGTCCAGCCAACAAAAGGTGGCGGAGATGCAGCGATTGAAAGCTGTGTTGGCGACAGGCACGGGCGATGTGGAGAGCGGCCAGCAGCACTACAAGAAAATGTGCGCCGTATGCCATCAGCTATTCGGGGAGGGGAATACGATCGGTCCACCGCTGGATGCTTATGATCGCGGCAATCCAAGTTTCTGGCTGGTGGCGCTCGTTGAACCCAGCGCTGAGATTCGCGAAGGATACCAATCCTACGCTGCGCTCACCGAGGATGGGCGCGTGGTCACAGGCATGATTGCTGCACAAGATAAGAACTCGGTCACCATCCGCACCGCCGACAACCAATTGACGACTCTCGTGCGCCAGGAGATTGAAGTGCTCCAGGCACTGGCCAGCTCGCTGATGCCCGAGGATCAGCTCAAGCAACTCAGCGACCAACAGATTCGAGATCTATTCAGCTATATTTCGCAGGGCGCGAAACGTTAGTTAGGATGAGTTACACTGTTACTTAGGACTCGTCCGCAAATAAACTACCCAATTCGAAATCAGCCGGAATGCATGAGCACTCGGTTATTGCGGAAACCGGACGCTAACGCGTTCCGGCTAATTGGGTAACTTGATTGCGGACGAGTCCTGGAGGCGTCCGGTTCGGCAAGCAAACCTGACGACCTGTATTGGCTCATCGTCCCCACCCGCTCTCTCCTACCCGTCGAGGCCGACCATGCGTTGCCATATTCACCTGATTGTGACGTTTCTCGTCGCCTGCATAAGCGGCCGCGCGGCACAAGCGCAGGAGAGCGTGCTGCTGGAATTCAAAAGGCAACAGTTGACGCCAACCTATTTCTCCGAAGGCATTGCCGTCGGCGATATCAACGGCGACGCAGACATGGATGTGGTCTATGGTCCCTATTGGTTTGCAGGGCCGGCATTCACGGAGAAACATGAGATTTTTCCGGCCAAGGAACAACCCATGGAGGCCTATGCCAATCATTTCTTCGCCTGGATCTATGACTTCAATGCAGACGGGGCGAACGATGTCTTCGTGGTTGGCTTTCCTGGCACTCCCGCCTATGTCTACGAGAATCCAATGCAATCCGGGCGCGAGCAGGCAGCTGACCAAGTCCCGACGGCTTGGGTAAAACACCAGGTATTCGATTGGGTATCCAACGAATCGCCACAACTGGCCAATCTGATTGGCGACGAAAGACCCGAGCTGGTCTGTACCCGCGACGGTTTTTTTGGTTTCGCGACGATCGATTGGGAAAAACCCTTTTCAGCCTGGGTCTTTCATCCCATATCCGAACAGGTGACTGCTTCCAAATTTGGACATGGACTTGGCATAGGTGATGTTAATAGCGATGGGCTGTTGGATATCTTGCATGCGGGTGGCTGGTATGAGCAACCCCAAGATCAGGCAACGCAAGGAAGATGGCGCGAGCATCAGGTTAAATTCTCAAGCGCCTATGGTGGCGCGGAGATGTTTGCCTACGACGTCGATGGCGATGGCGATAACGACATCATTACTAGCGAAGCCGCACATGATTTTGGTTTGTCCTGGTACGAGCAAACCGAGCCGGAAACTGGCACCGCTTTCAAACGCCATGTGATCATGGGGGACCATCCTTCGCAGAATAAATACGGAGTGCTCTTCAGCGAGTTGCATAGCCTGCGACTAGCCGATATGGATGGCGATGGACTGCAGGACATTGTTACCGGGAAAACCTATTATTCTCATCACCAGCAGAGTCCCATGTGGGATGCCGGTGCGATCGCCACCTGGTTTAAACTGGTGCGTGGCGAACAGGGTGTTGACTGGATACCCTATCCCATCGCTGGCGAGACCGGGATTGGCCGTCAGGTCTGCGTGGCCGACATCAATGCGGATGGCCTGTTGGATGTAGCTACGGGCGGCATGCTGGGGGCCAATGTCATGTTGCAAAATCGCCGTTCGGTATCGCCCGCCGAGTTCGCTGCAGCTCAGCCTAAAGTCTACGTCGGCGATCCGCGGCCCGATGTGCAAACGGCCGAGGCCAAACGTGGACCACGCTCGCCCATTGGCGCCGATGGCAAAGTTGCTTCGGCCATCGAAGCAGAGGATCTCAAGGCAGAGGTCAGTGCTGGAAAAGCGGGCGCCCAACCCATGGGCAGTTTCAAGGCAGACGCGTGGAGCGGTGCCAGCCAATTATGGTGGACCGGTGCGCAAGCCAGGCGACAAGCTAACGCTGCCCTTGGATGTCTTGCGGGATGTCGAAGCCATTGAACTAAGCCTAACCTGCGCGCGTGACTATGGGATCGTGCAATTGAGCATCGATGGCCAGCCGCTGTCAGAACCCATCGACCTGTACAACCCAGAAGTTGTCACCACCGGCCTGCTGGAATTCAAGACGTCGAATTTGAAACAGGGAAAGCACAAGCTGGAAATTGAAATTCTGGGAGCCAATCCCAAAGCCGTACGAGGCTTCATGGTGGGGCTGGACTACCTGCGTTTTCGCGGACCAGGTGAGAGCTTTGCCGCCCCGGACGATGGCCTGAAACCGACCTCCGCCGACGGACGACCGTTGAACCTCGATTTTGAAAGCGGCACGTTGGCGGATTGGACTCCGCAGGGCGACGCCTTTGCTGGCCAACCTATCCAAGGCGATACCGTGTCCGCTCGCCGCGTTGACATGCGCAGCCGTCACTTGGGCAATTACTGGATTGGTGGTTTTGAGAAAGTGGGTGACGCGCCTGTGGGCACCTTGACCTCCGCATCCTTTCAGGCGACCGCCAGGTTTGCTTCGTTCTACGTGGGTGGTGGGAATTCATCGAAGACACGCGTCGAGCTCTATGCCGTAGGAGAGGAAAAGCCCTTTTTCACTATCAGTGGCTCGCAGGCGGAGGACCTCAGCCGCGTGATCGTCGATTTGCAGCGGGTGCGGGATCGCGAGATGTTCATCCGCCTGGTCGATGAAGCCAGCGGTGGCTGGGGACATCTCAATTTTGATCATTTCCGTCTGCATGTTGCCAAACCTGGACCCTTGACGCCCGCCAGCTCCCCGCTGGTTGCTGACGAGTATCCCCACACAGGTTTGGACGCCGCCGCTGCAGCCGCGGCCATGAAGCTGCCCGAGGGCTTTCGCGTCTCGGTCTGTGCAGCCGAACCAGATGTACGCCAACCCATTGCCATGGCCCTAGACGATCGAGGGCGAACCTGGATTGCAGAAGCCTACGAATATCCGCTGCGCGCCGAGGGCCAGCGGGGACGCGATCAGATCTTGGTTTTTGAGGATACGAACGGCGATGGCCAGTTTGATTCTCGCAAGGTGTTTTATGAAGGCTTGAATCTGGTCAGCGGTATCGAAGTAGGCTTTGGTGGTGTGTGGGTGGGAGCAGCCCCATACCTGATGTTCATTCCCGACCACGACGGCGACGATGTGGCGGACAGCGAGCCCCAAATAGTGCTCGATGGCTGGGGCTACGAAGATACGCACGAGACGCTCAATACGTTTATATGGGGCCCCGATGGATGGTTGTATGGTTGCCATGGCGTGTTCACGCATTCGCTAGTCGGCAAGCCGGGAAGCGCCGCTGAGGATCGCACGGCGATCAATGCCGGCGTTTGGCGTTACCATCCGTTGCGGCACGAGTTTGAGGTCTTTGCACACGGAACCAGCAACCCCTGGGGCGTTGATTTTAATGATCACGGCGATGCCTTCGTAACAGCCTGTGTCATACCACACCTGTACCACATCATCCCCGGAGCCCGCTATCAACGCCAAGCAGGCGAGCACTTCAACAAGAATACCTATGCCGACATTTCTACAATTGCCGATCATCTGCACTACTTGGGATCCAACCCGCACGGAGGAAATGGAAAATCTGATGAAGCGGGAGGTGGTCATGCGCATGCAGGCGCGATGATCTATTTGGGAGGGCAGTGGCCAGAGAAATATCGCGACGTGCTGTTCATGAATAATATCCACGGACAGCGCCTGAATACAGACCTCCTGGTTCCTAATGGTTCCGGCTATGTCGGACAGCACGGTCCCGACTTTCTGCTGACCGGCGACCAGGCCTCACAGATTCTCAACATGAGATATGGACCCGATGGCCAGGTTACCTTCATCGATTGGTACGACATGCAGGCCTGTCATCGACCCCAGGTGGAGGTCCACGACCGGAGCAATGGGCGGATCTATAAGATCAGTTACGGTGAATCAAAGCCCATTCAAGTTAATCTAGCTGAATTGAGCGATCTAGAATTGGCGGAACATTGTCTGAATGACAATGATTGGTATGTCCGCCATGCGCGTCGACAGCTTCAGGAACGGGCGGCGGAACGCAAGATTTCGCCCGATGCGATTGAGCGGTTGGTGGAGATTGCCACCCAGCATCCCGATGATACGCGACGCTTGCGAGCCATGTGGGCCCGTCATGCAGTCGGTGCGTTCGACTCCGCATTGTTTAAGCAGATTCTGCAAGACACCAGTCCCTATGTTCGCGCCTGGGGACTGCGTCTGTTGGTGGAACAGCGACGGTCGGGCCATGACATGGCGCAGTTGACCACCGCCGAAGCTGCACTCCTAAGGGATATGGCCCGGGCCGACGCATCGCCTATCGTCCGTCAGGCCATAGCGTCTGCCCTGGACAAAATGCCGCCCGCGCAGCGGTGGTCTATTTTGCCTGGGCTGGTCAGTCATCCGCAGGATGCTGGCGATCACAATCTGCCACTTATGTTTTGGTACGCGATGGAACCCTTGGCCGACGCCGATCCCGATCGCGCGCTGGCTTTGGGCATGACTGCCGGCGAGAGCATACCCCTGTTGCGAGAATTCATGCTACGTCGCGTGGCTGGGTCCGGTGGACTGGTCGCCCTGGAACGCATGACCGCCGCCCTGAACAAAACCACCGACACGCAGGTGCAGCTGACTTTTCTGGATGCCATGCGCGCCGCCTTGTCTGGCCAACGACGAGCGCAGAAACCCAAGGGCTGGGATGCTGTTTTTGTGCGGCTGGCTTCCAGCCCTGATCGGCAGGTCCAGTTGAGGGCTACTGCGATTGGTGTCAGCTTTGGGGATACGGCAGCCATGCAGCGAATGCGAACCTTGTTAGCTGATGGCAACATCGGCTGAACCGCAACGGATCGAAGCCGTGCAAGCACTGTTGGCAGCCAATGATCCAGAGCTTGCCCGAACTGTTGCTCAAACTGCTTGAGCAGCCAACTCCATCGAGACTCAAGCAGGCAGCCATTCGCGGCTTGGCTCAATATGATCTTCCCGAAGCCGCAGAGAAACTCATAGCTGGCTACTCGAGTCTGAACGCCGCCGAACGACAATCCGCCGTGGCAACGCTCGCCAGTCGTGTGACTGGAGCCAGGGCATTGCTGAAACTCCATTGCCGACGGCCGCATTGCAGCTAGCGATTTGTCGGCCGAACTGGCGCGGCAAATCGAGTACTTTGACGACGAGCAATTAAAACAGCAGTTAACAAAGGTTTGGGGGCAAGTTCGCAAGAGTAGCGACGAAAAGCTCAAGTTCATCGAGGCAGCCAGACAACTGGTCGCCCGCCAGGATTTACCCGAGCCCGACCTGGCGACCGGACGTGCGATATTTGCAAAAACTTGCCAGCGTTGCCACGTGCTCTACGGACTAGGTGAAACGCTCGGTCCGGACCTGACGGGCTCCAATCGCGCGAATCTGGACTATTTGCTGGAGAATATCATCGACCCCAGTGCGGTCATGGCTAAGGAGTATCGGCAATCCATTTTCTTGACGCTCGACGGCCAA
Source organism: Pirellulaceae bacterium (assembly GCA_963707245.1). Classification (GTDB taxonomy): domain Bacteria; phylum Planctomycetota; class Planctomycetia; order Pirellulales; family Pirellulaceae; genus Aureliella. The sequence goes on from CAVPPY010000006.1 coordinate 424,588, forward strand.
GTTATCACCGGAATCGTACGCAGTGAGACCGACCAGGCAGTCACGATCCAGACCGCGGAGGCCATGCTCGTCTTGCCCAAAGACGAAATCGATGAACGCAAGGATTCCGATCAATCGATGATGCCAGAAAATCAGCTCACCCAGTTTAACGAGTTAGAGGTTCGCAGCTTGCTGGCCTATCTGCGTTCTAAGTCGCAGGCCCCGCTCCGCGCGACCAACGAAAACGCTTCGCAATTCTTCAATGGCAAGGATCTCGCTGGCTGGTCGGGCGATCCGGCCCTGTGGTCTGTGGAGAATGGCGAAATTGTTGGTCAGACTCAGGGACTGAAACAGAATGCGTTCTTGACCAGCCAGATGCTGGCCGATGATTTCGAATTGTCCTTTGAAGTACAACTGGTAGACAACGTGGGAAACAGTGGCCTTCAATTCCGCAGCCAAGTGTCGAGGAAGATTCGGTGGCCGGCTATCAGGCCGATATTGGCCAAGGTTGGTGGGGCAAGCTCTACGAAGAGCATGGTCGCGGCCTGTTATGGGAACAAAGCGGCGAGTCGCACGTCAAACCTGGGCAATGGAACACGTATAAAGTTCAAGCTGTCGGTAACCATATCCAGACTTGGATCAATGGACAGCCGTGTGTTGATTAGACGACCCGGACGGGGTCGACAGGGAATTTTTGCGCTGCAATTGCACTCGGGTGGTCCTACGCAAGTTCGCTTTCGCAAGCTGCAGTTGGCGATACTGCCTCGACCCTAGTGGCTTGTCAGAATAATAATTAGGGTTGGGAAAGGGGTAGACACCAAAAGCGGGGAAAAGGGGTCGTCACCAAAAGCCGGAACGGCCCTTCGGGTGCTTCGCACTTTTGGTGTCTGACCCCTTCTCCCAATCCGACCCTTTTCCCGACGCAGTCTAACCGCTACCCTTAAACCTGACAGACCACTAGTCCCTAAATAAGTATATGCCGGGTTATTGGCACGGGATTTGCGCATAAAAAAACTCGAAATGCCCTGCTATTTGTTGGTCTGTTTGGGACGGCCCAACGGATAGCTCGTTACCAACGATGGAGATTTCGAGTGAAGACAATTAAAGCACAATTGATTCGACAACGCAAACGACGCATCCAACGACGGCTCGACAAATCAGCCGGATACGATCGTGGTGAACCAATGATTTCTGGCAGCAACACTCGCTATGAACTTGCACAAAAAGCAGGCGGGACGGCCTTCGGTGGCCTAGCAGCTGTGCATGCCTTCGCGCAGAAACTCAGACTCCCCGAACGTATTGACCAGAAACTTCATGTGTTCAAAAAGCATATGCCTTATCACGAGTCGGATCACGTTCTGAATTTGGCATACAACGCACTGTGCGGCGGAACTTGCTTGCAAGATATCGAGACGCGACGCAATGACGAGTTATTCTTAGACTCGATCGGCGCTGAGCGCATTCCCGATCCAACGACTGCGGGCGACTTTTGCAGACGATTCACGCCCTACAATATCAACCGCTTACAGGACGCGTTTGACGAAGTTCGCATGGATGTTTGGCGGCAGCAAGACGACAGCTTCTTCGAGCAAGCCACGATTGAGATGGATGGCACCATGGTCGAAACCACTGGTCAGTGCAAGGCTGGGATGGATATTAGCTACAAAGGCATCTGGGGCTATCATCCATTGGTGCTGACACTAGCGGAGACTGGCGAAGTGCTACGAATCGTCAATCGCAGCGGCAACCGTCCCAGTCAGGAAGGCGCAGCCAATGAAGCGGATCATGCGATTGATCTTTGCCGCAAGGCTGGCTTTCGTCGCATCGTGTTGCGGGGTGACACGGCCTTCACACAGACCATTCACCTGGACCGTTGGAATGAGGCGGGTGTGAAGTTCGTGTTCGGTATGAAAGCCTACGCCGGATTGGTGAATATCGCCGAAAAAGTGGCAATCGACGACTGGCAACAATTACGGCGCCCCTCCAAATATGATGCCCGAACTCCCGATCGCGCACGTCCCGAAAACGTGAAAGAGCAAATCGTGGCTGAGCGCGGTTATGAGAATAAACGCCTTGCCGCTGAATGGGTCACCGAAGTTGCGTATAGCCCAGCTGATTGCGATGAAACGTACCGTTTGGTAATCGTGTGCAAAGAACTGGAGGTTACCAAGCAAGGCCGATTATTCGATGACTACGTCTACTTCTTCTACCTCACGAACGAATCTAAGACACAGCTTTCAACGAGCGAAGTTGTCTACGCGAGCAATGCTCGTTGCGAGCAAGAAAATGTTCTTGCGCAATTGAATCAGTGCCGAGCCTTGCACGCGCCAGTCGACAACTTGGAGTCCAATTGGGCGTTCATGGTCATGACCGCCCTGAGCTGGAGTTTAAAGGCTTGGATCGGTCTTAGCATTCCTGTCGACGGACGTTGGCGGGAAAAGCAGAAGCACGAGCGGCGTCAGATCATTCGGATGGAATTCAAGCGATTCGTTGAGCAGTTCGTACGTCTACCAGCGCAGATTATTCGCAGCGGACGACGCTTGACTGTACGCCTACTGAGCTGGAATGAGTCATTACATATATTCAACCGCTGGCTGACATTTGCGTTGGAATGACCGACACGTATTGAAGCCGAGATACGTAGGTCTCGGTACCGCCGCCAGCGCACAAACGCCCTCGGGGCACCCAATAATATCATGCCTGAAACACATCGCAGAAAAATCACACCGGCTGGCCCGGCCGCTCACGCTGCGCCCGCAAAACCAACGCAAAAGCCGTCCGGCATATACTTATTTAGGGACTAGTCGCACGCGGCATTGCTCGCCACCTCCCCCTGGGTATTGGCCATTGGCAACGCAGGTGAGAGAGTTTGCCGAAGATCAAACGAACAGCCAGAAATTAAAAACTATCTTCAGGGGCGACAATCTCTAAGAGTTCAACGGCTGGCTCACCGTTGCAGTAAATCAAGGCTGTGCGGCCATAGGTCAAGTGCCCGGGCTCACCTGGAACAGGTGACACAACTCCTCTCCCGCTTTAACTTCCCACAGCGCATTGAGCTGTACATGCCGCATGACATCATGTTCGATGAGCACGCGTCCCAAAGGGATCTTCTGCTGAAGAATTTCATCGCGGACGGCAGGCTGAGCGTTTCCAGAGCCAGCCGCACGATCCCGTATTGCACTAATCGCCGGGTCGCTTTTCCTTCGCAACACAATCTTGCGCAGGTAGTGCGTGGGAGTGGATTTGCTTTCTAAGACTTGGACATCGACCTGGCAACCATGGCGGCGTTCTGACCGTCACCGTCATATGATCCTCATGCCCCAGCAACTTCCGATAGTTCTCCGGGCAATCTGCGGCTGGCTGCTCGCTGAATGTCCCGAGTAGGCGTGGCTGGCGGTAAAACAGTGAAATCAGGTCGTCCAGCTCGGATGCAGGCGGAATTGCCTCGGTCACATTGGGCCTCCTGGCATGACTACTTGGCGGCAATGGGCAAGGCTGCCAGGTGATGAATTGGAACCACGCTTGGCTCGCTGGGCGGATTGCGTTCCAGCACGGTGTCGACGAGATAAAGCAGCAGACGCTGCATGGCCTCGGATGGAATTTGGGCGGCCGCTTCGCAGCACGCGTTGCTTCGGTTTTTCGACCAGCCGCTGCTTGTTCGAATACCTTGGCCTGCCGGTAATACCCTTCAACACGACGGATCCGGTCGGCCGCCGGCAATTCGCAATCGGGAGCCGTCAGGCCAAGCAACTGGCTTCGTTCGGCCGGAGGTAGGCTCGACAGAGCGAGCGCCACAGCAGGGTCGGGCGTCCGCCCAACACATCGCCCCCGGCCTGTAATTTGTTGTCTTGATCGCCTTGCCAGTCATTCAGGTCATTCAAGATTTGAAAAGCCACGCCGATATTTCTGGCAAAGTTGCGCAGTGGCTCTGCCATGTGCGTTGTATCACCCGCCAAACGTGCGCCGGTGAACAGTGCAGCCTCAAAGGCGGGTGCGGTCTTGAGGGCATAGACCTTCAGTGCATCCAACGGCTTCAAGCACTTATCGCTAGCGTTGCGCCATAAAAACTCCTGCCCGCCTCTGCCAAACGCGTATGGGCACCGGCCAGGCAATCGAGAATATCGCAAGCCGCCTGCGGGCCCAAATGGGCCGCATCCCGGCAGCACCATGCCGGTAACCGAGGCCGATCAGATAATCACCCACGTTGATCGCGGTCGCGTAATCCGTACGGCGATGCAGGTGGGCCGATTCCGTAGCGAAAACCATCGTCGTCCTCGATGTCGTCGTGCACGAGCGAGGCCTTGTGGAACGTTTCAATGCTCATGGCCGCCCGCAGGATGGCATCCGGATACTCGGCAATGGCTTCCGGTCCGTTGCTGAGCGTCGCCCTGCCGCCGCTGAGTGCATCGTAGGTTGCCAGGGTA
>CAVPPY010000007.1:0-139726 GCA_963707245.1 Pirellulaceae bacterium
GGTCGATGCATCCGCCGCGCCAAGGAGACCCGATCCCCCAAACCACAAGGGCCGGCAACATGCCCTTGGCGTGGTGCCAGACCGAAGCGGGCTGCACGCAGTCGAAACCCCGTCGGCGCAAGGCGTCTCGGCTTTAGAACTCGACGGCATGGCCAGATGAGCGAAATGCCCGTCAACAACTATATGAGATCGCGAGAACTCGACCGAACACGTTGCTGGCGGGCGGCCAAGCGGACGTCTAGAATTGTGACACACAGCAATCGGCTGACGCAATAAAGGCGGTAAATTCACGCTCGCTGGTCATAGACGTAGATTTCCCATGAACAACTCATCGCTGATCATCGTGTTGGATGGGTGTGGTGGGCATCACTGAAGAATACTCGCAGCAATACAACTGGCGTTCCTGGCCAACCGTTCTCGATGCGCTGCCGGAATTGGAGGGAAAACTCGTACTCGATTTCGGTTGCGGCATCGGCGATTTGGCGGCTGATCTTGCGGCGCGTGGGGCACACGTCATTGGCCTGGACATCAACGAAGATTTGGTCGCGTTTGCAAATCGTCGACACATCAAGCACGCCCAATTTCGCGTGGCTAACCTTAGCCAGTTTTCTGACTCGTCCCTTCAGGCGGACGGAATCTGGTCCAGCTTTACCGCCGCGTATTTCCATCGCTAGACGATACCCTTGCATCATGGATAGGCCACTTACGTCCTGGTGGCTGGTTGGCACTGACGGAAATCGATGATCTGTTCGGACACGAACCCGTCTCGGCTCGCACGCGTGAGCTGTTGAACCGCTATGTCGCCGACTCCCTTCATCAGTCGCGCTACGACTTCCGAATGGCGGGCAAGATACCGGCCACACTTGAACGACTGGGCATGGAGTTAATACGTGATTTCACCGTACCCGACGAAGAATTGAGCTTTTCAGGGTGTGCCGCGGCTGACGTTCTTAAAGCATGGCGTACGCGTTTTGACCGAGTTGCCTGCTTCGAGACCATTGTGGTCCAGAATTCGAAGACGTCCGTGACGATTTCTTGAATTGCCTGTCACTCGATCATCACGAATGTAGAGCAACGGTGCGATCTGTTATTGCCACAAAGGGCAAGTCGTGACGGCCAGCGAGCAATGCAGCGCCTAAAATCTACTTGCTCACTTCAGTGAAAGGACCTCAACACTTTGACGGCGTCGCTGCACGTTTGCCCGAATAGCGGTCTCAAGTTTCGCGGTAACTGCGCCGAAGCGATCGAGCGAATTCCACGCGGCCGATGCAACCGAGGCGAGTTCTTGGTGTAATTGGCTGAATTGTTAACGGCCAGTTCCGTTCCCTTGGCTATCACTTCCGACAGTCGACAAAAACTCCTCGATCGCTTTTCTATTCGGTTCGTAAGCTCGTGTGTTATTGTCGTTCAGTAACACCGTTGCGGTATCGAATGCGATAGAGGGGGAGAGCTCTCGGATCGCTTCCAGGTATCGAGTTAAATCGCGGGCATCACCGATTCTCCTCAAACGTTTATGCCACAACCCGTTCCCGAGCGACGAAATCGTGTCCTGAGACAGATTTTCGGGGTAATGTTTCTTCAGCGATTTTGCTGCAGAAAGCTGTACCCAGATATCCTGATCGTCGAGCGCACGTTCGAATGGGGCCGAATTCTCAGTCTCCAATTCGGAGAGGATCTCAAGCGATTTAATTCGCACGTCTGCTTGTGAATCGCCCAATAGTCGTGATGCCTCGAAATGAGCTAATTCCGGACACCGCTTCGCAAGACTTGAAATAGCCTCTTTGCGGGTATCCCCAAATTCCGACCTAGCCAAACGCACGAAAACCTCGCAATCGGCATCCAGCTTTTCTAAAGCCCAAACGCATTGCCGCCTTGCGTAAGAATCCGGCGAATCGCTGTCATAGCTTGCCGCAGCTCGTTCCAGGTCCGGAATCGCTTTACGCGCGTCCTCCCCGATTGCGCCCAGCATGCCCGCGGAGAACTCAACCAGTTGAAGATCTTTCCATTGTTGATCGCCAATTCCCGGAGGCGTGCTCAGTGTGCGGATCAAGCGAGATGTCAGGACGCTAGCTCGTGGGCCCATCTGAATCAGGCACTTAGCGTAAGGATATCGGTTCCCTGCATAAGCAATCCCGTACTTCCCGTACATCAAGTCGAGTACATCATTCAGCGCACCTTCTGAGTCTGCCTGGAGATCGCAGCATAGAGCTTTCGCAATGTTTTCTTTTCTGCCTCCCCGAGATGTTCTAAGAAGTCCACGCAACTCTTCGACGGCTTTGTCATCGCTAAGTTCGCATGCGGCAGCGATCTCGTGGTTGAGCCGGCTGTAGTAAAAAGCAGAGAGACGGATTTGATAGATCCATCCGAGTGGTGGCAAGGTCAAGACCGTCCCAAGAAGGAAAGCGATTACAGAAGCGACAAGCCCAATTTTATTCATCACTGCCAAAACACGATAGGTACGCTTGCGTGGCGATTTCCAGGCATCAGCCATTGCAAAAAACGAGTGATGAAGGCCGCGATCAAACAACCCGCTCCTGACCCAAGTACCAGCAGTGGCAAAATCAAGGGGATAGGGTAGGCTCCCAGGTAGGGATCGCCGTGTGGGACGACACACCAGGAAACAAGGAACCCAGCGAGAGCACCGATGACTCCGAAGAGAAATAACGCTAGCTGCCTTGCCGGCGCTCTAGTCGGATCTTGGTCGATACGGTTGTCGGATGACATGCGCACGGAATGAAATGGAGGAACTCGTATACCCCAGAGGTCCCCTTTTCTATCAGCTGTGCGCACGGCGATCCACAGTTCGAGGGGGTCGCAGCGACGGATCGATTAGATTTAATGTGCGACGTCCAAGTCCACAAATCCCCATCACCCAATGCTACGAGTGCGGCCCTACGCCATTTACTCGGAATGCTCGCAACTCCACTCGGTTGGACCAGCTTCACGCACGAAGCCGATCCGCCTCGACGCTTCGGTCGCCGACACCTCGGCAGTTGCCCGGTTCGATGCAGACTTCTCCCAAAATGGTCCGAGAATCCGAGGAAACTGCGTCGGCGCGGTCGGCCGAACTCGCTTCGGCCGATGCAACCGAGGCGAGTTGAACTTGAGCGATGCCCTCACTGTCAGCAAGGCACGATGAGGCTGATCGAGATCGCCGCTCGACCGACGCTCCCCCAAATCCTCGAGCTTCCCCTGATGGTACCGATGTGACCAAGATCCATTTCATCGCTGCCGCCAGCTTCCAACTGCTTCCACCCCACCCCACTCGCCGGTCGAACAAGCAAGTCCCGCTACCGGTCCATCGAAACGACCGAAATCCGTGTCTTCTACGCTCGCCGGCGTTTGCCAATCCGCCAAAGAAAGCTACCTGCCATCGGTCGCTGACCATCTCTTCAGGCAAATCTCTCGTCCAACGCGTCAGCGACATCCCGCTGCGACCCAAGCAATCCACATAGCAAGGCCACGTCCAACGCATGCTTTCCGTACGGCCACGTCAACTCAGGGCCCCAAAGCCAAAAATGCGCTCCGCGTACGGAAAGAATCCTAAGCGTTAGCAATTGCAGAGGCGATGTCGCGAAAGGCGGGACTGGGACCCTTCCAACGGATTCGAAGATACTCCGAAATAAGCATTGATTCCAATACAGCTTCCAATCTCAACGTAATCTTCAATTCGCCTTGCAGCTTGACGCGGGCTGATCGTGATAGGCCATTCGTGAGTCGCGCACGCCAGCTAACCACAAACTAACCCAGATCGCTGCGAGCGTGCAAAGGCCGCCAAGCAAAGCGAACGGCCAAACAGCCATTAAAATTAGCAGATTAAATGGGTTCAAGAAAATCAATACGCCAGCGGGCGAAATCAGGTATGCGAGTCCAAGTCCAGCTGCCAGCGAAATCATGATGACTATCCAGCCTTCAGGTCTCGCAGGATCCCCCCGCCTTAGGCTTACCAACGCGCCTGCGAACCCGGCGAACACGCCTCCATAGCCAATTAGGTTCGCGGCGACGTCTTGTGGTTGGCCTTCGAATTCGAAAATCGTTTCGAATGTTAGCCACACACCGAACTCGCCGCCTACAGCAGACGAAAGCATCCCAATCACGACCCAGGCGTATTTCGGCATTACTGTCCCTGACATTACAGAAAATTAATCGTGACCAGGTACTCGCCGAGCATTGTATCGCGATCGACCGACTGACCGCGATTTTAGGCTTCGAGGATTTCGGCGATCAACGACTGCAGCGGATCTTGTTCGTCGGAGGGCAATGACGCAATCAAGCAACAGGGTTCGGTCCGTGAAAAGATCCCCTTTTCTAGCGACTGCGCTGACCTCGTTCCACAAATCCCAGATCCAGATGTGTAGCGTTTGCCAATTCGAGTCTCAGTGCGGTCCCAAAGCCTTGCTGCCAGCAACTCGGCGAAGCGAAGTTCTGCTCGAGACTGAACCGCTCCGATCAGCCGGGCGATCGACCGTCGTAAGGCTGATTTCGCCGCCATTCGTCACATTTGTGTACCGGCTGTTAGCTCCGCGAGGCTGGACCACCTAACGCATGTTCACCAGTTGGCTTCGCTGCATCGGTGTCTCCGGCGTCCGGACAACGATGCAACTTGGCTGAAAATTTTCGACCTAGCGGTCGATGCAACCGAAGCTTGTAAGGTGAGTTCGTGACGAGACTGCCAAGGGCGGACAATGCACCACTGCCATAGTGCCCCCAATTTGATGCAGTCAAGGATATGAGCCTAGCCAAGCAACTGCCGCCTGAGGATGCTCCCGGTTGCCCCAGCGTGGCCTCTGCGCAACGAGCCGTCATCAGTCTAGTGAAAACGAGATTCGTTTTATGTCACAGCCGGGAAGCGATTTCTTTAGTTCAGCGACGCCGCTGTCCGTGGTCTCCTGGTGCCAAGGAGACCGAGAGTTGTCAAGCTTTTCAGCCCTTTGAGGTTCTCCAGTCCATTGTCAGTGACTTGGGTCATGCTGAGCTGTAGCTCTGTCAAATTTGTCAGCTCCCTGAGGTGCTTCAGCCCGGCCCCGGTGACTTGGGTGAAACTGAGGTCGAGCATTGTCAAATCTGTCAGCCCCTCGAGGTGCTCCAATCCAGTATCCGAGACTTGACTGAAACTGAGTGAGAGTTTGCGCAGGTTTGCCAACCCCTTGAGATTCTCCAGTCCAGCGCCGGTGACTTTGGTTCTAGTGAGATAAAGGCTCTCCAAAGTTGTAAGTCCCTTGAGGTCCTCCAGTCCATCATCAGTGACTTGGGGGAGTTCGAGCGAGAGTATGCGCAAGTTTGCCAACCCCTTAAGGTGCTGCAGCCCAGAATCGGTGATGCCGTTGCCCGCGAGCTTGAGGCTCTCCAAGTGCGTCAGTCCCTTGAGGTGCTGCAGCCCAGAATCGGTGATGCCGTTGCCCATAAGCTGTAGATTGACCAATTCCGTCATTCCCTTGAGCTCCTTCACTTGAGCATCGGTAATCTGACGGTCAAAAACTCGAAGCTTAATCTCGGTAATATCCCCCTGCTCATTTCGGGTCACTTCGGCCTCGCCCAGTTTCGCAAGGGCTTCTAGTCGTGACGGACTATCAGCCTCCTCCGACAACGATTTACGCGGACCCATTTCCTCATCAGATAGAGGATCTCGATATTGCCCGGTGTATCGTCCATCCATGCGATGTGAGCCACACCTAAATCATCTATCGAGATCGTGGCGGCATACGAGGTTCCCTTCGTGTCGGTAACTTGCTCAGCTTCTAGCCACTTCGTTCTATCAAACTGACGATAAAAAACTTGGGTTCTGCCGCCTACGCGTCCGGTCCACGTGATGCACATTCCCCCGCTCGGAATGGCGCCGAGTGCTGGCAACCGACCTGAACTGACGATCGCCGGTTTCGACCACTCTTTACCATCAAAGTCGCTGTGGAACACCCGGCCCTCATCTTGCCAGGCTACGTGCAAGTTCCCAGCTGAATCAGCTTCTATCACCGGTTCACGTGGCCTCTCAGGCGACCTGGAAATGTTATTGGGCTTCGACCACACCTTTCCGTTCCAACAACTGTGAAATGGATCTTGTGTCATGTCGTAAACATCGACCCATACCATATGAATATTTCCGTATGCATCTGCAGCTAAACCGGGGCTCAACGACCAGCTTGGGTTATCGGTGACGAACCAATCGACCAACTTGGTATTCGCCGGTTTCGACCAATTCATTCCGTCGCCATTGACGTGATAAAGTTGAAAAAAGCCACCTGTGTTGTCGTACCAGACAACATGAACCGTGCCGAGCGAATCAACCGCGATTTTGGGCCGTTGCGAAATCCCTTTGGTGCCCGATAGGTTTCTGGGCGTGGTCCACTTTCCTTCAGAGAGCTGGCTGTAGCAAATGTCAACAGTTTCGCCAACGAACTCCATCCAAGCGAGATGCACGATTCCAGATGAGTCAACCGCCATGGAGGGATACGCCGACGCGTCGCCTTTTCTGACTGACCTTCGCCGGTGTGGACCATTCGCCGGTGTGGACCATTCGCTACCATTCGATACGGAGTACAGAACCTCAGGTTTTTCGTTCATCCACGCAAGATGAACCCGTCCTCGTGAATCCGCTTTGATAACCGGCAACATTGGTTCCCCGGGATCCTCTGGAAACATTGATCCCGTCGAATCGGTTCGACTCGCCATAGGGAGCAGCCTGTCCCCGGGCGTCCTGGGATGGCGTCGCCGCTATCAGCGATATCGCGGCGAAGAAAGTCGCGAAGGAACTTCTGATGGAGGCTTTCATCACGCTGTTGTCCTCGCGTCCATTTGTACTTCTTCGAAACACTTTGGATTTAGGAGCATTACTTGTGCCCAATGCTCTGATTGACATTCCGTAATTGCTTCGGCCCCGTTCGAGTTTCGTGAATGGGCGAATCTGCACGTTTTTTAAGAACCTTCGCGCGCCAGCACGACTGCACACTTCCCCGAAATTGGTCAAGGAATCCGAGAAGACTGCGCCGTAGCCCAAAGTCGAACTCTGCGAAGTCGATGCAACCGACTTTACGAAGCGGATGCCACAGTCGCCTCGGTGGTCATCACCTCCGCAGTTGTTCACCGCCACAGCAGTCACTCAGCTCGTACCACCTCGATGATTCCAGCTTCGGCGGAAGGCCGGAATCTGGAAGGCCCGGCCGCTCCAATGCTCCCAAACTGACTGGACCTGCATGTCATAATAGGCGTCGTGAACCACATTCTCGAGTCGCTCGCACCATCCTGACGGTGCTGGTCGATCAGAGGAAAAGTCCAAGAAATCTGGAGTTTCCCCGGAATCTGGGGGCTCGCGACACAGTCGGCCGTAGTTATTAGCTGATGGAAACAGAATCCTCCGAAATCATCGAGTTGTTGAGACGCGGCGACCAGCAAGTTTTGGTCGATCTGTGGGACCAGCATCGGGAACGCTTGTTGCGGCTGGTCAAGCTGCGCATGGATCGCAGAATGCAGGGGCGAGTGGACTCGTCGGACGTGCTGCAGGAGGCATTCGTCGACTTTGCGGCTCGTGCGGAAGAGTATGCCAAAGATCCCAGCGATGCCGTTCTTTCTCTGGTTGCGATATCTGACGGGACAGCGATTGCAGTTGCTGCATCGGCATCATCTCGGAACGATGATGCGCGACGCCGGTCGGGAGGTCTCGCATTCATCGTGGCCCCATGCCTCAGGCGACCAGCATTTCTCTCGCGGCTCAGCTACTGGGGAGATTCACGTCGGTGACGCAGGCGGTTCAGCGTGCCGAGATGCAGGTGATGCTGCAGGAAGCGATCAACGGCATGGACGAAATCGACCGCGAGATCCTGGCGCTGCGTCATTTCGAAGAACTGTCCAATGACGGAAACGGCACAGGTTCTCGGAATCAAACGCTCCGCCGCCAGCAGTCGGCATTTGCGAGCCATCAAACGGCTCAAGGAGATCCTCCAGGGGACACCTGGATTCTCCGAGAACGCCTAAGATCAGTAAAGAGACCGAGATTGATGGATACGAGCAGCGACAGTCTAAGTCCGGTCGAATTACTGGCAGAGGAATTTCTCGATCGTCAGCAGCGCGGCGAAAATCCGACCATTGAAGAGTACTGCCAGCGGCACCCGGATCTCGCTGATGAGATTCGCGATGTGTTTGAAGGCTTTCTGCTGATCGAAGACCTCAAGCCGGGATCGAGCGACGTCTCCCAGGCAGCGACGGGTGATCGGCAGTTCGAGGGCAAGAGACTCGATCGAGTCGGCGACTACCGGATCATTCGCGAAGTCGGTCGGGGCGGCATGGGGATCGTCTATGAAGCCGAGCAGGAATCGTTGCGGCGACGCGTCGCGCTGAAAGTGTTGCCCAAACAGCACGCGGCCGATGAAAAGTCGCTGGAGCGGTTTCAGCGTGAAGCCCGCGCCGCAGCCCGCATGCATCACACGAACATTGTGCCGGTCTTTGAAGTCGGCCACGACGATCAGTGGGTCTTCTATGCGATGCAGCTGATTCAGGGTCAAGGATTGGACCTGGTGATTGATGACTTGAAGCGAATCCGGACCGAACATTCGCTGCTGAAATCTCAAAAAGGCGATCGTTCGAATCGAAGCGTCAGCGCGAAGGAACCTCCGGCACACAGCATTGCCGGATCGCTGATCGTGGGTCGGTTTCAACAAGAAAACCTCGCCGGAGAATCTGACGCAACCGAAGCATCGGCGGCGCAGCCGAGGCGGTCGCAAGCAGCGGTCTCTGATTCCGAAGCACTTCGTGCTTATGCAGAAACCACCATGGAGAGCTCAGGTTCGAGTGTTTCGGCCGTTCTGCCTGGACAATCGGAGATCTCTTCGGCGGAGAGTAACCGCCACCAGTATTTCCACAGTGTCGCCGAAATTGGCTTGCAAACCGCGCGGGCACTCTCCTACGCCCACGCCCGCGGAATCATTCACCGCGACATCAAACCTTCCAATCTGCTGCTCGATGCGGCGGGGATCGTTTGGGTGACCGATTTCGGCCTGGCGAAGACCGAGTGATGAAGCGATGACGCACACCGGCGACATCCTGGGCACGATTCGCTACATGTCGCCCGAACGATTTCGGGGCCAGTGCGACGTCCGGGCTGATCTCTATTCATTGGGCCTGACGCTCTACGAGATGCTGGTGCTGAAGCCTGCATTCTCTTCTCCCGATCGTCTGCGTCTGATTGAAATGGTGACCAAGGCAGAACCGGAACTGCCGCGTTCGCTCGATCCGAAGATTCCGCGCGATCTGGAAACCATCGTCCTGAAGTGCATCGACAAGGATGCTCGTCGCCGTTATCAGTCCGCCGATGAACTGGCGGATGATCTGCAACACTTCGTCGATGACGAGCCGATCAGGGCCCGGCGAATTTCGACCATCGAACGATTGACCCGCTGGAGTCGTCGTAACAAAGCTCTGGCAACCTCGATGGCTGTCGCCGCCGCGCTGCTGCTGATTATCAATATCGCCGGTCCATTGTTGTACTGGCAGCAGACGAAACTCGTTGACGAACTGGAGACCAAAGAACAAGGCTTGAAGAGCACTGAATGCGGCCGAGGAGGCAACGAGTGATGCCAACGGTTGCCGCAGAAGTAGCTGAAGCAAGCCAGAGCAGCAAGCCATCGACGAACAGGATCGGACCCGCCGCAACCTGTACTTCGCTCACATGAATATGGCGCGATGCGGCTCACAAATCGGGCGATTCTGCCCGTCGGCAGGAATTGCTGGACCACTGGAAGATCTCTGATGGATCAACAGACCTGCGCGGTTTTGAATGGTATCTCCTGAATTCGCAATCTGCGAATTCGGAGCTCGTGGATACGCTGCGCGGACACACAGCGTCGGTCCACAGCGTCGCCTGGAGTCGCGATGGGAAGTCGGATCGCCTCCGGCGCTCAGGACCCGGATACACTCCTCAGAATTTGGAATGCTGAGACAGGGAAATTGGAACGAACCGATCGACAACGGCCAGACTGCGGGAATCTAGGGGATCGACTGGCATCCGACGAACCACAATCTCATCGCGACGGCGAGTACTGACCATTACGTCCGAGTCATTGATGTCGGGACGGAAAGGAACTGTGGAGTGGTAAGCATGACTACTGGGTGTTCGATGTGAAGTGGAGCCCTGATGGGAAACGATTGGCATCTTGCGGCTACAATGGCGATGTGCGTATTTGGAACTGGAATGGGAAAACAGCTGAACAAGTCTTCAAACTTGACCAGGCTTCGGACCGTTCCTGGTCCGTCGCCTGGAGCCCGGACGGCCAGGAACTTGCGGTTTCATCCGTGGGAAGTCCCGAGATCAAAATCTGGAATTTCGAGACGGGCAATGTTGATCTTTTGAAGGGACATTCTGGTGGCGTGTATGGACTCGACTGGCACAAGGATGGACGTCTGGCCTCCTGTGGATCTACACGGAGAAGTTTTTCTGTGGAACGTGGCGAATCGCGAGATTGTCCAAAAGCTAATTGGCCATGACATCGACGAGCTTGTCCTATCTGTCGCGTGGAGCCCAACGGATAAGAACCGGCTCCTGACTGGCGGAGACGATGACACCGTTCGAGTCTGGGACACCGCAAGCAGCGCGAGATTGTCGACACCATCCTTGGACATTCAGATAATGTCGAGGCGATCTCCTGGAGCCCGGACGGGCGCCGGTTTGTCTCCGGCAGCGCGGACCACACTCTGAAAACATGGAAATTGGCGACTGCCGAACCATCGATCGATCTGAAGGATTCAGGCCAGCTGTGGAGCGCGGCCTGGAATCCCGATGCGACACGAATCGCGGTTGGAACAAATAATGGGACATTGAAGCTGCTGGACGAGAGCGGACAGCGCGAGTTGGCGAATCTCGTAGACCACGATTCTCCATCCACAAGCAACAAGGTGCGCCAACTCCAGTTCAGTCCTGACGGTCGTTTGCTGGCGAGCGGAGGAGAAGATGGCTATTTGCGCATCTGGGACGTCCAGTCCGAAACTCTATTGGCTCGCTGTGGTGAGGCGAATGGGATCGGTGTCAACGATCGCAGCGACCGGGGCATTGAAGACCTGGCCTGGCACCCCACGGAGAATCTGATCGTCACAGTTGGGTGGGATAATGTGATCCGCGTCTGCGATTCCCGCACTGCAGAGGTTCTGCGTAGACTCACTGTCGAGGATGGAGACTTCTCCGTCTGTTTCAGTTTGAATGGTGAATTCATGGTGACTGGACATGGTCCGGATCAACCCATCACCCTCTGGAGCACCAGGTCATGGAAGGTCCTTGGCACGCTCGACTCGGATGGTATGACCGTAAAATCCCTGCAGTTCAGCCCCGACGGCAAACGCTTAGCTGCCTGTGGCGGCCGTAAGGGAGCCGCAGGCAGCCTGACAGATCGAGGGTTTGGGTTGGATACGTATTTGGGAGACTGGCGGTGATGAAGTCAGTCAATGGCCAATGACCGAGGTTGCGCGCCGCAAGGACGTCTTCACGAAATTGAACTGGACACCGGATGGCAACAGGCTGGCGACGGCCAGTCTCAAGGGCCTCGTACAGTTGTGGGACGTTTCGTCGACAGACTTTCGAGAGGTCGGATCGGAATTAATGCGGCTCCGCTCGCAACGGAATTCGGTGACTCCGTTGAATCTGAGTCGGGATGGTACGAAGCTGGTGTTCGCCAGCAATGATTCCCTGGTCATTCATGACGCTTCACCCGGTTACGCAAAAGTCAAATCACCGGTCCTCTTGCCTGACCTGGAATCACGTGTCCAGTCGGGGACAGCCACCCCTGAGGACTTGCTGTTGCGGGCACAGATCTACGCTGCTCAGGGAGATTGGATCAAAGCGGAGCAAGCCTGCCAAGACTACCTTCGCCGCGACGTCGATCCCCCCTGGGTCGCGACCGAGACCTGGATCACCGGAGGCTTTCAGGGTGACCTGCAGACAGAGAATCGACATCGAGACGATCGCACAGGCTGAACGCTATTCTCCGGCGAATGCCATCGATGAGGTCACCGAGAAGCAACTCTGGCATGCGGTGCAAGCGACGCCCGGAGAACCTGTTGAATTCCCTGGTCTCGGCGAACAAGAAGGTGAGAGTCATTTTGCCTATGCTTATCAGCGCATTTACTCCCGAGTCCCACAACATGCAGCCATTTTTCTGGGGAATGATGATTTTCATAAGTTATGGGTCAATGGCGAACTCCTGAAGCGAAGATACGACAGCGGGTTCTTTCAGATTCGACGAGTTTGTCGTTTCGGTGAAACTGAATCCCGGCTGGAATTCCTTCCTGACAAAGGTGGCCACTCCAGGTGCTCGTGGTCTCGGATTTTCACTTCGGCTTTCCAATGACCGGGACGAGTTGATAGCAGCCTACGAAAAAACCGACCAGTTCGATCCGCTCGTGAAACTCTGTTGATCGCGAACTGCAGGCACATCCCGAAGAGAAATCTCTGCTCCTGAAACGGGCCGAAGCACGCTGGCGGCTTGGTGACCGCGTCGGTGCGGACCGTGATTTTGCGATGTTTCTCACAGGCCGCGAACAGGACGCATCGGTGCTCCAGGAGCGGGCGGAAGTCTATTTGTCTTTGGATCGGGTTGACGAAGCGCTGGCTGACCTCGACGCGGCGGTCGCGCTAGAGCCAGAGAACATTCAACTCCTGCACCAGAGCATGCGTGCTCATCTGGAAGCATGATCGACCACAGGAATCGGTCGCGCTGCTTGAGTCGTTAATCGAGCTTGAACCTGATTATCACCAGTATCATTTCTACTTGGCTATCGTGCTGCTGGAGGCGGGTCGTGTCCAGGATTACGAAGCACATCGCTCTGAGATGCTCGGCGCGTTGGCAAAACGAGGCGGATGATCCGGGATGGCTTACAGGACAGTCCTTGGTCTCCCTGCTCAGGCCGCTCGCAGGGCAGGAATTAGAAATCGCTGCCAAACTGGCTGAAACGGCTGTCGCGTCAAATCATTCAACCTATCACAATCACCGTTTCTCGTGGCTCAGGGGCTCGCGAAATACCGGCAAGGCATGCAAGCAGTTTCTCGACAAGAGAAAGCGACAGCGGAGCAATACTTGACGCAGGCACAACTGTCGCTCGAAACAGCGATTGAAGGGCTGAAGCAGACTGATTCGAATGGATACGACTTAAACGTGCCCAGGCCCGTTACACCCTGGCCCTGGTGCTGCATTCTCTTCAAGATCCCCAAGCCGATCTGGTGCTGACAGAGGGCGAGAACGAATATCAAGGTTTTCCTGAAGACACATCGGGGTTACAGCGACATCTACATGGTGCGAGCGCTTCGTTCCGAGGCGATCCAGACCTTCACAGGGCCCAACATCGAGTTGATCAACGAGGTCGAGGAACTCCTCGCTGCCGGAGAGATCAAGACTGCGATCGAAAGAATCCGCGACATCTCTCAGCGCCAACTCGTTTCTGGCGTGATCCTGATGCGGCTGTTGGCTCTGATCGAGGAGCATCGTCTGGGGATTCAAGTCCTGACAGACACTTCGGAGAGAGCACCGATGTCGTGGGAGTACCGTTTCGACAAACCGGAATCTGATTGGACGACGACGACCGGCGGGCCTGGTTGGTTGACTGGACCGCTCCATTTGGAAGTTGCGCAGTCAGAATACTGCCTTGAAAACGGGAAACAGGAGCTCTGGTTACGCCGCGAGTTTCAGTTATCCGAGATTCCGCAAGGCCCGGTCAAATTGCGACTTTACGTGGACGGCTCGGCGCGGGTGATGCTGAACGGCATCGAGCTGACTTACGTCCAGAAATGGCATGAAACAGCGAATGATTTATCCTCGGGCTGCTTGGAGATTGATTGTACGGATGAGGCTGCATCGGCTATCAGAACAGGAGCGAATGTGCTCGCAGTGCATTACGAGAACTCGGCAAGGAAGCTCGCTGATTGATGCCGGACTGCATGTCGTGAAAGACGATCTCTGGGGAGAGATCCTTGATCAATCGATCGAACAGAATCCAGAAAACTTGCAGCTCGTCGAAACGCGTGCAAAACGGTACGTCCGAGAAGAACGGTATCTTGAGGCGGCACATGACTACGCTCGTTTCGCATCGATCTCCCGAAGTACTCCTGGTATCCATGCGCTGAACACGGCATCTCTGTTTGCTCTTAGTGGAGACAGGCAGGCCTATCAAAGTTACTGCCAGAGCCAGATCAAGCTCCTCGAGGACGATGACATCACCGGTGTTGATGGTTTTGAGGAGAAAGTTACAAATCCTGCCTCCTGCTCCCAGGCGTCATCCCGAACGACGATTTGCCCCTGGCAGCCGTTCAAAGCAGTCTGAATAATCTTGCCCCGAACGATCGGATGTTTGGTTATCGCAGCGGAACTTTGGCACTTGCAGCGATTCGCGTTGGAGACTTTGATAAGGCGCACAAACGACTTGTGCCGGTCGAACGAGAAATCTCTTCCATGCCGCCAGGCGTGACCGGGCTCATTCACGCCCTCCGTGCGAGAGTGCTGTACGAAGAAGACAGAGAGTTGAATCAGGAGGAAATCGATGCCGCGGTGCAGCGTTCGATGCAAGCCATTGAAGAACAGGAAGTGATCTGGCACCCGGACGGCACACTGGTCGGCAGCAGCCTGCTGGATGGCGATGGAAATCCGAAACACAATGCCATCATCGCCGAATTGTTACGCCGCGAAGTCGAACAGACGATGACCGAATTGAAATCGAGATAACGGCACAGGTCCAGCCGGATCGAAGCTACCGTCATTGGTTGCTGCCGAAACAGCCTGCTGCAACGCACACGACCAAGAAATCGACTTCGAGTCGAGTAAAGTCAGTGCCGCCACCATCGCTCCGCGAGACGTCGGGAGCCTGGCGTTAGTTGCCAAGGTGAACTTCACTTCCCCAACGCCTTGCAGATTCAAAGGTAAAGATCTCGGCCGTTATCGCTACGGTAATTTCAGTGCCACAAGCTCCCGCACGGGAAATGAGGAACGAATTGCGGTTGGCTCTAGAGCCGAGACAGAATGAAAACCGACGCCCCGGCAAAGCAAATCGCGCGGCCAGCGGAGAAGTCTTTTCGATGTTAATCAGGACTTGCCCAGCGCGCACATGTGGGCGTGTCATGGGTCTTGAAACTGAGTGCGAAATGACGGGGTTCGTCCTGAGCGCAGGAACGTGGCTAGTTGAAGGTAGCCTGTAGTCGTCCAAATGCTCGCCCGCTTTTCACTCTGGCTCCCTTCTCCCCCGCATCGAAGGCGAGTAGTGCTCGCCTTCGGTGTGGGGGAGAAGGGCTGGGGATGAGGGGGGCAGTCCACACTTGAGTCGCATCGCGCACAACCTCGTATCCCGGAATCCGCAAGATCTGGTATCTCATTCGCATGGACTGGTTGATCGCGAGCAAACGCAAGCCCCTGTGCATCGCTCCGAGATCGTCTGGTCATGCAGCTCTCCGATAGGTGTTCGCGACTGATCGACCCCTCATCCCCGGCCATTCTCCCCCTGCGATGAAGGCGTGTGTTGCTCGCTTTCATCGCAGGGGGAGAAGGGAGCCAGTTTAGAGTAGCCTGGTCACAGGATGGAAATCACCAATCTGCTCTCCCTCGAACACCGAATCCAGCTTGCTTCTGGGCTACAGCGACGAGGGTGAACCCGCCGCTGTCGCGAAAGGGCTCCTGTACGGAAGGAGGTGTCGCGGACCTGTGCGAAATGAAGAATCACGGTGACAGCTCCAGCGATCTAGATCGAATCCCGAACCGTCGGTGCCGTAGTTCATAATGTGGGCGTGTCATGGGTTGCCCTGCGGTTTTCAATGAGGTGAAAATTACGTAAGTTCCCAAAACATGCTCCGATCACGCTTAGTCGTTTTAAGTTAGTGGTGCTCTTCCTCCTTTAACGCCGGTGGCCCAGATCCGGCGCAGGCGATTGAGGCGGAGGTCATTTGAGAGAGTTTAATTTGATTCATCGACGGCTTTAGTAATTAGCGGTTCTCGGCGTTGCTTTTCATGTGCAAACAACAGCAGAATTCCAGGACCAAAGGTCCACAGGAGCACCACCCCGCCCAAAACAAGACCGGCGTAGGATCCTTGCGTGCAGTAACATCCATATTTTGCCCTGTTACAAATCATCGCATGGACCGGTGCTGCAACAAGCAACTCTAGAACGCTCCCACCAAACAACCACATCAGCATCTTGCTTAAATAAGTCTTGCGGTCTCTTCCACGCAAGTACACGTAGAAAAGGATAGCCCAACCTAACCATACAACGCTCATCGCCGCGTAAACCGGGGCGTAGGACTCCAGGGATGACCACCACCCTGATATTTCGAGTAGAGTTGCTGCAATCGCGGTTGACAGGAGCATTGCCATAAACGCCGCAGCGACAATGGAACATCCCATCGGCCGCCCGTGGTTGGACAGTTGAATTGCGAGGTTGCCCCGGGGGCTTAGAAACAACCATTGCATTACCAGCATGACGCCAACGACCGAGATCGTGTCAACTAGGAACAGTGTTGGTCCGGGATCAATTTCCAAAAAAGTGCCGAGAGAGATAGGAGTGCCGACCGCCCCAAACATTTTAAACGGCGGCGCTCCTAGCAGGAACCACACACCTAGAACGCAACATAGAGTTCCTGCAACTAGCAACAGTAGGCGAAAACGAACTGCCAGTTCTCGTGGACGGATCGTCATGCAGCTTTCCCGTGTATTTGTCAGGGTTCAAATCCATTTCTCAAAATGTCTGGTTGCCGATCGTTGCAACTTTTGTACCGAGGCAATTTCCACTTCTCAAAATGTCCAATGAAATATTCCAAACGTGCAGTCAAATTGATGTACCCGCGGTTTTTCTAGCGCGCAGGAGGGCGTGACTATTGCCGGGCCAATCGTATCGCCCGAGTTCGGCCACATTGGCTCGAGTTAATCGCGTCGGCTGTTTACCCAATCGACGGGAAAGCAATTCGAGCAGATGCTCGGCAAGTAAGGTGCGCTTGCCACCAAGTGAAGGCAGTTCGTTTGGTCCGGGCACTGCGAACGCATCAAGCACGTCTTGCAGCCAGCGCCTGGTCGGATGAGCCAGATGCGGGCCAGTGCGACCGCTTGCGAACTCGCCAGTTCCGCCACAACTAGGTTCAACACATCTTGGAAAGATCGCGGTACCGTGAATAAGGGCCTCGATAACGCGTTTTGGAAAAACGTCAAAGCTGCTTACAACAACCCGAATTTGCCGAACGAAGACGCGCTGAGATTCGTTGTCACGCTCGATGCGACGAAGTGGCAATACACCAACGGCGTTCGCAATATCGAAGCGATCAGCCCTGACACTTGGGGTCACGTGCAGCCTCTGTTGGATCGTGAGGGCAATCAGGAAATTCAGTTGCAGCTGTTCCATAGCTACGGAACGAACCCACCCTTGTACCCTCAGTGGCAAGAATACTTCCGCAAGCATCAACCACCGACGCTGATCGTGTGGGGAGCCAAGGATGCCATTTTTCCAGCCGAAGGCGCTGAGCCTTACAAGCGGGACCTCAAGAACCTTCAGTTTCACTTGTTCGACACAGGCCACTTCGCCCTGGAAGAAGATGGCCATGAGATCGCGAAAGTGATTCGCAGATCTCTCGAAAAGAGTACAAAAAAAGGGTAAGCTCCAAGTCGACGCCGTAGGCTGTATTTGTTGAATCGAAATCAGCAGTCTGCGCTACTCACTTGTAGTTCAATGAAATGAAATAGCTCGCCGGCTTCGTACGGCTTACCTCGAAGCACGAGATGTCGCCGGGCAAGCGATGTCTGTTACTTGACGCAGCAAGCTGACTCGAATGTCTTTTTCTTGACCAAACAGTCATTCACCAATTGAAAACGGTTTCTAATGTCTGTTATCGAAATAAAATTGGAACGCCCCCGCGTTGAGGAGTTATTTGCGCCTACGAACAGATGATCGGCCAAGACCTTCCGGGTTATCGAAACCATGTTTATCGTACTATTACCTACGCGATGCATTTTCTAAACAATTCCGCCACCCACGAACAGCTCGTCGAAACGGCGTTTGTTTATCATGATATCGGGCTTTGGTCAGATCATAAGTTGGCCTATCTCGAACCGTCCGAGGCCTTGGCTGTTGCTGACAATGAAGCGCACAGTTGGGGTCTGGACCCCGAAGCGACTTCGCGGTGCCATCCATTGGCATCACAAGATTTTCCGTTACACCGGACCGAATCAGGAAATCATCGAGGCTTGCCGAAAAGCGGACTGGATCGATGCAACGAAAGGCAAGTTGCGAAAGGGATTGAGCAAAGCCGCGGTTGCAAATGTCGAAGCGGCATTCCCCAATTTGGGCTTCCACGACACGCTCTTACGTCTTGCAAAAGACTACGGCGGTTCGACGCTGGTTGGCGGCTGGAAGGTAATGCGGGGTATCGTGAAGTGGTGAGGACCCCGCAATTACAAATCGGCTGCATGCACTTCTCCGCCAGCACGTGTTGCGAGTGCACGAAAAATTGCCAGGTCTACGTTTTCCGATAGGAAACTGGTCGAACCATCTGCCTTCAAGAAATTGGCTCCACCCGTATGGTAACTACTGAAATCGTCAAAATGACTCGATGGATGATTGGGCGTGTGATCCGCGACACCAAGAATTCGGGCACGAGCATCAGCAACAAATGGAATGACGCCTGGCCAAATACTCTGGTCGATTCGACTACAACGTTCGCCGATCATAATCGTATTGCTAAGGCCATCCGTTACGTCTCTGAATTTGACCTTACTGTTACCAAAAAATATGCCATCCGAACGGAATCCTGCGTGCAGCAGGTCGAGCGTGCCGAACATGCCGACGTAATTGCTTTTTGCGATGGGAATTGGACGGTACACAGGCGGATCGGGTGGGTGGAATGTGGTTGTGATCGAAGACGAGGCGGGAAGCAATTCAAAAACCAACTCACCGGTATCCGAAGGACAGATGAATGTGGAAATACTCGTTACCACAGCATCGGCATGAATTGAGTTTACGATCTCTAACCTCGAATCAATCTGCTGGTATAGATTATTGCTCTCGATAAATGGTAATAAGGCGACAGCCCATCCCCAGCCTGGACGTCCGTCTTGGTCAGTTTCAATCCAACCGATCGGAATCTGACGGTGAGCTGACTCGTAGTTGTGCGTTGCTATTCCGATCTGGTGCAAGTTGTTGGAGCATTGCATACGTCGCGCAGCTTCACGGGCTGCTTGCACTGCTGGCAGAAGCAGGCCGACCAGAAGACCGATGATTGCGATAACGACGAGCAACTCAACGAGTGTGAATCCACCGCTCCGCGTACCATTCGAACATCGCCTTGGATTCATAATTTTCGCCTTTCACAACAGCGATTTTTCGCCATGAATCTCAATAGTACATTGTTTAATGTAGCAAGTTGCACAGAAGCTACACAATTTCCCTGCGGAAATGCCTTACATTGAAGAGTTAGCTATCCCCAGAGCATGATGGTCACAGAGCCGGTAAACTCAGATCTCGCTGCTTGAAATTGGGTTTTCCATGGATGGCGGCGGGCTGATAGGCCAAAAGTAGAACCAGGCCCCAATACTCAAAGAAGCAAGCAGTAAACCAATCGCGAAACTCGGCCAGAACGTAAGTCCGGTCCGGTCGGCAACTGCAAACGGTACGAAGAACGGCAGTCCCAACGGAACAAGCACCAAAGTCTCCCGGGCAAGCTCGGTAATAGTACTCATCTCATGGTTTTTGTTCCATGCCATGATGAATGCAAGAATACTGACGAGCGGAAGGGTCAACAAGCAGCGCTCCAAGCCTGGGGACACGACCAGAAATCTCGGCGACAGCGACAATTACCACCGCCGAGATTAGAGCTTTCACTAGCATCCAAATCATAGTGTCAGATCCTAATGTGCGTGGGCTACTTCTGCGAAGTCGCCCGAGTAGGGCGTGTCATCGATAACGCCACTGATCGTGCCAGCATATTCTTGCACGACACCGAGTTTTTCGTGATTTCCAACAAAGCGCGATGCGGTTCCGTTGGCGTCGCCCTCCTGCGGAGAAGCCTTTAGAGTCACTTGCATCATCGGATCGGTAATGCTTAATTGAATTTCCGCAGCTTTGATTGGAGTGGGAGTTTTCTCATCTGCGCCGAGTATGTAGACCGTTCCTTCCTGTTTGTCGTGATCCACGGTGAATTCAACGTGATACTTGCCGCCGCCCCAGTCAGCGAGCGTTCCATCATGTGGCCCGGCCCCATGGCCACCTGTGTGAGCATGCTCATCGCCGTCCTCGTGCGGATGACCGTGGTCGTCACTTGACGCTGGTTCGGTCGCGTTAGTCGCCGCCGTGGGTGCGGCGCTCTCTGGCTTGCACCCGAGGTTGACTATCATGCACATTGCTGCAGCAATTGCGAAAATTGGTTGTGAAACTCTCATTTATCTCATCCTCCAAAACAGGTGATGGGGATTCGAATCACCTTGATTCGAACCTGAAAACAAACTCATTGGGTCAACAGAGGATCGTCCTCGGACGATCCTTCATTGGCCAATCTGGCGGCGTCTTTGCCGCTGAACTTCCAAAACATTCCTGGATGAATCAGAAACTCACAAAAAGTGGATGTAGTTAGGCCACCAAGGATGACCGTTGCCACTGGGTAGAGAATCTCGCGGCCTGGCTCTTGCCCACCAAGCACCAACGGAATGAGTCCAATACCGGCAGTGAGAGCAGTCATCAACACAGGGGCTAATCGTTCCAGGCTGCCTCGCAAGATCATAGCCTGCGTAAAACTTTCCCCTTCTTCCTTCATAAGGTGGACATAGTGGGTGACAAGCAGAATTCCATTGCGAACCGCAATTCCGCCGAGTGATATGAACCCGACCAGGCTGGCAACCGTCAGGCTTTGCTGGGTGATGACCAATGCCATCACACCACCGATGAAGGCTGTTGGAAGTGCGTTGAGTATTTGCAGTACGATACGTACTGAGGGAAACAATACTAGCAGGACGACGAACATCCCAACCACGGAAATTGCCGCCAGCACGATGATGAGTTGCGTTGCCCGCTGCTGACTCTCAAACTGACCACCGTACTCGATGAAGTAACCAACCGGCATCTGAACTTGTGCACCAACGCGTTGCTTGATATCTCCAACAGCACCAGCCAAGTCGCGGCCCTCCGTGTTACAGCGGATCACAATTCGCCGTCGCGCGTTCTCGCGATTTACAGAGTTGGGACCGGTTCCTTCGCCAATGTCGGCGAGTTCATGCAGTTCCACTTGGCCACGTGCGGCCTTAGTCCCACGATGGGGCAAGTCGATGCGCAGTCGCCCCAGATTGGCATAGTCCGCGCGATACTCCTCTTCCAAGCGAACTAGCAGGTCAAAGCGGCGTTGCCCTTCGAGCACCTGGGAAACAACCTCGCCCTGCAGAGCCGTCTGCAATACACCCGCAACATACTCGCGTGTCAAACCATAAAAAGCCAAATCGTCCGCTCGCAGCGCAATGTGCAGCTCCGAAGTCTCGCGAATCGGCTCGACAATAGGCGGCGTGATACCCGGGACATCCTGGATGGTTGTTTTCACTTGTTCAGCCACGCGCTGCAACGTATCAAGATCATCGCCGTGGATCTTGATCGCTATTTGGGCGTACACGCCGGACACCATGTGACTGATCAAATGCGCCAGCGGCTGTTCGACTTCGATATCGACGCCGGGAGCTTCATTGCTGATTTTGGCTCGCAACTGCGACAGAATCTCCTCCCGCTCTGTTCCTGACGCGGGATTCATACTGAGGATGTATTCGCCAAAGTTGACCGGCGATGCATGTTCGTCCATTTCGGCTCGTCCTGTTCGTCGAACGAAGTGCAGAATCTCACCGTCTGGATTCTTTTCCGTTTTCTGCATCGACTGAAAGACCGCGTCGATCGAACGGGACACCTGATTGGACGCATCGAGCGACGATCCCGGCGGCAGAGTAACATTGACTTGAATACTACCTTCGTCGAAGGGCGGCAGGAAGTTTCTACCGAGATGAGACATCTGCCAGGCAGCGATGCCAACGCCAAGCCAAGTCAAGATCAAGAGCGTTCGCGGGAAGGCCATGCTGAATCGAATCGGCGACGTCGCCAAAGTTTTCAATCCGTGTAGAAGAAAGCTATCGCCTTCGCGGTGAGTGGCATGGGATTGCGGCAATAAGTAAAACGACAACACGGGCGTGACCGTCATCGAAACGACAAACGACGCCAAAATCGAAACGATATAAGCGACGCCAAGTGGGGTGAACAGTCGCCCCTCTACCCCGGACAAGGCAAACAAGGGCATAAAGGAGAGAATCACAACCGCCGTGCCAAAAACAATGGAGCTGCGAATCTCTTGGCTGGCTTCAAAGACAACCAAAATCGATGGTTTTTGATGTCCGATTGGCAGCTGATTATTTTGCTTGAGCCGCCGAAAGATGTTTTCAACGTCAACAATTGCGTCATCGACTAATTCGCCCATGGCCACGGCGATCCCGCCAAGTGTCATGACGTTGATCGACAATTCGCTGCCGCTGATCCATCCGATCAACCGGAAAACCAGCGTGGTCATCACCAGCGATAACGGAATGGCAGTCAAGGTGATGAACGTGGTGCGAAAATTCAGTAAGAACAGGAACAGCACGATGATTACCATCACGGCGCCAATAACCAGGGCTTCGCCTACATTGAAAATTCCCCGATCAATAAAATTCTTGAGTCGGAACAGCTCGGAGTTGACGATGATGTCAGCCGGCAGCGATGCTTCGACCTCAGAAAACGCTTCTGCCACAGCATCGGTCAACTTGCGAGTATCGATGTGCGGTTGTTTTACGGTCGTGAAGACGATGCCTGGGTGACCGTCTACACTGCCATCGCCACGTTTGAGCTGCGGGCCTTCGATCACTCTGGCAACTTGTTCGAGTAAGACTGCGCGTTTTGACTGTGCACCGACGGGGATCTTTTTTAGTTCTTCGATAACAACTCGTGAATCTGGTCCCAAGCGACCAAGGATACGAATCGGCCTTTCAGTCTCACCCGTTATCGCAAAGCCACCACTGGTATTGATGTTGCTTTCACGAAGCGCCTGCTCGACTTCTTGCACACTGACGTCGTATTCCAAGAGTGCCGGTGGATCGATCAGGATCTGGTACTGCTTGCGATCACCGCCAAGCATGAACACTTCTGCGACTCCCGTTGTTTTCAGCAGACGGGGGCGGATCACCCAGTCGGCGATGGTACGCAGTTCCAATTGCTGCTTTTCGTCGGTGAAGAAATCCGCCCTATATTCACTGCCTGCGAGCCGAATGGTCGCGGTGCCAACGGGATATTGCCGTGTTTCGGCGTCAATATTGGGATCTGCGATCCATTGAAATTCAGCAGTTTCGACTTTTTTCCACGTCGATTTGTCGTGGCGATTGACGGGTTGCCAGACCTGAATGTCAAGGTCCCCGTTGTCGCCGACGACCAGTTCTGCCATCATGTCGGTCCTACCCAACTGCGTCAGTCGTCCGCCTTCCGGCCCAGCTTGACGATAAATGCCGGCTACCACAATTTGGCCCATGATCGAAGACGGTGGCGTCATTTGCGGACGTATGCCCTGGGGCAAAATTCCTTCGAGCGTGGCCAATCGTTCCTGCACGGTTTGTCGAGCGGCGCGAATCTCAGTTGACCAGCTGAACTCGATATAAATAACATTCAATCCGGCCGTTGATTGGCTGCGAACAGCTTGCACACCATTGGCACCAAGCAGCGCGATTTCAATCGGCTGTGTTACCAATGTTTCTACTTCCTCAGTCGCCAGGCCGGGGGCTTCAGTAATGATGACGACGCGCGGCCTGTCTAAATCCGGGAAAACGTCGATGGACATTTGCGTTGCCAGGTACGATCCGTATACCAGCAAGGCTAGGCTAACCACGACGACCAGCATTCGATAGCGAAGCGAAGCACGTATTACCGCATCCAACATGATGGTTCTTTCAGTGAGCGGCGTGGGTGGTACCATCAGGGTGGACATGCAAACCGGGCTGCTCACCGCTGGCTGTTTGTGCCTTGAGAACACGATTGAGCGAAGCGGCTGCGTTTTGCGCCAAATACGATCCAGCAGCTATGCTGCCGTCGTTGGCAATCACAACGGAAAGACGGTCTTCATGCAGAATGTGCACGGGCAATTGTTTGAACAGGTCACCGTTTTGTCGGAATACGTAAGCTTCGGGTCCCTCGCGGACTACGGCCGCGGCTGGCAGGACAAATACGTTCTCATACCTCTCAATCGGTACATGGAGCCGCGTTCGTTGCCCAGGACGGAAGCGCCAGACGAGGAAGGTTTGGTCGAGTTGCTCATAGGTTCGAGATTGATTTGTAAGCGGTATGAAAAAGTCAAATGTCCGGCTTTCGACGTCGATAGCGTTCGACAGATGACGAATCGTAAAAGTCTGCTCAAGCTGGGGCCAATTCACTTTGGCATCTTCAGCAAACTCGATGTTGATGGGCCACCGCTCTTGAGCTGCTTGCTCAAGAAACGGAGCTTCACGTTTAAAGGCATGGCCAACGACATACAGCGATTGATGATTGGATAGTTGCGCGAGCAGTTGCCCCGCTTGCACCTGCTGCCCTAGTTCGACGGACAAATCCTGTACCTCGTATGCGAATCCATTTGCGGCTTCGTCCCCTGTAACCAGGCTCACTGGTTGTGCCGGTGTAAACCCATAGTCAGTCACATCCACCGGCGGCGATGTTAGTGGAGGGGCCGTGACCTCGACCGTGGTCACAAAGTTGCCCTGTGCGACCTGTTCGATTTGTTGTGGCGTCAGTCCTCTAGTCAGCAGATCCTGCCGAGACGATTGAATAAGAGCGTTCTGCCGCTTTAGTTCACTCTCCAATTCGATGATGCGACTGCGCGAAACCGCCCCACTTTGGGTTAGTCCTGACAAACGTCCAATCTCGGCATTAACGATTGCTGTTTCTTGCGTGGCTTTGAACAGCTGAGTCTGTGTGCTTTGAAGATATTCACTGAAAAGTCGGAGTGAGAATACGGCTTCACCCGGCCGAATCGTATCTCCGGGAAATGCATGTATCGCCGTCACGATGCCAACCGCTGGTGAGATGACCCCTCGATCAGACAGACCCGGCCGATCGGTGATCTCACCTGGGATCAACACGGTTCGCCAGTATTCCTGAGGTTGTGCTGGCTTGGAGACGAGGCTTAAGTTCTTCCTCGCCTGGGGACTGATCTCCAGAACGGTCTGCTTCTCCGGCGGAGTCTGTGCGTTGGCTGTGGGCTCAGTGGGCAGATTCTCCTTTTGGAACAAGCGGTCGCGAAAGAACCAAATCGCGACCACCACAACTACCACGATGGCCGGGCCGAGAGGTGGCTTCATCAGCGCTAAAATGCGTTGCATATCAGGGTCATTTATTAATGAGTGGCTAAGACAAGACAGGCTTTCAGCGCGTGCTCGTATGTCCGAACGATGGACTGGAACTTAACTCGAAAGCGAAAATGTCACCCAAGAAGTCGAACGGCCTAAACCGAACGCAAGGTGAGAAAGCTGCTGCTCAAAGCAGGAGCGAGTTTACAGTTAGAAAAATCGGAAGCGAAGCAAACCGATCAGGCGGATGGCTGATCCTAGTTTTCGCAACAGCCTTGCCGAATACAGATTGGATTGAGTTGAGGAATGCGAGATCTAATGAATCAAATCTAAGAACAGACTCAATGATCTTGATCGCAAACGATGGATCTGCAATGTAGATCGCATCGGAATCATGTTCGACAGGACTCGAACTATCTACAGCCGGCCCAGTAATAGCCTGTGCTAATAGCGGCAGTCCAGTGCCAGCAATGTGCGGGGCGTGTCGATCCTGTCCCCGCTCTTCATCGAGTCGACCGTCATGATGATCTTCAGCGTGATGCCCCTCGCCGTGACAATGGCCATCTAGGGGGTCATGCTTGTGTCCGCCGGAAATATGGACATGGGAACGCGAAGCATGGTCGTCCATTCCACCTGTACCGATCCCCGCATGCGAATGAGGCAAGCATTGCCCCAGCACGGCCAAAGGAATTAGTAGAAGTGAAAGCAGATTTCGCATAAACCAAAAGCCCAGTGACAGTTTGCAATTGCCCAGTATAGCACATCGCCGCAGTTTCCTCCTAGGCCGTAGTTTTTCGCTTTTCGCTGAGAACATGCTCTGCTTAGCCGCTGACGCTTGTCCAACCTCGGAAATTTGGGAGACGCGGAGTCTGCGGTCGGTCCGAAAGACCACAGCAGCATTCGATACCAAGTTGGCGTTCCGAGAAATGTCTTACAACAATTCCCTACCCTTGGCAACCAAGACGGTCATTGCGACGAATCGATTCAAGCCGTAGTTACCAGGTCCAGATCAATCTTTAATGCGCAGTCAACACGGCATTTCTGCTCCTTCGCTTCGTGACTGCGTCATCGCGACCGACATATTCTACCCGCTCAGGTGGGAGTTGCATGTGCAGACATGAGTACATGACGATCTCGGCCGGATTCTTATTACGGCCTCGCTTGATCAACGCCAGTGTCGCTCGGCGGCGGCGGTAGCGGACGATACAGGCGTGGCCGAACACGGGGCCATCCTAATGCTTCGTCAAACTTTAAAGTTTTGGATTAGCCGCACGGCGTTAGCCGCGGTTCCCTCTCCAGAAACCGGGGCTAACGGGCTAACGCCCGTCGGCTGATTTGACTAACCCTACTTCTTAAGTTGGACGAAGCACTAGCAAGAACTTCGTCGACATCATGTCAACGAGCGGGGGCTCATCGCCGCCCCCTGTACCCCGTTAGCCTCTGTTGTGTGTTCCGCTTGATTGTTAATTCATCCAGTACATGGAGCCTATGATGAGATTCTATGCCGGTCAGCACCGATTCTCTTGCGGGTTAGATTTTCCGCCGACGCCAATGAATAGCGTTGCCAAACCGCTGCTGCAGGACTCGACGATGGAGTGGCCTGCCGAGCCGCAGCGTTTACCCGCGGATGCACCGAATGTCTTGATTGTGCTACTGGATGATTTCGGTTTTGGAGTTTCCGCAGTGTTGGGCGGCGAAGTGAGAACACCAGCCTTAAAGAAGCTCGCCGACGAAGGTCTGCACTTCAACGCCTTTCACACCAGCGCGATCTGGTCGCCAACGCGGGCTTCAC
This sequence comes from Pirellulaceae bacterium, assembly GCA_963707245.1. Taxonomy (GTDB): domain Bacteria; phylum Planctomycetota; class Planctomycetia; order Pirellulales; family Pirellulaceae; genus Aureliella. Next base: position 27,106 of record CAVPPY010000007.1, read on the forward strand.
TGTCGACCGGACGCAATCACGGGCAGGGTTAGGTCAGAGCGGAAGGAGTTCTACTACTTTACCCAGACCAATCTGCACGGATCCACTATGGTGGTTGGAAATTCTTGTTCTACAATCAAGACAAATGGTTCAACGGGGTTCAGCAGAAGTTGGTCGCGCCGTTGATCACGAACCTCAAGCTCGATCCGTTCGAACGATTTCACAATGCCCGAGAATCTCGATCCTGCATTTCTCCGAGAAGCGATTCGTCTTTCCATTGAGAAGATGAAGGCCAACGCAGGTGGTCCGTTCGGAGCAGTAGTTGTTCGGAATGGAGAGATCGTCGGGTGGGGCTGGAATAAAGTTGCTTCGACAAATGACCCCACGGCCCACGCTGAAGTAGTGGCGATCCGTGACGCTTGCTCACGTTTGAAGACCTTCTGCTTGGAAGGGTGTGAGATTTATAGCAGTTGCGAGCCGTGTCCGCTTTGTTTGGCCGCCATCTACTGGTCTCGTTTGGATCGCATCTACTACGCCGCTGCAAGCGAGGATGCAGCGGCAGCAGGCTTTGATGACCAGAGCTTGTACCGTGAGTTCAGTAAACCCTCTGCTGAGCGTGCGATCCCGATGCGGCAGGCCCTAAGGGAAGAGGCGTTGGTGGCTCTGCAAGCGTGGGTAAAGAAGGAAGACCGGATTCGGTACTGACGAGGAAATGCGTATCGCACAACCAACAACAGACATCTTTTTGAAACCCGCTATCGAAGAGGCCCGGCAAGGACTGGCCGAGGCTGGTATCCTCATTGGCTCGGCGTTATTGATTGACGGTCACATCGTTGGGCCTGGGCATAAGTTCATTCGGTCAAAACCGGAACTTTGGAACGAAGTCATCGGGGAATAGCACGCAGCAAAACCAGGAGTTTCATCATGCAAACAAACGCACACACCGGAACAACCATCGACGAGGTGGCAGCGGGAATCTACCGCATCAACACGCCGCTGCGGATCGACGCCATCCCCGGTGGCTTCAATCTCAGCCAGTACCTCATCGTGGACGATGAGCCGATGATCTTCCACACCGGCTGGCGAAAGTGGTTTCCGTTCGTGTCCGAAGCGATCTCGAAGGTCATTCCGCTCGACCGCATCCGCCACATCGGTTACTCGCACTTTGAAGGCGACGAAGCGGGAGCGATGAACGAGTTTCTGGCTGTTGCACCGCACGCCGTTCCGTTCGCCAGTCATGTCAGCGTGATGACATCGCTCAACGATCATGCCGACCGGGCAGGCCGAGGTTTGGCTGATGGCGAGACGTTCTCGACGGGCAAGAAGACGTGGCAGTGGATTGACACGCCGCATGTGCCGCACGGCTGGGACTGCGGAGTCTTGTTCGATCAATCGACCGGCACGCTGCTGTGCGGCGACCTGTTCACCCAGCCCGGAGCCGAAACGCCACCCGTCACCGAATCGGAAATCCTGACGGCCAGTGAAGCAATGCGGAAGCCGATGGACTACTACGCTCATTCGACGAGGACCACGAAGATTCTGGAGCGTCTGGCATCGCTGAATCCCACGACTCTCGCCTGTCAGCATGGAAGTGCCTACCGGGGCGATGGTGCTGCCTTGCTGCGAGAACTCGCCGCGATTCTCGAAAAAGAACTGCGGGCTGAAATGGCCTGAACCAACAGCTTGATGCCGAGATCAGTGACAACTCGTGCTTCGTCCAACTTAAGAATTAGGGTTACTCAAATCAGCCGATGGGCGGTAGCCCCGGTCTCTGCAAAGGTAACCGCGGCTAACGCCGTGCGGCTAATCCCAAACTTAAAGGCGGCTAAAGCCGTGCGGCTAATCCCAAACTTAAAGTTGGACGAAGCACTAGTAAACAAGCGGAGAAGATTCGCAAATGGGACTGTTTGATTTTCTGTTCGGTGGCAAGAAACGATCCAATGCCGAAGTCGTCCCCGATCGCATTTGGATGACAACGGCTGCCAAGTTTGCTGGGCTGACCAAGGAAGCAAGTGACCGCTCAGAGTCTGGGACGGTCGCAGTCCTGCTTGTGGCACATTTTCCCGATGTGCTGAAGCGGCTTGAGAAGATCGCCAACCAACAGGCTTGGGATGTGCCATGCATGGCCGTACCGGCAAGCAATCTGAATACGAAGCTCACCGCCAGCCTGAGAGTGGACGAATCGGCAACGATAGACATCATCGTTGTTCCGTTGCCTCCTAAACGGGACGCTTTCGCTAGCACCCAGTTTTTGGGGGAACCGGACGCTAACGCGTTGCGGCTAATTCGGTAAGTGCATTGCGTTCGACGCCTTAATGTCGTTTCTGATTCAGTTTCGCGATCAGATAGTCCGTCGGGGTCTGGTGCTCGACGTTGGGCGCACCGGGATACACTAACTCGCAAGCGACACCATTGGCCCTACAGTGCTCTTGCAATTTGACTCCGAAATTGGCCGTGTGCGTCGGATCTTTCTGGACCTCACCCACTGCAGGCGGGCGTGAATAGGTTAGATACACGCCCGGATCGTCGCTGCTGACCAATGCGTATGGCGAGTACTCGGCGATCAACGGGTAGAATCGTTTGGCGACCGGCCAGGAAATTCGCAAAGTTGTCGAAGCCAAATGCATGACCGCCATAGCGACTGTTCGGTGTCCAGTCCTTCATCTGCTGCGGATCGAGTGTTGTCTGAGCGCCCGTCACGGCCGCACACCAGAGGCGAGTTGACTCGTGGCTAATGGGATCGTTGCTATCCGGTTCTGCAAGGTCATCGTGAAAGGCGATCCACAAACTCGAACACGCTCCAGCAGATCCGCCCGCAGCACCAATACGCTGCTTGTCGAGATTCCACTCTGGAGATTTACTTCTGATGAATTGAAGCGCGCGTGCGGCGTCGTGTAGCGGTGCTTTCACCGGCGGCTCGACTCCGGATTCGACCGCCTGTTTGACGTAACGATAATTGCACGCGGCAACCGAGATACCTGCCTGCAGCAGCGCATCAATATCGACGAATCGGTGCACGCGTTCCTTCGCCCCCCCCTGCCAGCCTCCGCCGTGGATAACAAGAACCAATGGGGTCGGATCCTTAGACTCGGCCTTCCAAAAATCGAGCACCTGCCGCGGATGGTGACCATACTTCACTTCTGACAGAGTCGGTGTAGGGACTGTCGGATCATATTGCTCCGGCTTACTTGGCTTCTTTGCTTGCGTCGATTGGGCCGTATTTTGAGCAAACGCCAGAGTCGAGCCAGCGACAACGACGGCGAGCCAACACATTACAAGCGCTTTCATGGAGTTGCTTTCGTAAATGGTCAGGGGATGGGTTTCACTGATGCCCACCTTCCTTCCGCCGTCGGCACACCAACGAGATGCGGCTGTTGAATGGGTATTTCAGTTGGCGAACACGCATGCAAGAGTGGGACGTGCGAAGTTCGCTGCGGCATTGGCCGTCTCGCTCTGCGTGCATTGCCTGTGACATGGCTTGCCGCAACCGTCGTTTGCGTGCCCCGTCAAATTTCTTGGAGCCCTTGACGAACCAAGTCAAATCGTTCATCGTACCAAATAGCAAAATCGTCTTTGGTCGGACCATTCTGTGTAGCTCCAACTTACTTTTTTCGAACATCACCAATGAGTTCGCTGTTGCGACCAGTTCTGACGAACCTACTTTGCGGTGTAGTCCTCCTTGGACATATTCCCGCATGGCTACACGTGGCATTTTGGCACGGCGAAAGTCAGTGTTTGGTGTCCAAGTGCGGATAGCAGGGTCTGGTGCCACATGTTCGCATTGTCTCCACCATTTCGCTGAAGACCGGTCGCCCAGGCCAGAGGATAGCGCTACTGGGTCGCATGAAGAGCACGATTCGGACTCGTGCAGCACCTGTCAATCTGTATTTCATCCCGTTGGAATAAATTGGGCTTTAGAGGTTCCGCTGGACAAGGAAGCCCTTTTTCAAGCCAAGCCCGTTTGGGTCGAGAAAATCGCCCTGAACCTGAAGCTCTTTCGATTGCTCAGCCGCGCGGGCCGCCCCCACTGACTATCTAGCAATTTAGGCTGCGATTACAACGTGCGATTTCTGTCCTGCGTCGCGGTCGATGGACTTGATAGTCGTGGGCAGCGTCGGTTGACAACGTCTTTCATTGCCAGTGGCTTCACGCTCGCTTGGTGTCCAGCAGCGCGCAAATCGCTCCGCGTTGATAGTTGATGGACTTCCTGGCTCATACGTCCCGCCGTACGTGGTGCGATCGTTTTGCGGTCCGACCAAACCTGATCGATTGTGCATCGCGCGGTGGGGCACTTACAACTTACGCGACTTGCGGCGGTAGAGCGCAGTTGTCCGGTGCCGAGCCGAAAGTTGGAAGCTTCGCGCCGTGCCACTCAAAGATTAACGTATGTTGATTGTCCGTCGCTGTGGTACGGTTCCACGTCGGTCATGCCGAACCCTTGTCGGGCGGCAAGAACTTGTTTTTGCGTCCGAAGGGCTTCCGATTTCGATCACAAGATTAGCAACATGATGGAACTGAGCGCATCACCTAGCCTATTGATGTGCCAGTTGGTGTTTTCATTTTGTAGATTGCTTTGGCCATCGGTGGTGGCGTGCTCTCGCTTGTTGCGATGCATCGCGGCGAGCGAGACTACGCCTACGTTCCTGCCACCACGGCTGGATTCGCTTGGTATGTCGGTGTCGATTCTTTAATTTGGTTTTTCGTACAAAAGGATGAAGCAAATGACGAAGCTATTCATTTTCGCTGCTGTTTTACTGGCGACTGCTGTCTCGCTAACCGTTGCAGACGCTCAGGAACATGAAGGAATGCTAAAAGATCATGCTGCGGCTCATGCACAACACGACAAATGGTCAGCCGAGCATGCCAAGTGGCGCGTCGAGCACATGCGAGCGTTGGCAATGATGGCCCGACTGCAAGCACGCATCTACGAACACGAGGCTGAATTGGTGGCACACGACGAGGAGATTCGCGTTCATGATGATCACGCAGCTCATCATGCAGAAGAAATTGTCGATCACGAGAAAAAGGGCAGCAACGTCGACCACGAAAAGCTTGCCGAAGAGCACACCAAACTGATGGCTGAGCATGAAGCGATGGCCAAGCGACACAACGAATTGGAAGCTGAGCACGAGCAATTCCACAAGTTGTTGGAAAAGGTCATGGAGTTGCTGAAGAATATAAAATAAGGCATCTTCGCCAGCATCGCCGAGCAATGCCATTGTTCGTCAGGTCGCCGTCGCTGCAACGCTCGTGTAATTGTTGCTGGTGGCGATTGTGACGTTCTTGAACTTCGTGCGCTGGAACATACGGCGGCAAGCATGGAACGGGAGGGGGGCTCAAGCTGCGCTGGGTAGGGCCGTCATGGAAACTCAGGCGATCGGGAGAGATTAGGTTGCAGCTTTCTTGGTGGCGTTCACAGAGAAGTTTACAGAATTTCTCATTATCCTTGGCGTACTGTGATTACCGCTCCGCATTTCATGAATGTAGAGCCAAAACGGTTTGGCTCATTTGAAAGTTCATGCGGGTTCTCCTTAATAGTGAGGAAATGGCGATGGCGGTTTCATGCTTGGGTCGTAGTCTGGTCAGATCTATCCTGGCTAAATTGGCAATGGGCGGTTTGGTAAGTACTGGTTTGGTGTCGGCGGCCAGTGCCAACGGCGTTCAAGTCGCCCTAGAAGGTCAGCAGCTCAGGATTGAGGGCGATGATGCGGGCAATGCGATCACCATTCGCCAGCTTGCGAGCGGAGAAGTGATTGTTACCGGACGCAATGGAACACTGATAAATGGACAACTATCGGTGCGCTTCCGAGGTGCCGTGCTCGAGACGGTCGAAATGCGCATGGAAGGCGGGAATGATGATGTGCTGGTCAATGGGCTTTCCATCAGCAACGATCTCTTCGCAAATTTGGGAGAGGGCAACGACCGTTTCCGCTCGACGGGAGCGCCAACTCAGATTCAAAACAATTTGAGCATCGAAGGTGGTGCTGGCAACGAGGTTATCACCATCGCCGACTGGTCGATTGCATCGGATGTCACCATTGATGGGCAGGTTGGAACGCTTAACGCAACTCTCACACGTGTCGCGGCGGACTTTGGTATTACCGTCATCGGCGATGATGCACGGGACACTGTTCGCCTTACGGACTGTACTGCAGGTGACTTTGTAGGTTTGGATACGAAAAAGGGCGATGACCTGGTGCGGGTGGTAGGGCTGACCAGCTTGGGGCTTGTGGTTGCAGTCGATGACGGTGCCGACAAGGTCTACCTGACCGATGTTGTCACTACGGATGATGTCTCAATCAACAGTGGAAAACAGAATGATGTTGTGGAAATGACAGACGTATTCTCCGGCAAAAACATCTTGGTATCCATGGACGAAGGCAACGATGTGCTGGATGGTGTAAACGTTTTCGCTCAGTTTGACGCAGTCTTCGAGGGTGGGGCCGGCGTGGACACCTACATCGATGGCGGAATCGCTGGCGGCGAAAAGACGGAAGTTAAGGAATTCGAGTTGTTTCAGTAAAAACTGGACGACCAGATGCGTGGAATTCGCCCGTCGGTAAATTAAAGTCATCTATCTCAACTCCACCCGCGATCGACGTCGCGGGTGGTTGAGTAGTTGAGAGCCTATGCGATAACCGGGAAACCCACGGCTAGCGGCAAAGCGGCTGACGGTTTTCGGAAGAGTTCTTCGCCACGTCTTTTGGTAGCTGCCATGCTAGAGCACGGAAGACCTGATGACAAGTCTTTGTTACGTCGGATCGGCGAGGGTGACGGGCAGGCTGCAACAGAAGTGTTCGAGCGTCATGCGCCGGCACTGATGTTGGTTGCCCGCCGGCGATTGTCTGCCATGTTTTCCGCTTGCGTCGATCCCGAGGATATCGTCCAGTCAACTTTCAAGAGCTTCTTTCGCCGAGCAGCACACGGTGGCTATGCAGCTCCAAAGGCTGGTGATCTCTTCAACTTATTGATTGTGATTGCGATGCGAAAAATCAATGGCAAGTCTGAGTACTTGAGGGCCCAGGCCCGCGACATTCGCCGTACCATTTACTCCACCGGTTCGGCGGCACTTGAACGCCCCGACGACCGTGAAGCTGCGTTGCAAGAGTTGTGCCTTACGGTGGCGGAACTACTTGAAGGGTTTACTAACACGCAGCGTGGCATTATCCAGCTACGGTTAGAAGGGCACACGGTGCAGGAGATCGCCGATCAGCTGAATCGAAGTAAACGGACGGTCGAGCGTGAGCTTCAGAGCTTTCGTGTTCGCCTCTCCCAGGAGTTCGCGCCGTAGTCATGAATCGTAATCGCCTTGAGCAGAATTTGATTTAGCGGGGATCGTTCAAGTGCAGCCGACAGGAAAACTCTGCCGACCGCCACCGCGGGGCAGTCCAATCCATCTGCTCAAAAGTGCTGCAGTGAGTGGCTCGATGACTTTGAGAATCATCTGCGGGCTGGAACGGCAGAGAGCGTGCAGGAGTTTTTTCCGCATGTCGATCACCCAGAGTTTGATTTGATCGTTAGCGAGATTCTGCGCGTGGCACTCGAGTTTCATTCAGAACGAGACGACTGGCAATACTTTGAACGCACGGTCTCGGAATTTGGTTGGATTCTATCTCATAGCAATATCATTGGACCGGTTGCGTTTGAGGACTTTCGACTTAAGCTCAGCCATGGTATTGCGGTCAAGGCATCCGAATATGAGCGGTTGGGCGTGAATACGGCGGGCTGGAGCGTCTGGATGTCGGACTCGGAAAAACCACGCCCCTTTACAGCCGACCCTACAGCATCGGGCTTTGCCGATACGGTCGGCAGTCTCGAGCGAAGGGCTGCCCACATAGAATCAAGTGCGGATTCTAGCCTGCGTTTTGACAAAGTCGATCGTCGGCTTGCCTTCCCCTCCGCCGGTCAGCAAATCGGAGAGTTTGAATTGGTATGTGCTGTTGGAGAAGGAACCTTCAGTCGTGTGTTCATTGCTCGTCAAAAATCACTAGCGTCCCGACCGGTTGTGCTGAAGGTTGCATCAACTCCGCTGGGGGAATCGCAACGATTGGCTCGCTTGCAGCACGCCAACGTGGTACCTCTCTACTTTGCCGAGAACTTGGACGGCTTCTATCTTCTCGGAATGCCTTTGCTCGGCCTGGTAACACTCAAGGACGTAATCGAGAAGAAATTTTCGCCTGAACCTGGGGTCGACCTGTCGTGCATGCCGTTGGCGCAACGCATCCCATGCGGCGAATTTTTGCGAGAGATGAATCGGGCTGCCATCCAGAACCTAAGTACCAGCGTTCCGGAAATCGCCGAATACCTCGATCGCCATGATGCAGAAGCAGTTGCATTTGGGCTACCGATGGATGAGTACGCGCGAGCCGACTGGGAGACGGTTGTCCTTAGTATTGCCGCGAAACTCGCGGAGGGACTTCACTACGCGCATCGCCGTGGAGTTCAGCATCGCGATATCAAGCCTGCAAATATATTGTTGGGTTTCGACGGCCAGCCGATGCTGCTGGATTTCAATTTAAGCTGCGACACTGAGTCCATGGCTTTAAATGATAGGTCCATCGGCGGAACATTGCCCTACATGGCTCCAGAACAACTGCAAGGCACCCACACGGAAAGTGCGAAAAGCGGACCGGTAAGCGATATCTATTCTCTAGGTGTCGTCATGTACGAAGCACTAACAGGCCGACGTCCGCATGATTTTTCGGACTGCCCAAGTGGTGACCTTCAAACCGCGACTGAAATAAAACGTCACGCAATTTTGGAGCCTTCAACCCTCGATCGCAGCCTCAGCTCTGGCTGCAGTAGCCTGGTTGCGCACTGCCTGCAGGCGAACCCAGACGAGCGGTACCAAAGGGCCGATCAGTTGGCCGCCGATATCTATTTGCATCTCGCCGACCGTCCGCTCAAATTTGCTCCGAACCGATCGTGGAGCGAGCGATTCAAGAAATTTCGCTGCAGGAACCAAAAACTCTTCTCGGTCGGAGCACTCGTGACAGCGTCTGTGCTAGGCATTGTAGCCGCTACGGTAGCCGGGGCTGCATATTACCGCAGCAGGCAATCCGACGCTGCCCATCGCCGCTATGACCAATTTGTTCAAGACGCTCGTTTGGCCGAAGCCAGCCTGTTCTTCGCCGATGGAGGCTCTCGTGAGTTGGGGGAACAATTGGCTAGAAGAGCGTTGGCTCATTTTGGTGCCACAGGAGAGCAGCAGACCAGCCCTGAGGAAACAAAATGGCTGGATGGTGACCGCCGGTTGGAAGTCGAACGCACTTCTGACTACTTGCAGCGGCTACTAGATGCCGATGAGCGCAGTCAATGGATCGACATTCGATGGTGCCGACAAGGACGACCGCTTGGTGCAGGCAACTCGAGCGTACTTCGACCGACAATTTGAGGATGCGCTCAAGCTTGTGGAAGAGGAACTCAACCAATCAACGGACCGGTTCGTCGTGTGGTTTCTCAAGGGCAAAGTGCATCTCGAGCTCCGCGAATATCGGGAGGCGAAGCAGTGCTTCGCCATGGCTACGGTTATCGACCCAAAATCATCCATTAGTTGGGTAGCCCGCGGGATTTCTTGCTACTGGCTCAATCAGTTTCCAGAAGCTTTGCAGAACTACAGCCGAGCAATCGATTGCGACACACACTCCTTCGCGGCCTTCTACAACAGTGCTCTCGCCCTGGAGAAGCTACGCAAGTACGACCAGGCGCTCGACGTGCTTGATCGCGCCGAACGAATCGATGAGAACTCGGCGCGGGTACGCATGGCACGTAGTCGAATTGCCCGTTTGTCAGGCAACATTACCCTGGCAGATGCCGAGATAGTGCACTTGCTGCAGGCAGAGCCAAGTGAACCCGAGGGTTGGCTGTTGCGCGGGCTCGCCAGAATTGCGACAGACCCTGAAGCAGCCCTTGATGACTTTTCTACTGCCGAAAAATGGCCAGCTTTGCGTTTCAGTGCTGGTCAAAACCGGGCGCACGTGTTGAGCGAAGTTTTGAAGCGTCCACAGGAATCGATAGCGGTACTTTCCGAGCTGCTGGAGGATGATCCCCTGTACTTGCCAGCGCTCGCTGGACGGGCTGTTCTGTACGCGCGTCTGGGAAACGAGGAGAATGCACTAGCGGATATCGAGCAATGTCTGGAACTGCGTCTTTCACCACAAATGCACTACCAAATCGCCTGCGTCTACGTGCGCCTGCCGAGGATAAACAATCCTTGGTTACGCCATGCGTTGCACCACCTGTCGGTCGCCTCGGAAACGGCTTATGGCGGGCAATTATTGGCCAGCGACAGGGACCTCGACAACCTGCGCAGCGATCCAGCATTTCTCAAGATTCTGCATGGTATCGAGGCTGCCAACGAAGCGCGTAGTTTTCCCATGACAAGCCCCTGATGACCCTCGTATCGAGATTTGCCAATCGGCCAAGATTTAATCGCTTCTTAAAATTATCGCCTGGTCTGTTCAGTGTGAGAATTATGAAAAGTTTTGCATGTGTGGTGTCGCAACTCGCCTTGCCGCTAGGAGGATTCTGCGTTCGCGAATTCGCGGTCGCACTTGGGTGCGTCATTTTGACCGCGTCAACCGCATTGGGGCAATTAGCGGCGCTGCCTTCGGAGCCCTGGCCCAACGACCCTGTCACGATTAGCTTTGCACCAGATTTCGTCGAGATTGGACGACATCGAAATGAGTTGCATCAGCACTTGAATGGGCAGCTCAGCTTTCCAGACTGGCAAATCGAGATCCTGAAAGCCTTTCAAGCCTGGGCTCGGCAGTGCGACCTGCAGGTTGCGTTAGCTGCGGACAGCCAGCGCGCGTTTGGCGTGCCAGGCTTGCGCAAGGCGATCCACGATTTGGGGATATTCGTCTGGGAGGATTTCCCCAGACCAATGTTTTAGGCAATGCGGTTCCGTTCAATTTTGAGTCGGGCACCTGGGCCGGTGACATCTTTATCGACACCACTCGCGAATTCTATTTTCACGAGTGGACCTCGGGTCAAGAATCCGACGACCGCTACGATGTTTTTTCGGTGATGCTGCACGAAGCGGGTAACTCGTTGGGCTTGCTCGACGAAATCGCGGATTTCGACTCGGTGATGTTCTTCGCTTACGTCGGTCCGCGTTGGGATCTTTCGGCTCTCGATGTCGCAAACATTCAATCTCTCTACGGTCCACCCTCGCCAGATCCCTACGAAATGAATAGAAGCAATGACAGTTTTGAGAGTGCAACAGAAATTTTCTATGGTCCAGACTTTGAGCAGACTCTCGTCGAAGCCGTGCCAGGTCGTATTCAGAATGCCAGCGACATTGACGTGTTCTGTTTTCAGGGAACGACGCTTTCTGAAAATTGTTGGCTGAAGTTGCGGACACGGGGACGAAGTCTGCTTTGTGGTCGAGTGACTGCCTATGACTCCGAGTTCAACGAGATTGCAACTATTGCAGCGGAAGACCCCATCTTTAATTCGGTGGGCAAAGAAATAACCAACATCGGGCCTGATGAGTTGATCTACGTTGTAGTCGAGTGGTCAGGCATTCCGGACTTCGAATTCGGGGCGTACGAACTCGCAGTCGACTTCAACCAGAATGCTGGAGCCGAGTTTGACGGAGCGAATGATGACGATGATGACGATCAAGACAGGTTCTTTGAGTCCGATGACGAAGCACTTGTCGACGGGCTGTTTGATTCCTTCGGTCTGATCGACTTGGAAACCAGCGAAAACAACAGCTTCAATACCGCGGTGGAGCTGCTGTCGCCCTTGGGCGCTCCGACTGGAACGCGATTTGAGATTTTGAGTACTTTAGCGTCCGCAACGGATCGCGACGTGTACCGATTGGTAGCTAGTCCGTCTGCTAGTGGCACGATGGCCGTTGATTTGACGCCACTTGGCCAGGATGCGTCCGCCCTGAGCGTCCTGGTTTTTAATGGCGCCCGCAAGCGATTGCCTGCAAGGACCTATATAAAGAGTAACGGCGATGTGGCCGTTGAAGTAGACGGCATTCAGGCTGGTGCCGTGCACTTCCTGCAAGTGCAAGCGAGAACTGCCAGTACTGTGCCGGGAAACTACTTGCTGACCGCACATGTCGCATCGCGCACTTCCCAGCTGTCGCCGCTCCAAACCTTGAATCTCAGCTCCACGAACTCAGACCAGTTCGCCACCTTCACTACCTACAAGACCCAGCTTTTCCAATTCTCAATTGCCATGCAGTCTGCGGACTCTACCAATCAGGCGACTCAGTTGACGATCTATAGCGATACAGGACGAGTCGAGTTGGTCACATCGGTTCGTTCGCGTCGAACACGCACTGCGTTCGCTTGGCTTCATGCGGGAACGCACTTCGTGAGGTTTAGCGCTCAATCGCGATCCAACCGGCCAATCGCCAATTCGGTCGTTACGTTCTCTGGCGGTTTGGTATCAGACGATGAAGGCCCCATCTTGGTCGACCCTTCCGGCAATCCTGTATCGGGTACTCAAGAACCCGACGTGCAACCACCACCACAACCGGACTGGCAATTTCCAATCGTACGGATTCTGGAGCTAGTCATTCCACCATTATTTCCATGGTAGTTCCGCAGGAAGCCTTGCCAGCTATGGATCTTTGGCGAGCTTTTCGCGCCAATCTCCTTCGTTTTCGTCGCCAAGGCTGTCAGTCCGTACTAGGTTGAAACCTCAGGAATAAAGACTCGGAAACGAATGGCACGTGGTTAAGCTACCGGTTAATGCGCGGGACGGCGCTAGCAGCCGGTCGTGAATGGGAAAACGTCGCTCGACGATACCGGTGGCTAGCGGGCTAGCGGGCTAGCGCCATTCCGCTCAGAATTGCCTTAACCTCGTGCCATTCGACTCGGAGACTTTTTGTCCGTCCGGCCGAGTTTCCAGTAACTGGATGTTCTTGAGCGAGTCAACGGGTAGCTCGCGCGGATCCTGATCGAGGATGACCTGTCCTCCAGCCGACCCATCTCTGGGCTGCCGAGTTGGTTCTCCGAGGACGGCTGCCATGCGGCTTCTGAAGTTACCGCTCGGATCGCGGACACAGGCCAGACGCGGTCGCTGGGGTGAGGCTATGTGTTGGCGGGATCAGCAGTGCCAACTTGTTTTCCGGGCGGGAATCTGCACCGATTGACAGATGGCGAGCAGAAGCGGCTGGTTGCATTCGGACTCGGCACATTAAAATGGGGTACTATCTTATAGGATTTCGCATGACAATAGCTCAGCCCCAATCCAAACTTCCCTCCGATCGCCTTTGGCAGCCGACAACAATGAAGTGGTTTTTCGTTGTCTTCGGAGCATCGTTGTTGTACGCGATTCTGCGTTACCACATCGCAGGCAATGTGGCCTGGGCTCACTTCCCACTTTTCATCCTTAACAAAGCCACGTCGCTGGCTGCGGTCTTGTTCGTGGCGTCTTCTTATCTCATTGGACGCGTCATTGGCTGGCACAACCCAGATCCCAAATTGAAACTGGTAGTGATCAAGTTTTGTGGCTTAATGGGTTTCTCGTTGGCCTTGATCCACGCGTTTTTTTCAGCGTGCTTGTTGACGCCCGCGTACTTTTCCAAGTTCTTCGCAGAGGATGGTCGATTGAATCTCGAAGGCGAATTGGGGATGGCTTTTGGCATTGTCGCCCTGTGGGCCTTGTCGATGCCCGCTATCACCACGCTGCCGATGATGCCCAAGGCGATCGGCGGATTGCGATGGAAAAGGAGCCAGCGGATGGGCTACCTGTGTCTCGTCCTGGTATTTGCCCACATGGTAGCGCTCGGCTGGAAAGGCTGGATAGCGCCATCGACCTGGCCCTGGGGCTTGCCACCGATCAGCCTGTGGGCCGCCGTCATAGCCGCGATTCCATGCTTCGTAAAATTCTGGCCAAAGCCAAGAGTCTGACTTAAATTCGCCCCGTTTCGGCGGGACTGAGGCTAATGACTGCAGAGGGTGTCTTTGGAAATCCCCGAACTTTTTGCCGGCTACCCCGACCTGGGGCAAGTTTCACTGCCGCAGTGATTGACTCTCGCCTCCCGGACCGGCATGGAACGTTTTCATTCGTCCAGGGCGATCTGGCTTGCGGATGCGTTGAGCGCGCGCTGCGCTGACCGGCGGCCGAATAGCCAAAACAAAGCTGGATGCACCAGGAAATCCAGCAAGGTTGAACTGATGAGTCCGCCAAGAATCACCGTTGCCACCGGATACAGGATCTCCTTGCCAGCCTCGCCCGCTGAAAGCACCAGTGGGACCAGTCCGATACCCGAGGTGAGAGCGGTCATTAGCACTGGCGCCAGTCTTTCGGTCCCAGCTCGAATGAGCATGGACTTCGAAAAGCTTTCGCCTTCGTGTTTGACCAAGTGTATGTAATGCTGCAGTAAGAGGATCCCATTTCGTGACGCGATGCCCGCCAGCGATATGAAGCCCACCATGGCGGCGATTGTCAAATTCTGTCCCGTGATTACCAATGCGGCCACAGAGCCAATGAATGCCATCGGCAGGGCTGCCATAACCTGTAGCGACAAATTTACAGTGCGAAACAACGCATACAAGACGATGAATATGCCAAGCAGCGAGAATACAAACAAGGCTGTCATCAGTTGACTAGCTGTTTCTTGACTTTGAAACTGACCTCCGTATTCAACTCGGTAGCCAGCGGGAAGCTGTTTGACGATAGGCTCAATGGCCAATTGGATATCGCCAACAACATCGACCACTCCGCGATCTGCCACGTTGCATTGAATCACGATGCGACGCCGAACATCCTCACGGTTGACCGTATTGGGGCCGCCTGATTCATATATCCTCGCCAAGCTGGCCAGCGGGATTGATCCGCCCTCGGGGAGCTGGATGGACATTCTCCTGAGCTCGTCAATATCCTCGCGGTAGTCTTCCCGCATGCGAATCAGTAGATCGAAGGTTTGCATGCCTTCGAGCACTTCCGAGACGACTTTCCCATTCATGGCTGTCTGCACGGTATTCATTCACCGTGGCGGAGGTCAATCCGTAACTCAGTAACTGGTCGCGATCCAACTCGATGCGCAGTTGAGGGATGATAACTTGGGGTTCGAGCAGTGCATCCTTGACGCCCGGTACGAGTTCAATTTTCGCTTTGATCTGTTCACCTTTTTGTCGCAGCAGGTCTAAGTCGTCACCAAAGACTTTGATGCCGATTTGTGCCTTGACGCCAGAAAGCATGTGTGAGATGAGGTGAGCAATTGGCTGTTCCACCGAGGTCACAATACCTGGGATCTGCTGCATGGACTGGCGAATCTCGCTTAACTGCTCGTCGCGAGAGCGGGACGAGTTTGGATCGAGTTCAATGATGATCTCGGACATATTTACGCCTTCAGCGTGTTCATCCAATTCCGCTCGTCCGGTTCGCCTGGCAAAGCGCTTGACATCTTCGATCTCCCTGAGCGATTCCTCTACGGTCTTTACGATCGCCGTGGATGCGGACAGCGATGTTCCCGGCGGCAGTATTACGTTCAACTGAATGGTTCCCTCGTTGAACGGCGGTAGGAAGTCACGCTCTAACGCTGCAAGGAACATTCCCGCGATCACCACCATACATAGCGTGATCGACAGGATGAGCCACGGAAACATCAGACTAAATCGAATGGCTTTGTCTCCAACCCATTTCAGACCGCGGAGGATGAACGCTTCCCGTTGCTCTCCGATGCGCTTGTTGCCTCCCAATAACCAATAGGACAGAACGGGAGTGACGGTTAGCGAAACGACTAATGAAGCAAGGATCGAAACGACATAAGCCACTCCCAATGGCGCGAACAGCTTGCCCTCGATTCCACCAAGTGCGAACAGAGGCAGAAAAGACAAAATGACAATCATGGTTCCAAACACTATCGAGCGACGGACTTCCGAGCTGGCTCGAAAGACAACCAGTAGCGGGGGCAGCGGTACTTCCACCGCTCGATTCTGCTTGAGTCGACGGAAGATGTTCTCTACGTCCACAATGGCGTCATCCACCAGTTCGCCCAAGGCGACCGCGATCCCACCAAGGGTCATGGTATTGATCGACAAACCGAAAAATGCAAACACAATGGCTGTTATGGCCAGCGATAACGGAATGGCCGTAAGCGTGATAAATGTGGTTCGTAGATTGAACAAGAACAGGAACAAAATAATGACAATCAGGATGCCACCGTCACGTACCGCATTAACAACATTCTCAATGGCGCGATCGATAAAAGATTTTTGTGAATACAACGGGTTCAGCTGGATTCCCGGTGGAAGCGTCCCCCGCAGCTCCTCGATTGCCGTCATCACCTGGTTGGTCACTGCTCGCGTATCTGCCCCCGGTTGCTTGTTGATGGTGAGCACAACAGCCGCACCGCCGGACCAAAGCGGAGGGTTGGGAACGGCGAGCTGAGAATTGCCTTCCACTGGCGAATCAGCGCTTGTAGTTTCCAGCATGGAGCGGCCGTCAACTTTTACGTCGGCAGGATCAAGCCTCACAAAAGCAGAACTGTCACCCCGTTTTACTTGTGCGCCTTCGATGACTTCGGCGACTTGAGAAAGCAGCACAGGGCGACCATCTCGAATCGTGACCGGCACCTTTTTCAGTTCATCGATATTCTGAAGGCGACCCAGCGATCGAACCAAGAGTTCGCTCGGACCCTGTCGATCGAGATAACCGCCAGTGCCGTTTTCATTGCTGGCGGTCACGGCAGTTTCCACCTGCTCAAGCGTTACGCCAAACCGTAGCATCGCGCTGGGGTCAACGAGAACCTGATATTGCTTGCGCTGGCCACCCATCGTAAACACCTGAGACACTCCAGGGATGCTTAGCAGCCGTGGGCGCACAACCCAATCGGCAGTCGTACGCAGTTGCATTGCGTCGATGCTGGGATCGTCGCACCACATTCCCAACATCAATATCTGGCCCATGATCGAGGAGATGGGCGCAAGTTGTGGAGTGATTCCCTTGGGCAGACGATCTTGGGCCATTTGCATGCGCTCAGCCACAACCTGGCGGTCGATAAACACATTGGTGCCATAGGCGAACTCGACGTATATCACGGAGATCCCCACGCCGGAGGTGCTGCGAACCGCCTCGACCCCATTAGCCCCGTTCATCGTGGTTTCAATGGGGAACGTTATCAGCGATTCCACTTCCTCAGGAGCCATGCCCGGTGCTTCGGTCATGATTACCACACGCGGTCGGTTTAGATCCGGGAAGACATCAATCGGCATGACCAGCGTTTGCCATGCCCCGAAGCCAACCAGGAATATGGCAGTGGCGATGACCAACAACCGTTGGTGGAGTGCGAAGCGAATGACTGCGTTGAGCATAGAGGCTTGCGAGTTGCGAGGATCAAGTTAGTTAGACAGGGCCAGCTGCGGATGAGAGGCCGAAGTTATCTGAGCCATAAATTTCCGGAGTGATGTTTGGGTGCAATTGCCAGGATCAGGAAAACCTGGATTGACAACTACCTTACCCATTCAGTGGTTATGCCCCGCATGAGCATCGACGGCGTCGCCTGACTTATTCTTAATCGCCATTTGCAGTTGATGGGCCGATTTTCTCGCCACGATATCTCCTGGTGCGATGGATCCATCGTTGGCGACGACTGCTGAAAATTGATCGCGATAACGTAGGTGCACAGCCACGCGATCAAAATGACTGCCGTTCTTTTGAAAAACAAACCAATCGGCGCCGTCTTTTACCACCGCTTCTACTGGTAGTACAATCTGACTTTTCCACTCCTCAACCGGTATCTTCAATTCCAGGCGTTGCCCCAGTCTGTACTTCCATGTCAGGAATCTCTGACCCTCGGCATTGGTCTGGTCACGCACGATTTCATTTGGCAGTTCGACGAACAGCGACAGCGTGCGCGATTCGGGATCGACAGCGTTGGCAACGAATGCCAGCTTCATATCGCGAACGACTTCTTGCCCCTGCGAACTACGCATGACTGCTTCGACTCCCCAGTCACGTGTGGCAGCCTCGGTGATAGTCGCCATGTCAGCTTCGAAGGCCTTGCCCTCAATGAATAGCTGTGAATAATCAGAGAGCGAGCACAGCTTTTCGCCAGCCGCAATTGCCTGTCCCTTGTGGACCTGCAGCTCATCGATGACAAGTGGCTTTTGACTTTCAGTCCGTGGTAGACTCCGCAAATTCATTTGAGTGGCAATTTCATAGGAAACTGGCCGCGCCGCTGCTTGGCTCAGATGCAATTCCTCATGACCTTCATGGCGGTCGATGTCGGGTGCCAAGACCTGGAGATCGCGAAGCAGAGTGCCGCCCGTGCGGATTTCATCCACCTGGCGTTGTGAGAGCCCATGCATGCGTAGGGCTTCGCGTTGCGATCTGGCAAAAGCCTCCAATTTCTCTTTGGCATAGCGACGCTCCAGCAAGAACTTCCCGGAGATAACACCGGACTGGGTGGCCTCTTCAAGTCGGGCTATTTCACGATCTTCCACCTGCAATTCGCTAATCGTTTTCAGATAGGCAGTTTGCGTCTCGACCAGGTCCTCGTAGGTCAACCGCACCTCGAACAGCAACTCACCTGGCAGGACAGCTTCCCCAGTCACCGCGTGAACGTGCGTGACGATTCCGTTGAGCGGCGAGGAGACGATCACGGACGTGCGGCCCGGCTTAGCGACGACCACGGCGGGAATCGTTATAGCACGACGGTAGTTCGTCAATTCAATCGGACGCAAATAGTCCGCAGTGAGCCCCAAATTTCGCATGGCTTGTGGGCTCAATTCAATCGACGTCGCTTCGTCATGTCCTGCCTGATGGCCGTGTGTGTGGCCTGCGTGTGCATCGGCGGGTGTGGTCAGATCGCCTGCCATTTGAACCTCACTGCTTGAACGGAAGGCATCGACGGATCGCTCAACCCAAGCCATGGTGAGGGGAACCCAGCTTCGCCAGCTCAGTCCCCCGATAACCACTGCAGTGGCTATCGCTCCAAACACGATCCACTTCCTCGGCACTCCGGATTTACGAACGATCATGGTTACAATTCCAAACGATTTTCAAACGAAATATAGATTGCGAGTGGCGAGCTGAATCAGCTGCAGCCACTCTTTCCTCAGCCAGGCGGCATACGAAAGCGAGAGGGAACGAACGTGCGGGTGGAGATCCATTCGAATGTAAGACAGCCTGGAAACGAACAGCCGAAAGCAAGCCAGAACGCTTCAGCGGTACGAGGCGGACAAGTCCGCGTTGGCTAGATGAGCCACACCTGCATGTGAGCGCGGAAGGGCTGATGCCAAATCAGCATCCCGAAAGAATTGCGATCGCAGAATCGGTATGCGATCAATGAGCGTTGCGCAAAAGTCTTCGAGTTTCTGGGTAGCTCAAAACGAACATCGCCGGAACACAGGTCACTCGGGACAACGCGGTCGACAGCGGCGAACACGCAGCTCGCTTCTTCGCAAGGTTGAGGATTTTCCGAAGGTCGCTCATTGCCTTGGTCGGATGTTGGGTCCGCCAGATATCCATCGTCGTGTTGATGGCAATGACTGGAGTGTGCGTGCGTCAACTCGATCGATTGTGCGTGCGAGTAGCTTGCATGCTGATGATGCGCGCAACATCCGAGCAATGCGTGGAGCATTACCGCGACCACTGTCGTCCAGGTGGAAAGTTGGTAGCGCATGGCCGAAGCATTCCGTGGACACCAAGAGAGATGTGATTACTCCTAGGGAATACTATGGCAGTGTGGGTGAGCTGTAGCAAGTCGAAAAACTCCTCCGCCGAGCAGTGGGTGCAGATTGGGGTTTGCGGACTGCTATCGCAATTTAATCTAGAGGTGGGGTAAATTGAGCAGAGCCCCCCAGGAACACCCCACAACCTGACCGCCTCCGCCCCATGTCGGCTCGTCCGACGTGAGCGCAAGTTTTGAGGTTAGCTAACGAGCCATTTCAAGACAGCTCCCCTTGCCGGCTTGCCCGGCAGGAAGCGAAGTTTCATTCCCACCTCGAATCGCACTTGGCTCGATACTTGCCTCCCGGTTGGACAAGCGGGCCGGGGAGGTGAGGCAGGCGGTGTCAATTGGGCGACGGCCCTAACTAAAAAACTTTGGCTCCGGCTGGGCGAGCCAGCGGGGGGCCGCGGGATTAATTGAAACCTACGATAGTTCCTTTCACGCTGCATCACCTCCAACCTCCGTCCCAATGTCCGCATCGAACACAACTCGGCATCGGGAGAATCGCTAAAGCCGCCTAACTTGCAAACCCCGATCTGCACCCCGAGCAGTTGTGGGCTTGCATGTCTGGTTGCAAGGCTTGGCGTCTGCGGCGACAAGCGACATGCTAGGACGCCCCCTATTCTAGGTGTGGTCTCAGCTGCTGGGTTTTACGGGCGTCGCTACCGCCTGCGTTCACCAGATTTCCCTCGCTCAAGAATGCCCGACCGATGCTTCCGGCGATTGTTGCCGACATGCGAGAAAACTCTAGCTCCACCTGTCCCAAAGCAGGATTGCCAGTCGTTGCTGGTACGAGTCATCGTTTAGAACGGTATGACCAGACCAGCGGTCATGAACTGGCCTCTGCGTCTGGTGCGCGATCCATCAGGCCCCTATAATGCGTCTTCCCGAACGCACGTCTAAGTCTCAAGCTTTCGCAGGATCCAATGGAACTCGAAAAACTTTCAGCATGGGCTTTGGAAGCGGTTGGCCCGCTGCTTTGCCGCCGGACTCTTATCTGTTCTACCATTGATTCTGACCATCGCCGCGATCTCATGGACCATTTCGTTCCTGGCCGGCATCGTGGGGCCTGAAACCTTCCTCGGCGGCTTGCTCAGTAGAATTGGCTTGCGGTTTGCGACCGAGCCAACCGTAGCCTACATCCTGGGGTGGGTGGGCATTGGATTGGTTATCTTGCTGGTCGGATTCTTGGTCGAATCCGGGCTACGAGGGCTAATCCATCGCGTCGCCGAAACAGTGCTCAGACGGATCCCGCTAATTGGCAAGGTGTATGACACCTCTCAGCAATTGGTGAACATGATCGATATGAGTGGTGATGACAAGCTTCAAGGAATGAGCGTGGTGTACTGCAGCTTCGGAGAGAAGGGCGGAGTTGGCGTTCTAGCGTTGTTGCCCACCAAAGAGCCGATCATTCTTTCTGGCAAACCGCATTACGTGGTTTTGGTACCTCAGTCGCCTATACCAATCGGCGGTGGATTGTTGTTCATGCCCATTGAGGCGGTAGAACGGATTGAAATGTCAGTCGATGTGCTGATGTCCATCTATGTCTCCATGGGCGCCGTGGCTCCCATCAAAATGAACCCGCCCACCAGCAAGTTACCAGCAAACTGACCAGAGGATTTCGCGGCGTGGCCAACTCCAGCTGAGCAACTCTAGGTTCTCCAGTTACAAGTGGCCTTTGGCGTACCGACCTAGCTCTAGTCGCTTGGTTTTCGTAGAATTTGCCACGATACTTGACTGCGCAGCAAAGAGTTTCGTAGGCCTTGCGGGTTGTTTGCGACACCCGCTAGCCGCCTATAAAACTGATAGTTGTGCGCGGGGCTGTACGCTTGCAACAACGGGACGGGTCGAAGCGAGTTGACCCAATAAAAACAAGGCTCGGATGGGTGGCAGAGTGGTCGATTGCGGCGGTCTTGAAAACCGCTGTACCGCAAGGTACCGGGGGTTCGAATCCCTCCCCATCCGCTTCCAAGTTTCCTTGCTGGGGCGGGCGTATAGAGCACTATTGTTGGTGGCGAAAAAGAAACTGCGCCATGGAACGAGTCATCGAGCTGGATCATCCACTGGTCAAGCACCATTTGACGATTCTCCGTGACGAGGGAACGAACTGTCCGTTGTTCCGCCAGCAGGTACGTCGGCTAGCCGCACTGCTGGCTGCGGCCGCAACCACAGATCTGCCGCTCAAAGACAAGTCTATCCGTACGCCAATCACCGACATGACCGGCAGTGAATTGGCCGTTAGGATCGCCATCGTGCCCATCCTGCGCGCGGGCCTGGGCCTGGTAGAGCCGATACAAGAGTTGCTTCCAGAAGCCGAAGTCTGGCACGTGGGCATGTTTCGCGATGAGCTGACCGCGCAACCAATTGAATATTATTGCAAGTTGCCACCGCATGGTGCCTGCGAAGTCGGATTTGTGTTGGACCCCATGCTGGCAACTGGCGGCAGCGTCATGTCGGTCATTGCAGCCTTGGAGGCTTGGGGATGCCCCGATATCCGGGTCCTGAGTATCTTGGCGGCTCGAGCGGGTATCGAACGTTTACTCAAGGCTTATCCGCAGATTCGTGTGTTCGTCTGCGGCATCGACCCGCATTTAAACGAAAATAATTTCATCGTGCCTGGTTTGGGTGATGCGGGCGATCGCATTTTCAATACATTCCCTCGCGAAGCATAATATTTCGGCACGTTTCACTCGACGTGTCACCCATCGTTGTCGACCCAAGAAACCCTACGTATTTCTCGCGTCTCCGCCCCGATACCGACGGACCAAAATGTGCATCGCTTGCGGGAGTGGTCTGGTCGCTGGCAGGTTACGACACGCGCTCGGATACCTTAAACTATATGCCCTGAGAGTTTCCCCCAAATAATACGACTAGGGCACGGCAAAATGGCTGAATTGACATCGGAAGGCCAGCGCGTGGTGAATGAACTGGCGCAGCGCCACGGTTTTGGCGCTGACGCAGTTTTGCAGATGCTGGTCGCCGTCGTCAATGGAAATGGCTCGATGGCCCAGTTCAACCACGTTGAGTTCGGCGGCTCGGGGCAGTGGATGCGGGGTGGCATGTCGATGATCGGCGATATGTTCAACTCCAATCTCAAAGGACGTGTTGATTCACTTTGCTCTGATATCGCCCGTATTCTCGACGATCAGCCTGGCCTGCTGCGGTCGGGAAGCTTCCAATCACAGAACCAATCCTCGTCCGGGCCAGGATTATCAAATGTTCCCATCGGAACATCGACACTTTTCGTCCCCGACCCTCGCGCACAATGGTTTCCAAGCGAGCTCGGCCAGCCAAACGCCGTCGGCTCGCAAAACAACGTCAGATATGCGTATTTTGCGAATTCGCATCGGCTTGCAGTGGATACCGGTGGAGAGGTGTGGGTCTACGACACGCTCAACCACCAGATCGGCGGATTTTCACAGCAACAAGGGTCTACGGGCTCGATGACTTTTAGCAGCCAGTTCGGGACAGTGTCCTTGACGGACCTGCCAGTCGTGATGCGGAACGGCAAGACCGTAGCGGACAGCCCTCCCCCTCGGTCGACGAATACCGCCATGCCGCTGCCGCAGACTCCGAGCTCCGACATATTCACGGCCATTGAGAAACTGGGCGAGCTCAAAACCAAGGGTGTGCTTACCGAAGATGAGTTCAACGCTAAGAAAACTGAACTCCTCAGCCGACTTTGATGAGAGTAAGGGCAGTATACATCCCCATGCATTGCTTGCCTGCGTTGTTCATTTGTACTCTGTTAGCCTGACTCCTGATCGCTAATTTCACGGAAGCCGGCAGCAGCCAAATATCACCAATCTTCGCATACTGAAGGCAACATGTTGTCAGCGGCCTTGAAGATCGCAGTTTGGATTGTTTGTCAGAATGACTGAGCCCTGACGCATGCCAAACGAAAAACGCACCACATTTCGAGCCTGTAATCTCTGCGAGGCGATTTGCGGATTAGCGATTGAGCATGATGACCATCAGGTTTACTCGATCAAAGGTGACCCGAACGATCCGCTGAGCCGCGGATATCTTTGCCCTAAAGCAACCGCGCTGGAGGACGTTTACACGGATCCGGATCGCCTGCGACGACCAATGAAGAGGACGGCTAGCGGCAGGTTTACGGAGATCTCTTGGACGGATGCGTTTGACCTGATAGAGGCTCGAATCGGAGAAATCCGGCACCGACATGGCGACGATGCCGTGGCAACCTACTTTGGTAATCCTTATGTTCACAACTACGGCGTTGTCTATCTGCAGCCCTTTCTCAGTCAAGCACTCAATACCAGGAATCGCTACTCCGCTAACTCCGTGGACCAGTTACCCAGCCACGTTACCGCCTCGTTCATGTACGGACATTCGTTTCTCATCGCTGTTCCGGATATTGAGCATACGCAGTACATGTTGATTCTTGGGGCAAATCCAGCGGCTTCCAATGGCGGTTTGATGACCGCGCCGAACGTCAAGGCGCGTATCCGCGCGATTCGCCAGCGCGGCGGCAAAGTTGTATTGGTCGACCCTCGCGCGACGGAAACTTCCAAACTTGTCGACGAACACCATTTCATTTATCCCAGCAGCGACGCATTTCTGCTCGCCGCAATCCTGAACGTTATTTTTGAGGAGGCGCTGACTCGTCTCGACCGTTATTCGGGCTATATCAAGAATGCCGATATCCTACGCCGTAGCGTGATGGGATTCACACCCGAGTTGGTTGCGGATACCACGGGGATCGCCGCAGACTCGATTCGACGCTTGGCTCGTGAGGTCGCTTCTGCCGAAAGCGCCGTTATTTATGGTCGCATCGGGGTTTCTACGCAGCAGCACGGTGCTATCTGCCAGTGGCTAATCCAATGCCTGAATCTTGTTACCGGCAATCTCGATCGCCGCGGGGGATTGATGTTTTCGACGCCGGCCGTTCCTTTGGTCGGACGCTCGGGAACACAGGCCGCCCATGCACGTTGGCATTCGCGGGTGCGGGGCTTGCCGGAATCGGGCGGCGAATTGCCAGTTGCCGTCATGGCCGAGGAGATGTTGACTCCGGGTGAAGGCCAAGTTCGCGCATTGATTACCTACGCGGGCAACCCGGTCCTGTCTACGCCGAACGGTTTACAGCTGGACAAGGCGCTTGCAGGCCTCGAGTTTTATGTAGCCCTGGACATATACATCAACGAGACCACACGTCATGCCGACCTGATTCTTCCCTCGGCAGTTGGCTTGGAATCAGACCAATACGACTTGGCTTTCAATGCCGTCGCCGTACGAAACGTGGCCAGGTTTTCTGAGCCGGTCTTTGCGCTGCGCAAAGACACCATGTATGATTGGCAAATCCTTAAAGAACTCGCAATCCGACTGTCGCCTGCGTCTTCAGGAACACTCGGCGCGGTTCGGCGGCGAATGAAGCAGACGCTGTTGAAATGGCTCAAGCCGCAGCGGCTGCTTAACATCCAGTTGAGCTTGGGGCCTTACGGGAGGTGGCGACATCCCTATCGTGGTGGATTGAATCTTGCCCGCCTCAAGAAAGCGGTTCATGGACTCGACCTTGGAGAACTCCAGCCGAGGTTGCCAGGTTTCCTGCGAACGGCGGACAAGAAAATCGATGTGGCCCCGGAACTTTTCGTGCAGCGTCTCCTTGAAATCACTTCGGAGATGAACACTCATCTCCAAAATGACAATAGCCTGCACGAGAGCGATTCTGGGTTTATGCTTATTGGTCGGCGCCACTTACGCAGTAATAATTCCTGGCTTCACAACAGCCGACGCCTAGTCAAGGGCCCGGATCGCTGCACGTTGTTGATGCATCCGCATGACGCGTCAAAGATTGGACTGTCCGCCGGGCAACAAGTGACGGTCAGCTCACGAGTCGGCGAGGTCATTGTGCCCCTGGAGATCACTGAGTCCATGATGCGGGGCGTCGTAAGCCTGCCCCACGGATATGGACATGGGCGTCCGCATGTAGAGTTGTCGGTTGCCAGCCAATTTGCTGGCGTGAGTATCAACGACCTGACCGACGAGATGGTTGTTGAAGCATTGACGGGGAACGCGGCATTCTCCGGACAGCGCGTGCAGGTTAAGCCAACCCTTAATCCCTAATCGATCGCCGACTTAGCTTGTGAGGCTGTCCAATTACTAAAGTGTCTTGAGGTATTCAATCAGTGCCGATTTGTCTTCGTCGCTCAGATCGATGCCAAACTCGTGCCCACCGTTGCCGAAGCCCCTGCGTTCGGAATTGAATACCCAACGGTCTGCGTTGATCACGCGTTGACGAACTGCATCGGCGTCAGTAGGTGTCGCGCCTAATCGGTCGCGGTCAAACCGATGCTCTTCACCGATGCCTCGCAAATCGATGTACTTCGGTCGCTGGGAAGGGGCGGTCAGCAGGTCAGCCATGTTGGCCACAGATCCGTTGTGTAGGTAGGGAAACCTTGCCCAGACTCCCCACAGATTGGGAGCGATATAGCCAGGCTCCCGCTCGTTTTTCTGCAGGTAATTCGCGAGCCCCGCATCCGAGAGGTTTTCCCAGACCTCGTCGGTGATCACGGTGGCACGCACCGAATCGGTAGCAACATCATCGATTCCGACAAATGTTGGACGTTCGAAAATCGGCACACCTTGGTCATCACGACGGTGTGATCCATGGCACTCGATACAGTTGTTTGAAAAGACCAACTTTCCACGTTCGGCCAGGTCGAGATCAACTGTGTAAGGATAACTAGGCGGCAGCAGCTTTTCGAATTGCTTTTCAGCCTCTTCATACTTGTGCATATTCTTCTCGAAGAGTTCAAAAGTATAGTTGCCGATGAAAAGCGGCAAACCGGCTGCACCTGGTGGAAAACCTTTGAGAAGTGCGTCGGAAAACACGCCCACTTCACGCTTAGGTCCGTAACCCCACAAGCTCGGAGTCTTTGCGGGAGAGTACATGGCCTCCTCCATGGGTGGTCTGCCAAGCTCTTCAAAGGCGATTGCAGCCGCGAAGAACTGCGAAACCGAACCCACCGTTCCGAAATCGTACTCGGGGTGCTCCGTCAGGTGCTTGAGAGCCTTGGAGCCCGCCTCATTGGCCCGTTGCCAATCCGCATCATTTGCATGCATGACGGCATCATAGGCGGTGGCCCTTTCAAGCGAATCCACGGAGGAATTTGCCAGGCCAAAAAAGTCCGCTGTTTTGTTACCAAGCCCGGGAATGATCCGGCCAGCCGCCTTGCCCACGTGACATGCGGCACATCCAGCGACCAGCAGTTTGGTCGAGCCCAGCTTCTCTTCGCGCAAGCCGTAGAACTTGCCTTCGTTATGAATCAAGCCTGACATTTCGGCAAATCCCTCCACTCCGACCGAAGCTTCCAGCCGTTCCAGAGTGAGCGAGGGCGGAATAACCAAGCCGTGCCCATTCTCATAGAAGTTCAGTTCGGCGAGAAAATCTGCGGCTTCCAGATGGGCCTGTTCGCGACCATTGGTTGTCTCGAACTCCCACGGATGTACAGCTGCATCCGCCGTAACCTCTGCCCGTGTGCTGACATGCCGGTAAACCCCCGCGCCGCCCATCACGAGCATCAGTAGCAATTCGACCAAAACGCCGCCCAACTTGGCACGCGTTAGATTTCTCCGCAGGCGGCAAAGGGCTGGAACTTGTGAGGACTCGGAAAGTGGCTGGCAGGTTGGTTCTGTTCGCGAGAAAGGCATCGTCGAGCTACCCCTATGATGGTTGGTTGACATGGATACTTAACCCATGGAAGAACCAATCCTGAGGCCGACACAGAATTTGAAATTTTCTTTCCCAGAGAACAGGCAGTACCTGAGCGGACACCCTGCCGGAGCGCGCAAACCTGGTTCTCATCGAGAATTCAAGGGAAAATCAGTTAGTGAGAGCGTTCGATGCAGAGGGCGGAAAGTCGCCAATAGCAAGACTCCCAATACATCCAGTGAAAGTTGCGGCGTCCTGCCTCGCGGCGGCGGAACCAGGTGGGAAAGAGAACTGGGGCTAAGACTAGGTACTCAGAGACCACTCGCCAGGGGGTATGCGTTACACTTCTGTGCAGGGCTGGCTGGCATGATGATCGGCATTCAGCAGCAGTTGAATGGTGCTATCCAAGAATGTACTCATCACACTCCGTGTGATGCTGGCCAAGAACTATATGTGATGCAAAAAAACGCCATTTCCAGACTATCTTCCCATGAATTGAAAAACCAACGAACTCCATCGCACAAGTGACCTCCCAGGCATCACACGGAGTGTGATGAGTACATTCTTAACCGACGCTGAGTGGCAGGGCTGGGATTCAGGGGGGCTGGGATTCAGGGGCAGTGCACTTCAAGAGGGCCCGACAAGGCCCCGCCAGCGTGCAGTGCCCCCATACGCCCCCCCATATGCCACCCATATGGCCAACCATATGCCCCCACATATATGCACATGTTTCCATGCCATATTTGAGGATCCCGAAAAACTGGGCTGTCATAGATTCCGCGAGCGGCGCCCCGCAACATGGGATGCAGTGGATGGGATGCAGTGGGTGCAGCGAGGATGACCAAACCACCTCCGGCCGTTGCTCCGCCAACAGGTTATCAGGGACCGTAGCATTTCCGACATTCTGCCTCCTGTGCAAAGTGCACCTCGCGTTGGCGCTCAACCTTCTCTGCGAAACTGGCAGAATATGGTAAATACGATTGCTGTCGCGTGAACGTGCAAGCGGCGGATACCATCGGCAATAGCCAAACTCCTCCAGCGTGCTTCGAAGCACTCAAGCACTTAAGCTGTCGGATTGTCACGGTTGAATCGAAGTGTGTGAGCCTCGAAGTGGCGATGGGGTAAATAGAGGGGTTCAGACAAGGAGTCCTTGACAGAATCGTGTTAAGCGACAAGGACTCCATATTTGCCGATTGCGCATTGCATTTTCAGAGCTGGATTCGAATATGCTCCCTGGACTAACTGATCTCGAGTCGGCCGCAGCTGTCGTCTACCGAACGATGTCTCCGACGCCCCAATATTCCTGGCCTTTACTCAATGAAAGGGTGGGAATTCCTTTTTGGCTAAAGCACGAAAACCACACGCCTCTGGGTGCGTTCAAAGTTCGTGGCGGTCTGGTGTACTTTGATTCTATGAGTTCGCGATTGAGACAGGGGCCGGGTGTCATTTGCGCTACGCGGGGCAATCATGGGCAATCCGTGGCCTTTGCCGCTGGGCAGTACGGAATTCCCGCCGTCGTCGTGGTGCCCAAAGGTAACAGTCGCGAAAAGAACGCTGCCATGCGAGGATTTGGGGCAAAGCTGATTGAAGAGGGTGACGATTTTCAGTCGTCTTTGGACTACGCCGAAAGCCTGGCAAAACGCGAGGGCTTGATCATGGTCCCCTCGTTTGATCCCTTGCTAGTGGCCGGGGTTGGCACCTACAGTCTGGAACTGCTGCGAGCGGTTCCAGATCTGGATGTTTTATTTGTTCCGATTGGCTTGGGATCAGGCATCTGCGGAGCAATTGCAGCCAAGAGAGCGCTCGATGTTGACATTGAAATTGTCGGTGTGGTGTCCTCACGCGCCAGAGCCTACAGCGAGTCGTTTCGACAAGGCAGACCGATCGAGTTGCCTGTCAGCACGCGCATTGCAGACGGCATGGCCTGTCGCTGTCCCAACGTCGACGCCTTGAAGTTCATCCAGACCGACGTCAGCCGTATCATCGAAGTGGAGGACGAAGAAGTTGAGCAGGCGATTCGCGACATTTACGAGTGCACTCATAACGTGGCCGAGGGTGCGGGCGCGGCAGCCGTCGCGGCAATCAAGAAGGATGCCGCCAATCTCAGCGACAAGAAGGTTGCTGGAGTCTTGTGCGGGGCCAATATCGACACGGATGTTTTCGCCCGTATTCTTGCTACTAAGGGTCCGAGTTGAGTCCAGCGGCATCTCGGCCAATTCAGTCTTTCCGCCAGGCTCTTTTCCCAATCAATTCACTGGCAAGCCAGCGCCACACCATCGAGCACAAATACTGAATTTCGTTTGGCAAGGGCTTGCCCGTGTTGTCTTTCGATGCCAGCTTGTTCATGGCAGCTCCCCATAAAGTCACCATGGTCCCTAGCCCGCTCGCCACAACCAACCTCCGCCAATTGCTTTGCAGGCAAATTCGTTCGATCACCAGACCAACCACGGGAATTGGCAGATAATTCCCGACATTCAGCTCGAATTCCGATGCCTGCCGCTCATGCAGAACATCGTTTACAGGCCGCAGCCTGCAATGCACGCATCGCGTGGCTAACCATGGAAAGACCAGCCCCAACGTAATCAGAGAAAGCAGGCACGCGGCCCAGGCGGCAGCAATAAATTCTCGGGGCTCATGACGAACCGCCTGCGAGCGTTCACCGTAAGCACATCAAAGCGTTTTTGGTCGGACCGCTTGGTAGTGCTCAGTTGTCGTTCTGAGTCATCGATTTCCATTAAAACCGAACATATTTAAGATCGAACATCATCGATGAGTTCGCATTCCCGGCCATTTCTTACATGCTTGCTGTGCGGTACCGTCCTGCTGGGACATATTCCGGCCGTGCTGCATGTGGTCTCCTGCGAAAGTCGAAGCCAGCATTTGCCCCCGAGTGTGAAGAGTGCGGCCAGGGTAGCCGACTGTTCCCTTCACCGACACTCGGAGCATGCGCGGCATGACAGGCATGCTTGCGAAACCGCTTCTCAAGAAGTGCACCATTCCGACTCATGCCGCATCTGCCAATCGCTATACAGCCCGATCGGCGTAGCATGGGCGTTCGAGTTCTCCCAGGAAATCACCAAGTCCTTCGAGACGAAGCCCATATTGCTCGAGCGCATCGTCCCCTCAGACACTCTGTCGATAGTCCAACCGCGCGGTCCGCCAGGGTTGCTTGCCTAAGTCTCTTGGATGCCCAAATGCCAGTCGTCGGTCTGGGTTCGCGACAGCATGGCATGCACCAGCTGCCATGCTGCGTCGGCAAGCGGGCTCTTGGCCAGTAGTAAACCGCTCAGCTGTCTACGCCTCGTTTGGTGTTGATGCCGCTCTAGGTTGGCGTTGAAATACGACGGAATCCGTGAGTACTACGTCCCGCAGTGAGGAGGTGCGATCGTTCACCGGTCCGACCAAACCCGATCGATTGTGCTGTGCGCGGTGGGACGCCTTTATCAAAGCAACAGCAATTGCAGCAACTGCACCTAAACGATCGATAGTGTGCGTCAACCGGACGCAAACGCCTTGCGGCTCATCCAAACTAGCGTGTGCGGTTGTTCATGCAGAGCCTGGGGCCTGGCAAACATTTTTTCAGCCTCGTTTTCGTAGAGAAGGGCAAACCAACATACGGTAATTGTTCCATCGGTTAAGATCGCCACTCTTGAACGGAGGTGCCTGCAGACAGACACTGCAGAGTGCCTTGGCATGTATGGTGAGCGTCGTCGAGTGCGGCTCCAAGCAGTACAATGGGGGCGGCAAGTGATTCCGCGTGCCTACAGTTTTCGCATACAGTTGATAAGCACTCGCTTGCGTGAATTGGCGTTCAGACTGACTGCCAATTCACTCGAGTCAGAATCGCTGGATTCTTGGGTTACTGGTCTAGGTTTACAGTTTGTTCATTTATTTGAGAGGGTCAGACAATGAAGAACTCAAAAGTTTTCGGAGCGTTGGGGATGAGTCTCGTATTGGGACTCGGTTTCGTTCTTGCGGACGACCACGCAGACATGAAGAAAGAGCATGATGCCGCGCATGCTGAACACGACCAATGGGCTGCCGATCATGGCAAATGGCATGCCGAACACATGCGCACTCGCCATGCTGGCTCGCATTCAAGCCACCATTTATGAACACGAAGCAGAGTTAGCAGCACATGATGAAGAAATTCGCGGGCATGAAGATCACGCATTGCATCACGCCGAAGAAATCGCGGCACACGAAAAGGGCGACGCAAGCCAACATGAAAAACTAGAAAAATCACATGCTAGCTTTCAAGCTGCCCATGAAGAATTAGCCAAAAAGCACGATGCCATGAAGGCTGAGCATGAAAGTTTGATGGCTAACCTGAAGAAACTCTTTGCAGCCTTTAAGTCGCTGAAGTGATTTCCCATTTGCTGTCCGATGTCGCAAACTTCCCTTTGCAAAAGGGGGGGCGTGGACGCTGGCAGCCACGCATTGGACTGGCGTCGCGGCAGCCGCTTGGAAGTGTTCCGTGTGTCTTGGATGCTCTGCCGGCTGCTCTCTGCTCGTATCGCCTTTGCCCCTGTGCACCCGATCGGAAATGGGGCCCCCTGCACCCTTTCCGGTCGGCCAGGCGGGGTTGCTAGCAAGTCTTGCCGCAACATGCGATCCCGCAGAGGCAACGTACAATCGGCCTAATCGTTAAAGTCATTGCAGTCTAACATTCGACAAAAAACTGTGCGGCGGATTCGGGGGTGTGCGGCGGATTCGGGGGCATTGCACTTCACTGGCAACCGGGCAAGCCCCCGCTAGCCTGAAGTGCCCCCAAGCTTCCAAGCTTCCAAGCTTCCACCCGTGGCAGACTCAGGCCCGTATCGATGCCTGCGGCGTGGGGCTGTGCGACTCACTTCGATTCGCGGGCTTCGATTTCGATCGCCAAGATGGAGACGTCGTCTAGCGGCCCTTTAGGTGTGCACCAGCTATCGACGACGTTCCGTAGTCGCTGAACCTGGTTGGACAGCGGTTCTCCTCGGCTGGCATCCAATTCCGCGAGCATGCGTTCGTTCGTGAGCTGTTCCAGGTTGCCGTCCATGGCTTCGGGAACACCGTCGGAATACAGGTAAAGCCGATCGCCAGGATGTAGTTGCAACGTGAATGCGTCAAAATCCGCATCATCGATCCAACCGACTGCCAGCCCCTCCCCTTCGGCAAATTGGGCATCTTGACCAAGTGGCAAATGAACTGGCTGGGGATGTCCACCACATGCGTAGCGGAAAAGATAGGACTCCAAGTCGAGCACCCCATACAAAATGGTGAAGTGTAAGCCACCTTGGCTCTCCATGGGGAATCGCCGGTTCAGTTCCCCGACGACTGTCTCGGGAGGAGTGATCACAGGTTTTCCCGTGAGTGGATCCATGCGGACCAATAGCGATGTAGCAGAGACCACCGAACTCAAGACGCGTCCAATGGCGACGGCCAGCAAGGCTGAAGCGGCTCCGTGCCCACTGACATCAACCACATAGAGAGCGAGATGGCGATCATCCAGCTTGGCATAATTGAGGAAATCACCCGCTAACTCTTCACAGGGCGTGTAGTCCCATGCAATGGAAAGACCTGGACATTTCAAAGAATCGTTTGGCAGCAGCGACTGTTGCATCCGAGCGGCAGCCTCCAAATCCCTTGTCATGCGAGAATTTAGCTCACTCAAGCGACCATTCAGCGATTCGAGCTCAGCATTCCACGATGACAATTTCTCTTTAGCGAGTACGAGCTGCTCGTTGCTTCGGTGCAACTCCTTGTTTTTTTCTACAGCGTTCTCGAACACGGACACCAGCAGATTCAGGGTCTGTTGCCTCCCGGCTTGGACCTGATAGACGTTGCCGCCTAGGGAAACCGGCATGGTAGGCTGCGACCGGTCGGCATCCTCCTCCGACAGCGGGTTGGCTCGGAGATCTTCGATGCGAGCAATCAAGTATTTGGGATCGTAGGGTTTGGTGATGTAGTTATCCGCACCGGAAGCGAGACCTCGAATAATATCTTCAGCGTCGTTTAGAGTCGACAGCAGGATTACGGGGATGTGCCGTAGGTCCTCACTGCTCTTGATCGCACTACAGAGTGCGTAGCCGTTCATTTTGGGCATCTCGATGTCAGAAACGACGACATCCGGATTGTGCTCCCGTACCAACTCCAGTGCAGCTTCACCGTTGAGACCTACATGAGCATCATATCCCGCCGCAAGGAGACGCTGCTGCAAGAACTTGCCTTGAACCCGGCTGTCTTCCGCTACGACTACACACGGTCGAAGACCCGCCGCGGGACTGCCTTTCGTTGGTTGATTCATGTTGTTTTAACCTTACGATTTGCTTCTACCAGGCGAACAATCCAGGGTCCGATCTTCTCCAGGGGCACTACACGATCGGCAAGTTGTTCTTCGACAATCGCTTTCGGCATTCCATAGACGACACATCCGTCAGGATGCTGGGAGAGGACGAATCCTCCCATGTGCTTGATTAGCCGACAGCCCTCGGTTCCATCCCGTCCCATGCCGGTCATGATGACGGCCAACACGTTACCTGAATAAACGTTGAGCTGCGGATCGAAACATGTAATCGACAGCTGGCCTGCAATTGTGTTCAGGAGGGTCCTCGGTCGTTTGAATGACAATTTTCCCGCGCTGAGACTCGAATCCCATATGGAGACCACCCGGCGCTATGTAGACATGGCCTGATTGCACCGGCATTGCATTACCTGCCTCGTGGACCGGCAACGCACTCGCCTCATTGATCCTCGAGGCAAGTGACTTGGTATACCCTGGAGGCATATGCTGTACCACGAACACGGGCACTCCCAAGCTGGCAGGCAACTTGGGAATCACTTCCCGCAACGCAATTGGGCCGCCGGTGGATGTACCGATGAGCACGGCATTGATACACCGCGAATTGCTGATTCCCGGTGTACCTACTCCTGCCTTAACCGTGGAATCTGCCGGCATTTCCCCTCCGGCAGACTGTGGCTGGGCAGCGACTGGAGCAATTGGTCGGGGTAAGGAAGTATTCAAACTCTCCCGAAACGCATTGATTTTCTCGGCGAGCAGCAACTCGAGCAGGCTGCGATTAGCATTTGCATCGGGACCGCTGGGTTTTTGAATAAAGTCGAAAGCTCCCGCCAGAAGCGAATCGGTTGTAACTTGAGCTCCCTCGGAAGTCAGGCTGCTGAGCATGACAGCTTTTACTGGCAGTCGTTTTTTCTTGATCTCACCTAGCAATTCCAGACCACTCATACCTGGCATTTGGACGTCCAGGGTCAGTAGTTGCGGCTGGAGCTGAGGGATGCGTTCGAGAGCTTCGACACCCGAGCTAGCGATGCCTACGACTTCGACATCGGGAACATTACGTAAGACGTTGCGCACCAGCTGACGATAGAGCGCGGAATCGTCGACCACCAGGACCCTCAAGCTCATCGGTTTCGTCCCTGTTTCTCGAAGAAGCTCGTCAAGCGTTTGGAGTCAAATGGCTTAACGATAAAATCGATGGCACCCAGGCGGATACATTCTGCGAGTTTTTCGCGCTGATTGATCGCGCTGACCATGCACACATGGGCAATGGGATCTATTTCTCGAATAGCACGCAGGGCTGCAATACCATCCATGTTGGGCATGACGATATCCATCGTGACGAGGTCCGGTTTCAAGCTTTGAAACTGCTCAACGGCCTTCTCTCCCGTGACAGCCTCTCCCACAACATCCCATCCGGCTTGGACGGCGATCTCCCGAATTCGAAGTCGCATGATCATAGCGTCATCAACGATAAGCAATCTTCGGGACATGGCAGCGACCTAGGGTTTTGTAATTCCGTTGATAAACAGCGTTTCGATTTGATGACCCAGCTCAAATTGTTAACGATGATTTTCCGATAAAGAAAACTTCGACTTCACCTGTCTCAATGTTCGCCACGATACGGCGGCCTACCGTACCTCCCAAATCTCGACCGACGATTGGGATCTTGTACATAGAGAGGATGCGTTCTACGGCTGCAATATTCTGGTCTCCGACGGGCTTGGAGATGCCCACGGACAGATTGGCGAACATGTTGGCTCCACCGGCAATCTTAGCTGTCAGGGAAAGTTGGCCGCTGCCGGCCAGCAACTGCATTCGGCGGATCGTCTCCGGAACAGCCGTGTCGGCATACTTTCCAACCGGTTCGACGCGACCGAGCGAATCCGGCATGACGACATGCGCAAGACCGAGAATTTTGCGTTTTCGTTCGTACAATACGACTCCAATGCAGGATCCAAGCAATGTGCGTAGAACACCCCGGCTCTGCGAGACACCGATGCACGCCATCGCGACCAAGTCATCGTCCGTGGTGGTCGCCTTACTCACGATAACCTCTCCGCAATGACGTCAAGGCTGCGGGCATCCGGAATGAGGATTAGCTGCCAGGCAACCGGAGTCTGGTCGAAAAAGAAATGAGTCTTGGCAATCAACACCGTATCAAAGTCCGACGCTTGATCGAGCAAAATGAACTGCATGATGCAAGCTGCATAGTCGCGCACGAACACAGGAGGAGTCGGAATGAGCGAGTCGCAACCTGAGTCCCGCTCGACCTGTTGAGTCGCCCCGGCGAAAAACTTCGATAGGCAATTGAGGAATGCGCAGCCCACAATGTTGGTTGACTCCATAGCCGCTGAGATTTCCAATTCCCCCCACTCGGTGACATCAGTCGTTCGGGACAGCAGCGCATCGCACAGGGCGAGACCACTCTGGTCGTCAAAACTCAGAACCAGGTGTCCTTGAAATCTTCCAGAAACACGCATGCAGCAGGCGCACACCGTTCCGTCGACTGGGCCAATCGATTCGATGGCGGTTCCCAAAGCGATTTGCTCGAGCGGATCGACCTCAACCCGCACATCGCGCCCCAGCCACAATGAGAGGGATTCCGTTGCGGACTCGGCGCTTTCTCGAACAATCGTCGAAAGTACGCGCAGTTGCGATTCGTCCAAGAGATTCATGAAACGCCGACCGTAGATGAGGTGTTCTTGTCTCGAAGTCTTTGCCGCGACAATTCGATACAGGAAGCTACGTCAAGAAGCAAGCATACCGAGCCATCCCCAAGGATACTTGCCCCGGATAAGCCACGAATGTAGGTAAAGTTCTCATCGAGTGATTTTACGACAATGTCCTGACAACCCCTGAGGTCCGCTACGACCAACCCCAAAGACTTGCCGCCCGCAGACAAGATCAGAACACTTAGCGTCTGAGCGTTATTTTCACTGCAGGGAGTTTGTTCTTCCGTGGTGCGCGTATCGCCCTGGGACCATTGAAAAATCTCGTCGATGCCCACCAATGGTATAAACTCTCCTCGGACTTCTATGGAATCGCGATGATGGACCGTAATGATATCGCGGCGATGGATTGAGACGATTTCATTGACGTGTTCGATTGGAGCGGCGAAAGTTCCATGTTGCAATCCAAAAAGAAGGCTTCGAATAATGGCCAGGGTCATTGGCAGACGGACGACAAACTGCGTCCCTTGCCCCGGTTTTGAATGAACCTCAATTGTCCCGCTCAACTCGCGAATTCGCGTTCGTACGATGTCCATGCCCACACCGCGTCCGGAGATGTCCGACACGACTTCAGCCGTACTGAAGCCAGGCGCCCAGATGTATTGTTGGATTTCAAAATCCGTCATTACTTCAGCTTCGATCGGGCTAACGAGCCCACGTTCGATCGCGCGGCTCTTGACTTTGTCGGTATGGATACCTCCTCCGTCGTCGCTGACCGTGATCAGCACATTGTTGCCACGATGCTCGGCTTCGAGGCTAAGGGTTCCGATGGCTGGCTTACCCCGGCTCAAACGGACGGCCTCAGATTCTAGCCCGTGATCGATCGCGTTTCGCACCAAGTGGATCAATGGGTCTCCTAACTCGTCGATCATGCGTTTATCGAGCTCAGTGTTCTCTCCACGAATAACAAGATTCACCTTCTTGCCAAGTTCAGCTGAGATATCGCGTATCGTCCTTTTGAATCGATTGAATAAGGGACCCACGGGTACCATGCGAGTGTCCAGGACTCCTCGCTGCAGACCATCGGATACGCGCGAATATTGATCGATGGCCTCATGCAGCTGCATGTAACTGCGTCTGCCCAGGTCGAAAACACCGAGTTCTTCTTCCAACGAGGTAATGCAAGCTTGGATTTCACGATTCTTGTCGGCTTGATCGGAATCCTCGTTCTCAGTGGAACACAACCGTTCCTCCAGGGAAAGCTGCGTCTTGAGCGATTCACACAAGTCTCGCAATCGCGACTGCAGCCCCGATTTCTGGAAAGTCTCTTTCATCTGCGAGGCGAGTTGTACGAACCGAGCTCGGTTGACAATCAGTTCACCCGCCAGATTCATCAACCGATCCAACCGCGCAAGATCGACTCTTACCGTCTCAGCTACCTTGCTCTGCGGTTCGAGAGTAGCTGCTGGCCTGCTTGCACCTCCAGGTTGTGGACGGGCCGTGGGTTGAAGCGTGGCCCCAAGAATTTCTGCCGCTGCGTTGCTTGCCTTCGGGCCAATTGCCCTGTCGCTCTCACCCGTGTTTTCTGTCTCGGCGGAATCATCCGGGCCTTGATGGGGTTGCTCACCCGGGCTGCTAGCATCATCCGCAGCAACCACGGAATGCTCAGCGTCGGGCATTGGATCGATTTCAATCATTTCGACGCCAATCACATCGACGGTCGATCGCAATATATCGTCGGTCTTATCAGTATCGATCCAGATATGGAGCGTCCCAAGCTGGGCGACACTCTCCAGTTGCCCGTCTTCGGGGACGCTGCGCACGACACTTCCCAAGGTCTGCAAACGGGCAAGAATTAACTGTGCTTTGAGTTCCGGTAATTCAATGTTGCGATCTAAATACACGATCACCCGCTTGCGCTGGACAGGTCCGCCATCAGCCGCAAGTCTCTCCAAATCCCTCGGGCTTATTGCTTGGGACAATTCTTGCGTAGTGGCTGACGGATTTAATGCGGATGCGTGGGTTGGCCCTTGGTTTTCAGTCGCAGATAGCCGTTCGATTAACTCGGGTGCACTCGAAAGCGGCTTGCCTTCGCGTAGCTTGATCGTGGCTTCGCGGAGATAGTCAACGCATTTCAGCACCAGATCCATCATGGTTCCATCAAGCGTCCATAATCCGGACCGCAGTCGCTCGAAGTGATTTTCAAGATGATGCGTCAAAAGAGTAATGCTGTCGAGTCCCATCATGGCAGCCGCTCCCTTGATCGAGTGAATCAAACGAAATGATTCATTCAATTGGTTCGTGCTGGTGGGGTTCCGTTCAAGAACCAGCAATGCCTCGACGAGTTCATCCAGTTGTTCGGACGTTTCGTCGACGAACATCTGTAGATACTGGGCCATCTCTTCGGATGGCATTCCAGTAGAGAAATCAAATTCCTCGTTCATGGTGCAGTCTTGGAGATTGGTTTTTGGTAAAGGAATGGAGCACGTTTCTGCAGCATGTCTAGCATGTCGTAGATTCCTTCGGATGGTCCGACAACCAAATAGCCGCCGGGAGCGAGTGCTCGAACCAGATGCTCGATGGCCCGCGCCTTGGATTCGCGATCGAAGTAGATCAACACGTTTCTAATCCAGATGCAGTCGAATGGGGCTTCATGGATCGGTTGCAGCAGATTGTGGTTCTTGAATCGAACCATCTGTGCTATGGAAGGGGAAAGTTGCCAGGCTTCTGGAGATTCCTCGACAAAGTAACGCCGTTTGCGTCCATCATCCGTATCTTGCAACGCTCTTTTCCTAAAGACCGCACCTCGGGCGACATTTAGGGCAGTCTCACTGATATCCGTCCCCAGTATCTGGATATCCCATCCCCTCAGAATTAGGCTCGATTCAGCCAGGCACATGGCGATGGAATAGGGCTCTTCGCCGGAGCTACAAGCTGCCGACCATACCCGCAAGTGGGGAGAGCGGCTACCGACTGCCTTGGCCTTAGCCAATTCTGGAATGTATTCTCCCTTGAACCAATCAAAGTGAGACTGCGTTCGGAAGAAGAAAGTTTCGTTTGTGGTGATTGCATCCAAGAACGCTACCAACTCGGTTGCACCAGCGGCAGACGTCAAGTGTTTGTAATAGACGTCAAAGCTTGGAAAGTCGCCTGCTTTGAGACGCCGGCGGATACGGTTGCTGACCAATGTAACCTTGGAGATCTCAAGCTTGATACCGCAACGACGATAGATGAACTCCTGAAAGAGTTCAAATTGTTTGGGCGTCAACCGTTCCAGTTCCATCATTGATTTGACTCACGCTCATCAGGTCTTGAACTTCGCGACCAGATCCCGCAGGCCTTGAGCTTGAGCTCCAAGTTGCTCCGCGCTGGCTGCCATTTCTTCAGAAGCGGCTGCATTGGATTCGGTCGTGTCGGATACGCTGCGTATCGCGGCTTTTACTTGCTGGTGCTGGCCGCCTGAGCTTCGGTCGAAGCAGCGATTTGTGACGATGCGACTGGCGGTGTCGTCTACGGATTCTACAATTTTCCGCAATGAGTCGCCAACTTTCTGCGAAAGGCTGGCACCTTCTTCGACCCGACGCGACGATTCTTTGATAAGTTTCGATATTTCCTTGGCTGCTTCACTCGAGCGTTCGGCGAGCTTGCGGACCTCGTCCGCCACCACCGCGAAACCAAGCCCATGCTCGCCCGCGCGAGCTGCTTCAATCGCAGCATTCAAGGCCAACAGGTTCGTTTGGCTTGCAATCTCACTGATGACCTGAATGATATCGTTGATTTGCTCGCTCGACTTCTGGATCATCTTCATCGCATTTACGGCTTCATCGACGGTAATCCCACCCGACTTGGCGAGCTTCGACGTATCGATGGCTTTGGATTTGGCCGAGTTGGAGTTTTCCGAGATCGCTTCAATGGAATCAAGCATCTGTGCAACGTTGGCTGTCATTTCCTCAACCGAGGCGGCTTGTGTCTGCGCTCCCTCGCTGAGGTTAGCGCTGCTTTCGGCAATCGTCCGAGCACCCTCGTTCTGCTGCTGCGCCGCAGCCATTACCTCACCGATAATGCGTCCGAAGATCGCAGATCATTTTCTTCAGGCTCGCACCGAGCCGTCCCATGTCATCTTCGCCCGAAATTGACGACCTCCTGTGTGAGGTCACCTCGCGAAGCTGCCTCAACATTCCGAGACAATTGATTCACTTTGCGTTTCAAGCGCAAGCTTTGTCTTCAGCTTGTTGCACTTGGATAGCCCGCTCGCTTTCCTTAGCTTGGTGCTCCCGCAACGCGTGCTCCGTTACGTCCGACGCCAACTTCACAACGCGGACGGTGACTCCCTGTTCATCGATCACCGGGCTGTAAGCCGCTTGAAGGTAGACCTCGCGGTCCCTTTGGCGATACGTTTGAAGCGTTCAACCTTGAAGATTCCCTGGCCAAGATCGTACCAGAAGTCGCGGTATTCCTGGGAGGAGCGAAACTCGTGTTCGACGAACAGACTGTGGTGGCGTCCACGAATCTCATCCATGGTGTAACCCATCGTCCGCAGGAAATTGTCGTTCGCCCACAGGATATTTCCATCCACGGTGAATTCGATGATCGCCATCGAACGGCTAAACGCATCGAACATCGATTCCTTGGCGGAGTGGCAGGTTTCTCGAGTCGTCTCTGTTCTGCGGAAGGTTTTCTTGCCACGCGCGGTGCTCGCTTGTCGGTCTTGACCTTACTCTTTGAACGTTCTTGATTTCGGCCATCAGCGGATGGACTCCTATCGGATGCGATGGATGAGGGTTGGATGTGGGCAAGCAATAACTGCTCGACATGCAACATAGGAGATTTTGAGGTTTGGCATCACAGGGCCTGGTTACCGAGAACCTCCGCTACGGCCTCGCGACTAAACTGTTCGAGCTTTTGAGGATCGAGTAACTCTTCGATTTCCAGCAAGACGACCAGTTGCTCTTCGACTCGCGCGAAGCCGGCGATGTAACTGGCCCCACTCCCAGTCACCGTCTCCGGGGCGCGGCGAATGGCCTCCTGATCGATGCGAACCACCTGAGTTACCGAATCGACGAGGCAACCAATGATCCGGCCGCCCACATGGACGACAATCGTTCGCGTGTCCCCGTCCGAGCGATTTGGGCATCAAACCGAATAAGGTCCGCAGATTGACGATCGGAATAATCGATCCCCGCAGGTTCGATACACCTTCGACGTATTCGGGGACCTGCGGTAAGCGTGTCACCTGGGCCAAGATCACAATCTCGCGGATTTGCTCAATCCGAATCGCATACGTCTGGTCTTCAATTCGGAACGTCACAAACTGCGCGACGTTTCGGGCCAGATTGTCTCGGACGGATTCGTTCGCTTTCACGATGGCTACCGCGTGAGTTTTTAGGAATGTGTGGAGTCAGGGCAAATAGGGCACACCGCTACCCCGGGAAGGTGGTAGACCCCGCATTCCATCTTAGTCACCCGAATAGTCAAGCATGGCACGTTTCTCAAGATTCTTCGCTGTTCACGCGATGCCACACACTTGCGCGCCGCGGAGAAAAGGAACCTGCTGGGGGTTACCCCAAGAATTCCGCTCGTAAACGCTCGGATTGCTCAGCTGCGTGCACCTCGGCGATCGTTCACGGGGCCTGGCCGACCCTACTCTAGCCGTCTCAAACGCTCCGAGAAAGACCCGAAGCCCACATTCAGCGATCAAATTCAGTACCCACATTCAGTGCCATGCAGCGGTAGTGGGTCGCCCGTCAAGCTACGACGGGATCGCTCGGCGAATAGTGGCCATTTTTGTTGCACGTTCTTCACAGCCTCTTGGCTTCACCAGTGCCCAGGGCACAGCGGGCACAGCCCGACCAAGAACTTCTTCTTCAGCCTTGTGGATTTGCGTCGGTGGCGACCGCGTTACTCGGGTCGAACGATGCAATTTCCAATTGCAAAACCACACAAGCAGGTCTCCGGTAGATGGCATGATTCTGGCCTTTTCTTCGTGCTCGTGCTCAGCATCGCAGTGCTCGTGCTGGTAATCGTTCCTCACGACATGTCTAGCAACGACGTGCGAGGCCGGAACACCGCCTCGCCATCCGACGCAATATCGACAAGATGCTGAAGTCAAATTCGGCCGGGTTGGCAACAGCATGCAGTGTGGGGTCTTGTACTACTCCGTGTTTCTGTGGAGTTTCGTGAAGCGTCCTCGAATCGTGTCAGCGTCACCGAGTGTGAAAAACGCAGTATACGTAGAACGACAGTTCCGGCGTCAGCGCGAAAGTTCGCAATGGCGCAATGTAGGAACAGTCCGAACCGGAACCACCCTTAAACCGATAGCATGTCGCTTCGGTTGTGCCGGGAACATAGACACCAATCCCGTTTCCGTCTTCGTCGACATAGGCAGCCCAGCTTTCTGAAAGAACGACAGGCTCATTGGGCCAACCGGGTGACTTTCGCGTCAACGGCGCACCGGTCCATGGTTTCTCGCCAGTGTAGGTGACGAGGGTGGACAGTTCAGGAGAAACAAAGACCGCTGGCGTTTCTTGGTGGCGAGCTTTGTGGCTAGTCTTACCATTGTAAGTGAATTTATAACGGACACGTAGAAGCGGTCCATCCAACTCCACCCACTGTTCCATCGTGCATTCATCGAGCAATTCACCCGAAGCCCAGTGCCGCGGAACAGTTTTCGCGTATGCAGTTGTGTCGGTGGATTTGAATTCCGACAAGTTTCGCGGCGTTGCCTTTGTAGTCACCACCTTGCACGGGATTGTATCGCCACGGCTTGTCGACCCAACGTGAACCGTCTTCATCGCCGTAGTAAGACTGTTGGACTAAGTCGACCGTGATCGTAGTGGTTAAGAGCGTTGAAGTCTGAAGTTTCGCGATGAAAGGTGCGCTATGGCACCGCCGTGCGAGCGT
Source organism: Pirellulaceae bacterium (assembly GCA_963707245.1). Lineage (GTDB taxonomy): Bacteria > Planctomycetota > Planctomycetia > Pirellulales > Pirellulaceae > Aureliella. The sequence goes on from CAVPPY010000007.1 coordinate 70,251, forward strand.
AGAAGTCCAACCCGCAGGTCTGCGTTTTGGATGTAGACCCAATCTTCGATTTGTTCGGCATCTTTCGATTCTGACTGCTGCGCGATGGCGATGGAAGCCACGAGCACGAGACAGCCGATTAAGTTGAGAGTTTTAATGAGTGCTCCTGTTGTGCACAACGCTGGGCATCGCGGGGTAGGGAGAATCGATCATCCACTTTAGCAAACGCCGCAGGCCGTCCGCCCATGCAGGTCGCAAATATAGCTATTTTGCAGCGGCAACCGGTCGACCAATCCAGACCGGTTTTCCTTCCCATGAACATACCAACCAGAGCGACACCGAGACCTCATTCGCATCAATCGGCTCATGGGTGGACGACGTTCATGTCATGCAGTGGCATCTCGACCGCATGCATCATCGATCGCGGGCAGAGAGCGACAGAAACACCACGCAGGGACACGACGACACACGGGGGCAGAGCAAGCAAGCGGCGGCGGCGACGGGAGGCATACGGGGGACGGACAGCACGCCAGCGGCTGCTCCGCGTCCCCCGCGAGGGTGCACTGCCCCCATGCCCCCCATGCATACGGGGACACAGCACGCCAGCGGCTGCTCCGCGTCCCCCGCGAGGGTGCACTGCCCCCATGCCCCCCCAGCGGCTGCTCCGCGTCCCCCGCGAGGGTGCACTGCCCCCATGCCCCCCCCCATGCCCCCAGTGCCCCATAAGCTGACTTACTTGCCCGACGGCACTCTGGTAGCTGCAGATGACTACTGCGAGATCCGCCTATGTGCGACAGCGCCGCCCGATAGACGCCCTGTGGAGAATCTTCAAGCAGTTAGCGAAACTACCATGACGCTGAGAACCAAACAGCCTCCCGAAAAGTGACCTTAGTTCGCGCTTTGCAGGACTGACTGGCCGGTTCGTCAATCCCCGCTCCTCACTACCGGCCCTTCAAAATTGCGAGCGAAAAACGAGCGGATTCTTTTGCCAAACGCTTGCACTTCTGCACGAACCAACTATTCTCACCCATTCCAGGGGCCTCGATCCAACCATAAGTATGGCTTCTCGCTCCTTTAAATGGTCGCTGCAGGGAAAGATAGGTGTGAAATCGATGGATTCCTGGCTGCCTCATGGCGAGCGCGAATGCCTTATTCCTAATTTATTGGACTTCACAACGAGAGATGCACAATGAACAAAGTATTACTGGCTACCATGCTGCTGAGCGTGGCAGCATTGGCAACCGATGTCAAAGCGTCGATGTTATTAAATGGAGACTTCCAAACAGGTGATTTGACAGGTTGGACGACCTATACCACAGCCAATGGAACCATTGGAGTGCCGAGCGTGACGTCATTCAACACCACGGGTGTGGGCGCGTCGCTAGCGGCGACATTTAACGTTGGGAATATCTCGAACCCTGGGAATAACGGGGGAGGCATTTTCCAAGCGTTCAATCATACCGGCGGCGACCTGTCTGTTTCGATTGACGTTGCCACAGTTTCGGGATTTGGGAACGCCGATGCTGGCGAGTTTAGCCTCTTCGTATCAGGCACCTTGGTGGATTTCATTGATTTCAGCGATATCAGCGGGGGAGTAACCGAACGCGGAACGCTTTCCGGGACCATCACTAACTTGGCGGCGGGTAATTATGAGTTCCGGGTGCTGATTACGAGATCGTTCGAAACAGATCGCTTCTACGCCTCGGCAGTACCTGGATAACGCAGTCGCTACCAGCCGCAGCGTAGGCGGCGTTGTGCCAGAGCCTTCATGCTCGCTGTTTGGGTCTTTGGATTGAGTTGCGTGGGGATCACATCCAGACGGCGTCGCAACGCCTAGTTCGTCCACCGCGCGATAAATAACCACCGGCAGCCTGCATACCGCTACAGGCATTTGCCAGCCGTCTTGGGGAAGGAAAACAAAGTGCATACCGCGGAGGCGGACAGACAACCTGGCAGCCTGCGCTAAGTCGACCAGGCTGCCGGCGCAACCCACGAGATGTTGCCATGCTCGACGGCGGCGCGGACAGCTCAGTCAAAGGCATTCGTCAATCGCTGGGAGGTCGTCGAAATCTGTGATCGCAAAGAGTCAAGCTCCGCCAGCTCCTGTGCCAGCTCTGGATTCTGACGGGCCAGGTCTTGGACCGAGGAATCTGCTGGCGCTCGCAGTGCAGCCTGTTTGTGCAAATCCTGTGCATGCTCTGTAGCGTGTTCGAGCAATTCCAGTTTTTGGCGCAGCAGGTAGGCCTGCATTCGCTGATACGGCCGCAACTCGAATCGACGCATGGCATACCCCACTTCCAACTTGCGCGACCACTCTTCCACAATTGGGATCCAGTGCAACGCATGCTCGTAATCATGGCTGGTAACGCCCGACAATAGTTCTACGCGCGCCAACCGCATTTCTTCAAGAACCTCACTGGGTGCCGGGTAGTAGGCGTAACAGGCCACGGCACTAAAAGCCACCAGGCCGCCGAGGCAGGTTAGACCGACGGTGCGCGACGAAATCGTACGATTCCAACCGCTGCCCGCCACCTCGCTCGTCGGGTTGGGCGATTGCATCGTTGGCAACTCTGTCCAACCAGAGAACCCGACGCGTGTTGCCCATCCCACGATTGCCAAGATGGCGAGCAGGCACAGTGCAACTCGATCCATCATCCCCAGCGACTTGTCCAGAACATTGTAAACGCTGTCCCATGCAAACCCTTGTCCGGAATGCATCGGATTGGTGTAGATATCAAACGCATGGGTATGCCCGGCCGGCTCGACTCCAGGCGGTATCAGGGGACGCTCGATGGTGTAAGCCAGCCCAACCACAACGCACAGCAAAATGCTGAACCACAACAGCGTTGGCTTCATGCCATAATTCGCGTGGATCCACCACAGCGTCGCCAGATTCACGCCGGTGCCCAGCAGTAACAGACAGAAGGCTGCACCTGGTGAATTGCCGTGTGCGAACATCATGCCCAGCTGACTCATCGTGAGCATCGGCGTGGCATAGATCGGCACGGCCACAAGTGCCATGCTCAGCGGCGCCAGCGGGTCGAGCTGCTCTACGGAACTCTGCAACTCGCCGTGTGGCAAGATGGTTCCCAGCAGGAACAGACCAGACACGGCGAGACAGGCCAGAGCACCCGTCGGTCCAAACAATTCGCGTGTAGCAAATACGAGACAGCACTGCAGTCGCTGCAATCCAACGATCCGCAATTCTTCGGGTAGCTCATCCGGCCGCCACTTGGCAAATCGGTCCCAAGCCAATCCCAGGATAGTCACGACGGCCAGGGAGCCCAAGGCGAAACCGACAATGACCAGGGGACGTGACAAGGTCAATCCGTAAAGCAACGATAGCGGGTTGAAAAGCGGTGCCGCTAATGCAAAGGCGGTGATGGCTCCCGGGCGAATCCCCATACGTCGCATTTCGCGGATGATCGGAATAACACCGATCGAGCACACCGGCAACAGCATCCCCACCAACCACGCCTGGGGCAACGAGCGGAGGCGACCACCGCCGAAGAGCTTATGCGTGCCGGCCACGCCAAGGTAATAACGGAAAATTGCGGCGATGAACAATCCAACGATCAGCGTGGGCGCTGCGGAGGCAACACCCTGTATCAGACGAATCAATCCGCCGGCTATAGCTGTGGCCATCAGGTTACTCCTCTTCGTCCATCGAAGCTTCCAATGTGGACTGGGGCAGATTGGCATGCGCCGCTCTCAGGAGGTCTGTCAGTCGTACGAAATCCTCGTGGATGGCGCCAACGGCTAAGTCTCCCGCTGCAAAATGTCGTCGCAGGGTTTCACTAGTTTCATAGATCGGATTCCAGGCCTGCTCACTCAGCTCGCTATCGGCTGCCACCTCCGGTGCCCACTCGATCAAATCCTCCAATTCGGCTCGCGTCACCGCGTTCCCCTCAGCTTCTTCTTCCAAGCGCTTCAATCTCAATTGAATCTGGTCTGCCATGTCGGCCATATCCACAGGCCAGTGCGCTGGCAACTCATGATCATTCTCGTGCAAGGACGCTTGCTCCTCGGCGCAGCCGGCCAACAGCGCTACCAGCAGTAGGCATCCTCGCGTTAATTTCAAGCACGCAGTCAGCGGTAACATGGCACCTCCACTTGTTCCAACAGGCGATCGATCACCGTCTTGGCATTCAGACTGCGGGTCACCAATCGTACGGACATCACCGGTCGAGCCACCGCCTGCATGTCCTCGGGAATGACAAAGTCTCGCTTCTGCAACGCTGCCCAGGCTCTGGCAACCTGCTGCCAAATCAGCATGCCGCGTGGACTGATTCCCAGCACAACCGACTCGTGTGACCGCGAGGCTTCACACAGAGAAACCAAATATTCCTGCACGACGGGAGCCACTCGCACGTTGTGGACATATCGCTGTACCCCCACCAGAGCTTCGGGCGTCAGCACCGCAGACGCATCCGGCAAGTTGGCCCCCTGCTCCTGCAAGCGAGTCTCCGCTTGATTGAGAATTGCCAATTGCGCGGCTCGATCTGGATAGCCGATCTCTAGCTTCATGGCAAAGCGGTCGAGCTGCGCCTCCGGCAAGGGGTAGGCACCGTGACTATCGATGGGGTTCTGCGTAGCGATCACGAAGAAGCTCTTGGCAAGCGCCGTGGTGCGGCCATCGATGGTAACCTGCCGCTCTGCCATGGCCTCGAACAACGCGCTCTGCGTCCGCGGTGTCGTGCGATTAATTTCATCCGCCAGTAGGATGTCTGCAAACACGGGCCCTGAGTGGAATTCAAATTCACGTGTTTTCTGATTGAACAGATTGAATCCGGTAATGTCCGTTGGCAGCAGATCTGGAGTGCACTGAATTCGCGCAAACCTGGTGCCAAAGCAATTGGCAATTGCCTTGGCCAACGTCGTCTTGCCAAGTCCTGGCAAATCGTCCAATAGCAGATGTCCGCCTGCCAGCAGGCAGGCAATCACCAACTCCAGCCGATCTGCCTTGCCAATCAACACTTGGTTCAATCGGCTACGCAAGATGTCGATGGTTCGATCGAACTCGCCTTCGCAGCCCTCAAGGGGCTTGATTTCATTCATGATGCTGACCATCGTGTGTTTACATTTCCTTTCGACCGCCTCAGCACGTTCACGGTCAACTTGCGGCACATGGTGTCGAGGGCGGCTCTCTGCCCAACGCTCAGGCTCTGGCCACTTCCAAAATAAAGTTGGTCGGCTCCCCGAAAAAACTCGCGAATCCCGTCTTGCAATTCGCTGGGCAATGCTGACTTGGGGTCCAACAAGTGCTGACGCGGCGCAATACTCACGCGGCGAGGGGAACCGGCGAGGCGGCAACGCAGATCGAGCAACCAAATCAGCCAAGCAATCTGCCTGCGCTCGCTCAGCAGCCCGCGCATGGGCAGCAGCACCAAAACCAGAGAATCCAGCAGCACAGCCCGCAAGGCATACGTTGCCCAGGCCAGCACAAGCAGGCATGCCAAACCCGTCACAATCTGCGTGGCGTGACGCTTGAGGCTGTACCACAGCCCGACCGAGTATCTGGGAACGCGATATCCGGGCGTAGGCTCCAGGGGAACCCAGAATCCGTGGCCGGCGTTCAGTTCGAGCCACACGTGGGCATCCCGCGGCAAGATGGCGTATTCGCCTGCATGGGAGATGAAATGTTTTGGGTTGGCATAAAAACCGCTTACCAGACGCGTGCGATACCCCAACTGGTCCAGCATCAGGGCCGCGGCAGTTGCGAACAAATAATTGGGTCCACTTCGCGAGTTGAGAAAAATGCCAGGGCCGACTCTGCGTTGCGCGGCTCCGCAGGCCTGTGTTCAGAGGCCCTGCGATCAAGGGTAAACTCGCGGCGTAAACCTGCCACAACAGCCTGCACTTGTTCCCAGCCGCGACGCGTTCCAGCCGTATATCGCTGCCCTAGCTGAGCGAGCTGCGTCTCATAATCGCATTGCCATTCGCGCTGGGATGTACCAGGCGCACACTCGCGTACTATTCTCTCGAGCCGCTCGAGGTCTATGCGGCTGTTGATCATGTGCACGACCGTATAGTCTGGTACGTGTTCGCGACCCGGCATCAACAGGCATTCGTCGGTGGTGACCTCAAAGAAATCAGCGCGATCGATTTGATCAATGCACCACAGTTGCAAACCATTTCGCGTGGGAATTCTCGCCGACCGGAAATTGGTGAACATGATCGATTCCGGCAAAGCTCCAACAAAGGGACTAATCGAGTTCTGTATTTGCCAATTCGGCCGCTGGAACCATGTCCGCGACTGAATCTCGACGGATGTTGGACTCGAGGCTGTCTGACTTAGGGGCTGTTGTGCGGAGCCGGCCGAGTGCCACACGTCTTCCTTGAAAAGCATCGTAGCGTTCCACGGCCAGATGAGCGCCGCTTTCCCCATGCCAGAACATCAAAGCGGCGGACACAAGATCATTCACCGGCTTATGCTCGTCGGGCAATTCACGTTCGATACTAAACTCGGAAGAACTCGAGGTCTGATTGGCCTCGGTAAAGCTTCCCTCTTGACTTTTTAATTCCTGTGGCGAGAGCGCCTGGGCCTGCTCGACACGCTCTTGCTTGCGAGGCTCACCGAACTCATCGCTGTATACATCGAACAGACTTGGCTTTTCAGAGTCGAGAAACACATCGGTTTCCACGGCCCCGAAGGACGTCGCATGCTTCCGAGCTGCAATCAGTGCATCGCCATTGCCGACGCCACTGCGCGCTGCCGAGTCTTTTGCGCTGCTGCCGCCGCTGGTGGGCACGATTTCCAGCGTCAACTTGCGCAGTACGGGAATCCGGTTGGAAACCACCAGACTGCCGGCCAAGAATACCAAACAAGCGATTGCAACCGTGGCCAGGCGTTGGGCATGCGTTCGCTGGATGCGTCCCACAGGCACTGTCTCGACGCGTTCCCATTGCCTGGAAACCAGCCACCACAAGCACAGAATTCCCCACAAACTGGTTAGCCAAAACGCTTGAGAGGAATCGGCGATAAACGTGCAAAAGAGTGCCAAGAAACCGCTGCAACCCACCGACATCCCAACCGTGGCGAGTTGCTTGGCCAGACAGGCCAAAAGCGCTGCCAACCAGCCGAGACTGGCAAGCATGACAATCTCACGGCCATTTCCAAAACCCATCGCCCGAGCAATTGCGTCGAAAATCCAGGGCGAGGCCAGAAGAGCAGCCACGGCTAAACCGAGCAGCACCTCAGGCAATGTTCTTGCGGGCCGCAGGCAGGCGGCGGCGTCATGTCGTCCGGCGAGCCGAACAATCATCCACAGCCAGCCAGCACCGCTCGTGAATTCGGCGAGCAACATGAAGGGGCTGTCGTAACTTGCCCGGCGATGGACCACCAGCAGCAGCGCGACCCCAGCCATGGTCAGCGCCCAGCGCGGTGACGGCGGATTACGTAAAGCGATGCTAGTCGCTCCTGAGATGGGCGATTACGCGTATAGACCAGGCTGGCCGACCCCATAGGTTGTTGACGGACAACTGTAGCTGTGCGCTGCGAAAACTCTCTAGTTCGACTATGCAGCTCGGTTGGCATGCCCCAGCTCCATTAGCCAGTGGTTCAACTGACCTCCAATGCTGCGATCTAGATCGATCAAACAGCCTGACAAGTCAGGCTCACGGAATCCTCCACGTTCCAGTCGGGCTGTGATTCGAATCAGACCGGAGGGAAGCAAAGAGCCATCACTTGCGACAGATGAGATACAGATCCAGGTAGCCCCGCCGGACGGGCGCTGCGGCATGGCTGTACGACTTATTGCTGGTCTGGTGTCAGCCGGCCCATCCAGGGGAATCACCGCCAGCTCGCGCAAGACTTGCATTCTGCTGGCCGCGCCTGCGGCAAGTGGCAGCCTGTGACCATCGATGAACAGTTCAAAGCTCAAGTGCCGTGCGGCCAGCAGTTCAACCAAACCGGCCGCAATGTGCATGCGCCAAGCCAGATTCTCGCGAATCTCATCCGGTTCCCCTTGGCCAGGCCAAGTCTCCAGACGCAATTGGACGGTTTGTTTCTGGGGCCCTCCGCGTTCGCAGATAACCAACTGATCCAATCTGGCGGACTGCGCCCAGTGAATCGACTTCAGCGAATCGCCGCGACGAAAGTCGTGCACACCAATAAAGTCACCATGGTCCGTCGCCCGTTCGCCACAACCAACCTCTGCCAACTGCCTTCCAGGCAGCTGCAGCTCTTCCGAGATCGGAATCACCAGGGGGAGTACGTGCAGCTGCGTAAAATCGCAAACGTCACGACGCGCCGTCCAAATGCCCAATGGAAAGGCACAGGCCAGTTTGGGGCTCAGCTGCGGATGCAGGCCCCGATACTCTGGCCTGACTGACAAGCGAAAGGTCGCAGAACACAAAGCCGGGACTGCGCTCTAGCCCAATTCCCGATCCACTATCCACCAGCAGACGTCGTCCCGGTGCCTGGACAACCGCTAAAGTGCCTCCGGCGGCTGGCACATCCACGGCGTCAAAAAATCGTTCGAGTACCAGGCCGACTACGGGAACTGGCAAATAATTCCTGACACTCAGTTCGAATTCCAACTCCTGCCGCTCATGCAAAACATCGTTTACCGGCCGTAGCCTGCAAAGCACACATCGCGTGGCCAACCAGGGAAAGACCAGACCCAACGTAATCAGCGAAAGCAGGCCCACAGCCAAGGACCAACCCATGGGACTCACAAATAATCCCACCAGCACACTGGCCATCATCGCCAGCACAAACCATCCGACGGGCTCCTTGAGCCAATAGACGTAGCCATTGGCCCATGGACAGAAGTCAGAGTTTACAATCTGCGCCAGGCGGCGGCCCCAACATGCCCTGGTCATGTGCAGCCACCATAGAACGGTACCTCGACAGCTGGTTTTTACAGCGGAAGGAAATGCGGTCTCGGGTTACACCTCAGCAGGTGTGGCCGACTTAGGCACGACGCCAGATCTGCAGGCGAACCGATCGCATGAACACAGCCAACTCGATTATCCGAGTGGCGGCCCGCGCAAGAACACAGCGCCCAGAAACAGGGCATCCGGCAACGGAGCCTGATCGGGAATGGGCTGCAGCCCGATCGTGAGCAAACCTACCAATTGCGGCAATTGCAACTGGGGTAATGCATGTCGCAACGACAAGAAAGTCTGGCAGATGCTGCAAGCATCGGAATCGTGTTCCGCTGGAGGGATGCCCTGATCCCGGGTTCGCGGATTGCCAGCTTGATCCCCGCCGCAGTCGCTACTGCGCTGATGATGGAAGCAGCACCCCCGCTGCGCCGTTTCGACTATCTCGGCACACCCCTCAGGCACAGTATCGCTGGAGGTCACACACCCGATATGCAAGATCCCACCCAGGTTGCCAACCAGCAACCCTAATAGCAATAGGCAGGTCAAAGGCTTACGGAACGTGGACAAGGTCGGCTTCAGCCTCTAAAACGAACAATCGCAAAACAGCGCAAGGGACATATCCATCGCCATACAATTCAAATTCGATCCGACCAAGGATCTCATGATAATGCATCCAACACTACGAGTTGTCAATCGGAAAAGTTCGTCGTGCTTGCGCGGTTTTCGGATCCACGCCGCGAGTCCTTTGGTAGCCTGGCCTTGGTTCTACGGGTCAATGGCTCGCCCGAATACCCTGGCAGCCACGCGCCCGGTTGAGCCATTGTTTTCGACTTCGGCACCTCTTCTTCGCTTGGACACCGCTGGCGGACTTCCCAATCGCACAGCAATAAATTTGACGAACCGCCTGCAAGCGTTCGTCGTAAGCACATCAAACCGTCTTTGGTCGGACCGCTGGGTAGTGCTCAGATAGTGTTCTGAGTAATCGATTTTCCATTAAGATCGAACATCATCCATGGGTTCGCATTTCCGGCCATTTCTTACAAGCTGGCTATGCGGCCTCGTCCTGCTGGGACATATTCCGGCCCTCCTGCATGTGGTCACCTGCGAAAGTCAAAGCCAGCTTCTTCCCCCGAGCACGAAGAGTGCGGGGACGGTATCCCTCTGTTGCCTTCACGGACACTCGGAGCATGCGCCGCATGGCGGGCATGCGAGCGAAACCACTTCTCAAGAAGAGCACCATTCCGACTCGTGCCGCGTCTGCCAATCGCTGTACAGCCCGGCCGGCGTGCCTGCAGTTTTCGCATACAGTTGTTTAGCACTTGCTCCTTTTGTGCACAACGCTGCGAATCACTGGGCACGGAAAATGGATCATCCACTTCAGCAAACGCAGCAAGCCGCCCGCCCATGCATGTCGGTTTGTGCTGCCCATAACCAACCCACCCACCCTGTCCGACAACTGGCCCTTCAACTGGGAGTTTTCCGGGAGAATTAATCTTGGCAAGAAGAAAGGCTCCAAGAAGTAAGTCAGGGCGCTGCAAGCCTGTAAGGGAATTCCCGCTCGATCTATGGATTGAGCGGGCCTAGGGTTCGAAACGCCCGCGAAATTCGGCAAGGCGACGACAGGCATCAGTCGATGGCCAACGCTGCGCGTCCCTTTTTGCCCAGTTGATTGGCAAGTCGCCAGCTATAATTCCACAGGCACCAATACGTTCAACGTTGTGTCCAAGTACGCGGTGCAACCATACTTGAGCGCATTTACAACGAACAGGTAACGCTCGTCAGGCTGCAAAACAATCGGTTCCGTTCCCTTCCACGGGAGGAGTCCACGAGTTGTGGTAGCCAACCAACAGTGCAAATGGCCCGTCAGGAAAATGCGATGTCCGAACCGGCGGAAGCACTCCATGACCGCGGCTGCGTCGGTTGCTCTTGCGTGCAAGTAGTATTCCATTGGGTCATATGCATCCTGGGTTGGCAAAGCATGGGACACCAGCAAATCTGCTAATTCGTAATGCGAAGAGAGGCCAGCCATAAACGCGAGAACTTCCGGACTGAAAAGCTCGCGTATTTGCTCGTTGGGCTCAACGGCAAGACCAAGTTCATGGTTTCCCCAAACCCCTACCGCTGAGACATCTCTGAGCATGGCCACGGTTTCCGATGCACCGCGTGCACCGTCGATGACGTCGCCTAGCACAATGAAGCGTTCCACGCCCGCCCGCGACAAACAGGCAATAGCCTTCCGAAGATACTCCGTGTGAGCATGGATATCGGCCAATAACCCCAATCGCATGGGCCGGCTTTCAGGCGAATCCGAGAATGCATTGCGGCGGGTCTTGGGTTCGCAGGTGCCACGACTCCGCGCCTGCCAACCGCTGAACATTCTCATGTTTCATGGCAACCGCCATCTTAAAGCAGGCTAGCCCAGGGAAGAATAGCGGCCAGGCCGAAAGCATCCGCCGCCTTCCGCACACGATTTTCCAGCAGCCTGGCGAGTGCAACCACGGCATGCGAGGACTGGGGACTTGCGGCGGGGACATGCGGGGAACAGCACGCCAGCGGCTGCTCCGCGTCGCCCTGTGCAGTGCACTGCCCTCATGACACATCTCGGGCCAGGACACGCCCCCCGCTAGCCTGCAGTGCCCCCAAAATTCTCGCCCCCAAAATTCTCACCCCCAAAATTTCTCTACCAATTCACCCACTAATTCCGCTGAAGAGCCTCTTTTTGACTAAACGGAACCGTTTCTGGTTGGAAAGGGCCGGTATTTGCGGTGCTTTATGCTGCCAGGCTTGACAGGTCACATGTGCACGCATATCGTTTATCGACGATGGACATTGTGATGTGGATCCACGTGAGTTGGCAGAGATGAATGACGATGGCCAAAGCAAAGCCGCAAGCCAAACCATGCAGCAGCAACACCGAAAAGCTAACCTTGCCCGATGTGGCTTGGGCGGAAGACTTGGCCCAACTCAGCTGGGCTCTGGCCCACCCGGCCCGCGTGCGAATCGTGCGTTTACTGGTCAACCGAACATCCTGCATGTGCGGTGAGATCGTGGCGGAAATGCCCCTGGCTCAGTCCACCGTTTCACAGCACCTGAAAATTCTGAAAGAGAGCGGATTGGTACAGGGTGAAGTCGATGGGCCTCGAGTTTGCTACTGCATCAACCAAGCGGCTATGGCCAAACTTAAAAAACTGGTGGAAGGCTTATAGTTCCGATCATGCAACTTTCCCATTCCAAATTTTTTGACCCTATATATCGTTTTTCGACGATGCGCGATCATGCCGTGAGCGAGCGTGCAGGCTTGGCAGAATTACAAGCGACTAGCTTGGGAATGCCCACGCAAGCGGCGCAGCTACAGCTGTCCCCGGCGGCCAGGCGTGGCCACCGGAATGCGCTGCACCGCTCAGGCCAGGAATCGACCGCCCGTCGCGTCCCACAGGGACCTGGACCGCAATTAAGTACTAGCAATGGCTGGGATGCGAGACCAGCTGCACACGATGCCATGCAAGTCCTTCATTTTTTCATTGCCCAGTATTCAGCCGTTTCAAGGAGAGTCGTCCATGCCTAAGTTTCAAATCTATGACAAGCCGATGTGTTGTTCGACGGGTGTCTGTGGTCCCGATGTGGATCCGACCTTGCCGCAATTCGCGGCCGACCTCGACTGGCTGAAGCAGCAAGGATTTCAAGTGGAGCGATTCAACCTGGCGCAGCAACCCACAGCCTTTATCGAGAACCAGCAAATCCACCAATTGCTCAGTACCGAAGGCACAGACAGTCTGCCCGTGGTCATGGTTGACAACGAAATCGTCAGTCGCAAGCTTTATCCATCGCGCGACATGCTTGTACGCTGGGCTGCCGGCTCTCCGGGAAAGCAAGTGCTGCCCGTGGCCAAGTCAGGCAGCGGGTGCTGCGGAACGAGTGGCTGCTGCTAGTCAACGCAGGGCTCGACCAGATGACTGAACTGAAGGAAGCAACAGCGTGAACTTTTTAGAGCAACCGACGCGAAACCTGTTCTTTACAGGCAAGGGGGGTGTCGGCAAAACGTCCATCGCCTGCGCCACCGCCGTGCGACTAGCCGATGAAGGCAAGCGGGTATTGCTCGTATCCACTGATCCGGCTTCCAATCTTGACGAGGTGCTGGGAGTGGCGTTGGGCAATCATCCCTCGGCGATTCCCACGGTGCCCAGGCTGTTTGCCATGAACCTCGATCCAGAGAAATCCGCAGCGGAATATCGCGAGCGGATGGTTGGCCCCTATCGCGGACAATTGCCTGAGGCTGCTGTACGCAGCATGGAGGAACAGTTTTCCGGTTCCTGCACGCTGGAGATTGCCGCGTTCGACGAATTTTCGCGATTGTTGGGTGATCCCTCGGCCACCGCCGAGTTCGATCATGTGATTTACGATACGGCACCCACTGGCCACACGCTGCGATTGCTGACCTTGCCATCGGCCTGGGAGGGCTTCATGGATCAGAATACGACCGGTACCAGTTGCCTCGGGCCGTTAGCTGGCCTGCAAACGCAACAACAGCTCTACCATCGATCGGTCCAGGCGCTGGCCGATGCCACCTTGACGACACTGGTTCTCGTGTCACGGGCCGAAGCGAGCGCCCTGCGTGAGGCGGCGCGTACCAGCGGCGAACTCGCTGAGCTTGGCGTCAGGAATCAACACCTAGTGATCAATGGTGTCTTTCAAGCTACCGTGCGCAGCGATCCCTACGCAATTGCGCTCGAAGAGCGCGGCGCAGCCGCACTCGCGTCAAAGCCGACGGTGCTCGCGTCCTTTCCCCAATCCATCGTTGCCCTCAGTCCTGATGGGGTTGTGGGCATTGAATCCCTGCGGTCGCTCTTGTCAGGCCATCCGCCACAGGCCGTCCACGACCAGGCCTCGACGCTTCCAGCAACGGCAGCCGAGTCCAACGCGCGTGCCTGCCAACTAATGCAACCAATGTCCGAACTCATTGAGGAGCTCGTCGCCCCAGGTCATGGCGTTATCCTGGCCATGGGGAAGGGAGGTGTCGGCAAGACGACCGTGGCCGCTGCCGTGGCGGTTGCCCTTGCCGAGCGCGGATTCGCGGTGCATCTATCGACCACCGACCCGGCGGCGCATTTGGCCACCGCCCTGAATGATGAAAGTTTGCCCAATCTAACGGTCGGCCGCATCGATCCGCTGGTGGAGACAGCCAAGTACTCCGCGGAGGTAATGGCCCGGGCAGGAGCCACACTCGACGAGCAGGGCAAGGCGCTGCTGCAAGAAGATCTACGATCCCCCTGCACGGCCGAAATCGCGGTATTTCGCGCGTTTGCCGATGCTGTGGCAGCAGGCGCGAGCAAGTTTGTCGTACTCGACACCGCTCCCACGGGCCACACCATTCTCCTGCTTGATTCAGCGCTGGCCTACCATCGCGAAGTGAGCCGACAGGCGAGTGAGATGCCACAGGCTGTGGCGAATCTGTTGCCACGCCTGCGCGACCCAAATTTTACACGCGTGTTGATCGTGACTTTGCCGGAGGCGACGCCGGTGCATGAGGCGGCTGCCTTGCAGCGCGATCTGCGACGGGCGAAAATTGAGCCCTATGCATGGATCATCAATCAAGCATTGAGCCCACTACCGCTGATCGATCCCAGCCTTGCAACGACGTCAATCGCACGAGCTGCAGTACCTGCGCGAAGTGCGGGAAGTCCATGCTCAGCGCGTGGCCATCATTCCTTGGCAGATCCAGTCACCAGTCGGGCTGAACGCCATCAGAAACCTGTCCCTCCCCACCAACTCAAGGCTATCGCACTGCGACTGATCGCAGCTGGCTAGAGCGGCCCCCTGGAGAAAGTCAACCATCGTCCGGTTCTCTCATCGGCCCTCCGCTCAGTCAGCCCCACCCGGCTCTTAGGCAGTGCCCGCAAATTAACTGCCGAACTCGCATCCGCCCTGGCCGTTAGGCCGCGGTTCTCAGCTGACCGGACGCTACCGCGTTCCGGCTGATTCGGTAACTCAATTGCGTATGGTACCTAAGCCGCACACGGACATTGGGAACTGGACCGCGACATCGCGGATCAACGATTGTTCTCTTCAGATTGGAATCCCAGCATGACTCAACCTGGAAAATGGCAACTCTTATCACGCTGGTTTCTTCGGTTAAGAGTTCCACTGTTGCTGGCCATCGTTGCTGCAGTTGTATGGTACATCCGCAGCCAGCCGGTCGCGGTCGAGGCACATCGCGTTCAACCCGGGACGGTCATTCGCAGTGTCATGGGTACAGGTACTTTGGAAGCCAGGATTCGAACCACCATCAGCCCTAAGATATCGGGGCGCATCGCGGAAGTCCTGGTCGATCAAGGCTCACTGGTCAAGGCGGGGCAGTTGCTGGTCAGACTGGATGACGAAGATCTGGCTCAACAAGTTCGCATTGCCACTGCGGGTATCAGCACCTCGGAAGCTACGCTTGGTCGCTTTCAAGCCGAGATAGCGCAAGCCAAATCAACATTCGCGAAAACGGAAGCTGATTTGGGGAGAACCCAGAAGTTGGTCGACGCCAACACGATCAGCCAGTCGGAGTTCGATCAGACGCAAGAAGCATTTGAACTGGCCAAGTCGGGCTTGCTAAAAGCCGAAGCCAATTTGCTGGAAGCAGAACAACAGGTTACCCTCAACCGTGAGACGCTAAAGTACCAGCAGGCGCGACTGGCCGATACGCAATTGCTTGCTCCTTTTGATGGGCTGGTTATTGAAAGGCAGCGCGACGCCGGAGCCATTGTGGTTCCTGGCTCCCCCATTCTTCAATTGATTTCCCTCGACGAATTGTGGATTTCGGCCTGGGTGGATGAAACCGAGATGGATCAACTCAAAGATCAACAGCCCGCCAACATCGTGTTTCGCTCCCAACCCAGCACAGCATACGAGGGTCTAGTCGCGCGGTTGGGCAAGCAAACCGATCGCGAGACACGCGAGTTTACTGTCGATATCCGCGTCTTGAAACTGCCCGAGACCTGGGCAATCGGTCAACGAGCAGAGGTCTTTATTGAAACGGCGCGCGCCGAGAATTGCCTATCGGTTCCCTCGTCCTTCATGACCAAACAGGGCGGCGAGGTGGGTGTGTATGTCCATGAAGCAGGAGTGGCCAAGTGGCGGCCGTTGAGCCTGGGGCTCGAGGGTCGCAACGCGATGGAAGTACGCGGTGGACTGGAAAGCGGCGAACAGGTAATCAAACCATCTCTAGCCCCAACTGCAGTTGTCCAACGGCAGAAAGGTGCAGTTGCCATGAACCTGGCTTTCAAAGACATTCGCAAGAATCTCGGCCGCTTTGTGCTGACGACACTGGGCATCGGCATGTTGCTGATGATCGTTATGGGAATGGCAGGTATCTACCGTGGTCTGCTGGAAGACGCCACTTTTCTAATACACAAGATTGGAGCTGATCTGTGGATTGTTCAACAAGACACGCGCGGTCCCTTCGCCGAATTGTCGCGCGTGCCTGCTAGTATGGTTTACCGTGTTCAGGCCGTACCTGGGGTATCGTCGGCTAAAGAGTTTGTGTTCCACACGATTCAGCGCGAGCATCGAGGTGCCCTGCTGCGGATGTCGATACTGGGGCTGAGTTGGCCAGAAGATAAAGGAGATTGGCTGCAATTGAGTGCGGGCGCTCGCTGCGCGCGAATCACTACGAGATGATAGCGGACAATTCGCTCGGGCTGGAGTTGGGCGAAACGTTGCAACTGGGCAAGGATGTGTATACGGTCGTGGGCATCACGCAGGGCATGGTCAGCACGGGTGGAGACGGTATGGCCTTTACCACGTTGCTCGACTCGCAGGCAATCCAGTTTGATATGCCTGCCGAAGCGATTCGCCTGGAGTGCGCGGCCCGCGATAATCGCGGCCAGACGAGTGAAGTCTTTGTACAACAGCCTCAGTTGACGGAGCAATTGGCTCTCCCCTCATCACAACTGCCGGCCATTGCAGCGCCATCGCTCAGCGCCGTCTTGGCGACCGTCAAGCCCGGAGCCGACCTTGAAGAGATTCGTGCGCTGATCGACAGCTGGCAGGATGTCTCTGTTTTCACCACCGCGGGCCAGGAAGATCTATTGGTGCAAGGCATTGTGGACAAGGCTCGCAAGCAACTCTTCATGTTCCGAGTCCTCCTGACAATCATCGCCGGCATCATTATGGCGCTGATTATCTATACGCTTACCCTAGATAAGATCTATGCCATCGCCCTGCTCAAACTGATTGGTGCCCCTAACCGCGTCATTCTGGGGATGATTCTGCAGCAAGCTCTGTTGCTCGGTGGGCTGGGCTACCTGGTTGCCTACACGGTAGGCACCCAGTTGTTTCCAAGATTTCCGAGGCGGGTGGTTCTCACCAATGAGGATCTGATTCAACTTGCCGTCGTGGTGCTCATCATCTCAGTGCTTTCGAGTCTGATGGGCATCTGGAAGGCACTGAAGGTTGAGCCCAACAATGTATTGATGAGCTGAAACAAGGGCCGAATATGCATCAAGCCGAAATCGAGGCGTTGCACCGCACAGCTTCATCCTCGCTCAAACTAGCCATCGAGACGCGCGCCCTGCGCAAGGTTTACGGAGAAGGGAACACGGAGGTCATCGCCATGCAGGATGCGTCCGTCTCCGTCCGGCAGGGCGAGGTTGTCGCGCTTGCTTGGCCCCAGCGGTTCGGGCAAGTCCACTTTTCTGACGGCCATTGGGCTGATCAATCCACCCACCAGCGGACAAATCTGGATCGGTGGTGAATTGGTCATGGATGGACCGCAGGCGATGACAGAAGTCCGTGCGTTCCGTCGAAAGCATATTGGATTTGTGTTTCAGAAATCAAACCTGATCGACTTTTTAAACGCGCGGGAGAACGTTCAAATCGCCATGGAACTGAATGGCCTATCGCATCGCGCCGCAGCCAAAAGAGCCATGGAGCTGCTGGATGCGCTGGGCGTAGGCGACCGCTCTAATCACGAGGTAGCTATGCTGTCTGGCGGCCAGCAACAGCGCGTCGCCGTCGCCCGGGCACTGGCCAATCGCCCCAGCATCCTGCTGGCGGATGAACCCACGGCGGCCCTGGATAGCCACCGTGGTCGGCAAGTCATGGAGTTATTTCGCGACGTTGCCAGGCAGCATGGGGCTGGGGTGATTGTGGTAACCCACGATCAGCGAACCTTGGATGTGTTCGATACCATTTACGAAATGGAAGATGGGATTATTGGCGTTTCGAGCCAGCCGACTTTGCCTTAGAAAGTCACCCCGCGGCAGTAGGCACCAACCTTGCTTCCCGGGTGGAATGAGCGCTTAGTTCAGCGATTAACCTGCTTTCACATTCAACGTAATAGAAACGGGGGCTAACGCTTGGCTTTAGCCATATTTTTTGTACTTTGATTTTGCGATGTTGTACCCGGCGATCATTGGAAAAAAGAGTCTCTCGATATACGTATTCGGGGCCGAGTCCCACCGAGTCCAGTTCGTTCAATTTTGGAAGCTTTGTCGCGTCGTGGCCGAACGTGCTGTAGAATAAATCGAGAGATTGCTCGAGCGTCAGGTCGTTGAGTAGTCGATCCTTGAGGCGTTCCAGCACCCACCATCGCAGTCGCGGTCCCATCGCATCGTGATAGAGAATCGGCTTGACGAAGTCGGCGTTCTCGGCCATCTCGGCATAGGTCATCGCCGAGCGGTAAAAGATGTCCCAACTCGATCGTTGATGATCGACGTGACGCCCCGACTCGATCGCAGGTCGTGCGATCTTTGCAATGGTATGCACCCGCGTGCAAATCTCTTCGTCGGCTTGAAACCACTGGTAGTCCCAACTGAGCACTTCGGGATAACGATGCAGCACACTCAGGACTGAAGTGAGCATGCCGTCTGTCGGCTTCGACCCGTGGCGGCATGGGGTGCGGTCGCTGCAAGTGCAACAAATTTCAAAACGTCCCGGCGTTTCACGGCCCTTCTCCTCTTCGATTCTCAACAAGCCGACGTCGGTTCAACGAAAGCATGATTCTCGTGCGCTCGATCGTCGAAACCCAGCGCTTGCAGTCGCTTCACCTGCTGAACAAATGCCTCGTCGGAAAGATTCAGGACAATGGAATTAAAGAAACGAGGCGCCTCGGGAATCGCAAGATTCAGGGCATGGCAGCGGCCAATGGTTGAAGTCGTGCGGTCGGTCACGTCGATACCCGCCATGCCTGCCGCTTGTGCCGCCGATGCTAGATCGTACACGGCCTGCGCTCGCCTACCCCCATCCGGAGAACAGTGCACATGCAGGGTGTAAGCGTCTCTGATCAGCGAATCTATCACTATAGACCGTTATAGTTTCTCGAACGAGTTATCCGGTCATCAACAATAAGCTCGGGACGGACCTTGACCAACCGACGTATCGGTTCAGCATTGGCGACAGCAGCTTCGTCTGCAATTTCCAGTCTTTTCAGGTTTGGCAATTCGGACAGCGAATCCCATCCGGCATCGTAGGGAATCGTGTTCTTGAAATGTTGTGGACTAAAAATCCGCAGTTTCGAAAAATGATGGAGTGCCGTCAGATGTCCAGCTTGCAACTCACCCTTTGTTTTCAGCCACAATACTTCCAGCTTCGGCAACAGCTTGCCGATCTCTGCCAGTTGTTCCGGTGTGACGAGAGTTCGATGGAGTTGCAGATCGGTGACATTGGGACAAAGCCGGATCATGTGCATCGTTTGTTCTACGGTCAGCGGCGTGTCGAGAACAAGTCGCCACGTTTTCGGAAAGGGACCCTTGAGTTTGTCAACGCTGATCGCCTTCATCCTGAAATTGTGCTTGATTTCGATGATCTCAAGATCACGCATTCCATCGATGACAGCGATGAAGTCCGGCGATG
The DNA here is from genome assembly GCA_963707245.1 of Pirellulaceae bacterium. Taxonomy (GTDB): domain Bacteria; phylum Planctomycetota; class Planctomycetia; order Pirellulales; family Pirellulaceae; genus Aureliella. The sequence goes on from CAVPPY010000007.1 coordinate 89,898, forward strand.
CAGTAGCGCCAGTCGCCTTCGACATGTAGTGAAAGCCGACCTGCTTCAGGCCGGGCAACTGTTTGAGCACAGCGAGACCGGTGTCTCCAACGGGCTGAGCCTCGATATTGACCGCTGTCAGCTTGGGGAAATGGGTTAGACTCGCAAGATCCGAGTCATCAATACCCGGCTTTTCGCCAACGGCTTTAGTGAGCCCTTGATGGTTGATAAAGATGAGACCGTTGACGTTACCGGCATCGTCGGTCCACATCTCGAATCGTTGCACTTTTTCGCCGAGCCGTTTAGCAGCAATTTGCTGTTCTTGAGGCGACAACTGGGCACGCGCAACATTTGGCAATAAAACGGCAGCTAGCAAGACGAACACGCAGGTGGAGTGCTTCACTGCAGCACCTCGCTCAACGTGCCGGTGCTGTCGGCGAATGTTTCCCGATGGTCGCCTAGCGAATGCAGCAAGGTTAACCAGACATTTGCTAGTGGGACGTTGCCCTCGTACTTGTGGTGTGAGCCAGTATTGAACGCTCCGCCGGCGCGGCCCGCCGTGATTAGAGGTAGGTTGCTATAGTCATGAACTCGGCCGTCGCCCATGCCTGAGCCAAGTGAGATCAGGCTGAGGTCAAGCAGCGTTCCCTCGCCTTCCTTGATATCGGAAAGCCGTTGCACAAGGTTGGCGAACTGTTCGACGTGAAAGTGGTCGATCTTTTGCAGTGATTCCTTCGCATCGTCACCGCGTGTGTGTGTCAGCACGTGATGATTCTGCGGACTATCGAATACTCCGTCATACATACGTGGCGTGTCCCAGCGTTCTGGATCAATCAGTAGCGTCGCCACGCGCGTCCGGTCTTGCTGAAACGCGAGCGCCATCAGCTCCCCCATCAAGCGTATGTAGGCGCCTCGATCGTCGGGGATTCCCTGCGGACGACCAAGTGTGGAACCGGGGTCGTGAGCGGAGGCGATCGCATCCGCCCTTTCGATTCGCTTCTCGACACTTCGCACCGATTCCAGATACTCGCCAAATTTCTGTTTGTCTGCACCTCCAAGACTACGCTCCAATCGCCGAGCATCTTCGAGAATGACATCCAGCACACTGCGAGTCGCCGGGTCAGGTTTGTCGAACAACCGCGAGAAAACATCGGCCGGATTCTTAAGCACATTGGCGGCATAACCTGGGCCGTACCACGCTAGCGACTCAAAGTATCGCGTCTCCTTCTGGTTCGTGTGGTCGTTGCAGCTCAGCTCCAGCGAAGGCAACAAAGTCTCGTTGGAAAACATACGAGCCACGATCTGGTCCAGAGAAATGTTCGTGGGAAAGCCGCCATCGAGAGCTTCGGATGGTGCCGAACTAGTCAGCCAGCAGCAACCTGCCTGCGCATGCACTCCAGTGCCACCGCGAAACTCACGGTCAAGTCCGGTGAAAACGTTGATGTGCTGTTTCAAAGCCGCAAGCGGCTGTAGGCTCGGCGTGATTTCCCATTCTGTACCGGCGGTCTTCGGATGCCAAGCGTCCTGCACAACGCCGTTTGGAATATAGATCCATGCAAATCGCTTCGGGAGATTTACTGGAGCGCTCGCTTCAGAAGCTGGGATCATGGCATCCAGAAACGGAAGCGCCAGCGACGCACCGGCGCCACGAAGCAGCATACGTCGCGAGATGGATCTATTGGTTAGGAAGTTTGCCATCTATTTCTCTCGACCCTATGGTGTACGAAACGCGTCACTCCGGATGATCTCGACAATGATTCGACTCAGGCGGTAGTCGTCGTTGGCCGCAGTTTTCACGATCCTATCGACGGTTGGATCGTCGAAGTATTCCAGGTCGCGACAAAGTGCATAGCTGAGCAGCTTCTCCGTGAATCCACGAACAAATCGTTCCTTCTGGCGAAGCAGTTGCTGTTTGAACTCGGCCGGGCCGTCAAACGCGCCAGCACCCGTAATCACACCTGAGTCGTCGATTGGACTGTTGCCGTCTCTGTCGCGGACTTGCCCGATCGCATCAAAACTTTCGAGTGCAAAGCCGGGCGGATCGATTCGATTGTGGCACACGGCACACGCGGCTTGGTCGCGATGTAAGCGGGTCTTCTCGCGGATCGTAAGCTCTTCGCCAAACTCCTGTGCGTCGATATCCGCGACGGCGATCGACGGAGGCGGCGGGGGACGATTGAAGACAGTTTCCAGCAACCAAACCCCACGTTTGATCGGGCTGGTTCGCGTTGGAAAGGACGTCAAGGTCAAGGTCGCTCCCATCGTCAGCACACCGCCACGTGTGTGATCCGGAAGCCGAATACGATACCAATGCGACGCTGACGTCAATTCGTTCGCGCTGAGCGGTCCGATCGGCTGCCCGCTTTCCGCTAGTTCGAGTAGAGAAAGATCGCCCAACTCGTAAAGCCGACTAGCAAGCTCATAATTCGCGAATGTGTAGTCCGCGTCCAGCAATTCCACGATCGAGCGATCCTCAATCAATATGGTCTCAAACAGCAACAAGGCCTCGCCCAACATGTCGTCCGCGAGCGTTTCCTTTCCTTGGGGGCCGCCGTAAAACGTTTGTACTTTCGCCCGTCAGGCTGTGCCGACCACAGCTCACGGAGTCTCAACCACTCCACATAGAAGTTTTCGGACAGTTCGCGGACGCGTTCGCTTTTCAGTAGCCGCCGGGCTTGTGCTTCGAGCACGTCCGGATCGCTCAGCTCTCCTGCATCGGCCAGCTTGATCAACTCGTCATCCGGCAGGCTGCTCCACAGGAAATAGCTCAGCTTGGAGGCAAGCTCGTATTCAGTCGATGCATCGGCGTTCACGTACAGAGAAATGGGGTGATGCCAACACCCCAGCCAATGCAGATTTCATCGCATCAACGGGTCTGGCTCCGCGCTGTTCGGCGGCTTCGGTAAGACCGAAATACAGCTCCACCTCTTCGCTGGATACTGGCCGTCGAAACGCTCTACGCATGAAATGCCTCAGACGCTCCTTGGGAGACCTCTTGGCAATGGACAGATCGAGTTGCTCCGCTCGGTTCGGCGACGCTAGCTCTATTGACACTTCTTTCTCAGCCAGTTCGACGCCGACGAGTACATCCTTTACGGCGGGTGGATCGCGAGTGACGAATGTCAAGTCGTCCAGCAGTACATAGTCGCCGGAGAAATCCGATCCGTCGATGGCCAGCCGTCGAATCGTCTTTCCCTCGGGAGCCTTGAAGCACACAAACGTGTTATCCTCGCCCGCCTTCGGCCAGATCCACAGCCCTGACTTCGGATTCCCCATTATCGAATTCAGCGGTGAGTCGAACCGTCCCGGCATGTCCGCGTCGGCTCAGCACGACGATGCCAAGTTCGATAACGCCACCGCCAGCCTTCCCCTTTACTGTGCCAATCCCAAAGAAGAAACTTTTCATCCCTTTCACTTTATTGGTGAATAGAGAATCGCCCGAACTTTCTTCTGCCGTCGCAAAGGGAACATTCCACATGTCCTCACTGGGATTCAGCTCAATGCAACGAGTCGCCTTGTCACCGTAAGCAATCCGCACAACGCCGCCTTTGCCCGGAATCGTTGCACCTTTATTGTGAGAGACGTCGTAAACTCCGCCACGATCTTCGGCGAACGCCTGCGTCACCAGTGCGCGAAATTCCACCAACGTGTAGGGATTGGCCAACGCCTCTTTGGCGATGTTGTCATTGGATGCCAGCGCGGCTACCGACTCGACAACTTGCTTGCCACTCGGGCCCTGTGACTCAACGGGCTGCTGGTAGCTCGCCTCAGGAAAGATCTCCTGCAAACGACGAGCTCGACTCAGCAATTCTGGATGATGCATAATCTGCTGACCGAGGCTGACATATTGCTCCAGCAATACCGCCGATGTGTCTTGCGCATCGCCGCGATTGGAGAAACCATGCTCCGCTCGACTGTCACCTGGCAGCCCAGCGCCGGGAAGCAGAACGGGATACTTTCCGCCGTATTCGCGAGCCTGCATGTTCAGTCGCGAGGGCATCTTGCCCGATTCAGGTTGGAAGTATTTCTTGTCGAACGGTAATCGTTCCGAGAACATGAACACGTCCATATCGAGTCCTAGCAGATCTCGAACCGTGTTGTTGTATTCCAGGCGGGTCAGCCTTCGCAGAACGGGCTCTACATGCTTGGGTTGCCCAGCATTCGGATTTGCCAACCATTTTCGGATGCCGTCGACAAGCTGCTGTCGTTCCTCCGCTGTCGGCTGCTCAGAGTCGGCTGGCGGCATTTCAAAGCCTTCGATCGCGTCGAGTGCTTTCTTCAAGGTCACGCCGATGTCCACCAACGCAAGAGAATCGAACCTGGCAGTCAGGCTGAAGTTTCGCTCCGGAGACTCGTCTGGCGCTCCGTGACAGTCAATGCAATATTGTTGAATGAGTCGTAGAGGTTCTTCAGCATGCAGACACCCACTGACACGCAGCGCGATGATGAATACAAGTGTCGTGGTGAATGCTGATCTACTAAATGGGGTAAAGCTCATCTCAAATACTCTTCTTCGCGAGTCACCCAAAGCCGATCGAGGGTCAGACCGACATCGTGCTCCATGGTGGTGACATGAACCATGTAAGCCGCAAGTCCTATCAATTCTGGAGCTCCACCTTGCTTAACGCGTTTGCGAATGTGCCAGTCGGCGTCGCGAAGAGGTACTGAAATTGTCTTCCACGTGTCAGTCTCAAGAGTCTCGTTCCAGACTTTTCTTGTGTAGAACAAATTCGCAGCCAATTGTCCTTCCTCGGGTGGATAGGCCCGAGCACAATCATGACCGTGATACGAGCAAACTCGGATTGCCTGAATCGAATATGCAAAACGGAGTCATCATGGATCTGAAAAAGCGCGTGCTCGCCTTGTTGCCATGCATTCTGCGTTGTGATGCCGAAATTCCGGCTATCTAGGGTCGCTTGCATCGCGAAACCACCCCCCCGCTTGCAATCAGCTTGCCATTCCACCCGGCTGGCATGCCGACATCAAAACCCGAAGACCATGTGTCAAGCAGTTTCGGGAAGGGCGCTGCCCAAAACGTATCCTCCGATGAAACGGTGGCTCGAACAAATTGTCCACTGGAGACATCAACTCGCCGCCCATCACTGGTCCGAATCATTGCGACCACGCCGGATGTCACTTCCAACTGTGTTGAAGCTTCCGCGACCTCGACACCCAAAGTAGTTCCCAGAACTTCGAGGGTCGCCGTCTCGGTCACGATCTCAAACGGTCGGCCAGTAGGCTGCGGTGCGACATCCGCTTGAATCATGCCGGAAACGACCGTCAATCGCTTCGCGCCATCATCCCTGGAATGCAATATTACCTTCGACTGCCCCAGCAGGTCGACCCGGGTGCCATCGGCGTAGACGATTTCCGCGTTGTCCATCGAATGCAATACCTCAACAGACTGACCTGCCAGCAGCGAAAGCGACTTTTGCGTCTCCTGCTTCGTTTGCACTTCCCCATAAACTTCATTGCGTACCACGACCGAAGAGTCGAGTGCAATCAGTTTGGCAATCGTAGCGGAAGCCGAATGAGAGTTCCGTTCGACCGAGCTGGAACGAAAAGCGAGAACGCCAATCGCTACCAAGGCCGCCACGCTAGCTCCGACTGCCAGTCGGCGAAAACGCTGGCTTGTGGTCTGTAGGACGGCTCTTCCAGGCCGTCGTCTGATCATCCTTGTGCCCGCTATTTCGACAGTTCTGCGACCGCCCGGAAAGGAGGTGCTACTTTGTTGTTTTTCTACTTCACGGTGACCAGAAACAACACTCATCACACCATCCTCGATCCGCTGGCGGCGCTCAAGCCGCAAGGACTCGATAACTTGTTTAGCTACCGAACCGTAGCCCGAGGACTGCAAATGAGCTTCAATCTCCAGCAGCCGAACCAATATCTCACGATTATCGTGGGACTTTGCGAGTTCATTCAGCTCACGAGCTTCATGACCGGCGAGCTCACCATCGATAAGCTTCAGGGCAAGTTCTTCCAGTCGATTCATGGATTGCCCCCCACCGAAGCCAATCGGGATTCGATGCAGTCGCGCAGCGTGATTCGAGTACGGTATAGCAGTTGCCGTGTGGCCGTTACTGAACGCCTGAGCCGAGCAGCAAGTTCCTCCAAACTCAACCCGTCGTCGTAACGCCCGCGAATCGCATCAGCCGCAATGTCAGCCAGACTCTCTCGACACTTCGTCAACGCGTTGGTCACGTCATCTGCCTGCGTTGAAGCCTCGTCTCGCGCGGCAGCGTACAAATAGTACGAATACAACTCGAGCTTCGACTCGTCCCGGGACCGACGCCTCAGTTCGTTCCGCACCACGTTCCGGGCAATTCCCATCAACCACGGACGAAACGGCTGCTCGACATCAAACTTGTCCAGCAGCCGATAGGCGGCAATAAAGACTTCCTGTACAGCGTCTTCTGCCGCGCTCCGGCTACCCAGAACCGGAGCAGCAACGCGAAAAACATCCGATTCGAATAGCCGGATGATCTCTCGGTACTGATCCAGCTCTCCGGCCAGCACTTGTTCAATAACCTCTCGTGTCGAGTAGCTCATAACATCAAGATATTGTCCGCCGAGGGTTTCGAATAACGCGCAAAATCAAAAAAAAGGCGTCTTGACTCAAGTTTAGCTCGAACAGTTTTCGACGAAGTCGGTCGTGCTTGGGCTGCAGCGGTGTGGCGCAGGGAAGCGATTGTTGAAAATGCTGCCGTTGTACGAAATGCTCCAGGCAAGCCGTATCGCAGGACTGAGGAGCGATAGCCACTTTCATCGCTGCCAGCACACTCTGGCGGACGGTCCGCACCGCCAGTTACAAGAGTCGTTTCATGTGAGCTGCTGCAAAACGCACCGCTTGCCGCACAAGCACACACGTGAAAGTCCGCTGAGCTTCTCGATTTCTGGCAGACGCGGTATTGCAGCCCATTTGGCGACATCCATTCTTACGCCTCCAAATATTCTTGGGTGAGTCGATCGACGAGTGAATATTCGGCTACCACGCTGCAGCAGAAATCGACCTCGTTCTCAAGGTCGCTCACAGAGCGACGCAGATACAAACGCGGATAAGCCTTCAGCATGCGTCGCTTAAGTAACATTCGGGTCTGCACCCTTGATTCCACCACAGTCTTTCTCTCAGAGCAGAGTCAGGGGATTGACTCGAGTAACCAAGGGCAGTTCAACGGGGCCGCGCACTCGGTGCGATTCAAAGACGGCCGCGATCATTTCGACAATGGCACGTCCGTCGTCTGCTGAACATCGCGTATCGCGGTCGCTGTCTGCAGCCGCAATCAAGTCGTTGATGGCTGCAATGTGTCCACCTTCATAGCTCCCATCGGTTCGCGGTTCTGGTTTACCAATTCCAGCCGATGTAATCGGCTCCCAAACCTTGCCGCTTCGTCCTGGAGACCAACTGCTGTCGCGCAACAAATATGCTGGATCGAGGTACCCGGTCGTCATTTCGATGATTCCTTTGGAGCCGAAGACTTGAATCGCAAATCGCGATGGATTGCCGCCAACGGAACGTCGCGAACCAAAAAAGCCTCGCACTCCATTATCAAATTCATAAATCGCATGAATCTCATCACCAGCGAGCGGCCCGATCCCTTCCGCACCTTGCACAACGTTGCACCGCACCACAGGCTCGCCATCGGCCTTCACGGTCGCCGTGCATCGTCTCGGAGCAGATCCGGCCAGCACATTCATCAATCCAAAAATATGGGAACCGAGTACCCACAAATCCTCGCCGCCACCGCGGTGGTCCTCTTTACCGCGTCCGCGAATTTCCAGGACTTCACCGATTTCATCCTGCTCGATACAAGCCCGAACCACATCGAGAACTGGTGAGTATCGACTGACATGCGCCATGCCAAGCTTTAAACTTTTCGCATTGAGTTTCTCTATCGCGTCGTCGCATTCAACAAGCGTCGGACAGAAAGGCTTCTCCATGTAAATGTGCGCGCCGACTTCGGCTGCAGCTACAATCGCGTCGTGATGCTGGTCGATCCAACGAGGGCAGATGGCGACCAATTTCAACGCTTCGTCTTGATCTTGGCTATCTGCAAACTCGACCTTGAGCATATCACGAAAGTCGGAGTAGGCACGCGGCGCTTTCAATCGCTGCTGGGCCTTCTCCCGCCCGGCAGGATCTTCATCCGAGACCGCTACAATTTCAGCGTTTGGAATTTTCGTAAAGGCCAGGTCGACGCCATGCCCATAATCCCCCTTGCCAGTTCTCCCGATAACGGCCACGCGAATCCTTGGTCCTGATAAACCGAATGCGAGATGTGGCTGAGCTGCCATAAGGGCACTGGCTGTTACTCCGACAGTAGTCGATTGCAGGAAATTGCGGCGTGAGGTGGGGGGCATTGGATTGTCCAATCTCGCTGGGGATGAAGTTGCCATGTCGCACGCGGACCCGCTAAACAGCTTGGTGATCACCAGGATCATGTCGCTGCTGCAGCAGACCGGCCATCGGTGCTCTCATGAAGCTGCTCAGTAAACGATTTCAGCAGTCCGAATATTCTAGCCCATGTACGGTTGGCATGAGGCGCTGTTGCTTCGTGCTGGTATTTCGAGTTTTCCGCCACACACTCGCTGGCGCATCTTGAAGTTGCACATTAAGAATTTTCCCAGTGTTTTTCACAACCCGACGCGTGAGTTTTGAAGTTGCGCATTGAGCTTTTTCCCAACGTTTTTCATAACCCGACGCGTCAGCGAGGACGTAGATCAACGTAAGAATTCCTCGCTGACGCGTCGGGTTAGGAAAATAGCGCAACTTCAAAACGCGTGAGCGAGGACGTAGTCGAATGCAAGAATTCCTCGCTTACGCGTCGGGTTAGGATAATAGCGCGACTTCAAAACTGTCGCTGTCCAACCAAGTAGAACGCTCCCTAACGCACTCCGGCTGATTCCCAATTGGTAGTTTGTTTAGGGATAAGTCCTAACGCGTGAGTAGGCGTCGAAGAATACGCCGCCAGCTACGTGAACAATGCCGCAACTGCTGCCTATCAGCAACCTCTTCCTGCACCTGTCTCTGGAAACGTGCTAGTGTGGCTTGTCAAGCTCGTCAACCAGGCGATGTATTTCGCCAACGATCCGTTGTTCAATATCTCCGCTCCAGCGGAAGGCGGGGCGACCATACTCGAACAGATTGGAGCCGCCTTCGTAACCCCCTTCTTCCCACACGCGACGCGAAGGGATGTAGGAGATCATGTCGTCGGTGTAGCCGCAGACCCATGTTTGCGGCCCATACTCCCCTTTAAACCGCAGGGCATAATCAACAACCGTCTCGGCTCCCATGCCAATCATCAGAGTACTTTCTCCAAGCCGCCAGACATGCAGCGGATAGGGATAGCTAGTTTCAAATACGTGCCCACCATCCAGCTTTTGAAGCATGCGGTCCGCCCAACGGGCGCGAATCGCATTGCTATCTGACAATAAAGTAGCGAGTTCGTCCCGGCTGACCACGTTCAGATACGGCAGATCCACATAGCTGAACACCATCTGCAGTTCGGCGGAAAGTGGCTCCAGGGGTACCGCAGGCTGAAGCGCTTCAAGCACCGCGTGAGCCAGCCGTTGCCCATACTGTTCGCATAATTCCACGCTGCGTCGAGGTAGTGGATTCTGGTCGCCGCCGCAGGTGTTGACGAACATCGCGGTGGCACCGGGAAACTTTGCTTCCAGCACGAGCTGGGCAAAGCCGGGATAATCGCCGCACCAGGTCGTAAAGCTGAGCGTAGTTGGATGGCAAGCGTAGCCGAACACGATGGCTTCCAGCTGACCGCCGGGCCGAGTGACCGTGAGTATCGGCACCGAGTGATCGACTGGCCCCTTCAAGGCGATTCCCTTGGCAAGCAGTTCAGCTACCTCGGCTTCCGCATTGTTGCGGCGGTTTACAGCAAATGTCGCTACCCCCTGTCCTGTCTGGAGCCGGGCGGGTGCTCGTCGTGCAAGTGCTTCTCCTACCAGGTTCACGCAGCTTTCCACCATGAGATCAGTGTAGTCCGCCACCAGCTTCTCCTGCTCGGCGTCAACTGGATAGTAATCGATCAGATCGTCGCCCAACCGCGGCCCGCAATGATTGTGTGAGAAAGTAAACATCACTTGGTGCCGATCCAAGGCATATTTGGTCTTCAACTGCCCAAAGACACGATCGCTCATCGACTTGGGAACTCCCTGGAAATCACTGGTGATCAATACCGCCAAATCTCCCTGACTGTCCTCCAGCGCCACGCACTTCATCCATAAGTCATGCAGCTTTCCTTCGGGTGCGCGTTTGGTCCCATAACCGGCCAGCCAAACACCGGTTTCCGGTGTGATGATCGTCCGCGCTACCCCGGCCTTCCACGGAAACTGGTCGGTCTGAGACCAAGCAAAATCCCCAGCGCATGCGAGCAAGCCAAGGGACAGTGTCATCAGGCGAAACGAGAAACGCTGAATCAACCGATGGAACGACATCGCATCAAACCCTTTGATTTCGCAACTTACCTTAGTGCATCGCCTGCTTCTAAGGCTGAAAACCGAAATGTTAGTGTATTGGAAGCCTGGCCCGCAGCATACGAATGTTCGTTTCCGGGGCTGGTCATGCCGGCCTAGGTCGATTCCGTCGAGTATGACCAGTTCGGCCGGGCGACCGTCACCGCGACGCTGTTCGGCGGCATGGAGTCCTCTCTCTACGCCGACTTCCAGCAAGGCGTCGGAGCACAAATGAATGGAGCCGTGAACACCTTGAAACACACAGCCGGCCACTACGGGCCCTCCCACATGGCGTCCAGTGGAAAGATCCTTGAAGTCAACCAGGCCATTGGAGACATTCCTCTGGGCAGCAGCGGCATCCAGATCTGTTTTGAGACCGACCTGATCATCGAAGGCATTCGCCCTGGAAGAGTCGTCCGTGTCCGCCCAGAAAGCTGGCCTAAGATGCAAGTGCCTCGCGAGGAATACCTGTTCAATCCCAGCTACGAAGAACGATTCCCGACTCCTGCCATCTTCCCAAAATACTGATGTAGGGAAATCGTGGACGGAGTCACTTCGGCCACCCACGGAATCTCCGGCTTTCAAGACTTCCGCAACATGATGTCTTCGTGCCCGTATCCTTCGAGAAAGCCGAAGATTTCTTGCTTGACCCTTTCCGAAGGGCGATGCTTGGGTATACCGTCCGCTGACACCTTGTGTTGTCCCAACCGGCGCGGAACGGATCATGGGCTCCGTTGATAGCGGGCCCTGTTTCACTGTACGCGGGTGTCTTTGAAAGTTTCGCGGCTGGCGCGAGTCGCGTGAACATGGCACCGAAGTTTGACAGCTGATCCACGAAATACTTTCCATCGCCCATGAGCGAGGTCGGCACCGCTTCGTCGGCTTCGTGTGGAAGTGACAGAATCTCCGTTGCCGTACGGGTCAAGGCCGCATGAACATTCCAAAATCCTCCCTGCGCCTGCCGCTGCGTCAACGCCGCGATGTTCCTTGATTCAAAAAGTAGCCTTGCTGCATCCTTGATCAACTCGGTAAAACGTGCCTTGGACTTATCCATTCCCAGTTGAAGCCGTATCTGCTTTTTGCCATAGCTTTCTTCAAAGATCCAAAGATGGCGGGATACAAAAACGGGAAAGCGGGATTCCGTACGGAAATGACATCGGCCCCATGGTCGTCCAGGACGCGTATCGACCACGCTGCTCCTCGGTAAGCGGCTTGCCGAGGTATTCGATATCCTCGATCGGGATCGATGTCGCCGAACCCTCAAGGACTCTATGGAGCCGCCTCAAACTGAACCCATTCAATATTTTGTGGGTACTTGTCTGGTTCCAAACGAGTCGAATGCAACAGTTGGATTTTCCAGCGGTCGTGCTCTCTGACCATCACTGCACTTTCGAGCCAAACGACGGTCCGCAGCCCGCTCTCACGACGAATCTCAGCCTTGTTCCAGTAGCTCACCCAGGCCACGTCGCCTTTCTGTCGAGCTCGAATCTGACTGAAGAAGTTCTTCCGCTCATACGGTTTGCCCTTGGGCTGGACCGCATCCACGAGTTTCTGCATCGTCCAGTCTTCGCCATCCTCGAGCAATTGGAAGTCCTCTGTTGAAGTCTCCTGCATCGCCTTGCCATCGTGTTTGGACATCGCGGCAAACAGTTCTTTGACCGGCTGAAATGCAGGATGGTCCGCAGCTTCAACAATCCCGCTCAAGAATAAAGCTCCGTAAAGGCAAGCCCCAACATTCAGTATTTTGCTTGATAACCAACTGATATTCATGACTTCTACTCTGCTAGCTGGACAGCGCCAGTTTCCGCTGAAATTTCGCAAGTCCAAACGCAAAGTGCAAGCGAGTGCGTGGCTGAAAAATGGAAATACCAGCCCGCAAGCGAGTGTATCGCCGTAAGTTGTTTACTCGCGTGCGCTTCGTGCGTGCTGAACATCCCAAAGTAACGCTGTCTAATATGGCAAACGAATCGAGGACAATCCGAGCATTGTACCTTGAGACACATCGTGTTTCGAGCCGCTGAGATTGGCCTACACAGAATGTTGTGCTAGCCAAGCAAGAAACGCTGCATCTCGGCATAGCCGGCCGTTCGCAACTTTTCAGATTCCAGTGGCGTGGTGCCGGTTAGTAGCTCATAAAGGATCACTCCCAGCGAAACCACGTCGCTACGGGTGTCGACATCCAGGCGTCTCATTGCAGCCTGTTCGATGCTAGGCGTGCTGAAATTCTGGCTGGAGCTTGGTGTCGACGGATTCCGCATCGACGTGCTGTGGCACATCGTCAAAGCAGAGTCTTTGCAGAACAATCCAATCAACGAAAGTTGGACGCCCGACTGCACGCAGCGCGACCAATTGATTCAGCTCCATTCAACCGATCAACCTGAGGCGCATGCTATCGCGGCCGAGTTTCGCGCTCTGTCCGATGGCTTCGGCGATCGCGTCTTGCTCGGCGAGATCTGCTTGCCGTACGACCGTCTGGCTCGATGGTACGGCACGGTCGACCTTCCTCAAGTCCACTTGCCGATCAACTTTGGCTTGATTGAAAGCCTGTGGAACGCGGCGTCCCTCCAGTCCCAGCCGCATGCGTTTACCGACGACAATCAGCATCGCCCACGTCCTGTTGTCGACGTTAGCCCCATCGACTGATCCTGTCCAGACCGCGGATTCGCGCTCTCGGGAATTCTGGCTCGAGGCAAATGAAGGCCTGTTCTTGCAACTGAAAGAAGAACAGTGAAATGCGCATTGCAATGCTGGCCCCAATCGCGTGGCGCACACCGCCGAAAAGCCGCAGTCGCGACCTTTTCGTCGCGGGTGCGGAGGGAACGGGTGAAGCGTTGCCCCTCAAAACGGAAGATGATGCGGAACGACTTTCCGCGCTGTTCGAGACTGGCCATGTTCCGAATTTTCGCGGTGGAAATCGGAAGCGACCAGCGACACAGGACCAATGCAAAGCCAACCGTGTTCCCAGTTTGTTCCCACCTAGGGCATCACCCACTAGGATTCTGGGAACACACTTTGGAGCAAACCCTTGAAAAACCAAGTGCGGATGAAAGGATTTGAACCTTCACGTCCTTAACGGACACTAGGACCTGAACCTAGCGCGTCTGCCAATTCCGCCACATCCGCTGATGCAAAGTGGGCAAGCTACTCGAATCTTGCTCAACTTTCGTGAAGCTGAGGCGGACACTTCACAAATGCCACCTTCAACCAGATTGTGAATTGTCAGATTCAACGGCAAAGTGTCAATAGGGCAAGCTCGTCGACCATCCAGGCTGAACAATTTTTTGCAGCCAGTCCAGCGATTGCGTTGGTCAGACTGGGCCTGATCGGCATTTGCCGACCGTTGACGACTGCGTAAAATTATTCTGCTTGATCTTTGGACTAGAAACTGTTTTGGATTGAAAAAGTGAGTCAATGTTAGCTGAAAGGAGCGCCAAGTGAAGAATAACTTCCGCCGATTAGCCGTCATTGCTGTTCTGGGTAACCTTGCGGGCGTGGGAAATTGGGTAATGAGTCCACTCGCCAACTCGAACTCGAATTTGGCTTGTGCTCAACAGAATATGTCACAAATCGAACAGGATGCGGTGCTGGGAGCAGAGCGACTGTCCGACGCATTCCGATCGGCGGCTCGTGTGCTGAGACCGGCGGTGGTGACTATCACTTCGGCAATCGAGCGACCGGAAAGGCAACTGCGGGGATTGAGCGATCGGTTTGGGCCGCTCAGCCCCGAGGAGATTCTGGAACTGGAACAGTTTTTTGGCCAAGGTTCGTTTTCGCGACCCCGCCAGTCCGAGGATCAGCCCGGGCCGAAGCAGCGGATCGAGACGGGGATGGGATCCGGTGTGATCGTTTCCTCCGACGGCTACGTGCTGACCAACAACCACGTGGTGTCGGGGGCCGATGAATTGAAAGTTGAATTGAGCGATGGTCGAGTCTTTTCCGCGGAATTGATCGGCGGCGATGAACAGAGCGATGTGGCGGTCCTGAAAATCAATGCCAAGGGTTTGGTGGCCGCAAAGCTGGGCGACTCCTCTCGCGTGCAAGTCGGCGATTGGGTACTGGCCATTGGCAGTCCCTTTGGTCTCGACCAAACCGTAACGGCAGGCATCATCTCAGCCACCAACCGCCAAACCGGAATACTCTCCGGAGGTTACGAGGATTTCTTGCAAACCGATGCAGCCATCAATCCTGGAAACAGCGGCGGTCCGCTGGTCAACCTACGAGGAGAAGTGATCGGTGTTAATACCGCCATCAATTCGCGTACTGGAACGAATGCGGGTGTGGGTTTTGCTATTCCCATCGATATGGCCGCGCGGGTCATGGAGGATTTTCGAACTTCGGGCAAGGTCGTCCGCGGATTCATTGGCGCATTCATCGAGAGCGTGACGCAGGAGGATTTGCAGACGCTCAAGCTGCCCGCCGGTATCACGCGTGCGCGCGCTAATTGAGACCGTGCTGGATGAAGGGCCGGCAGATCAAGCGGCTCTCAAACCCGGCGATGTGGTGACGGCCATCAACGGGCGAGCCATTACATCGCGAGACCAACTGCGAAATACTGTGGCTTTTACGCGGCCGGGTAGCAAACTGCGTTTTGATTACTATCGAGATGGAAAATCGCAAATTGCCGATATTGTCGTTGGCGAATTGACGCCCGCTAAAGTGAATCAATTGGCTGGCCGAGTCGAAGTTGAATCACTGGGAATCACCCTGGAAACCGTTACACCTGAGTGGGCCGAAGAACTGCAGTTGGACGAAGGATCGCGGGGTGCCGTGATCGTCAACATGCTGAGGACCAGCAAAGCAGCTTCACTTGGTCTGGAACCGGGCGATGTGATCCTCGAGATCAACGGTACCGCAGTGGCTACAGCCGAAGACGCGGGGAAGGCACTCGGCCAGGTAGACCGGAATTTGCGGATGCTCATCCGTCGCGGCAACCTGACGGCCATCGTGACCACGCAGTAGATTCAATAGGTCGGAAAACGCTGATGGGGGTCGATGGCCATCCGAATGCGATTGGCCATCTCCCTCCAAACCTGTTGCCCAACAAAGGGCCCTGGCAGAGGCCACGAATCGATGTCGCCGTGGAGCAGGACGGCAGGCAAAGCCAATTCTCTCAACAGGCAATCCAGCTCGACGATTTGGCTGTTTTCAAGTTGCACGTAGGCCACAGCCCCCGCGCAGGAATACTGGGGTGGGCTCGCCAATCCAAGGCTGGACAGCCTGCTGGCCAATTCAGGGATGGCATCCGGCGCGGTGCCAATCCGAAGTAAAGCGTGTGGAGTCGTGGTCTCGATGCGTTGCTTGCGCTGCCTCCAAAACGCAATTTCGGCATCGTCTTGTCTGAGCTGGATTTCGCGCCCCAAAATGCCACGGGCGCGATCCAACACGCCGTCGAGAGATCGTGGCGGTCCTGCAAAGCGGATATGCAGGGCGTAGGCGTCGGCCGGTGCGTCGGCAGCAAAGTCTAAGGCCGCGATGGGTAGAGCTTGCGCGAGCAGCGTTTGCGAGAGGCTGAGACATTGTTTCAACTCGAGCCCCTCCAGGCTGAGCGTTGCGCAGGCGGCGGGTTTGGGGAAAACCTTGAGGGTTATCTCCGTCAAGATTCCAAGTCGACCATAGCTGCCCACGAGCAATTTGGGCAGGTCGAAACCCGCGGCATTCTTGACGACTTTTCCCCCGCCGCGGACAGGCTTGCCAAGCCCATCGATGAATTCGATCTCCATGACGAAATCGCGAACCGAACCATACAGCATGCGACTGGGGCCACTCAGCCCTCCTGCAACCGCACCACCAAGTGTCGAGCCGGCCTCCCCATACAGCGGGTCAAAGGGCAAGTACTGTCCATGCTCATGCAGCAGCCGCTCGACCTCCAAGACAGTCGTACCCGCTTTGGCACTGATTAAGTACTCCGAGGCATCATAACTGACGATGCCAGAGTGTTCGCGCATGTCGACGATCTGAACAGGTTGGGCGCAAGCCAGCAGACCCGGCTTGGTACCGGCACCACGCGCTAGAAATGGTCCACTTTGGCTGGCAATCCGTTGGCTCAGTTGCTCAACAAACAAAGCACTCGAAGACATATTGCGACCGCTTGTTGTTGATTCAAAAATTCTTGCGAGCAGGTTGGGTCTCGGCAGTGGCGGGTGGGACTTCGGCAGCCCGACGCGCGAGAATGGCTTGATAGCGGGCTATCAATTGGGGCGTCATGGCCTCCACGGCCATGCGGTAATAAACGCGGGCGCTGTGAATGCGATTTGCATTCTCGGCGTGTTCTGCCCGATCCAGATAGTAACGTATGGTGGATTCCGCGTTAAGCGGATCGGCAGCACGGCTGATGGGCGTCTCCGACAGGGCCCGTTGCCACGCACCTGGATCGCTAGTGGCCACGATCGGATTCCGCAGGGTTCCCGGTGCGCCCACGTAACTCCTGCCAATCTGGGTCGTCGTTGGCTTGGAGGACGAAGCAGGAGCAGAACGCCCCGCCAAGATCGCCTCGTCCAGGGCCTGCAAATCGATGACTTGCGCCGAGGCGGAAAGCATACTACCTCCACTAGAGCTGGAGCTGGCACGTGGGCCGTAGGGTCCCCAACCACCAGCTGAGGAGGCTGCGCTGCCATAGTTGGTACCACCCAATGCGGCTGTGCCCGCGTCGGGTACCCAAGCCGAGGTCGAGAGGCTGAAGTGATGGTAGGTCGGCAACTGGACAACTTGGCCTCGGGCAGGCGCAGGGTTCACACCAATCGCCAAGCTGGTTGCGGTCAGTGCCAGGACACCTCTGTAGCAATTGATGATTAGCTTATGCATGATTTCCTTTCTATGGCCTTACGCCATCTTCCGGTGCAATAGTTCTGAGTTTGCGTGGCTTGCAGCTTCAAACCAGCAAGCCGTTGCAGCCGGGGACAGCAACTTTATTGTCTGCCAAACCCGGGCTCCATGCCACCGCATTTTTGCCAATAGTTATGGAAACGGCAGGGATACTTAGTGTCGCCGCGGTAGCCGGAGTCGCCAGACTTCGGGGAATCATGCGAAGGCACTCGAAGGGACGCCGCCGTAGCCGGAGTCGCCAGACTTCGGGGAATCATCGAAGGCATCGAGGGACGCCGCCGTAGCCGGAGTCGCCAGACTTCGGGGAATCATCGAAGGCATCGAATTCTGGCGAATCCGGCTACGGGAAAATCTATTCTGGACAAAGTACGTTGATGGCTGCTGACATCACGACGGAGCGTGATGAATACATTGATGGCTGCTGACATCACGACGGAGCGTGATGAATACGTTGATGGCTGCTGACATCACGGCGGAGCGTGATGAGTACGTTGGTGGTGGCTGACATCACGGCGGAGCGTGATGAGTACATTGGTGGGTAGATTATTGGGTAGCCCGCCTGCGCGATGCGTAGCGGCGAACGGATTCATCTACCAATACGCCCAATAAGATCACTAGTCCAATAATTGCGAACTCTGTAGAAGTGTCGATTCCGTCGATCAAGTTGATTGCATTGTTTAGCACGCGCATGACCGCAGCGGCGATAATTACGCCTAGGATGGATCCCTCTCCACCACGCAACGAGCAACCGCCCAGCACCGCGGCCGCGATGGCGTACAACTCGTAGAATTCGCCATGCGCGGAGGGCTGGATCGAATTCAGATCCAACGCAAAAAGAATGGCAGCGATGCCGGCGCAGAACGAACAGATCATGTACGCCACGATCGTCATGCGATCGGTATTGATGCCGCTGTAACGCGCCGCTTCCTCATTGCGTCCCAAGGCCAAAATATAGCGTCCAAAGATCGTCTTATTCAGGAATACAGCAGCCGCCACGCCGAGAATGACGAGGTAGATGAAGGGCATGGGAATATCGAAGGTGAATTCTCTGCCTGTAAACAGCTTTAAGAAGTCGCCTTTGGCCAATTGCTTCAGCAGCGGGTACTCACTGGCAAAGCCCTGTTCCTGATCGGCAGTCAGAAAGCGAGCCAGGCCACGGTAGATCAACAGACCGCACAGGGTGACCACAAAGGGCTGCAGTTTCGACTTCGTGATCAGCAAGCCATGCACTAGTCCGATGAGCAAGGCAGTGCCAAGAGCTAGGACAATGCCCAGCCAAGTTGGCATGCGCTGCGTACGATTGGCAATGACCACGGCTTGTGGCGGCCGCACGACTTGATTGCGACGTACGAAAAAGCGTACTTGCGTCGATTCGGCCTGCAGCTTGGAGTCACAGACGCTGAAAATCTGTGGAAGGCCCACATCGTATACCAAGTTCAATTGATCTCCGGCAGCCAAACGCTGCGAGCCGCGAATGCTCAGAGTTCGCAGCCCCATTTCAATGGCTCCCCGTCTGATGGGGCGATCATCCTCTGGGCTCAAATCGAGAACTTCGTGGGCAAGTTTCAGCGTGCCTACGGTTGCCCCGGCCGCCAGGGCTGGGTCAACCGTCAGCGTATCCGCTTGCACGCTGGCGACGCTGAGCAGCTGGTTCCGAAAGAGCAATTTGTCACCTGCCGCGAAGCTCTGCGAGTCGTCCGGCGCCAGGATCAACTGACGAGTGTTCGCCTCGACACGGATTACTTCAGCGGATTTTTGGGGAACATAGGTAGTATCGAGTGACATAGCCAGTATGCAGCCCACCAAGGCGACGACCGATCCAATCGACAGGTCGATACCGCCGGTCATGATCACAAAGGAAACACCGATGCTGATGATGCCGAAGAGGGCCGTCCAGCGCACCGTGTTTTCGATGTTGGCTGGCTTCAGAAAGGACTCGGGAGCCATGCTGGCCGTAAACGCGCAGATTGCAACCAACAGGCCGAGAATTCCAAAAACCTTTTTGTACTTGCCGAGAAAGCCGATCACGGACCACCTATTTTCAGAGCGAAAGCTGGGTTTGCATCCATCGCACGAGCCTGCCCAACGGCTGCGAACGAAGGTTTTCGAAAAAAAAAGACTAAGGATTTATCCGTAAATAAACTACCAATTGGAAATCAGCCGGTGTGCGTTAGCACCCGGTTTTTGCGGGAACGGAAGGCGAACGCGTTCCGGCTAGTTCGGTAAGCTAATAGCGGACGAGACCTTAGCAGCCAAACGCCATGCGCTGACGCGGTTAGGCAACTGCGGCACGGCCACCGCCGGTCGCGAGTTGCATAATGGCTTCTTCGGACAATTTTTCTCGTGGAAGTTCACCGGTAAGTCTACCCTCGTGCATGACCAGTGTACGATCGCTCATACCCATTACCTCCTCCATCTCACTGGATACAAACAGGATGGCCATGCCCTCACCGGCCAGTTGTTCCATGAGGGCATAGATTTCCTGTTTGGCCCCGACGTCGATACCTCGCGTTGGTTCATCCAGCAACAGCAGGCGTGGGGTCAGTGCCAACCATTTGCCGATGACAACTTTTTGCTGGTTGCCGCCGGACAGGAATCGCACCTCTTGCGCAGGACTGGGTGTCTTGATGGACAAGCGTTCGATCATCTCTACTGCATCGGCGACTTCGCGACGGAGGTTCAAAAACCCCAGGCCTCGCTGGAACTGTCTGAGACCAGGCAGGCTCACATTCTGCCGGACCGACATTTCCAAGATCAATCCATGCTGCTTGCGATCCTCCGGTACCAGGGCAAGGCCAGCCCGAATGGCGTCGTCGGGGCAGTTCAACTGGAGAGGCCGACCATCCAAGAATACTTGGCCCCCCAAGGCTGGCTGAACCCCGAACAGGACCTGCAACAATTCGGTCCGCCCTGCGCACCACCAAGCCAGCCAATCCAACAATCTCCCCGCGGCATAATGAAAAGCTGATGCGTTGCTGCGGAAATTCGGGGGTCACTAAATTCTCGACGCGCAACAACTCTTGGCCCGGCTGGTGGGACTGGCGAGCATAGAACTGGTCCAAATTGCGACCTACCATGAGTTTGACCAGGTTGTCATGGTTGATTTCTCCCTTGGCCAATGTACCCGCGTTCGCACCATCGCGGAGCACCACTGCCCGATCGGCTAACAGCTCCACCTCGCGCAGGCGGTGAGAAATGTAGATAATGCTCACGCCCTGTTGTCGCAAGTCATTGACCACTTCGAACAGCCGCTCGGACTCGCGAGTGGACAGGCTCGACGTGGGCTCGTCCATGATCAATACCCGCGCTCCAACCGAAAGTGCCTTGGCAATTTCCACCATTTGCTGACGACCGACGGAGAGGTCTTTAACGATCGTGGTGGGTTCCAGCTCGAGGCCGACTTTTTCCAGAAACACTCGCGACTGGCGATTGATTTCAGCACGATCGATCAAACCAAATCGCAAGGGCTCGCGGCCCAGAAAGATGTTCGAGCCGATATCCAGGTTATCCGCTAGATTAAGCTCCTGATGAATGAGCACAATCCCGCGGCGCATCGCATCCCCGCAGGATTCGATGTTTACCGATTGGCCATCGATGCGGATGGAGCCTCCGCCTGGCGACAACACGCCGGCCAGAATCTTCATCAAGGTGGATTTCCCTGCCCCGTTCTCGCCGACGACGGCCAGGACTTCACCACGCGCCAGCGTCAGGCTGACGCCTCGCAAGGCATGCACACCGGCAAAGCGTTTTTCAATATCGCGAACTTCGAGTAGTGGAGGCGGCGCGGCAGGTGGGTTCATGAACTGCCTACTTCACTCCAGGTCGAACTTCCCGTCCGGCTTCCCGAACGGCTTGCAAACAAAGTGGCGGGTTGTAGGCAAACAGGCCAACCATACAGGCCACATCCGGATATTTGGAAATGGTATCTTGAGCGTTCTGCTTGGCTTTCGCCTTGTCAAAATTATCCAGTTTGGTGGCCAGGATGGTGTACTTTTCGCCTTGGATCACTTCATCGTTGGGGTCGCGTCGAGTCTCGTCCGGGCTGCGATCGAGCAACTCGTCGATCAGTCCCTGTCGCCGCTGCTCTGCGTTTAATTGTCCGAGTCGCCCCACAAAGACCATGACAGAACCGCCCTCGGGGATGGCCTGTTTGACCAGTTCACCAGCCATTCGCCCGGCCTCGTAGTTGCGGGTGCCAATGTAGGCCAAACGATTCGTATTGGGGGCGTCCGAGTCATGCGTGATAAACTTTTTGCTTTCGCCGATCTTATTGAGAATCTCTTGTTGGTTACTAGGGTCAATGGGGCTGACCGCTACTCCCACCACATCGTCTTGCACGAGCAGAGCCTCAAGCATGGACTTTTGATCCCCAACGCCCTTGGGTGGGAAACGCAGCAGAACGTTGACATCCAAATCGCGTCCAGCCGAGATCGCGCCTGCAGCGGCAATGGTCCAGAACGGATCGATGCCGTTGGTCACGTATGCGATGGACTGGCGTCCTGGCTGGAATTCCGCTTCACCCGCACCCAGCGCCAATTTTTCATTTTTGTCTTTCCAGAACTCTGCGGCCTCAGCCCGCGTGATCTTCCGCGTCGGGAAGTCGACAAACAGCTCATCTCCCGATGGGGCCGGCTGGCCATCGGCCATTGCCTTGAGCAGCTCTACCGATTTGTAACCATACATATACGGGTTCTGCACCACCGTGCCATACATCTCCCCATCGATGATGGCCTGCAACGTCTCGTCATGTTCATCGAAACCGATAATGTGGATTGGCCTATCGCCAGAGGCGGGAGCCGTCAAACTACCGCTGGAGCCAGAGATTTCTGTGGTGCTGGGCTGGCACCCCGCAACAACCAGGGGCAGCAGCAAGAACAAAAGCGTGCGGGCAGCGCGAGGAAGGGCGCCTATGGGCAGGTCGTGCATAGTGAATCAGCCGGGTTCGAGAGGTTGGGCGGGTCGTAGAGGACACAATGCTCCTTGAACCCACCCTAATTTCCGCAGGAACGCAAGATTAAGCCCCAATCCGAGTAAAGTCAACCTTGCGACTCGTAACTGGGGATTGGCTGACCTAGGGGGCCAACGGTTTAGGTCTACAGCGCCACAACGTGGCCTTTCGAAACGCGAAGCGTAAGTTTTGAAGTTCGCACTGAGCCTTTTCCTGGGATTTTCCTAACCCGACGCGTCAGCGAGGACGTAGTCGAATGGAAGAATTCCTCGCTTACGCGTCGGGTTATGATAAAGGCGCAACTCCAAACAGCGTCAGCGAGGCATTCCTGCCGAGGACGACTCCCTCGCTCACTCGCTGGAAAATGAAAAGACTGCGTCTTGAACGAAAGTGGCACTGTCAAAGTAGGTTTCAGGCAGCACCGCTAACGGAAGTCGAAAATTCGCGATCGAGTCGAGAGACAAATTCTCTGGGGCTGATGGGCTTGGCAAACCAGTCATCGAAGACGGAGGTCTGGCCTGACTTGGTCTGTGGCTGGCTACCACTGATCACGAACAACTTCATCTTATCAAACCTGGGGTCTTGACGAATGGCCCGCGCCGTTTGGTTCCCATCCATACCAGGCATGTTGATGTCCAGCAGCACCACATCTGGGCAGAGGTGCCCATTGAGATAATCCATGGCAGCTTTACCATTGCAGGCGACATCGACCTGATAGCCGTTCACACGCAGATACTCCGCCAACAGCTCGCGCTCTTGGGCGTTGTCCTCGACGATCAAGGCTCGACGAGGGCCTTCCGTTGGAGAATCGCTGCCCCCCGATTTCTCGTTGCCAGCGTACAGCCGCTCCAATTCTTCAAAACTCTCCAGGGCTGTGGTGAGAGTCTGTTCGGCATCCACAGCACGTCCGGCCTCTAGCTGAGCTTGGGTCAGCGACAGCGATAGTTGCAAGGTGTGCAACTGATTGCGCAGCGCGTGGGACGTATTCTTGTTCGTTAGACTCTCTTTGTCATGTTCTTTGTCAAAGGCCAATTCACTGCGCAGCACGCGCACATCGTCTGGAGCGATGATGCCAATGCTGACCTTCTTTCCCTGAACGCGAACGATTTGTACGGTGATTCCCAGATTGGGAAAGAGGAACTCCTGCTTCTCTTTTCTTGAAAGCACTAACATGGATGGGTATCCTTTCCTTTTTGGTTGGCGACAATCATGACTTGAGACTCGAACGCCGATGCGGCAGGCATCTGCCGAGAGCGGTTTAAGCCGATATTCAAATCATAGGAAAGGGCAAGCACTCGGCATCATGCCGAGCACTCGCAAATCGAGACACGTAGATAATCCTTTCCACGCAACTCACCCGTTGCGATTAATCTGTGACGCATGGGAAATTGTGTCAACATCAGTTTGGAAGGAATTTTCTGGTGACTTGGCGAAGATTTCCGTCGGGGCGGCCACTGGAATTGCTAGCAAACACCCCTTGGATTGCACAGGGCTCTAGCGATCGATGGAGTATTGTTCGAGCTTGCGATACAGGGTAGCTCGGCTGATGCCGAGCAATTTTGCGGCTTCGACAATGTTCTTGTCCGTCCTGGATAGGGCTTCGCGGATCAGGCGTTCTTCCCACCAATCGATGCGCAGGCTCTCTAGCCGGTCGCTGGAGACATCCCTTAGCGAGAGATCACCAGGTTCAATTTCATCGCCGATAGCCAACACGACCGAACTGTCGAGCACGTTCCGCAGTTGCCGAACATTGCCCGGCCACTGGTACTCGCGCATCATCTTGCGGGCGGCTAGGGAGAGCAGCAATTTGGGACGACCATGTTGCACGCGAAAGTGTTCCAAGAAATGGTTGATCAGCGTATCCAAGTCCTTGCCGCGTTCGCGTAGCGGGGGAACCACCAATTCAAAAACACTCAAGCGGTAATAGAGATCCTCACGAAACTTTTTTTCGCGAACGTATTCGCGCAGATCGCGGTTGGTCGCGGCGATGACGCGGACATCGACGGAAACCTCCTTGGACTCACCGACGGGCATAAAGGGATGGCCCTCGAGTATTCGAAGCAGTTTGGCTTGCCCCTCCAAACCCAATTCGCCTACTTCGTCCAGGAATAACGTGCCGGTGTGGGCTTGCCGGAACCAGCCGGCATGATCTTGGTCCGCACCGGTGAAAGCACCCTTTTTGTGCCCAAACAATTGACTCTCCATCAACTCCTGGGGGATGGCTGCGCAATTAACACACAGCAGGGGGCGATCGCCACGCGGACTGAGCCGATGGATAGCTCGGGAAACCAGTTCCTTGCCGACGCCGCTTTCACCGCGGATCAGCGCGCAGCCGCTGGCCTTGGCCACGCGGGCTATGCGGTCTTTTAGTTTGAGCATGCCCGCCGAGTCGCCGATCAACTCGCTGAACTCCGCCGAGCGCTGTACCAAACGCTGGTGCTGAGCTGACAGGCTGGCTTGGGCCCGACTGCTCTCCAGGGCAACGGCTAACATATTGCATGCTGATATCGCAAAATCAAAATGCTCTTGTTCGAACTTTCCTTGTTCGCGATACAAGTGGACCGCACCCATCACCCGGATGTCGCTCATCAGGGGGACGCAGATAGCATCGGCAAAACTGGCCTCGCGGCCCTTGCCGGAAATTTGGTCTTTGATCCAAATCGCCCGCCCCTCGCGGCTGACACGTTCCGTCAACTTCTTGTGCAATCGAAAGCTGTCTCCACGGTCAGGCGGGACCAGCATTTGGGGCTTCAGTTCTCCCTGGTCGTCGATCCATAGAAAGCCGACGGCATCCGACTGCGTGCGAATCCGCAACATTTCCAGTCCCTGAGTGGCTACGGCATCGGGCGAATTGCAGCCGATCAGGCAGATGCTCAGCTGGTAAAGATCGAGCATATCCTGGCTGCGCTGCCGCGATACCAAATGGCTCATGGCATCAATGCTCGCAACCTGCGAAATGGGAGATTCGAGCACCAAGGTCTGCGTCTTTTGCTGCGTATCTTCCTGGTCGCTGGGCAGTTCGAACAGGAGTTCCGTTGAGCCGATCTGAATGCGATCTCCATGAGACAAACGCGTCTGGCTTATCCGCTGCTCATTGACCAACGTCCCATTGCGACTGTCCGCATCGGAGGCAACCCAATTGCCGTCTTCGTAGCTAATCACCACGTGGGTACGGCTGCTGAGAGGGTCTGTAAGCAGTATTTGGCAGCCACTTCCTCGTCCTACGCGAATGGGCTGGGCCGCTTCGAGCACGTATTTCTTGGCAGCTGCTGAACCACGGACTACGGTGGCAATGGCTTTCATGAGTCATCCCGTAAACCCATTCGATTGTCGCGACTTGGGAAACAGCTTGCCAAATCCGCCCCAACAAAACTAACAGGTATGACAGGCGAGCACTATGGGACGCAGCCAGTCCATGGGGAAGCCAGCTGACGAGCAAAGCACAGGCCGTTTCCGAATGCTGCCCCAGACGCTAGCTTCCGCAGGCTCCGCACCTTAAACTTTAGTGTTCTGCCAGCATGATAACTTTGGGGTTATCGAGGTAGCCGGAGTCGCCAGACTTCGTCGAATCATGCAAAACCCCGAATTCTGGCGAATCCGGCTACGCTGACGTGGAGAAAAACCGAATTCTGGCGAATCCGGCTACGCTGATCTGGAGAAAAACCGAATTCTGGCGAATCCGGCTACGCTGATCTGGAGAGGACCGAATTCAGGAGAATCCGGCTACCCGGATCTGTTGGGCCCTTTCTGCGGTACGAGTGTCTTGAATCGTCCGTAGCCTGGGGAGGCAAAGGGACTGGGTTGAACGACCATAAACAATTAGGCAAAACAGCTGCCCAAAGCGACCCGGATGTACAGCTAATGCTGCGCGTGCGCGAGGACGACGCTCTGGCCTTTGAGGCATTGATCCTGAACTATCAGTCACGTTTGTTGCGAGTCCTCAAGCAGATGGTTGGTTCGGGTAGCACAGCCGAAGACTTGGTACAGGATGTATTCATGCGCATTTGGCGGGCCAGAAAAAGCTATCAACCCACCGCCAAGTTCTCCACTTGGGTATTCCACATCGCCCACAATGTCGCCAGCAATTCTATCCGCGACAAGAGTCGCAAGCGGGAAAAACAGCTTGCTGCGGCCGACGGTCAGAATTCTGGGGTTCTGTCTTTAGATCAATTGGCAATTGCCTCGACGGGCATGATGCCAGCCCGCAAATTGGATAAAGCCGAGCGGGCGGAGATGGTCCGCACCGCCGTCGAGTCACTCAATGATCGCCAGCGGACGGCACTGGTCTTGTGCAAGTTCGAAGGCCTCAGCTATCAGGAAATTGCCGATACCATGGAACTCAGCGTCCAGGCAGTAAAATCCTTGCTCAGCCGGGCTCGTGTCAATCTGAAAAATCTATTGGAACCGTATTTGGATGAGGGGCTGGCCCCCGGCCCGGAGGTTGATGGCAAGTGACTGGTAGCAATATGCCAATCTCTTACGATGATGAAACCCTGGTGGCCTACCTGGACGGCGAGCTGTCGAGCCAAGAAACGGCCGCTATCCACGCTGCGCTGCAACACGACCAGTCGTTAAAGGATCGCATCCAGCGATTGCGCAAGACTTGGGAACTGCTTTCCGAATTGCCCGAGGACGAGCCAAATCCGCAGCTGGCGCAATCCACGATTGAAATGATAGTCTTGGATGTCTCGCAAGAGAAAGTGTCTTGGATAAAGCGTCTGGCAAGGAATCGTTGGGCGGTGCTCGGTTTGGTAGGTCTATTGGCTTTTGCGGGTGGAGTCGCATTGGGCAAGCTGCGAAGCTATCGGCAGCAGCAAGATTTCTTGAGGAACGTAACGCTGCTGGTGCATTACGACGATTTGGCATTGATCGACTCGGAGGAGTGGCTGGTCAAGTTGGCGCAAATTGAAGAGTTGGTCCAGGCTGCTGGGCAAGCGAATAATATGAGTCGCCCATCGCTCGAGGTCCCGGCCACCAACGCGCAGCGCTTGCAGTGGCTGCAGCAGTTGGATTCCGGCGCACGAGCCAACTTGGCCAAGCACCAGCCGGCCTTGCAGCGCGCCCCACCAGAGCGCAGCGCTGAACTCAATAAGATCGTCGATCGCATGTCGCAGAAGCTCGACGCGCAATCAGACTTGGACTATGAGCAATTGCTTTCCGCCTACGCAGCGATCTTGGATCAGGTGGGTACCGTCGAGCGAACGAATTTAAATGCCATCGAAGATCTCGATCAGCGGGCTGCTGAAGTCGCCAAACTGGTACGTCGCGAAATGGCCTTTGCCTACGCCGAGAAACTATCTTTTCAGGACCGGGCCGCCTTTCGCAATTGGAACGGCAACTTGCAGGACCGACTGTGGGAGGTATTCAGCCGCCTTCCTGACCCCGATGCCAAAGTGGTCAACGAGATATATCGCCCGCCCGAAGAGTCCTTGGTAAGCGAAGAAGACTTGCAGGAGTTGCAGCAAGCACTGTCGCCGGCTGCGAAACAGCTGCTCGC
Organism: Pirellulaceae bacterium; assembly: GCA_963707245.1. Lineage (GTDB taxonomy): Bacteria > Planctomycetota > Planctomycetia > Pirellulales > Pirellulaceae > Aureliella. The sequence goes on from CAVPPY010000007.1 coordinate 117,614, forward strand.
AGGCTTGGATGTCCGCTTGCGCCGCGACGTGCTGGGAGTGTGGTTGTTCTATATGTTCGAACCGACTTCCGCCGCCAGTCCGAACAATGCCGAGGACCTGAGACGCAGATTTGAGCAACTGAGCAACGAAGAAAAATCAAAGCTAGAATTCCTCTCCGAATTCGATGTCCGCCAGCAACTGTCCTTATAGTCGCCGCACAACCACCGGTCACTGGCGATCCACCTGCAGTGAGTATTTTCCGGGTCGGGGTACGCACTTGAGAACCGAATCTCAAGCAGCATCCGGCAAAAACATTGACAAGAAAAAAGCCTTGCAGTAGCCTGTAGCGCTCTTGTCGGATTGATTTCCTCAGCTCATCTGATTGTTATTCTCCGCGCGTTATATCCAGGCACACATTCACCATTCGTTCGTGTCCCAGAATATAGCAGACGTTTTTGTTTTGGCGGCTTTTCCTTTTCGTTCGTTGTTGGCGCCTGGTGCGCGGTGTATTGCGTCGCAAATCGATTCAACTCACGGCCGTTTTTTGGGGCCTGAGTCATTTGCTGACGAGCTTCGTTCTCCAGGTGCCTGTCTTGAAAGGTGCGTTGCTATGATGCGCATGCCCTGCGTGCTGGCTGGCTGTATCGTGCTGGGTTTGGAGTTATGGCTTCCGGCGGGGACCTTTCAAGTAAACAACAGCAGTGAGTTGACCCAACTGATGGTCCGCCTGCGGGCTACTCAATTCCTGCAACACGCGACCTTCGGCCCGAGAGATGCGGAGATCGATAGCCTGGCCGCCCGCATGCAGCAAATCGGAGTGACGGCAGCCGCCGAAGAGTGGATAGATCAACAGTTCGCCGAGCCTATCACGCGCCACATGCCGGTGGCCGAGGATATGGTTATTGGGGATGGCTTGAGCCCCACGCAGAGCGGTATCAATGTCTCGCGCTATCGCTATCAGGCATGGTGGCACAATAGCATCACGGCCAAGGATCAATTGCGACAGCGCATGGCCTGGGCTCTGATTCAAATTTGTGTGGTTGGTCAAAGCGGCGGAAATTTCAACAGCGAAATCGCGGGTCCTACCGGACGGGCTCGATGGTTGGGTATGTCGAATTACTACGATATGTTGCTGGACAACTCGTTTGGTACTTATCGAGACGTGTTGGGGGGAGTCACTTTTCATCCGGTGATGGGTGTTTGGTTGAGCCATCTGCGAAATGCCAAGGCAGATCCAACCAAGAATTTCTTCCCCGATGAGAACTATGCCCGCGAAGTGTTGCAGTTATTTTCAATTGGTCTTTACGAATTGAACCCCGATGGGACTTATCAGACCGACGCCGATGGTGCGCTGATACCCACATACGACAATACGCACATCGAGACTTTTGCCAGATTGTTTACGGGCTTGACCTATGCGGGTAGCAGATCCATTAGCTCGGGGGCCATCAATTTTGATCAACCCATGATGATGTTCGAGTCCTCACACGACGCGCAAGCCAAGGTGCTTTTCGGAACAACACTGCCAGCGGGTACGCCCGGTGTGGCGGATATCAACGCCGGCTTGGATGATATTTTCAATCATCCCAACACGGGACCGTTCATCTGTCGGCGGCTGATCCAACGCTTTGTGCGTTCGAATCCATCCAAGGGTTACATGAATCGCGTCGTCAGCCGCTACAACGACAACGGCAGCGGCATTCGCGGCGATTTAAAGGCTGTCATCAAGCAGATCCTCTTGGATCAGGAGGCCTGGGACGGAATTCGCATGGTTCGCCGTTCGAATCCGTGGCGGCTCGAGGTTTCCGGGCAGGGCTCGGAGAGGAGTCGTTTTCAAGAGCCGGTTGTGATGTATGCCAATTTCCTGCGGCGATACGCGAGTACCGACTATCAGAATGGTTGGTATATGATTCCCTCACTCAGCTTTAATTGGTCGCAGTACCCTTACGGTTCGGGCAGCGTTTTTAATTTCTATTCCCCCGATTATCAACCCGCCGGGGAAATCAGCGAATACAACGGCTCACCCCTTCTGCCAACGAATGCGTTGTACGCTCCCGAATTTGCCATATTCGACGCGGTCGTCGCCAATCGTACCCCTAATCGCTATCGCTCGGATATCTACAACGAAAGAACGGTCCATACGCTCATCAACAATTCCAATGCTACGCTGAGGTGCACGATCAGCTACGACTTCGCACGCGAAAAAACTCTGGCTGCGAATCCATTAGAGTTGGTAGAGCACCTGGACAAGGTATTCTGCTGCGGCACGTTGAGTAATGATGCGAAGATGTCCCTTGTCTCCGCGCTCAATCTGAACACCAACACCACGACGCGAGCCCGTGTGGCAATCCTCGGCGTGCTGACTTCGCCAGCCTTTGCGATTGCAGAATAACGGAATAGCGGAAAAGTGCCGGTTGAAGATAAAACACAATTCATCATACGGAACTGAGATCATGGTTCGTCGCCAAACTAATCCATTACCCGCGCTTAGCCGACGCAATTTTCTGCAGTTGTCTGGCGGATGCGCAGCCCTCAGTTCCACTTCATTGCTTTCGACACTGGTCAATCTGAAATTGACCAACACAGCCATGGCTGCTGGTGGAGATCTATCCGGCTATAAGGCCATCGTGTGCGTGTTCCTTTTGGGTGGCTACGATTCATTTAACGTGCTCACCCCTTATGAAGATCAGGAGTATGCCGCCTATGCGGCGGCCAGGACCAACCTGGCCCTTCCCAAGAATGAGTTGTTGCAAATCAGTGATTCCAGTGGTCGAAGATTCGGCGTCCATCCCGGCATGAGCGAAATTCATGCCTTGTACAACCAGCGCAAGGCCGCTTTCATTGCCAATGTAGGTAGCCTGGTAGAACCAATTGCTGACAAAGCAAGTCTGGCGGCGGCCAAGAAGCCGCTAGGCTTATATTCGCATTCGGATTTGATTCAGCACTGGCAAACCTCAATTCCCCAGACGCGCTCGCAAGTTACCGGCTGGGGGGGACGCATGGCCGATATGTTGACCGACAGTGTCAATAATCATCCGACCATTGCCATGAATATTGCCCTGGGCAGTCTCAATATTATGGAGACCGGGCAAAACGTAGTGCCCTACGTGGTTCAATCCAGCGGCGCAACCACACTGAATGGTTACGGCAACACCGGTCTGGGGCAGGATGGCATGTTCAGTCGCTTTACCGACGACGTATTGGGTCAGAATTATGGCGATTTGCTCGAAAAATCCTATGCGCGCATACGCAAGAACAGTATCCAGGCAGCCATCGATTTCAACAACGCTACCGGTGCCGTGAATCTGACGACGCCCTTTCCAACCACCAGCTTGGGAGCGTCGCTGAACATGGTCGCCAAAGCCATCGGCGCGCGAAACACTTTGGGACAGTCGCGGCAGATTTTCTTTGTCTCCGCGGGTGGTTGGGACCACCATGACGAAGTCATCAGCAACCAAGCCAATATGCTGCCCGTGGTGAGTCAGGCGTTGAATTCCTTCTACAACGCCACCGTTGAATTAGGCGTAGCCAACGACGTCGTTGCCTTCACCGCCTCCGACTTTGCACGCACGCTCAGCTCCAATGGAAATGGAAGCGATCATGCTTGGGGAGGAAATCATCTGGTGGTTGGCGGTGGAGTTGCCGGACGTCAGGTGTACGGTCGATACCCAGAAACTCTGGCCCTGGGTAACTCGTTGGACACCAGCACTCGCGGACGCCTGATTCCCACAACCTCGGTCGATGAGTACAACGCTGAATTGGCTCTTTGGTTCGGAGTTGCGAATGATTCAGCTCTGGTCGACGTCTTGCCCAACATCCGCTCTTTCTACTCCGAGTCAAACAATAGCCTGCCGATAGGCTTCATGTTCAAAGGGGCCGAACCGCCACCGACGGGACTGGCCGGCGGCTCTAGCTTGCCTAACGAGCCCAGCGCTCCTGGTATACCACCTGCCGGCAGTGCTCCTGGGCCTGGATTTTAACTGGACATACAGCTTACAGCTGTTGACCGGAGCTTGACCTTGACCGCACTGGGCTGGAAATCTAATCTCCGCTTGACGTTCTGTTTCCACTGCTAGCACTGCGGTTAAGGTACCCCTCTGTGGTAAGGCTGTCTGCTAAGAACCGGAGGCGGTATTTGCTGCCAGCATTCAGTTTGATCCAAGCCATCAACTTCTTGCTGTGCTGGAACTCCTGCGTTCTCGCCCAGTCCCCCGACACAGCCCAAGCTGCCGCTGCAAGGCAATCCGTCGGCGTTCTGCAATCCGCTGCTGCCACTCAGCAGGCCGAGCCACAAGTGGAGTTGAATGTGCAAGGCCGCATGCAGCTCGACGCGCTTCTCAACTATATCTCCAAGAGGCTGGGAGTTAAGTTCGAGTATACGCCCCAGATCGGCGAGCGGGTGGTCGTGATCAGGACTCCCTCCGCCGTCCCGGTCAGCTCCTTGCCGGCACTGCTCTCGAGCATCTTGAGAACAGAATCCCTGGCTCTGATCGATTCGGACATCGCCGGCTGGAAACGAATTGTGGATACCAAAGAGATGGCCCAATTCGCGCCGACCGGTAAGGCTGAAGAAGTGCTCGCGCGCGATGGCAAAGCGGCCCCGGTCACCCAGGTCTTCGTCCTGAAGAATACTCAGGCGACAGCCATGGCCAGCGTGCTCAAGCCGTTCTTGTCCACCAATGGCTCCAACTTAATTAGTCTGGCGGAATCCAATGTACTGATCGTGACCGATTACGCCGCGCGCGTCCAAACGGTGGCCGATCTGATTGCCATGATTGACCAGCCTCCGGGCAGTGCGACTTACGAACTTTACAAGGTACAGCACCAAGCTTCGCAGACGCTGACCGAACAAGTCAAAGGCATCTTGGCCGAAGGCAGCGCACAGTTGCCCGGCAACATTGCGATTTTTAACGAACCAGTAGGCAATCGCATCGTCATCGCCGGCAGTCAGATGATGGTTGAGCGCGCACGAGAACTGCTCAGGCAACTCGATGTGACCATGGGGATGACCACCGAAGTGTATCGCCTGAAGCACAGCACTCCGGAGCGGATCGACAAATTGATGCAAGGCTTTATCGAACCCCAGGATGCGGAGGGCGGCTACCAGGCAACCGTCGACGAGGATGGAAACCTGTTGATCGTGCGGGCTACGCGCGCGGTGCATCAGCAAGTCGCGCGACTGATTGCCGAGCTCGATCAACCCGTGGAGGCGACGGATAGCCCCATTCAATTCTACAAGTTGCGCAATGCCAGCGCCATCGACGTTCTGTATACGCTACTGGCTCTGCAGGAAGCCTACGGTGCCGGTCCCTTTCAGGGTGGCGTAGTTCCCTTGGGCTTGGTCAGTCCCTTTGCGGGATTGGGAATTCCCAGTTTGAATGGCGGCGGCTTAGGGACCATGACGGGCCTTCCGGCCCTGAACGGCATGGGCTTGGATGGCGGGACAGTTGGCATGCAGCGGGCTGGTATTCCGCTGGAGACCATGCAATTGCCGCTAACGCCCGACTCGAACGGCTTTAATAATCAGGCTCCTTTTGTGCCGGAAACTGCCAATCCCTTGGCCCGGCCCACTCTGGCTAGTGGCGGCTTTGGTGGAACGGGATTGAGTGGTGGATTCGCCGGGGGAGGTGTGGCAACTCTCCCTGGTGGCGCACGCGTCTCTGCAGATGTCTCAACCAACAGTTTGATCGTGGTGGCGCCCACCAGCGTCCAAGGAGTGTATGCCAAGTTGATAGAGTCGCTTGACCAGCGGCGCCCTCAGGTACTGATCGAGGCCAAGATCATTGCAATCGATACTTCGGATGAATTCACGCTGGGCGTCGAGGTAGCCTTCGGGGATCGCAAGGGTGATAAACGCCTGTTCGAGTTCACTTCGTTCGGTTTGAGCGAGGTGGATGCCGAAACGGGGACCCTGAGAATCATCCCTGGACTGGGGTTCAACGGCACCTTGGTCGATCCGGACGTGGCCGACGTTGTTGTCCGTGCACTGTCCGGGCATCGTCGCGCTCGAGTGTTGGCTGCACCAAAAATATTGGTGAACGACAATAGTACTGGTAAACTAGAGAGTGTTAGCAGCGTACCATTTTCCAGCGTTAACGCTTCACAGACGGTTTCCACAACCAGCCTGGGCGGCAATCAACAGGCGGGAACGATCATCACCGTGACGCCCCACATCAACGAAGATGATCACTTGCAGCTCGAGTTTGATGTCGAGTTCAGTACGTTTGCCGGAACGGGCAGCGATGGCCTGCCTCCACCGCGACAAATAGATCGGGTGGGTAGCACAGTCACCATACCGGACGGAAAGACAGTCGTTGTCGGTGGCTTGAAACGCGTCGGCGGACAGGAATCGGTGTTGGGTTTGCCGTGGATTGAGAATATTCCGGTGTTGCGAGAATTGACTAGTCGTACCGATCGCAGCCAGAACTGTACATCCTTTTTTCTGTTCATACGCCCACTGGTGCTTCGCGACTCGCGTTTTGCCGACTTGCGATTCTTGTCCGATCGAGATGCGGCCACTAATTGCCTGCCTGGAGATTTTCCGGTCAGCTACCCCGAGCTGATTCCATGAGTGTCGACGCCCGTTCCCTCTCAAAGGATAGCCCATCGCCCGCGAACGCCGCTGACAGTCCATTGCAGACTTTGGCCAAGCTGCTCGAGTTACCCATCTGCGTGGATCTGGCAGACAAGCGCCCCAGTGGGAATTACTTGCGCATGTTTCCCCATCGCTTTTTCGCGGAAGCATGGCCTCCTGGGATATGAGACTTCCGACCCGCGTGAATTGGCTGTAGCAGTATCCGATCGCGAGGGTTGGCGACACATGGACACGGTAGCTCGCCTCTTGCGGGTCCGGGCGATTCCACTGCTGGTTCCTCGGCAGCAATTGAACTTGGCTATCAACGCCGCCTATACGGCTCGCGAATCGCATGCGGCCGAAGTCCTGCAGACACTTGATGCGGCCCAGTTAATTGACCAAGCAGTTGCCAGTCCCAACGAGGATTTGCTGGACACTGGTGGCAGGGCACCTATCATTCGTTTGGTCAACCAGATCTTGTTTGACGCAGTGATGGCAGGGGCTTCGGACATCCATATCCAACCCGCGGAAGAATCCGTGTTGATTCGCCAGCGAATTGACGGGGTGTTGTTTGATGTCCTCAGTATCCCGAAAGCCATACAAGAGGAGGTGCTCACGAGAGTCAAGGTACTGGGCAAAATGAATATCGCTGAGAAGCGTTTGCCACAGGATGGGCGGGCAACCGTCGAACTCGGCGAACGGGTCGTCGACCTGCGGATTGCCTCGTTGCCAACCAGTCACAATGAACGCATCGTCGTTCGATTGTTGGATAAGAGCGCACGGCTCTATACGCTGGGCGAGTTGGGGATGCCGCAGGCTACTCTGAAGCGTTGGCGAGAGTTGATTCGGCTTGACCATGGTTTGATCCTGGTCACCGGTCCGACGGGTAGCGGAAAGAGCACGACCCTCTACAGTGCGTTGCAAGAAATCAACTCGCGAGAGAACAATGTGCTAACGCTGGAGGATCCCATTGAATATCAGCTGCAGGGAATCAGTCAGTCGCAAATCAACGAGAAAAAGGGATTGACCTTTGCCCAGGGATTGCGAAGCGTCTTGCGTCAGGACCCGGATATTATCATGGTTGGCGAGATTCGTGACCGCGATACGGCAACCATGGCGATTCAAGCCTCTCTGACTGGGCACTTGGTTTTTTCGACTTTACACACCAATGATGCCGCCAGCGCCATCACGCGACTGCTCGACCTGGGCATTGAGCCCTACCTGGTGGCCAGTTCCCTGGTGGCTTCACTTGCGCAGCGTCTGATTCGCCGACTGTGCCCGGAGTGCAAGCTGCCCAACCCTTCGCCCGGTGGACTCGCAACACAACCCTATGTGGCCCAAGGCTGCCATGCCTGTCGCCACACCGGATTTCGTGGACGGATCGGCTTATTCGAATTGCTGGTGGTCGATGATGCTTGCCGCGAACAGATACAGTCGCGGGCCAATGCATCCACTATTCGCGAGGTGGCAATCGGTGCAGGTACGGAGTTGCTCTCGCAAGACGGCCTATCCAAAGTACAACGCGGCCAAACGACTCTGGCTGAAGTATTGCGGGCATCCAGTCTCGCGGCCTGGACTGACGAATCGGAGATAGGCAGCGAGTGAACCGGACGCTAAGGCGTTCCGGCTAATTCGGTAAGTCAACTGCGGACGAAGGCGAGCTGTTTTCCATCCGTTTCGTCCGGCCGCTCGCGGCCCCTATCGTGGACCTTGATAGAGAATCGCACCTCCCATGCCTTTGTTCGAATACCGCGGGTTGGATTCCAGCAACAAGTCTGTGCGCGGCTCATTGTTGGCAGACTCTGCCAGGCATGCCCGCGACTTGCTACGCCAGCGAAATGTGGTTGTAGAACGCGTTGTCGAGCAACCGCCGTCACGCGTGGGATTCGACAGGCATTGGTGGGGGAAACGCCGCGCGCGGCAGCAGTGGGGTGTTGGCGCGCACGAGCTGGCCATGTTGCTCGCCGCTGGCATCCCGTTGCTCGAGGCGCTGGACACTCTGGTCAGTCAGCATCGCGGAGCATTTCGCGCGGCCATTCTCAAGCTTCGCGATCGCGTCGAGGCTGGCGCCGGCTTGGCCGCTGCACTTGCAGAGCAACCCGAGATTTTCGATGCCGCTTCAGTGCGGATGGTGGAAGTGGGCGAGAACGCTGGCACCCTCGAAAACGTACTTAGCGAGCTGGCGGACTACAAATTGCAACTGGCGACCTTTAAGGACAGTGTTACAACCGCCTTGATCTATCCCATTTTCTTGGCTTGCTTCGGATTGTCGGCGGCCATTTTCTTAATGACCTGGGTCATGCCTCCGTTGCTTGACAGCCTGCAGGAGACGCTACCACAATTGCCCTGGCCGACGCGCGTCGCTAAAGCCTTCAGCGATGTCCTAGTAAACTATGGCTGGTGGATAATCGCGGCCGTCATCATCCTGGCTAGCGTGTGCTTCCTGTGGGTTCGCTCGGATAGGGGCCAGCGGGCCTGGCATGGTTGGATCCTGCAGTTGCCTCTAGTTGGCACTTTGCTCAAGAAGCAAGCCATCTCGCGCGTGGCCATGATTGTTGCCAGTCTAACGCGAGGCGGTGTATTGCTGACGACCGCCGTTCAATTGGCAGCCAAGTCAACCAGCAATCGCGTTATCCGAGAAGCTCTGCATCAAGCGGAGCAGGACATGATCGCCGGAGAAGATCTGGCCACGTCACTTGACCGTAGTGGAGTCTTCCCACCTTTGGCGGTGCGTTTTTTTTCGGTGGGCCAGGACACAGGAAAGTTAGACGAGATGCTGCTCAAGCTGTCGCGAGACTACAATACACAAGTAGCCACGGCGGCGGCCCGAATCTCGTCGTTGGTAGAACCCGTCATGATTCTGATTCTGGCCGTCGCTGTAGGGTTCTTGTTGTTGGCCACCATTCTGCCAATTCTTGAGGCTGGTAATGTATCATAGGGTTTTAAAGTCCAATGCAAGGCGGATGCATCGCATGCAATCCGAGTTGAGACATGCCCACGGGTTTTCGTTGGTAGAATTGATCGTGGTGATGGTCATCATTGGCCTCTTGGCCAGTATCGTGGCCATCCGCACGCGGAGCTACCTGATCGCCAGCAAGCAAAACGCAGCGAAGGCCGAGATCTCATTGATCGTCAAAGCACTGGAAACCTTCTACGCTGATCAATCTCGCTATCCCGATAACGAAGAAGGAATCGAGATCCTCGTCACGGGCACGCCTTCCTTTCCAGACGGCTTTCTGACCAAAGTGCCCAAGGATCCCTGGAAGAATCCTTACGAATATGTCAGTCCCGCCGAGGATGGACCCTACGAAGTGATTTGCCTCGGAGGTGATGGCCGCGAAGGTGGAGTTGGTGGCAACCTAGACATTTCCAGCAGTGATCTCGAATGAAACGCTTGAATCAGCCAGAGCGCTGCCCGCCCTCATTTACCCTGATCGAACTGGTGTGCGCACTCAGCCTGGTCAGCATTTTGGCCGGCCTGGTCATGCTCAGCCTGGCTGGACATGTAAACTCTGCCGCCTTGAATCGGAGCGTTGAGTGCCTGCGAGAAGCCGATCGTCAGGCGCGGAGCTTGTCGCTGAAATCCGGCAGTCCTGTCAAACTGCGGTTCGACCCTGGCAAACAGCAACTGGTTTTATCCCCTAGCCAACGTCGATTCGCTCTACCAAGGCAGGTGCAGATTTCACTGCCCTTGCAGCTGTCCCCTGGCGGTTGGAGTGAGTCAGGCTCCGACGTGCCTTTTTATGGCAGTGGTAGTAGCTCTACTTACTGTTCCCAACTCCGCGCTGGTTCACTGTCCATTTGGGTAGCCGTATTTGGCGCAACCGGACAGTTGGTGAGTTGTAGCTCTCAGCAGGAATTGCAGGAGTTTGCCCAATGAGAGTTACCGCACGCGGCTTCACCCTGCTGGAGGTACTTGTCGGGCTGGTGTTGATGGCGACGGTACTGGTGGCGATCATCCTGGCCGCGGCCCGGCACAAGCAACTGTTGCGATTGGCCGCTGATCGGCAGGCGGCTATTGATCAGGCAGATCGGCTGCTGCAATCTTGGTCCGAGTCGGCGACGGGCATTCCGTTATCCGCATCGCAGGCATTACCCATCCGTGGCTGGAGATGGCGCACCAGTGTGGTCGCTAATCGATCCGTCTTCGGGCGAGTGTGTCCCGTTGTACGCTTGGAAGTTCTGGCGATTTCGCGGAGCACAGGGAGTGAGTTGGTGTTGGCAAGCGTGGATACCTTACGTCCGCCGCTGGTTGAATCCTCCACTTTGGTACCACCCAATGCAGGCAAGCTTTAAGATTGCACACTCGGCTGGCGGTCGTCAGCCAACCAGGGCTGGTTTCACGCTCTTGGAATTGGTCATTGCCTGCAGTCTGTTGGCGGTGTTGATGGCGACTTCGGTGCGGATTCTGCGATCTCTGCTCCGCGATAGCGGGCCACTCATGGCGGGCGCTGCGGGACATTCCGAAGGGCTGGCGCGTCAGATCCGCAGCGACCTACACAATGCCCGCGCCTTCCGCAGAACGCGTGATGCAGTGGAGTTGCTCGGATACAATGCTCAAGACAGGACGACTGGGCAACCACTGCTTACGCCTGCCGTGGTGCGCTACGTCATTGCGCCGGTCCAGTCTGGCAGTCTACTGCTTCGCCAGCAAACGCAGGCCAGCAGCGGCTGGCAGCAGTCCACCAGCCAACCCCTGTGGCTGGGCGTGGCTGAGTTCCGCCTGCGTTCCACTTATTTGGACTCTCAGGAAACCGCCTTGGCACCTGCCCTGGCTGCGTTGATCGTTGGTCAAGCGGGCTGGGAGAGGTTGCCGCCCTCCCTGCAGGTCCAGTTGCTTGGCACGCAAGGACAGACTCTGTACAGCCAGGAAATTGTGCGAGGCAGCATCCCGTGAATCGCTCCCTGGCAACGTTGAAGAAACCGCCCAGGACAACGCCTCGGCGGCCGGCTTACATCTTGGTGCTCGTGCTCCTACTGCTGATCGTCGCCGCGGTAGTGCTGGTACAGATCGCCAATCGAGCCCTGCATGAGAATGCGCGGACCCTGGCCAGCGCCCGCGATCTGCAAAGTCGGTGGGGACGGATCAGCTGCCAACGCGTCATCCTGCCCAGCGCGGCGGAACTATTCACAGCCCTGGCGAGTGGACAAACGCAAGCGAAACAGGCAAATCGTGCCCGCTATTCTACCCTCCGCGAGTCGCTGGAACTGGGTGGTCAGTCCTTTGAATTCATCCTGGCCGACGAATGCGCTAAACTCAATTTGAATGCCGTAGTGCTCGTCGCGGGAGACGCCAAGTTCCAGAGCGCTATGCGAGGCTTGCTGCCGCCCCAGGTTTATCTTTGCATGCGTCCTGCTGAGGCCGGGCAGCCTCGCGGCCAGGCGGATAGTTGGGGAGAGATTTTCGACCTGAAAATGTTGTCTGATAACGCTGGCGGCTCTCGCGCTTTGGCGGAAGCCTCGCGGGAGATCACCTTGTGGGGTAGCGGTCGGTTGAATGTCCATATGGCGTCCGACTCGGTATTGGAATGGCTTTGCAAATCAGTCGTCACCGATGGCCTCGCCAGGCGGATCGTCCAGCGCAGAAACGAATCGCAACTCTCCGCTCAGTTATTAGTTCAGCAAACGGTACTGAATCAAGACGACGCAGAACGACTGGGGATGTTGCTTAGCGACGGATCGACCACCTACTCCTTGTGGAGTGAGACTTTTGATGGCAACCGGCGGTTTCAGCACGTCCTGCTCAGCACGCTTGACGATACTGGCGTTCCGACCGTACAGGGTTTCAGCTTAGACTAGGCTTTGTCCCAAAAGGGGTCTGACCCTCTCCGGCGAGGCCAAAAACAGGTGTAAATTCGACTCGCCTCCAAAGGGTCAGACCCCTTTTGGGACAAAGTCTAGGATTCTAGCCTGGGACAACCGAGCTACGCGGAATCGACACTTGGACAGCACACCATGCGGCCCCCGCAAAATCACTTTCGACGGCTGGCAATGATATCGCTGCCGGCTTTATCCCTCGGCGCCGCCCTGTGGGCCCTCGCCTGGCCCATTCCCCAGCCTGGTGATCTCATGGACCTTCAGTCAGACCAACCGCTGCCCATCCATGCCTCAGCTACCTTGCTGGACGATGCAACTCCCACGGATGGCAACTCACCAGCCTGGAATCGCCGACTCCAGCCATGGAGGCCGGCGGCGATTGGCGCACCGCTGGATATCGCCGAAAGAGTTGTCGATGTGGATGCGAACCGAGCTGGCCTCGGCCTGCGACTGTTGGGCACAATCATGGAACCAGGCCATTCCTTTGCAATCGTAGCTGATCGTCATGGTTCGATAGACATTCAGCCCGCAGCTACAGTCCTGCAATTGGAACCAGCGGGCATTCGCCTAGAGTCGATTGAACGCAACTCGGCCCGCGTCAGTTACCAAGGCAGCCAGCACACCCTGAATCTAGCGGCTATCGCCGACATACCGCCTGCCCAAGTAGCATCGCACGATCTACCCGGCGTCATGGAGCAAGATGACAAGGCCCCCACGCAGGACATGTCGCTGGAGGACGAATTAGATTGGTTGAATGGAGAGGAAACTGCGGTTCCTCAAATGGGAGGCAAACCCTAGTGGCCAAGCAGGCATTGCTGCTGATCGAAAAGGAAGACGGATGGGAATTGCTCGATACTCGTCGCCAGGCGACTATTTGGCAGGCAGCCAACCTGGATGAATTGCTGGACTCGTGGCACTCGTTGTCTGATGTGGGGGTCGTGGCAGCAAGTTCGCTGGTCATCTTCGCTCGCTCGGAAAGATTTCTGTTCAGTCGTTTCCCGCGATCAGAGTTGGCTGGCTCCAGCCAGGCATCGACCTGGCGTTATCGATTCGAGGCAGATCTGCCGATCAATGCCGAAGAAATGCTGGTCGATTTTCAGCTACCCGTGGAACGGAAGCTCGATGCGAACATTACTGGAGTGGCAAGCTACCACAGTCTGTGGTCCGAGTTTGCCAAACGGCTGGCAAGCACGGGGCTTGCATTTTCCGCCTTATGCCCTCAGAGCTTAGTCTTGATTCAGGCTTTGCTCCGTGATATGCGGATTCCGACTGATTGCATACTGCTGCTTGAATTCCAAGGCCGCTTTGAGATAGTCGCTTTGCGCAGGCCAAGTGGTCGAATGGCGTGTCCCAGGCAGCCTGGACGGGGCATTGAGCGATCTGCGGGTCATGCAGGCCGGTGATGACGCGCCAGCCTCTGGAGGACTGATCCACCTCATTGCCGATGAAAAAGCTGCCCAGCTTGGTGGATGGCAAGCGACCAGTCTGAAAGTCGATGCTATGGGTAACCTGGTGAGGGCGGCTGAACAGATTGCTGTGCGCTCTTTTGAACCGTGGTTCAATCTCAGGCATGACTCCAACTTCCGCTCCGATGCGAATTACCCTGCACCTCGCGGGCTGGAGCATTGGCTTTGGCTACTTGCTGCAAGCCTGCTGATCGTGGCAGGCGCCTTTGCCTGGCGCGCGGTCAGCCTGCAGAGAGCTGTGGCCAGCATCCATCGCGAACAAAGTGAACTGTATCGCGCCGCCTTTCCCGGGGAACGCGTTCCGAGTGCACTGATGGCCCGCCTGCGCAGCGAATATTCCAAGTTGTTAGGCTCGCGGCAGTTGAAATCGAGCTTGGACATACCCGAGCATGCCCTGCCAATCCTGCAGGATGTCCTCGAACACTTGCCAAGCCAGCGGAACATCTCCCTGGTCGAGTTGAGCGTGAACGATGCCGAACTCACCATGGATGTTGAAGTCGAGGCATACCAGCTGGCCGGAGAGATTGTCAAGCAACTGGAGCAAAGCGGGCTGGAGGTCGATCCACCGTCCATCTCCTCCGCCCGGGACGAACGCGTTCGCGCGTGATTCGCGCGAGGCGAATACAGGAGCCCCAGCGATGAGCGATTCGCTACTCAGCGGAGGCCAAGCTTCGATGCGCGGTCGGTATCTCAATGGAGGCCTGGTCGCCGCGTCTTTGATAGCCGCGGCGTTTGCGGTTTCCGTTTGGAGAACGTCGGCACGAGAATATGAACTGGCCGCTCAGGATCTCCCACAATGTGCCCACATGATTCGAGAAATGCATGCGCTGGCTAATCAACCTCGCATCGCCTCACTGGCGCTGGAGTCGCCCCAGGAAATACTCGAACGCGTTGCCGAAGCCCAGGCCGCCGCCGACATGCCTCCCGAATCACTCATCTCCGTGGCCCCCTCAGTGCCGACACGCATCGCCTCGTCAGATTACCAACAAAGGTCAACTTCCCTGGTTCTACAGTCCCTGCCCCTAGCCAAGTTAGCTACTTTTATCAGGGCCCTGGATGCCAATCAGGATGGCATGCTGGTGAGAGACCTGAGCCTGACCCCGGCGGACACAGATGCTAGCGTTGCAACGGAATTATGGAACGCGCGGTTGACCTTGACGCAGCTCATCTATTCGCCGAAAAGCGATTGATGTGTTTGCGGCAAATCCACCCCGGGAACACCCCTTGCAAACCTCGGTAGTTATGTATGTTGCATCGGCAATTCTTCTAGGGGAGCCGAGAGACGTCCAGCGTCATCGTAGTCGCCTGCGCACTACGCGGTGGACTACTTGCTGCTGTGTCCTGCTGCTGAGCGGCTGTTCGATGTTGCACTCCAAGCACGACTTGGTCCAGGTGGATAGTCAAGACACGTTGGGCGAAAGCGAACAACTGATGCAACAAGGGTTGGAGATGGTTCACAAGGGGCAACTCGATCAGGCGGTGAGCCTGTTTGAACAGTCGCTGTCGATCGATCCCAATCACGCTGCAGCTCATAATAATCTGGGGATTATCCATTACCGGCAACGCAAGCTGGTGCCCGCAGCATCGCACTTTGATACAGCCTCGCAATTGTTACCCGATGACCCTAGACCGATCAATGGTCTGGCCATGACGCTGGAATGCGGAGGACGATTTTACGAAGCCATCGAACTCTACGAGCGTGCCGTTCGCGCTCGAACCGAACAATCCGTTGTATCTAGGCAATCTTGTGCGCGCACGGATTCGCACTGGTGACCAGTCATTTCTGGTTTCGCAAGAATTGCAGCACTTGGCATTTATTGAGACCCGAACCGAATGGCTCGATTGGGTCCAAGAACGTCTGGCCCTTCAGCAAGTGGGCTTGGGGACCGGGCAGATTGAGGATCGACCCACGGACCAGCTGGGAGTTCCACCGGTGGTGAGTGGAAATGGTGTCCCACTTGATAAACAGTCCACCCCCTACTCTTCCGGCCAGTTTGGCGGTGTCGAACTAGCCCCTTCTTTCGCCTTGCCTGACGGGGCATTTCCGGAGGCGGTACTTCCCGACAGCGTGCTGCCAGAAGAGACGCTGACTGTGCCACTTCCTCGCAAACCTTGGCCTGACTGACGTTGCCAAACAGCCAAGCCGTCTACAGGCCCTACGATTGAAATTGGCCCACCCATTCAGACTCAAGTTGAAAGAAAACCTCCCGCGGGGACCGCATGAGGCACACAACTATGGGGGTCCCTCCGCTGAGAAGACGGTAGGGTCACCGGTACCCTTGCGCGCTATCTCTTGAGCCTGATTGATTAGCCCGTGCATAACATCAAATGTTAGCCAAACCCTGCGCAAGGTTGTGGTAACGATTTTGCGGATTGTTTGTTTCGTTTATTTCCGCTGCAATTAGAATGGGGTCTCTCGTCAACTGGTCCGCTCGCTATTGTTTTCCGCTGCTTGTCATTTAAGGGTGAACCATGATGCGTTGGATTGCCAAGGTGTCCTGCTTGGGCTGCCTGCTATTGTTCGGTTGCCGCACTGCCAGCGCAGATTTGCTGACTTTCACCGATCGCGCGTTGTTCAATGCTGAACTATCGAGCGCCCCCAGTCTGGTAGATTTTGACTCCGCGTCAGGCAGCATTCCCTCGGGCGGCGGATTGGATGGATTGATATTCACCTACAGCTGGGGAGCCGGGGTCGATTTCCTGGCCATTAACAGCAGCCTGCCCACCACTTCAGGAAACAATTCGCTGGGCAGCACCTTTGGTGCGGCCGGGAACGAGCTGACCAGTGGGTTTAACGATATCCAGATAACTCCGCCCTCCTCGTGCGCGTTTGGAGTAACCATCCTGTCCGAGGAACTGTTGGATGGCGACATCTTCTTGTCGACTGGCGGCGTCGAACGCGTGTCCATCAAGGCCAGTGCGTTCACTCAGTTGACTCCCACGACGTGCGCCTACTTCTTGGGGCTGGTCGAGACAAACTCCAGCCAAAGTCTTGGTAGCATTGGGGTAGCGGGCGCCGTCCAGAGTTTTGGAGTGACCTACCGTCTGGATGACATCGCCTTTGCAACGGTTTCCGCAGTTCCCGAACCAAGTTCGTTGACTGCCAGCCTGCTAGTCGCGCGATCCGCCACCTTGCACCGCCGTCGCCGCAAGCCAATGCTGCAGGCTGTTGTGTGAGGGCATGCCTAAGCGCTCTATCCACCTTGGATTTGGGCGAAGCCGGGAATCGCCAGAATTCGTTTCTTTCCTGCTTCCTCGACGTCTGGCGACTCCGGCTCGCTCGATAACACCAAGAAGCGTGAGCCGCTTTGGCCCCAGCCGCGGGCTTTGGATTCTAAGTGATCTTGTTGCCAACCCACTCGTGCTTTGTCACAGCTTAATTTTAGCATTAGCCGTTTTGGCGTTAGCCCCGGTTGTATTTGAAAAAACCGTGGCTAACGCCAAAACGGCTGATGTTTCCAACCCTAATTCCTAACTGTGACATTGCACTAGGGTCGGACTTGCTTGGACAAGGTGGCGGCAGGTATTGGTTTCCCGATAGAGTAGGAAAACTGCAATACTGAGCCCGCGACGATATCAAAATCTCGTTCTACCCAAGTCCGAATGAGATGCTTACCTACGCTAAACGCATGCGGGGCTCTCGATAATAAAACATTGATGACTGGTGGCGTTTGCTGATAGCGGATACCGCCCTGGTAGCGAATCCCGTCAATCTCGAATACATGCTGACTATCCTCGGTCAGGGCCTCACCGGTAGCGTGCAAATAAAACCGAATTGATTTCAAAGGCAGATTCAGCGGTTCAGTCGATGCGTTGGGATAACAAACGACCAGTCTTGGTGGGCCGGCGACAAAGTCGAGTCCCGGTTTGGCCTTGGCACCCACCACACCAGGCAGTTCTACCAGCCCTTCCTCTGGATGCGAATATCCGAAGGGAGCCATGCCAAACTTGGCATATACTTCGCCCACGCTGCCCTCCACCGGTGAAGCAAAAGGTGCAGATTTTGTCGCCAAAGCGACTGGTGCCCTAGCGAATTGTGCGGTCTCCACCATGATGTAGTCCTGCTGGGTTCCATTCCAATTGTGAATCTGGACGATCGGTTGATCGTTCCTGAAGAAATCGCGATCGAACCTGGGCAAGTGAAACTCAAGCTTGGTTTGGCCGGCCAATTGGCAATCAACGATTTCGAAGGGAGGTTTGCGAGGTCTTTGTCTGATGTGCATGTCGACCTGGTTGTTGAAATGCGAGTTCCTTACGTGCGTAAATTTTGCGGTGTGCATGCCGAAATTGCCTTCGACGATATGGCAATTCACGATCTCCAGGCTCGACGCATAGGCTGCGGAAGAGGAAATACCTGAACTTTGGCTGCCCAACAACAGAGAGTCGACGAGCCTCAGATGTCCTGGTTCGCCGCTGCCCATCTTCACCCCATTCTCACAACGTAATGCGCTGAATTCCGTCATGGTAAAGCCTGGCGGCGCATTCCATGTTTCAAAGCCAACGTCGCAATCAAGCGCTATATTACCTTCGCTTTCCAGCAAACAGACGGATTTGTATTCGACTGGCTGGTCGTTTGCCAGTCCGGGTGCACGCGGAGATAACTGGGCCAACACGCTCTCGTGGAAATTGCGGTAAAAGGCTTGCATGCCAATTGAGCAATTGACACTCAGATTGTTCTGCACCCGATTCAGATTGCCGTGCAACCAAATTCCGCTGCCGGCCGCCCCTGGGTTATCACGGGGAGGAACTTGGTTAAGTTTGTCATTGGGTCCATTGCTACTTGTACCTCGGATATTCATTAACAGATTACGCGCGATGACATTCTGCGTTTCATTGCCATCCTCGGTAATGATGCCGGCACCAACTAAATTGCTAATAACGTTCTCGGTCACTGTCACAAAGTGTGTCCCATGGATGACAACTCCCCATTTGTTGACGCTTCCCGAGTTGATATAGCAACCTTCCAATCGACCATTTTCACTCATGCCTTCAAAGTGCTGAGGGTGATTGTGGTGCCAATGGAAAACGTAGCGTGCCACTGGATTCTTGCCAATGTAGAATGTTCCATCTTCCAGCTCGCGGGTGCTGTCCAGATCGATGGGAAGAGTTCGGCCCAAATCCAAGAAGGCCACATGGCGAATATCGGCATAGCCCATTTTGGTCACAACGGTATGCCCACGAACTCCGGAAGCGCGCTCTGAGCGCACGGTGATGTTACGCTGGGTGTCATAGGTCAAACTTTTTTTCCACGCGTCGACATCGGCCAGCCGACGGGGAGTGGCGGCTATACTCCACGGCTTGGCCGGCGTTCCACACGCGAACCATTTGCCAAGTACGAAAATGCCATTTCCCCATTGGTATGGATCGTTGTCTACATCGATGGGCTTATCGAGAATCACGATATCAAGCTTGCCTGCCACGGGTGCTTCGGGCGTCCCCATATCCAGCACGCCGGTTTCCAGGACCTGCAAATTCACGCAGCGGAGGGTGATGTCGCAGTGCTTGCAGAATGCCAACGTGCCAGCCACTTCGATGGAATGGTATTCGGCTGATTCATGAATCGTCACGGTCTGCCCCTCGGGAACGACCAAGGACTCCGCGGCGTGCAGGGCAGCAAATTTCGGAACGAATTCCTGGCCTATGGCAATGCGCCCCTTCGCCGACACCGCTTTTTCGTTGGCCACCATGTCGTGCTTGGCGTCCTGAGCAGATACCGGGGTAATGTTTAGCAGAAAGGCAATACAAACCGTCCGAATTGCTCCGCGCAGGGTGCTATTCATATTTCTGGTTTCATCCTTCGCTTCACGTGGTTCAATTACTCACTCGCCCTTCTGGGCGGACGCCTGACCAAGAAGGCGTTTCCATTGCCTGTACTCAAAAATTTTACAACACCTGGGCACCCCTGTCCCAAATTCATTGCATCATTCCCTTACTTTCCTGCGGCTCAGCTCACCAGGCTCGCTATCTGCGCGTGAATCGTGCCAGGATTTGGCTGGCTTGCAAGCCCGCAGCTTGCCGATAGAATTTGGAAAACTTGTTGTTTGGTGTTTTCAGCGGCCAACTTCTCCTAGTGCTTGCCAATCCAGGAGAGCTGCATTTCCGTGGCTCGACCGGATGGAATTTTCGGCAAGAAAACTGGCCGTTAGCAGCT
Source organism: Pirellulaceae bacterium (assembly GCA_963707245.1). Taxonomy (GTDB): domain Bacteria; phylum Planctomycetota; class Planctomycetia; order Pirellulales; family Pirellulaceae; genus Aureliella. Next base: position 137,602 of record CAVPPY010000007.1, read on the forward strand.
GTTTGCCCAGCGGGGCACCCTCTGAGTTACGAGCTTAGGGTGCAACAAGTTGCAGAAACGCCACAAAAATTCAATGTTTTTTTACTCGGCGGAGTAGCTCAGCTGGTTAGAGCAGCGGAATCATAATCCGCGTGTCGGGGGTTCGAGTCCCTCCTCCGCTACCTTCTATCCCCTGTCACCAGGCATTCTATCCTCTGTCACCAGGCACTGCCTGTCAGTGCCTAAGGCTCTGTCTCTTAAGTACTTACAGCGACTTCCCTCGGAGGCGTCTGTCCCTCTTTTCTTGAAAGAAATTGAGAGGTTTTCCGCTCTGAGTAGGGCCTTGGTGCACCCAATCGAACCTTGAAAATACTCCCCCACGTTCCGCAAATCAGGGGACTGAGGCTGGCCTGGCGAAATGGTATTCAGCATAAAAAATCGTGGTCGGGATTGAGTTCCCCAACACCACCTTTATCGAACTGGCTCCCTTCTCCCACCGGTACTCCGGGGAAGAAGGGTTGGGAATGAGGGGGCTGAAAGAGTCGGCCATTCGAATGAAGATATGTTTCATAGAAATGCTTCAACTTCAGCGCTTTCCGCGCGATCTTGCCCTCACCCCCATCCCCCTTTCCCTGAGTACAGGGCGCGGTGGAGCTATTTTTCTTTGGCCCCGAGCCTGGAAATGGAGTGCCATTTTCAAACTCAGAAACTCTTCCTGGCTTGCCTGTGTTCCCTCAGATTCGTCAGGCCAGACTCAGGCGCTCAGCATGAAAGCTTGGTCGGTCGAGCATGAGATTTCGCTTCGCAGTTTGGCTCGAGACCACCGGCACGGCCTACGCTTGCTCAAGTCCGCGATCAGTCGCACTGGTCGCATGTGTTTTGCATTTCTCGCCTGTATCACCCCTGCAGCGGCAGGCACTTGCGGCGTGCTGGAAGCGAGGGAATGGGCGGCATGGGGTTCCCTGGCCCAGAGCTTCAGGGGCTTGGTATTTCAGGGGCTTGGTTTTTCAGGGGCTTGGTTTTTCAGGGGCTTGGTTTTTCAGGGGCTTGGTTTTTGGGTAAAGGCCGTCGTTTGAAAATGCGTTAATGTCTGGCAGGCTCCACCTGCCTTGGCTGCGATTGGTAGGGGCTCCATTCGAAGACATTTGTGAGGCAGAGCCTCGAAGACAGTGCGTTCCAAGGCAAGAGCCGGCCAAGAGCCTTGGAACGAGACGTCAAGAGTCGCCGATTCTTGGGCAGGGCCAAGCAGTTTCTCAAACTGAGCGGATTGGGCGCTAGCCGCCGGTTTTGAAAACACCGAGTGCTAGCGCACTTTCGCTCACCAAGAGATTGCCTGGTTTGAACCATTGCGTTGCCGTGGACTCTAGGAACTGCTCCGAGATGTTTGGGCGACCTGCTGGTTCTCGCATCAACAAAGCCATCAGTTGCTTGGATCTTGCAACTGTTGAATTAACCGCGCCAGGTCCTCTTCGTCGTTTGCCGGATCGAAGCCAAGATTTCGTTCGTCTCGGATGAGTCGTGCATGTTCTTCGGCGAGCGCGATCGAAGATTGGAATCCTGCGCGACCACGTAAACGCCCACCACGTGTACGTCGTCCTGAATCATGACATTTCCATCTCCGATAGTATGGGCCACGGCATGCACACCGTCGGCGTCCACAGAGAAAACGTCGACGGAGGTGCCAAGCCAAGTGGGTAAATGGAACGATAAGTCGGCATTTCGCTTCTGAAAATGAAAGGTCTTGTCGGTCGGGTTGGGATGGTAACCCACATCGTGAATGACCAGCAGAGCCGCGTTAGGTGTAACGACGGAATTGATCTCCCAGTCGGGCATGCCATCCTTTTCCATTCGCTCATGCTGGAAAGCGTCACCGGCCAGCAGAATGTCGTCGATCATGCGAATTTCACGATTCACTCTGGTGATGGGCTCAATCAGATCCGGAAACTTGACAAGCGATTTTAGACTCAGATTGAACCAATACAGCGATGTGATGCGATTGGACAGACCATGCCACGCCTGGGCCCGCAATTCGTCAGGTGTAGGTGAAGCACGCCTTTGGCTCCAGAAGCCTCCCCAACCATCGTGAGCTCCCTGCGACCAGTAGGCAATCGGCCGCGGCCTGCTGAGTTCCCTCAGGCTGCGGGTC
>CAVPPY010000008.1:0-29770 GCA_963707245.1 Pirellulaceae bacterium
AAGGGTGCCGTGCAGGTGATCTCGTCTTCGCCAAAAAACGCGTTCTGCGTCTCGACAAATCGCAGTTCACCACCCTGGCTTGCATAGCGGTCCAGCGTCCCGTCTTGCCAAACGACGACGGCTTGGTCTCGGCCGCCAAACAACATGCTGCTAAAGGGCTGAGCATCCGGGCTGTGAATCTGCAAGGCACATCGCTGAGTGGTTAGACTTTCAACGATTTTCCGCGTCATCATGTTCTGCTTGGTGCTGATGCTCGCCAGCACCAGTTCTTTGCCAACAACTGCCAGGGCGTGAGCTTGTTTGTTCTGAGACAGGCGATTGGTGGATTCGTCCGGCAGATAGTCGATCGACAACACGGGTCATCACCCAGTTGTCTGGACTCGGACCATTCCAAGTCTGCCAGTTGCGACTGACGGACTCCGGTGGAGTCTAGCCACTGAAAAATGGCCCCATCGGCGGCTACTGGGTTGTCTTGCTCAACGGCCAAGCCCTGGGGCAGGCTTTGTGGGTCAAGTAGCCGGGTTTCGAAAGCCAGCTCGGTAACTCGGAAGCTGCCATCGCTGAATCCCAGGGCCAGGGTGGAGCGATCGATGGAGATGGACGAGCACGTAATCTGGCGCCCCGGCATCGGCGGCGGGGAAATCTTTCAGCATGCCCCATCGAGCAGCGAGCGCACTTCTATGTCGCCAGAGGGCGTCATGCCCCACAACAACAGTCCGTTGTCATCAACCGCAACATGCTGGTACTGAGGCGATCGGGACCGAATGCCAAGGCTGATAACGGGGGCTGTTCAGCAAGGGCAGGGCGGTTGCAACCAGTACCAGCACCACCAGCAGGATGGCCGCGATCGTGCCGATGCCACCAATCGCAATGATCTGGATGCCAGTGCATCGCCGAAGCGAACACTCCAGGGTGTCTGCTTGCGGCGTCTGATACCAGTGTAGGCGTCGCCAGCCACACGAAATTCCTACTGTTTTGGATTTCTTATAGTGGAATTGACGCACGCCAATGGCCGACGACATTCTATGCTATTTTCCGTCGGCTGTGGGCCGTTCCACCAGGCGGTATCCGCGCGGGAGGGAGCCTAGTTGCTAGGAATGCCCACCGACTCTAACGCCTCGCGGGCCATTTCGGCGGTCAGCGGCAGGTAGCCGTCTTTGACGACTTGCTCTTGCCCTTGCTTGCTGAACACATATTTCAGGAATTCGCGGCGCATCGGATCCAAACCCGTTCGCTCGTCGTAGTTGACCGCCAAGTACAAGAAACGCGACAGCGGATACTCGCCCGAATAAGCATTTTCGGGTAAGCGGCGGAATGACCTGGCCGCCCCGTTCAACCGCCAGGGCCAAGCGCTTTAACGTCGGCGGTGCGATAGCCAATCCCACTGTAGCCAATGCCGTTCAGATTCTTGCCAACGGATTGTACAACGGCCGAAGATCCCGGGAGTTCATTTACCCACTGTCCGTAGTCGCCCGCGGACAAGCACGACATCTTTGAAATATCCGTAGGTACCGGAGGCCGCATTGCGACCGTAGCAGGTAATGCGTTGGCTAGCCAACGGGGCCGCTCTTGGCAGAAATCGCCCCAACTCTCAGCACGCCGTGGCAGCTCCCAATCTTGCGGGTGCTGGAGAAGATCGCATCCAGTTCAGGGAAGGACAAGTCCTTCGACCGGATTGTCTTTGTTGACGTACACCGCCAGCATGTCGATGCTGGTCGGCAGAATCAACGGCTCATATCCAAACTTGGCTCTTGAAGTCGGCGATTTCGGATTTCTTCGGTTCGCGACTCATGGGACCAAACGTGGCCTGCCCGCTGGTCAGAGCCGGCAGCGCGTTGGATGAACCCTTGCCATCCACTTCTGGCTTGACGCCAGGATAAATCTTCTTGAATTCCTCGGCCCACAGGCCAACCATATTATTCATGGTATCGGAGCCGACGGTTTTCAAATTGCCACCGGCAATTCCACCCACAGGCACGTAATTCGGCAATTTGGGGTCGACCTCGACTTGAGCGAGGGCGATGCTTCCAAGCGAAAAACACAGCGCAATCGCCAGCAAAATCTTTTGCATTTTGTCTCTCGTTGTTGGAAGGTCTAACCGTTCCCAAGCAAAAATCCGCCAGGTTGGGCAGGCTGTCCCAACCAAAGATCTGTATAGCTGGAGTCAGGCTGTGTGAATTTACGGTTTTGGAAAGCCGCCACAAAATGATGCATGCCGACCCGCCGTGTGTCCATGGGGCACTTGAAAATCGCGCCCCGACAAAGCCCATTCTCCGACGCAGCAGCATCTCTTGTCAGTGCCCATACCGAAACCCGCTCGATATGAAGATTGCATAAGATAATTCAAGCAAGATAAAACACGACTGCTCTGTCCAGATCAGATTTTAGGGTAGCCGGACTCGCCAGAGTTCGGATCCTTCCATGATTCCTAGAGGTCTGGCCTGGGTCTGACCCCTTGGAGGCGAGTCGAATTTGCACCTGTTTTTGGCCTCGCCGGAGAGGGTCAGACCCCTTTTGAGACAAAGCCTAGCCTGATGGGGATTCCTTGGTCTTTGTCGGAGCGGTTTCGGCTAACCACTTCGTTACGTGTCCGCTAATGGCTGCACCGACCTCGTCTTCATCGCCGCTGACAATCGCCCCAACAGCGGCAAGAGCATCGCTGTGGATGTGGTAGCGAGAACGCACCAAAAGTGTTGCCGAGGGGTTCATGGAACGCACGAGTTGAGCAATTTCAAGCGTTGAGCGAAAATGCGGCAAGGTGATGATCACCAAATTGGCTTCACCTACCGATGCGTGCTCCAAGACCTCGGCGGAGGTGGCGTCGCCAATCTGGCCGTCAAAGCCAAACTCCTTGGCCTTGCGAATCCCCACTTGATTCAGGTCAATCACAGTGACATTCAAATCCGAAGGGATGAGAGGCACGGTGGCCAATTGCCCCGAAGGACCGAAACCAATCACGATCACATCCGTGGCGTAGGAAGCAGCAGACAGGTCGTTCCGGTCAACGGCGGCCCAGCGAAAGAGCTTGGCCAAGCGGTTTGCCAGGCTAGGAGCGACGGGCACAATCAAGGCGCTGATGATAAAGGAGGCAATGGTAACGGACACGACCAATGCGTAGACTTCGTCGGAGACGACGCCCGAGGTGCGACCAATTGCTCCCAGCACGAAAGCGAATTCGCCAATCTGCGCCAGAGACAGTCCGGTCGCGGTGGCTACGCGAAAGGATTGACCAAAGCCAATGAATATTGCGGCGACGATAAGAAATTTGCCCAGGATAACCGCCAGGGCCGCCATAGCTACCCAGTGCACATGGGAGACAATCCAAATTGGGTCCGCGACCATACCGGCTGAGCCGAAGAACAAAGTTAGCAGCAGCACCCGCAAAGTTGAAATGTCGGCACGGATTTGCGTGGCAAATGCCGAACTTCCCAAGAGCATGCCCGCCACGAAGGCTCCCAACGCTGGTGAGATGCCTGCCCAGTGGGCTGCCCAGGCCGACCCCAACCCAATCGCTACCGCAAAGATTACGGTCAATTCACGATTGCGCTTCTGCGTCAGGGTACCCAAGGCCAGAATGGCGATCTTGGTAAGTACATAGAGCACGATGGCCAGCCCACCCGCCATCACCATGAGCCGCAAGATCTCGCGGGAGACTTGAACCGCCGTGCCTCCGCCCCCCAGGACCGCCATGAGCATCGCCAGCGGCACTACGGCGATGTCCTGCGTTAACAAGACGCCCAGACTATTGCGGCCATGAGGCATTTCCATTTCCCCGCGCTCGATCAAGATACGCAGCACCACGGCGGTGCTGCTGAGCGCGAGCATGGCACCCAAGGCAATTGCCGAGGTGAGGCTCAAACCCATCGCCCAACCCACCAGACTGGCCACGAGCATGGTCAGCATGACTTGCAACGCGCCGCCAACCAAGGGTTGCATGCCGAGCCCACGCAAGCGTTCAACCGAGAATTCCAAGCCCAGGCTAAACAGCAGCAAGGCCACTCCCAGTTCGGCGATGGCTTCAATCTCATGCTGAGAGCCAATGAGGCCTAAACTACCTGGGCCACCGACCAACATTCCGGCCAAGCAAATAGCCGACCAACGGGCTTTGCCCTAAACGCGAAGCTAGCCCGCCACCTACCAAGCACGCCGCCAGCAGCAACACGATGTCCGCCAGCAACCCCCACAACTCGATCAATCCATTTCTCCATATCTTGCGCGCCAACCAGACAACTTCGGTGAGTCGGGACTCTCGGCTCTAAACCACCCACCGCATGAACGAGAGGAGAATAACCGACGAATCTTGACATCACAATGGACTCAGTCTGGCACTCGCTTGCCCAGCCGAGCCACGGCACGCTTCAGCTACGTCTGTTGTTGAATTGAAACTCCTCGACAAAACGCCGATCGATCCAGTTCTTAAGACGCAGGCACCACGCTGCATGCAGCGTTAAAAAACGGTATTCGGCAAGTGCCTTGCCATCGCCGGTGTTCAATAGCTTTAGAAAATCCCCCTGCGGACGGTAGCTCCTTAGAGGTCGTTGGTCAGCCAGGGCACGCAGGTTGTGCCATAGAATGGGACTCTGCCGCACCGCGTAGACGCCAGCTTTCGGAGCGGGCGATTCCAGGATGCTACCCGCATCGCCAACCGCGAAAATGCGCGGATCTGAGTAGGACTGCAAGCTTGGCCGCGTGGCAACAAAACCGCGCTCGTCTGTTTCTAGCCCCAATCGAGCAAGCACGGGAGGAGCTGCGGCACCGGTGGCCCAAATCACGCAGTCAGCCCTGTGCCGCCTGCCATCCTGGGTGGTGATGTCGTCCGTACCCACTTCGCACACACGCTGTCCCGTGTGCGTTTCGATGCCTCGCTGCTGCAGTAGTTGGGCGATGCGACGTCGGCTGCGCGCTCGCATGCCTTCAGCCACACTTTCGCTGGAGGTGTAAATCTGAATTGCCGCCAAACGGCTGGAAACCCGGCGCTTCCATTGCTGCTGAAGACAGCAGGCAATCTCGACGCTGGCCACGCCGCCGCCAACAATCATGATTCTCAACGGCTCATCAGCCACGGCCGGCAGTGATTCCAGCTGTCGGTCCAAACGCGGCAGGAAGGTTTGCATGGGTTTGATGGTTACCAGCAATGGCGATTGGGCATGCTGCTCCCAGCCAGCCGGCATCGAGCCCACGCCTATCGATAGCATGTCAAAATGAAGGGCTTCGCGATCCGCAAATTGAATCGTCCGCGATTCTAGGTCCAAGCCTAGCACCTCCGATAAAATCAAACTTGCTCGGGCTCGCTCGACCAATGGAGACAATTCGATGCGCATGGCTTGCTCGGTGAACTGCCCCCCAAGCACTCCGGGCAACAACCCCGAATAGGTCGCGTCAGGAAACTTGCTGATGCATATCAGACTGTATCCTGGAATCGGATCCTGAGCCCAGCATTTGACGATGTGCGCATTCGTATGCCCGATGCCTAACAGGACTAGATTCTTGGGGCTTTTGTGCATCGCTTTAATTCAATCGTCAAACAGGCGGTGCCAGCCAATGTCGAAATAGCCGAGCCCCGCTCACACGGTTCTTAGCTATATCAATATATCTACACCTAACGATATATTAGGTCCTTTTAGCCGGGCAGGGAGCATTTTTCGAGTCCACGGCTTGCAGTTCCTGCACTTTATGGGTTGGGACCAATGTATTCCTGGGCAATGATCAGATTGTCAAACAGCACAATGTTCGTGGCTTGCTTGGTCCATCGATCGGTAACATAGCTTTCCAGCGTGAAGGCATTGGCTACCAATTTCGGATCGTTCCGCCAGTTGTAACCAATCCAATGCCCGCGCAATTCTCCGTCGATCCAATAGGCTTGTTCGCCATCGTCCCTGCCCGGTGTGTTGTGTTGCAGCATGAACTCAACGCACATCCACTGTCCCCGTGGAATATTGCGTTGTGCGGCTGGGCGGAAGCCATTGCCCCAATACTTACCGTCTGGGCTGGCTTGCATCGTGTGCCAATAGCTATAGAAATTCCATTGCCCCGGCGGTGCCCAACGCCCCCAATTCCCCCAAGGTTCGATGGCGGTCGAAAAGCGTTCCGACCCATTGGGAATTTCTCCCGCACCACCAAAACCGCTCCAGCGGTCGCCCCCCTGAAGTCCCTTGTTGGCCCGCAGCGTGCAAAAGTGGTGCACGTAATCGCAGTCTTTGTCGAATTTGGTGTAGAAGCGTATGAACAGGCGATCGGCGGATTCAAACCACTTCGTCAATCCACCGCCTTGATTTTCACCGAGCGTGGCCGTTTACCTTCAGCGAGCGTTGGCCGAGGCTCGCGTTGACACTCGACTCATCGACCAGGGAGAGCACCTTCCCGCCCCGATTGTTAACCTCGTCCCACTTGGCTCCCAATTCGCCGGTTTCAAAATCCTCGGCAAACTTTACCGCTGGATGCTCGACCAACAACTGCCCCGGAGCTAGCTTGGCTGCCAGTCCTGCACCTGCTGGCAAGCGACTCGGCTCGATGAGCTGGATAGGAGCTTCAGTCTGCGAACAAGCTACATGGGGATTTGCCAGGGCTACTAAAATAGCCACACAGCAAACGAGCGGCTGGAGCCATAGAGTTTTACGATCCGGAGGGTTGCGGTGCATGATCTCGCCTTGCGTTAACGATGTTTGAATGCAATGCATACGGGATTAGAGCATAGTCTTGATTGGACAGCGCCAGTATCCAGTGTCCGCCAAGCACAAAGCGCTCGCTTGCAGTGAACGACTGCCAGCCACACAATTGTGCATCGTGCTCGGTTTTGTGGCATTTCAGCTAAAAATGGCGCTGTCCAATTATTTAAAAGCTTACTCGGTACAGCGAGAACGGCGGGTGTCCATGTTTAGAAAGTGGGTTGAGCGTTGGATTCATTGGGTTGGCGATCGCGATATGGAAATAGCGATTCGCGCAGCGTTGACCCGCGATGGATTGCCCGGGAACGCAGCGAAGCTAGCGCATGTCAGGCTGGTTGCCGTCCAGCGTCCAGGTTGGGTTCAAGTCTACAGTTTTGACGCAGTTTGGGAGGACCAGCCGGCAAGCCAACAGACCGCACATCGATTTGGGCTGGTCAAGCAAGATGAACGATACGACCAGGCTGCGGTCAAGCATTTTGAGACTCGCTCGGCCAGGGAAGTTCAACTCCGCGCATGGTCCGATGGCTTGCATCGTTTGCGCTCGTAGCGCGCAGCTCGCCATCCCCCAGACCTCCATGACTCGTCGCTTCCGCTCGCACATCGCACGGCGTTCGAGTTTCTGCTACAGTTCCCGTGCGTTGGCTGCTCCCATTCGGGCTGTCGCCAAAACTCGCATGGCTTGAATGCAATCGATTGTCAACAAGATTAAGGAAGCAGAAGCAGATGAGTTTCCATGGCAAAGTTGTACTGATCACTGGTGGAACATCAGGCATTGGTCGCGAAACTGCATTGCAGTTTGCCGCTGCCGGCGCCAAGGTTATGCTGGCCGGCCGCCGCCAAGTCGAAGGGCAGGCGGTAGTTGATGAGATCAAGGCCGCTGGCGGACAGGCCGCATTCACACAAACCGACGTCACCCAAGCGGAGCAGGTCGAACGCTTGGTTCAGGAGACGCTGCGTCAGTTCGGGCGACTGGATATCGCTTTCAACAATGCGGGAATTGAACAGACTGCCCCCATCCTTGAATTCACCGAGGCCGAGTATCGCCGAGTGTTTGACATCAACGTGCTTGGCGTTTTCTTGAGCCTCAAGTTCGAGATACCCGCCATGCTGCAGTCTGGGGGCGGGGCTATTATCAATACCAGTAGTATTGTAGGTCAAATAGCCATGCCAGGCGCTGGCGTGTACATCGCCTCCAAGCACGCGGTGGAAGGGATTACCAAAACCACGGCTCTGGAACTCGCCGACAAGGGAATTCGCGTGAATGCCGTAGCCCCGGGTGCCATCGCCACCGACATGATCGATCGCTTTGCGGGAGCGGAAGGATCCGACAATCGTGCCTGGCTAGCCGCCCAGCACCCCATGGGGCGACTCGGCCATTCCAAGGAAATAGCGGCTGCCGTACTGTACCTGGCATCCGACGCCGCATCCTTTACGACGGGCATCTCACTGCCGGTGGACGGTGGCTACTTGGCCAAATGACCTTCCATGATGGAGTCCTAGCTAGGCTTTGTCTCCAAAGGGGTCTGACCCTCTCCGGCGAGGCCAAAAACAGGTGTGAATTCGACTCGCCTCCAAAGGGTCAGACCCGGGTCTGACCCCTTTGGGGACAAAGCCTAGTTTTAAAGGCCTGCTAGCCGGCGAAGGGCAGGCCAAAGGTCTGGGCTACAGCCAGGTTGGTCACCTTTCCGCTGAGGATATTGGCGGAAGTCTGTATCGGACGCAGAGTCTGGATGGATTGCTGGATACCGGTCTGCGCTAATTTGATCACCCAGGGCAGAGTCACATTGCACAACGCAAACGTGCTGGTGCGGCCCACGGCTCCAGGCATGTTGGTAACGCAGTAGTGCAGCACATCGTCGATAATATAGGTCGGTTCTTTGTGGGTGGTGGGACGGCTGGTTTCGAAACAACCGCCTTGATCAATGGCAACGTCGATCATCACCGAGCCGGGCTTCATCAGAGACAGATCGTCGCGCTTGACCAAGTGTGGGGCTTTCGCCCCGGGGATGAGTACGGCGCCAATGACCAGGTCGGCCAACACCAGTTGCTCGCGAATCGTATGCCGATCACTGAACAGTACGTTGACGTTAGGCGGCATGACATCGTCGAGATAACGCAGGCGATCCATGTTGACATCGAGAATGGCCACGTCGGCTTGAAACCCTGCCGCAATCTTTGCGGCATTCGCACCCACCACGCCGCCCCCCAGAACCGTAATGTGAGCAGGGGCGACACCAGGCACGCCACCCAACAGGATACCGCGGCCCATTTGGGGACGCTCCAGGTATTTGGCTCCCTCTTGAATACTCATGCGTCCGGCGACCTCGCTCATCGGCGTCAACAAGCACAATCGGCCGCGTTCGTCTTCTAGCGTCTCGTAGGCGAGACAATTGCAGTCGGCCTCGAGCATGCGTTCGGTCAATTCGCGACTGGCCGCAAAGTGAAAGTAGGTAAACAACGTTTGCCCACTGCGTATCAACTCATACTCGCTGGCTTGGGGCTCCTTGACCTTGACGATCAACTCGGCGGCAGAGTAAACATCCGCCAGATCGGCAACCAGCTCCGCGCCGGCTCGCAAGTAGTCATGGTCGGGCAGTCCCGAACCCAGCCCTGCACCAGCCTGGACCACGACTTGATGTCCGCGGGAGGTCAATTCCTCCACGCCGACGGGCAGCATGGCAACGCGGTATTCGTCTTGCTTTACTTCTGCTGGCACGCCGATGATCACGTTGTCGTCCCTTTGAGTATTGATGATTGACGGGCGAGCGGCAGATGCGTTCCTACCTGTCGTGGACGAGGTAACGAGTCCTTGCCGCCCCAGTCGAGACTGAAAAACTGTTGCGAAATCCGACCCTCTCCGAACACAAAAGTTCTTGAGACTTCGCGTGTTCTCCAAAGGGTCAGCCCTCTTATTGAAACAGTTCTTGAGATTGTAGCCAGCGGTGGGCTGCCAGGGGAGTGGAAACAGCCTGCCAGCGATCTGGTATCATGCTCAATCTTCCGCTTGCCTGAGCTAGCCTCACCTTTTCGCAAAGTCCCGCCATGCCTACTAGCGACCCCTATGTGCTGCTCGTTGAGAACATCAAGGAGCCCCCCACCTCCTGGTTGGAAAGTCTGCGTTATATCGGCCCAGGCTTCATCTTGTCGGCTTCGATTGTGGGCTCGGGTGAGTTAATTGCGACCACTTTGGTTGGCGCCAAAGCTGGTTTCATCTTGATGTGGTTCATCATTTTTAGTTGCGTGGTAAAGGTGGCGGTGCAGATCGAGTTTGGCAAGCATGCGATCAGCTCGGGCGAGCCGACCATGGCATCTCTGAACAGTCTACCGGGGCCGCGCATCGGCCAGGCAAATTGGTCCATCTGGACATGGTTGGTGCTGATGAGCGCCAAAATGTTGCAGGTGGGAGGTATCGTCGGTGGTGTGGTCATGGCACTGGCCGAACTGTTTCCCACGCTCAAGTCCAATCCGGATCAGGCAATCGCCGCGTACTTGGTAGCCGCCAGCGTCGCCCTGCTGGTCTACCGCGGATATTATCTACTGATCGAAAAGGCCTCGATGATCATGATTGGTTTGTTCACGTTGCTGACGCTGGCATCGTTGATTGCCCTACAACGCACGGACATGGCTATCAGCTATGCAGACTTATGGAGTGGCACTATCCCCAGCATTCCCGCCGAGACCGGTTTGCTGATCGTAGCCATCGGGGCTTTCGGGATTACAGGCGTGGGTGGCGATGAAATCATGGCCTACAACTACTGGCTGATTGAAAAGGGATATGCCGCCTACATCGGGCCCAAAGATGACTCCGCCGCTTGGGAGAGGCGGGCCAAAGGCTGGATCCGAATCATGATCCTGGATGCCATCCTGGCCATGATTGCCTATACGGCCATGACCGTCATGTTTTATCTGCTGGGGGCAGCCGTCTTGCATCGCCAGGGCCTGGTGCCCGGCGGACAGGAGTTGATTGCCACCTTGGGCAGCATGTACACCCAGTCGCTCGGGCCGGTGCTGGGGAGTTGGACGCGATGGCTATTTATCCTGGGAGCGATTGTCGTCCTCTACTCGACACTGTTGGCTGCCCTCGCGGCTTGGACGCGGATGTTCACCGATGCTTTTGGAAGAATTGGCTGGATCGATTATCAGGACCAAACGGCCAGAGCGCGGATGATTCGCTATGCCGCCTGGGTCATACCCTTGACTTGGGCGAGTCTGTTCTTGATGTTGGGCGATCCGGCCCTGATGGTTATTCTTGGCGGCTTGGTCACCGTCGTGATCTTGATCATCGTGGTCTATGCCACGCTCTACTTTCGCTACAAACGGCTGGATCCCAGACTGTACTCGGGCGTTCTCTACGATATCGCCCTGTGGACCAGCGCCATCTCCATTCTGCTGGTTGCCGTTTACGTCGTCTACGAAAAAATCATTTCCAAATTGCCGGAACTTTTCGCCGGCCAATCGTCGTAAGCTCTTCGCCCTCGTAGGGCCTTCGTGAGATCTTGGCCTTTGTGGGGCCTGCAGCTCGGTGAGCTGTTGGCGGGCGGCTTCCCGGACCAAGGCGCTGAAGGCAATCAAAACCGTCGGAGACGCGGCCGCGTTAGGGTCCGCCGAATGGGTCGCCACCAAAGGGATTGGGATCGCTGGTACCGGCTCCACTGGTGGCTCCGCCGCCAAAAGGATCGGTGCCGCCGAAGGGATTACCCTCGGCAGCTGGTGCTCCGGTGCCCATGTTTTCAAAGGGACTTCCGCCGCTGCTCGGTGGCTCGGCAACTGGGCTGCTTTCTGCCGGCTGTGGTTGTTGAGATTCACCAGCCATGACGGGGACTTGAAAGGTGGGAAGGGCTGCGCCGATGGGACGGAGGCACTGCAAGAGGCCATTGGTACTGGCCACATACAAGCGATCGTGGGTGGAATTGACAATGGGGAGCGCTAACGCGTGTGGCTGGCTGGCTGCCAGGAAATCGCCGGATGCGGCATCGATGGCTGCGATTTCGCCTGCGGTGGTACTGAAAAACACGCGATTGGCCGCGCGTCCCAAGACCGCTACGGCACGGCCACTCTCTGCTACCCACCTCGTCATAGCTGTCTCGTCATCGATGGCAAACAACTCTCCAGCTTCGGTCGCAACGAAGACCTCCTTGCCGGATACGAATGCGGGAGAGCTGATGGCCTGACCAGTGCGAAACTCCCAATCGACTCGCCCAACGCGGTCCTGCGTGGTGACCTTGGCTAATGTGCCTTGGGCTGAACCAACGTAGAAAGCCCCATTTCCCGCCGACAGACTACCGATAATGCGACCGGGCGCCTGGTAGCGAATCCAAACCGTCGGGTTTTCACGCGAGGTGAAAACATAGACATAGCCTTCGTCCGTGGCAATTGCCGAAAAACTCTGATCAGCCAGCGAAACGGGCTGGCCGACGGGACGACCATTCACGATGTATGTCCACGGCCGTATATCCTCTACTTTCAAGCTGTAGGCCTCGACGCGGTGCGAGAAATCGCCAACGAACGCAACCTCATTGCACACCGAGACCGCATTGGAATTGCCATGCCTCAGCCGCTTACTGACCAGTTGTTGGCCCGTTTCCAAGTCTAGCAAGTACAAGTCCTCGCCATGGACGACCGAAACTCCAGCCGGCGAAATGTCAGCCGGATAAGCAGGTGCGCACGATAGTCCGCACGATTTCATCCACAACAAATTTCCAGTCTCCGCATCAAAGGTCTGCACCATGCCGTCTTTGGTTAGCACAACCAACTTGACATGAGGAACATTGACCTCCACCACTTCAAATCCAGTTGGCCTGCCCAATAATCGCGCAGCCCGCTCGGCAGCTTGCTTCTTTGCCTCTTCAATACCAATTGGATTTCCGCGCCGATCCCGCATATCCGCGGGGACGCGAATCGTCCTGTCGCTCAGCTCGACCACTGCATACTGGCGTGGGGGAGTTTTCGGGTCGGTCCACAAGTCGGCCGACACGATCCCCCGACCATCAAGAGGCATCTGCAGCTGGGCGCTCCAGGCAAGCTCCATACCGATCCGCTGAGCTTCGGAATTGTTGATTTGGCCGTGGCTACTTGCTGCACAAGCCAGTAGCACGATGCACGCCAGCATGGACTGCGCGAAATCAGATCGCATGGTCTCCTCCAGAGACAGTGGTCAAGCAATTAGAGAAAAGTTGCCGGCAGTGCAGAATGGACCGCTGAATGCTGGCCATCGAGGTGGCTGGTCGGACACGAGCCAAGCGATTCCAAGCCCAAATTACGCACAAATCCGCTCAACTCCCAGTATACTCACCGCTGCCCGGGCCGAGAACGTTTTTTCGACACATCTCACTGAACGTCACCCAAGCCAAGTCATCCAGGTTTTTCTTTGCCTATTATTCGCAACACCACTTGTCAAAAATGAGCGCGGGCCATAAAGTGCAGGCAGAAGCATAATCATGAGAACAAGGCCTCAAGAGCGAGGTCCACAACTGCCTGGGGTATTTGTCGTGCATGCCACCTGTTCGGATCACATTCGCCCGGTCGATCAAGCCGTGATGGACTTGCTGCGCCAGGAGCAGGCATTGTCGGTCCCCGAACTGTCCACTCGCCTGGAAGTAACCGCCACGGCCGTTCGTCAGCGTTTGGATCGTTTGGCAGAAATCGGTATGGTCGAGAGGAGTAAGTCTCCCAAGGAGGCTCACGGCCGCGGGCGTCCGCAGTTTCGCTACCACCTCACGGCCCTGGGACTGCGTTATTCTGCGGCCAGTTATGCCGATTTGGCGACAGCCTTGTGGGCGGAGGTGATGGATATCCCCAATCCGCAGATGCGAGGCCGGTTGCTGCGGCGGGTGGCCAAGCGGATGGGGCAAAGCCTGAAAGATGCGATTCCCCCCTCGGCCTCTCTGGGGGAGCGATTGAATGCGATGGCTTCCGAATTCGGACGTCGCAAGGTGGCCGCTTCGGTCAAGCACGTGGGGCCACTGCCCATTTTGGAGGTTCACGCCTGCCCCTACCCCGAATTAACCAACGAAAAAGAAAGTCGGCAACTGTGTGAGCTGGAGCAGGAAATGTTGAGCGAAGCCGTCGGGCATTCGCTGCAATTGGATTGCTGCCGCCTGGATGGCCACAATCATTGCCAGTTTCGGCCGATCCCACAAGCGACTTGATGAACATCTGACCTGTCACATCTTGCTCCCGCGCCGAGAGGTGCCAGCGGCGAGCAAACGCAGGCACGACTGGTGCAAGCAAATCTGCATTCAAATAAATTAATTATACTTCGAGCCTGGCTCTGCTGGCAGAGCTAGAACAACGATTTAGGAGCTTTATTCGCCAATGACTCATGTATTGAAAATCGAGAACTTGCAGGTAAGCGTAGAGGGCAAGCCGATCTTGCGCGGTGTTAACCTCGAGTTGAAACATGGCGAGACACATGCGCTCGATGGGCCCCAACGGATCCGGCAAGAGCACGCTGGGATTGGTTATTGCCGGCCATCCGGGTTACGAAGTCGTCGATGGCTCGATTTCGCTGGATGGCAAGGACGTGCTCGCCATGCAGGCTGACGAACGAGCCAGGGCTGGCATTTTCATGGCCTTTCAACGGCCGATGAGCATCCCCGGCGTCAAGATGGCAGACTTTCTGCGGCATGCGACGACCAATGTGCGTCGGCCTGATCGCAAGGAAGGCGAAGACCTGATTGCCATGCGGGAGTTCCGCAAGGAGCTGAAAGACAAGATGGCGCAATTGCGAATGGACCCCGAATTCGCTCGGCGTTATGTCAACGAAGGTTTCTCGGGTGGCGAGATGAAACGGGCAGAGATTCTGCAGTTGGCCATGTTGCAACCCAAGTTCGCCATTCTTGACGAGACCGATAGCGGGCTGGATGCCGATGCGGTTCGCTTGGCCAGCACCAGCATCGCCGAGATCGGTCGCGAAAAGATGGGCCTGTTGATCATCACGCACCACGACAAATTGCTCGAACATAATCCACCCGATTTCACCCATGTCATGCTGGGAGGTCGGATTGTCGAGACCGGCGGCGTAGAGCTGGCCCAGGAGCTGCATTCCCGCGGTTACGAGCGCATTCGGGCAGAATACCCGGATGCAGACGGGCCAATCAAGAAATGCTCAGCGATGAAGCCGCCGAGCTGAGCATTGGCTAATCCCCAAGCCCAAGTGGCTAGTTTATCAACGAAATATCACGCACCACGCAATCTGAATTCGAAAGAACTATTTCCTATGGCTACCGACGTTGGAATGCAAGAAGAGGATGCTGTCGGCGAAATCAACAAGTACGATTTTCGCACAACCAGCAATGCTGTTTTCAAGGCTCGCAAGGGAATCGATGCTGAAATCGTCGGCCAGATTTCCGAAATGAAGGGCGAGCCGGATTGGATGCGCGACTTTCGACTGAAGTCGCTGGAAATCTTCAATTCCAAGCCGATGCCCAAGTGGGGCGGCGATGTTGCCATCGATTTCCAGGACATCTTTTACTACCTCAAGCCGTCCACGGGCCAGGAAAAATCCTGGGATGATGTTCCCGCCGAGATCAAGGAAACCTTTGAGAAGCTGGGGATCCCCCAAGCGGAACGCAAGTTTCTGGCTGGTGTGAAAGCCCAGTTCGAAAGCGAAGTGGTGTACGGTTCGCTCAAAGAAGACTTGGCCGACCAGGGCGTCATCTTCCTGGATACCGACTCGGCCGTTCGCGATCATCCCGATTTGGTTCGCGAGTACTTCGGCAAAATCATTCCACCCGCGGACAATAAATTCGCGGCTTTGAACTCGGCCGTTTGGTCGGGCGGTTCCTTCATCTACGTGCCGCCGGGCGTGCACATCGAATTCCCCTTGCAAGCCTATTTCCGCATCAACGCGGAGAACATGGGACAGTTCGAACGGACGCTGATCATCGTCGACGAAGGTGCGTCGGTGCATTACGTCGAGGGCTGCACCGCTCCGATGTACAGCAGCGAGAGCCTGCACTCGGCCGTTGTCGAAATCGTGTGCAAGCGTGGCAGCCGCTGCCGCTACACGACCATCCAGAATTGGGCCAACAACATTTACAACTTGGTCACCAAGCGGGCCATGGCCTATGCCGATGCCACCATGGAATGGGTTGACGGAAATCTGGGCAGCAAGCTGACCATGAAGTATCCAGCGGTCTACATGATGGAACCCGGGGCTCGCGGAGAAATCCTGTCGATCGCCTTTGCCAATGCAGGGCAACATCAAGACGCGGGTGGCAAACTGGTGCATGCCGCACCGCATACGACCGGTCAGATTATCAGCAAGTCCATCAGCAAGAATGGTGGACGCAGCAGCTATCGTGGGTTGGTCAAAGTCGAAAAAAATGCCAAGCACAGCAAGTGCAATGTTGTCTGCGATGCCTTGATTCTCGATCCCAAAAGCCGCTCGGACACCTATCCCTACATCGAAATCCTCGATTCAGATGTGAGCATCGGTCACGAGGCTAGCGTGTCGCGGATCGGCGAAGAGCAGCTGTTCTATCTGATGAGCCGTGGATTGACCGAATCGGAGGCCAGCACGATGATCGTCAACGGCTTCATCGAACCGCTGGTCAAAGAGCTGCCGATGGAATACGCCGTCGAAATGAATCGGCTGATCCAACTGCAAATGGAAGGCTCCGTGGGCTAAGGTCTGTTTCAAGATGGTTTTATCTCCGGAGCGAAGGCAAGACAGATTGCAACGCTTTGCCTTGCCTCAGTTTTTCAGACTGATCCATGTTTGCCTAGACCCAGCTGTTGATTTCTCCGGAGAGGCTCAGGCCCGCTTCGCGAGTATCCTCGGCTGGCAACACGACATTCGCACGAACGCTTTGACTTATTAGAATCTCAGAAAATCCATGACAACTGCTTCGCAATCCGCCAAAGCTTCCAAATTTGACACCGAGGGCTTTGAGCATTTCTTGTCCCTTCGCAGCGAGCCGGATTGGCTGACCTGCCCGTCGTCGCCAGCGTGGCAGCAGTTTGAGACCGGTGCTTGGCCGGATCGCAAGCAGGAAGAGTGGATGCGCAGCGATCTGCGGAGCTTCAAACTCAATCGCTACCAACTGCCCGCCGACCCGAAACGTTTGCCAGTCTTCAAGCCGCCGGCATTGCCGAGTGGTTGGCCGAGGGCGTGGATCAGGCCGGTGTGCTGACCACGCTGAACGGACAGCGTACTTTCCGAACATCTGGACGACAAGTGGGCTAGACGCGGCGTGCTGTTCGGTGACTTGAGCCGGCTGGCGAGCGAGCACTCCGATCTGGTCGCAGTCGCATCTGCATTCCGTGGTCGATCCCCAGCAAGATCGCTTTGCGGCTCTACATGCGGCCTGCTGGAGCGGTGGTCAGTTGCTGTTCGTTCCCCGCGGTGTGTGTGTCGATCAACCGTTGCGCATCGCTGCCGGCATGACTGAGGGTGGTATCGATACCGGCCATACATTGATTGTCATCGAAGAGGGAGCGGAAGCTACCTTCCTGTACGAATCGAACAGTGATTCGCACACTTCGGGTGGCTTGCACCTGGGCGGTGTGGAAATCATTGTCAAGCCGGGCGGAAATCTTGCGCTACGTCAATCTCCAGGATTGGGGACGAGGCGTTTGGCATTTTGCACATCAGCGAGCGACCATCGATCGGGACGCCAGCATCCAATGGACCGTCGCCGCCATAGGCAGCCGTTTCTCGCAGGTCAGCCAAAAGGTATCGTTGGTAGGCGAGGGAGCTTATAGCCAAGTCAATGGTGTCCTGTTTACCCAAGACCACCAGCAGTTGACCTACAACACCTTGCAACACCATCAAGCTCCCAGCTGCCGCAGCGACTTTCTCTATAAGGCAGCCTTGCAGGACCAAGCTCGCACCGTTTGGCGAGGCATGATTGCCGTCGATCCAGCGGCCCAAAAAACCGATGGCTACCAACGCAACGACAATCTCTTGCTGAGTGACCAGGCTCGCGCCGATTCCATTCCAGGCCTGGAAATCTTGGCTGATGATGTTCGCTGCACCCACGGCAGCACGTCTGGCAAAGTCGATGAAGAGTTGATCTTTTACGCTCAGAGCCGTGGGTTCACCCGCAAGGAAGCCACACGCATGATCGTCACCGGATTCTTTCAGCAGATTTTTGATCGTATCAGTATCGAGTCCGTTCGCGAGGCACTGGGACAATCCATCGCCCGCCAAGTGCGCGAGTATCAATAATCACTCGGCATGGTTACGATACTTTCTATTCCTCGACTTGCATCCCCAACCACGAATCCAGCTTGATGAATGAATTTGTTACGGTAGCCCGCCTGGAAGACATTCCCGCCTCAGGCAAACTCTGCCTGGAACTGGGGGATCGCTACATTGTGATCGTGCGAATTGGCCAGCAGCTATTTTGTTTGGATGACGTATGCACGCATGACGGCGGCCCGCTGGGTGAAGGTGAACTGCAGGGCTTCTGCCTGAGCTGTCCCAGACATGGAGCACAATTTGATGTTCGCACCGGCCAGGCTATTACCATGCCGGCCACGGAGCCAACGGCTGTACATGAAGTCCAAGTGGTCGATGACGAGATCCAAATCCGTCTAAGTCAATCCTGAGTCAGCGTTGCAGCAGAGCAATCAACTCAGGGTCTGAGCAAATGCCCGTAAAGTGAACGCCGCAACTGTAGCGTTTCCATTCTTGCAGCAGGTTGATCCTTCGAATTTGGGTAACGCCCTGACGTGCTCTGCGGCATTCCAGCAGGTAATCTTGGAGTCCTGGGTAGTAGACTCTCAGCAGGAATGCTGGTTGGGGGATGGGCTGCTCGGTCAAGACCAAGGCCCCCGAGGGTGAGAGATCGTCAGTCCATGCCCGACAGGAGTCGATGCCTTCCGCCGTCGGCATGAACACGGTAGCCGGGGTTCGCACATTCGTTCGCGGAAAATTGCGCAGGTCTGGGATAGTCGAGTTGTTCATAGGCGATGAGTCCATCGTTGATAGACAGCGGCGTGGTCGTTGAACCATAGCTTACGAAATGACGATCGTCAGCCTTCGCGTTTCTTCAGCAGTCGGGTGACTCAGTCTCCTCGGCCCCTTTCCAGTACAAACGGGTGGTGCGAACAGTCTGCTGAAGCTACGCACCCCAAGTGTCACCCACCCCAAGCGTCACTCAAAGGCCCCCTGCTGGCTTGCCCAACCCGGAAGGGCGTTTTGTCCTGCAGCTTGGCCTCCTGCCGGTCAAGCGAGCTGTTGATTTAATAGTTTAACCCGCAGCCAACGGCGAGGTTCGCAACCAGTATCCTCGCCTACGGCTGCGGGTAACAATACCGTTCAATATTCGTGGCTAAGCTCCTGCTACGGACTTACCAATTAGTTGTGCAAGCATTTCGTTGGCCCTACCGTAACAAGCTGGAAGCCCACCTTGACTGGGGTTAAACATAATACCGTTCAACGAACGTAAACACCGTAGGAGTAGCGGCTAGGGATTTGCTATCAAAATGCGTTTTCCCTGTGCCGAAGACGGAAACATTGAACCTATAACGAATACCACCCATGCTAGCACTCGCTCTAACTTCTTTGGCCACAAACTACTTACGCTTCGTTGAACGGTATTGGGGTTAAACAAACGCATATGGGTGCACAGGGGCACTGCACGCTATCGGGGGCCTTGTTGTATCGGTGTACAGGGGCACTGCACGCTATCGGGAGCCTTGTTGCGCCTCATGATGTGCACTGCCCCCACGGGGCTGCCCTCACGGGGGCATTCGCACCGGAACACTACGCTGGGTACCGTCCACAAACGGGGTGCGATTGGGGACATGGTGCGATGGGGACATTGCATACTCGGAACCTCCTCCCACGAGTGCACCGCCTGGAACCGCGCAAGTGCACTGCCCCCGAGCCCGGCCTGAAGAGTGCACCGACTGGAGCCCAAGTGCACTGCCCCCGACCCTCCCGACCCTGCCGCGGCAAGTGCACTGCCCCCGAACCTTCCCACACTGCCCCCGAACCTTCGCCCCCGAACCTTCGCCCCCGAACCTTCGCCCCCGAACCTTCGCCCCGAACCTTCCCCCGAACCTTCCCCCGAGCCTGCCCCTGCAATTTGGCGGCCTTGGGACTGGCCATGGCGTTAGCAGCTTCGGGGTGCGTACTGGCTTGCTGAGCCAACGTGAAAGCGAGCCCCACTTCTAATCTTCGGCACGCGTTACCAAACCAAGCTGCATGCCGAGGCAAGTCTACGGGCATGATCATGGGTGCTGGGATGCGGCCTTGCGTAGAAGCTGCACGGAGAGAATCCGATGATGTGAGGGTGTTCGCTGCCCATTTCCTTCATGTCAGCGAGAAGTGTGGTCTCTATTTACTCTCTGATTCCGTCGAAACGGAATGAAATGGATGGGAAAGCGATTGACTCTACGACGCGGCTATCTCACCGCTCTCAGCCTCGCACCAGGATTTTTCACACGAATCGAATAAAGCGACGTGGCACAGTAATGAAAAGTGTCTTGTAATCGTCGCCGCCAAAACAGACGTTGGCGGGTCCTTCTGGCACATCGATCTGCTCAAGCTCCTTGCCATCGGCGGCGTAGATGTGCACCTTGCCGCCGTTGGTTGTGTAAAGATTGCCGCGCACGTCAACCGCCATCCCGTCGCTGCCGGCGTCGATTTGGAACAGCTTGTTGCCAAGCTTGCCCTCTTCGCTCACTTCATAGCACTGAATGCTGGCTGGGAGCTCGTGAAATTTGGGATCCGGATGGCGCTTGTTTCCTCCAGTGTCCGCAATGTAGATGCGCGTCTCATCCGGGGAAAAGACGATGCCGTTTGGCATGGCCAAGTATTTATGAACTACCTCGACGCTGCCGGTCTCGGGATCCAGCTTGTAGACCCAGTTTCCGGGAATTTCATGCGGCTCCGTCAGGCCCCATGGCGGGTCGGTAAACCATAACGTGCCATCGGAACGGGCTGCTACGTCATTGGGCGAATTGAAGCGTTTTCCCTCAAACTTGTCCGCCAAGACGGTGGTACTGCCATCGGGCTCGATTCTTACAACATTGCGAGCCCCATGCTGACATGAGATGATACGCCCTTGAAGATCGAGAATGTTTCCGTTGGCATTTTCGCTTTCTCGAAATACAGACAGACCGTCTTCTTGACTCCACTGCATGAGTTTACTGTTGGGGATGTCGGAAAAGATCAGTTTCTTTTCTTTTGGCAACCACACCGGTCCTTCCGTGAACTTCATTCCGTCCGCGAGTTTCTTTACCGTCCGCCCGGCTCGATGAGCGACGTGCCATCCTGCTCGAACGATACCGCTTGACACAATTACCAGTACCACTAGTGAAGTGAATGTGGTTTGTTGCATGTGAATCATCCATTCTGATGGGGTAGCGTTAGGTTGAGATGACAAAGGTCGCACGTTGTCAACTGGTCACTGTAGAGAGCTGCATGGAGCATGCTTGAAGCCTATCATATCAGCCTTGGCTAGTGCTCGGTCCCAGCTCCGTTTTTCAGCTTGCGGATCCCACCCGCAGTCTCCGGATCATACCAAACTAAAATGGCTGCATCGCAGCTTTCACCGAGGAGAATTCTTGTTATGGGTCGAAGTTATAGTCTCCACCGTCGTTTCGGATCATTTTCGATCCAGGCTCTCGCTATTGTCGCGACGATCTATTGTGGTGCTACGTGCGCACGATCCTGTGCGGCGGAAAAGCCGAATATCCTGCTCATCGTAAGTGACGATCAAGGGTATCCGGATCTGGGCTGCATCGGGTCCAAGCCGATCAACACACCGAATCTCGATCGACTGGCTGTGGAGGGAACGCGGGCGACGAATTTCTACGTCACCTGGCCCGCCTGTACTCCGTCGCGCGGGAGCATTCTCACCGGACGCCATCCACAGCGAAACGGACTGTACGACATGGTCCGCAATGATCTAGTGAATTACGGCCACCGCTACACGCCGGAGGAATACGCGGTTTCGCCTGAAATGACGCTCGGCTTGGATCCACGGGAAGTTACTATCGGCGACATGCTCCGGCCTGCCGGCTATGTGAATGGAGTGGTTGGGAAGTGGGACATGGGGCAAGCCCAGCGCTACTTGCCGTTGCAGCGCGGTTTCGATTTCTTTTACGGGCATGGCAACAACGGCATCGACTACTATACGCACGAGCGCTACGGTGTGCCGTCGCTGTTTCGAGGCAACGCGCGGACGCAGGAGGACCGCGGGACCTATGTCACGCACGTATTTGGTCGCGAGGCATTGGCCTTCGTGAACCAACAATCTGCCGAACGACCGTTCTTCCTGTACCTGCCTTTCAATGCTCCACATGGTGCGTCGACGTTGGCTGAGGACAACGGCGGGCAGAAGCCGGGTGTCCAAGCCCCAGAGGAATACGTGGCCGCCTATCGCGGCGTGACACAGGACGAACGACTCGCGCGATATTATGCTGCGGTGACCTGCATGGACGAGAAGATTGGCGAAGTCCTGGCGGCCATCGATCAGGCGGGACAAACGCAGAACACCATCGTCATGTTTATGTCGGACAACGGCGGCAGCGGCAATGGAGGCAACGCGCCGCTGAGAGGCTCCAAGTCTACCATGTGGGAGGGCGGACTGCGTGTCCCATTTCTCATTCGCTGGCCCAACAAAGTGCCTGCGGGCAGGGTTTGCGATGAGTTCTTAACATCGCTCGAGCTGGTACCGACTCTGCTGGCAGCCGCGGGTACCAACCCGCCCGCTGGACTAAAACTGGACGGTTTCGATATGCTGCCTGTGCTCCGCGAAGAGATGGCTTCGCCGCGCACGGAAATGTTCTGGCAACGCCGCGGTGACAAGGCGGCCCGAGTCGGCAAATGGAAATGGCTCGAATCGGCCAAGGGAAACGGTCTCTACGATCTCAGCAACGACATCGGGGAATCGAAGGATCTCACCCAGGAAAGGCCCGACATCGCGCGGATGGTGCAAGACCGATTCAACGCTTGGCGACAAGAAATGGATGCCAGCCATCCTCGCGGTCCCTTTCGAGACTACTAGCCCTGAACCTCGATCGCCTCAGACCCCGCGACTACAATGATTCTCTTCAGAGCACGCCTGGCACCTGGGGGTGGCGCCTGGGGGCACTCCACACCTGGGTGAGGCGCCTGGCACCTGGGGGCACTCCACGCCGTCGGGTGGGGGGGTGGCACCTGGGGGTGGGTGGCACCTGGGGGCACTCCTCGCCGGAGCACCACGTTGGGTTACCGTCCGCAAGTCGGCACACACCAGCAACTGGGGACACTGCCACGGGGACACTGCACACCGGAGCACCAAGCCGGATACCGTCGGCAAGCAGGGTGCGATTGGGGACATTGCAACGTCGAAACCCCCTCCCGCGAGTGCACCGCCTGGAACCGCGCAAGTGCACTGCCCCCAAGCCTGCCCACCCGTATCTTACCAAACGGCACGTAATGACCTGGATGCCGGCAAGTTGGGAGTGAGTCGGCAAAGCAACCACCTTAAAAATAAGTTAAGTCCGTGCACAATCCTTAACTTCCGTGGCAAGCGGAGACACTGTGCAACGGGGGTGTGCAACGGGGGCGGGGGTGCAACGGGGGCACTGCACGCTATCGGGGGCCTAGTTGCGTCTTCATGACGTGCACTGCCCCCACGCGTCCCCGCGTCCCCTCCGGTTTTTCGGACACTCCTAACATTACGGCGTTAAACGGACACGCTAGCGACTACCGCTCACAAGCCACCGACACCATTGGCACAACGAGCAATCACCCATTCTGGTCCGTCGATCGTCAAGCGTACGTGCAAGCTGGCCTGCTGAGAATCGGCGAACGCTTGCACACCTATTCCGGCGACACCAAGCGAGTCATTTCCAAGCTCGCTCGTCCCGGCCCCCAACCCGTCTACAACCTCGAAGTCTTCGCCGAACACGTCTACTACGTCGGCCGAGATGGCGTGTTGGTGCACAATACGTATGATTCCAAGTACGTTTACGGATTGTTTAAGGACGATGCGCTGGTGTATGTCGGAAGTGGTGACTTTAAACGGGCTGTTGGATCTAACAGCGCGCTTCAGCGAGTGGCAAAAGCGAAATTCGGCGGCAACGTGAATTTGGCAGAACAGAATGGATATAGTGTCAGGCACATCAAACTAGATTCTGAATTCCAGGCACGCGGGGTGGAGCAGAAGCTGATGGACTACTTTGGTGGTCCAACCTACGGACGGAAGGGCATCGATTGGAACAAGATAGATGGTCCGGAATTGTGGAACAAGAACTGTATTGGTTCAGCGTAAGTTGTGAAAACGAGGTTAGCGTTTAGCTTAGTAATGAAGTGGTCTGAAGACGATTTTCTCTGATGGGGGCCAGCCCCCAAACCCCCGGGATTTTGCGCTTGGAGCCATTAACAAATTGGCTATGGTGGGGATGCGATAGTGGCTGAGTTTGAGGTGATCTCACTCAGCACACTACCGACATTTGTCAACGGCAATGGTGCGGCGCTCGAGTTGCTTCCCAGCAGAGCTCTATCCTCCGCAACATCACTGTCAGTATAGCTCGTGTTCGATGGCGGTGACGAATTGGAGGTAGCTTTGTTTCTGGCAGCCGCTCGAGCCTCGGCACGCCGCTGGCGAGCTTCGGCAAGTTTGCGATCGCGTTCATCGAAGATCGCTTGCTGACGACCTTCGAGCATCGCTTGTGGAGTCACATAGCCGATCGCGCTGTGGAGTCTCACCGTGTTGTATTCGATCACGAATTTCTCTACCCCGCGCTTTGCATCATCCAAGCTCAATGGAGTCAAGGGCCGGATGCACTGGGATTTGATCGTGCGATGATACCGCTCGATCTTGCCGTTGCTCTGGGGATAGTAAGGGCTAGTGCGCACATGCTTCATGCCGCACAGGCGAACGAAGTGCTTGAAGTCTTTCGCAATGAACTGGGGGCCGTTGTCCGAGATGATCCGCGGCTTGGCATCTGGGAACTTCTCCCGAGCTGCTTGCAGAATGATCTCGATGTCGATCTCCTCCATCTTCTCGCGAATGTCCCAGTGCACCACACTGCGGCTGTAGCCGTCCAGCACGCTGGCCATAAAATAAAACGTACCTGCGATATTCAAGTACGAAATATCGATGTGCCAATGATCATGCGCCGCCAAAGGTTGCTGGAAACCAGTTCCTTTGAGCGACCGTTTAGTGTTGCGCTTGAGCAAGCCAGCTTGACTGAGCACCCGATACACGGTGCCCGAGCTACAAGCCACCACGTCGGCATCGAGCATCATGTAAGTCAGACGCCGATAACCCTCCAGCGGATGATCGAAGTGGTATTGGATGATCGCTTGCTTCTCCGACTCGTCGAGCCAGTGGTCGCGCGGTATCCAGCCATTGTGCTCGTAAGCTTTGCCGTAGCTCCGCGTCCAGTTGGAGAAGGTCGAAGACCACAGGCCGATCCATGCCAGCAGTTGCTTCGATGTGACCTCTGTGGCTGCTGTCCATTTACGCACATAGTCGACAATTTCGTCGCGTTTTTCGTGGGGAACCCAAGTGCGATTTAGGGTTCCCCAAGTTCTTTTTTTAGTTCGACATGCTCCTGGAGGAGCTCAGCGATCACTTCGTTCTTCTGCTGCAGCTTGGCTTCGAGCTTCTCCAGCTTGGCCGCATTGGCGTCGTCCTGCCGCTTGGCATTGGCCGAATTGGTCTTACGTTCAAAAGCGGCCGCGCCGTTCTCGAAAAGCTGCTTCTGCCAATTATAGAAGTTGACGACACTGATGCCGTGCTTGTCGCACAGCTCCGAGACTGGCACCTTTTCGATCAGGTGCTCCCGTATAATCGATATCTTCTGTTCTGGCGTTAAAAACTTACGTGCTGACATCTGGCGATACCCTTTGTGGAACCGCTAAACTCTAGCACACGTTTTGTGTCACAGCTTCAGCTTTGGCAATACAGAACGTAAGCTGGCGATGGTCTCGTGATGATGGCCGCGCGAGACTCTTTAAGGCGGCATATTTGGATGAAGCGCTGTTTGATAATGCACTACAGAAGCTGTTTAAGTAGCAGAATGAAGAAAGTGTTTATGTGCAATTTCGACTCAGTGTCTACTCTTTGGGCCCGACAAGTTTTGGGAGTGCAGTTGCTCGCGATTACGCATTCTCGATGATCACCTCAGATTCATTCGAATACGAAGTTTTCGAGGCAGAAGATTCCATGGATCGCGCGAATGAAGCTGTCGCTTACGCGTCAATGATCGTTGCTTCAGCTGGCGACTATGCTTTGCTTAATGAGTGTGGCTTTGCGATTGAGTATGCCAAATCCGATTCGGTCCCGGCGAATCTGGAACATGATCATCTCGAAGGCCTCCACAAGACGCTTAGCTGCCTGACTCAAGATTCGCAAGTGCTTGAATACTGGGAGGAGCAAAATAGGGCGGACGAATTCCGGGACAACATCTATCACTTAGTCGAACAATTGAGCCGATTCCCCGACTGCAAAAAGTCGCGATTTATGAAGCTGCCAAAGAAAACGCTTGTACGGATAATAAAGGAAGCAGGCGAAAACTTCTTTATCGGGCATACCCTATCACTATCGGAGATCACTGATGAAACTGTCATAGAGATAGGCCGGTTTAGAGGAGTTCAGTGCATCAACTTTCTACCATGCGACGATCGCGCCAATAAACATGCGTTCGACGGGATCATTAAAATTGCTTTGCAAAACTGGGCGGGTTCGCTGACTGCAGCTCATTTTAAGAGTATCGGAACGATGAGTGGCACCACGCAATTCGAGTTCCCAATTTCACTTACTAAGGAACTGAAATCATTGCGTCTTGAATTCTTTGAAGCGTCCGGTTTTGTTGCTACCGACGAGATAATCGCAAGTGTGCTCTCAGTCGAATTAGGCGGAATCTCGCTCGGATTTAATCGATTGACGCCGCAAGTGTTTGATAAGATCGAAAGTCAGTGCGTAAACCTAAAATACTTTTTTATCTCAAGTTCTTTTGAATGCTCCACCGCATTTACAACGCGAGCCGAGCACTTTCAGCGGAACCATCCGTTCGTAAGGGTGCACATTAACGGGCGTGACCTCAGCGTAAAATAGGCAAGCATCCAGCGGTCATATTGTTCGGGCCGAATTGTGATCGAATTAGGACAGTAGAGATTTTTGCAGAAGAGTACCGGGGGCACAGCACTCCAGTAGAAGATTCTTTCAAGAAATGTGGGGAGTGGTGTAAGGAACGACTCGCAGCGAGCGTTCTCTCCCCAACCTCAAGTGGCCAAACCATGAAACATTCAACAATTGCAATGGTCGGGAAGCAAGAGCGAGTAGCTTGTGCCTCTTCACTGAGTATTCTTGCTCGACTATTGCCCGGCGTTTGCATTGCGATAGGCATTACGCTGTTCTTCTGGCCGAACACCGGTGAGCCAAAGGCGGTGCCTAGTCAAGCGGTCAATCGAACCGGCAGCAGTTCTGCACGCACGCGCCCATTGAAACACTGTGCGTGGGGGATCGCGTACTTGCGCACAATCCGGAAGTCTCGCAGTCGGAGCGAGATACGTTCGTCGAGCCGGATTGGACCACGTGGCTGCAACTGAGCTTGGCGATGCCTAAAGCCGATGGATCGTTGCTGGAGATCGAGTTGCTGCGACCAGAGTCCTGGGTCCGCGAGCAAATGGGACTCGTCGTCGAGCCCGCCGAGCCAGAAGTCACCGAACAGCAAATCCTCCCTCCGCTCCTGCAGTCTGGGTTGCTTCCGGGGGCAGTGCACTCTCTTTGAGTAGATTTTTCCGCAAATCTTGGGGGAGGCGTGTAAGCATGGAGCCTCGCCGAGCGTCATTTCTAAAAGAGCTTGGTCGTCTCGCGCTGACGGTGTGTCGCACCTCGCACAAGTGGACGTGACCTCGGAGTAAGAAAGCCATGGCTAAGATAGCAAGAGAAGAGTTGTTCTCACCTGATGAAATCGCCTGCGTACATGTTATGAATCGAGCCGTGCCAAGGTGTTTTCTAATGGGTGACGATCCGCTGACGGGAGAAAACTACGACCACCGCAAACTGTGGCTGGAAAAGAAGTTGCCGTGCAGGCTGCCAACTTCGGAATTGACTTGCTCGGCTTTGCCATAATGTTTAACCATTTCCATCTGGTTCTGCGGCTCGCGCCCGGATGTGGTCAAATCCTGGAACGATGCGGAGGTAGCACGTCGTTGGTTCATGCTGTGCCCACAACGCAAAAATCCAGATGGCTCGGCTAAAGAACCGACGCAAGCGGAGATCAATTCGATTGCTAATGATCCAGACAAACTGCGCAAGATCCGGCGGCGGTTGAGCGATATCTCCTGGTGGATGCGTTTGCTGTGCCAATATGTCGGGCAACGCGCCAACCGGGAGACGGGGGATTCGGGAAGGTTTTGGGAGTCAAGATTTCGTGCCGTGCGTTTGCTGGATGCCTCGGCGCTACTGGCTTGTGTGGCTTACGTCGACTTGAATCCCATTCGTGCCAAATTGGCCGAGACGGTCGAAGCAAGCGATTTCACCTCGTCCAAGAAGCGACTGGAGGCATTGTTGACGCAATCTGCAACTAGTTCGGATGTTAAGGCTGGCAAAGAAATATCCCGAGCGGAGTTGGTGGATGCTTGTTTGTCTCCGCTACATATCGATGAGCGCTATGGTGACTCGGTGCCTGCCCCAGTTCCAATGGTTGTCGCTGCAGTGACAAGGGCTTTCTGAACATGAGCACTGCCGAGTATTTAGAATTCTTGGACTGGACCGCGCGGTGCATGATTCCTGGCAAGCGCGGTGCGACAGCCCAGGATGCGCCACCGATTATCGAGCGGGTGGGCTTGCAATCCTCCGTATGGCTTGGCCTGGTCAGCAATTTCGGCAAGCTCTTTCACAACGTGGCTGGCAAGCCTCATGAAATCGCCAGTGCGCGTTCGCGTCGGCGAAGATCCCGCTTCCGTGTCCGCACGAAAGTCGTGGACGCCTTCGCTGGCCGGTAACAGTTAGCCAGTCGCATTCTTGACCAGCCCAGAACGTTACGCTGCGCTACCTCTCGCGAAGATTCTCCAGCAATGCACTGCTGCGTGCTTGTTGCCGCTCCATATGCGGTATCGCCCTAGCAATGCAGAAGTTACGGCTGAATCCCTGCCGACCGCTTCTAGAATCCAGGGCATGCCTGCTTCGACATCGCTTGCCCTACCGAAGTGCACTGCCCCCAGTTTTCAACACCAATGCAGATGGGTTCTCTTCGTATTCATGCCTGAGCATCAATATTGCGTTGAGAGAGAACTCTTCATTGTCCAAATGGGGTTCAATTCCGAGTCCGACTTCATCATAGTAGAGGTAGTTGGCCTTCGAAGTCGGAAACGCTTCACCCACTGTTTCCGCCATAAGTTCCGGTAAACCCGACGAAAATGCCAGGTCTCGCTTAGAGTGGCCGCTGGATTCTGATTTGGGTGGCCGTTTGGGTTGTTGAAAAAGGGGATGATGTTTGGTCATCCCCAGGGTTGCTGTCGCGATGACAGCTAGTTGCCTCGGTCAGGATTGCGAGGAGCAGCGGTTCCAGTTGACCTACTGCTTCCAGGAACTCAATGTGGTAGACCTGCATGGTGAAGTCGATTGGGTTCCAGTTCCTCTCACAGCGAAAGCATCGGGCTAAGTTGGTCTTCGGATTGACACTTGTCTGTGATTTCGCTGCAGTCGGGGCAGACGAAGGTCAGTTTACCATCGGTTTGCTGGTGCGGCCAACGCAGGTAACGCAGTAGATGGTTGAAGTCGATCTCGTTGCGAAGCCGCCGCAGATAGTCACGTGTGATGATCGTGCGCTCGGGCATGCGATGGCTCCTTAATTCCAATGAAGTTCGGCTGAAGCTTGGCGGAAAGCGGATTCGTCAATTCGCAGGGAATGCTTCGACGTGGCGTACAGCAGGCAGGCGATGGCTGCATTGTTGATGCCGGTCGGGTTGCCGCCGGTGAACTCATGGATGTGCATCCTTGACTGTCTCGTCAAAGATCTTGGGATCACCGCCATGATGACCGACTTGGTGGAAGTCGATATACTGCCGCGTTTGATCCTTGGTCAGCGACCTGAGCTGGTAACGGACACTGATGCGATTGACGACGTCCGTGTGCTCGGAGCGTTTGAGTGTCTGCCGGATATGCTCTTGTCCTACCAGCAGAATCTTGAGCGGTGGTCCG
>CAVPPY010000009.1:0-321330 GCA_963707245.1 Pirellulaceae bacterium
TAGGCAAGAATCTTGGATTGACTTGTGTAAAAGAGTAATCCCTTACTTGCAACCTTTTGCCTCCCCATAAGTGGTAATTCCACAATATCACAATATGCGGCTTCTTTGATTCGCATACAGGATAAAACAGGGAATCTTGCACCTTGGGGTTGTTTGGGGAATAGCTCATTCTCATGTTGTACAGAGGTCACAAACTGGGTTGTTGCCATGAATGTCTTTTTCACCACTTCCTGTGTTACCAATCCAAGATGCCAATGCCACTCTGCAAGCTGATGAGGTTTCCAGTCATAACAAACAGGATTCCATACGTACCACCTGCGTCTATGAGGCAAAGGGTCTCCATTCTTAGTGGATATTGGGGCAAGGACTTCTTCGTAACCATAGTCCATATTTTCCTCTGGTTGAGGGATTTCAACGTCCATATTATCCATTTCATCCATGCCAAATCGAACCATGTAATCAGTTGGTCGAAATGGTTGCCGGTTAGTGAGCTCACACCTAGGTAACTTATCGAAGTCAGGCTGAGTAATTTTAGTGACATAGAAAATCAGGTCCTGGCCATTGAAGTACAAAGGTATTTCGAGTCCACTTGTTAACTCGATGGTCTGGGATCCTCCATAGGTAATTGGCTTTGTATCAACAGTGTGACCAGCCCATTCCATTAGAGGTGGGGGAATCAATGTCTCCCCATGAGGGTCATAGAATGCATGGTTTACCTGAGCAACAAGGAGTTTTTCATGGGTCACTGAGGGGGACTTTACAATGGCAATTGCATCCACTACTCGACCTAGTACACCATCATGATCAGCCTTCTTAGCATGATCTTCAATAATATACCAGTCTTTGTTGACATAGGGGTTATGTGAGCCTGAATCTAACATGGCATAACCACATCAATTTGATGGCAGATTTAAGTATATTCACTTTATTGTATTGCGTGTTTGCAGTCTTTTTGCTATACTGCGATCTACAGCGCTGGGCTGTCCTGGCTTTCACTTGGTTGATGTTGTCACTTTCATTTTGTGCTCGTTTTAATGCAACTTTGTATTGCAATTTATAATCATCTAACCACCAGGTTGATTATTAGATTGGGTGAGCCCTATGGCTCTTTATAAGGACTAGCTAAGTATGATACTAGCTAAGTACAATAGTAGAGGTAAAGTGTTGTCAACCACAGACTAATATTTTTCAATATGTAAACTACTACTTCTCTACTTATCTCGCTGTTCACCAGTTTGCCTCAACAAGAATGATGGCCTGCCTAAGGGGTGAAATCAGCTTTACGCTTCTGATTTCGTTGACTTCTTTTTCTTTGACTTTTTAGGCTTGAGGTCTTCATCAAACTTCTGCTTGATGGCTGCCTTGTCAATGTCATTGAGGTCCTCCCCTGACTCATCATCTTTTGTTTGCAATCGATGCCTTTTCTTTTCCTTCTTATCCTTCTTACCAGGCTTAGGAAAACCAGCTAGGGTAAGCACTTTTTGGATTGCTTCCTTTGCTGTATCGTCTTTTGCCGTTCTCAATTCTTTGAGCAACTGCTGTTTGAGGACTTGTTTTGCATCCTTGCTACTACTGGATTTATCCGGTGTCTTCTCTTTTACAGTTTTCTCCTCACTGGTCTTAGTCTGGTTATCACTTTTTGTGAGTTTGTTACGGAATGCTACTCCACGTAAATGGCAAATACAATCCCATAGTGTAGCGTTATCATCACGACGTAAGTTGAGAGCCTCACTCTGGAATTCAGATAATGTTTCTACTTTGGATAGTAGAACACTCTTCCAGTCCTCTGTATGAGAGATAGTGACTTTCTTTTCCTTCGCCGTTTTGGCAATCATAATGAGGACATTGTGTATAGACAAGAACCTTTGTGCAAACTGATCAAATTTTTGATCTTTGTAGGTCAGCTTTTTCAATTCTGCCGCCCACTGATTATTCATTGATTGTAGCATTTCAGGGTGTTCAAAATACTCAATTAACCTCTTCCACGTTTTGTACCCATCATTAATAATTTCTGGGTCTTCCATGAAAGCTACTGGGATATAATCACCTTTACTTCATGAAGGCAGATTGAATCAATCTGGCAACAATGGCACTAAGTACCGGGTTTTGCTTGGCATATTCTTCATCTTCAATGATTTGAATTACACCAGCTCCCCTTAACTGCGCAAAGCAATGCAGCTTCCAGTTGAACCAGCTTTCCTGTCCAAAGTTAAACATGTCCAACTTAACAGGATTAGCAAGCTTTCTTTGTGGTTCATTGCGTCTAGCTCCAGTACCTGAGGTTAACTCGAGAATGATTGGGTCAAGCTGAGCTAGTGTACATACACAGGCATTTGGATCATATGCCATGTTACACTGGCTAGCAAAGTCAATACCAGGCTCATTCACACTAATTCTTATTGCCCAAAGAATAGTGGCCTTGAGTGGCAAATAGAAATCCAAGACATTTACATCTTGATCAGCCTGATCTATGATGACTGTCTCTGGTTTGAAATACATCCAAGCCCTAGCTGCTTCCTTCGGTTGCATGCAATTTGCATGTCGAAACATAAGGCTAATGGTACGGTTACGTACAACTTCTCTTGTCACCGCAGCATTTTGTTCTCTCCCAACGTTGGAAGTGTCAATGCCATATAACATGAGTGCATGTATGAATTCCATGTGTATCATTTTTTGGTCATGTACTCGAAGATTCCATTCTGGTAGTTTAATGATCATTGTACCCATCAGTTAGATATTACCAAGTAGAAGTGGGTCTGGAATAACAGGGGACAAGCAAACAATGGTAAGTAACTCCATTCATTCGAAGTGAATCCTACTATCATTCCTATTGCATCTATTCAAATATTATGATATTAGACAAATGTTGTTTATGATATGATTTTACAAATGAATTATGAAGCATCCTCTTCGCATAGTCTCACACGCAAGAGACCAGAGCCACCACCATGGTTAATTGCTGCCAATACCCTAGGCTACCCATTCATGAGGAGTTAATCCCTGTAAATGGATGAAATGTGGAGACACATTACGTCTGTTAAAACAATTGGAATCTAATCTTTTTGTCATGAAGTTTGCAACTCTTTATTGTAATGTGTACCATTCCTGCTCAATGCTCTGTGTATGGTATACAGTTTCAAGTATGTTTCAACTTGCTTGTGTAAATGTCTAACAAGACTGTTAATCGACATCTTCCAGTAACATCCAGGTTCAACCCTGGTATCCCAGGGTAACCTCATAGCAACCACTACGTGATCAGCATAGTGAGGATGTGAGTACTTGATACACACTCTATTAACTAATTACAGGCAGCACCTAACATGCAGACTACTAGTGCTTCCTGTAATTAGTTAATGTAGTGTGTATCAAGTACTCACATCCTCACTATGCTGATCATGTAGTGGTTGCTATGAGGTTACCCTGGGATACCAGGGTTGAACCCGGATGTTACTGGAAGATGTCATGCTAAGAAGGCTGATCATGATGGTGTACTATGTTGAGTAGTGGATGCAATTGCCATTGTAAAGTCCCCCTCAGTGACCCATAAAAAACTCCTTGTTGCACAGGTAAACCATGCATTCTATGACCCTTATGGGGAGACGTTGATTCCCCCACCTCTAATGGAATGGGCTGGTCACACTGTTGATACTAAGCCAATTACCTATGGAGGATCCCAGACCATCGAGTTAACAAGTGGACTCGAAATACCTTTGTACTTCAATGGCCAGGACCTGATTTTCTATGTAACTAAGATTACTCAGCCTGACTTCAATAAGTTACCTAGGTGTGAGCTCACTAACCAGCAACCATTTCAACCAACCAATTACATGGTCCAATTTGGCATGGATGAAATGGATAATATGGACATTGAAATCCCTCAACCAGAGGAAAATATGGACTATGGTTACAAAGAAGTCCTTGCCCCAATATCCACTAAGAATGGAGACCCTTTGCCTCATAGATGCAGGTGGTACATATGGAATCCTGTTCATTATGACTGGAAACCTCATCAGCTTGCAGAGTGGCATCGGCATCTTGGATTGGTAATACAGGAAGTGGTGAAAAAGACATTCATGGCAACAACCCAGTTTGTGCCCTCTGTACAACATGAGAATGAGCTATTCCCCAAACAACCCCAAGGTGCTAGATTCCCTGTTTTATCCTGTATGCGAATCAAAGAAGCCGCATATTGTGATATTGTGGAATTACCACTTATGGGGAGACAAAAGGTTGCAAGTAAGGGATTACTCTTTTACACAAGTTGATCCAAGATTCTTGCCTATTATCCAATGGAAAAAGGAGTTGACTCTGCTCAAACCCTGCAAGTCCTTATGGAGTTCATACACAATTATGGCTGTCCAACAGTGATTCACTTGGATCATGCCAATAATCTGTGTAAGGCAGACTCATGGAAACGTCTTAGTGCTCTCTGTCTCATCAAACCACACATGAACGAGCCTAACAAATCGCAAAGCAATCATGTTGAGCGTGCTTGGCAAGAATTGCAGGAGCGAGGGCATCGCCTTCAAACTGTACAACCAGTTCCACATGAGCGGCAGCACGATATTTATATCCATCTCTGTGATCTTCACAATCACACTGCACGGGCAAGTCTCTCCTGGTGCACGCCAATGGAAACTCTCACTGGAGAAACACCAGATATATCATTATTCCGGTTCTCCTTTTATGAGCAGTGCTGGTATCTTGAAACACCTTACACTTCTGAAAAGCAGAAGAAATGGGTAAAAGGTCGATTTCTTGGTATTGCCTGGCACACAGGAGATTCTATGTGTTACCGCATCATGCCAGATGATCCTACAGCATTTAAACGTGTTGTATGCCACTCGATTGTGTTGCCACAGCACCCTGATGAACAAGCTCCACGTGAACTGCTCACGTATCAGTCCGACCACTTCTTCCCAACACCTGTTCACAGCTCTGATCCACCTTTGGTGGGGAGAGAAAATCGCCCAAACTCTGACTCTGAATCCGACTCTAGTTCAGAATCTGACAGTAGCTCGAGTTCAAGCAATGACACTAGCACCTCAACTGACTCTAGTGAAAGTGACAGTGAAAGTGACAGTGATAAGGAAGGAGATCAAAAGGCAGGATCAAAGGAGCCAGGACCAGTGGAAAGGGATTTAAGGGAAAGATACCTACAGGAAATGAAAAAGTTCTTGGAGGAATTGGATCACCTAATGGTTCCAGCAACAGACCTTCTCAATGAAGGTGGTGTAGCAGAAATAACTTCATACATCAGGAGAGATAGAATGGGAAAAGAGGTATATAAGTTCAAATGTGAACTCGAAGATGGTACATCAGTAACTGTTGGGTTCAATGATTTGAAGGTTGATGCACCTCATAAACTTGCAACGTTTGTCCTAAAGTCTTGGCCAACTGCACGTCAACGTGCGAAGAAAGAACCATTGACTCCGGAGCAATGGCGCATGGTCAACTGGGCACAAGGCATGAGCCGGACCTATGAAAAGATGATAAGTATAACCAAGCAAATAGAAGAAAAGTTTGGTTTAGGGGCTAATGATAGAAAAGATGGGGAGGAAACTGATGGTGTAACCCTATGTCATCATCACACCAGTTCTAATAAAGAAAGGACTAGATGTGGTAGGACATCAAAGAAACCAAGTCCCAACAAGCAAAAATCCAATGCCATGGGAACTTACAAGTACAATGTGTATGTCCCTCGTACTGTAGCTGAAGCACTTCAGACAGACAAAAAGGAGAATAATACATTGTGGTGAGATGCTATTATCAAAGAGCTTCAGGCAATTATGGACATGAAAACGTTCAAAATATTGTCTAAATGCCAATGTGCTGAAGTGAAGGATAAAAATAAGTGGCAGTACATGCCAATGCAGATGATCTTCGATGTGAAACAATTGGGCAGATGCAAGGCAAGGCTAGTAATAGGCAGGCACATTATTGATGCAACTGGACATGACCTGTATGCATCAAACATGAAGACAATTAGTGCACATGCATTAATGTTGATTGCAGCTGCTAATAGGTATGATGTCTTGTGTGGTGACATTGGTAATGCATACTTGTATGCATCCAATACTATACCAGTCTGGGTGAGGCTCAGTGAAGAGTTTACAGTGTTTGACAAGTTGATCAAGCCAGGTACACCTGCATCTATTGAACAAGCACAATATGGTTTACCGATTGGTGCTAATCGATGGCATGCACACTTATCTGACACTCTGCTATCAATGGGGTTTAAGCCAACACATTTTGATCCTGATGTTTGGATTAAGAAGAATGGAAAGGACCATTATGATTATCTTGGTACCCATACTGATGACATTATGTGTGTTAGTAACAGGGCTCAAGAGATCATGGAGGGACTCCAGAGGACATACACCATCAAGAAGGTAGCTCCACCTGAACATCATTTAGGTTGTGACTACAAGCAAGGTGATGATGGAACCTGGAGTATCGGAACAGAAACCTATGTTAGAGAGGCACTCAAGAGGATAAAAATCATCTTGGGCCACGAAGACAAGATAGTTGAAGGGAATGACAAACCCCAAGATTGTCTAGGTAAAGAAGGTAACCCTATGAAGGAAAAGTACAAGCCAGAGGTTGAAAACACCCCTGTACTGGACCTAGATGGCAAGAGGAAATATCAACAATTGATTGGTATTGCTCAGTGGTTGATTACTTGTGGAAGAATGGACTTATGCTTTGCCATGGCATCACTAAGCTGGTTTTCTGCTATGCCAAGGGAAGGTCATCTCAAGGCAGTGATTGACATATTCAAGTATCTGAATGGTTTGCCTGCAAAGTGGATTAAGTTTGATCCAACTGAGCACAAACCACCTGCACCATTAGACATACCAAAAGGTGGTGGACTTGAAGTAATGGAGGGTAAGCATGATTGGCATCAACAGTATCCTGATGCTCAAGAAGACTTAGACCCAAGATTACCAGAGCTGCATGGTGCAGAGATTGACATAGCTGTTTACTTTGATTTGAATTGGGCCCATGATGAAAAGACCCAAAGGTCAATTATGGGTATCATCAGATTCCTAGGAAACACACCAGTGACTTGGCTAAGTAAATGACAGGGTGCAATTGCTATGAGTACTTACTCAGCAGAACTCACAGCAGCCAAAGTCGGTGCTGAGGAGGCTATATCACTTCAGTATATGCTTTGATCACTTGGAGTTAAGGTCACTAAACCAGCTTTACTTATTGGAGACAACATGGGATCACTTATTAGCAGATCACACCCAGGTTCACCATGTAAGAAGAAAGCAAGTGTTGTAGCTTACCACTTTGTCTGTGAATGTGTGGCAGCAAGGATTGTTATGCTTAGGAAAATTCACACAGACTACAACTATAGTGATGCAAACACAAAGGCACTTGGGAAGAAGGTATTTTGGAGACACTACAATGGAATATACTCTAGTAGGGATAATAATCCTGTTAAGTAGATGAATGCATTTGAACTGAGATTGTCTTGCATTACACTATAGTCTATTACATAGTCATAGGAAAATTAGATGATGGGTGGACCATCACCACTGCCTATGGGGAGGATGGCATGGCCTAGTACACAGGTACTTAGGCAGCATTTCCACATAGTCTACTTTTACTGTACATCATGTGATGGCTTGGTTAAATACTCTGCAAGGAGGGCAAACCAACCAGGTTTGCAGCCTGGGTATGGTGCCATGTTACTGATACCTCCTGATCACAGTGCACACTGTTGATTAGTTCACATAAGCTAGCTAGCGTGAAAGATTTTGCAGAGTGCACAATAGTTTTTCCACTTCCGAGTTTTGTTTGTTGCTTGGTTGGTTGGTTGCTTTGTTGGTCATGCCTATTGGTGATAAATCTCATGTAGAAATTTGGTATGATTTCTATGTGTGAGCTTTTGTTGGGAATAGAAGACTTGTTCCATTGTTATTTTTCATGTTTTTGTGTCAATGCATCTGTGACTTGTTCAGATGTACGCAGGGCATATATTTTGATTGCCTTGTGATTAATTGTGATTGATTGTGAATGGAATTGCAGTGAATGTGAATGGAATGTGAATGGCTTGTGATTTGATTGTTTATGCCAAAAGAAGATGTCTTGGGATTAAGCCCCAGCATCTTATATATGTCTATGTGTTAAATGGGATGCTCATTGAAGTGTAATGCCTTTTATGAGCAAATCGGATGGGAGTCTCAAAAAGATACCTTTGGAGAAAATTATGTAAATGAGACTTTGTTCTCACTTCTTTAAAATAATCTACTTTGTTGTTATCAAATTTGTGAAGTCTCTATTTGATGAGGTGAGGTAATATTCTGAGTTGAGCAGCTTTATTTTGTTTGCACCAGTGTTGCAACTACTAACAGCTTTTATGCATAAGCTGTTCTCCCAACATTATTTTAAAGAAGTTGTATCATATAATGTCAAACAATACTAACAACTGCAACTCAAGTGGAGGGCACGGTGGTTGTCAAGGAAATCAAAGTGGCCAAAACAGTCAGTCAACCATGGCAAGTCCCAAGGCGATGACTACTAATAAATTTAAAGGAAACTGTGCAGACCTGGATGGGCATATTTTTGATTGCTCAGATTATAAACAGGCAGACACATATGTGCATATGCACAAGTGTATCACTGAGTATGTTGGAGCAGAATACAAGAGTGGAGGAGATGTTCATGCTTCTATTATTGCAGGAACAAAGATTGCCATTCCTCTTCCAACTCATCCTATCTTTTCACAGGGATTATCCAATGAACCCAACACCAGAAGACAAAGACAAAGAGTACATGCACTGCAAAATGCTCAGCATGGCAGTCAAGCAGGAGTATTTGTTGCATGCCAACCTACAGAAGGCATATGCACTTGTTCTCGGACAGTGCACTGAGTTGCTGCAAAGCAAACTCAAGCAACATGCTGACTGGGCAATGCTGCAATGCGATCAAGATGTCCTTTCCCTACTCAAGGTGATCAAGGGAATTTGTTACAAGTTTGAAGACCAGAAGTACATGCCTCTGGCACTCGACAATGCCAAGCATGCATTGTATAACTTGCAGCAAGGCAGTATGTCATGCAGTGACTACCTGGAATGGTTTCATAACCTCATCGATGTTGTCACTACTTACAAGGGACAGCTGTATGATCCAGGAGTGCTGACTATGGTTTTTAATAACTCCTCATTATGATAAGAGAGTAGGCTTTGGAGCCCTAACTGATGTGCAGAAGAAGCAACTTCATGAAAAGGCTTCTGAACTGCAGCTTGCGATGATGTTTATCACATGAGCAGACAAGTGCCAGTATGGAAAACTGCAAGAAGAATTGCAGAATAACTACATGCCGGAAATGATGACTATCCTAGTGATCTCAGTCAAGGCTTACCACATGCTGAATGAATATCAGCACTGGATGCCAACCAAGAAGCAAGATGTTGACACCAATTCAGTGGCATTTGCTCAGGCTGAAGAAGAAAAGAAGAAAAGGCAGAATGGTGGCAGTGGAAATAATGGTGGCAGTAATAACACCAATTGGCACAAGACTGTGACATGCCACAACTGTGGTAAAAAGGGTCATATTAAGCCCAATTGTCCTGACAAAGATAAAGATCAAGAGATGGATGAAGCCTCCAAGAAAAAGAAAAAGGAAGGCATTTTGAAAAAGAAAGAGGAAGATGAGAAGACTGTGACTTTTGTACAGCACATGTTGGGAGAACAGCTTACATGTAAAAGCTGTTAGTAGTTGCAACACTGGTGCAAACAAAATAAAGCTGCTCAACTCAGAATATTACCTCACCTCATCAAATAGAGACTTCACAAATTTGATAACAACAAAGTAGATTATTTTAAAGAAGTGAGAACAAAGTCTCATTTACATAATTTTCTCCAAAGGTATCTTTTTGAGACTCCCATCCAATTTGCTCATAAAAGGCATTACACTTCAATGAGCATCCCATTTAACACATAAACATATATCAGATGCTGGGGCTTAATCCCAAGACATCTTCTTTTGGCATAAACAATCAAATCACAAGCCATTCACATTCCATTCACATTCACTGGAATTCCATTCACAATCAATCACAATTATTCACAAGGCAATCAAAATATATGCCCCACATACATCTGAACAAGTCACAGATGCATCGACACAAAAACATGAAAAATAACAATGGAACAAGTCTTCTATTCCCAACACACTCCTGCAATGCAAAGTGCAGTTCGCAATGGTGGTTAAGAAGGAAGGTTCATAATGAGATGACGAAACTTCAAAAATAGTTTGCCTTGGAGGGGCTTCATAAAAAAGTCACCAACCATCTCTCCGGTTGGACAATATTTGATGGAAAGGTCTCCAGCACTGATCCTGTTGGTTATAAAATAATAGCAACAGTTGAGATGTTTAGTCCACTTGGAGCTGGACTGCATGCCATTCTTCTCAAGTAAAATAGTACTTTGGTTATCCTGGTACAAAATAGTATCCAAGGTCTTGTAGTCTTGCACTTCCAAAAATAGATTTGTCCACAAAATTTGTGGCATAAAATCATCTGCCGTGACGAGTTCCATCTCGGTCAAGCTACGCATGTTTAACTTTTGCTTGCTCGATCCTGTGATCAGCATACCCATGCCTGAGGGACATGCAGCCACCAGAATGACCATGCATGTTCGGGTGAATGGCATGAGAACCGTCAACCCACCACTTAACAACAGTAGCAGAGTCAGCATGAAGAATCAAAGGGAGTTCTTCCATGCCATGCAAATAATGGATCAACTGGATTAGCTTTTTCCAGTCATCTTCATCAGGGTTCTTAACTCATGTACACAAAAAAGCCACAGCAACAGAAATGTCTGGCCATGCATGCTTCAAAGCAAAAAGGTTCTTCGCCACAAAAGTGTGAAAAATAGCAACTTGCTTTTCCGGAAGTACCTTCACATCTTCATGCATCTTAAATAAATGTTCACTTGCAGGTGTTTTTGCAGTCTTCTTGGAGTTGTCATACTGCTCAAACAAAGTCATGATCTCCTTCACATAGGGGATCATAGTCACTTTG
Source organism: Pirellulaceae bacterium (assembly GCA_963707245.1). Classification (GTDB taxonomy): domain Bacteria; phylum Planctomycetota; class Planctomycetia; order Pirellulales; family Pirellulaceae; genus Aureliella. Next base: position 11,040 of record CAVPPY010000009.1, read on the forward strand.
ACTTCTCCGGGCATAGAGAAATCCAATTGCATACCAAGGTAGTCATGGATCTTCCCATGAGTAATCATCATCGCACCGGAACCATCATCAAAAAGCTGTTCATACTTAGCCTTCAACCACTTGACCATGTGAGAAACAACTTGGTATTTCTTGTGGCTGACTTTCAAATCATCAACATGCCATGTGATAGTGAGCTGCTTGCCATGCACAATCTTGTTAGCAACACAAGGATCATATGGGTTCAGCTTAAAACCAATTACCATGATGTCATGGACAAAGTGCTCATAATATAGTAGAGCCACCTTCATGATTCCATAGAGCGCATTCAAAAGATGCACATACAAAACCAATTCACCCTTAGAGTCCACACTCACATACTTTGAGTAGATCTCTGGTGCCACTTCGACCATCAGCTTGGCGAGTTTACCATGTAGCCTCATCAAAACTTTATTGCTATCATCATCAAGTCTTGTCTGAATGAAAGCATTCGGAATATCAATAGTAGTGACATCCCATCCTTCTGCTGCATCAATTATAGCCATCAAAAGAACTGACTCAAGAGCAATGGTAGGAGAAGTAGCATCTTCCTTCACGATGGAAGTTTGCTGCTTGCTGCCATCTGTGACCATTCTTCCTTTGATGGAATCATCACATTTCTGTTTCAAAAATAAATGCAATTCAAGCGCTTCATGGAAGTCTTCACTCATCATCATCTTTGGGTCCACTGGCTCAAAAGTGTCACGGTGATGGAGCTGCTGCAATTCCTTGGAGACAGCCCTGGTTCCATGCTCACCCCAATGCTTCATACCAGCCTTCATAGAGAGCTGGGTCATGATGATATGCATCACATGGGCTGCATTAAAATCTAAATGCACATCTGGATGTTGCACATTCACATTGGCCAATTCTTCATAGATCTGGCCACTTAAAGAAGGGACAAGTCATGTAGGTTTCTTTTTCTGCCATGAGGAATATCTTGGAGCTGCAACTGGGGCAACCTCCTCCTCCTCTAAGTCTTCTTCCTCTGATACCATTTCAACTTTAATATTGGGTTCAGGCTCAAGATCAATGACTTCACCTTCAAAGGGGTCTAAATCATTGTCGAAAGGATCATCAAAATCATTAAATCCTCCATACAGTTCTTCATCAGGATCAGGGTCCTCGACATCATTACCATCCGGATCTTCATCAGGATCTTCTTCTCCAGGTTCATCTGGATACTCTGCATATGGAACTTCATCATCCGCAGTGATGGGATCATTTTCCAAATTATTCAAATTATCATCATCCAGCCATGCACTCCTGCTGTAGAAGGATCATGCATTCATAAATCACTGACATCTCAACCAAGCTGATCAAAGAAGGTTAGTAGTTCTGGTTGTTTATCCAGAGCTCCGAGTCTATTGACATGGTCAATAACCTCCTGTGGCATAGGCAAAGGGGTAAAATCATGATGCAATATCATCTTACTGGTCCATAAATTCAGGAATTTGTAGGATCCCTGTAAATTACCTTTTGGGCCCAAACAGATGGCACTGAGAGACTGCCCAACTTGCGTATTTGATGGTTTGGGTTCTTCAGACGTCTGACCATAGGTACCAAATGCCCATTTACAATGCTTGTTGTAGTCAAAGGGTACTCCAATGACTATCATTCTTGGGCTTATCATCTCCGAGACTCTGCCTTTAGGGGGAAAAGCATTAAGCCAAAGCACCAAGTGATTGATCATCTCGATCAGCATTAGCAAAGGCAAAATTTTAAATGGCAAAGTGTGCCAGATGCAGCGTACTCTCTCCTTGATGACATGAATTTGTCACTCAATCTTGGGAACATGCTCATTAGCTGCTGTCATATTAAGATGCATGCCTAACTTGTTGATCTCAGGCTCATGAGGTGTGAATTCACCATCCATAATGATGAGCTTCAGTGTAAAACCATGGGCTGTATAAATGCCATGCACCTTGGACAAAGCTTGTACAATATTGGGTCCCTTGTAACTCTTGAGATTTGACACAGTCATAAACTTCAAATGGTCACTTAAACTTGTAAAGAATGGAACCTTGTTCACAAAAAAATATCACCAAATAGTGTAATATTTTTGTTCACCACCAGAATACTTTTTGGTACAGTGATGTAGTCTATTGCCACAGGATCTGGGGTCTTACGAACTGTCTTCCCTTTCAAAATAGGGACACTCGGGCCAAATATCTTCTCAGCTCACTCAATATCAGCAACCATCACAGGACAGTTTGTGATCATGTTGGTCTTCACAATATTTTTCAGATCTCATGTGCTGGGATGGCCAACTTTTGCTTGAAATTCACAGCTTCTTTGGCCTTCTGAATCTGAATCTCACTAAAGCCCTCTGATGTATCTTTTACAGTCTGGACCATAGTCAGCTCACATTTCTGATTTGGATCAAAGTAATGCAATCCATTAGGGTGCATCACAAAATGCATGTCAAAAGAATTTGGTCAGTGAATAATAAAATCTCCACCTGCCGCCGAATCATAGGTCACATGGTAACCTTTTGCCAAGACATTTTTCAAACATAAAATGTTCATAAGTGCCTTTTCATTGAACCACACAACTCCATAGTTGCATAACAGGGCCTTCTTCTTAGTTAACAAGGACCCTCCATTGCCATGAATTTTCATTTCTTCATTGACATCCCAAATCTTCTTCACGAATTAGGGATTACAAAATATATCCATCATTAACTGGTTATCAAGTAGTACCATGTCACGCAGATCAACCTTCAGTTTATTTACCTGTGCATTGGTGAGATTAATGAATCTGACTTCATCATCTGAGTCTTCATGCTGTACAAAAGTTACAGTCTTCTCATCTTCTTCTTTCTTTTTCAAAATGCCTTCCTTTTTCTTTTTCTTGGAGGCTTCATCTGACTCTTGATCTTTATCTTTGTCAGGACAGTTGGGCTTAATATGACCCTTTTTACCACAGTTATGGCATGTCACGGTCTTGTGCCAATCAGTGTTATTACCGCCACCATTATTTCCACTGCTGCCATTCTGCTTCTTTTTCTTTTCTTCTTCAGCCTGAGCAAATGCCACCGAATTGGTGTCAACGTCTTGCTTCTTGGTTGGCATCCAGTGCTGATATTCATTCAGCATGTGGTAAGCCTTGATGAGATCACTAGGATAGTCATCATTTCCGTGCGTGTAGTTGTTCTGCAATTCTTCTTGCAGTTTTCCATACTGGCGCTTGTCTGCTCACGTGATAAACATCATCGCAAGCTGCAGTTCAGAAGCCTTTTCATGAAGTTGCTTCTTCTGCTGCATCAGTTAGGGCTCCAAAGCCCGCTCTCTTATCAAATGACGAGGTATTAAAAACCATCGTCAACACTCCTGGGTCATACAGCTGTCCCTTGTAAGTAGTGACAACATCGATGAGGTTACAAAACCATTCCAGGTAGTCACTGCATGACATACCACCTTGCTGCAAGTTATACAATGCATGCTTGGCATTGTCAAGTGCCAGAGGCATATACTTCTGGTCTTCAAATTTATAACAAATTCCCTTAATCACCTTGAGTAGGGAAAGGACATCTTGATCACATTGCAGCATTGCCCAGTCAGCATGTTGCTTGAGTTTGCTTTGCAGCAACTCAGTGCACTGTCCGAGAACAAGTGCATATGCCTTCTGTAAGTTGGCGTGCAACAAATATTCCTGCTTGACTGCCATGCTTAACATCTCACGGTGCATGTACTCTTTGTCTTTATCTTCTGGTGTTGGGTTCATTGGATATCCCTGTGAAAAGGTAGGATGAGTAGGAAGAGGAATGGCAATCTTCATTCCTGCAATAATAGAAGCACGAACATCTCCTCCACTCTTGTATTCTGCTCCAACATACTCAGCAATATGCTTGTGCATATGCACATAGGTGTCTGCCTGTTTATAATCTGAGCAATCAAAAATATGCCCATCCAGGTCTGCACAGTTTCCTTTAAATTTATTTGTAGTCATTGCCTTGGGACTTGCCATGGTCAACTGACTGTTTTGGCCACTTCAATTTCCTTAATGACCACCATGCCCTCCACTTGAGTTGCAGTTGTTAGTATTGTTTGACATTATATGATATGACTTCTTTAAAATAATGTTGGGAGAACAGCTTATGCATAAAAGCTGTTAGTAGTTGCAACACTGGTGCAAACAAAATAAAGCTGCTCAACTCAGAATATTACCTCACCTCATCAAATAGAGACTTCACAAATTTGATAATAACAAAGTAGATTATTTTAAAGAAGTGAGAACAAAGTCTCATTTACATAATTTTCTCCAAAGGTATCTTTTTGAGACTCCCATCCAATTTGCTCATAAAAGGCATTACACTTCAATGAGCATCCCATTTAACAAATAAACATATATCAGATGCTGGGGCTTAATCCCAAGACATCTTCTTTTGGCATAAACAATCAAATCACAAGCCATTCACATTCCATTCACATTCACTGGAATTCCATTCACAATCAATCACAATTATTCACAAGGCAATCAAAATATATGCCCCACGTACATCCGAACAAGTCACAGATGCATTGACACAAAAACATGAAAAATAAACATGGAACAAGTCTTCTATTCCCAACAATGCCAAATGGATTAAAGCCTTGGAACAAAAAGATTGATGCTATCCTTCAACTTGACATGCCAAAAACTGTCTCGGACCTTCATGGTTTCATTGGCACCATCAATTTCTATTGTGATATGTGGCCGCATTGGGCACACTTCCTTGCACCACTAACCTTACTCACCGGCAAATCAATGCTTGAGTGGACACCTGCTCATCAGCATGCCTTCAAATGCATGAAAGCACTCATCATCACTGACACTTGCCTTGCCTTTCCAGATCATAACCAGCCTTTTCACATTTACACAGATGCATCTGACTATCAACTTGGTGCAGTTATCATGCAAAATGACTGTCCCGTCACTTACTATACTTGCAAACTCTCTGGACCGCAGCAGAATTACACAACAATGGAAAAAGAACTCCTTTCAATCATTGCAACACTCAGAGAATTCTGCACTATGCTTTTTGGCGCAGAAATACATGTCCACACCAATCACAAAAATCTCACGTATACAAACCTCAACACCCAATGCATTTTACACTGGCAATTGTACATTGAAGAGTTTTGCCCTCAATTTCATTACATCAAGGGCTCTGACAACATCCTTGCTGACTTCTTTTCTTGGGCTCCTCTCTTGGAAAAGAAGGGTACTTCACCTCCATCTACATCATCTTCATCTTCTTCCAATATTTTTGACAATGATTCTGATATCTTTGAAAATGACAAACCAATCTTTGAAAATGAAAAATCTCACCTCACTTCTCAAATGGATAATGACTTGGATCAACCATCTGCTACCTCTTCTCTTGTTCCAACTTCTCTTTTCTCTTCAACAGAGATCCTCAAATGTTTACAAAAGACCCCTGAGATTGTTGATTGTTATCTTATGGATGAGAAGAGTGAATCTGAATGTTTTATGTCAGCTCAAATGCTGGATGCATTTCTCAATGTACCTCCTGGACCAAATCCAATGGATTATGCTTACATACAACAACAACAGCAAAATGACAATTGCTTACAGCAGCTATGAATACAAGACCCAGCACATTATCCCATGCATCCATTCAATAACCATCAGTTGATTTGTTACCAGAAAGATCCACAGCAGCTGACTTGGAAAATTTGTATACCAACAGCAATGCTTGATGAACTGATTTATTGGTACCACAATGTACTCTTGCACATTGGAAGTGACTACCTTTCATCTTCTATTGCTACTCACTTCTTTCATCCAGATTTAGACAGCAGAGTCAAAACATTTGTCAGCACTTGCTCAGATTGCCAAACATACAAGTGCCCAGGCCATGGATATGGACAACTTGCACCTCGTGAAGCTCTCTTTCAACCTTTTACAGAAATTGCAGTTGATATGATTGGTCCTTGGAAAGTATGCATCAATAATGAACTCTTGATTTTTCATGCTTTGATGATCATTGATACAGTTTCAAATCTTGTGGAAATTGCAGCTCTTAACTGTGCATCAGGTGATGAAACAGCTTGTACTTTGGAACACATCTGGCTTTACCGATATCCTCAACCAAACACTTGTATCCATGATCAAGGCCCAGAATTCAACAATCATGTTTTTCAATTCAAACTCACTGAATGGGGAATCAAATTGCATCCAATATCAGTTAAAAATCTGCAAGCAAATTCAATTTGTGAATGATTGCATCAAACTGTTGCTAACCTCATTTCTGTTTTTGTTCATACTCATCCTCCACAAACAGTGCTTGAAGCTCAATGACTCATTGAGGATACTATCACATCTACTTCTCATGCTTACAGGTCAACAATTCATATGACTCTTGGCACATCACCTGGAGCTATTGTGTTTAATCATGACATGTTTCTTGATATTCCTTACATTGCAGATCTCATCACGCTTCAAAATAAATGACAACTTTGCATTAATCAGAACCTTCATATTGAAAATAACCAATGCCAAAACTATGATTATGCCATCAGAGACCAAGTCTATGAACTCACCAAGATCAAAGATCCTCTCTTCTCAAAAATTCAAATTCATGCTCAAGGTCCTTATCCTATTCTTCATGTGCACACCAATGGCACAGTAACCATCCAATGAACCAACCAAATCATTGATTATGTTAATATTCACCATCTATGCCCAGCTATCTCTACTCCTCCTGCTCTGTAATGTTTGATTGTAATTGAAAGCAACAGCACAAGGTTTTTCAGACCCCATTGGCCTTTCCTTGTCAAGCAATGATGATGCTTTGTTCATTGTCAGCTGCAACCACAGGTTCATCTTTTGAAGTGGAAGAGTGCAGTATGTGCTCCTTTAAGTTATAGCTCATATGTAAATATTGCAGAGCTCAGACCTCGAATGGTCTAAGTATCCTTATCTTTAGCAATCATCACTGAAGATCACAGAAATGTATGCAAAGTGTACTAAAGAATCACTCTATAAAAATGTGTGATGTGCATGAAACAGTGATTTTGACCATGGCAGTGGCAACAGCGATGTGGGGCAGTTCTGCAAATGGAGATGCATGTCTCTGGGTAACTATAGTATAGAAAAGGGCATTTGTGCAAACAGTTTTGTTACTAAAGCTCTAGTTGTGTAGATATCACATGGAGAAGTTCCATGCTGACCATCATTGATGGAGAGCATGCCATGCCTGTAGACCCCAGTACAAACTCTATATGTGAATTTTAAACAAGAAATGGCTGTTGACCATATGAATCACAGTGGTGTTTTGTGAGTGCTCATACCTCTGTCTGAACACTACTACTTCTCAGATTACCCTCTCTCCCCATCTGCAACAGCCATTCAACAGTAAACATGAAGCATATGCCTCTGTGGTCAGCAATCAAGGAGAAAAGCATGCATACACTTGCTCTACTTGCTCTCTCCTTTTCCATTCATTGAACAACTTTTGATTACATCAAGATTCTGGATTCCCTCAAGAATTTTCTCTATTTTCTTTTTTTCAATTGTGGCAAGATTCCGGATTTTCTTTATACTTTTTTCATTTTCATGCTTCTCATTCATGATTCCGGATATGATCATGCATGTGCATGCTTTGGTCCCATCTAGGTTTTCTTCAAGGCTAAGTCCACCCCATGGCAGGTAGTGTCAGTGCTGCAAAGACTGACTTTGGAGATTCAATATGGTTTACCCACCTACCCTCAGGTTGAGCAGGGGTGGGATTTCCCAGAAGTAGTGCTGTGACATATAAACCTTCAAATTAGGTGATAGAGGATGATGGCAGAGGATGGTGATGGAGGATGATGATGAGAGGATGGAGATGATGGAGGATGGCAGAAAATATTCTATTCTACATTAGTTTGCAAGCAAGGGAGGCCACTTACAGTTGTAGTGGATCTCTGGTGACTGGAATGCACCAACCCAGCACCAATGCTTTGCACTAAGACCACAACAAGGTCTTCTTGTTTATTACTCCCTCTACAGGGGATGGCTTGCAGTTGATCATTGACTGCTCTGAGACTTGTCTCTGAGGGTAGCAAATTTTTATTTGCTCCACGTTGACATCCCAAAGGTCACAGTGGCAGCTCTTCCTATTGAATGAACTCACAAAGTTGAGTGCTGGAACATAGAGAACCACTTTAAACAAGTTAAACTAAAACTAAAACTAAACTGTAGAATCAGTCTAAATTTTATTCTTCAAAGAATTGATACAGCAAAGAGTGAGCTTAATTATTGTTGATTAGCTACTGACTAATTTTCCGTTTCTTTCATGCCTGCCACTGCAGCACCACTTAAGGTAATTAGATGTTGAGAGCAGGACCAGTCTTGCTAACAATAAATAAACTTGCCAACCAGCTCTAACTAAATCCATTCAAATTGTTCAACCAGCATCAAATCACCATGTTCCTGTGGTAATTCTTCTAAATTGGATTCAACTTGTGGTTCATCACTCAGGTTCCACTGGGATCTTGTTTGCAGTCCATTGATCTTGTTTTCGATGTATCCTTGGTTTCTAATTGGTGGGGAGAGCACATCACACTCCCTCTTGTCAGTGAATGAATCAGTTGAATCAAAAGAGTGTGTGCTCTCCATTGAGGTGGTAGAGCTGGGTCTGTTGACCCTTTCATCCTTATCAGACTCATCAGTGCTGGCATTGTTCTGTACTTTCTCGAACCTATGAAATCGCGGTCTGTGGCGGCATGCCCCATAGACTTCATTGCACTTGTTGATGGCCATCTCTGGATGTTTTCTAGTGAGGTTGAGGATTGCCATCCTCTCTTTGGAACATAGTTTGCAGCACTTGGTACCAAAGGTCTTGACACAGGATAAAGGATTGCCTTTCCACAGAATCTCCACTTTCACCTTGATGAAATTCTTTATGTCCTTTTTCTCTGTTCCTTCAGGAACAAGCTTTGCAAAATGATTTGCAAAAGAATCTGACTTCTTGTCTGAAAACACAAGTCTTTTAGTATCCTGCACATGTTGTTGAATCCTTGTCTTAACATGCTGCTGCATGTTGCCAATATACTTTTTCCCAGTTGTAAGGCAACAGGCTTGGTAGATGACTATTGAAGTTCTGCACTTGCCATTGTATGGGCAGCTCTTCTTGTTTCTGCAATTGCATGGAAGCATTTGAAAATCTTTAGACACAACATCTTGAAGAAGCTTCTTAGTTGAGGTCACCTTGAAATAGCTCTCTAAGATTGGGGAATCGATGATAAGACATTGAAACTCATAGCCATTTGAGAGTAGGGAATCCAGCCTTGATCTCACTGATCATCTTGTGGATTGGCTTGCATTGATTGCTCTCTATCATCATCTCAAGCTCTCTTTTTATCTATCTGGCTACTGCAGTGATCCATGTCATGTTCAATTAATGTACAATGTAGCTTGCATGCAATTCTAATAGGCTTTCAGTGAGCAAGAACTACATTCCCAGCCCACTGACATCCAGAAGTTGTTTGCAAATGTGCAGAAGTTGGCACAGTTTCCGTTTTTGCCAGTCTTGTGCATGGTTGATCCTCTAAAACATAATGCATGGTGACAGGAATCTGTACACCAGTTGCCTGATGTTGATGAATGACAAGATGATGGCTTAACAGCTGAAAGTGAACAAATTCCATCATGCCAAGTTGCCAACATACCCTGACTATCCCATTCCAGTTTGTGAGCACCACAATGTGGTGTCTACTGCTATGTCTTCTTATGCTAGTGCACTCCAAGCAACAGTTCAACCACCCCCATAGGATGCCAACAAAGTTGATATGGGTAACTGCCATCCACCAAAGAACCTATGGGATGCCGTCAGGTTCAATACATCTATTCCAGTGAAGAGTTTCCATCTATTCCAAGTGTATGCAAGCAATGCAAGATTTCAAACAATGATGGCCCACTGACTCATCACTCTGATTAGACACAGTCTTCTGCCCTAACATCTTCCTCTCAACCTACTACAACCATCCCAGCAGCCACATCCAATCCAGTCAATTTAGATGCTCTTGAGCAAGCTATTATGACAAAGTTTGGTGAATGACTGAATGAAGCATAGTCCAGATTGAACTCATCCATTACACAATTAATTCCCTCAGTAGGAATTTCTACATGTTTTTACATAGGTTTCATGCAACCCAATATGAGCAATACAGACACTGGCTTCATGCTGGTAACATCCAAAAAGCCTCTGCCCAAGAAGCAGCATGCTGTTGATGACCAGCAGCATATGCAGCCAGCCTTCATTACGGCCATATGCATCCATTTTCCCATGGTGAGCAATGGCAAGAATGCAGCATTCAACCTTCCAACTCATGTAAAGGCAGTCTTGGATGCGATGTGCATCACAGATGCCAGCATTTCTGTTCAGCCAATCACTGCACTGGGTGATTGTCAAAATTCCAGTCGACGTAAGATCCCAGATAAAGATCTAAATTTTGATCGGCGTCAAGGTCGAGCCAAGCAGCGGCCGTTACCCACTTGGTTCGACCAAGGCCAGATTCTTCCGTCACATTTAAAAAGGTACCGTCGCCAAGATTTTGATAGAGAATGACTCCACCATAGCCGTACACAAGCAAGTCCTCGAAGCCGTCGTGATCATAATCGACAGATGAAATTCCATGCGAATAAATACTGTCTGTCTGGACTCGCGTCTGTTCAGTCGAAATGACAAAAATGCCCTGCCCAAAGCCTCGCAAGAGCGAAGCATTGACCCCCTCGACCTGTTTCTCCAGGACATCGATAGTTCCTCCACGCGGGAATAGCAGATCTACGACTCCATCGTTGTCGTAATCAATGCAGCCTACGCCACCTCCAACAATCTCGAGGATACTGGCCAAGCCTGCTTCTCTCCCGTTGCTGAAGGTGCAGTGGTCAAAAACATCGAGGCTGGTATTGGCGAAGCTGACGCCCGCAGCTACTTTTTTATTCTCGACCGAACTGACGCTTATTTTCGAATCATGAGGCTTGCAACCGTTCAAGGAAAACAAGCCAAACACGCACGCATTGCATAAGAAAACGACGCGTGGTTGAATGAGTGAGAATGCGACTATCATTTCTGTCTACCGCAATGCACTTGGGGGACACGGTACTTCGCGAGCAGCTCTGAAGCTCGCTCGTGCTTGTGCTCCAACTCGAAGACGTGAATTTCGCAAGGATCGGTCCGCAGTCTGCCTTTTGCTACTTCCACGGCTAAGTCCTGAGCGGCGACCTGATCGCCTCGCTGAGCCACCCAGGCAATCGCAGCTTGCGGATCGTGTTCCCGCAATTGCCGACGCGCCAAGGATCGCTTCCACGCTCCAATTGCATCGAGCTTTACTGGCAGCAAAACAAGCAGCAACAAGACGGCTGCTAGCCCCCGCCCGCTAGGGGGGTGGTTCGGTGACAGCTTCATCTTCTCAAGGCCTAAACGCATCTGCCCACGTGACACACCATCAAACCGACCGACATGAAGATTTCGTTATATTAGCCGAAACTCTCCACATAGAAAACAGTCGAAGATCGCCTGGGGGCAAAAACTCCAAGCGTGCTCTCAGTCACCAAGTTCTGTACTTTTCCGCGCGACAGGCGAGGAGTGATTCTGCAGGGAAACGTCAAAATCTCGTACTATTCAAGACGGGGCCCGTTAGTCAATGCAGCGAGGAGCAGCTGGGTTGGCGGTTGAGTTTTCATTTGAAACTCATCCGAGCAATGCCTGCAGCCAAACGCCATGGGCGCGTAGTTTTAACGTGCGTAAACGTTAAGATGCATTAAGATTTGGAGTCAGAGCAAGCCGGAGTAAGAAATATGGGTCGGCCCCGTTGTTGAGTTCGCCGACGGCTCCGATATCCGATACGTGGTTGGGTCAAAATACTGAAACGACGGCTGCGTGGATGAAATCGATGGGAATCAGTCATCGATCTGGGAAGATTCACTCTTCGTCACGTTCGGCAGCGTAGATCAGTGGTGGGCTATCGGTACCGTCGCCAATCTCGTCTACCAACAAATCGATGGCTTTCTCCAATTGGCGATCGACTCCCTGGGGCAACTCGCCCGGCAAGGGCCACACGGTCTCGTCGGGAATACAGCCATTCCGCTCCATGTCTTGGCCATCCTGGATGAGAAACCAGCCTCGAAATGGAACGCGAATGGTACCCAGGTCGTTGACGCTTGCCGATCCAGTGCTGACAACGCCGCCTGCGGTGCGGACGCCCACGACCTTGCCTCTGCCGAGCGTCTTGATCGCATGCGAAAAGATCTCAGCATTGCTATAGCTGTTCTGGTTGCAGAGCACGATGATGGGTTTGGACCAGGAGGCAAAAACAATGCGATCGTGTGGGTAACCCTGTTGGCCACCGCGTGGGACGGTGATGGCATGTCTCGGCTGGGTTAGTGCGGTCAACAGCAAGTCGGTTGTCGAGCCGCCGCCGTTATCTCGCACATCGATGACCAGCCCCTCGCGGCCATAGCCCACGTTGTATAGCTCGCGTTCAAAATCGTAAAAACTGCCCATATCCATGGCGCGGATATGAAGATAACCCAGTTTGCCCTTGCTGGCGGTTTGAACCCGTTCTCGGTTGTGATCGAGCCAGTGCTTGTACAGCAAGCTGCGCACGCGAGAGTAGCTGGTCGGCCGCAAGCTCACATCGAGCTCGATGGTTGTGGTGGTCGCCTCGTCTGCTGAATCGTCCTCATCGTCCTCATCGTCCTCATCGTCCTCATCGTCCTCGTCGTCCTCGTCGTCCTCGTCGTCTGCGTCGTCGTCTGACTCTGCCTGCGAATCGTCTTTCGCTTCGTCACCCTTGATTTTGCGCAAAACGCGCAAGTGGATGTCCCGCTCGAGCGGGCCATTGAGAATTGAGGTGAGATCCAGGTCAGGGTCGACGGCAGTACCATCGATGGACAGGATGATATCGTTGGCGAGCAACCGACTCGCATCGCGATCTGCGGGTCCATCTTTGATCACATCCCGCACCAGCAGTCCTGGACCTTTAAAGCTCTCATCAAAGCGTACACCCAAGTGCGCTGTTTCCTCTCTCCATCCCTCAGGTGACGCACCGCTGAAATCGCGACGGGGGGAGAATCCAAGGTGCGAACCATTCAGCTCGCCGAGCATCAATTCCACAATTTCGGCTAGATCCGAGGGGCTGAAGACCTCAGACGAGATCGGAGCGTACTTGCGGCGAACCTGGTCCCAATTGTGGTTGGCGAATCTTTCGTCATACCACACCTCGCGCATCACCAGCCAGGCCTTTTCAAAGCCAGCCTGCAACCATCCGGCCCGCGACGAATCCTGTAGTAGCTGGAAGCCGAAGGACTCCAGTTTCCCATCGGGGGTTAATTTGGCGGGCGTGCCATTCTGGGAAAACAGGATTCCCCCCGCGGCCTTGGTCCAGACCGCCCCGGAGCCGGTGGAAGTGGTCAATAGTTTAGGCGTCAATTTGTCAGGGAATTCGACCGTGTACCAACCGCGTTTACCATCCACGCTGGCACTGAATGCCAACGTTTTTCCGTCTGGTGAGAACAGCAAGCCCGTTTCGTAGCTATCCGGCAGCGATATTCGGCGCAGTCGTTCGTGGATTCCCTGCAGGTCGATCTTCAGCAGTGGTTCGTCGCTCTTTTCGGTGGATGACTTGTCTTCCGATTTCTGTTCGGCTGGTGAATCTGATTGCGGTTCAGCCTTGTCTGCTTCGGCCTTGGCGGAGGTTGACGATTTATCATCCTTGGTTTTGGCTGCGGCCGAAGAGCTACGCTTCTTCATCAATTCCAGGGCTTCAGCCAACTGGCGTTCGCGTGTGGTTTGTTCGTCGTCTTTCTCTTGCAAATAGACGTAGTAGATATCTACCTCCTGCTCGATACGCCGTCCGGTAAACGCCAAGATTTTTCCATCTGGGGAAAATACGGGATTGCCGTCGTTGTCCGGATGCCGCGAGACATTGACGGGATCCATTTCTCCATCGAGTCGCGTGATCCAGACTTCACGGTTGAAATCAGCGTCCTGTTTTGAATAGGCTATCCACTGCGAGTCTGCTGAGATGTCGAATTCGATATTGCTGAAGCCCTGCAGCAAGGTTCTCTTTTGCTTGTTCTCCACATCCAGTACGGCTAGATCTCCACGACCTTGTTGAAACACAAGATGCTTGCCATCGGGAGTAAAACGCAACTGGCTTTCCTGGTGGGCATCCGTGGTGATTTGTTCGATGATGAATTCGTCATTCTGCCACCAGAACAGCTCTGTCTGTTGGCGGGTTGCCTTCCAAATGTCCGGCTGACCATCGGTTTGAGTGGTGAACCAAATTTCCTGGCCATCCTTGGAAAATACTACATCGTCTTCATAGCTTGCGGTGTGCGTAACGCGTTTCGGTTCTCGCAACTTGGTGTCCATGACCCAGATATCGCCACCAGCCACCAAGGCAATCTCCAGTCCATCTGCGGTAAAGGCCATAGAGTCTGCGTTGGAAAAAGTGCGCCGCAATTCGTCATCGGGCAAATCGAGGTCGCTGGCCACTTGCAATTCAATTTTGCTAGGCTTGTTACCAGCGTCGGTCTTCAAGGAATAGAGATCGAATAGGTGTCGAAAGACGAGCGTTGTTCCGTCGGCGGAAATGGCAGGGTAAACGATCGAATCTTCTTCAAACCCCAGGATCTTCTTCTGCTTGCCGGGTTTGTCAGCTGCTTTGGCGAAGCGATAACGCCACAGATCGAATCCATGCAAGGCACCTTTGGCAAAATAGAAAGCCTTGCCATCGGGCATCCACACGGGCCACATGCACTCAACGCCTTCATGCAACAGTTCCTTGAATTCACCCGACTCCAAATCCATCAACCAGATTTGCGACGAGCGTTCGCCCTGGTAGCCCTTTCGCCACCAGCGCTCTCCCTCGCGAGTCAGCAGGATCTTTGTACCGTCCGGTGAGACCTTGGCATAATTGGCCATTGCATCGGCTAAGACGGTTTCCTTCTCGCGGCTATCGACACGCACACGAATCATGCGTGTTGCATCTCGGTGAAAGTGGTCGCGTTGCCCCAGCGCCAACAGCGACTTGCCGTCGGGAAACCAATCCGCCAGTTTGTAGCCCTCGCTATGAAAAGTGACTTGCCGAGGCTGGCTTCCATCCACATTGATTACGTGAATCTGTGGGGTTCCCGTACGGTTGCTTACAAAAGCGATTCTCGAGCCGTCAGGAGAAAACAGAGGGCTCGTGTCGTTCGCAGGGTGATTTGTAAGCCTGTCCAATTGTGAGCCGTCCAGATTGGCTGTCCACACTTCACCGGCCCACGAAAACGCAGTCCGTTTTCCATCGGGAGAAACGGCCGGCGTGCCAGGCATGCGAATTTAACGCGCCTGCGGCGTCTCGGCACCAGCGGGTTTTGCAAGGATGCAGGCCGCGTTGCCGATGCACAAGCACAAGGCCAACAGGCGGAAGTGGGAATCAAACATAAGGACACTCATCAAAAAATAACGAAGGGATTTCACATGTCGATGATGAACCGAATCTCTTTTGATTTCAAGGGCTGGCGGTCCGCCTCAGTCGGAAAGCTCGAACGACTTGAGCAATTCCTGCTTGGCCGTGCGCGACATGGACTTGATTTTCGACTCGCGTTTCAAGGCGCTACTGCGGCTGTGCGCTGGCTCATGATAAACCACTTCCACCGGCAGTCAACTGCGCGTAAACCGCGACGCCGAGCCAGCCTGATGCTCCTGCAGGCGGCGTGGCAGGTTGTTGGTTATGCCGGTGTACAACGAATCGTCACCGCACCGCAGGATGTAGACTAGCCACTGTTGCAACAACTGTTTTTGCAACTGCAATACGGCAACCTCCTTCGCCTTGGCCTCCACCTCGACGGTCAAATTCAGCTGCCGCCAACAAGCTGGAAAATCCTCCAGGTCTATAAAGTCATGGTGGCGGTTTGGCTTGGGTCCCTGCCAACCCTCCAGCGGGCTCGAGATATGAAACATGGGCTCTCTGTTCCAGGTGGCCATGGCCTGCTCGGTAGCCTGTTCAACGGTTAAGTGATCCGGAAGGCAACGATGGTGATGCACGTCATACACCAGCGGAATACCTTCGGCCCGGCAGAATGGAAGCAGCTCGGCGGGCGTATAGGTCACGTCGTCATTCTCTAGGGTCAGTCGGCTGCGGGCGCGGTCGGAGAGTCTGCACAGTGCGGCGGAAAAGCGCTCGAGTGCTGCGGCTTTGTCACCATAGGCCCCACCGCCATGTATGTTGACCACATCCGCTCCAACCCATTCGGCGACCTCCGCCTGATACTCGAGCTCCGCTAGCGAGCGCTCAACCACATCGGGGCGCGGGGAATTGAGGACCACGAATTGATCGGGGTGAAAACTCAGCCGAATGTCGTGTGCTCGGGCGAAGGCGCCACAGGCCTCGAATGTCTGTAGAATTTGATCCCCATCGGGCAAGGCTGCCAGTTCGTAGCCGTAATCCACATGCGTCTTCACGGGCAGAATCTGGCTCACGATTCGGAAACAGCCAATTCCCTGGGCAGCACAATACTCCAACGCGTCACGCAAGGCCAACGCATTGGCGATGCACAACTGCGACAACTTATTCAGCGCCGCGTTGCGAGGCAACTTGGCTACCGCGGTGATGGTCGTATTACGGAATTGGATAGGCTGGTCGCGAAACATGCAACACAAGCCTAAACGAATACCTGTTTCCTGGGCTGTCTGTAGCTCCGTCACCGATTCCACCATGCATTGGCAATTGTCAATAACCTGTTGATCGAAATCCGCACCGGAAAAAGCATCAAGGAAGACTCTGCAGGGATCGACGAGCATCGAGCAATATCGATCTGTTTCAGGCCATTCCCGGACGCAGCATGATCCACAACGCGAGTACGCTGGCGAGAATCACACCAGTCGCAAACAGCAACCAACGAAATCGTTGCCAGCGCTCCCTAAAGGGCGTCAGCTGGAATGCTAGTTCCACCGGGTACGCAAAGCAGTAAAGGAAGTTTGCAACACCAGCAAATATCAACAACACAATCGCGGCGCCCAGCCATTGCCGTGGTCCGCCATCCGCAATATCTGTCCCCCAGCAGGCAATTACCAGAACCGCAAGAACGCCATTGTAAATGATTCGTTTCCGTTCCCAGTAGGAGACAGCGTCAGCGAAGCGAGATCTAAAATCCATTAGGTACCAGCCTTTCTCCAGCTTTCTCTATCGACGACACCGACATCCGTGCCGCATAACGCTTGCCGTAACCGGTCGGCGACGAAAGAATTTCAAATCCGGCCGACTTGGCCGCTCCCGTTCACGGCTTGATTATGCCGCGTATCAGTTGAGTATAGGGTCTTCCCCCTCCTGCCGTACACCCTTCCGGGCGAACTCGGTACTGTCGATGAACGAGTTCCACGGCCTAGTTATACGCCGTTTCCCGAACTAAGGAGTCCGCAAGATCTTTTCCATCTTGCGGCCTTTAGCAATCTCGTCCACCAGCTTGTCCAGGTATCTCGCCTGTTTGGTCAGTGGAGTTTCGATCTCTTCAATTCGATATCCACAAATTGTCCCTGTGATCAGGCTCGCATTCGGGTTGAGTTTGGCCTCACCAAAGAACTGTTCAAACGTAGCGCCATTCTTGATCAGGCGTTGCAGATCTTTCGCTTCGAAACCCGTCAGCCATGAAATGACTTGGTGTAGTTCTTCTACGGTTCGCCCCTTCTTCTGGACCTTTGCAACATAGTGCGGATAAACGGAGGCAAACGTCATCTTCGCGATTCGTTCGTCATGATGTTTCGTGGTCTTCATTGTGGCTTTGTCTCGCTTACGGAGCAAGCACCGTGGAGGTGCTGGATCTCAATTCGGATAACGGCCGCGTAAATGGCGGATTGGTGGTTAGTTGGAAGTGCAAAGTGGATGCAATACCAATCCTGCCTTCCTAGGCATAGTTCTTCGATTGATCGGGACCACTTGTGTTTGCAGTATAGGTCAGCCTGCGTCTCGACAGCAAGCAGATTCTCGGCAACTGAACTTGCCAAGTGACATTGAGAGTAGCCGAATTCAACGAAGTACAAGCCACTGACGTTCCGCAAACATTAACCAGCGGTCTATTTGGAAGATGTCCAATGAACGCAAGAACTTGAAACGCAGGCATTTATCGCGTTGATGATCGCTGCGATGTCAATCTCCGCACTGCGGTCGAAACTCTCGCCATTGTGTGAGGACTCCACAATCGAGTACCAGTGGTCGTCATCGACGTAAGCGTAATGCAAAACGCAGCATGACCTGTCGAGTTCACGCTGGAGAGTATCGCACGGCGTAGCTGATTTGAGATCGAAGTCAGTGTTAGCGCACTCTGTGAAGTCTAACTCGGCTTTTCTTCCAATACGCCATGCAGCCACCAGCAGGTATCGATCACGCGAGGCAAGTAAGCTTGGCGACGAAAGCGGTGCAGCAGGCTGTACATGGCAAAACGATTGATCATCAGGTAACGCAGCGAGAGTTGAAAGCCGGTCTGCCACGACCGCGCATCGATCGAACAACCGCAGGCCGTTGATAAAAATTCGCGGTGCATGTCCAAGAGTTTTAGTACCTGATCTCGAGGCGTGTCACGGGTTAGTACGAAGCACAGCAATTCGGCTAAGTCATGTTGGGCAGCACCGATGGTTGCCAGTTCCCAGTCATAAGCACACAGCCGTAGTGTTCCGAGCTCCGAACGAAAGGCTATGTTTCTCGGGTTGAAATCATTGTGTATTAGTGTCTGGGGCATACCTTCGAGGATTGGCCACCACTGCTCCAAGTGTTCCACCCAGCGGGAGATCGTGGATCGCGCATCGGCGTCGATCCAAGCTGAATAATAGGTCCACGAGAAATCTGCCAAAGCACTCCACAGGTCCCTCATCTCGAGCATGTCATTGGTCGTCCGCTGGCTAACGGGGAAGCCTTGCGCCACCAGTTCGGGTTGGCGCTGGTACCATACCGAGTGTAGCTGAGCCAGACCTTCGATCGCGGCTGCAAGGTGACGTGGTTGCCAATCGTCGATCTTGTCAGCCGAATCGAAAAGCTCTAAGTCCGACAACCATTCAAGGGCCAGCACCCATTGCCGTTGTCGATCATCGGCAAGATTCGCGTAAACGTGGGGCACATGTCGGCGCACTCTCGGGTCGCTCTGGCGATAGATGTTTAGCTCACGTTGATGGCTGTCGACGGATTCCAGTCGCCTTGCATGCTGGGCCATGGCCTGCCCGACGCGAGCGTCGCATGCGTTGGCAACGCACTGGGCGACAGCCTGCACGTCCTCTCCGGCGGCTTTGGCTTTGAGACACAGACGCAGTGATCGCTCACCGCTCCGTCCACGCCATCCCAGTTGCACGCTGTATAAGCCAGTTCCCCGGGTGGAGTAGACTTCCGCCAAGTCGCTGGTAATGCCCGCCTGCGAGACCAGGGGCTGCTTGGAAACCGTGTGCACTCGCAGCGTGTCATCGGCCTCATGCCGCCGTAGGATATCTTGAAAGAAAGCTGCGTCGAAAGATGCTCCAGCCGCAGTTTTAGCCGAAGATTCAGCTGCTATTTGAATCGCAGTTTGAGGTACTGCCCGAGGCGATCGCCGACGCGAAACCTGGGGTAGAAGACCATCGGCCACATAGGATTCAAAATAGAGTGATAGCAGGTTGGCGTCGGGAGCTGGGCAGGCAATGGATAAATCCGTGAGTTGCTGCTGTGAGGCGGCTGAATTCACGCGGCTGCGGCGATGGTCTTCATAGAGTTCCGGGAGGCTCAACTGGCCACCGGCCGAAAGCGGTCGGGCGAAAAAGAAACTACGCAAGCGATATAGCGGATGCGAAGGCCTGCTCGCTGCCGTGCGCAAGCCAGCCAACCAATGGCGGTAGCTTTGCAAGCGGACTGGGTAGCCCCAAAGATTCATCCACAGCACGATCTCCCGCCAATGGCATTTCTGGGGATTGACCACGTGCAAGATATTCAACGGATGCTGGCGGTGGGTTGAAAGTGCTACCACTGCGTCGGCGACATAGTCGACCGGGCAACAATCGAGCGACCAGTCCAGGTCGGGTGCGGCACCCATGGCTATGCAGCCGCGCATCATCGTTGAAAGCAAGTCCTCCGAGTTGCAATGCCCTGTCACGCTGTCTCCAGTGATCAGGGCGGGGCGGAAGATCATCGCCGGCAATCCTCGGCGGCCAGCCTCCACGACGAGTGCCTCGGCCACGCACTTGCTTTGCGCATACCCCAAGTGAATGTCTCGCAAGCCTGACAGTGCCTGATGCTGTTCGGAGAGCTGCTGCGCGGGAGAGGATGTGTAGCAGGTGGCGATCGAAGAAACAAAACCAAAGGGTTTGGCCCGCTCCAGGCAGGCCAAACGCAGCAGCTCTCGCGTCCCGATTACATTGCTGTCTCGCAATCCATCGTAAGACAAAGTCCAATTCACGTTGGCGCCGCAATGATAAATCACATCCAAGGTTTCGGCCAGAAAGCGATGATCAGAGTCGGATAACCCAAGCTGTGGTGCCCGCAAGTCCCCCGCGACCACCTTCAAACGCGGTTCATGGTTCGCATCCCACAGGCCATAGCGCGTTAAATTAGATTTAAGACGATCATCGGCCTGCTGCTCTCCTGGGCGCACGAGGCAAACCACGTCCGCTGAAGTGTCGCGCAGCAACGCTCTGAGTATGTAGGCGCCCAAGAACCCCGTCGCTCCGGTCAGTAAGATCTTGGCCGGGCTAGGTGAAGTTTCCGCTGGCGGCTGGATGTTTTCTGGCAAGCTACTGTCTGCCAGCATTGACTGCAGTTGCGTTCGCCGTGCGTCATCTACGGCGATAGTGCCTGCCTGAGTGGTATCGGGGAGGCGCATGAAGACCGACAACTGGGCCACGCTGGGATAGTGCAGCAGCAGAGCATCAGGTACGGGACGCTGCAGCCTGGTAGCGATATCGGAGGTCAGTTGGATAGCCGCATACGGAGTCCAGGCCATAGCGGGCTAAGGCAATCTGGCAATCGATGTCGGCGATTGGAACTCTCAGGTAATGAGCGACGCGTTCAAGCAACCACTGCTGGTCGCTGGCAGGGCTCTCCGGGGCTGTCACGGCAAGACCGCCTGACATGGAGTGGTGGAGAAAAGGTCATCGGGCGGCAACGACCACGTGGCCAGGTAATCCAGCGACCCCTGTCGGATGGCCTCACTGCAAGCGTGTCGCCGCAATTTACCGCTGGAGGTCTTGGGAAGACTGCCGGGAGCGAGGACAGCAACTGCGTCAACCTGCAAATCATGCTGCTCCGAGACCACCTGGCGGATGGTCAGCATGATATCGCTAAAGTCCACAGTGGCAGGGCGTGCAGGCGATCGACCAGACTCCGTTCCGCGGGTTCTACTGCGGCGTTGGAGTTCGGCCAGGATCACCAGCTTTACTTGTTGATCTCTATTCAGGCAAATGGCCGCCGTACCCTGTAGACGAATCTCTGCATGACTCGACTCGATGCTGTGCTCTAAATCTTGAGGGTAGTGCTTGCGACCGCGGACGATAATCAGATCCTTGATGCGGCCGGTAACGTAAAGTTGGTCGTCGTGGATATAGCCCAGATCGCCCGTGCGCAAGTAGGGTCCCTGGCCGGTGGCCAAGCACGCCTCAAAGGTGCGCTGCGTTTCATCAGCTTGACGCCAATAGCCTTGGGCAACACTCGGGCCGCGGACCCAGATTTCACCAACTTCCAAAGCAGGCTTCTGAACGCGATGTTGCGGGTCGACAATGATCACTTCCATACCGCACTGGGGTGTACCACAACTGACCGGAATCGAAGTTGGTCTGGTGACTGCATCCACCACGTTGGTCGGAATTGCTGATGGCGACGTGCTTGAGGCCAAGTGGGGATTCGGTGGATGCTCCTCCAGCGCTTTACCCGAAACGAAAACGGTGGATTCGGCTAGTCCATATACGGGATACAGGGCGCTGCGTTTGAAACCAGAGTCTCGAAAGGCCAGCCAGAATCGATCCAAGGTGGATGCCTGAATCGGTTCTGCTCCGTTGAACGCTACCTGCCACGAGCTCAGGTCTAGCAGTCGCCTCTGTTCGACGGTTGTCCGCTGCACGCACAGATCGAAGGCAAAATTCGGAGCTCCACTATTGGTGCCGCGAAAATGTGAAATCGCCTCTAGCCAGCGGACTGGCTTTTGTAGAAAGGAAACCGGCGACATCAAATAGACGGGACAGTCGTTGAATAACGGAAACAACACGCCAGAAAACAGCCCCATATCGTGGTAGGTGGGCAGCCAAGATACCAGCACATTCGGCGTTGGGTGAAATGAGACCTGCCGAATGGTAGCCAGATTGTGAAGAATGTTTCCGTGGCTGACGACGACCCCTTTGGGTGCCGCCGTTGAACCTGAGGTGTACTGCAGGAAAGCAATCGATGTAGGCTGGCAGTCGGCTGCCTGTAGGCCTTCGATGTCTTCAATACCATAATGGTCGGTGGCTAGCAGTGGGCAATCGGCCAGCGAAGGATCCTGGCTTGTCAGCGCCGCCAGGTTCTCGATGGAATCCTCGGTACACAGAATGGCTCGGGCCTGCGCCTCGCGCTGAATCGATATCAAACGCGGCAGACTGCGTTCGGGTCGCGTCGGCTGAGGTGGATAGACGGGTACGGCAATAATGCCTGCTACCAGGCAACCAAAAAAGGCGGACACAAAATCCAGTCCGGGAGCGTACATCAGTAGTGCTCGATCACCGGGTTCGAGTACTCGCCGCAGCATGCTGCCAATCTCGCGACTTTGTCGGTCGAGTTGGCCGTAGGTCAGGCTGTCGCGCTCGGTGATCCCATCCACCAGGAACGTGTACGCCCGTTGGTCGGGTTGCAATCGCGCGCGATCACGCAGAATATGAACCAGCGAACTGGTGTCGGCATTCCTCGTCCATTTGACCATTGTTCATCATGTTCAATCTTGGTAGCGATCCTGCAATTCCACAAAGTAGTCGTGCATGTTTTGGCGATTGGCATCCAGCGTATCCAATCTCCAGTCGTCGGTGGCCACCGGCGGCTTCAACATAGACTTGCACCATGCCGGGTTTAAAATTGTATCCCCAGCCAGGGTTAATCCGAGTGGGAATTGCCAAGTATATCGGAACCATGGGTACAGCCAAATTCGTTGCCAAGTGAAAGGCCCCCTTGTTGAATTCCGCAATATGTCCCACGCGGCCTTTGTTCCCCTCGGGACTCAGGAAGACTGCTTCTCCGGTCCGCCGCAGGATGCGTTCCGCCCGCATGAATATTTGCGTACGTCGCTCGGGCATGCTCTGCGGAGCCGTCCAGAAAACTCCCGCCAGATAACCCAGTAATCCCAGTGGCGGAAACTTACGACGCAGGGCGCCGGACAGAAAAAAGCGTGTGTTGGGTAGTGCCATCGCCGTCAAAATAAAGACGTCCAGCGTAGAAGAGTGATTGGCAATGTACACCACCTGACGTCGAAATAAGCGTTCGGGATGGTGGATGCGATAGCGAATTCCGCCAATCCAGAGTGCAACCCGGGCTGTGGGAGCGATGACGTAACTAGCGCAGAAATCACGAGCCTGAAATAGGGTCAGCGTGGACACGCACAGCGCGAGCAATGCGCCGATCGTCATTACCGTAAAGCCAGCCACAAATTGCAGCACGACGCGCACGCGCTCGGCTGATGGACTCGACCACACGTCGCCTGTCATGGCTCGGCCTCTGGCAGATCACGGTTTGCATGGCCAAATTCAAGTGGCGTTCAAATAACAGCACCGGACTGAGCAACAATTGTCCGAGGAAATAAGGATAGATAGCCTTGGAGAAGTTCAACCCCTGGCCGCGATTGATTTTGAAAGCGACTCCGGCAAACAGATAAAAGTAGGCCGGGAAAGCGCCATAAGGCAGGTAGCTAACCACCTCCAATCCGGCTTTCTCTACAAACTGCAAGAGCATTTTGCGATCAAACAAAACGGTGTGCTGTGGAGCCTGCAGTCCTGCCCAGCGATCGCCAAACAGTTTGAAGGACAGCACTGTCTAGACGCGGAACCTCCACGATCATCCGTCCTTGCTTGGTTAGCAATTGCCCTGCTGCGGTCAACGTCTTCAGCGGGTCGTAGTCGTGTTCGAGAAAATGCCACATGCTGATCAGATCAAATTGCCGTCCGCCAAAATCCTGCTCGCAAAACTGACCACAACGAAACTCGATCTGTTGAAACCCAGGCAAATTCGACAAGTCCTTGAAATCCACTCCAGTGCCCTTGGCTGCGTAGCGTTCTTGGACACGCAGCAGGAACGTAGCCGCTCCGCATCCCAGGTCCAGGACCTGGCTGCTTGAATTCAGGTTCATGAAACGGCTGACCAACTTGAGCTTTTCTCGGTCGTGCTTGCCCATGGCATAGTTGTAGAACCAGGTGAGCATCCCCCAGTCTTGTTGCTTGCGATGCGCAATGTACTCATCATCGTAGTAGTCTTTGATATGGGCCAACGTCGATCCGTGGCGACTGATAGACCAATCCACAGCCAGCGCACTGGACAAAGGAGAATTTACCAGGCTTGCCAGTCAAGTCATCCTCAGCCTGCAAGAACGGGATCGGGTCATCATCGCCACAGCCGTAGCAAGCAATGGATTCTAGTGTCGATGGGTCAGGCTGCAGGCTCATGTTAGCATCCTGGGACAAATGAAATATGCTGTCACTTTTTTCGGCGATCATTATGTCGGAGCGTGATAGGTCAACAACCAGGCAAAGCTAACCCAAAAAACACTGAAGCACCACAGGCCGGGCTGCTTGTGCCGACGCTGCTGCTGAAACAACCACAGGAAGATCACGCAGCCCAGCGCAGTCAGGCCGGCGTGCAGAGCAAGTGTCAGCCAGGTCGAGTGCCGCACTTCGATGAGCATACAGGCTGCAACAGCACTCGCCGCAATCAAGGTTCCCGCCAAAAGGTAACTTGCATATGCAGCGGTTCGCAGGCTGGGGTCATGCAACACCTCATAGGCGTAGAAGCTAAGAAAACTGAGTGCCATTCCATAATGTAGGTTCGTTCTCAGCTCGCCGTGCGGCTGATCACTGAGCAGGTAGACAAACACGGGATACTTGGCCAGCACAACCGCGGACGCAAACCAGCAGTTCTCCACAATGCGGCTACCCACCGAATACCAGACCGCATAGTAGACATTGAGTGTCAAGAACGCGAGCACTGCCCACTGAGATTTGCATGCCGCCAGAAGGCAGCCGTTGAGAATGAACAAGAGCACTAATAAAATCCAGAAATTGTTCAGCGAAGTCGCCTGGCACAAGGTGCGATTCGGCGTTCGAACACGGTCGCGGTCCACATCCGCCAAGTCGTCCCACAGCCGAAATTGAACCGTCAACGAGAGGGCCAGCAGAGCGTTGATCAATCCGTTAAATATCATGTCTGATCGCAATGGTGTTCCGCTGGCCACCACCAAGAAGATTGCCAAGGGCAGGTAGATTACCAACGGGATGCGGCTCTGTTGGTAACGCAGCAAATCGTTAATCGACGAGTTGAACAATACCGCTGTCTCCGTTGACTTCGATGATTTGACCGCTGCGGATGCGTTGCGTAGCCTGCGGTATTCCGAGCACGGTGGGGATGCCGTATTCGCGTGCCAGGATGGCTCCGTGCGAGAGCATGCCACCTCTTTCCATGACCAGGCCCTTGATCAGGAAAAAGAGTGGCCCCCAACCCGGATCCGTTTGGCGAGCCACCAGCACATCGCCTTCGTTCAGCAAGCCACACTCGGAGATATCATTCAATATGGTTGCTGGTGCGCACACGCGTCCGCCACAAGCTCCAACGCCCGTCAAGCTCGGTGGTGTAGCGGATGAAGAACAGTTCAGATCGGCATGGTTACTGGCGATCTGTGCGGGCAGGTACTCGCCTACGGGCAAGACGAAGGAATCACTCGGATTCAACTCCGACAATTGTTGATGGCCAGCCCTGCGCAGGGCAATCATCTCGCGCGTCTGATGAGCAAACATGGCCGAGCCAGCCAGGTGCGTGTCCACTTCCTGGTAGGTCAGGAAGAAAATGTCTTCGCGTTCATCGAGTTGACCGCTCTCGACCAGCCGGTCACCGATGGTCAAAGCAATGTGGCGGCAGCAGCCGTAAAGCTGCGCCTGCTTGAGGCGTGCACGCTCGCGCCAGGCGATCGACTTGTGGCAAGCCGGCAGCACGAATTTCAGAGCACTGGCTTTGCTCGGCCATGGCAGCCAGCTGACCAGTCGGCGGTGGCGGAGCCGTTCGATGACCTTGGCGGTTGCCAAGAGGCGATCCTGTGCCTGGCCATCCAATTGACTCTGCGGAGACGCTTCATCCTGAACACTGACGTAGGCCCGCAGCAGCTCCAGCAGCGCTTGCGGTCGCTCCTGATAACTGGCTTCGGTGAGCATCAGCTCGCCCGAAAATCTAAAACCCCAGTCTCGCAGGTAATCATCCAGAGGCGCGCCTGAAGTCGGCAAAGCGCTGTTGACTGCGAAGCTGTTGCAGAATTGCCTCATCATCGTCGTCGGCCAACAAGTCGCGCAAGGGAGGGCAATCGCGAATCATCCGCGACAGCTTCCATAGTTCCTCAATGGGTTGGCCACTAGCGACATCCCGCAAGCCCTTGAGGAGCGAATTGTGGATTCCAGTTTCTTCTGCCGCTTGGAATTCTCCTGCGCAGCAACTGCTTGAGCAATCCATAGCTGACCATGGCCGCGGTGTCGGCCAGCGCAGCGTCCGTCCAATGATTGCAACGGATATCGATGAATCCGCGCAGTTGTGACAACAACTCATTTAGTGACATGTGTTGCAGATGCTCGGGCTGCGCTCTCTGGGCAAACTCCGCGACCCGGCATTCAAAAGCGGTAACGCGTTTTTCGAGCAGCATCAACTGCCAGGTTGATTTGCAGGCCGTGCGGCACAATTCAAACCAGCGCGCTACACGTCCAGGACGCAGACTGGCGGGTAAGGTCCCATCAGCTTGGCTAGCCGAGTGCTCAACGCCGACAAAATCGTCAAACCATTTGGCCAGGTGTTCTCCGCAGGGGGCCATACTCAACAGCAGATGAATATTAGAAAGGTTGTAGTACATCCGCGCCCGTGCACGCCAATCACATGCCTCAAGGGATGCTCCATCAGAGCCACACGGCCAGCATCAAAACCCAGCGCCAGGGCCAAATTGCGGAAGTAGTTGTAATAGCCGGCTGAGGCAATCGAATACAGCAAGGGGGTTATGGGCTGCGGGTAGTTTTCGTTTACATTCGCATTGGACCACAATACCTGCGCACTTGGCCTGGAACCGCTCTGGTCGTTATCGCCAGGTCCAGCTGAGGCTGCTGAGCCTGCTGAGCTAGCTGAACCTGCTGGGGCTACTGTGATGGGGCGTGTTTGAACAATGTACAAGTGCGACTGGGAGTCAATTGTCCATTCAATATCCTGTGGGCAACCCAGGCCAGCCTCCAACTGCAAGCCGATTTTCGATAGGCACTCAACCTGCGATGACAAGTGCTGCTCAACCGATGGCTGATCGGCCTGGTTATCGAGTTGGCTGTGACGGCGCCAGGCCAGAGTTTGGCGATCGATGATCCATCTGCCCGGATTGAGGCTGCCATTGGCCAGTCGGTCTCCCAAGCCAGCACAGTATTCGAGGAGTAGCGCATCAGGCTCGGCGGAGTTGCTATCCGGATTGCGGGTAAACAAGATACCCGAGACGCGCATCCACCTGTTGCTGGATGATCACGCCCATGCCCTGCAGGAAGACTTGCTTGGAATGCTGATAGAACAGGACGCGTGCAGACCAATAGGAAGCCCAGCAGCCGAGCAAGGCAGTTACCAGCGCACTCTCGGAACGGATATTGAGAAACGAATCGAGTTGACCTGCAAAGGCAGCTTGATGCGAGTCTTCGCCCACGGCGGAACTGCGGACAACCAGGTTGGTGTGGGGCAGCCCACTTTCCATGAACTGCCTCAAACCATTTAGGACTGCCTGTGGAAGCTGTGACCCCATTATCTCTCGGCGAATCGTCGCCGATGCGGTATTCAGCGACTCCATATTCAGCTTCAAGCCGTGCAGTGCCTGGGCCAATGGCTTGCGCAATCCGTTCTCTTCGATGAAAACTTGGAACGCCGCGTCGGTAAGCACTACGCCGGGCGGTACGCGAATGCCCATGTCGATCATCCGCGCGAGATTGGCGGCCTTGCCGCCGACGCCCACAGTGCGATGTGCGTCCTCAAGTGGACAGAGCCACTCGCCCAGCCCGTCGGGCACGGTGATGAAAGTATTTTTCTGCATGACAGACGTTCATTTGGGCCGCTGCTTTACACCCAGCCGAAACAGCAGGTAGTTGAATGCCCAATGGATGCAGGGACCCAGCAGCAACACGCAACACCAAGTGGCCATGGGGACTGGAACCATGAGAGCCAAGATCAACATCCCGCCTAGAATCGAGTCGAATCTATCGATGACAAAGCATAGGGCCTGGGCGGGCGGCCAACTAGGGTGCTCACCGGGATGAATGCCCAATTGCCGTTTGACGAAGGAATTGGGTAACTCACCAATCATAAAGCCGAGGCCCACCAGCAAACCCAGACAACCATATTGCAGGCTGGTCAGCGACCATAATCCCGCGAGCCACGGCAAAGACTGGCTAGTAAAGATAGCGTGTAAGGCAACAAAGGCGATCGCCACGGCCGGCACGATCGCTATAAAGCCTCGCCATGTCTTGTTGTCGCCCAACAGACGCTTGCCGCGAAAGCTTGCTCCACCATCGATGGGCCTGGAAAACGTCTTGGATCTCTTGCTGCGCAACCAAAAGGTCTGAACCAAACCGGCTATGAC
Organism: Pirellulaceae bacterium; assembly: GCA_963707245.1. GTDB lineage: Bacteria > Planctomycetota > Planctomycetia > Pirellulales > Pirellulaceae > Aureliella. The sequence continues at coordinate 39,864 of CAVPPY010000009.1, forward strand.
GAAAGCCAAGATCAGAAATACCGAACAGGTGAATGCATTGGGCTCCATCGTTGGCGGACCTTAAATATCGAAACCGGAGCTATTTCTATTCTGAAACAGGAGGACTGCTCCCGGTACCTGTTTGGCCTTGACCAGCCAACGCCACCAGCTGATCTCGTTCTGCGGACGGTAGTCAATGCGATTCAAGAAATATCCTGGGATGCTTGGATAGATATGGTGCAACTCGTGCGCGTCCAGATTCAACAGCACCCAGCTCGAAAACCAGGCTGGAAACTTGAGGGAACGCGTGTAGAGCTCTTGTTCGGCCGGAGAAAAGGGGAGCACGTCTTCTCCATGGCTCAATTCCATCGGAATATGCGTATGTTGACTGAGGATCAAGACATCCTGCATCATCAGCGTCAGGATGGTCGATAGGCCGAACCATTGCAGGCAGGCTTGTGGGCCCAGCCAGATAGCCAAAGACAAGTAGATGGCTAGCAGCAGCAGCAGATTGACGCTCATTCGTCGACGCTTGCGCGAGCGTGGGAACAGGCGAAACAGTCGCCTTAGATTCCAATAATTCTGCAAGCGATAGAGAATGGAAAACAGCGGAATCCAGAGTCGCCAACAGCAGTTAATGGTCCATCGCTCCCAGGTAGCCAATTGCCTTGGCACGAGCGTGGCCGTTGTGGCATCCAGGTCCTGCCATCCTGTCCAGCGATGGTGAAGAGCATGCACGGACGTCCAGCATTCGAAGGGAATCCCGGCCAACAGCGAAGCCCAATGCCCGCCAAGCTTGTTCAGTACTGCCGACTTGAACAAAGTCTTGTGTCCCGCTTCATGAATCAACACGAACCAATGCAGCATGGCAAAGGCCAGCAGGAATTGCCCCCCGAGCCACATCCAGGGCTGTCCGCTGGATGATAGATAAAGTGCGATGGCGGTGGCTGCGGTTCCACCGCAGACGTAGATTGCCCCGAATAAATCAGTGGGACGCAGGTGGCCGAACTCGGACAGGGGTGGAGCCTGCAGCGGTCGTCCGCTCTGCTTACCGAGCGAATCCTTGATTGAATTGGGCGCCTGGCCGCTTATTGAAGCAGACGACCTCGTCACTGCACTACCCAGGTTGCTCGGCTCAGTTGACAACGAAGAACTCGTGGGTCAAGGGTCCATATTACCGCAGGCGAAAATCAGCTTTGCGGGCGGAATTCATCGGCATAGATCAAGAAAATACAGGTTAGGATTAGTCCCGCTGCCGGAAAGAGCAGGTAAAAAATGCCAGATGGCTTGGGGAACTTGCGTCGGCTGACCATCGCCAAGGATAATGCCAGCATACTGATCGCAACACAGCCCCGAAACCAAACTGCGCCACCGAATCCCGACAGGCATGCCAAGGGGAGAAACACCGATGCATAGGTAACGGGAAGGCCAACGAAGTACTGCTTCCGGCCCTCATTTTGTAAGCCAACGGTGTCGAAGTAAGCCAGACGCCCGACGACGCAGATTGCAAACCAGGCTAGCAGTGGGATTTCCCAGAGCCCCCTGAGCCCCGCAGCATAGACCAAAACTACGGGAGCGAGACCAAAAGAGCAGCCATCGACGATGGAATCCAATCGTCCTCCAAATGCCTGCTGCTCGGGGCTGCGTTGACATCGGCGGGCGACGACTCCGTCGAAGAGATCGCATACTCCAGACAGCATCAGGGCCACGATAGCGTAGGCCAACTGCTGGTTGATGGCCAACATCGTGCAAGCCACCGCGGCCAGCAGCCCCAGCAGGGTCAGCGCATTGGCTGCATCCACCAGGCTGTGCAGGCCAACTGCTGGCGTATGCCCGCTTTCAGGGAGAGCGGTGCCCCTATCGAGGGCCTGACTGCCAGACTGGCTGTCGGACGTCCTGTGATCGCCGGCAGACTCATATTCTATATCCATCATCCAGCTGATTATTGGACCTGAAAGCTCGACATTCAACTATGCAACTGGCATAATGCTGGGGGTTACTGGTCAATTCCGAGCGATTGCCGGTGGTCTCACCGATCTTTTTCCGCTGGTTCTGTTGGTCTGCTGTTTCGAATACCAAGCAATGATTCAAGGTTAAGTGTTATGGTTCGCCTGATTCGCTACACCGGCTGCTGTTTGTCGTTGTTTGCTCTGGTCGGTTTGATAGGGTGTGGGGGTTCGGAAGCACCGCCACCGGTTGCTCAAGCGCCAACGCCCGCAGCCAGCAATCCTGCACCGAGTGACACCTCCGCGAATTCTGAAGAAGAGTCCTCCTCCGACGAATCCTACAGCGACGAATCCTACAGCGGCGAATCCTACAGCGAGGGCGGCAATACAGCCTCCAGTGAAGGCGGTAACAGTGGTGAGGAAGGCTACGACAACGCATCGAGCTATCAAAATGAAATGGCCAGCAGCAGCGATGAAGAGTCTGGTTCCATGGACCAATCGAGTTATGGAATGGGAATGGGCATGGGCATGCCCATGGGAGGCGGCGAGGAGGCAGCCATGCCTATGGACTATGGCATGATGGCCGGCATGACCGGTGCCAACTCCGAAGAGAGCGGCTATGGCATGCCGGGAATGATGGGTATGGGTGGTGCTCCAGCGGGTCCCAGCTTCAACGGCTTGGCACAGTTCGTTAAACAAAATTGTGCTCAATGCCATGGCGAAGTGAACCCCAAGGGGAATGTGTCCCTACTCTCGTTGTCGGATGATTTCATGGTCGATGCCGTAGGCTGGAACCAGGTTGTCGAGCAACTGGAGAGTGGTGCGATGCCACCCAAGAATTCCCGCCGTCCCGATCCAGCCCAACAAGAATTATTTGTTAGCTTCATCAAAGAGCAGCTTTCCACCAGCGGTGGTGATCAACCAGGCTATTTGGCCCGCGCACAACATTACTTTGGCTCTGGCAAAGAAGGCCAGGCTATGAAGTTCGTCTTGGCGCATGCGTTGGTCGCCGACGATGCGGAGGCCGCCGAGCTATTGAGTAAGACACGTTGGTTTCCCCTCGAAAAGCGACTGGTTACAACTTTGCGATTTGGCGCAGGCGTAGTGCTCAACGCCCCCTCGAATGTTACCGATTTGAAGCCGGTTGGCTCCAAGCAATTCGGGGGCGGTGGCGGTGGTGGCGGCGATAGCGCAGGTCCCGCAATGATGTCTCGCGGTGGCCCACCTGGGCAGGGCGAGGCCGGCGAGGATCGGACTTTCTACGATATGACCGGCGACTTGGGCGAGGCCCTGGCGGCCGCCTTCGCCAGCCGATGGGCGGAAGGCAGAATGGGTACTGTGTTTAACGACGCCGCGGCAAGCGAGGCCGCGCTGTCCGTAACAACCGTGGCCAGCGCAGGTCCAGCAGCTGGAGGTTATGGAGGCTACGGCGAAAGTATGGGTGGCATGGGGGATATGGGAATGTCCGTCCCGGGCATGGAGAGTGGCTATGGGGGGGGCTACGGTGAGGGCGGTGGCGGCGGCACCCGGAAAAGGTGAGGCCGGTCATCCGCGAGGGACAATTGATCACCACCGGTTTGGTGTTCTTGGGAACCGGGAGCCAATTAGAACTGCAAGAACGGGCTGCCGAGGCAGGCCTCGACGGAGTGTTCATCTTTGATGTCAAGGCGACCAAAAATCCACGCAATGGCATCGTCAACAATGAAACCAAGATTCGCTTGACCGTAGGTAGTACCGTGGTCGCGTCGAGTGCTTCGATTGTCAATACCGAGGCCGAACGTGAGGAGATGCGCGGTGGAGAAGATGGCGTTAGCAAAGCAGTCGACAAGATGTTTGGAAGGTTCGATAGCGAGGTCCAGTTGACCGAGTTGCCAGCCCTGCAAGCCCAGCATGCCAAGGCTCGCATTCACCAATTGGTTAATGACAAGCAGGTAGATCCTTTACAGACGCTTTACGAAACGCGCCTGTTTCAATCGCAAGGCCTCATCTCGCAGGATGACATGGCCACCGTGTTTCAAATCGTTCTGCGGGGCAACGAGGGCTTGGCCCTCGCTACTGGCACTCCAGCCGACCGCATGTTGATCATGGAGGAAGTGCTGGAAAAACTCTAGCTAGGCTTTGTGCCAAAAGGGGTCTGACCCTTTGGAGGCGAGTCGAATTTACACCCGTTTTTGGCCTCGCCGGAGAGGGTCAGACCCCTTTTGCCAACGCATGTCTAACCCAATTTTTATTCCTGACAAAGCCTGGCAACTTTCGTCGGAGGTGCTTTCGCGGACCAAGCCAGGAGGCTTGAAAGCAATCAGGGGTCGCGTCGCAGATCCTGAGCTGGGGGAGCGTAGATGCTGGCGTACCAGGACATCCAAGCATTCTCGTCGAAGTTGAAATTCTGTCGGGTCATTTGCGAGAGGGTGCCCAACACGCCTGGATTTTGATACTCAACCCATTCGATCTTCTCTTTGCCACCAAAGGCCAGGCCCTGGGTGGAGACATTGGGATTCCCGCCGCCGGACTTTTGCTTATGACTTGTGTTTAGAGCCGAAATCAAAGGCAATACACATTCTTCTCCGCCGAGTTGTCCCAGTCCTTCTGCGGCTAAATTGACGTAGGCATTTACCTCGCTGTTCAAGTAATTCAGGTAAATTGGTTGGGCCACTTCGCGGCCGAAAGTTTGCAGTTGATCAAGAGCTGCGTTTCGAACTTGGGAGTCCGCGTCGGTCACACTGGCGTGAGACAGGGCTTGGGCGGCGTCAAAGGTTTGCAGTCGTCCGAGCAATTGAACGTACAGTAGACGCATGGGCAACGGGGCGGGCACCACATTGGGCCGCTTGCTACCCTGCAGCAGCTCTGCAAATGCCAGGGAGCTGAGCGGGTCTTCAACCTTGTTCAGATTTTCTAGGGCCTGGGCCTGTCGATTACCGGACGAGCGAATGGCGTCGTTATGCCACCGGAAGATGTCCTTGGTGGCTGCGGCAATATTGGCCAGGCGTTCCTCCTTGGCGCGCTCGAGGGCCACGGACTCGGGAAATTGCCACCTGCCCTTGAACTGTACCTTGCCGCGTTTTTCGCGCATGACGTCATTCAAGACTACCCAGCGTCCATTTTCATCTTTGGTAAACCCCAGCGTGGCCCGCGCATTGCCATGGTTGGGCTCGATATCCAGTACACGAAGGTAATGTGCCTTGGCCAGGTCATGCAGCTTGTTGGCGGTGCACCAACCGGCCAACAAAAAATGGGCTTCGGCTGTTTCCGGTATGGATTTGACCTTTTCAAAGTACTCTTGCTCGCCGTCTTTGAGTGGCTGCCTTCCATTGTCCTCCAAACTCGATTCGTAAATCTTGATGAAAGTCCCCGGTTCGAGCTCGACGGCCCATACGGTCTCCAGCGTATCGCCAACTTTTTCTTGACTCTTATTGGCCACCCGGCCGGCGAGTACTCGTCCATCTTTAAAGTAAAATAAATCGCCCAGCACGGTGTGAGGGTGTACCGCTACCAGCCAGGTGAACAGGCATGCGGCAACGCAAACGCCTCGGTGATTCATGGGTTTTCCCAGACTTCAATCGGAGGTTCACAGTTAACGCGCGAAAACACAAATCGCGCCATCGTCGGAATTCATTCCCCAGCTGACCATTATACACTGTCTGAAATCAACGCCCGCGAGCTTTCAAAAGGGAAGCCTGGTGTTCTGGCCAGACTAGATCTTGCGGACGCCGGATTCGCCAGAATTCGGGTTATTTCCAAGATTCTAGGGTAGCCGGATTCGCCAGAATTCGGTCCTTTCCATCATTCCCCGACGCCTGGCGGTTGATGCCGGCAGCTGTCTTCATTAGCCGCACGGCATTAGCCGACGGTTCTACTGCGTTGTGATCTAACAGCAGGATGATCGCTGGCCTAACGCAGGTTCCACCGGGGAACGATCCGTTTTCCGATGGAAGATTCGGCTGGGGTTGGTCAAACTGAGTCGGTGTTGGAAAGCGGGGTGTGCATGGGCGACAACGCCGGCGAAAACCGTGTTCTAACGCCCAGCGGCTGATAGGCTGACGGCTGATGGGCTGAGGCGCTCATGAATAGCGGCTGATGAAGAGAGCAGCCGCGATACACGGTGGCCAGTTCGTCGCGTTACGGTGTCCCCGGCTGTCCGCCCATCATGCCGCCGCCCATGCCTCCCATTCCGCCCATGCCGGATGCAGGACCAAGTTCGAGATAATCGGTTTGCAACTGCTGCGTGCTGGCTGAGCCGAGTAGCTCTTGATTGCGATCGAATTCAACTCTGAAGCTGTAATCTACATCATAGGCTGCTTCACCGAAGCGTTCTGCAGGAACCAGCAGATCCCAGCGCAAAACTCCTTTGGGCCGCTGAAGGCGCGCGTACAGGCCATCCTTGGAAACGGGCTGGTCGAATTCAAGCGGTTGTACGGAGACCTGAGAGGTTTGACCGGCCAAAGGCAGGCGGTCGAAGAGCCGTATCTCAACGGGTTCATCTTTGAAATTGGCCAGCACCAATCGCACTTTGAAAGTCAAGTGGCGGTTGCCGCCCTGGACTTCATCCAATTTATCCAACAACTCGCGCCGCGTTCGCACCTGTGGGTCTGCACCAAAGCCGACGATCAGGTGCTGGCCGCTGGCAATGGAGGGGATCGCGGTCTGCCCAACAAAGCGATGATCCAAGTAGACGGTGGCGGGACCACCCAGCAGCCCCTCGCGCCGGTCGTTCACCAGGTCAGCTTCACGATAGGCAAAGCTGCTCAGCAGGGGTGTTGCGACATGGTACAACTCGCCTGTTAGCTCCGTTCTTAAGATTTGCACAAACTGCTGTTCTGGTTGAGAGGCCAGGCTGATCGCTTGCTCGATAGGGTACACCTGATTGGCAAGTTGATCGGCCGCATCGGCGGCCAGCGATTTTAGTTGTCCGGAAGCAACTTGTAATTCCATGGATTGAAGCGTATTGGCAACCGCATTCAGTGCAACATCGCGGGTGCGGTTGTCGGCCTCTGAGTTCTTGGCCGCATACTGGCTTTCCACCGCCGATTGCTGTTGTCGCAGTTCCGCAGAACGCGATTGAAAATCAACACTATTGCTCGCCGCCTGCATCTCTACGCCCAATCCTCCCATGGCGAAGTTGTCGACAACCTGCACGCGAAATGGCGTTAGGCTTGGGCCTGCAGCGCTGGTGTCTGGAGAAGCGGTGGACAGGTTGAGTTGTACTCCATTCCAGTCTTCACCGCTCGTCTGCACCACGACAGCCTCATAGGTCAGCCCAAAGCTTGCTTGACCCAACCTGCCGTGCACTGTGTATTGCGGAGACCAGCCGCAAGCACTCACCAGGTAGCTCAATTCAACTGTCTCGGCTTGGCCAGTCGCATTGCGGACGATCAAGCGTGCCTGAAGCTGCTGCCGGGTAGACCTGGTCAAGTCGTCCCAATTCTTGCTGCAGCTCTTGAACATCGACGGCCAGCCGCTCGTGCTGTTGCTGCAAATCGAAGAATTCCTGACTGTGTAGCCTTTGATTGTCCAGAACATAGTCGCTCATGGCAATTAATGCATTCGACTCGAGGACGCCATGACTCAGGTCCGTGTGGGCCGTCTGTGTTGAAAAATTCATCAATCGATCCATGTAGTCCAACTTCTTTTGCATGAACTGCATTTGGTGTGTGGTAGCAGCCAGCGATTTTTGAGCCTGGACGAGTCGTTCGTTCACGGCGGCGGCCTCCGCAACATGTGCTGCGCTGGTGGGTTGTGGCACCAGTCGCACATTGCGCACCACGAGTCCATCGGCTGGCTCAGCATGGATGCTGTCCGCAATGATATGCACTGGCAGCGGCCCGATGAGCAGTTCTTGATCATGTTCCGCGGTGGGAATTGACACGCCTCGCGTCACCAGGGCTTGATCGCGGTACAGCGTTACACGCCTAATCTCATGAACGAGGATGGTTGCCTGAGTTTCAGCAGCGGGAGCCCAAACACGAAGCGAGACGAGCAAGCAGCATGATATGAATAGACGCATGAGGGTACCTCCGAGGATAGGACAGGATGTCAGGTGCTGTTCCAGGTCCGCCAAAGGGACAGTCCCCTTTGGGCAAAAGTTTCTTAGGGCATCACGACGGAGCGTGATGAGTACATTGAATTTGTCAGGCGATCATCACGACGGAGCGTGATGGCTACAATTATGTCGTGGCGATCATCACGACGGAGCGTGATGAGTACAATTGAATTTGTCGGGGATCATCACGACGGAGCGTGATGAGTACAGATTTTTTCTGGCGATCATCACGACGGAGCGTGATGAGTACATTGAATTTTTCTGGCGAGCATCACGGCGGAGCGTGATGAGTACATTGAGTTTTTCCTGGACGATGGGCATCACGGCGGAGCGTGATGAGTACATTGCACTGCAAAACCAAGCACGACGTGCAAGCTAGAAGAAACCGCCCCGCAAGCGATCATCAAACACGGGCTGGTTCGGCAGCGTCTGCCGCACAGTTTGGTCGCTGAGCTCCAAGAACTGGCTGGGATGGGCACGTTGCAAACTGCGCGTTGGGTCGACCTTAGATGGCTGCAGACTGTTGAGCGGCTGAAACAGGCTCTGTAGTCGCATATGTGTTAAAGTTGGACAGGCTGCAATTAGAATACCACGCTCATGTCCGGGAGCGCCGACAATGAGATGACTCAACGAACTCGTGCCACCAGCTTGAACCCATTCATCGGGTTCCACGCTCTCTTGAACGACTCTCAGTAGGCTCTCGAAATCGAACAAACGCTGTCTGGATCGCAGACGTTCGACCAATGGCGTTACGTCGTACAGACGTACTGGCGGACATTCGCAGGCAGCATCGCGCGAGGTGATTACCAAGCGATTGGCACTCAGATTAAAGGTCAGGTCATGGCAGGTTAAGAGCCTTTCCAAGCGAGCGCCCAAGGCAGCTGGAGCAATTTCCGTCCCCGTATTCAGGATCGTTTGCGGTTCGACTCCGCACAGTTCCAGCTCGAACCATTCGACTTCGACGACCACGCGGGGCGACAGCAGTTCAGCCAGCGACAGCGGAGTCAGCTGCTGCCAACTCGAATCGTCCTGTGCCTGCAATACCGCCAGCAACTGCTGTTCCTGGCTTGGCGTCATAAAGGGATCGGCTGGAATCGATGCGATGGGACCGCCGCGGATCGATTCTCTCAACTGCGGCAGTTGGGCTGAGGGTGTAGCAAGCTGAGCCATTGCAAATTGCTGTAGCACAATCCAACACAGCAGGCAATTTGAAACATTTTGCATTGGCCGCATGCTCGCCGTCAGATTGTGCAAGTCTCGAAAGTTTTCCATTCGCTATCTCTTTGTCTTTGCCTTGAACTCCAACACCGCGCGCCCTGTTTAGCTTGGTGCTGTGGCCTCTCGATGCCAGGCTGTATCCGAAAAGGGGGCTGATGCTTGGATGCCAGTCGATTTTTGGTTGTCTTCTCGCCTCGCCGGAGAGGGTCAGCCTGGCCTGACGAAACGATGTTGAGCATTAAAAAAACTTGGTAGGGGTTGAGTTCCCAAACACCACCCATATCGATCTGGCTCCCTTCTCCCGCCGGTACTCCGGGGGAGAAGGATTGGGGATGAGGGGTTCAGACTCAGGGGCAGCCCCCATTTCGGCAAGGCCTTTAGAGCAAATTGCTTGCCAAGTTGCCGATTCACTGGACCGTTCTCCGGGGAGTGGGGTGACAAGACACCAGATGAACTTTTTGGGGACGCGGTTGTTAGTGAAAGCTCAAGCCTTGCGATTCTCGGGGCCATTGATCAAACCGGATAGATTTTCGAAATCTCTTCGACGTTTTATAGCACGGCCGCAGTCGAGCTGTGGAACTTGCTTGCCGGCTGTCGGGTATGATAAAATGCAGGCGGATGCTCATGTATGAAAATGAGCGAGTCTGGCAGCATCTGCCGTCGTCTGTGCATCCCTCGCCGCATTTCCGAACTACCGCGCCTGGCCAAATTGCGGGTGCATGCCCGCCTGAATTCCCACCTCAAAGCCTCGGGCTGAATTTGTGCTATGAACAGCTTTCCATTTGTAGCGCTGCGGCGCGCGTGCTGCACCGGGTTGCATGCTTGCTTGCATATCGCCTGCGTTTTAGTGGGCTGCTCGCTATTTTCTGTGCTGGCGCTTGTTGGCCGGGCGGGAGAGCCGACGGACGATCTGTTTGAGCAGCGTATACGTCCGGCGCTCATCGAGCATTGCTACGAATGTCATTCGCAGGCGGAAGGGAAGGCCGAGGGAGGCTTGGTATTGGATAGCCAGCCCGGCATGCTTGAGGGGGGAGATTCGGGGCCGGCCATTATCGCTGGCAATGCGTCCGAGAGCCTGTTGATCGAGGCTATCCGATATCAGTCGTTGGAGATGCCGCCCAAAGGGAAGTTAGATGCGGCCACTATACAGGCTTTTGAGGATTGGATTGCCGCGGGGGCAGCGGATCCCAGAACGCAGAGACCGGCGGGGGCCCCGGCCCAACCAGCCCATGCCGCGGCGGGGATGCAAGACGACTGGGACACTTCGCTCGACTACTGGTCCTTCCGTTCTCCGCAGTTTACTGCCGTCCCAGCGATCGGAAACGCATGGGCTCGCTCCCCCATCGATGCCTACGTATTCGACAAACTGCAAGAGCATGATTTGCAGCCGGCGCCCGAGGCGGATCGCGCGACGTGGCTACGACGCGTCAGTTTTGATTTGACGGGTTTGCCGCCCAGTCTGGAAGAGCTGGATGCCTTTTTGGGCGACGTGCGTAGCGATGCTTACGAGCGAGTGGTGGAACGATTGTTAGCTTCGCCGCGTTATGGCGAGCGTTGGGCCAGGCATTGGTTGGATGTGGCCCGCTATGCCGACTCGAACGGAGCCGATGAGAATCACGAATACCCGCATTCCTGGCGTTATCGCGACTATGTGGTCGCCGCATTCAATCAAGACAAAGCCTACGATCGATTTGTCCACGAACAACTGGCGGGCGATCTACTGCCAGCGGACTCCGACGCACAGCGCGGCGAGCAGCTGACAGCGACCGGCTTCTTAGTGATTGGTCCAAAAATGCTGGCCGAGCAGGACAAAGAGAAGATGGTCGCCGATATCGTGGACGAACAGCTGGATACCGTGGGCAAGGTGTTTCTCGGCTTGACCCTCGGCTGTTCGCGCTGCCACGACCATAAATTTGATCCTATTCGCGCAGAAGACTACTATGCCCTGGCAGGTATCTTTCACAGCACGCGGACCATGGAACATCTCGATTTTGTGTCCCAGTGGAATGAGCGCAAACTGCCCGATGCCGAGTCGGAAGAACGCTTGGCGAACTTTGAGCGCGCGTTGGCTGCCAGGCAGATGGAACTTGGCCAAGTCGAGTCGCAAGTGCGCGAGGCCGATATCGCCGCAGCCATGTTGCTGCTGCAGCAGACGCTGCTCGACGCGCCCTCCGCCGAAGCCATTTTGCCCATGGCAGATTTCCGCAAACAGCTGGAGCATCTCGTCCAAGAGGGAGCGAGCTTTGAAGTTTGGCGAGAGCTAGCCAGTCTGCCAGAAAGCCAGTTTCCGAGCGCCGCCCAGACGCAGTGGGATGCGTTACACAAGCTGCCATCCACCAAGCAAGCCCCCCACGACCTGTCGCACGAATTGTCCAAGCAACCACTGCCTAATTCCCGAAAGCAGCTTGCCGAGAGCTTGGCTCTCGCGATTGGCCAGCGGTGGCGCGAGGTAGCTGGCCTGACCCAAGACGACCAGAAAGCCTTGTTCAAGCTGGGGACGTGTGATCAAGAGTTGTTTGGCAAGGAGGCCGTGTTCGATGTCCAACGCGATGTGGGGGCCTTCCTGCCTGCCGATCGAGTCGCCAGCCTTGCGGCCAAGAAGAAAGAGATTGAGGAATTCGAAAAGGAACGGCCGGATGTGCCCAAAGCCATGGCCGCCGAGGATGCGCCCGTGAAACTCGTGTCGGTGCATGTTCGCGGCAACCATCTGCAGCAGGTAGGCGATCCACTGCCACGCCGCGTGCCGAGCATGTTCCGCCAACAGTCTGCAGCCGAATTGGCCGATCCCAGCTTCCCCAGCGACGGCAGTGGTCGTCTGGAATTCGCGCGATGGCTGACACATCCCAAACATCCCTTGACGGCCAGGGTGATGGTGAATCGTATTTGGCAAGGCCATTTCGGCGAGGGACTGGTGTCCTCCTCATCCAATTTTGGCCTCCGCGGCGACCTGCCCTCGCATCCCGAATTGCTCGACTGGTTGGCATTGTCTTTTGAACAGAGCGGTTGGTCGATCAAACAGTTGCACCGTGAGATCGTCTTGTCCAGCACCTATCGTATGGCCTGGGTCGCCGATGAACGGGCTGCCTTGGTCGACCCCGAAAACCGCTTGCTGTGGAGGCACAGTCGTCAACGATTGGAAGCCGAGGCCATCCGCGATTCGCTGCTGGCGATTGCCGGTGAATTGGATTACGAGACGGGCGGCAAACTTCAGGCGGCGGAAGGCAGTTATCCCGATACCGGCAGCAAGTGGGGTCCGCTGGATACTCCGCGCCGCACGCTGTATCTGCCCATCAATCGCGCTGCCTTGAATGATTTCTTCAGCACTTTCGATTATGTCGATCCAGCAGCTTCGCTGGAACGGCGTTCGGCAACGATCGTTCCCCATCAGACCCTGTTCTTGTTGAATCACCCGCTGGCCATGCACGCCGGTTGGGCTCTGGCTGGACGCGTTATGCGGTCCACCGAAAGCCCCATCGATCGCGTGCGAACGACCTATGCGATTGCTTTTTCGCGTTACCCTTCCGACGAAGAGTTACAATACGCGTTGGACTTTATCGATGAGCAAGCCGGTAAGCCTCTGGGCCAAGGAGACCGGGACTCTGCAGAGGACCAGAATTCGGGCAATGGTCGCGAAGAGGCCTGGGTACGTTTTTGCCGCGGCATTCTGCTGACCAACGAACTGCTGTATGTCGAGTGAACCCATGGGAATTAATTTCAGTTTAAATTCGCAGTTGCGGTCCGCCGTCCAACCTCGTCGTGAGATGCTCAAGAATACGGCGGTCGGATTCGGTTCGCTGGCCCTAGCCGATATGCTAGGTCGCCAAACGCGGGCCGGCGGGTCGGAGTCGGTTACGCATTTCCCTATGCGGGCCAAGCGGGTGATTTTCCTGTTCATGCATGGTGGCCCATCGCATGTCGATACTTTTGACTACAAACCCAAATTGATCCGCGATCATGGCAAGCCCTTGCCATTCGATAAGCCTCGCATTCAATTTGCTCAAACGGGGAACCTGCTGCAAAGTCCGTGGAGGTTTCGGCAATACGGACAATCGGGTGCTTGGGTCAGCGATCTATTCCCAGAGGTTGGCAAGTGCGCCGACGATATCTGCTTTATCAAGTCAATGCATGGTTCGAATGAGGCCCATGGAGGTGCGCTGCTCAAAATGCATACCGGTAGCGATACGTTTGTGCGGCCCAGCATGGGTGCTTGGATCAGCTACGGTCTAGGCACTGAGAACGAGAACCTGCCTAGTTTTGTGACGATTTGTCCGACGCTGGGGCATGGTGGCGTGCGCAATTTTGGCTCGGCCTTTCTACCAGCCGAACACCAGGCCACGCGGATAGGCAGTAGCCGTTCGAAGATGGCTGAAGCCAGTATCGAAAACCTGCGAAACCCCAAGCTCAGCCGCCATGTTCTGCGGAAAGAACTGGACCTTGCCCAAGATTTGAATCGATTGCAATTGGAACGCGAGGGCATCGATGGGATCTTGGAGGCTCGCATTCAGTCCTTGGAACTGGCCTTCCGTATGCAGACTGAGGCACCGGAGATTACCGATCTGTCCCAAGAAACTGCTGCCACCTACCGGCTGTACGGAATTGACGATCCCGTTACGGAGAATTTTGGGCGAGAGTGTCTGCTGGCGCGGCGACTGAGCGAATCCGGCGTGCGTTTCGTCCAGGCCAGCCATTCGTATTGGGACCAGCATTCGGATCTGTCGAGCAAGCACTCTTCCTTGGCCGCCGAGGTGGATCGTCCCATCGCAGGCTTGTTGCAAGATCTCAAAGCCCGCGGACTGTTGGACGAGACACTCGTGATTTGGGGGGCAGAGTTTGGTAGGACACCGACGGCGCAAGGCAAAGATGGCCGCGATCATAATCCACATGCCTTTACGTATTGGATGGCCGGCGGAGGGGTTAAACCGGGCACTACCTACGGCGCCAGTGACGACTATGGCTTTTACGCGGAACGCGACCGAGTGCATGTGCATGACTTTCATGCCACGCTGTTGTATCTGCTGGGTATCGATCACCAGCGACTGACGTACCGCTACGGCGGTCGTGACTTTCGGCTGACCGATATTCATGGCCAGGTCGTTCATCAGATCTTGGCCTAATTGGAATGCGGTAGTTCATGGACCCGACCTTTGTCGCGCGGCTGACCGCAAGACTTCCCTCGGCGATTGCCACCATCGCTGTCAGCGGTCCACTGGCTATAGCCGCTGTGCGCGGGCAGGCAAAACTCGCCAGCTCAAATTTCGAACGAGATCGCGTCTACTACGGCCATTGGGCACTCGGTGGACTGGCAGCCAATACCGTCGAACAGATCGTCCTGTGTCGGACCGACGAGCAATCGTTGGAAATCCATTGCCACGGTGGTCAGGCTATTTGCGACCAGATCCTACAAGACTTGCAGCGGGCTGGCTGTACCTTGGTGACCGCCCCGTTTGGCCAAGCTCATTGGAATATAGCCCAGGGGTGTCCGATTGCGACTGCCGCCGCACAGGACCTGCTGCTCGCTACCACCGACCGCGCCGCCGCGATCCTGGTCGATCAATTGGCCGGGGCACTAACCCGCGAGGTGCGCGGTGTATTGTTGTCTATCTCGCAGGCTGACACGTCGACGGCTCGTCGCGAGTTGGAGACCCTGTTGTGCCGCAGCCAGGTTGGATTGCATGTGGTAAACCCTTGGCGAATTGTCTTGGCCGGACCTCCCAACGTTGGAAAAAGCAGCCTGATCAATGCCCTGGCTGGCTGGCAGCAGTCGATCGTGCATGCTGAACCCGGTACCACGCGGGATTGGACCGAAGCGCAGTGTGCGATCCATGGCTGGCCCGTATGCTTGAGCGATACCGCTGGTCTGCGCGACGCTACCGACCCGGTGGAAACAGCCGGCGTGGAGAGAGCCCGCCGGCAGATTCAAGAGGCGGATGTGCTCTTGATTGTCGTCGACGCGGCGCAGGGTTGGACGGAAACACACCAGGACCTGCTGACTCAATCGCAAGCTAATTCAATGCCAGCGTTGATTGTCTGGAATAAAATCGATTTGGAAGGCCGCCTGCCCGCCCCTGCTGACTTGCAGCCCATCCCGACAAGTAGTCTTGGAAGTCCGGGCATCGAAGCTCTGCTGCAAGCGATTGCCGAAATCATTGCACCCGAGCCCGCGCCCAGCGTGAACGGTCCGGCCGTTGCAGTGCCCTTTCGCCCGCAGCAGGTTGAATACCTGCGGGCTGCTCACGCCGCGCTCGCTCGACACGAGACGGTCCAGGCGACGATGAGCTTGCAAGCCCTAGTCGCGCGAGCTGCGGGTGCCGAGCACATACATCACCAGCGCTAGCCAGACGCACACAAAACCCAATAGGCGGGCTGTGCCGAAGGGTTCGGTCAATAAGAAAGTGCCGATAGCAAACTGAAGTGTCGGACCGACATATTGCAAAATTCCCAGCGTCGACAGAGGTACGTTCTTGGCCGCAAAGGCAAACAAGCTGAGCGGCATGATGGTGATCAAGCCTCCCAGACCCAGCAAGCACCACATCCATGCATCTTTGAGGTCAGCTGTTTGGGTGGGTGCAAGTAAAAGGAGCAGCAATAGGGCTGGCCCCAGCAGGGTGGTGACTTCTACCGTCAGACCGAGTACGGGCGGCAGGGAAGCGGATTTCTTGATTAGCCCATAAACCGAGAAGGTCAAGGCCAGCAGCAGCGAGATCCAAGGCAGGCCGGCACTGGCGGATGCCATCGATGCCACACCCAGTCCAGCGACCGCAACGGCCGTCCACTGTAGGGCGTTTAGCGTTTCCCGGATTACCAAGACACCCAGCACGACATTCAGCAACGGATTGATAAAGTATCCCAGCGATGCTTCCAGAATGCGGTTTTGGCCGACTGCCCAGATGAAGACCAGCCAATTGGTGAAGATCAATGCCGCCGCCAGGGCGTGAACTCTCCAAGTCTTGAGACTGTGCAGTTTTTTTTGCAAGTGCTGCCGTTGTTGTGCATTGCGGCCCATGATCCAGGGCATGCAGCACATGAGAATGCTCCACGCAAAAATCACGCGATAGCTGACCACTGCCCATGGATCCAATGAGCTCAATAATCGCCAGAACAGCGGAAACAGACCCCACATGATGTGAGCTAGCACGGCACACACCAGCCCAGCGCGATATTGCGTTTTTTCATCGGTCATGCAGTTTGCTTTGGGTGTGCGGTGTGTCGCAAGAATGCGGGAATCGTAGCAATCTGTCAAGCACCTCGAGAGTGAACGTGGCCCCCGTGGCAGATTTGCGACGCCCATGGTACTCTTGGGAAATTTTATTTTGTGCAGCCCGATGCTCGCTCGGCGGATGGAAACTACTGTCTGCAGCGAATTCCACGCCGCCCAAGCCTTGACGAACACTCGAAATTGCGGAGTTCCCCACGCAGTGCCACGCCGAACTGACATTCACAAAATCATGCTTATTGGCTCGGGGCCAATCGTCATCGGCCAGGCCTGTGAGTTTGACTACTCGGGTACCCAGGCCTGCAAAGCACTGCGTGAAGAGGGCTTTGAGGTAGTCCTGGTCAATAGCAATCCAGCCACGATTATGACCGACCCCAACACGGCGGAGCGGACCTATATCGAGCCGCTGACTTGGGAGGTTGTGGCCAAGATTATTGAGAAGGAGCGTCCCGATGCCATCCTACCTACCCTGGGTGGACAAACGGGATTGAACGTGGCCATGGATTTGGCCAAGCATGGAGTCCTGGAAAAGTACTCGGTAGAGATGATCGGAGCCAATCCGGAGGTCATCGCCAAAGCCGAAGATCGGGACCTATTCAAGAATGCGATGGCCAAGATTGGTCTGGAGGTGTGCAAGGGCGAGGTCGTGCATTCGCTGGATGGGGCTCGCGAAGTGCTCAAGCAGGTTGGACTTACCGTGCGTGGTGCGTCCTAGCTTTACCATGGGCGGCAGCGGTTCGGCCATTGCCTACAACCGCGATGATTTTGAATCCCTGGTGCGCAACGGTTTGATTCAGTCACCGATCAACGAAGTACTGATCGAAGAGTCCATCATCGGCTGGAAAGAGTACGAGATGGAAGTCATGCGCGACATGGATGACAACGTCGTCATCATCTGCTCGATCGAAAACTTTGATCCGATGGGTGTGCACACTGGAGACTCGATTACCGTTGCTCCGGCCCAGACGCTGACGGACAAAGAGTACCAACGCATGCGCGATGCATCGCTGGCGGTCATTCGCGAAATCGGTGTAGAAACAGGAGGCTCCAATATCCAGTTTGCGATCGAGCCCAAGACGGGACGCATGATCGTGATTGAAATGAACCCTCGCGTCAGTCGCTCAAGCGCTTTGGCGAGTAAGGCCACCGGTTTTCCCATCGCCAAGATTGCGGCCAAGTTGGCCGTGGGTTATCGACTGTGGGAGCTACCCAACGATATCACCAAGAAGACCAAGGCCTGCTTTGAGCCGACCATTGATTACGTGGTTACCAAGATTCCGCGTTTCGCATTCGAAAAGTTCCCCGAAGCCGATTCGACCTTGATGACACAGATGAAGAGTGTCGGCGAGACGATGGCGATTGGCCGCACGTTCAAGGAGTCCTTTCAAAAGGCCCTGCGGGGACTGGAGGTCGGAGCCTTTGGCTTTGGATCGGACAATAAAGATCTGTGGAATACGGAAAATTCTCCCGGCGCCGACGATATACGCAGCAAACTCTCACGTCCCAATCCCGATCGCGTTTGGTACCTGCGCTATGCGCTCAAGGCTGGCTGGTCGGTCGATGATATCTTCAATGTCACGGCCATCGATCCCTGGTTTCTGGATCATTTGGCGGAAATCGTCGAGCTGGAGGATGAACTGCGTGAGCTGGGCTCGTTGGCAAATATCTCGGCTGAGCAAATGCGTCAGGCGAAGCAATTTGGATTCTCCGATCGCCAGTTGGGTAATCTGTTGGCAAGTGATGAGTTCGAGATCCGGGCATGGCGCAAGGCGCAGGGGGTCGTAGCCAATTTCAAGGCCGTGGATACCTGTGCGGCTGAGTTCGAAGCGTTCACGCCTTACTACTACAGCTCGTATGACGATCAGGATGAACTGCCGGCCGGCCCCGCAGAAAAGCGTCGCATCATTATTCTGGGAGGTGGTCCCAACCGTATCGGACAGGGTATCGAGTTCGACTATTGCTGTTGTCATGCCAGTTACGCCCTCCGCGAACTGGGAATTGAATCGGTGATGGTCAACAGCAATCCGGAAACCGTCAGCACGGATTATGACACCAGCGACCTGTTGTTCTTTGAGCCCTTAACTACCGAAGACGTACTGAATATCTGCGACAAACTCAAGCCGGATGGAGTCATCGTGCAATTCGGCGGACAGACGCCGCTGAATCTGCTCGCGCGCTTTGTATACGGCTGGCGTACCCATTATCGGAACGTCCGTGGACACGATCGAGTCGGCGGAAGATCGAGAAAAGTTCCAGCTGCTGCTGCATGAGCTTCATTTAAAGCAGCCGGCCAATGCCATCGCGCGCACCATGGCCCAAGCGCGCACCGAAGCCAAGAATGTGGGTTTTCCCGCTTTGGTGCGGCCCAGCTTTGTGCTCGGCGGCCGAGCCATGGAGATCTGTTATGACAATTTGCAATTCGAGCGATTTGTAGCGGAAGCTTTTATCGCTGCCGATGGCCAGCCCGTGTTGATCGACCGCTTCTTGGAAGATGCTATCGAAGTCGACGTGGATGCCATCTCCGATGGCGAAAATGTGGTCGTGATGGGAATCATGGAACACATCGAGGAAGCGGGCGTGCATTCCGGGGATTCGGCCTGCGTCATCCCACCCTACAGCCTATCGCAGGAGGTGCTCGACGAGATCCGGCATGCTACCTGGGCGATGGCCAAACGATTGAAGGTAGTCGGATTGATGAACGTGCAGTACGCGCTCAAGACCGAAGACGGTGTGACCAATGTGTATGTGCTGGAGGTCAACCCCCGGGCCAGTCGCACCGTGCCCTTTGTGGCCAAGGCCACCGGTGTTCCCGTCGCCAAACTGGCTGCCCAAGTCATGGCCGGAAAAACGCTGGCAGAGTTGAATATCCACCAGGAACCCACGGCCCGTCGCGTCTCCATCAAGGAAAGCGTATTTCCATTCCGCAAGTTTGTCGGCGTTGATATTGTGCTTGGCCCCGAGATGCGCAGCACGGGAGAGGTCATGGGCATTAGCGATAGTCTGCCCATGGCCTTTGCCAAGAGCCAATTGGCCGCCGGCGTCTTTCTACCCACGTCGGGAAATATTTTCATCAGCCTCAACTCGCGCCACAAGGAAGTCATCCCGGAGCTGGCCCGACGGTTGCATGACATGGGTTTTCCACTTTTGGCCACGCCCGGCTCTGCCAAAGTCATCGAGGCTGCGGGCATCCCCGTCACGCAAGTCAAGAAAATTGCCGACGGCTCACCCAATCTCATTGATTATCTGAAGAACGAGGACGTATCGCTGATCATCAATACGCCCAGCGGCAAAGGGGCTCGGACGGACGAGGGTCGCATTCGCGCCGCCGCCGTGCAGAATGGCGTGCCCTGCATCACCACGATTGCCGCCGCCCAAGCTGCTATCAAGGCCATGGAAGCCTTGCGCACCGAGCAATTGACCGTCGAAGCCTTGCAAGATAGATTTCCGACAGCCTAGTGCTCTGGCAACATGAACGCTTGGGGTTATCCCAGTAGCCGGAGTCGCCAGACTTCGAGGAATCATGCACAGAACCGAATTCTGGCGAATCCGGCTACGCTAAAGCCTTATGGACGGAACCGAATTCTGGCGAATCCGGCTACGCTAAAGCCTTATGGACGAGGAACCGAATTCTGGCGAATCCGGCTACGCTAAAGCCTTATGGACGGAACCGAATTCTGGCGAATCCGGCTACCGCTTAGGGGCGGGGTTTGGGCTGCAAGAAAAGGGTTTTTTCGCCAAGGCGGTATTGCAAGTCAGCGGCATCGCAAATCTGATTGAGCAGGGCTTCGGTCGTGGCTTGCCGGATGTCCAGACTCTGAAGTTTGCCTTGCTGCTCTGCGGTACAGGCGGGATCCCATCCCAATTCCACTCCCAGACTACTTGCTAATTTTTCCATGATGGCGCTCGTCGGCGCGTTCTCTACCTGAAAGCTCCACACGCGTGTGCGCGGGTTGGCCTGCCGATTGGAGCCTGGGGGAGCGAGCATCAGGGCATGGAAATTTGTAACGCCAAGCAGGGTGCAATTATTCGCGCGAGCTTGCAGCTGGCTGCCGGAGTAGAGCCCCCGCAAGGCTGCAAATTGGGCGGTTTGCAGCCCGCTGCGGGCGTAGGTCGCCTTCCAACGCGTATCCTGGGGGAGTGGCGATAGTTGAAAGCCCCGCTGGCCAATGGCGCTGGCCGATAATCCAAATCCGCCGGCCAAGATCGACAGCTGGGTTGCCAGGCTAGTTGGCTCGTACAACTTTCCCGCGTGCAGCAGATCGTGCGGCAGTTGGCCCTCGACGCGAATGTCCCACGCCTGCTGCACCTGATTGAGCAATTGCTGATGAGTGGACAATTCTGGCCAGCTGAGCGTCCGGCTGGCATTGCCTAGTGCTGGATCCTGCTGGCTGACCGCATCGTGCAGCACTTGCGCCGAAAACTGGATGCGCTGGACTTCGCCAACGGGTCCCAAGAAGAGCAGGTTTTCGATAACGCCCACCTCGGCGGCCATCTCCGCAGCCAACTGTTCCATCCTGCGCAGCAGGCTGGCTTCAAGGCCGGAAGCCTGGGCAGGGGCGAAACTGACAAGTTGGTTGGGGTCGATGCGGCGGTCGCACCAAATACCAATCTGGTAGGTTTGGGATAACTTTTCCAATCCCATACGTAGTGGCTGCTGGTCCCAGCTGAAACTGGCGGACTGCATCAACGCCTGCCTGGCCTTTCGGGCGGCGGCCGTCTCCAGCAGGTTCGTTTTGACTTCCGGAACCTGGGCTCGCAAATTCGCAGGAGCGAGACCCGCGACGGTTGCCAGTAGAATTGCCAAGAGGATGGGCAGTGGCCGGGCCCGCCCTGCCCTGCCCTGAGACGCCAGAGTGTCCAAGATTGAAAGCCGCCGAGTCTGTGGGTCACATTTCACTTGTGGCTTGCCTGGAAACGAGTGCGACTTCTCGGGAATCATCGGCCCGCATCCCACCCAAGGGTAAAGTCCATGGCCGTCGCGAATTGCCCATTTGCAACAGCTGATTATACTGGGCATTGTCCTGAAACTGAAACTTTGCCCATACCGCTACGCGAATCAGCGCGAATTGCTTGCGTGCATTTTTGCAGCTTCACCTTTTCTGAAGGCATTGTTTGTGGAACAGCGAGTCAACCGATACTCGATTCTGCTGACCTTTTACCAGCGCTATTTGAGCGATGCGGATACGGCACAGTTTATTGCATCGGTCGCACGACATTATGCCAACAGTACGCTGCAGCGGTTGGTGCTTTCGGGAGATTTATACTCGCGACGGGCGGCGGCCCTGGCATTGGGGTTGCTGGGTGATGACAGTTGCATGGCGACCCTCGGACCGCTGCTCAGGAATGCGGATCGAAAACTGCGTTTGGTGGTCGATGACGCCCTGCGTGCGATTTCTTTTCGGCAGGGAACCGCCGCTCAGAGGCAGACATTAGAAGTAATTGTGCGTTCCAATGAGTGCGGGCATTTTGAGAGATCGATCGATTTGTCTACACAATTGATTGAGTCGAGCGGTGGATCCGCAGAGGTTTACCATCAGCGTTCCCTGGCATTCTTTCAAGTCGACTCCATTGAACATGCTATTGCCGACTGCCGCCAAGTACTGAAACTCGACGAATTTCACTACGCCGCTATGGTTGGCTTGGGGCATTGTCATTTAGAGTTGGGCGATTTGCTCGAAGCCCTATTCTGGTTTCGTCGCGCTGTGGATGCATATCCTGACTTGGAGCAAGTGCGTCTGCAGGTTCGCCGCCTGGAACAGGCTATTCAAGAGCTGTAAAGGGCATGAACGGCTGTTTGCCCTGGGCACACGCTTTTGTGTGTGTTTTGCACTGGGGCATTGTGCAGGTGTTGGACGGGCGTTGATCGAGTACACTGCGTCAGTACGTTACTCCAATTCTTGATGGCAGGTTTCTATGTCAGACAATCCCTATGCTGCACCCACGACCACTTCCCCAGCTGCTGCAGCGGACTACCGCATCGAGAAGCAATATGACTATCGTCCCCTGGGAACGTTATTAACGCTGATCACCGTCATTATGCTGGGCATTTGCATGGCTTTCCTGGCCATTTCATGCATCGATACCTTTGGAGCTTTGACTTTTGCAACGTTTACCGATCCTTCTGCGGACGTGGAAAGCGAATTGGAAATGGGGCTGATCTATGCTCAGCTGGGGCTTGGCATCCTTGCCGCAATTGCCTTCTTGATTGAGGGCATTCTGGTATGCATGTTCCTGTATCGCGCCAATGCGAATCTGCGGGCTCTGGGCACCCTTCGCTTGCAGCATACTCCTGGCTGGTGCGCGGGATATTGGTTCATCCCCATTCTCAACCTCTACAAGCCATATCAAGTAACCAAAGAAATCGATCGTGCCAGCCAGCGACCGGGCGGGGAGGATTGGACAACGCCTGGCGTTCAGCGGCAGTTTATTGCCGTTGTGGTGGACGGGATGGTTGGTCGGCCGAATCGCCACCAACATCGAATCGCGATTGGCAACATCTGGAGTGGATACCGGCGCCATGGCTATCCCCCTGACGTGGACGTCAACGCTGTTCACCGTCATGTCTGGTTGCTGCCTGATCCTCATTTTCCGCAGGATCCGGGATGCTCAGGACAAGCATCAGCCAGCCACAGTAGCAGCCTGCCAGGCATGCCTCCTGCAGATTTGTTTACGGTTTAGGGTTGGCGGAATCGAACAAACGTTCCCGCAGAAAGCTGTAGGCCAGTGCCTGCATGTACGCCCGCTGCTTGTTGTTGGAGGCGCCACCGTGCCCGCCTTCGATATTTTCGTAATAGCTAACGTCATGACCTTGAGCTTGCATCAAGGCCATCAGCTTTCGCGCATGTCCAGGATGGACGCGATCGTCGCGGGTTGAGGTGGTAAACATCACGGCGGGATAGTCGACGGCGGGCTTGATATTTTGATAGGGCGAGTAGCTTTGGATGAACTCCCATTCCCCGAGCGAATCGGGATCGCCATATTCGGCCATCCAGCTGGCTCCGGCCAGCAGCAGGTGGTAGCGCCGCATATCCAGCAACGGTACCTGGCATACAGCTGCGGCAAATAGTTGCGGATAGATGGCAAGCATATTGCCGACCAGCAGCCCTCCGTTGGAGCCACCCTGGATCCCCAGGTGTGCTTGGCTGGTCACGCCGCGGGCGATCAAGTCACTGGCCACAGCGGCGAAATCCTCGTAGGCTCGCAATCGATTTTGTTTCAATGCGGCCTGGTGCCAGCGGGGACCATATTCTCCTCCACCGCGGATATTGGCCACCACGTAAACGCCGCCTTGGGTCAACCAGGCCCGCCCGACGCTGGGGTTGTAGCCTGGGGTCAAGGAGATTTCAAATCCCCCATAGCCATACAGCAAAGTCGGATTGCGGTGATCCAAGTTCAGATCTTTGCGGCACACCATGAAATAGGGCACCCGCGTCCCATCCTGGCTGGTGGCGAAATGCTGACTGACTTGCAATCCGGTGGCGTCGAATTGTGGGGTCAACTGTTTCAGCGGCTCTACGTTGCCACCAATTTCTCCGTAGTAAAGGGTGGTGGGGGTCAGGTAATCACTGGCTGTCATCCAAAATGCGTTGGATTCATCAGCATCGACGGCGCTGACGCTGACCGTGCCGATGTCAGGCACACCGGCCAGGGGCTGCCGATCCCATCCGCTGGCCGTAGGTGTCAAGACAGTCACGCGATTCTTGACATCCTCCAAGACGTTCAACAGCACATGATCCTTGGTAGGTGAAAAACCATCCAACGAAGTGTTGTCAGTCGGTTCGAAGATGACTTGGAATTTCGGCTCGCCATCGAGCAGCTCAGCCAGCTTGCACACCAGCAGCGAGCCAGCCTGATATTCTTGCTGCCCCGCCTCCCAGGCCTCGCGCAGCTCCAGAAATAGATATTCGTGGAATATGGACTTGTTGGCGCTATTGGGCGCGGCGATTTTTGTCAGCTGACCATCGTCACCCAGCAAGTACAGTTCGTCGTTGTAGAAGGCAAGTGTGCGGCTGACGAGGTTTCTTTCAAAGCCTGGCGAATCGTCGTGCGTGCCCGAGATCGCCATATCCGAGGCCAGTCCCTCATAAACCACGGAGGCCTGATCCAGGGGAGTTCCGCGGTGCCAAATTTTGACGATCCGGGGATAACCCGATGACGTCAGGCTGCCATCCCCAAAATCCGTGAAGACGAACACGCTATCGCGATCGATCCATCGCAGGCTGCCCTTCGCTTCGGCCCGCTCAAAACCACCCTCGACGAATGTCTTGGTCTGCATGTCAAATTCACGGGTAACGTTCGCATCGGCGCCACCCCGCGACAAGCTCGATCAAGGCCAAATCATATCCAGGCTTCAGCAACGCTGCGCCGTCCCATACCCAGTTCTCATTCTCTTGTTTGGCCAGCGCATCCAAATCCAACAAGATCTCCCAATTGGGGTTGGACTTGCGGTATTCTTCCAGAGTTGTGCGCCGCCACAGGCCGCGTTCGTTTTGCTTGTCGCGCCAGAAATTGTAGTAGAACTCTCCGTGTTTGCTGACAAATGGGATACGCTCGTCGGAGTCCAGGATCTTCAGCAAATCCTCACGCAACTCTTCAAACTCAGGGCTGGATTCATAGTGAGCCTGGGTAACCGCGTTACGCTCGCGAACCCAATCTAACGCCTGCTGTCCTTCGACCTCTTCGAGCCACAGATAAGGATCTTCGGCGAGAGTCACGTCTGACACCTTTCGTTGTGTGGCCGGGGTTGTTGAAGTGGCTGGAGTTTCTTGAGCAGCGGAGAGCGTGGCCAGAGTGAGTGGTAGGACAAAGAGTGCCATGAAGAATAGCTCGCTGCGACGGCGCATGTTCAGGTCCTATAGCTCATTGGAGGTTATTGAATTCAGGCGTTTCCGCCTGGCGTCTCGGGCTGAGGCCGATGTGCAAGGCTATGATACCGAGTCGGCCAGGTAGTCGCGGCGCAGCAAATTCGGTTTTGCACAAAGTCAGTGGGTTTTCTGGCGAAAATTCCTTTGTATTGCAGCCTGGCGGGCGTTAGCCTGAGAGCTTGGCGTGGACTTCTGTTGGCGGAAGGTACACCCCGCCGCAATGAAAACTTGGGAGCAGCATCATGGCAGGCAGAGCGATCTTGGCAAGTGAGATGATGACCAGGAACTTGGTTACGCTGTCACCTGAGTTGGACGTTTTTCAAGCGATCGATGTCCTGCTCAAGAAGCGTATTTCGGGTGCCCCGGTGGTAAGTGCAGACGGAACTTTCTTAGGCATTTTTTCGGAGAGCTGCTGCATGCGTTTTATCGTGAACGCGGCCTACGACTGCCTGCCCGATGCGGGCTTGCTGCCTTTCATCGATCGCGATCCACCGACAATTTCTGCCGACACCGAATTGTTGACGATTTGCCAGACCTTTCTCGACCAAGCCACACGCCGGTTGCCCGTGCTGGATGCTGGGCGTTTCGTCGGACAGATCAGCCGTAGGGATGTGATGCGCAAGGTTACCGAACTTGCCAACAAGAAACAATCTGGTCGCGCGGAGTTGTTGTATCTCTCTGCCTTGTTCGACAGCAGCCATGAATCGGCATTGCGGCTGTATTGATCCATCCGGATGAATGGATGAACGGATGTGATGGGCGACGGAAATGCTGGATGAATCATCCGCTGGGTTGTCGATAGATTTCGGTGGGCTTTTTCAGCTGGGGCTCGACGACTTGCAAGCTCCCATCGGCCGCCAGGCGGCGAAAGAAGCAGCTGGCATAACCCTCGTGGCAGGCGGCTCCGGTCTGTTCTACGCGCAGCAGGATGGCGTCGGCATCGCAGTCGAGTCGGACTTCGACCAGACGTTGGACATGTCCGCTCTCTTCGCCCTTGGTCCACAGTCGACCGCGACTGCGGCTAAAGTAGACCGCCCGCCCCGTGCGCAGCGTTTCCTGCCAAGCCGCTTCATTCATCCAGGCCAACATGAGAACCTGTCCGCTAGCGGCGTCTTGGGCGATGGCGGGTAACAGGCCGTCGCCCTTGGGAAAATTGGGCACAGGCGGGGAGTTGAGCACGGGGATACCTTTCAGCATGGAGGACAGCAAGCCTGCAGGTGTGGATTATCGCAGTTTGAGAGGGACTTGCCAATGATCGCCGATGGCGATCGGTGCGATCTGTCCATCGTTGGCCAATCGCTGGGAATCGAGTCTGTCGGTCGCTTGCCTGGCGGAGATAGGGCTGATCCGGCCCCATGTGGTTATACTCTTGGGTAAGCGATCGTTCGCAATCACGTCCAATTGTCCGGCGATCATCTGACGGAGCCGAGCCTACTTGAAGGCGATCATCTGACGGAGCATGATGGCTACATCAAGGTGATAATCCGAGAAGCATCTTGACAACATTAATTGTGCGATCATCACGACGGAGCATGATGGCTACATTAAAGGCGATCATCATGACGAGCATGATGGCTACATTAAGGCAATCATCACGACGGAGCATGATGGCTACATTAAAGGCGATCATCACGACGGAGCATGATGGCTAGCATGAAAGATGCGACAGTTATTTATCGACCGATGCTAAGGTAGTATCTCTGCTGGCCGGACATGCCGGAACCAGCTGCCTTGGCCAAGACTGTTGCCGTCGGTGCTAGCCGACGTTGGCAGGTGCTGCGCACCCCCCAAATACCTGCATTCACAACTCTTCATTCCTCAAGGACCTAGAATCATGGACAAGCCCTCCTCCCGCCGAAAGTTTCTCAAGGACTCGACCGTGGCTGCTACTGGCGTAGCGGTGGCCTCGCAAATCGCACGCACCGCGCATGCGGCTGGCAGCGATGAAATTCGCTTTGTGGTCATCGGTTGCGGTGGTCGCGGCACCGGAGCTGCGGACAATATTTTTAATTCCGGCGGCAATGTCAAACTGGTCGGCATGGCCGATGCCTTTGGGGCCAACGCGCGAAAGGCCATTGAAGCACTCAGTCGCAAGTTCAGCGACAAGATCGACGTCCCCGACGACCGGATCTTCACGGACCTGGATGGCTACAAAGGCGCAATCGATGTGGACTGCGACTTGGTTGTGATTGCCACACCACCGGCCTTTAAGCCTCAGCAGTTCGAATATGCGGTCAACAAGGGACGGCACATTTTCATGGAGAAGCCTGTTGCTTCGGATGCTGCGGGTGTTAAACGCGTCTTGGCATCGGTGGCTGAGTCCAAGCAAAAGAATTTGATGGTAGGCATCGGACTACAACGCCGCCACGAGCCACAGTACATGGAAACCGTCGAGCGATTGCATGATGGTGCGATTGGCGACATCATTGCCATGCGCGTTTACTGGAATGGCGGAGGCATTTGGCATCGTGGACGCGATAATGCTCAGAGCTTGTTACCGGCGGGCATGCCACTGACGGAAATGGCTTACCAGTGCAACAACTGGTACCACTTCAATTGGCTCAGCGGCGACCAAATCTGCGAGCAGCACATTCACAATTTGGACGTCGGCTGCTGGGTTAAGAACGCCTATCCGGTCGAATGCAATGGCATGGGTGGCCGCGATCAGCGGATGGATGGCGATGCCACCAAATCGCAGATTTTCGACCATACGTTCTGCGAGTACACTTTCCCGGACGGCACCAAGATGTACAGCCAAGGGCGTCACCTGGCCGGTGGTTGGCAGCAGGTTTCCGAGTTCGCTCATGGTTCCAAGGGTACCGCAGATCCCTCGGGCGAGATCTTCGGGGCCAATGCCTGGAAGTTTAGTGGCAAGGCTCGCAATGGTCACCAGCAAGAGCAGACGGATTTGATCGCCGCCTTGCACAAGGGCGAGATCTACAACGAAGGTGAATATGGGGCCAAGTCGACCTTCACCGCCATTCTCGGTCGCGAGGCTTGCTATTCTGGCAAAGTTGTTACCTGGGACGAACTGATGGAAAAGGGCCACGATTTGTGCCCCGGCATCGATAGCTACACGCTCAAGTCCGAACCGCCGACCATGCCCGGCCCGGATGGAGAATACCCCGTGCCCGTGCCTGGCAAGTACAGCCCCTTTGCCTAATCTAAGCCAGCGAGCGTTGAAAAATGAAATGTGCATGGCTGTGGCCATGCACATTTTCATTTACGGCTGGTGGTCTATTCGAGACGCGTGTTATCAGTTTTCGGGGATTGGACTCGCACAAATCCAAGCGTTTACGAACAGGAAATGCCGTGCAACCACGACTCTTCTTCTACGCTCTCACCTCTGCCCTGGCGGGCTTTCTTTTCGGGTTTGATACCGTGGTTATCTCCGGGGCGGAGAAGACGATCCAGTCCCTGTGGAACATGGAACCGCTGCAGCATGGCCTGGCGATGAGCATGGCCCTGTGGGGCACGGTGCTGGGCTCTCTGATTGGCGGTTGGCCCACGCAGCGTTTCGGGCGCACAAAGACGCTGCTGTGGATCGGCATCCTCTACTTGGTTTCGGCAGTTTGGTCCGCGTTGGCTGCGGGTCCGTACAGTTTTATGCTGGCCCGCTTCATCGGCGGCTTGGGCGTCGGGATTTCAACGGTGGCTGCGCCGCTGTACATCGCCGAGATCGCACCAGCCGCACTACGAGGCCGGCTGGCAGGCATGTTTCAATTCAATATTGTGTTTGGCATCTTGGTCGCTTTCTTGTCCAATTACCTGTTAGGCTCCATCGGCGAAAACGCTTGGCGATGGATGCTGGGCGTGGAGGCCATTCCGGCCGTCATCTACACCGCACTGTGCTTCACCTTGCCGGAGAGCCCGCGTTGGTTGATCGGCTGCCGTGGCGATCGGGCGGCGGGATTGGCAGTTCTGGAGCAGATCAACCCAGCCAGCACGATAGCCGAGCGCGAGCAGCTGGCGGACGAGATCGCAGCCTCGGTGGATGCGGGCTCCACTGACTTCCACGGTTTTTGGTCGCGTCGACTCAGAACGCCTATTCTACTGGCCTTCTTGATTGCCTTCTTCAATCAGCTGTCGGGCATCAACGCGATTCTTTATTTCGCACCGCGCATTTTTGAGTTGACGGGCCTGAGTTCGCAAGCGGCCCTGTTGCAGTCCGTGGGTATTGGCTTGACCAACTTGGTCTTCACTTTCGTGGGTCTGTATTTGATCGACCGGCTTGGTAGGCGGACGCTGCTGATCATTGGCTCGATTGGATACATTCTGTCCCTGGGGTTGTGTGCGGCGACTTTCTTTTCGCATCAGGCAGAATTCGCCCTAGCTTCGTCAGCGACAAAACTGGCCAACTTATGTCAACAGGCAAACGCAGCGAGCAGTGCCGAGGAATTCATGCCGAGCATAGCCCGAGCCCGGGCGGAGGTGGAGAATTGCCTGGCATCCAGCCCGGACGCCCCATCGCTGGCAATTCCCGCGAACGCCACGCTCAGTCAAACGCAGAGGCTGGCAGAACAATTGTCCGAACGAGCCGTGCAGGCGTCGGGGTCCGGCGGAAGCATGGTACTATTGGGCATCTTTGCGTTCATTGCCGCCCATGCCGTGGGGCAGGGCGCGGTGATTTGGGTGTTCATCTCCGAGATTTTTCCCAACCGATTCCGGGCTGCAGGACAATCTCTGGGCAGCTTTACGCACTGGATTTTCGCCGCCCTATTGACGCTTTTCTTTCCCAAAATGGTCAGCTACTTTGCGCCCGGCTATGTATTCGGTTTTTTCTGTTGCATGATGGTGCTGCAATTGATTTGGGTTGTGGCTTGGGTGCCAGAAACCAAGGGTGTTTCCTTGGAAGAACTTCAGCGCCACATGGGTATTGAATGAAAAGGCAGCCGACTCGGATGGCACGAGATCAAGCCTAAAAAAGGGGCTATCCTGCCACAGATGCGCTTGCGTACCGTTGACCGGATGACATGCAGCCGTAAAACAATGCACTGGTGCGGAGTTCAAAGCCCAGTGCGATGTTCAAAGCCCGTTGCCATCTCCAGTTACTTCCATCAATCTGCGAGAATCCCGAGCCGTGCCAGAGAACCAACGCATACGTCGAGCGCTAATCAGCTGTAGTGACAAACTCGGTCTGGTCGATTTCGCGGCCGGGCTGTTGGCTGCGGACATCCAAATCTACTCGACCGGAGGAACCCGCAAGCATTTGGCAGACCACGGAATCGAGACGGTGGATGTTGCCGAATACACGGGCTTTCCCGAGATGATGGACGGTCGGGTGAAGACCTTGCATCCCAAGATTTTTGGTGGGATTCTGGCACGGCGCGACAACGTCAGCGACTTGACATCGATGCAGGACGAAGACATCCGCGGTATCGAGCTGGTGGTGGTCAATCTGTATCCCTTTGAGGCCACGGTGGCCCGGGCGGGCGTCACGCGGGATGAGGCGATTGAGCAGATCGACATTGGCGGACCAAGCCTGATACGCGCCGCAGCCAAGAATCATCAATGGGTTACCGTGGTAACTCGTCCAGAGCAATATAGCGCCGTGCTGCTGAATATCGAAGAGCAGGCTGCCACCACCCTTTCCTTGCGCCGCAAATTGGCGGCCGATGCATTTGCCATGACATGCCATTACGACCAGGCCATTGCGGAGTATTTTCGCCAGGAGACGGCAGGCAGCGATTTGCCTGCCACGCTAAACATTCGCTTGGAACGCAAGGGCATGCTTCGCTACGGTGAGAATCCGCATCAGAAAGCAGCCGTGTATCGCATACCCAAGGATTCGGTGGCCTCGGTCGTCAATGCGCGGGCCATTCACGGCAAGGAATTGTCCTATAACAACATTCTCGATCTGGATAGCGCGCTGAGCATTGCCAAGAGTTTTGGCCTGCCAGCAGTATCGGTTATCAAGCACAACAATCCTTGCGGCACGGCCACCTGCTCCAAGTTATCCCAAGCTACCCGCAAGGCCCTTGATGGAGATCCGGTCAGCGCCTTTGGCAGTGTCATCGGATTCAATCGTACGGTTGATGTGGAAACCGCGGAAATCCTGATAGAACCAGGCCGATTCATCGAAGCGATTATTGCACCTGACTTTGCTGCCGGAGCGGTGGGGCTGCTGACCACGCGTCCCAAATGGCGCGACAGCGTGCGACTACTGCAGGTAGGCCGCCTGGCGGAAAATAAGGCCCACATGGCTATCCGCTTTATCGCCGGTGGGGCGCTCGTTCAGGAATCCGATACGCTTCCCGCCTTTCATAGCCAGTGGAAAACGGTTACCGAAACCCCCGTAAGCGAGTCGCTGTGGGACGACCTGAATTTTTCTTGGGAAATGGTGCGGCACGTCAAGAGCAACGCGATCGTGCTCTGTCGCGATACGGCACTGGTAGGCGTTGGAGCCGGTCAAATGAGTCGCGTAGATAGCGTTGATATTGCAATTCGCAAAGCCGGCGAGCGGGCCGAGGGCAGCGTGCTGGCCTCGGACGCGTTTTTTCCATTCCCAGACTCGATCGAAGCGGCTGCGGACGCCGGAATCGCAGCCATCATTCAACCTGGCGGTTCGCGCAGGGATGATGAGGTCATAGCTGCCTGCAATGCGCACGGCATTCCCATGGTCTTTACCGGAGCGCGTCACTTTCGCCACTGACCTGGATCCTGCATCATGACGGACATACTCGAGAAGATCGTTGAGACCAAACGCCGCGAAGTTGAAAAAGCCATTCGCGAGCGACCACTGCGCGACCTGATGAAGTTGGCCGATCTAGCTCCCGAACCCCGCGATTTTGTGGCGCCGCTGAAGGGCGGCCCGCCCATCCGCTTGATCGCAGAAGTAAAGCAGGCCAGCCCCTCCAAGGGGCTGATTCGAGCGACGTTTGAGCCGGTGGAGATCGCTATGGCCTATGCCACCGCCGGTGCTCACTGCATCAGCGTGTTGACCGATCGCGAGTATTTCCAAGGTCGATTGGAGTACTTGAGCGCTATTCGCGATGCGGTGCAGGTCCCACTGCTACGCAAGGATTTCATTATCCATCCCTATCAGATATTCGAAGCTCGCGTGGCCGGTGCGGATGCCGTACTGCTGATTGCCGAGTGCTTGACGCGTCAGGAATTGCGCGGCTTGTTTCAACTGGTTCGCGAGCTGGGAATGAGGGCGCTGGTTGAATTCCATCGCGCAGCAACTTGGACAACGTACTCAGTACCGACGCCGAGTTGATCGGCGTGAATAATCGGAATTTGACTACTTTCGAAGTCGACTTGGAGCACAGCGTGCGCATGCGGCAGGAGATCCCAAGTGCAAAACTGGTGATTGCCGAAAGCGGCATCCATACGGCCGCGGATGCACGCTATCTCGAAAGCCAAGGAATTCAGGGAATGTTGGTCGGGGAGTCGCTCATGCACAGGAGAATATCGGGCAGGCCGTCCACGCCCTGCTTGAGCGTTAAAATGCGATCGCGCCAGCCGGCGTCGCCCAGAAAGAACCGAATTCTGGCGAATCCGGCTACGCTGAATCTGAAAGAACCGAATTCTGGCGAATCCGGCTACGCTGAATCTGAAAGGAGACCGAATTCTGGCGAATCCGGCTACGCTAAAACCTGATCTGGAAAGCAGCCGGCTGGGCGAAATCTTTTGGTGATTTTCGGCCACCTAAAAGATCGGCTGCGGGGAAGATTATTCCCTTAGGTGGGTTTGGCAGCGCTTTTAGTAAGATCCTCGGCCAAGGGCTCTTGCGTTTCTGGCGTGGGCGATGAAGATTGGCGGGATGGACTCACATCGATCGGCCCGGGCAATGGAGCAGTTGCGGCAGGAACGAGCAATCGTACTGCCCAGCTTGTTGCTCTGCGATTTCGGGAATCTCGAACAGGAAATCGAACAGCTCGAAGTGGCTGGCGTTAAGGCATTGCACCTGGACGTCATGGATGGGCATTTCGTTCCCAACCTGACCTATGGCATGCCGATCGTATCGGCGGTTCGCAGGCTGACCGAGTTGCCGATTGACGTCCACCTGATGATTTCCGAGCCTGGCAAGTATGTACAGCAGTTTGTGGACGCCGGTGCGGATTGCCTGACCGTGCATGCGGAGATTTCGGCCGAGGTTGGTCCCGTGTTGGAGCAGATTCGCTCGGCAGGCGTTGGGGTCGGATTAGCTATCAATCCCGATACTCCCTTGAACGCAGTGGATAATGAGTTGCCGTTATGCGATCTATTGCTCATCATGAGCGTTAATGCTGGCTTTGGAGGGCAGGATTTTAATCCCGTTGCCCTGGACAAGCTCAGGACAGTCAGACAGGGTGCCGGCCAAATCCTGCTGGAGGTGGACGGTGGGGTCAATGGTCACACGATTTCCGAGTGCTACGATGCTGGAGCCAGGCTATTTGTGGTGGGTTCCGCCATCTTTGGTCAAAAGAATTATCGGCAGGCCATAGGGCAGCTAATGGAAGCCCTGGGTTTGTGATCTACTTGATCGCGGCCCTCGGCTGATTCCTCTTTATTGCAGAGTTTAATGTTAGACGTACTATTAATTCGCCCAGGCGCAACCAACTTTGACGAAGAGGGACGCATTAAGGGGGCGCTGGATATTCCGCTCAGCCAAGCTGGCAACGAGCAGGCTAAGGTGTTGGCTGGCAATCTGCAGCCGATCAAACTCGACTGCCTCTACGTGGCCCCCTGCGAATCGGCCCGGGCCACGGCGGCGGCTATTGGTGAACGCAATTTCTGTCGCCAAAAATCCCTCGACTGCTTGAGGAACCTGGATCTTGGTCTGTGGCAGGGCAAACTGACAAACGAAGTCCGGCGATTGCAACCGCGGGTGTACCGTCAGTTCCAAGAGCATCCGACCGATGTCAGCCCTCCGGCTGGTGAGACGGTTTCAGATGCCCTGGCGCGAGTCAGGCCGGCATTTGATAAACTAATCCGCAAGCATCGCGATGGTTGCGTGGCCTTCCTGGTTCCCCATCCCATGGCAGCCATCGTTCGCTTCGCGCTGGTGGGAGGTAGCCTTGGGGATTTATGGGAGCCAGAGTTGGGCTTCGGAAAGTATGAGACGATTCGCGTTTCTGGAGCGGCTATCAACCAGGATTTTGCCCTCGAAACGGTATAGGCTCCAGGGCGGCTGAACCTCATATGCCCTCCCAGAGGTTAGCTCCAGAGGTTAGCTCCAGAGGTCGAAGCTCCAGAGGTTATAGCCCCCTTTGGGCACAACCAAGTATCCAAGTCCCCAAGGGTCAGTCCCATGGCCACAATTGATCCGTCACCGGGTGAGCCGCCGCGTGTGCTAAAACGTGGAGTTCCTGAGGGTGTGTTCATCAAATGTCCGGGGTGTTTGGCGACGCTCTATCGCAAGGAGGCCGAGCGGCGGCAGAATGTTTGTCCAAAGTGCGACTATCACTTTTATGTCTCCGCATTGGAACGCATCGATCAGGTGCTCGATGCCGGCACATTCGAAGAGTGGGACTCCCATCTCAGGTCTGCCGATCCGCTGGAATTCTCCGACAAGAAGAGTTATGCCGACCGGCTGATCGACGAGCAGAAGCGAACCGGATTGACCGATGCCTGTCTGACCGGTAGCGGTATGATTCGGGCCCGCCGGGTGGCGATTGGCGTTACCGACTCGGCCTTCATCATGGGCAGCATGGGCTCGGTGGTGGGCGAACGCCTGACGCGGCTGATCGAACGGGCCACCGCACAGAATTTGCCGCTGATCATCGTCAGCGGGTCGGGCGGTGGGGCGCGGATGCACGAAGGCATCTTGTCGCTGATGCAAATGGCCAAGGTTTCCGCCGCCTTGGCACGCTATGACGCCTGGGCGGTTTCTATATTTCCGTGCTGACCAATCCCACCATGGGCGGCGTAGCGGCCAGCTTTGCTTCGTTGGGAGATTTGGTGTTCGCCGAGCCCAAGGCCCTGATCGGCTTTGCCGGACCGCGGACGATCAAGGCGACCATCAAGATCGAACTTCCCGCCGGTTTTCAAACGAGTGAATTTCTGCTTGAGCACGGTTATATCGATCGCATCGTCGAGCGAAATCGACTGAAGAACGAGATCGCGCGTGCGATTGACTACTGCGGGAAGTAGAATCCGGATATGGGACTTCTAGATAAACTCGGATTGGGCAAGAAAGGCGATGCCGATGGCAAGAAACCATCGCTGAAATCCTCGCGCCGCGTGGATATCGACGCCCGTTTTGAGCGCTTGCGGACGGCCGTCAGTGGCACCATGAGCAAGTTCTATGCGGCCCGCGACCGCGAGAACGGATCAGATTGTCGGGCTCAAGCTGTGTGACCTGGAAAAGTTCAGCTTTTTCGAAAGCCGTTTCAAGGGCATGGACAAGCCGACCGAAGGCGATATCGCGGCGATGATGGATCATCCCAACATTATCAAGACCCTCGAATACGGCTTGTCCGTCAAGAACGAACCCTATTTGGTGATGGAATTCATTGATGGCCCCGGGCGTCAATACGCTGATCCAACGCAAGGAAGTCGAACGCATGCAAGGCAAACGACTGTCCATGATCAAGCAGATGGCCGACGCGCTGACACTATGTCCATCGACGCGGCTTTATCCACCGCGATATCTGCCCGCGCAATTTTATCTGCACGGCAGACCTGGTACTCGTCAAGCTGATCGACTTTGGCCTGACGGTGCCCGCCACCGAGCCCTTTATGAAACCCGGCAACCGCACGGGTACGCCGCTGTACATGGCGCCTGAAATCGTCCGCCGCCGCCCCACCGACCAGCGGCTGGATATCTTCTCTTTTGGAGTTTCCTGCTACCAATTGCTGACTCTTGAATTCCCCTGGCCGGGCGGTGAGGTCAGCGGTCTAGCCGCCCTGAATCACGACACATCCAATCCGCGCAGTATCTTTGATTACCGCCCTGATTTGGATCGGGCGTTGGGCGGGTTGGTCATGCAAGCCGTGCAATCCAATCCTGCCGATCGCGTGCAAAGCATGGAGCAATTCGTCAATTCCCTGCGCGGCATTACCTCTGAAACGCGCTAGGGTTGCGTCCAGATTAGTTTCTCGTTGAATGTCGGACGCTCACTTACCAACCGCGTGAGCTTTGCCGTAATCAAGTTGACGAAGCGCTAGTGCTTGATCCAAGCCTGCGGGCTCAGAAATAGCGTTTATAGGTCTCCATGGTCTTGGCGGCACATGTCTGCGAATCGGGTAAGGGAAAGGCTTCAGCCGACAAATAGCCTGTGAATCCGATGTGCTGGATAGCGCCGGCAATCGTCCCAAAGTCCAGATGTCCCATGCCGGCCGCCTTGCGATTGGAGTCGACAAAGTGGATGTGGCCGATGTGCTGGCCTCCGGCGCGAATGGCCTCCGCGAGATTGTCCTCCTCGATATTCATGTGGAATAGATCCGCCAGCAGTTTGACGTTATTCGTATCGAGGGTCTTCAGGTAATCCACCCCATCGGCGATGGTCTTGATGAGATTGGTTTCATAGCGGTTGAGCGGTTCGTAGATCACGGGTACGCCGTATTGGGCGGCATGGGGACCGAGTTCATTGAGGGCTTCGGCCAGCAATTCCAGCGCTTCCTCGCGGCTGAGCGGCGCTGCCCAGCGTCCCTGCATCGAGCCGATAATGGCCGGTGCTCCCCATGTGCCGCCAAAGTCGATCATGGATCGCACAAACTCGGCCGCCTGGCGCCGCTGCTGGCGATCGCTGGCGGTCAGACTCAGGCCGTGCTTGACCATGCCTGCGCCGGTACCTACGGCCGCCACCTGCAGACCATGCTGCTCACACAGTTGACCGAGTTCGACTGCATCGACCGCCTCCGGACCTGGGGCGAAGATCTCGACCGCATCGAAGCCCAATTCGGCTGCCCGTGAAAATGCATCGGCCAGTCCATCCCAAAAGACAAACGGACCACCGCGGGCTTCTTCTACCAGGCTAACCGTAATTGCTGAACGAACCATGTTAGGTGCTCCGCACAGCTGAACTCGCATGAGTTGCTGCTGCTGGTTGAGAGATATGAACCACGGCCTTGATGACTCCCGTTTCGGGACGGGTAAAGCTCTCGAATTCCTCGATCAGCCGCTCAAAGCTCGTGCGATGGGTGATCCAGGGCTCGGTGTTGATCGTCCCCTGCTCGATCAAACGAATAATGCGGCCAAAGTCAGCGGGTAGCGCATTTCGCGAACCCTTGATCGTCATTTCGGGACGGTGTAGCTGCGTATGCTTGAACGCAATTTCATCCGTGGTGATGCCCACGTATACGAGCGAACCGGTGTGAGCCACATACTGGATGGCATTGGACATCGAACGATGATTGCCGGTTGCATCCGTCACCACAGCGTACTTGTCGCCACCGGTGATGCTGTTGCATCTGTTCGCTTTCGCTACCATCGCCTCGAAACAGAATCGTATGCGGCACGCCGTAGGTTTCGCGACAGAATTGCAGTCTTGATTCGACCATATCCATGACGGTGATTTGAGCCCCGGTCAATCGCGTGAACTCCAGGGTGGCCAAACCGATGGGTCCTGCCCCGATGATCAGCACATGCTCGCCGGGTCCCACGGCGCCGCGATCGCAGGCATGGCAACCGATAGCCAATGTCTCAACCAGCGCCAATTGTTCGTAGCTGAGCCGATGGGACAGGTGTAGCTTTTCGGCGCGAATGATGAACTGTTCGCACAGTCCACCATCGACCATCACGCCAATCACTTTCAGGGTTTCGCAGCAGTTACTATTCCCTTTGCGGCAGGCATAGCAGCTGCCGCAGTTCATATAGGGCTCGACGCTGCAGCGATCGCCCGGCTGGACGTGGGTGACACCCTGCCCCACTTCCAGCACTTCGACGCCCAATTCATGACCGGGAATTCGCGGGTAGCTAAAGAACGGCATTTTGCCCAGATAGCCGCTGTAGTCGGTGCCGCAAATACCCATGCGATGCGTCCGCACCAGGGCCTGTCCCGGACCGGGTTGTCCGGGCGAGGGGATATCGACACTTTCGAAGCGCAGGGGCTCGGATAACTGAATGGCTCTCATGATCCTATTTTTCTGTCTCTAGCTGGATGCTCTGTATGTAGGCCAAGATTTCAAAGATTTCGTCTTGGCTAAAGCGGTCGAGCAGTCCCTTGGGCATCATCGAATTGCTGGTCTTACGAATTCCAACGACCTCCTCGGCGGGGATGACGTCGCGCTTCGGGGCTCTCCGGATTGTCCAGGATAAGAACTTGATCGTCATCCTCTTTGAGAATGATGCCCGTCAGCGTTTCGCCTGCATCGGTGACCACGATGTTCACGACATACTTGGGATCGATGCGATGCGAGGGGTCTAGGATTTC
The DNA here is from genome assembly GCA_963707245.1 of Pirellulaceae bacterium. Taxonomy (GTDB): domain Bacteria; phylum Planctomycetota; class Planctomycetia; order Pirellulales; family Pirellulaceae; genus Aureliella. The sequence continues at coordinate 78,422 of CAVPPY010000009.1, forward strand.
GCGCAACACCTCCAGCGAGTCGCCTTTCCAGCGCTGCATGACCTGGCTGAGTTCTGGCCCGACATTGCCGGCTACCAAATCACCGGCCTTATGGCACTGCGCACACGATGCTTCGACAAACAGCCGCTTGCCTATCTCCGGCGAGCGCCCGCGCAAGCCGCTTTCCAGGTGGGGACGCAGGTCGTCCACGGTCCAGTTCTTTACCAGCGAACGATTGCTGCCCACCGGATCGACCGGGGCGATGGGGTGCTTGAGCCAGGCGTCGAGATTTTCGACGACCACCATGACTCCATACATCCGCATCCAATGCCTGGGAAAAGTGCATACGTAGGGATACTCACCGGGCGTCACCGGGGCGGTGAAGGTCAATGCCTCCTGTTCATGGGCATTGACCATCTGCGTTGCAAACAGCACCTTGTCGCTGTGGGGGACATACTGCTTGCCGTTCAGGCCAGCGTTTGGACCGGTGGCCAGTCCGAGTTCGGCGACTTCCTTCAAGGCTCCCGGCTGGGTGATCACCAAGTTGTGCGGCATCAGGTCGTCGATTGATCAGCACGACTTGAACCGGCCGCCCGGCCTCAACGGCAAAGTAGGGTAGATCGTAGCGCATCTCTTCTTCGACGGTGCGAATGCGAACCACTCGCACCACGGTTTCGCGCAGTCGAGCGCGAAAGGCATTTGCCTCTTCGGCGGGCACATGGGACATCAGCCGATCCACCAATTCCATGGCATCGACAAAACCGTCTGTCGTCCGTTCCGCGGCGGGAGTGGCTTCGGCATAGTTCACCAACCAGGCCACCATCTCGCGGCTGACAGCAGGTTGCTGATGTTCTGCAGGAATCGTCAACAGGGTTTTCACGGCGGCGTCTCGCAGTGCCGGATCTTGTACGGTTTCGGCAACGCGCAAGAAAGTCTTCTCGGGCTGGCTGGGGATGGCGGCCAGGGCGGCGATCGCCGCCTGTCTCACCGATTCGGGTTGATCGGCGGTCGTGGCCGCCAAGGTGTCGGCATGTAGGGTTGCCCGCATATCAGCCGAGGGAATGGAGGCAATGCCGTGGAACAAGGCCTCCATGAGATGCTTCGAGCGGGCCAGCTCAAACGCTTGCGGGGCTTCTCCGGCGGCAATCAAAGCTGCCAAGCCAGTGGCAGCCAGCGCGGGATCGCTGCTGTCGGTCAACTCGTGCAAGGCGACTTGCTGCTGGCTGAGCATCTCCGGGGGGCTGTTGAGAACCAGATTCGATAGCGTCTGGCGTACGCGAGCGGCCGCCTCATCCTTGCCAGCGATGCCCTGTAAGGCCTTTACCAATTCGACAATCGGGTTGGAGCGATTGATGGCCACCAGGCCTTCCAAGGCGGTTGCCCGATTGGCGGCCGACATTCCCTCGCGAGACAAGATGGCGCTGAACACGGGAATATACCGCTTATCATCGGTTGCCGTTTCGACCAGCAACAACTGTTCGTTGCTCAAACGCTTGAGCTGATACTCGACAACTCGAGGGCTCTTGTCCAAGAAAATGGTTGGCCGCTCAACGGCTGAACCATGGTTGGCATGCTCATGCTGGGCCACCGCCGCGACGGCTGGGCAAACGGCCAGCAGCCACACCGTGGCCCACTGCCGCAGTCGACTCCATTGATACTCTGACACGATTATTTCTCCAACATGCGCATGGTCTCGTCGAGCGTGTACTGCAGGTAATCGTCCATGTCATGTTCGAGGACTTCCAGTGCTAGTTCAATCGAATCATCGCCCTTGGTGAAACTCAGTGCGCGAACGGCTTCCAGGCGAACGCGTGCATGGGAATCGTTGATGCGGGGTCGCAACAATTCCAAGGGCTGCTCCACGCGATCTATCCAGAATGAAAGGACGCGAACGGCCGCCGCGCGAGCTCGTGCATCTTTGGCATTTAGCAATTGATTCAACAGATCCAGCTCGATCACATTCTGCGTCTGGTGAATCCACAGAGCTTCCAACAGGTGATGCTCGTATTCTTCATTCTCGACAGACTGCTCCGAGATCCACTTGCGCGTGGCCGCGATCACCGCCTGGCTGTCGCGTTCGGCCAGCTCACGCCGCACATTGTAGCGCGTGCGATCCTCGGGCTCCTTCAACAGTTCCAGTAGATCGGGGAGGCTGGCCCCGGCAATCTTCGGCGCGCTCGAGCAGGGGGCGATCTTTGTGGGTAACACGCCAAATGCGGCCGTGGCTGTGATCGCGACTGGGATCGCGCAGGTTGTGCTGCAAGTGACCAATCAGTGCATTGTGCCAGTCCACGATATACAGAGATCCGTCGGGAGCAAATTGGATATCGATGGGTCGAAAATTTCCGTCCTCGCAATAGACCAGCGGAGTGACTTCTTCGCCGCTGAATCCCGATCCGCTTTCGCTCATGCGGTGCGTGAGTACCGCCCGGTCGCCGATGCAATTGGTCAACAGAAAGCTGCCTTGATCCTCGGGGGCAAAGTGGCGGCTGGATACCAGGTCGGCTCCGGCCGAAGGGCGTGTGCGCTTAGGATAAAACGTTGGGAATACCATATCGCCATCGCCCGAGTTGAGCAGCTTGGCCACGCGGCTGTGCTGAGAGCCGCCGGGGTGTTTCATGGGGTAATCCAAATGCCCGGATATCGGCGCTGCCCAATAGCTAAATCCTGGCGAGGCGTCGGCAATAAAGTCTTGGCCCCAGCGATCGAACACGTGCCCCCAAGGATTGGAGAATGAGAAGGATACATGCACTCCAAATTTTTCGGTCCGTGGATCGTACTTCCAAATCCCACCCTCTTCCAACCGCTGCAGGCCGTAGGGGGTTTCCACCTGTGAGTACTTGAACGTGCCCTCTTGAAAATACAGATTGCCGCCTGGCCCCCAAGTGAACCCGCAAATACCGTGGTGCGAGTCGGCCGAATCAAAGCCAACCAGTTGCCGCACGCGCACGTCGGATTGATCGTCGCCGTCGGTATCTTTCAGGAACAGCACGTCCGGCTGCTGGGCCACGAATACTCCTCCACGGCCAATTTCGAAACCCGTAGGTTGGTGCAAACCGTCAGCAAACACCTTCAGTTCATCCGCCCTGCCGTCGTTGTCCTTGTCCTCCAAAATGATCAGCTTGTCGGCGAGCTTCGTTTTCGGTTTCCAGTGGGGGTAGGAGGGCATGGTGGCCACCCACAATCGTCCGGCATTGTCAAAGTCCAAGGCCACCGGATTGGCCAATTCGGGGAATTGCTCCTCGGAGGCAAAGAGACTGATCTGGTAGCCATCGGCCAGCTTGAATAGCTTTTGTTGTTCGGCTGCGGGCAAGTAGTCAAGCGACCCCAGTTTGCCGGCCTTGGCATTGGGGTCATCGTCTCCACCGACATTCGTTCTCGGTTCAATGAAGGGAAGTGTATTGGAGTCGTCCACCGGGCCCGAAACGGTTTTACCGGTGGCCAAGGCCCACATGCGTTGCTCACGGTTGGCCGTCATCTGATCGAGAATGGCGCGTTCGCGTTCCATTACATCGGTGTTGTTGTAGGTGCCATCCGAGCCTGCCGCACCGCGATCGCCATAAATCGAAAAACCGTTGACGGCTCGGTAACGATGCCACCAATGGAAACTCTTGTCGTCGATCTCGGCCTTGAGCCGTGCCAGCTGGTTCCAGTCGGGCGTGGGCGTGACTCCGAACATCGCCTGCATCAAGATGGGTGCCAATTCGCGATAACCGGCTTCATTCAAATGGGCGCCGTTGAGGGTCAGACGTTGGTCAGAGGATTCGAACAATTGCTTGGTGGGTGTAAACAGATCGACAAAGCCGACGCCAGTCACCTTGGCCACGCGCGACAGTTCCCGCGTCACCGCCTGCAGATTGGCGTTTTGCTGCTCTCCATCAGGCAGATTGGGATCGCCCGTATTCTCGAAGGCGATGGGAGAGATGAGAACAATTCGCGGGGCGCCGTGGCCGCTGTAGTCCTGGGCTTTGGTTTCCTCTACCAGCTTGCGCATCTGTGAGCCGAATTCAGCCATGCCTGGCTGGCCGGCAAAGGATTCGTTAAAGCCGAAGAAATACAGCACGACCGAAGCCTGGCTGTGCTGAAGATGCGAGTCGGGAGAACCAAAATTCTTGGAGCGAATGCGGAGGAAGGGTTCATCGCCCGGAAAGCACAAATTGCGGACGCTCAGCTGCAGATCGCCATACTGCTGGTGAAGCAAGGTTTCCCAGAAGTTGTGGTGCTGCATCCGTTCGCCGAGCGCATTGCCCACCAGACAAATATGATCGCCCGGCTGAAGCTGCAAGGCCTGTGCTCGCCCAAGCTGGCCGCTGCCAACCAGCACGGACAAAGCCAGGCAAATTAAAGGGGCGACGCGTGGCAAAACGTACAAATTAGCATGGAAATGGGCTGGTTTCATCACAGTACTCGGGGTGGGGGTGAAGCGATGAGAGGCGATTGCGGTTGGACACTATACAATAGTCGCTATTCTAAAGCTATTGAAGGCCATGCTCCTCGACGATCCAAACCACTCGTAATCCAAACCACTCAGCGCTATGCACATAACCGATGATGAAATGAATCTGGATGCGGGCTCAGTCGAACCCGCCGTGTCGGGCAAATCTGCCGTGTCAGGCCCCTCCCACGCAACCCGCCCGAGCCGCAGTCATGCTCGGCTGGCGGATGCATTTGTTGCCAATGAGCAACGCGCGCACTGGCACGATGGCGCACTGTGGTTTGTGCGACAGAAACGCGATCGCATGGCTAGTTCTCTGCCAGAATGGGAAAAGCTGCGCGAGACAGCTGCCCAGATCAAAGCCCATACGCTGGCCAAGCTGCCTGACTACCTGGAACAGTTCGAACGCCAAGCCACCGCGTTGGGAGCTGTCGTGCACTGGGCAGCCGATGCGCAAGAGCACAACCAAATTGTGCTTCGCATCCTCCAGCAGAATAACGTCCAGCGAGTTGTGAAGAGCAAGTCGATGCTGACCGAGGAGTGTCACCTCAACCCCTTTCTCGAAGCCCAGGGCTTGCAGGTGGTGGACACCGATTTGGGCGAGTGGATCGTGCAGCTCCGCCAAGAATCGCCAAGCCACATTGTGCTGCCCGCGATTCATATCAAAAAGGAAGAGGTCGGCGAGACCTTTCATGAACACATCGGTACCCCAGCGGGCAATGCCGATCCAGTGTTCCTGACGCGGGCAGCGCGAGGCGAATTGCGTCAACGCTTTATCGGTGCCCAGGCGGGAATCACGGGCGTCAACTTTGCAATCGCTGAGACAGGCGGATTGGTGGTGTGTACCAACGAAGGCAACGCCGATTTGGGAGTCTCTTTGCCGCCGCTACACATCGCCTGCATGGGCATAGAAAAATTTATTCCCCGACTAAACGATTTGTCGGTATTCACGCGATTGCTGGCACGCAGCGCGACCGGACAACCCATCACCACCTACACCTCGCACTTCCACGGCCCCCGGGCGGGAGGTCAATTGCACATTGTCTTGGTCGATAACGGCCGCAGTGACCTGCAGCACCAATCCAACCTACCAGGAGTCCCTGCAGTGCATACGCTGCGGCGCCTGCATGAACACTTGTCCGGTGTATCGCCGCAGTGGTGGACACAGTTATTCCAACACGGTTCCCGGTCCCATTGGCAGCGTCTTGGCCCCGGCCATGGATGCCAAGAAACACTATTCACTGCCCTATGCCTGTACGCTGTGCGGCTCCTGCACGGACGTGTGTCCCGTCAAGATACCGCTGCACCATCAATTGCTGGCCTGGCGTGGCGAGCTGGCAGAACGCAAGTTGATTCCAGCCAGCAAACGCTGGTCCATGAAGCTCGGACGCGTGGTGCTGGGGACCCCGTGGATCTATCGTACATCAGGCTGGCTGGCACGCACTTCGTTGCGCATTTTACCGCGTTGGCTAACCCATAATTATTTCAATGTATGGGCTCGCCAAAGAGATCTACCCACACCGCCTAAAGAGTCGTTTCGCAAGGCCTACAAGCGACTTAAGAAGCAATAGATCTCAAGGCATACTGCTGCCCATCGCCCTGCACTCGGCAGCCATGCGATCGACACATCATTAACAACTGTGAACGGCGGTGCGGCGGTGTGGCGGTGCGGCTGCGTGGAACGCTGTGGCCGTCAGGCCCACAGTTCATGGACAATATTGCCATGCACGTCGGTTAAGCGGAAGTCGCGGCCGGCGTAACGGTAGGTCAGGCGTTCGTGATCCAGTCCCAAGCCGTAGAGTAAACTCGCGTGCAGATCATGCATGTGCACGGCCTGTTCGATGGGACGATAACCGAATTCGTCCGTCTTGCCATAAGTAAAACCACCGCGCACACCGCCTCCAGCCATCCACATGGTAAAGCCTTGCGGATGATGATTGCGACCATTCTCATTCTCAACCGTCGGGGTCCGGCCAAACTCGGCTCCCCACAAAACCAGCGTGTCGTCGAGCAATCCGCGGCGTGACAGATCTTGCAGCAGACCTTTTAGCGGACGATCGACTTTGGCGGCCTCGGTGACGCATTCCATCCTTCAGCTTCTGGTGGTGGTCCCACGTGTAATCCGTCGAGACTTGGATGTAACGCACACCGGATTCAGCCAACTTGCGGGCCAACAGGCACTGGCGGCCAAAGTTGTCGCTGGGCTGGGAGCCGATTCCGTAGAGTTCAAAGGTTTCGCGAGTCTCGTCCTCCAGATCCATAATTTGCGGAATGGTCGACTGCATGCGAAAGGCTAGTTCGTAGTTGGCAATCAGTCCTTCAATACCAGGATCGTGCACTGCTTGTTCGAGGTGCTTTCGATTGAGCGATTGAATCAAATCCAGTTGTCGACGTTGCTCGGGCAGTTGCAAACGCGAATTGCCGACATGGGATACCCGCGCCTGGGCGATGGGTGTTTCCGCTGAACCGATGGCCGTTGCCTGGTGGATCGCTGGCAGGAAGGCGCTGCCGTAGTTTTGTACGCCACCATGACCGCGAGGAGGCGAGATCGTGATGAAAGCTGGCAGGTTGGCGTTTTCGCTCCCCAGCCCATAGCTGACCCAAGCACCCACGCTGGGGCGTACCAAATTGGCTTGCCCGGTATGCAAACGCAGTAGGGCTTCACCGTGAGCACTACCCTCGGTGTGCATCGAGCGAATAACACACATCTTATCTGCCTGTGTTGCCAGATGCGGGAACAGTTCGCTGATCCACACTCCCCCCTCTCCATGCTGCGCAAAGCGGAAGGGGGATGCCATGAGTTTGCCCAAGTTGTCTTGCTGGCTGCCCACCGACTGCCCGGCCAGCTGTTGACCATCGCGTTGGGCTAATAGGGGTTTCGGGTCGAAAAGATCGACGTGGCTGGGGCCACCCCACATGAACAGGAAAATAATGCGTTTAAACCGCGGGGCGAAATGCAGAGCTCTGGCCTCAGCTGCTTCCGAAGTGGGCCGTTCGCTGGCCGTGGACTGACTGGCGAGCAAGCCAGCGAAAGCCAATTGCCCAAAGCCGCAGGCACTGTTCTTAAGCATCGCGCGGCGCGTGGTGGGTGGCGTGAATTGATTGCAATGCATAGCCAGGATTCCTACTCGACAAATTGAAAACGGCTGGATGCAAACAATGCATGGCAGGCCAAGACCAACCGCCCATGGACAGCCTCGGCTTGCTCTTGGTCTTCCCATTCCAGTGGCTGAAGGAACTCGAGGATTTCCGATCGCTGTTCGACGGAAGGCACGTCTTGCACGATCAGTTCAAACATGTGATCGACCCGCTGGGCGGGGCTGTCGTCTGGGAATTCGGTCACCAGCCGTCGAGCGGTCCGTTCGGCGGCTTGCATGACCAGTTCATCGTTGAGCATAAACAGGCCCTGCGAGGGAACCATGGTCTGCGGTCGCGCGCCGGTCGTCACATGCGGATTGGTGAAATCGAAGGCATCGAAAACCTCTGGCAGATCATTGCGTATCACCGGCAAGTACACGCTGCGGCAGGCAAAATCGGTACGCCGCCGCACCTTGTTCTCTCCCACGGCGGTAGCTTGATCACCCAAGTAGTCAACGGTCGAATCAAACTGTGCCAAATCCAAGCCGCCGGCAGCGAACAGCATGGCGTCGCGCAGCGCCTCGGGCTCGAGCCGCCGACGATGCGCTCGCCACAGCCAGCGATTCTCCGGATCGATGGCATCGCCCTCCGCTGAGTAGGCACTGCTCATGGAAAAGCTGCGACTAGATGCAATTTCACGCACCAGGTGTTTTATCGACCAGCCTGATTCAATCAACTCGAGGGCCAAATAGTCGAGTAACTCCGGATGGCTCGGCGGCTCACCGGTGCGCCCAAAATTATCTACCGTGCGCACCAGCCCACGTCCCATGAGATGCTGCCAAATGCGATTGGCCAAGACGCGAGCGGCCAGATGCCCCGCGGGTGCATGGGCATCGGTCAACCAGCGGGCGAGTTCCAATCGACCGCTTTGATCGAGGGCCATGGCTTGCTCGGATTCCGCTTGCAAGACCGTCAAGAATCCACGGGGTACCGGGCTGCCCTTGGCATCGAACTGCCCCGCCAAGCGAATGGCTTCGTCCGCCGGTTTCTCGCGATCGGCAGGTACCATGGCCCGTGGAGGAATCACCGGAGGTTTGGCCTCCAACTCGTTCAAGCTGGCAATCAGGGCTTGCTGCTCAGCCATCCGCTCGGCATGCGGTCGCTGTGCGTCCACGGCCGCTGCGGCTACCGCCTGCGAATGCTGCTCTGCGAACGCAGCCAATGCATCGTTGTCCATGCTGGCTAACAGCTCGAGGGCTTGTTCGGCCTGCTGCTTGCGTTTCTTGCGTTGCGGTTGTTCGCGCCAGTAAGTCTCATAGGCTGCGTCAGCCTGGCTGCCATCCGGCCCCAGCCCGATCAACTGTTCCATCAATCGCTGTTGGCCGAGCATGTACCGATTCTCCATGACCACCGTCGATGTGAAAATACCAGCCAAGGCGTAGTAGTCGGCGGTCGGGATCGGATCAAATTTATGGTCATGGCAACGTGCGCAACCCAAGGTCTGAGCCAACACCGCGCGACCGAGACTGTCGACCTGCTCGTCGGCAATATCCATTCGTTGCTGCTCGGGATTGACTCCCAACAACACCTTGGGGCCAACCACTAAGAAACCTGCGGCAATCCGCTGGCGGTCGCGTTGCTCGAGCGTGTCAAAGGGCAACAAATCCCCAGCCAATTGCTGGGTCAAGAAATCATCGAAGGCCAGGTCCGCATTCGAAGCATCAATGACCCAATTGCGATAACGCCAAGCCTCGCGAAACAGAAAATTTTCGTCCAGTCCATTGGAATCCGCGTAGCGGGCCAGATCCAGCCAATGCCGACCCCAGCGCTGGCCAAACTGGGGCGAGGCCATCAGTCGATCGACCAATCGGCCCATGGTTGCCGATGATGGAGCCCGCAGGAACTCTTCGGAAATATCGAATGATGGTGGCAGTCCATTCAATTGAAACGAAGTCCTGCGCAGCACCGTTTTGGGAGGAGCGTCGGCGGCTGGTCGCAAGCCCTGCTGCTCTAGTCGGGCCAGAATAAAGTTGTCGATCGGATGGCGAGGCCAGTCTTTGTCCTGCACCGGTGGCGGGGCCACGACCTGCAACTTTTGAAATGCCCAATGGCTCTTGCCAGCTAGTGGATCCGCCGGATCGTCGATGGTCAGCGGCTCGTCGTGGGCAGGGCCTGGAGCTCCCAAGCGAATCCAGTGCTCGAGACGCCTGATATCCGTCGCCGGCAATCGATGGCTAGGCGGCATTTCAAGATCGGGTTCGGCATAGTTGACTGCTTGCATCAGCAAGCTTGCAGCAGGGTCGCCCGGTACGATCGCGGCACCGCGCTCACCACCGCGCATCCATCCGCTTTGTCGATCGAGGCTCAAATCGCCTTGCCGCTCGTCGGCCTGCTCCGAATGGCAGGCATAGCAGTGCCGTGCAAACAGCGGGCGAATATGCGTTTCAAAGTAGGCCGAGGCCTGATCCAGGCGAATCGGCGATTCTGGACCATCATCTGCTCGAGCCGCTACGCCACCAGCCAGCAGCGGCAACAGCAAACAGAGCATCGACATGACGACTCGCGTGGGCATGCTTGGAGATTTGCAAATTCAGGGCGGGAGAGTGAGAGGTTGAACTCCTCCATCATACACGATTGTGGCCCACAGGCCACAATTGGCAGGTCGCCCAGGGCCACGCAGTTTCTCAAACTGAGCGGATTGGCGCTAGCCACCGTTTTTGAAAACACCGAGTGCTAGCGCACTTTCGCTCACCAAGAGATTACCTGGTTTGAACTATTGCGTTGCCCTGGTCGCCCGATCACCGATTTCATCCCTCGGATGTTCGGCCGCAGGCTGGCAGTTGCAACAAGCTATCGACCTCGGTGGGCGTGATACCCAGAACTTGCGAAATCTTGGTTTCGGACCAGCCTTGCTGGGCCAGTTGCCGAGCTTGAATAAGCGGGCTCTGTGGATCGACCTGCAAACGCTGCGCGATGCGGATCATCTCTTTCAGCCGCTCGGTGGCTTGATCGTAGGCTTGCGTCATCGCCCGCACCGCGATCAGCTTGGCATCCAATTCGGCCTTGAGCTCTCGTCCCAAATCATGCAATTCAACTTGCCATCTCAAGACTTCCGGCGGAGCGCCCAGCGAATGGGTGCCGGAGAAAGAGGGAGCCTGGGCGGTTGCATGGGAATTGTGCTTCAGGTGTCCACCTACCAGCACTTGCAGGCTGGCCTTCCGCCTGCGTCGAGTACGACCACGCATCAACAGCCAGCAAATAATGGCCAGACCAGCTAACTGCATCAACAGCAGCAATTTGTCAGATGAAATGGACACTGGCTACTTTTTTCAATAGATGCAGCAACAGAATAGGACGCCTGCTGCCTGGCTGTGGAATGCCCATCGCGCGACGTCGAAGCCGGCAAGGCTGGCAGCACCTAACTTCCTCGTTACATCGACCAGTCGCCCTCAAAAAAACAGCGGCCGCAAAGCGGGACCGCCTTTAATGTCCATGATGATGATCATGGTGATGGTCATGATGATCGTGGTGATGGTCATGATGATGGTCATGATGATCGTGGTCATGATCATGCTGAGGGAGGTGATCGTGCTCACCGTGTTCGTGGCCCTCCGCTGCCGTCGCTGATGCAGCCACGACCGAAGGCGGCGATAGTTTTTCGGCAATGTCTTGGGCGGCCTCACGAACCATCAGGAACACGGCTTCCAAGCTTTGTCCAGATTCCAGAGCCAACCGCCGGCAATCCTCATACTCGGGAGCAATTCGGACTTGGGACGATGGGTTGCCTCCGGCGGGCAACCAGGCGAGTTTGGCCCGCGCCTCACCCAAGGGCGTGGTCACCTGGACAATTTTCCTGGCCAGTTTGCGGCGTTCCATGCGAGTCCGCCGAATGCCCAGTGTTCCGCTGTGCTCGAACAGACAATCCTCCATGGCGATGCGTTGTTCGGGTTGACAGAGGACGCTCAAGAGTGTGCCAGGGCGATTCTTCTTCATACTTACGGCGCAAGTAAACACATCCAGGGCCCCGAGGCTCCATAGCCTCTCGATGGCAAAACCCAGTTGTTCTCCGGTCACATCATCCAGGTTGGTTTCCAGGAGCAGAACTTCATCGTGCGTATCCTCAAGTCGTTTTCCGATCAGGATCCGCAGCAGGTTGGCTTGTTCTGCCAGGTCCTTGTGCCCGGCGCCGTAGCCGATGCGTTGGATTTGCATGTCGGGTACAACTCCAAAACCGTCGGCAAGCACCGCCAAGATGGCCGCTCCGGTGGGCGTGGTCAATTCGGCTTGAATTGCCGACGAACGGATGGGAATTCCGCGGAGTAATTCCGCCGTGGCCGGTGCCGGAACACTGACTGCGCCGTGCGGCGATGTGAATGGTGCCAGCTCCCACCGGTGTTGGCGACGCAATAACGCGGCGAATGCCTAAGTTACAGATGGCGACTGCGGTTCCCACGATATCCACAATGGAATCGATGGCCCCCACCTCATGGAAGTGCACTGCTTCCAGCGTCGTCCCATGTACCTTGGCTTCTGCGGCGGCGATGCGCCGAAACAATCGAGAGGCGATATCACGTTCGCGGACAGCAAGCCGGCTGGCGGCCAACATGGCTTCGATATCGCTCAAATGCCGGTGCGCTTGCTCGGGCGGGTGCTCGACATCCAACCGCAGGGCGCGGAAGCAGTGGCGGGTGGTTTCCGTGAATCGCAGGTGAACTTGGGGCAGGCCCAAAGATAGAATCTGCTGTTGAACATAATTCGCGTCGGCGCCTGCGTCGACCAAGGCCGCCAGCGTCATGTCACCAGCAATGCCACTGGTCGTATCGAAATAGGCAATTGTCATCTGGCTTGTCTTTAGTTCTGACAGTGATTTCAGCTCAGGGCCTTGCTCTCCGGCGCCCGCGTCGGAGCAATGCATCCTCGGATGGCGATAGCATAATGCTCATCGCGACGATTGGGCATTACCGCCCGCCCGAACTGCCATGTAGTGGACTACAGTTTTAGCTCGAGGGCCTCAAAATAGTCGGCTTTGGCGATTTTGTATTGCTGCTCGGCCGCACAGCCAGGCTGGAAGTTATCGCGTTTCAAGTTTTCGAACTTTTGACGTTCCAGCATATCATCCATCAAGAAGTCATGGATCGCCAGGCAGCGTCTCCAGGCGGCAGAGTTGCGGCGTACAATCAGCAACGTATGGGTTGCCTCGCCGGCACGCGGTTTGTGAAGCAAGGCGGCCAACTCATTCTGGCACCAGGCAGGAGTTTCCAGCCTGGTGTAATTGAGACCCTCGACGAGACTCGCCGCTTCGTTCAAGCCGCGCATATCATCCATACAGGCCAACATGTCGATCATCGGTTGGGCAAGGAGATCTGGAAGAGCAGTCGAGCCAATGTGTCGCACATCGGTCAGCCAGCCCTCCGTAGCGTGTAGCAACATAGACCGCGACTGATCAAATTCCTGCTGCCATTGTTGGTTGTGCGCCATTAATCGAATAGACATAGTGTCTCGCTAACCCCTTCGTCAAATTCCCTACATGTGTTCTTCGGCCTTGCCAATTCGCTTGCATTCCGAATGGATGACCAAACGGTAACTGCTTACCCAGCCGATAGACTCGCTAGTGCTTCGTCCAACTTTAATTTTGGGATTAGCCGCACGGCGTTAGCCGCGGTTCCCTCTGCAGAAACCGGGGCTAACGCCCGTCGGCTGATTTGACTAACCCTAGTTCTTAATTTGGACGAAGCACTAGTGCTTCGTCCAGATGAGATTCTAGGGTAGCCGGATCTTTGGGTAGCCGGATTCGCCAGAATTCGGTTCTTTGCTACACGCTTTTCTGTCTGCTCTGAACAACCATTGGTACGCTCGATGACAACCCTCGACTATTCTCCACAAGCAGCCAGCATACCAGTCTTGGCGACACAGCCTGCGCAGACATCGGACTCGCGTCCGACGTCCTGCGACTCATTGGCAATTGTTGGTGATCCCCCGTCCGCTACAAGTGACGCAGAGAAGATCTGAAAGTTTGCTCATTCGCATGGACGTCGCCCAGGAGCATTCTAGTTTGGCTGGAAACCCACATTTCCCGATGCACTGGACCGACTCCGTTGGCTGCCACCAGACCGCAAACGGAAACCGCGAATCGGCAGGCGTCGCCGACACTCGGGCTGGGCGGCAAGGGTCCAATTACTTCGACAGCAGAGGCTGGCCCAGCGAGATCCTTGGCGGTTGCCGAGGATCGCCTTGAACGTTGCCTGGCCGAAGCGGCTCACGATTGCCGTGCGCCATTGGCCCTGGTCCGGCAGATCATCGATGCGCTTCGCCAGCGGCTGCAGGTTGGTCTGCCTGCCTCACAGGACGAGCTGGACCTGTTGCACACAGCTGCAGTCCGTTTGCAGCAGACCGATCGATGGGCGGAGGAAATACTCACGCAACGACGGTTGCAGGAAGATAGCCTGCGTGGCACCCGCCGCCGTTTTTATCCCCATCAGTGGCGGGCTAGCATCGAGCCGCTATTGCAGGGAATTGCCCAGGAACACGGTGTAGATCTGCAATGGATCGGTTGGGAGTCGTCACTGCCCAAACTCTATCTCGATGCGGATTTTCTATCGCGGATCGTGATGAACCTGGCTACCAATGCGATGGAAGCCAGTCAGCCGGGAGGCCGCGTACAAATCTCCGCGAAATGGCAGCTACATGTCGATCATCGCCTGACATTGACGATTGAAGATTCTGGCCCCGGGCTGCAAGACGGCCTGCTACAGCTGTTGAGCGATAATCCAACCGAGAGGGAAGTGCCCAGTCGGAGTCGATCGGCGACAATCGGCTTGGGACTGCGCAATGCGCGGGCGCTGTGCGCATGCATCGCGGGAGAGCTTGAGGTAGAGAATAAAATCCAGGGAGGAACTCGCTTCCGCCTCAGCCTGGCCATCGACGATTTGCCCTGCATGCTCAGCCAATGGCTGCAAAGCCAACTAACGACGCTGTCAGACTTGCAGCAGCGGCAATTGAGTATGCATGTCGTATGCGCCAAGCATATGGACCTGGAGCTCGTCGATCGACGCTTGCAGCATGCCTTCACGGGGACAGATTTCGTCTACCGCCTGGCCAAGGACCAGTGGGCCTGTGTCGGCCTGCATGCATCCGCCGCTGGCGCAGCCGAGTACGCAGCGACACTCAACCACTGCGCGGAGAACTTGACGCGAATGGCTCGCCAGCAGGTTGCGCATGCACACTGTCAGCTGCGCAAGGTCCTGGACGAGGAATGTAGCCAATCGGCGGATGGCCTGTCCCTGAGCTTGGCCGGCAGCATTGCCCGCGTAGCTCGCAAGTTGTGTGCGCGGATGGAAGTCCAATTAGCGGGAAGGGTTCCGCCCATCAGCGAGCTGCAGATGCCGCGGGATAGCATCCTCAAGGCGCCGTCCGCTTCCGCCAGCGGCAAAGGGGCTCGCCGCCAGTGTCTACTGCGTACCCAAGAAACGGTGGCCAGCAGCTTGCCGCACACTACAAATGGGGATGCGTCTGCTATGCAAATGGAACAGCCTCTCAAGCCAGCCCTGGCCGTCGGCGAGCATCGTTCCGCCTGGGCCGCCGAGTCCACAGCAGACGCGCCTGGCCAACGCTACGAAGCACAGCCAGCAAGTGTGGCAGCGGTTCCTCGGCCGATGCTAACCCAGCGTTCGGCGGGAAGGCCTGCGGAGAATGAGGCTGCCAGACAATGGAAATTAATTCGCAGCCAGTTCGCGCGGCTTGGTCAGCCCCAGGGCAATCCCTGCTGTCGTTCGTAGGCCTCAAGCCTGGCTATTCAAGAAGATGCCACGCTGCTCCAGGGTCGCCAGTACCTCGCCCGCCAGTTCGTGAGGCGCTCGGCTGCCCGCCTGAAGATGCAACTCGGGTGCAAAGGGTGGCTCGTAGGGATCGCTGATACCAGTGAAATTCGCGATCTTTCCAGCTCGAGCCTGCTTGTACAGCCCCTTGGGATCCCGCGACTCGCAAACCTCCAAGGGAGCGTCGACGAAGATTTCGATAAAATCGCCCGTACGACCATGATCCTCAACCCACTGACGTACCAGCTGTCGATCCTTGCGATAGGGACTCACAAAGGCGCTCAGTGTGATCAGACCTGCGGAGGCGAACAATTGTGCCACGGCGCCAATCCTGCGAATATTCTCTTCGCGGTCCAGGGCATCAAAGCCTAAGCCAAATCGCTCGGCGAAATCCTGGGCATGGCGTTGGCTGAGGAGCTGTGGGCTGGCACACAAACCGTGTCGGATGTTGTCCCCATCCAGGATGAAGGTGTGCGCTCCGCGCTGGCACAGCATGGCATCGACGGCATTGGCCACCGTGCTCTTGCCCGAGCCGCTGAGCCCGGTGAACCACAACACGCAGCCGCGATGACCGTTGAGCCTTTCGCGGTCGGCGCGTTGCACCGCGTGTTCGTGCCAGACACGACTTGCGGGATCTTCCGTGTCGGCTCATGCGACCTGTCATCGGCCAATCTTGGTTAAGGCTTCAGTCCGGAGCCAATTGGACGAAGCTTAGACTTCCAAGAACAGACGCGTTGGATCTTCGCAAATTTCTTTGATGGTTTTCAGGAATACAACCGCCTCGCGACCATCGATGATGCGATGATCGTAGGTCAGCGCCAGATACATCATGGGCAGGATCACGACTTGGCCATCCACGGCCATCGGACGCTCTTGAATGGCATGCAGGCCAAGGATAGCGCTCTGCGGTGGATTGACGATGGGCGTGCTGAGCATGGACCCATAGACTCCCCCGTTGCTGATGGTAAAGGTACCGCCTTCGAGGTCCTCGGGCATCAAGCGATTGTCTTTGGCTCTGGCAGCAAATTCACCGATGCTGCGTTCGACCTCGGCAAAACTCATATGCTCCACGTTGCGCAGCACGGGCACGACCAGCCCCTTGCCACCGCCAATGGCAATCCCAATATCGTTATAGTGTCGGTAGACGATGTTATTGCCGCGAATCTCGGCATTGACCGACGGAAAACGGCGCAGTGCCTCGACGCTGGCTTTGGCAAAGAAGGACATAAAACCCAGTTTGACTCCGTGCCGTTCCAGAAAGGCATCTCGGTATTTCTTGCGGAGTTCCAGGATGGGCTGCATGTTGACTTCGTTAAAGGTCGTCAGCAGTGCGGCCGACTGCTGAGCCTGCACCAATCTGGCCGCAATCGTGCGGCGAATCATGCTCAGTGGTTTGACCTCTTCCATTCGCTGCAGACCTTCACTGCCAACCGACAGGCTGTCCGTGGATGCGGTTTGCAGTTCGGGAGAAGCCTTGACCTGTGAGGTCGAAGCGGGGTTGGGGGCGGACTGGACAAAGCGTTCGGGGATGGCTGGGCGGCGTTACTGTCTGCCGCTGGGGCCTTGCTGGCTGCCGCCAGCACATCTTCTTTGAGGATCCTTCCTCCGGGTCCGCTGGGAGTAACATCTTGTGGGCTAATGCCGCGTTCTTCCAAAATGCGTTGTGCGGCAGGCATGACGCGTGGTGGGGCCGAGGCGCTCGCCGAGGCAGCTTGCTGGGCTGGCTCTGAAGAGCTCTGCGAAGCGGCGGATTGTGGCTGGTCGCTCGGCTCCAGCTCGCACAAGACATCACCCACCATGGCGAATTCTTCTGACTGCTTGCGGAAATTGCGCAAGATCCCAGCCTGAGGCGCGGGAACCTGCACCGAAGCCTTCTCGGTTTCCAGGTCGACGATATTCTCGTCTTGGGCAACCCATTCGCCTTCCTTCTTCAACCATTGCCCGATCTGCACTTCGGAAATGGATTCACCCACGGAGGGGATTTTTATTTCCAGCATTATTCTCCACTGCCGCACTGATTGCGAATGGGGAAGTTGTATCTGCGGAATGGTCCTTAGATGCCAGCAAAGGCTGCGTCCATCAATTCCTGCTGCTCCAGCAAGTGAGCCGGGGCCGAACCAGTCGAGGGGCTGGCCGATTCAACTCGAGAGATCCGTCGCAGATGGAATTGCTGTTCGGCCAAGCAATCGCCGAAACGCATTTTCATAAACGTCCAGGCGCCCATGTTGGTCGGTTCCTCCTGGACCCAAACCACATCTGTACCCGGTCGGTAGGGTTTCATGGCCTCCAGCAGGAGCGATTCCAGCAGCGGGTAGTACTGTTCGATGCGCACGATGGCCACGTTATCCGCTGCCAGTTTTTCTCGATTTTCGGCCAGCTCGTAATAGATTTTTCCGCTGCACAGCAATACGCGATCGGTCTTTTCTTGGCTCGGACGGGTGTCAGGCAGGATTTTCTGAAATCTGCCTTGAGCAAAATCCTCGAGAGGCGAGACCACGGCCGGATGCCGCAACAGGCTCTTGGGGGTCAGCACGACCAGCGGCTTGCTCCAGCGGCGTTTGGCCTGTCGGCGTAGCAGGTGGAAATACTGGGCGGGCGTCGAGGGCTGGGTAACTTGAATGTTGTCTTCGGCGGTTAGCAGCAGGAATCGCTCCAGGCGTGCGGAGCAGTGCTCGGGCCCCGCGCCTTCGAAGCCGTGTGGTAGCAACAATGTCAAGTGGCTCAGGCGTCCCCACTTGTCTTCCGCGCTGGTGATGAACTGGTCGACGATGACTTGGGCTACATTCCAGAAGTCGCCGAATTGTGCTTCCCAGACGACCAGGCCCTCTGGGCAGTCCAGCGAGTAGCCATACTCAAAGCCCAACACTCCGGCTTCGCACAGTGGGCTGTTGATAATATCCAGCCGTGCCTGGTCCTCTGTCAGCTCGCGCAGAGGCGTGAATTTTTCGCCCGTTTCGGTATCGTGCAAGACCGAGTGGCGTTGGCTGAATGTTCCGCGTTCCACGTCCTGGCCGCTCAGGCGGACCGGATGTCCTTCGACCAACAGTCCCGCAAACGCCAGGGCTTCGCCCGTAGCCCAGTCCAGCGGCCGCTGTCCCTGACTCATTTCCATACGCAGATCGATGAATCGTTTTAGCTTGCGGTTCAAATGAAAGGACTCAGGCAGGTGGGCCAACTGTCCCACCAATTTCTGGGCCAGGTTCTTATCCAGGTTGGTGTCCGGATTATCATTCTCCGGCTCGGCACCGCCGTAGTAGCCTTGCCAATAGCCACCCATGGTTTGCAGGTCGGAGACAAATTCCTCCTGCTGAGTCAGTTCGAATTCACGTTCGAGTTTGGCTTGACGGACCTCGGCGATTGCATCGGCTTCCTCGCGCGAGATTTCCCCCATTTTCAGCAGTCGTTTGAGGTAGCCCTCGCGGACGCTCTTGCGTCTGGTCGATGGCGTTGTACATCATCGGCTGCGTGTATCGCGGTTCGTCACCTTCGTTGTGCCCCCAGCGGCGATAGGCATACATGTCGATGACCACATCGCGTTTGAATTCGCGACGGAAATCCATGGCCAGATTGACGACTTGGGCGACCGCCTCGGGGTCTTCGCCGTTGACATGGAAGATCGGTATCTGCAGCATCTTGGCCACGTCGGTAGCGTAGGTGCACGAGCGGGCTTCGTTCGGTTCGGTGGTAAAACCGACTTGGTTATTCAGAATGACGTGCAGCGTGCCGCCGGTCTTGTAGCCCTTGAGTTCACTCATGTTGAGCGTTTCTTGAACAATGCCCTCGCCGGCAAAGGCTGCGTCGCCGTGAATGAGAATCGTCATGAACTGAGAATGTTGTTGGTCGCCCACGCGATCCTGCTTGGCTCGACATCGCCCCTGGGCAACGGTGTTCACGTATTCCAAGTGACTGGGATTAAAACACAGCGAAATGTGGACCTTGGAACCGGCTGCCGTGGTCCAGTCGCTGCTATAGCCCAGGTGATAGCGGACGTCGCCGGCACCGCGATGCATGTCGGGACGCGGGTCATTGAACGACCAGAAAATGCTTTGGGCACGCTTGCCGAGAATATTGGCCAGCACGTTCAAGCGGCCGCGGTGGGCCATGCCCAGCAAGACTCCTTGGACGTGATGCTGTCCCGCCTTTTCCAGAGCCAAGTCCAGCAACGGGATCAGGCTTTCCGCGCCCTCCAACGAAAAGGTCTTGGCACCCACGAATTTGCGCCGCACGAACTCTTCGAAAATAGCCGCATCGGCCAAACGCGTGTAGATCCGCACTTGCACATCGCGGGATAACTCGAGTCGGTTCTCGCAGGTCTCCATTCGCCGCTGAAACCAATCGCGAATCGTGCGATTGTCGATGTGCATGAACTGGGCACCGATGCTGCGGCAATAGGTGTTTCGCAGCTTGGTAACGATATCACCCAACGTACGACCGTTTACGTATTGCAGATTGGGGCAGGAAAATGGTCGCTTCAGGTCCTCCTCGCTCAGACCGTAGGACTCGGGATCCAGCTCCGCGCGTCGCCGCGCGGGGCAATTTGAGTGGATCCAGTTTGGCCATCAGGTGCCCGCGGACGCGGTACTCGCGAACGAGATTGTCGACGCGGTCCTGCATTTGGGCCAACCACAGCGCTTCGTCCCGAATGGAACGCGCCGAACCATCGGGCTCTCCGTCGGCCAGGGCCACCGCCACATCGACCGTTTCCTAATTCACCCCCAAGGGCTCCCGTTTCCGTGGCCAGGATCGATTGATTGACCAGCGAGAACTCCTCGAAGTACTTGCGCCAGCCCGGCGAAACGCTCGACGGATCACGGACATACTGCACATACAGGTCATCAATGTAATCGAGACTATAACTGTTCATGAAAGGCTCACTAGCTTCCTGCGCAGCCGGTTGCCAGGCCGCGGATGCAATGGGAATGGCACGTTGGGCGATCCAGCCAGTAGATCCGTAGTGCCAGGCAGGTTAGAGAGAGGTCGAGCCGAGACAGGAGGCAGCAAGCGTCAAGTCCAGTCGTAGAGGAACTAATTCCTCGTCGAACGACGAACGCTCACAGGTGCAACACTCGCAAATTGCAGACACGGAAGGTGACCGTATCAAACGGCGAAAAATTGACAATGGAAGGAGAGCTGCCTGACTGCGCGCAACCGGCCGTCGACACGAGCGGGTATACACCGCCGCTCAGACTGCATAGTATGACTACACGGCAATCGGCTGCCTACCTCACTTGGAGCGTAGGGTGACCAATTTTGTTCCAAGACTGTCTATAATTGAAGAAGACGCCCCCGGGATGAGATAGGAGAGCCTGTTGTATGCACCGATGTTTGCACCAACCCGTCAAAGAGCAAATGTTTTTTTGGCTGGGGCTAGCAATCTGCCTGAATATGCAAGCTTTGCAGGCTTGGGAGGACGCTGCGCCCGGGCGTCAACCGCTGTCCTTCAGTCGCGACGTGCGGCCCATTCTTTCGAATAATTGCTTCCAGTGCCACGGCCCGGATGAAGCGCAGCGCCAGGCCGACGTGCGGCTGGATGTCGCCGGCGAAATGGACCTGGACGAAGTCCTGCTCCGCATCCGCTCGTTGGATGCGGAGTTGCTGATGCCGCCGCCGGATTCCCATAAGGAACTGACGGCTGAGCAAATCGCACTCGTCGAGCGGTGGGTAGCGGAGGGTGGGGAATATGAGGCACATTGGGCTTTTGTGCCACCACGCTCGAGTGTTCCGCCCTTGGCGGATCATAGCCTGGAGCGAACATCCACTCGATGGCTTCGTTTTGGATCGATTCAACGCGAAGGGCTGGCTCCCAGCCCACCTGCGGACAAACGAACTTTGATTCGTCGATTGACGTTGGATTTGACCGGCCTGCCACCCACTCCCGAGGAAATAGCTGCATTTGTGGCGGATGAATCGACCTCAGGCATATGACAATTTGGTGGAACGCTTGCTGGGGAGTCCGCATTTTGGCGAGCACGTGGGCCGCTATTGGCTGGATGTGGTGCGTTTTGCTGATACCAATGGATTGCACCACGATCACTACCGCGAAATGACTCCCTACCGCGATTGGGTCATCCGGGCTTTCAACGACAATCTGCCCTTTGATCACTTCATCGTTGATCAGCTTGCCGGAGATCTTTACGCCGCAGCCGACCCAGGATCAACTCATTGCTTCCGGATTTAATCGACTGCATCTGATCATCGATCGTGGCACGGCCCTGCCGGAAGAGAGTTTCATGCGCAACGTGGTCGATCGCGTGTCGGCCGTGGGCACCGCTTTCTTGGGCCTGACGCTCGAATGCGCTGTCTGCCACGACCACAAGTACGATCCGATCACCCAGCGAGACTTCTATCAACTCTATGCCTTCTTCAATAACTTCGACGGCGACCCGGAGACGGGCGGACGCAGTGGACTGGACTTTCAACGCGGATTGCAGCCACCCTATCTGGAATTGCCCAGCAGACCAGCAACGCAGCAATGGCGAGAGCTGGAGAAAGAGCTGGACGAACTCAAGTCGCAGATGACCGAGGTGCAAGGCCAAGCTCGCCGCGGTGGGAGGTGCCAAAAGGATGCGGCCAAGCCAAACCGTTCGCCGGCGAAGCGGGACACACCAGTCTGGGGCGGAGGCGGACCCAATCGCTGCCGATGAAAGGCGGCGGTGACTGTGAGGCAAGCGGCTGCAGCAGGAATTGCAACGCAGCGAACAGGCCAAACAGGCGTTGATCCAGGCGATTCCAGCCACTTGGTGATGAAAGAGCGGAGCGAAGACGCGACCAGCACACATTATGATTCGTGGCAATTACGATCAACCCGGCGAGCCAGTCGAGCGGAATACGCCCGCCTTTCTACCGCCTCTCAAATGCGACGGCGGCTCTCAAAACCCGAATGGACCTCGCGCGATGGCTGGTGGATCCCGTCGCATCCCCTGACTGCCCGCGTGACCGTCAATCGCTTCTGGCAGCAGTTGTTCGGCATCGGACTGGTCAAGACATCAGAGGATTTTGGTGCACAGGGCGAGCCGCCCAGCCATCCAGAGTTGCTTGATACTTGAGCCTGCGCTTCTGTCGATTCGGGATGGGATGTCAAGGAACTCTTTCGCTTTATCGTGCACTCGAAGACCTATCAGCAGTCGTCGCAGGCGTCGGGCGAGCGCTTCGTGGCGGATCGCAAC
The DNA here is from genome assembly GCA_963707245.1 of Pirellulaceae bacterium. Classification (GTDB taxonomy): domain Bacteria; phylum Planctomycetota; class Planctomycetia; order Pirellulales; family Pirellulaceae; genus Aureliella. Next base: position 100,894 of record CAVPPY010000009.1, read on the forward strand.
AATCGCTTGCTGGCTCGCGGCTCGCGCTATCGTCTGGATGCGGAGGTTATTCGCGATCAAGTCTTGTTCTCGTGCGGCCTGCTCAACCCGACTTTGTATGGCAAGAGCGTCAAGCCTCCGCAGCCGGCCGGACTGTGGGAGGTGGTGGCTATGCCCAGCTCCTATCCCAACGTGTATCAGGCGGACAGTGGGCGATAAGATCTATCGTCGCAGCGTTTACTCGTTTTGGAAGCGAGCTCTGCCGCCGCCGCAAATGACGATCTTCGACGCCCCCAGTCGCGAGAGCTGCATCGCCCGACGCGAGCGAACCAATACACCTCTGCAAGCGCTGGCTTCTGATGAATGAGCAGCAGTACTTTACGGCCGCTATTCACTTCGCCCAGCAGCTGCTGAGCCAACCCGAACTCAGCGACGCGCAGCGCATCGAACAAGCCTATGAAACGATCACTGCCAAACTGCCGGGACCAGCCACGCAGCGCTACGGCTGGAACAGGCCTTAGGCGAGTTCCAGCGGCTGTATCAGGCCGATCCCGAAGCAACCCGACAGGTCCTGGCCTCCAGCCCACGCCCGCACTCGCCAAGCCGGCCGCAGATGCTAACGCACCGGCCGGCAGCTCTACGAGGGAGATGAGTCCACGGCCGATGACGATGCATTGGCGCCGGACGGGCGCCAGTGACCTGGCTGGCATGTCGATGCTGATCCACTCGCTACTAAACTTGGATGCTGACGAGGAACCGAGAATGATGCTACACCCAGCCAACTCGATTGCGCGATCGTCTGCACCGGCGCTACCTTCCTGAAACATTCCGGGATGGGGTTGGGCGGCACCGCGCTGGCCACGTTACTGCCCGGCAGGCGATCGGGGTTTCGGCCGCCCAATCCGGACACTTTGCTGCCAAGGCCAAACGCGTCATCTTTTTGTTCATGGCCGGCGCACCGAGCCAATTGGATTTGTTTGATGACAAGCCCGAGCTGGAGACACAATTCAATCAGCCACTGCCGCCCAGCGTCAGCAATGGTCAGCGCGTGACGGCCATGACCAAGGGCAAGGAGCAATTGGTTGCTCCCTCGATGTTCCAATTCTCGCCCCAGGGCAAGAGTGGCTTCGCATGAGCGAATTGCTGCCGCATTTGTCGGGCGTCGCCGATGACCTGTGCATCATCAAGTCATTGAACACCGATGCGATCAATCACGACCCAGCCAAGACCTTGATTTGTACCGGCTCGCAGATTCCCGGCAAAGCCAGTCTGGGTGCGTGGTTGAGCTACGGTCTGGGGCGGATGAACGAAAACCTGCCCGATTTTGTGGTCCTCAGTTCGGCGTATTGGACCGGTGATATGGGCAACGTCCAAGCTCTCTACAGTCGCCTGTGGGGCTCGGGATTCCTGCCCTCCAAGCATCAGGGCGTATCCTTTCAGCCCGCAGGCGATCCGGTACTGTTTCTTTCGAATCCACCTGGCGTTACACCTGCCAGCCGCCGACAGATGCTCGATCTGGTGGCACAGCTCAATCAAGAGCATCTGACAGAGATGGGTGACCCGGAGATCCAAACCACCATTGCCCAACAGGAGATGGCCTTTCGCATGCAATCATCGGTGCCCGAACTGACCGATCTCAGCAGCGAACCGGCACACATCATGGAGATGTACGGCCCCGAGGTCCACAAGAGCGGCTCCTTTGCACGCAATTGCTTGCTGGCCCGCAGGATGGCCGAGCGCGATGTGCGATTTATTCAACTGTTCCACCGCGGCTGGGACCATCACGTCGGCCTGCCCAAGAAACTACGTGGCCAGGCCTTTGATGTCGATCAACCCGCGGCCGCCCTGTTACAGGATCTCAAGCAACGCGGATTGCTGGAAGATACGCTCGTGGTTTTTGGAGGCGAATTCGGACGGACGACCTACTGCCAGGGCAAGCTAACGAAGACCGACTATGGTCGCGATCACCATCCGCGGTGCTTTAGTATTTGGCTGGCAGGTGGAGGCATCCGTGGCGGCATGACCTACGGTCAGACCGATGAATTCAGCTACAACATTGTTGAGAATCCGGTGCACGTCCGCGATCTCAACGCCACGATTCTGCACCAGTTGGGGATTGACCACAGCCGCTTGACCTTTCCCTTCAAAGGACTCGATCAACGTCTGACCGGCGTGGAGGAAGCCCATGTCATCAAATCCATCCTGAGCTAGTCCCAGGTGCACTGTCCCCGACTCTTTCAGCCCCCTCATCCCCAACCCTTCTCCCCCGGAGTACCGGCGGGAGAAGGGAGCCAGATCGGTAAAGCTGGTGGTGTTTGGGGACTCAACCACGACCACGATTTCCTTACTGCTCAACACCGTTTCGCCAAGCCACCCCGAGCCCCCCGGCGACCGTCCCCGTCGCTCGCCGCCGACGGCGGCGAGCGGATGGGGAATTCATCAGGGCGAAAGAAACAAAGCTCCCCCTCGCCCTGTACTCGGGGAGAGGGGGATGGGGGTGGGGTGAGGGGCAAGATTGCGCGGCAAGCGTTTGAAGTTGGTGGCAAGTTTTAACTGGGGCACACCGGGCACGCCACGGTGTTCCACACTGGCTGCCTTACCCTAGTGCACTGTCCCCGACTCTTTCAGCCCCTGTCCCCAACCCTCTCCCCCGGAGTACCGGCGGTAGAAGGGAGCCAGGTCGGTAAAGCTGGTGGTGTTTGGGAGCTCAAACCACGACCACGATTTCCATACCGCTTAACACCGTTTCGCCAAGCCACCCCGAGCCCCCCGGCGACCTTCCCCGTCCGCTCGCCGCCGACGGCGGCGAGCGGATGGGGAATTCATCAGGGCGAAAGAAACAAAGCTCCCCCTCGCCCTGTACTCGGGGAGAGGGGGATGGGGGGTGAGGGGCAAGATTGCGCGGCAAGCGTTTGAAGTTGGTGGCAAGTTTTAACTGGGGCACACCGGGCACACCACGCCGGTGTTCCACACTGGCTGCCTTACCCTAGTGCACTGTCCCCGACTCTTTCAGCCCCTGTCCCCAACCCTCTCCCCCGGAGTACCGGCGGTAGAAGGGAGCCAGGTCGGTAAAGCTGGTGGTGTTTGGGGACTCAACCACGACCACGATTTCCTTACCGCTTAACACCGTTTCGCCAAGCCACCCCGAGCCCCACCCGTGGTCCCTTCTTCAACCAAGTGCACTGGTCCCCGCGTGTACGCCTGCCCCCTTTTTGCCTTCCATCCCCAAATGAAACTTTGACAATGAACTAGCAGGCTGCTGCAAAAGTATTTGCTTGCACACTGGGCTGTAGTAGCAAATATATATGCTTTCACAATAGCTCGTGGTTCGCCCGACTTTTGCAGCAGCCTGCTAGGCTTTGTCCCCCAAGGGGTCTGACCCTCTCCGGCGAGGCCAAGAACAGGTGCAAATCCGACTGGCCTCCATCTCGCGCCGGACGATGAATACCAGTTAGCGTCTTGGCGATCCGGTAAGAGAAAAGCACGCAGCGCAAGCGAGTGTGTCGCCGCAAGTTGTTTACTCGCCCTGCGCTTCATGCTGGGCGAGTAATCCAAGGCGGCGCTGTCCAATTAGGGTTAACGCGCTAGCGGAGTTGCCAATCTTCGCGGAAGCATGGAAGAACCGAACTCTGGCGAATCCGGCTACCCTAAAAATCTAATCCGCATAGAGTACCAGGCTCTTGCTAACGTACGGCCTGGCCTGGTCAATCTTGCAGCTTCTCCGCCACGTGAGGCAACATTTCTGCCAGTCCGGGCGATTTTTCCAGGTCCACGCTTTCAAGCATCTCGAGTAATCGCGGGGCCTCCTCGGGTAAGCGGGGATGCAGGTTCTGCCACACGATGTGCGGGATTAGCGAATCGTCGCCACAGTTAGCCAGGATCGTGATCCAGGTAGCTAGCGCGTCGATGTCCTGTAACTTGCCGGCGGCAATGGCCACTTGCAACTGCACATCGGGCGAAGTGTCTTTGGCCAGCTCGACACAGATTTGGGCAAGTTGTTCGTCCTGTGGCATGAGGCTAGCCGTCGCACGCACGCCCCAGCCGCGCAGGCTAGCGTCCTGGCTAGCAAGCAACTGGCGGGCAAATTCTGGCGTAATGACTTTGCCACCATACAGCGACCACAGGGCATGCATTCGCCAGCGGTGCGAAGCTGATGGGTCGAGGACGATTTGCTGCAACGGCTCGACCACCCCCTGGCAGGCTCGTTCGGCTAGTAGACGTTGCGCGGTCTCGCGCAGGTAAATATTGTCGTCATCGAGCCTCTCCAGCAATTGAGCATTGGTTGCGCCGGCTAGCGATACGGACTGCGGACCGGCCGGTGGCTGTGTGGACGACACGGTACAGGCGTCCGTGACCGCGGTCCACACCCTCGGGATCGGCACTGGCATCCTGGTAACAGTGGTAGCGGTCGTACCAATCCAGTACATACAGGCAACCATCGGGCCCAGTTTTCTGGACGACAGGCATGAACCACACATCGTTGCCCGAGAGAAAGTCTTGCTCTCCCAGTCCTTGATAGGTTGAGCCGTTGCGTTCCAGGCGATCGACATTCAAGCAGTTGCCGTGAATGTTGCCCATGATCAATCGCTGACGAAATTCTTTGGGATAAGCGGCTGAGTCAAAGTAGGTGATCCCGCAATAGGCAGCCATTTGATGCTGGTGCTTGACGATCGATTCGATCTTCCATGTATGCGGCGGATAAGGCCCGCCCTGGCGATGGTAATAACCGGTTTCGGTCAAATGCCACAGGTGATCGATCACGCAGGCACTGATAAATGCTTGGCCATTGTCGTCAAAGGCAATTCCCCATGGATTGCTCGTGCCTTCACAAAACAAGTCAAACTTGCGTGTCACCGGATCGATGCGGAACATCGCACAGGTAAAATCAAACACTTTGCCATCGCTTTCGACATGGCATGGATTGAACACCCCGTTCAGCCCGTATAGACAACCATCCGGCCCCCAAGTCAGGCTGTTGGGTAGCTCGTGGGTATCGTCCCGGCCAAAACCTGTGACCACAACCTGCGTGATGTCTGCTTTGTCATCGCCATCGGTGTCCTGCATGAAGAGAATGTCAGGCGCGTTGGCGACCCACACACCGCCGTGGCCCACCGCAATACCCGAGGGAATATTCAGACCTTCGGCGAAGATCTTCACCGAGTCGACACGCCCGTCGCCATCGGTATCCTCCAGGATCTTGATGCGGTCGCGTCCCGGGCCAGGTTCATGCCGCGGATATTCAAAACTCTCCGTTACCCAAATCCGACCACGCTCGTCAAAGGCCATGGCGACCGGATTGAGTAAGTCGGGTTCGGCAGCTACCAGTTCGACGTGGAATCCCGGGGGAACGGTCATCTTCTTTAGAGCTGCCTCGGGAGACAGGGCTGGGCCCGGCGGTGAGGTTTGCCGTCGCGGGATGGGCACCTTGCTCTGCGGAACCTCAGTGCCTTCCTGAGCATAACAAGGCTGCGAAATATTGGCTCTGAACGCGAGCAACGAAGCGGCAACGAGAGATAAGGCGAATAAGTACTTAGGCATCGAAGGCAGTTCCCAGGTGGTGGTTGACTGAGGGTGGTTGACTGAGGGTGGTGATTGAGGGTGGTGGGAGGGCGCTCTCGAGCGCGCGGCAAGCTTTAGCAGGCTTTCATCATGTGCTACCTCGGAGATCGACACAAGCTCTCCGAGAGCCCGAGTGTCTGTGTGCGATCACAGTAGTCGACAGCAGCAGAAGGGAAAGAACGGGAGCAAAAGCAAGTTTCATAATAGACTCCAGTTTTGTTGGGTTTGACGTTGTCACTTTGGATGAGTCAGTCGCATAAATTGGTGTCGATACTTCAGCCACCTGACGGTCAAGATCATGAAGTTGGTAAGTGACTTGTGTGAGCGAACTGAATTGGAAGGCCAGGCTAACTCGCGTGCATCCGTTGGTTCCGGCTGCTTTCTTCCTCTCCGTCTCGCTCGACCTCAGTCTCGCGGTACTCGTACTTGTAATCGAATCCATCCTCGGCAGCAGGTTGACTCCACAGGCCGTCGGCTTCATTGCATGCGATTGTTATCCTCTGCTAGTCTGGTGAGTAAATACTGCGTGATACGCGTCCATTCTTAACGAGAAAAATGACGGAAGTGCAACTTTTCGCCTTCTGGGTAAGAAGAGAAACGTGTACCCGATCAAATCCCCCGGCCCGATCTTCATGGATCCACGGCATTGCGTAGGGGCTATTTTCGTACTGTTGCTTCACGATGTCCGCAATCGCTGACGCGACCGTGCCGGGAGGCGCCTTTAGCATCACCGATCGCAATAGGCGCTCCGATGGAGGCGGCAAGAAGAAATTTGCCGCGAGTACTCCAAAAATTACCAAAGCGAACACCGAACCGGATGTTCCTAGACACGCATGCCAAATACCACCCATGGCCAGCGCTGCGAGAACGCAAAAAGCGAGGTAGCCGTACGTGAAGGCAACGACTCCGAACAAATTGTCTGCGAGGTACGCCGCGTACGCAGCCAGGGCGGCCAAAAGGACGAGTGGGATGGATGGTAAATTCTTCAATCGCATGGTGGGGTTCGTCGCGGGTTGTTTCATGGATAACGACTAAAATCACGCCGTTGCGGCCGAGTGACCCGCGATTGCCACATCGCAGGCCAGCAAGGCAGCAGTGTAGTCGATCGGGCAACGCGCCCGCAATCAGGTTTCGCGTGGTGTTGAGGTTTGCGCATTGCGGACTTGCAGCGCCCACTAATTCCGAAACAAAGATTTATCGACAGTCGCTAGAATCTTCGAAGTCGTAGACATAGCGTTACCATCAAATCCTCCCACGCGCTAGTCCAGCCACAACGTGGCGACATTTGCTTAGCCCCGGGTGAGCGTGGCGAGCTCCAAGCGAGCCAAGCGTAACCCGGGGTGCTGATAGCGAATGGTTCGGCGGTGAGGGCTTAGGCCGCCATTTCAATTGTCATGATTCGAACCGCAACATCAGTTACGGTGGCGATTGGTTTGTCGAAGGCGTCGTCGAGCAAGCAGGTTTGGTCGCCCCAACACAGTCAATCGCTTGGCAGAGCAAGTATGTGTCGGCCTTTCAGGCCTTCCGCTGCCATGTCAACCGTCACCGGGGCCGCATCGGCCCCGGCAAAGGATGTGCCGGGCCCTCTGCCCTGGTCCCTCATGCACAAATAGTCGACCTGTAAAGTATGTTTGGTCTTGATCCAGGAACGCTGGCGATAACGGCGGTTCCGGGGTTCGACTTTACATCCAAGTGAACGACGTACCGGAACTCTCGGTCATCGCTTGGTTCCGGTCGCGGATGGTACTGAGCGAGTCCGCCGCGAAACGAACCCACCATGCAAGTGGTCTAGCACGAAGCATATTCGCCAAGCAAGTAAGTTTCCACCCCGCCCTTCGCTCAACGTTCACCGCTTGTCGCTCACCGTTCCGGGCTCGTCCCGGCGGGCGCATGACTGGTTGGCTACCCCCCCAGGCCCACCAGCGCCGTGGACGAGCAGTTGAATCAGCCAGCCGTTGATCTCGTTCGAGTCCACCACATTCTTGTCGGGCAGCCTCACACTCATTGCGGACTCGGTCAAACGCCATCTAATAGACATCACCACCACTCGTCCGCCGATGCTGTCGTGGTCAACGGTAGCCCACCAGTCACCCTTCCGCCGGGACGAGCCCGCGCGGTGAGGAATTAGGCGAATAACATCGCCAACACTGGTCCGCTACGATCAAGAATTCACGAGCATGTCCGAGCACTAGAAAACGCGATCATCGTGGCATTGAATTCAATCGCGTTCATGCGCGAATCAAACAATAGTCAAGCGTCCGGAACGGTGGCGTTGATCGATGCCGCGGTGATTGATTTCCCATCGTCAAAACGTCAGCTACCGCGGCTTCGTCCAACGCTTGGTTCCTGGTTTTCGAACCCGGCAACGAAGGCAGCAGTGTAGTCGATCGGGCAACGCGCCCGCAATCAGGTTTCGCGTGATGTTGAGGTTTACGCATTGCGGACTTGCAGCGCCCACTAATTCCGAAACAAAGATTTATCGACAGTCGCCAGAATCTTCGAAGTCGTAGACATAGCGCTACCATCAAATCCTCCCACGCACTAGTCCAGCCACAACGTGGCGACATTTGCTTAGCCCCGGGTGAGCGTGGCGAGCTCCAAGCGAGCCAAGCGTAACCCGGGGTGATGATAGCGAATGGTTCGGCGGTGAGGGCTTAGGCCGCCATTTCAATTGTCATGATTCGAACCGCAACATCAGTTACGGTGGCGATTGGTTTGTCAAAGGCGTCGTCGAGCAAGACGGTTTGGTCGCCCCAACACAGTCAATCGCTTGGCAGAGCAGGTATGTGTCGGCCTTTCAGGCCTTCCGCTGCCATGAAGGAATTTCTTGAGAGTAAACGATGCGGAATTCTATGTACAACCTGAGTCGTCATGGCAGGAACTAACGCGAACGCCACCATAACTCGGGCGCAAGCCCCAGCTGGGCGGCACGCAATTCTATTTGCCTGCGAAAGCGCTGGGCATCCGCGGGATAGCCTGCCGTGGGTCGGATGTCGGGAAGCTGCTGTGACCAAAAGCGATTGAATGACTCCATCAGCCTCTCGCGCAAGTACTTGGCTAACATGGATGCCAGGGCCGTCGGTGGGAAGCTGTCCCCGCCCACCGAAAAGTGAATATCGCAGGTAAACCTTCCACTGCCACGATAGCTGCAACGTTGTGGACTATTTTTGATCTCACTAAACCAAGTGTCGGGCAGCGCCTCGAAGAGGAGCGGTAAGTAGTTGCGGCGGCCACCGTGACGGTCGCAATACACTTCAACCGGCTCGCCTCGAAAGCAACCCAATAGCTCGGCCACCAGAGATAAACTGCTAAGGGTCAATAGTTGTCCTTTAGATCCCAGCTCGGCCACTCGCCTGTTGAAACTGGGTTCGGTAATAACGATCCCGCGCATGTCCAGCAATTCGATGCCCAGGGAGTCCAGGCCGGTGCGCCCCAGGCGAGTGCAGTGCTCGATCAATTCGGGCGAATTGCCGCGCAGAGGAGATGCTTGCGGATGTCCTTGGGATGGCAGTTCTGGAGGTTGCTGGGGAACTGAAAACTGTTCCAGAGCGTAATACCAAGGCAGGGGGGGGGTGTCCCCATCGAATTCGGCGCTGGCAGCCAGCAGGCTTTGAAGGTTTTTTGATGCTTCCGCTGCAATTTGGCGGCGTTGCAGATTGAACATGGACAGCGTTCCCAGCTCGAGTGTCGCCAACCCGCCGCGAGGCTGGAAAAGTCTTTTTGAGTCTCCCAAAGGGAGGTGATTGGTGTATTCTGTAAAAGGCGTGGGCTGGAAGATCGGGGAGACCGCGGCGATTAATTCGGATTCGTCCATATGGGCCGGGGCGAGCCAGGCTGAAGCGCCAATCAGCAGGGGGCCCAAATTGGGACCGTACCCAGCCTCGTCGATGCCAAGGAATAACCGCTTGCATGAAGAATCTGACATTCGTTGTACGTTTCCATGGAATTAGGTCCGCATGTGGCCAATAATGGTGCTTCACCTTAAGTGCATGACTCGAGCTAAACAATGAGCCCAATGCAAGTCGTTTTCCGCTTTCCGCTGTTCGTGCTGACCGTTTCGTGCCTAGTCGCTGCGAGCTCTGCGCAGACACAGGTGATTACCACCCCCGACGGGCAGACCATGGTTATTGAAGGCGGGGGCTATGCTGGGGGCCTTCAAGTGCCTCAGCAGCCCGACATGCCGTCCGAGGATGGACCAATGCCCGGCCAGCCGAATGCCAACGGGCAGCCGCCCGGGGCCAAGCCCGGTCAAAAGCCCGGTGAAAAGCCCGGTGAAAAACCCGGAGCAGGCAAGCCTGGCGAGGCCAAGCCGGGCGCCTTGGAGAATGTCATGCGTTCGGCCACGCCGCCCGAAGCACCCAATCCCGACGAACTCAAAGTGGCCCCGGATGCAGATGGCTTGTTGCAATTCCAATTCCGCAATCAACCCTGGCCCGACGTGGTGCGTTGGTTGGCTTCGGTGGCCAATCTATCTTTGGACTGGCAAGAGCTGCCTGGCGACTATATCAATCTTGCCACGCAGCGTCCGTTTACGATCGATGAAACCTGTGACATGATCAACCGGGCCTTGCTCGCCCGCGGCTTCACGCTCTTGAGGAACGACGAGGTGCTGACGGTTGCCAAAATCGAGACGCTCAATCCCTCGATGGTACCGCGTGTCATCCCCGAGGAACTGGCCAACCTGCCACCCCACAGTTACGTGCGAACCTCATTTCCTCTGGCTTGGCTGATTGCCGAGGAGGTCAATGAGGAATTCGCATCGATGATCAGCAAGAACGGCAAGCTGACTTCGCTGGCCTCCACTAATCGCTTGGAAGCCATCGATGCAGCCTCGAATCTGCGTGACATCTACGAAATTATTCAACAAGAGCAGTCGCTGGTCGCTTTGGAGAATCTGGCCCGCGAATTCGTGCTCGAGCATGCGCGGGCTTCCGCTGTCAAGTTGCAGTTGCAGGAGTTCTTGGGAATCAATTCGTCCACAAGCAGTCGCAGCTCATCCGGCGACATGATGCGCATGCAGCAACAAATGCAGCAGCAGATGCAACAGCAGATGCAGCAAATGCAGCAGCAGATGCAGCAACAAGCTGCTCAGCGTGGTGGCAAAACGGCGTCTGCGTCACGCCCGCGACCCGACAACGTGTACTTGGTTGCCAACGATCGTTCCAACAGCGTCATCGCCCATGCCTCGCCGGACAAGATGGCTATCATTGCTTCGTTCATCGCACGCGTGGATGTTCCCAACGAGAATGCCGCCGATTACCAGCGCATGAACACGCGGATGAAGGTCTTCCGCCTGGCTTCGCTTAGCCCTGCCGAGTTGGTAGCCTCGCTGACGGCCATGGATGTACTGGAGCCAGCCACCCGCTTGCAAGTGGATGAAACCAACAATGCCATTATCGCTTATGCATCGATCGCCGATCAGTATTTGATCCAGTCCGTCGTCGATCGCCTGGATGGATCTGAGCGGACCTTTGAGGTCATCCAACTCAGGCGTCTGCAGGCCGAAGCGGTAGCCGGTAGCATCAAGTTCTTGATGGGTGCCGAAGAAGAAGACACCAGCAACAGTCGTCGCAATTACGGCTACTACGATTACTATGGCTTTGGCGGGAGCAGCAACAGCAAAAAGAAGTCTGACAAAATGCGGGTTGGCGCCAATGTGCAGGACAATCAAGTGCTGTTGTGGGCCAATCCGATCGAAATGGACGAGGTGCAAAAGCTGCTGGTGAAGCTGGGCGAGGTCGCGCCCGAGGGCGGACGTCGGAGCACGACGCGAGTCATCGATGCCTCGCGCCAGCCGGACACTTACCAGTATCTAAAACGTCTCAAGGAGCAGTGGGATCGTGTCTCGCCCAATCCGCTGGAGATACCCGCCGAAAAAGAGTTCACCGAGCCGGAAGAAGATCCCAAGCCTGAATCATCGCCCGCTGATCCAGCACAACCAGCCTCTCCGGCTAAAAGCAAGATCACCCAACGAGTCGCAGACAACAATCGCAGGCTGGTCAGTTCACCCTTACAGCAACCCGCATCAGATCCCGAAGTGGGCCCTGCATTGGTCCCCGCACTTGCCGCTGACGGCGATAGCCCTGAGCAATTGCCACCTGCCCAGCCAGCGGACAACGCTGCGGACGTCGCAGAGCCCGTATCGATCTCGATTGATGAAGCCGGAAATTTGGTTATTCAGTCCCAGGACACCGCCGCCCTGGATCGGTTGGAAGAGATCATGATGTCCAACCGTCCGCCGCGAAAGCCTTATGATATTTTCAAAGTCAAGTACGCTCGGGCTAGCTGGGTGGCTCTCAATCTGCGGGATTATTTTGATAACAAAGAGGACGACAATTCCAATCGTTTCTTTTCGTTTTTCTTCGATGAACAGCGCAAGAAGGACGATTCAGAGCAACTTGGCAAAAAGCCGCCGCTGAGATTTATCTATGACAATGACACGTTCTCGATCGTCGTCCAAGGCGCCGATGATTTAGACCGCAAGACCATCAAGGAATTGATCGAATTATGGGATGTCCCCGAGCCGGAGGACGAAGAGGATACCGATCGATACACCAAGTTGTTGATGATCAAGTACTCGCGAGCTGATGCTATCGTGAATACCATCAAGGAAGCCTACCGCGACCTGCTGAGCGCTACCGACAAATCGGTACAACCTAATCAGGGCGAAGAGAAAGAGGATAAACGCTCCGGCGGCGGGGGTGGAGTGGTTCAGCCAAGCGGCGGTTTGAGTTACTCCTTCAAAGGCAAGTTGTCACTTGGTGCAGACGCCATTACCAATTCGATCCTGATCTCCGCCGAGGGCGAAGATCTGATGCGCATTATTTGCGAGAAGATCGAGGAGTTGGACGAGGCCGCGCGGCCGCAAGGCTATATCGAAGTCTACAAGCTGGGCGCCAATGTCAGTGGTCGCTCGTTGGAGTCTGCCCTGCGCAACTTACTGGAATCCGGCGGCAAGCAAAACCAGCAGCCTGCAAAAAATCAAAGGGGTCAGCAGCCACAGCCGGGGCAACAACAGCCCGGTGAAATGGTCATCTCCGAGTAGCCGTGGTCACGGTTTCCACCAAGCGTTCATGGGAATTCCTAACAAGGCCCGCTCATGTTACTCGTCACACACGGCTGTCGGTGGCTCGCCTTGGCCAACATGCTCATCCTGTTTGTCGCTGGTAGCCTGCGTTGTCCATCCCTGCCAGCTATCGAGCCGGGCAAGTACAACGTGTTATTCATTATTTCTGACGATCTGACCTCCACCGCTTTGTCGTGCTACGGCAGCACGGTTTGCCATACTCCCAATATCGATGCGATCGCGGCACAGGGTGTACGCTTCACGGGAACTTATTGCCAAGGAACCTATTGCGGTCCATCGCGAGCTTCATTCATGTCCGGCTACTATCCGCATGCAATCAACATGCTGGGTTACAAGTCACCGAGGCCCGCAATCGGTGAACGAGCTACCTGGGCTCAGCACTTCAAGAACGCTGGTTACTATACGGCGCGAGTCAGTAAGATTTTTCACATGGGCGTGCCTGGAGGTATCGAACAGGGAACAGACGGCGAAGACGACCCGGTTTCTTGGACTGAACGTTTTAATAGTCAAGGGCCAGAGTGGAAGGCGGCAGGGGTTGGTGAAACTTTAGAAGGCAATCCCGATGGGGAGAAGCCGGTTGTTGGCGGTAATACATTCGTCATCGTAGCCGCCGATGGAGATGATCTTGTCCATTCCGACGGCCGCACGGCGGAAAAGGCTTGTGAGTTGATTCAGGCCCATCGCTCAGAACGATTTTTTCTGGGCGTTGGTTTTGTACGTCCGCACGTGCCTTTTGTCGCACCCAGCGCAGACTTCGCACCCTTCCCATTCGAAGAAATGGAACTGCCGCCAAAGGTAGCCGGTGATTGGGATGATATCCCCAAGCTGGGAATCAACTACAAGACCAGCCGGAACATGAAGATGAACGAGACGCGGCAGAAGAAGGCACTCTCAGGATACTTTGCCGCCGTTCGTTATATGGACCGGCAAGTCGGCAAGGTCTTGTCTGCACTCCAAGAAGCGGGAATCGAGGACGAGACAATTGTGATCTTTACCAGTGACCATGGCTACCACCTAGGCGAGCATGACTTCTGGGCCAAAGTGAGTTTGCACGAGGAATCCGCCAAGGTTCCTCTCATCATCCGTGTGCCCGGCAAGCCGCCGGCGGTCTGTGATTCCTTGACTGAGCTACTCGACCTTTACCCAACCATCGCCAGCCTCTGTGGACTGTCGGTTCCCGACCGTCTCCAGGGCTTTGACATCTCGGAGATGCTCGATACTCCTGCCGTATCGGTTCGCGATGCCGCATTTAGCGTCAATGGCAATGGTTTTCTCCTTCGCGATGACCGCTACGCCTTCATCCAATATGGGGAAGATGGCAGCGGAGGATATGAGCTGTTCGATATGCAGCAGGACCCGAAGCAAATCACCAACTTGGCCGGCTTGCCAGAATTTGCGCACAAGCTGGAGGTCTACAAAGAAAAGTTGCGTTTGAAGCTCGCTCAGGTACGCGATAACGATCTCGAGTTATGACCGGCTGGAAAAACGCAGAGAACCGGAGACCTTGACCTTGAAACTTGGCAGCCTGGGTAGACTGCCAACTTTCTTCAAGAAATTCGCATCCAGAGTGTAATCAAGCTGGCCCAATCTGCGTCATCTTCATGCAAACCTTGCAAATCTTCCTTTCTAACCCGTCGAACTCAGATCCAAGGAAAAGCATGATGTCTACAAACCACAATGCCCGCACCTCGCAATCAACTTCCGGCCATTCCCATTCCGGCCACTCCCATTCCGGCCAGTCCCATGCGAACCGGTCGCATAGCGGCCCGGCACCCACAGGTCCGAGCGATGAAAGGAGTGCGCCTGCGGAGCGAGCCAAAGCGCACCCCGTGCATGAAGTGCGATTTGGTCGGATTGTGGCGGCGGTGTGGGAAAACAGGAGCGAGCAGGGCGGGATTCGTCACAACGTGACCGTTACCCGCATTTATCGATTGCAAGACCAGTGGCGGGAGACACAGTCCTTTGGCCGCGACGACCTGCTATTGGTTGCCAAGGTCTTGGATTGCTGCCATACGTGGATCCACCAACATGCATCGAGCGACTAGAGCGAGCGATTCGCATCGGCACATGGCCTCATGGACGACTAGATGTTTCTCGTCTTTCGATCGAACTGAATTGGTTGCAGTCGGGATTTGGTAACCACGAAGGACACGAAGAGCACGAAGGATGGAGTTTGACGACCTATCGCACCGCGTGATTGGATGTGCGATCGAGGTTCATCGTGCATTGGGTCCGGGATTGCTTGAATCGTCGTATGAGCAATGTCTCGCTCACGAACTCGCTCAAAACAACATTCGATTCCAACTTCAGTATCCACAACCGGTTGAGTACAAGGGCTTTCGCCTGGACTGCGGATACCGTATTGATTTGCTTGTCGAGGATGCATTGATTGTCGAACTCAAAAGCGTGGACAAGTTGACGACGATTCACGATCCGGCTTTCGACATCGCACGCGGTTCAGCTCTGGAATGTGCCGCAGTTCAGGATGTTTTGGTGAGGATCAAAAAAAAGGCTTAGGATGATGCTGCGATGAAAGCGCTGCTGCACCGGATCGTCGCGATGCTGACTCGGATGGCGATGAAATTCGATGGTGTCGCCGAGCCGTACGCAGCGTATGATGCTGAGATCGATTACGATAACGAGCACCGTTGCGCTGAGCACGAGCCCCAGGCCGAAGGAATGCCAGAACTTTCGGATGCAACGGAGCGGTGTTGCAGGTTAGGCGAGCAGTTCTGGGATGACATGCGCCTGTTCGACGCCGGTGAGTCTTTGGTCCAAGCCTTGGTAGCGATAGCTCAGTCGCTGGTGATCAAAGCCCAGCAGACGCAGGACGGTGGCGTGGAAGTCGCGAATGTGAAGGGGATCGCGGACGATGTTATAAGAAAAATCATCGGTTTCGCCGTAGATCATCCCGCCTCGAGCTCCGCCGCCTGCCATCCACATGGTGAAGCAACGAGGATGATGATCGCGGCCGTAGTTTTCCCTGGACAGGCTGCCCTGAGTGTAGATGGTGCGTCCGAATTCGCCACCCCAGATGACCAGGGTGTCGTCCAGCATGCCGCGTAGGCGCAGGTCCTCTAGCAACGCATAGCAGGGCTGGTCAATGTCCTTGCATTGACTGGGCATGCGCCCACTTACATTGGAATGATGATCCCAATTGTTGTGATAGATTTGCACAAAGCGGACGCCGCGTTCGGCCAGGCGGCGGGCCATCAAGACCGTATTGGCAAACGAACCAGGCTTTTTGACATCTTCGCCGTATAGCTCAAGGGTGTGTGCTGATTCCGAGTTAATATCGGTCAACTCGGGAATGCTTGCTTGCATGCGAAAGGCCATTTCGTACTGCTGGATCCGCGTGTGGGTTTCCGGGTCTCCAATGCGTTGGAAATTAATTTCATTCAAGGCATTCAGACCTGTGATGGTCCGCTGACGAATGGCATCGGGCACCCCGGGCGGATTATTGATGTAAAGAATTGGATCGCGGCTGCTGCGAAAGGAAACGCCTGCATGTTCCCCGGGCAGATAGCCGGCACTCCACAGTCGCGACGAAATGGCCTGCTCCTGATCCCGATTGCTAGGAATCGCTACCAGCACGACAAACGCCGGCAGGTTTTCATTCATCGATCCCAGACCGTACGAGGCCCAAGAGCCCAGACAGGGACGCCCGGTAACCTGATTGCCGGTCTGCATAGCGGTGATAGCCGGCTCGTGGTTGATGGCCTCGGTGTGTAGGCTGCGCATCCAACAGATGCTGTCAGCCTTTTGGGAAAGCCACGGCAGCAATTCTGAATTCATCCACATTCCACAATCGCCGTATTGCTGGAATTTGTATTTGGAGGGCGCGATGGGAAATCGCGATTGGCCGCTGGTCATGGTGGTCAGCCGCTGTCCCTGGCGAATGGACTCGGGCAGGTCTTTGTCGTACATGGCCTGCATGCTGGGTTTGTAATCGAAGAGATCCATCTGCGAAGGGCCGCCCACCATATGCAGATAGATGACGCGTTTGGCCGAGGGTGCAAACTGCAGCGGTAGTGAACGCGGCGCGGGCGCCGACGGCCTCATGTTGCATGAGTGAGGCCAAGGCGGCTGTGCCCAGCAAATGCGAGCCGCCAGTAAGAAACTGGCGACGCGTTTTAAGCAAGTTGACTTCGTCGAAGATACTCATCGAACTCTCTCATTCCGCAGGTGGCTATTTATTTAAGACTTCGTCCAGGTTCATGATTTGATTGCAGGTCATGGTCCAGGCGGCCAAGCGAGCTGGGTCCAGTTGCTCGTCCACGGCGGACTGGCCCACCGCCAACAGGGCTTGGGCATCTTCGGGGTGCTGCTGATAGTAAGCCAGCAACTCGGCATGCGTGGCCATGGCAATCGCTGATTCCTCCGCTAGGAACGAGCGTCCCAAAGCGCGCTGTGTTACCGCGGTAAGCACCGCGCTATCGTCGCTGCCGCCAATTTCGATGGCCAATTGAGCCAAATGCCGGGCGGCTTCTACAAACTGAGCATCGTTGAGCGTCACCAGAGCCTGCAGGGGTGTATTGGTGCGTTCCCGCCTGACGGTACAAACCTCACGGCTGGGAGCATTGAAGGCTTCCAGGTTAGGTGGTGGAGCCATGCGCTTCCAAAATGTATACAGGGATCTTCGGTACAGGTTTTCTCCTTGGTCGGTGACATACTCGCGTGTATCTCCGCCAGGTAGTCCCACCACGTTCCAAATGTCCGACGGTTGATAGGGGCGCACACCAGCACCAAACATTTGCGCTGACAGCAGACCACTCACTGCCAGGGCGGAGTCGCGGACCATCTCGGCATCCATGCGAAATCGTGGGCCGCGCGACAGCAGCAGATTGTCGCGATCCCGCTCCAGTTTTTCTGGAGTGACCGTCGCTGCCTGGCGATAGGTGGCACTCATGAGGATTTGCTTGAACAGACGTTTAACATCCCAACCATGAGCCACGAAGTCGGTCGCCAGCCAATCCAGCAATTCTGGATGCGAAGGCTTGGCGCCCATCACACCAAAGTCTTCGCTGGTGATGACGATACCCTGCCCAAAGATCTGCTGCCAAAAGCGATTGACCGTTACGCGGGCCGTCAAGGGATTGGCTGGATCGATTACCCATTGGGCCAAACCCAAACGGTTAGCGGGCGCATTCGCAGGCAGTGGGTGCAGTGCGGTGGGAGTGGCGGCAGCTACCTCTTGGCCAACTTTGTCGTATTCGCCGCGCATCAAGATGTTAGCCATGGCGGGTTGACCCTCGCGTTCGACCTGTACATGCGTGATCGGGCTCCGCGCCTCGATAGCGCTACGCTCGGCCTCCAACTGTGCAACTTTCGCGGTCCGCTCTATGAACTCAGAATCGTGCTGGTTGAGATAAACCTCCAGCAGCAACTGCTGCTGTTCATCGCTGCGCTGTTCCGCAGGCGTTTCCAGGGCTCGCGCCAGCCCTTCGGTGTTTGCCAAAGCGTGAACTTCCGATCGGCGATAATAGACGATCATAAAGGCAAAAATCTTGAACCGAGCCGTCAAACACGGCGGCCTGGCTACGCTGGCCAATCCTCAAGGGAGTTGCCGTCCGCACGTCGGCATCATCGCTGAGGGTGTTGGTTGTCTGTTTTGGTCGGTTGCAGCTGGCCATCGACGTAGATGCGGATGCCCTCCGGTTTACCGCTCCCATCCCAGCTGACGCACACGTGCTGCCATTTGTCTTTCTCAATGACGGGCTGTTGCGTGGTGACTTTGATTGCATTATCCGGCCAGCTTTGAATGATATGCATCGACAGCCTGCCATCGGCAATAAACAGGTCCCAGCCGCGATGCTGGTTTTGCTCGTCCATGCGTGCAATGATTCCGGCTCCGGGCCCCGTTTGGCTTGCACGAATCCACTCGGCATGCGACCAGGCCTGTTGCTTGCCGAAGTCTCCCAGCGCGCCTAGCTCGAGGGTTGCGCCAGGCTTTAGTTGAATGGCCGGTCCCCAGCGTCCCTCGCTCAACCAATGCAATTCGCCGGTGGCGACGAGTTCGACGCCCGCGCCCTCGGCGGTCAAAGGCTTGCCTTGCCCCTCGTTGAGAGGCAGCGAAACCAGTCGGCCGGCGAGAGGAATGGCGTCGCGAATGGTTTGTGGCAGAGTGGCTGCCAGCCAGGCGTTGAAGGATTCGCTGGCCGAAGCTCGGCGATCATCGCGGGCCTGCTTGGCTGCGGCAATTTCCGCGTCAATCACATTCCAACGTTCTTGGTCGGCCGGCTGCGGGACGCGGATCACCGGACCCCTGCCATCCTTGGAGTTTCCATCCAAGGCACCTTGGGTGGTATTGCGGAAGAAGGCTGCCAGCGAATAGTAGTCTTTCGTCGAAATCGGATCAAATTTGTGATCGTGGCACTGGGCGCAGTTCGTTGTCAGGCCCAAATAGACCCAGCCAAAAGTTTGCACGCGGTCCGCTGCGTAAAGGGCTAGATTCTCTTCTGCGATGGTGCCTCCCTCGTTGGTGGTCATGGCGCAACGCTGCAGTCCCGTGGCCACCAGCTGATCCAGCGTAGGCTGTTCTAGTAAATCCCCAGCCAGCTGTTCCACGGTAAATTGATCAAAGGGTTGATTCTGGTTGAACGCCCGGATGACCCAATCGCGGTAGGGCCACATCTCGCGGTAATTGTCGAAATGCATGCCATGCGTGTCGGCGTAACGAACCGCATCCAACCAATACCGTGCGCGATGTTCGCCCCAGGCCGGCGAGTTCATTAGTTGATCGATCCACCGCGCGAGCCCCTCATCGCCGTGGGTCGCATAGTCCGCGACGAATTGATCGCACTCGCCTGGCTCCGGCGGCAGCCCGCGAATGTCCAGCGACAGTCTTCGAAACAGCAATCGCGGCTCCAACTCTTCAGCGGGCGTTAATCCGCTAAGCTTCAAGTCATGGAGCACAAAAGCGTCTATTTCGTTCTTGCACCAGTTCGCGTCCGCCAACGCAGGCACAGCCGGAGTCTCAGGGGCAATCAAGGCCCAATGCTTGTCATACGTGGCGCCCTCGGAAATCCACCGCCGCAGCAGATCACGCTGTTGGGCGCTCAGCTGTTTCTTCGAATCCGCAGGCGGCATCAGCAGATCCGCATCGTCGGTCTCGATCCGGGCGATTAGCTCGCTGTTATCGGGTTCTCCGGGAACGATGGCGCCCATTTCCATGGCCGCTTCGCGGACATCAAGTCTCAAGTCGGCTTGGCGAGCAATGCTGTCCAGTCCGTGACAGGTTAAGCAGTTCTCCGCCAAAATGGGACGAATATCTTGATTGAATCGAAGCGGAGTCTGGCTAGTGGCTCTCTGCTCGGGGGGCGGTTCTTGGGCGGTCACCGAACACGAGTCCTTCCCTAGAAAGGCGCATGCCCAGATCGACAGCCACGCGCAACCGACTTTCAACCATCGAGCTTGCTCGGCGATGTTGTTCATTCCAGTGTAGGCTCCGTTTTAAAGGGGCTGACCCTTCAAGGGGTTAGGTCCGCATGTCACATGAATGGAGCAGCAAAGCGCTGGCCCAGCCATCTACTTTTTTGCCACCCGATGGGCGTTTTTCACGCAGGCAAGTCTTCACGAGGCAAGCCTTCACGTAGGCGAGTCTCTCCGAGACTCGCCCCCCCCTTGCGACAATAGTCGTTCCTGTCAGCCTCGGAGAGGCGGACCTGCGTGCAATCTTCGCTTTTCCTCGCGCTGCACAGCGGGAATCTAGTCGATGGGGTACAGCGCCGGTCGACTCAAGCGGCGAGTCATGGGCCGTGTTGCATCAGGCGGGGCGAGCGCAAGAGCGATCGTGAATGCATCTCTAGTGTACCTCAGCCCAGCCCGCGAGGAAAGCAAGCCGGGCGTGCGCTCCGATCCGAATCAACGGAACAAATGTCACAATCCTCGCCTTTCCAAGCAGCTTTCGTTGGCGAATCGCATGAGCGACTAAGCCCCGCTGGAATGCAACATATATTCCCTGTATGCGGGGTAGGGTACGAAGTGCGAGCCGCAGGCTGGCTGCTCGAATCTTGGAAATTTCGGATGAATCAGAGTGATTATGGCCGCTGCGAATCCTTGCGAGTCTACCACCGAACCCTCGACAGATTCACCGGTTTGGGCCTTGGGGCGACACATTCCGCAACTCGACGGGCTGCGTGGCTTGGCCATCCTGATTGTGACCCTGTACCGCTTTTCTAAAGAATTCCCCACGGACTCGCTCGTGGGCAAACTGTTGCATTACGGATTGCACCTAGGGGACCGCGGCGTTGATCTATTCTTTGTGCTCAGCGGCTTTCTAATCACCGGTATCTTGGTGGATGCCAAAGGGCAAGCCCACTACTTTTCTCATTTTTTTGCGCGGCGCAGCCTGCGGATTTTTCCACTGTATTTTGCCTCGCTGTTCCTGTTTGTCGTTGCCTTCAATTGTCTGAATCCCACTCAGCCGATGTTTGCCGCCGCGGCAGAGAACCAGTTCTATCTGTGGACGTATCTCACCAACGTCAAGATGAGTATCGAGGGCGCTTGGTGCTTTGGCAGCTTGGACCACTTTTGGTCTCTGGCGGTCGAGGAGCATTTCTATTTATTCTGGCCGCTGTTGACTTTTTCTTTGCTCGCCGCGCACCGCCTTGCGGCTGGCTTGTGTGTTGGCCGTGGCCAGCGGTGGTTCGCGAATCTTATTTGCCATGCTCAGTCAAAATGGAGTTGCACCAGACGTATTGACCATCTTCCGCTGCGATGCGCTATTGATTGGGGCTGCCCTGGCGCTGCAAATCCGAACTCCCCAAGGGCTGCATGCACTCAAGAAGTTCACCTACGTCGTGTTCCCCATCTGCTTGACGTTTGGCCTGGGTGCCGCGCTGCTGGATAAGCGGCTCTTTACGCTTGGACACACCACCTGGCCGTTGCTGTGGGCTTGCGTACTCGTTTGGCTGTTGCTGTCCAAGCAGCACGAACGTTTTGCCAGGTTGTTCAATCTTGCCTGGCTGCGGCAGCTCGGGAAAACCAGTTACGCCATGTACGTCTTCCAAAGCCCGTTGATTCCCATTACAGCCGGCGTGTTCACGGCGAGCCAGCTATCGGCGTGGGTGGGCAATGCGGTCGTGGGGCACTTGATCTACGTGGCAGCCATGTTTGGCTTGACCTATGCCGCGGCGCTGCTCAGTTGGAATGTCCTCGAACGCCACTGTCTGAAACTCAAGGACTGGTTTCCAACTCACCCCCGGCAGGAGGCTCCCAGCACTCCAGTTCGCGGTCCCGCCCTGAGTGATCGTCCGGTTCCTACTTGTTCGTAGTTCCGCCTTCAGGCGGTCGTCCTATCTCGCTCGAGTTGAGTGAGAGAACTGCTGGCTGCTGGCGCTGAACGCAAAAAGGTGGGCTGGGAAAACCCCGGACCACCTTGTGCAGAATAAGTTGTCGAACCGGCCAAGGGCCTGCTCCAACTGTTGCCGCCCAGCAAGGGCAAACAGCTTAGGGGCCGATGCTCGGCGGATTGGGATTCAAGAAGTCTCGCGGACCGCGATTGGTGTAGTAGGGATAGGCTACCTGGGCGGTGGCGGGACCGCCGGTTGCACCTGGGGCTGCACTCTCACCAACCAGAGCTCCCGGGGCGCAGCCTTGGCATAACGGCCGAAGTGCCCAGCTCCATGATGACCGTGCCCAGCGCCGTTGCCATTGCCAACACCGTTAGCATTGCAGCTGCCGTCATTGCACTGCTCGCAATACTGGCCGCTGTGGCCCAAGAAGCGTTGGTAATCGGTGCCACCGCGCTGCCAACCGATACGGCAGGGGCGGCACCCGAGATTACCATTGCAGTCGCTGCAGTGTTTGTTGCTAAGGAGATGGCAGCCAGTGCTACTCAAAAGGCCCATGACCAAGGTCAAACCCAACATTACGCGTTTCATCAGCGTCATCCTTTACGCACTCCGCTGGCTCCGAAGAGTCAGCCTGGTTGTTTTGTTTCCTGCTTTCGGACCGTGGCTGTCTGCGGGATGCCACCGTCCGATAACTTCCGAATCGGAATCTCCTGCTAGTTCCAATCGGGAAAACCGGCAGGATTGGGTCACACCGATCGGCTAAGGCTGTGAAACGCAACGCAATCTACCTAGATTGACACCCCTGTCCCTGTCAGCCCGCGCGGGCTGGAGATTGCTCAATGATTGATCGCAGGCTGCTCATTCGCTGGTCGTGCGGGTTGCTGCAGCAATTGACACATGGCTCTCCCCATCGCCTCACCGATCAGATAGTAGGTTTCCGCGTTGGTGTTCCAGTGGTATCCCTGGCCGGAAGGCGATTGGTCGGCCGGCCGCCAGAAGGCTTGCGTGCCAACGAAGGCGACATTGCCTTTGAACTCGGGCAGCTCGGCCACTGCGGCTTGGGCGGCCATCAGGGACAGCGCACGAGGGTGGCTTTCTTGCGGACCATTCATACCAGTTTCGGCGATGACGAAGGGCAGCTGGGGCGTTTCCAGATCGCGCCGCATGTCGCGGATGAAATTCGCCATATTTTCCTGATACTCGGCGTTAAATTGATCACTGATGCGATCGTTCCAGCCTTGGTGCCAACCGAATCCAGCGAGCTCAACCCGGCGTCCTGCGCTATCGGGCACCAGATGAGCCAGCTTGCCCAGTGCGGCCTTGGTCAAGTTCAACGTGTCGCGATAGTACTTTCCAACGATGGTGGGATCGGCGGCGATGGCAGCATCCTGTGCCTCGCCCAACGAGTAGGGAATCGCTCCTGAACTGGGGGGACGGAAGTCTACTGCCAAGCTCTTGCCTCCCCAGGCGCATTTGATGATCAACACGGGCGAATCAAAGCTGTCGCCCACAACCCAACCAAACCCCAGTTCCGGTCCGATGCGATCGGGTTGCACTCCGTAGCCTACGCTCAGAGGTCCTTGGCGTTCGAGATAGGTGATCCATACATCATCGCGTTTGGCCCACTCTCCATCGCGTCCAAGAAGATGTTCGAAGCGCGACTGGCTGCTGGACTTTTTGACCAAGTACTCCAAGCTGCCCTGTCCCTGGTTTCGCTTGTCATCGGCGGTGACGAAGCCGTGACCTTGCATGTTGGACTGCCCTGCCAGGATAAAGATCTTGATCGACTGGCCCGCATCGCTGGCGGGTGCTGGCTGGTCTACCGAAGTGGTTGTAGCCAGCCGTACTGCGGGCGGACTCGGCTCGGAGAGCAAGCCCACGGTGTTGATCGCGACGACCCGATAGTCGTAGGTCCGCCCCGGTTCGGACGAAGTGTCGCTGAATTGCATGGTGACCAAGGGCTGGGTAGGTGTGTCGCTGTACTGCAGATTCTGAAAGATGGGGCGACCGTACGGGTTTTGAGACTTTTCAGGTAATTCAGCGAGCAGTTGCCCATCGCGCTCGATGCGGAAGCCGGCCAGCCCACTTTCCAAATCCGCCTCGGCTTGCCAGCTCAATTGGATGCCCTTCAGCTGCAGGGCGGTGGGGGCTGGAGGCGGCGTGGTATCGGCAACGGCGCTATCATGGACATACTGCATCCAGGCCCGCGCAATCGCCTCGTTGGGCAGCCAGCCCAGCTCTGCGCGATCGCCAGAAAAATCGGCTGCAGCCACGGCCGGGCCGCCGGTAATGGGCCCCAGCCAGGCATCCGCGAGGGGCATGGCGCGGAGAGGTTGAGTGCTATCCTGCGGCAGGCGCACACTTAGGCAAGCATCCAGCCAAGGAATCGCCAGGTAGCGTTGGTTTGCGCATTCGTGGGCTGATAGCGGGTCGATGGCGACGCCTATCAGACCACCCTTGCCGCGGAGTTGATGAAAGAAAGTTTGGTTGGCAGGCCACACTCCAGCAAAGCGTCCATCTTGGACGGACACTCCCTCCTGGGTACCCAAATTGCACATCAGCGGGACAGACAATGCCGCCTCGGGAAGGGCGTGCGGCTTGATTGTATTTCGATTGTCGTCGGCCGTCAGCAGTGGAACTCCCGATCGCAGCCACGCAGCCGCGACTCGCTCGGGGTAAAGCATGACCATACCGCCAGCCCAATGGCCGCCGCCACTGTGTCCCCACAGCACCAGGGCACCCGCGTTAATTCGGGATGGCCGGATTGGGCCCCCAAGTCTTGCAGTCCCTTGAGGAATGCTGAACTCGAACCATTGCGCGGGTCGCACCACATCTGACAGTCCGCTTTTTCGGGCTGCTCATAGGCGGGTGCCAACAACGCGCAAGCGTGCCGCTTGGCAAGGGCCTGCCAATGCAGGTCATAGGCTCCGGTCAAGCCAGATTTGCACGAGCCTTCTCCGCAGCCATGTTGATGAACGATCAGGCCACGCAAGGTCTCGGTGCCCGGGGGGACCCATAGCGTGTAATTGACCGCGAACATCAGTTCGCCGGGTTGCTTTCCCGCTTCGTATCGAACGCGATAGTAGGGTGGTTCGGCTGCAGGCATGAGGTCATAGGGCGGCTGCTGAGCCGATAGCGAAAGGTGATTCAGCAGCAGCCAGCTGGTCAGGCATAGCACGATCGTTGGAGATCTCGACTTCATCGGATGGGTCCTGTGGTGGAGTGGGCCCGAAACCTGCTCACCAAGGGACGGACCTGGGACTGACCCATTGGAGAACACGCGCAGTCTCAAAAACTTCAGTCCGCCAGTATAACCATCCGTTCGTCATTCAAGGATGCCCAGGCGGTTGCGCCACTTGGGCTGTGGGCTGGGGTAATCTCCATAGAAGCGCTTGATGTAGTGCCGACCGGCGAGAGTTGGACAGTGAGTTTGCCAACCCCAGCGCTCGAGCCACGCGTGGCTGATGCGTTCGTTGCTAACATGACAAACGATGGCCTTGGCATTGCGAATGCGAGCAATTTCATCCAGGGCCAAGCCGGCTGCGTAGAGCGTGGCGATGGAGGTGGCCGGGCCCGCATGCACGTAGCTGAGTGTCAGGTAGCCCGGTGCGGCCAGAGACTGATGGTAATACAGTTCACAACGATCTCGGGTGAGTGTTCGGAGATCTCGGGTGAGTGTTCGGACGTGGGAGTCCCAGATTAATTGCAGTTGGTTGCCGACGTATGGCCACCACCGGCCGTGCACGGCCTCGAGCCTGCCGCCACGGGTGACGATGCAACCATAACGCCGCTGCGCGAGGAGCTCGGCTGCCGAGCCCAATTGCGAGACGCTTTGCAATCCAAAACTGGCCCAACCGCGGTTCAACGACCAGCGAGTCCCAAGCCTTGTTTGATCAAACGCCAAATCCATAGCATCACTCCCATCATAACGACGCACGCCAGAACGATACCCAAAATCGTGCTGCCCAGGGCGAACACCGGTGCTGCCCAATTCGTCCACACTGCATTCCAGTACACCAAGACCAGCACGCTGGCGGCGCACAAATAAGGACCGTAGGGCGTATCGGCCCTGCCGGTAACGAACCACCGCAGCAGCACGAAAGCGATGGCGATGATGGGGGCGATGAAAAAGACCAACAGACTTGGTTGCCAACCAATATAAGTCCCAATCATGGCCATGAGCGTCACATCGCCAAACCCCAGGGCTTCCACGCCCAGCCCGTAACTTGCGGATATGCGTACGGCCCAGGTCACTCCGCCGGCAAAAGCCAGTCCAAACAGGCTGCTCAGTAGATAGGGCCAGCGTTCGATTTGCCACTGCCAACACAGGCCAACCGACACAGCCAGCACGATAGTCGTCAGGCAGACCGTTTTCCAGAGCAGGCTATTTCGAAACATGCGCCCAAAAGTAGCGCAGGCCCTTGGCGAATCCTCGCCGCCAGATGAAGCGACGCTCGAGGAGTGCAAAACCCCAGATACCGATGATGAGCAAGCCGAACAGCAAACCCCAGGGACCATTCAACCAGCTTGGCCATTCGTCGGGTATCGCAGCATGCATTTCGCGGGCTGTTGGCCCCGACACGTCAAAGGGCAGCCAGGCAGGTGCCAGGGCCGCGCCCGCCAGCCCGATCACGGTGCCGGGCAAGGTGACATAGTCGGGAATGGATTGTTCATCAAAGTCGATAAAGGTGGCGATGGTCATCAGCGAGAACAGCACGCAGTGCGCAAAGCATTGCGAGTACAGTTCAGGGGAAAGTCCGCGCAGGGCGGTGCCCGCCTGCAGCGCCTGGCCACTGACGTAAAAGTGGTAGTACCAGGCGATAGCCACTGGGAAGATGAGTTCGATCAATAGTGGTCGCAACCAATACCAGCGCCCATACACGACGCCCTCGGAGCGCAAGCGATACCAACCCCAAACGGGCAGGTGATCCAGCCAACTCCGCGGAGCAAAGCCAGACTGCTTTGTTTTTTTTGAGCCCGACGGGCGCTTGGCCTGCCGCTCTGGCGTGGGCGGTGCATTCCACGGCCCCAGCCCACGATAATGGTAGGCCCAACTGTATATCGCCCAGTTGATAAACCGGGCTGCACATACAGCCAAGAGACCTACGGCCAGCAATCGCCAAGCGACGGGCCAAGCAATGAATCCGATCAGCACCGTGATTCCTTAGTGCGTGTTGAGGTGCGTTGCGATACGTCCATGCACCGAGTGCGTGCGAAGCGGCAAAGTAGCGCACGCGAGCTGATCAATCCGTTGAGGCAGAGGCTTGGCGGTGAGTAAACCTACAGCTTTACTGGGCCTGAGAGTTTACCCAATCGCAAATCTCTGCCACTACCTCATCGGTCGATTTGTGGTCCGTAGTTACACACAAATGGGCCAGTTGGCGGTAAAGCGGTTCGCGTTGGGCCAAGATTTCTGCAACTTCCTCAAAACCGCCACGATCGGTAAGATTGGGACGTAGCAAGCCACTGCCGGGATCTGCCTGGATACGCCGATGTAGATTTTCGGCGGTTGCCTGCAGCCAAATGCAAAAGCCGCTCGCCAACATCCGTTGACGATTTTCTTCGCGCAGGATGGCACCTCCCCCGGTGGCTACCACCAGGGGCGATGTTTCCCGGGCGACTTCGGAAATGGCGGCCTGCTCGCGGTCGCGGAAGCCGCTTTCTCCTTCGCTTGCAAAGAGTTCTCGAATGCTCTGTCCGCTCGCGACCTCGATCAAAGCATCGGTATCCACCGCCCGCCTGCCCAGCCGCTGCGCTAGCTGAGCAGCGACAGTAGATTTACCGGACCCGCGGTAGCCGATGAGATAAATGTGCATGCTTGCTACCAGCGAACTTCCATCTGGCTGACGATTTGATTGGCCAATAGTTCGATGGCGTGTTGCATAGCCGTATCGATGCTTTGGCCGCCTTCGGGAACGAAATCCACTCCCTGAATGAAGTAGAAGGATAGTTCACCGGCGGGCACAAAGCGATTCTCCATCAGCAAATTGCCCTGGCGGTCGACCCATGTCAATTGAATGCTGAGCATGGTCTCGATTGCTCGAGGTTCGTCTGTTCCTGTTTCGGTTACCGTCCGCTTGGTTTGGGATGTTAAGCGACAGGTCAGCGTACTATCCGCAGTGGGGCTAGCCACCAGCTTGTAGGGTGTCCGCAGTTCGACCGCTTTTTGAATGGCTTCAGTGAGCTGCGGGCCCAGTTCGTGTCGAAAGGTGTCGTTGCGTACCTCGGGCACGTAAATCGTGCGAATGTTGGGGTTGTACAGGGATGCATTGCCAAATTGATAGCTGGCGCAACCGGGCAGGTTGCATGCGCTGACAGCCGCCAGCAGCCACAGGACAGCCCGAGTTAGCTGGGCAGTTTGGCTTGGCGCACGCCGGTCGCCCTCCGCAGGCGGCGCAGGGGGCAAGGGGACACAGCCTGCGGCTGAAGACGCATCGGTAGGGCGGCATGAGTTGTCTACCTGTTGCTGTCGTCAATGACGTAGGGTCGCTTGTCATCGTCAGCGCCCAATAGCTTGATCAACGGCGAGAAGTACTCAGGGGGATCATCCGGCTGGTCTTGTAATTCCGTCAAACGATCGCGCGCCTGCTCCGCAAAGGGGGTATCGGAAAATTCATCCAGTACACGCTGGTAATAGAATCGGGCCGAACCATTTTCCTGTTTGGTTCGACGATACTCCGCGTTGTGCCATTCGCGCTCGGCTCGCAAGTAGCGAATCTTGGCAAAGGCTTGATTGATCTCTTGCTGGTTAGACTCCGCCTCCACCGGGAATTGCCTGACGATCTGTTTCACTCGTTTTTCGGCGTCGGTTAGCGGTACGCTGCTGTAATGCACACCCTGGTAAGAAGCCAACAGGCTCTGCAATTCCAGCATTTGGGCTTTGAATTGATGCTCACTATCGGGATAGGTCAGACGCAGATCGGCAAAGGTATCTGCGGCGCCTTCGTAGTCGCCCTTGGAGAACTGCTCAACGGCCAGCCTCATGGTCGCATCATCGCTGACTTTGCCCGTCGGGTTGTCCAGACGCACACTCTCGAGCACGCGTTTTCCGTGTCCGCCCGTGTCGTTCAACGGGAATTTATTGTCGGTAAAATTGACAAACAGGAATGGCTTGTGAGCCACGCCATCGACCTTTAACCAGTAATCCGCGATTTCAAAGCGTCGGCTATCCACGTGATCCAAATAGGGGTTACGCGGATATTCCTTGATCAGCTGGGCGTAAGTGGTTTCGGCCTGCGCGTAGTCTTCGGCAAAGAAACGGCACTCGGCGGCCATCAACAGTGCATCTTGTTCGAGTCCCGAGCTGCGCCAATTTTCGCCGGCCTGTTGATACAACTCCGCCGCCTGGCGGAAGGCGTCTTTTCGAGCGTTGCCTTCGAGCGTCTTGGCCTGTTCCAATAGCTTTTCGGCAGCCGCAAACTCCTCCCGGGCGACCTCGATGTCTTTCCGCAGGGGAGAGCGCAGACCGATTCTCCGCAGCAGGTCCATGGAGTCCTTTTGGCGCTCGGCTGAAACACCCTCGGGTTGATACTCTTGGTCAGCATATTCACTGCCCTCAATATCGACAGGGTTTTCAATGCTGCGCCGCGTCTGCTCATAATCGGTCAGCGAACTACCGCCTGGCCAGAAGCCGCGGCTAAAGACCGAGCAGCCACCGCTGCACAGGGCCAAGCAAGAGAGTACGCACGCGCCAAATTTGTTTTTAGGCCAATTGGCGATTGGCGGGGACTTCCGTGTCAACGCCCAAGCTCCTCTATGTAGGAATGCAAATGCAATTTGCGGTCTAGCACCACTGTTAAATACTTCGTCATCAGCTCGCGAATTGCCGAGCGATTCCCCAGCGGATATTCGCCGAGATCGAATTCTCGCCAATCCGGTCGACTGTAGCTCTCCAGCGTGTGTCGACCTGCGGCCGATATCCGAACCATTTGAGCCGCACCCGTTGGCAGTCAGCACACAATACACCACCGGCAATGAGTCCAAACACATAGCCCCCATGGCTAAGGCCACCAGGCCTGGATTTCGTCTGTGTCTGCTGCAGCCTGTTACCCAATGCAGGGGAATCGTCCACCTCTATTCCGCACTGAGCACACCGTCGAAAACTGAGCAATTGTCCCAGGCATCGCAGCATCTGTAGTTCAAAGCGGAGCACGATAGCGCGAATCTCAAGTCCCGGATTTGCCAGCGCCTGCAGGGTCGCCAGCGCCAATTCAAAAACCTCCGGCTGTCGCTCACCCTTTTCCGTCAGTTTGTCCAATAATTCAGCCACGTAATAGCCACAATACAGCCGCAGCAGATCTTGCGTCCCGCCGCGAAAACGCTGCTCCAACTTGGCTTCGGTCAAAATGTCGAGAGTATCTCCTGATTTTGAAATGAACACTACGCGACTGAAGGAAAGCAGGTCAAGGGCAGCTTCGAACGGACTCTTGGGTCGCCTGGCTCCCTTGGCTAGCATCGAACGCTTGCCGAATTCCCGCGTGTAGAGATGGACTACCAGACTGGTCTCGCTCCACGGAAAAGTGCGGAGGATGATGGCGTCAGTCTGTTCGGCGGACAAGATTGAATTCTCTTTTCGGAAAGCAGAGGCCGGCTTGGCGACAGCCACCCCCATAATGATGGCCCCTCATCTCGCTGCTCAGTAGACACTATCTTCCCCAGATTGTCTTCCATTGAGAGTTTTTGCAACGCATAATGCAGTTTTGGAACGCATAATGCATTGTCGACGGATGGCTTCATTGGCTGCCATTTCTACATGGAGTCGGGAGTCACGGAATCAACAAGCCGCAGTGGTTGGAAGGGAGTGGCCGTGATAGCGACCGAACCCAAACTGTTAATCGCCGACGATGACCGAGATTTTCGGGAATCGCTGGGAGAGGTGTTTGAACGCCGCGGCTATAACACCCGTTTAGCGGCTGACGGCCGCGAAGCGTTGGATATCGTCCAGAATAATGGCGAATTGCATTTGCTCATTCTGGATGTACACATGCCGCGCTTGACCGGCTTGCAGGCACTGGTCCAAATCCGCCAACGCTTTGAGAATTCCCTTCCCTGCATCTTGATGAGCGCCGATCTGGATGAAGACATCGTACGTCAGGCGATGGAGCTGCAAACCGCACGCGTGCTGGCCAAGCCCTTTACGCTGCGGATGGTTACCGCCACCGTTGAGGATATTCTCCGCCAGCGTTATGGATGGGGCATGTAGAGCGCACACCTGGCTTGCGGCCGAAGCTAATCCGCCGCTTGGCCGTTCATGGTGGCCACCAATTGCCGCGAACCGCCGCGATTTCGATGCTCGCACAGGTAAATTCCCTGCCATGTCCCCAATGCCAGGCTGCCGCGGCGAATGGGAATGTTGACCGAAGACCCCAGCAAGGAGGATTTGACGTGCGCCGGCATGTCATCTGGCCCTTCTAGGGTATGCACTAGCGGCAAGCCAGCTTCGGGAACTATCGCGTTGAAGCATGTCTCCAGGTCGACCCGCACATCCGGATCGGCGTTTTCATTCAACGTCAAGCTTGCCGAGGTATGCTGAATAAAGAGATGCAGGAGCCCGATCGAAAACCGCTGGATCTCGGGGATTTCGTCGAGGATCTCGTTGGTGATCAAGTGAAATCCTCGCGGCTTGGGCGCCAGGCGAAACGCCTTTTGAATCCACATTTGAGTTCTCCGCTGAAACGCGTCTTGGGACCAAGGGCTAAAACGCCCGCAGGTGTCCGGCCAGCCGCCCAGGAAATCGAAAAAATTTTTTTTGTGCGTTGGTGAATCAACCGAACATGTGCTAGCAAGCCCAAAGTCTAAGCTGCATGCCAAGCGGAGCTTGACTAAGTATTTTCGAAATGGGGTTTTATCTTCCATTGCAGCGGACGAAGGGGGGGCATTCAAGCATCTCTGGCTAGCTGACTTGCCGGCTCGTTAAGCTCGAATCAATAGGTACATTTCCGCTGGTGCCAACCGCCGACATGAGTGGGAGTCTTGTTCAACAACTGTCCAAGAAACTTAACAGAAATTTCTTGACTTCCCTTGCAGTACGTGAATAATCGCTGCGTGAGTTGAGTGGTTGAAATTGATGGGTGGCCGCAAGGCTGGGGCCTGAAGTCACAAGAAACGCTAAAGCCGCCAAGATCCCAGAACCACTAAAGAATTCCTAGAAGCTCACAAAGAATTCCTAGAAGCTCACAAAGAATTCCTAGAAGTCGTTCAGCCAATGTCCGCTGCAGGCAAATGAAGGTCGAGCATCGGCCAAGTGACCGGGAATGTCAAGCCGAAGCGCAGGCAGCCCTCAGAATGGCTAGCCCGCGATAAACAAGAACTTGAGATAAACAAGTACCTCAGATAGAGAAGTACCTCAAATAGACAAGAAATAGCAAGCTCGCCGGATTACTTGGCGAGAACTAGCTGCTCAGCACTACGCAAACACCAGCACAAACAAACACCAAGCACAAGAAACATTGTCGGCACATTTTATTAAGGAAAGCTGATTGATGAGTGATGTATGCAAGAACGTATTTGAGGCGATCCTCAAGTATGGCCATGATGAGGACTTTGATCCCGAGATTAACGAGCATTTTCTTCCTACCGATGCGCCTGCCGGTTCGTCGGAGAAGATCGAGATCCTCCGTCGCCGTGTGGATTTGGGTCAGCCGCTTTGGCACCGCGATGATCGCGTCGACTACGCTGGCTTGACCGGGGTCATTCGTCCCCGCGAGTAGTTCTCGAACGAAATCTGCTAGATTCAAACCCGCTCGCTTAAGCCAGCGGGTTTTTTCGTTGCTTGAGGCCTAGCTCACTTAGCATCGTTCGATAAATAGCTGTCGCATCTTATATGTAGCCATCACGCTCCGCCGTGATGATCGCATGTATATAGCCATCACGCTCCGTCGTGATGATCGCATGTATGTAGCCATCACGCTCCGCCGTGATGATCGCATATATATAGCCATCACGCTCCGTCGTGATGATCACCGGACAAAGTGGACAATAATTTATCGAACGATTCTTAGGGCAAGCTCTCGGTAATATGAAAGAAGACATCTTCCAGGGAGGCTGCGGTTGGGTAAGCCTGACGAGCCTCGGAGGCCGTGCCGGAAAACAGGCAGCGTCCTTGGCGGAGGATGATCAAGTGCTTGCAGATGTCCTCGACCAGGGCTAACAAGTGGCTACTAACCAGCACCGTTGCTCCGCGTTCAGCCTTTTCCGCCATGGTTCGCTTCAGTAGTCGAATGGCAGCCGGATCGAGGCCAGTCAGCGGCTCATCGAAGAAAATGATTTGCGGTTCATGCAGGTAGGCGCAGGCGATGGCTACCTTCTGCCGCATGCCACGCGACAGTTCACTCGCCAAGGCATGGCGCTTGTGCTCCAGTTGCAATTCCAGCAACAACGATTCTGCCTGCGGGCGAAAATTATCCAGCTGGTAGGCCGCTGCGATGAATTGCAGATGCTCCCACACGGTCAGGGTTTCAAACAAGGGCGGATCATCGGGCACATAAGCCACGCGTTGCTTGACCTGCAGGGTCTCCTGTTGTACGTCGAAACCGGCAACCCGCAGCGAGCCGGACGTTGGACGTATGATTCCGCACAGAGCGCGAATCGTGGTTGTCTTGCCGGCGCCGTTGGGTCCGATCAACGCGCCTACCGTGCCCGCAGGCAAGGAAAAGGTGATGCCATCTGCGGCCACCGTAGAATCGTATACCTTGCGAAATTCGTGGGCTTCGATAGCCGACATATGCACTCCTAGGCTTTGTCAAAGTTTGATTTGGGGATGGAAGGGAAAAAGGGGTCGGACACCAAAAGCCGGAACGGCCCTGCGGGTGCTTCGCACTTTTGGTGTCCGACACCTTTTTCCCAACGCATGTCTAACCCAATTTTTATTCCTGACAAAGCCTAATCCTCCGGTCCACCCAGCAGCGGTTCGTCCATGGCCCGCAGATCGCTATTGGGAAGTCCGTCGGGATGTTCTTTGCGGGCTACCAAGATGGCGGCTTCGGCGATCTGCAGGTGCTGTAGTTTGGTTTCCTGATAAAACTTGCTGGCCGATTGTGGCAGTTTTGGGGAACCATGCAAGGGTTTGTCGGAGATACACAGCAGCGTAGCCGAAGGAATGCGGTAGCGGAATCCATTGGCTGCCACGGTGGCGGATTCCATGTCGACGGCGATACTGCGACTGGCTTTGATCATTGCCAGACTGCGTTTCAGTACTAGTTCCCAATTTCGATCGGCGGTGGTTGTCACTGCGCCAAGACGGTAGGGCAGTTGTCGATCGTCCAGGATCTTGGCCAGATAGCGGTTGAGCAGAAAGCTGGGAGCAATCGGTACCGAGCGCGGTAGTGCCTCGTCCAGCACGTGATCATCGCGCATGTAGCCGGAGGCTAGTACAAAATCTCCGATTTCCTGGTGATTGCGGACCCCCGCGCAGTGGCCAATCATGAGCATGGCATCAGGCCGCAAGACCGCCAAGTGATCTGTAAGATTCTTGGCATTGGATGGTCCCACACCGATGTTGACGATGCTGATGCCATCGTTATTGCTCGAGCGTTGGTGGTAGGTCGGCATTTGTACCGACTCGCGCTGCGGTTTGATGCAATCCGGATGCAATTGCTCAAAGGCAACCATGTGCATCTGATAATTTGTAAGCAGCACGTAGCGCTGGAAATCTTCGGCCCGCGTGCCGGTATAGTGTTCCAAACGTTCCAGGGATATTTCGACGCGTTCGGGGCCAAACAAAAAGACTTTCTTGCGCGTGTGATCAAAATCGGTCTCATCGACCAGGTGCAGCAAGCGCGGCGAGTGCAGTTCTATTCTCGGCTGTGCAGATTGGATCTCGATAATTGCCCCATTGCGGGCCAGACGCAGGAGCTCGCGTTTGAGGTACCAGCGATAAGCCGCGGGACGAGCGATCTTTCCAGAAATCACCGGGTTGTGCTGGGACCAATGCCGGTGCACGGATATCTTGGCATAGTTACCCGCGTCGTACAGGCGTTCCATGGCATCGCAGCCGGCTTCAATGGCGGCCACCAAGTCATCCGTCAGGGCATTCGAAATCGTAAACGGTTCGGACATGCATCCATTCCTTGATTGAGGTATTCCCTGCATGAGATCCTATAGGCAACTTGGAAACACAGAGGCACCAAGAACACACAGCAACAGCGGTTGATTTCTTTGTGATCTGCGTGCCTACCTGTGATCTGTGTGCCTACGGGTTTTCATTGTACCTATTGTCGCTCAGGGACTGCCCGACCTGCTCTGAGCTGGCGCATGCCTTGTATTCCATAAAATCCGAACATCCAGACGGTGGGCTATGCTGCCGCCTGTTGTTCGCCAATCCCCGCCGTTGCTGGGCGAGCTATGCTTCCCTCATTGGACCGGAGCCCATTGGACCGAAGCCCATGGGACCGAAGCCCATTGGACCGAAGCCCATTGGACCGGCCCTTATCGGACCTGACTGTTGCTTTGCCAAAGAATCGTCGAATCCCATGCAACCACCAAGAAATCTGAGTCGCTTGAGTGAGTTGGATGCGCTGCGGGGCATCGCGGCCGTAGCGGTCGTGCTGTGCCATTACTTTACCTATTGCCGAGATTGGGGGCGGACCAGCTTTGATTTCCGCTGGGGCGCCTACGGACCTCACCTGTTCTTTATCATCAGCGGCTTTGTGATCTTGATGAGCGTGCAACGCTGCAATCGCCCCTGGCAATTTGCTTGGGGTCGCTGCACACGGCTTTATCCGATGTACTGGCTGGCGGTACTGCTCTCGACCACCTTGATCAACTTTTGGCATCCGTTGCACGACTCGGTAACACCCGTTCGGCTGGTGGCCAATTTAACCATGTTGCAGACATGGCTTGGCGTCCAGGACATCGAGGTTGCCTACTGGACACTCGGGGTGGAATTAAAATTCTATGCCTTGATGTTTCTCCTGTTGTGTTTGCGAAAGACTCCGCAGGTCGAAGCCTTCAGCTTGTGTTGGTTGCTATGCGTTGTAGGCTACCGACTGCTCAGCCAGTGGCTGCCCTATGCTGCTATCGTGGCCACACCGTTGATCGTTGATTATGCGCATCTTTTCGTGGCCGGAATGATGTTCTATCGACTCATGCAGCAGGGAAGTAGCTGGTTCAGGCACGGCTTGATCGCGGCTGTTGTCCCCATGGCTTTTTGGGCGGAGGGTTGGGAGACGGCCCTCATGAGCAGCACTTTTCTAATCGTTTTCTATCTGTTCGTGAACGGTAGACTGACGTGGATCGCCACGCGAACGCTCACCAGCTTGGGCAGGATTTCCTATGCTCTCTATCTGGTGCATGGCAGTATTGGAGCGGTGCTGGTGGGCTGGCTGCAAGGATATCCGCTGCCGCTGTGGTGCTTGATCGCCCTGCCCTTGTGCGTGGCGCTGGGAGTGGCTTGGCTGTTGACGGATTACTTCGAGCGTCCGGCATTGGCTGCGATACGTGGCTGGACATCCGCGGCGACACCTGCCAAGCATCCGCCGGCGGTGCCGCAGGTCAGCGAACCCCTTCCCCGCAGCCTTTGAGTTCTCCAAAGCCCGCAGGCAGGTGTTCTCGTTTTGTCAGGCCAGGGGTGAGCTAGATTGGGCTGGCTGAGTGGCTAGAGTTAGACTGGCCGGGGCTTGGAAACGTGCCCTGGATTGGTTACAAGGATGGTTGTCGCTGGCCCTGCCCGCACCAGTCAAGCTCTCATCCTCAACCAAATCCAAACCGCCTGCCATGTTCAGTCTGCAATTGAAAACTCTCGCGTTGCTGTTGGCCATATGGTTCTCGTCCCTGGCCCGAGCACAGCCTGCTCTGCGGAGTGGGGTGACCCAAATCGCCAGTGCCGAAGACGTCATTCGGCTGTGGACACCCGAGCGTCACGTTTTTGTAAAAGGCGACATCGGGGTTGGCAATTCCCAACTGCTGGCCTTGCAGGATTGGATCCAGGCCAATGCACCCCACTGGACGGTGGTGCTCATGGATAGCGCAGCGAATGAAAGTTTCCGCGCACCTGATGGCCGCGACTACCGCGGCTTGGATGCCGTCGAGTATGCGCTGGGTTATGGTCTGAGCAATCGTACCGGCTTCGGTAAATTGGAAAACCCACAAACTCACGAACGAGATGGGGCGGTCTTTGTATTGTTTTTGAAAGAGCGTAAGTTCAGTTATTTTGCATCGGACGCGCAGGACCGACGGGGAATGGGCGAGGCCAATTGGGTTGGCCAGTTGGATCAACCAGCGTTTCGCGCGATGCGCAGCGGTGGCAGGATTGTAGATGCTGCCAAGGATACGATCGAGTCGATCAATTCTCGGCTGAAGACTGCTATTCAGGCGGAGTCTGACGCTTTGCAACGCGCCGAGCGGGAGCGAGCCCGAGCGGTCGAAGAGTTGAAAGCAGAAAATCGATGACTTGCGGCAACGCATTGAGGATGTCAAATTCGCGGCAGCAAACTTTCGTCGAGAGTATCCGTTGGCGACCGGCACATTGGCCAGTCCTCCGCTGCCGACTTGGGACACGGAATTAAAGGCCATCGCTGCGGAAGCAACGCCCCAGACGGCTCGACAACTTGCTCAGCGTTTGTCCAGCGTGTCCGATGATATCGAAAGACACCTCAACGGCTATGCTGCGGCCGACGGCTTGAGTGCGGTTGAGGAACGAATTCGCGCGCAAGTCGCGGAATTGGAACAGTCGCCCTCGGGCGTGGCTTCGGCCAATATCATCACCGCTCGCGAAAAGCTGGTTGCTGCCAACCAGAATGCGGCAGCCGGCAATCTGGGTACGGACGAAATCCTGGCGGATGTGGAAATGGCATTAACCTCGGGCAGGGAATTGTTGGCGGTAGAACGCGAGCAACGCGAGCGGGCCGAGCAGCGGGCAAGATTGATCCGTCGCACTGTGTTGGCAACGCTGTCTGTTTACGGCCCTGGCCATCGCGGCCCTGTTGGCGGTGCTCAATCGGCGGCGCGTCGCCGCCATGTCGGAGGCTCAGCAGAAACTGGCCGAACGCCAACAATCCGTCGGTAGTGAAACGGATAACATCAATGTCCTGTTCGAACGCAACGACGAAATCCTGGGCGGTCGCGAAAGGTTGCAGAAACGTGGCTATGAGGGCCTCACGCGACAACTCAGCGAGCAGGCCCTGGACTACGTTGACGACCTGTTCATCATGTCCAAGGAGGTGCGACGGGTTCTCGGCGAGGCTCGCGAGTTGGTCTACCCCAGCGGACTGTACGGCAAGCTGGTCAATCTGTTTAGCAACTCTCGCTATCAGCAGGCGGTTAATCTGGTAACCGGAAAACCCCTTCGCTTCACCAAGCTCAATGGCCTGCCACATGTTCTACGCGATCGAGTAAAGCTCAACGAAGATGGTACGGTGCCTGACGAAATCACCATGACCTTTGAGGACGTCTATCAGGCATTCACCCAACGCGGTGATGATGCCAAGACCTCCCTGGATACCATCGAGGACAGTCTGACCCAAGTTCACGACATCCTCAACGCCCGCCAACAGGACTTGGAGAAAGCGGCGGCCCAGGAACAGCAGCTGGCCAAAGCCGCCGAACAGGATCATTATTTCTACCTCCCCAACTACTTTGAAAAACTGCTGCCATCCGTCCAGTCGGACTTGGCCCAGGCCGATGAACTATCCGCTTTCGATGCCGTACGGGCGATGCGCGAGCCCATCCCGGAGGCCACGCGGAAGATGAGCGAAGCGGGTACGCTGGCCGAACATCTGAGCGAGGCTCGCACAGAATTGTTTCCTTCGTTGACCACAGCCGCAGCCAAGCTCAACGAGCAAGGTTATACATCCAATTGGATAGACAATGATCTGAATGCGATTGGCGAGCAGGCGAACCGTTTGATGGAGCAGGCCTGCCAGTCGAGCATCGCCGAGGCAACGGCAGAGGTTGCACAGCGCTTGCAGCAGTTGGGCAGCCAGGCGCAGCAGAGCGTCGACCTGGCTGCCCGCATCCGCGAGAATCTCTTGCCGGACCTGGGAGCCTTGAGTGCCCGCATCGAAGCCGCGCGAGCTAGCTTGGCGGCCAAGCTGCATCTGCCGATCGAACAGGTACTCAACGAAAACGAGCGCGATCCTGATGACTGGCAGGCAGCCGCCAGCCAGCACGTCCAGACGGCACGAGATACCCTGTCAGCAGGCCGCAACGATCTATCCCTGGCTGCCATCGCGGCAGCTGAGCAAGCCATGTCCCGAGCGGACGAAATCCTGCAGGCTTCGAACGAAGCGGCTGCCGGCTTTGAAAAGAACCAGCAGGAAATACAGGCGGAACTCGATCGATTGTCTCAACGCGCACCGCAGGTTGCCAGCCAGCTCGGGCGCATGCAACAAGCCTATGTCAGCTCGACCTTTGCCATGCATGATTTTCAGGTGGAGGCGCCAGAGACGCAAACGGAAAAATCGCCTGGGACAACCTCGGCCGCCACACCCCAGGCTGCGGACCTGGTGGTGGCCGCGCATGCTCCCTCTCCCCATGTGCTCGATCTGCTGAACCAAGCGCAGGCTGCGTTCCAACAAGGGCACGTCCTGCAGGCTAGTGATAACCAGCGCGAAGCCAGCCATATTCTGGCCTATTCCCACGATGTGCTCGACCAAATTGAAAAGCACATGAGCGCAATTCAAGCTCAGTCGCGGAAGAATGAGCATGAGTTCGAAGGCCTGTATGGCCAAGCCAATCAGCTATTGGAAACCTGTCGCGATCCATTGGTAACTCGCAGCACCCTGGACGCGGCACAATACGCTGCGCAGAGCATCGCCGCGGACCGACGCAGCACTGCCGCCAGCGGTATGGCCCCCAATCCGTTCGAGGTTGAGCAGACTGTACTCAAGCATCAGCAGACTTTGGCAGAACTAAAAGCCCGCTGTGCTTCGGATCGACAGGCCCATGCCGAGGCGACTCGCGCCGTGGCGGGTGCTCAGCGGCAATTGCAGGTTGCCCAGCAATTGGTTCGCAAGTCCCAGACCGATGGCATTCCCGATAGTCGCTTGACGACCAAGACGGCAGAACAAATTGCCGATCTGGCAAGAGAATTAGCGAGCGTCGAACAGGATCTTCGCGGGGCCCATGGTGATTGGGCACAGGTGGACAGCGATGCCGCCCGACTGCAGGTTGCCCTGCGCACTGCGGCGGATACCTTGGGAGGCGAGCTGGATCAGGCTAGCCAGGCGCTGGCCAGCTTTCAAACGGCCTCGTCCAGCGTCTTTCAAGCAGAGCAGTGGTCCGGTGCCTTCGGCATCAACATCCTGGGCTCACCGGGAGTCCGCGAGCTGGAACGCGCCCGAAATGGTCTGCAACAAGGCGACTACAACAGCGTGCTCCAGCTTTCGAGGATGGCGATGATGGCCGCACAATCTGCGGTGCAGCAAGCCGAGCGAGAGGTTACCCGCCGCCGCATTGCCGCCCAGCATGCGGCGGAAGCCGAGCGTCGGCGGCGGGCTTCGCGGACCATCAGCATTGGGCGGGGAGGCACGTTTGGTGGATCATTTGGCGGCGGGTTTGGCGGCGGTTTTGGCGGCGGTATGGGTGGCGGAGGCTCATTCGGCGGCGGAGGCTCCTCTGGGGCGGCGGCGGCTCGGGCTTTTCTCGCTCGGGTTGGTAGCACTCGGGATTGATGATTAGTTCTTCCAGCAACCCACTGGCGTTTTCAATCGGCTGATGACCGGCCGCAGCCGGCGGCTTGCGGCACAATGATGCCTTGCATAACTGGCCCGTGCGTATCGCGGCGGGTGGGAGTATAGAAAATCCCCAGCAGCCGACCATGAAATAACCATCGTCCCTTAGAGCGTTGCAAGTGCAAAGTGCTAGCAGCAAAGGGCCTGACCCTTGCCGTTTTCGGCGATTCACGTTCCACAGAAGGTAGCCTGCACGACTTCATCGGGCTCCGGTGCTGCTTCGAAGTCGGCGAATTCCGGCTGTACCTCAAATGGATGCTGCAAGGCTTCATTCAGTCGATGAAATGGTTGCAAATCGCCATCATTTGCAGCGGCAATGACTTGCTCGATGCGATGGTTGCGCGGGATGGTTACCGGGTTGCTGCGCCTCATCAAGGCGAGGGCCTGACTGCGATCGATGCTGTTCATCCGCAGGCGCCATTCACCCAGCCAGCTTGCCATGGCGGCAGGCGCATTGAACAGTTCGAGCAGGATGCTATCGTTGTCACTCTCCAGCGCGTCGGATAAATGACGGAATACCAGCGTAAAATCGGCCTCGCCCTCGGCCATGACGCTTAGTAGTTGCTCAATCCGTTTCCAATCCGTCGGGTCTCCAGCAGCGATTCCTATCTTGCCCAAAAATCGCCGCTGCAGTTCCGCTTCATGAGTTTCCGCAAAGCTGGCTAGTGCCTTCTTCGCGATATCTACGGACGTGTCCTCATCGTCGTCGAGCAGGGGCAATAGCGTTTCAGCGAGCCGGCTTAGATTCCATAGTCCGATTGACGCCTGGTTTGCAAAGGCATAACGGCCTTGATGGTCAATCGAGCTGAAGGTCTTTAGCGGATGGTACGTATCCAAGAACGCACATGGACCAAAATCGATGGTTTCTCCGGCGATACTCATGTTATCCGTATTCATTACCCCGTGGATAAAGCCGATCTGCATCCACTGTGCAATCAATTTGGCTTGTCGCTCGATCACACCTTCGAGCAATGCGAGATAGGGATGGGTGGCCTGTCGCGCAGCGGGATAGTGGCGGTCGATGGTATAGTCGGCCAGCTGTTGCAGGTGGATCAGATCCTGGCGAGCGGCGAACCATTGAAAGGTACCGATTCGAATATGCGACTGGGCCACGCGGGTGAAGATGCCGCCTGGGACATGTGTTTCCCGCCAAACCCTGTCCCCGCTGGCCACTGCGGCGAGTGCGCGTGTGCTGGGCACACCCAGGGCAGCCATGGCTTCGGAAACGATGTACTCGCGCAGCACCGGACCTAGAGCCGAACGTCCATCTCCGCGACGAGAAAAGGGAGTAGGCCCGGCACCCTTGAGCTGAATGTCGAAGCGCTGGCCAGCGTCGTTGAGGACTTCACCCAATAGAATCGCTCGGCCATCACCCAATTGCGGCGAGAAGCCGCCAAACTGGTGCCCGGCGTAAGCCATGGCCAAGGGTTCCGAGCCATGGGCCCGTTGGTTCCCAGCCAGAATGCCCAAGCCCTCGGCTGAATCCAAGCGCGCGACATCGATACCCAACTCAGCAGCCAACGCATGGTTCAGCCGAAGCAGTTGTGGATCGCTAACTGGTGTCGGATCGACCGGCTCAAAGAAGGCTCTCGGCAGACGAGCATAACTGTTATCGAAATCAAAAGGCATGCGGACAATGCTCGCGAAAATGCGCAAGGGTTAGAGGCTGTCACCTAAAACTGTTTCAGAAAAGAGGCCCCTTTTCGAAACAGTTCTTAGACTAAGGGATGGTATTGGCTGCGGGTAGGGGCAACTTGGATTTGAGCCAATCCTGCGACGACCACGATAATCGCTCGCTGTGCTTGTCCAACTGGGAGTTGATCTTGTCCGCGAGCTTGCCGTTCATATCCGCCAGCTTGTCGTCCACGGTGTCGCGCAGGCCGCCACCTAGGACCTTTGCAAAGTCGCCACCGATCTGGCTGATCCGCCGAACACGATATTCGGTCAGCTCAATATGCGCTAAGTCCACATGCGGCTTGATGGCCACGTCTGGAGGTAATTTTAGCATGTTCATCTGGAACTGGACGGTACCGGCGAGCGTCAATCGACAGCCTGCGTCGGCATCTGCACTGATACTGACCAATTGTACGTCGCGCACCCATTGGCTTAGTCGCCCAGAAACATCTAATTGACAGTCGACGGTGAGGGCAAAGGCGATCCGACCGTCGGGCAGTGGCTCCAGGCGATGGAATTGAAGGTGCAACGTGCGGTCGGGATCAACGAATTGGATCTTGTAGCGTGTCCAGGTGCCCGCATTCACCAGTTTTTTCTTGCGTTTGGTTTCGATGCGAAAGCCTTCGCGCCAGATATCAACCCCGTCCCAAACCTCTTTTTGCTGATCCCATTTGCGCAAATCCTCATAGGTCGGAGGTAGGTTGGCACGAACCATCTGGTCCAGCCAAGCTACGACCTGGGGAGTTGCGATGGTTTCGGTGGCGAGAGCATGATCCGCGGGAAGCGGAACGGCAAAAACCGCAAGTTGGACTGGAATGGTGTGGGTTACCACGTCCCTGTC
The DNA here is from genome assembly GCA_963707245.1 of Pirellulaceae bacterium. Classification (GTDB taxonomy): domain Bacteria; phylum Planctomycetota; class Planctomycetia; order Pirellulales; family Pirellulaceae; genus Aureliella. The sequence goes on from CAVPPY010000009.1 coordinate 143,998, forward strand.
CGAGCCCTGTGCCAGCACGCTACTGCAAAGAGCCAGGCTGAGCAGCAAGCCGGCCAGGTTCGTGAGACCTTCTCGCATTGCGATGAGACAGACTGGCATGCCACGAGACTTTAACGGAACGCTGCCGGGAAAGACCTCGTTTTGCCAAGCTCAGGCAGGCATGTCAAGCTCGAAAGCTGCCCGCCAACAATTAGATACGAGCCTGTAGATATCGCACCTGGGCTCAAGATCGGTTAAGAATAGTCCACCGGCAGGCTGGCTTGCGGGCAAGACAAGGCACCAACCGCGAGTGGTCAGAAACACAACTTGTGTTGCACGAAGTTTTATACGCGAAATAAATTACGCGAATCACGATTCATAGTATAACCCAGAGAGAAGCTAGAGAACCAAGATCATGCTCCCACTTGAGAAATTTAGTTTTGGTGTTGGTGATCGCTTTGCACACCAGGCCGCCGCCCAGTTGCGTGCCTTTGAACTGTTGTCGGCCGATGGCGTGGAGGTAACTCCGGTGTGGAATAAATCCAATCGCGAGCATCAGTTCGTTGGTTCCAAGCCGCAGAGTGTGCTGGACGCGGCCCGGGCTGCGGTCCAACGCTGTGGTTGGGAGAAGCCCTGGCATATTGACGCGGATCACATTCAACTGGCAACGGTCGAGCCATTCATTGCCTGCAGCGATTTCTTTACTATTGATGTGGCCGATTCCATTGGCAAAGTGGCACCGCCGGATGAGGTGTCAGCCTTTGTGGAGCGGCATCCGGAATTGATTGGGTCTTTGGCATTGGATGGCTTGTCGGCCCCCTTGCAAGTTTCGCGCGAGGACGTTCTGCGGGTGGCGAAACAATATCTGTTGGCCGTCAAGCAGGCCGGTGAGATCTACCGCCACATCGCGGCGCGTAAGGGCGCCGATAGCATGATTGCTGAGATTTCCATGGACGAAACCGACTCTCCACAAACCCCACCGGAGCTGCTGATCATCCTGGCGGCGATCGCCGATGAACAGGTACCCGTGCAGACCATTGCACCCAAGTTCACTGGGCGATTCAACAAGGGAGTTGATTATGTGGGCGATGTGCAACAGTTCGAAAGAGAGTTCCAAGATGATGTGGCGGTGATCGCCCACGCAATTGCCGCCTATGCCCTGCCGGCAACGCTCAAGTTGAGCGTTCACAGCGGGAGCGACAAGTTCAGTTTGTATCCCATCATAAACCGTTGCTTGCGAAGGACGGGGGCCGGCTTGCACTTGAAGACCGCTGGTACAACTTGGTTGGAAGAGATTATCGGACTAGCCGAGGCGGGTGGAGATGGTTTGGTTCTAGCCAAAGAGATTTACGCTTATGCGGTCGCCCACGTGGACGAATTCTGTGCACCCTATGCGAGTGTGATTGACATCGACACCAGCCGCTTGCCCGAGGCGGCCACAGTCGACGCTTGGTCGGGACCACGTATGGCCAACGCCATTCGACATATTCCGGATCACCCCGACTTTAACCCGCACATGCGACAGCTGTTGCACGTATCCTTCAAAGTCGCAGCCCAGCACGGTCGGCGGTACACTGATCTGCTGGAGTCCAATGAAGCGATCGTGGCTGCGGAAGTTACCCAGAACATCTATCGACGGCACTTGCGACCGCTGTTCTTGCAATGACTTTTACCTTCTGAGATTCAATAGGTACTCCGCTTGCTGCAACAGTTCGTCTTCGAATTGCAGGCGGATTACATCTTCGTTCTTTAGCTCGTCGATCGCTCTTTCATGTTCGGCGACAATTCCTCTAGCGACCCGGCGGACCTGGCGATGGTTGAGCAGCCAAGTCAGGATGAGCATGCAATAGATAGCCAGTGGCAGCCCGGATAACAGCAGGCTTGTGAAAAACAGGGCTGGTGTGGGGTGTGGAAAACTATCCAAGTTGGCCTCTTTGCCCAGCAGAACACTTAGAGAGGTTTCAATGTACTCGCGGTAGACGACGACGACGGGCCCAGCCATGAGCGCCCAAAAGATGAGCACGCCGATGCATGCCAGTAGCTGAACCAACCAGCGTGGCACGGCGTTGTGCTCGATGGCTTGATCAAAGATTTGTTGCGATCGGGTTTGCAGCTCTTCGATGCCCGTCAGGTGCATGGCCGTTGATCGTAGCGTATCGCGTGAGCGATCTGCACGAGGTCTCAGCTTCATCACGGTGCGATGGAATTGGTCGCACAAGGGCTGCAATCGTTCTTCGACCTGCTGCTGCGTACGCTGGCGAATTCCATCCTGAATTTGGCTACTGAAATCACGTGAGCTGCGCACATTCCGCGCCATCGAAGCCAGGGTACCGAACAGACTGGGCACACTACCGGCCATAGCCAGCATGACGCGATCCCAGGCGCCTTGCGTCAAATGCAAGGTTGACAAGATGGTGCGATAGGGGAACCACATCAGCGAGGTGTCGGAGGCCAATCGGGCTCGCAGTCGCATGCGCACTCCTGTCTCCAGGACCGACTCGCTGCCCAATAGGGATGCCAACACACGGCTTGGCAGTTGCTGCGTTTCGCGATTCAATTGGTCGACCGCATCGGCCAGTTGTGGCAATTCATCGCCAATGTGCTTGGCGACTTCCGCCTGCAGCCTTTCGCCGGCTGCCTGCAGTTGCAGTTCACGGGCGCTATTCAGCGAGATGTGTGTCAGGTCTAGTTCACTGAAACGGTCCAGCAGGCCACTGAGAAAAGCCTGCGACGATGCGGCCTCATCACCGCTCACTTCAAAGTCGGGAACGAGGATTTCCGGGGTGATGCGTGAGCGGGGGGCGAGCATTTGCAGTTGATCGCGGAGTCCGCGCAGGTCGTCGTTCAATCCCCCAACGGATTGGCCTTGCTGCATTTCTTCCGGTTCGACCGAGCTGATGACAGGGATGCATACGGACCCGTCGATCTGATGCGCAGGGTCATGTTGGCAGCGGCCCGGATTTGATCGCGGGCAATGACCAGTAGCTTGATCGCTGCCAACGACAGAGCTTCCTTGGCCAGGCCGGCGGCGCGTTGATCGGCATCTGTCAGGCCGGGAGTGTCCAGGATCACATAGGGTTGCCCCAACTGTGCCATCTGATTCGGCTGGCAAGGATGATAGATTTCTGAAACGGAGTCCAGTCGTTCAGGGGCGATCGGTCCAACCCACACCAATCGCGTGGTGGCGTCATCTACCAGGTCGCCGCTACGGAGCCTGTTCTGGATGCTCGGGTCGCGTACCAGTTGCCGCGCTACCCAAGTCTTGCCCTGGCCCTTGGCGCCCACAATGGCAATCAGCAATCCGCCGATTCCGCGGCTGGCCTGAATATTCTGCACATCGTTCTCGAAGCGCTTGCAGGCTTGTTCGACGGCCAGTGTTAGCGGCGAATCGCCAAAGACGGTGGTGGTGGCGTCCATGATGCGGCGCGAGAAAGTTGTCGTGGTGCTGGTCATGTGCTTAGATCTCGCCCAGCGGCTGCTCGGCGTCGCCAAAACTGCGAATCGGCAATCCCATGCGCTGCAGCAGACTCAAGTACAAGCTGCACAATTTGCGATCTTCATCCGCACGTCCATCGAATTCAACAACACGGCCGGTGGCAATGCTCCCACCCAGCCCACCCGCCATCAGCAAGGGTAACTTGGTGGAATCATGTTTGCTGCCAGACCACATGTTATTGATGAATAGCAGGCATGAATTATCCAAAACGCTTTGCTCGCCCTCCTGCATGGCATCCAAACGCGAGGCCAAGTAGGCGAATTGACTTACATAGAAACGCGTTACCCGCTCGTAGTCATCATTCAAATCACTGTGGGAAGCCGAATGATGAGCGTTGCGGACATCCAGGAACGGATAGAACAGTCCGGATATGTCGCGACACAGCAGGAGTGTGGCCACCCGCGTCTTGTCGGTTTGAAATGCCATCGCCACGATGTCGCACATCAACCGCATATGCTCGCGGATGTCCTCGGGCAAGCCGTTGTCTGGACGCGGCATGCTCGCCAGGCTCATACTCTTGTCGGCGGCCCGCTGGGTGGCTACTTCCTGGGCAGCCCGCGCCCGCACAATTCGTTTCTCGACCTCGCGCACGCTGGTCAAGTACTCATCGAGCTTGAGTTTATCCGCGCTGCTCACTTGACGGCTCAAGGACTCCGCATGCTCTCGCACGCGGTCGAGCACACTCTGATTGCGACGGCTGCCGCGATTATCAAAAAGGCTGTCAAAGGCCAGGGCCGGATAGACCTCCATGGGAACCGGAGAGGTTTCGTTCTGCCACGATATGTGCGAGCTGTAGGCCATCGAAAAGTTCGTCTCGTGGTAGCCGGTGACGGGTTGCTCACAACCTAGCACCAAACTCGCCTGCGCGGTCTGTTGACCGAGCGCATTGGCCAGCACCTGGTCCACGCTGATACCTCCGCGCAACACGGCTCCCTTTTGCAGTGCGGCTCCCGAAAGTATGTTGCCGGTTTGACCAGGATGGATCCCGACTCCCACGGCAGAAGGATTGTACAGGCCGGACACAAAATTCAACTTTGTGCGCAGGGCTGACAGGGGTTGCAGACTCTTGCCGAGTTCCATGTCCGCGCCACTACCCTTGGCCCACCAATGCTTTTGATTCACTCCACAAGCCATGAATTGGACGGCAAATCGCTTGGGTGCCTCGCCTGAAGCTTGACCATCAACAAGTTCTTGGCCCCAAACGGGCAGCGATTCGAGCCATGGCAGGGACATGGCCACTCCTGCGCCGCGTACAAGGATTCGCCGCGAGTATCGCCGCGGCTGCTGGGCCGTCTTGTAATCCATCTTGCTGGCTCTCCATCAGGGGTAAAGTTGGCGGGGTTGGCGACTATTCATCGGTCGGCCCAGCGGCTCGGCTGCCAGACTGTCGTTGATATAAGAACTGGGGACTGTTCACAATTGCACGCACGGCGGCGCTGGGGCGATTCTCGTTTGCGGCCAGTTGCGAGCTCATTTCCACAAGCAAACTTTCGTCTGACAACTGCAGCGTGCGTCCAAGAGCATAGGATAGCAGCTGACGACAGAAATTGTCGACGAAATCCTGCTGCCTGTGCTGTTGGATATAGTTTCGAAGCCCTTCAAGGCCGCTAGCACGGATGCCATCTGGAAATTCGGCAGAATCGTCGATAGCCCGGCCTCCCAAATCGATTTGCCGTCGCTCGCCGATAGGTCCGAATCCCTCGAACACCAGTCCAAAGGCATCAATCCGCTGGTGGCAACCCGCGCAACTGGCATGCTCGCGATGGGCAGCCAATGATTCTCGCAGGCTGAGTTCGCCCAGCTGGGCTTCGTCGCTGGGCAGCTCGGGAACGTTGGGCGGTGGAGCTGGAATATGTTCACCCAGCAGACGCCGCACGACCCAATAGCCACGCTTGACTGGGCTAGTCCGCAAACCTGGGGCGTTCTTGGTCAAGAACACGGCCATCGGCAGCAAGCCGCCGCGCCCAACATCGCTGGCATCGGCTATCTCTTGCCATTCTCCCTCGGCAATTTCCAGCCCGCTGATGCGATAGTGCTCTGACAGGGCTTGATTCACGAAAGTCCGATCCGAGTCGATGCAATCCAAAATGGATCGATCGCGTTGGAGCAGGTCGACAAAAAAGTGGATGGGCTCCTCGAACATGGCCGAGCGCAGCCGGTTGTCAAAACTTGGAAAGCGTTCGCGGTCGACGCTGTTATGCTCCTCGAAGCGACGAAAGTCCAGCCAGTTGCCGCAGAACTCGGTGGCCAGTCCTCGAATGCGTGGATCTGCCAACATCCGCTGCGTCTGCAACTGCAAGACTTCAGGCCGCTGCAGCTCGCCCGCTTCCGCCAAACGCATCAGCACTTCGTCTGGCTGGCTGGACCATAGAAAGTAGCTCAATCGACAAGCCACTTGGTAATCATCCAGTGGCAAGCATGGAAAGCCACCCAAGACTGTTGGGACGCGGTCGGCGGGCCCAGCAGTTGTTGAGGTGGAGGTAGCCGGCGGGCTGAGCAAATCCAGTCGGTAGCTGAAACTGGGTGACATGAGGATCATCACCAGCGTATCTTGGATGGCTTCCTCGTGGGTCATGCCTTGATCGTCGCGCAGTTCGCGATAGAAGGTGCGGATCTCGGCTTCTGCACTTTCGGTCAAGGGTCGCCGGGCGGCGCGGCCAGCCAATTCCACCAGTGCGTCCACATGCGTGGGCTCGGCAGCCAGTCGGGCAGCTTCGACCCAGCGCATTTGTTGGTTGATTTCGCTGAAGTAATCGGCAATGGCCTGCAGCGCCACCGGCCCACCCCCGACTGCGGTGGCCTTGGCTAAGTAGGCTTCCGCCAAACGCTGCAGCACGGGTTCGCTTAATGCCGACTTGTCCTCCGGTCTGGCGAAATCAAATTCTGGATCGCGCAGGAAACTCGAGTCAGTCCTTTCGAACCATAGGAAGCCTTGATACTGGCGGTGCGGTGCCGAGGTAAAAAAATCAAGTTCCTGCCATAGGCTATTCAGCTCGCGCTGTTCCGCTTCGCTGAGGATTAGTTCGCAGAGTGGTCGATCGTCACGAAAATAGCCCATCATGCTGTGGAAGCCAGCGCTTAACAGGCGGCCCTTTTCTTGTTCACTCTTGGGAATTCCCAGGTAATCGCGCCCTCGTTCGGCAATAAAGAAGGCATTGGGAAAAGTAGAGCAAAACTGCTGGCAGGCTGTTTCGAATCGCAAGCGATCGGCCGCAGCGCGTTCCGGGTCCTCGCCTTCCTCGGAATTGGCGGCATCGAGGTCGCCATCCTTCGCATCACTTTGTGTATCACCTGCCGCAGCACCCGCTGGTTCACTTTTGTCTGGGTTGGTTTTTGTTTTGGACGGTAAGGCTTTGGCAAAACTGGCGGTCCGCCGGTTGTTGGCCGCCTGTTTGTTTTTCCATAGCACCAGGGCTTGAGCGCCCTTATGTATGCCCTGGACTTCCAGGTTATCAAAGCTGGGCGAGAAAGAGCCGCGGATGTCCAACACGTAATCTCGCATCTGCACACATGCCGCGCGGGCCTGAGCCATATTCGCCGGGGCATGTTCGGCGGTGGGCAATTGTTGCCATTGGTTGATGAGTTCGACTTGAGGGCCAAGATCCCACTCGTTGCCAGTCAGGAACTCCCAGATCGTTTGCAGATACTTGGCGCTTACTTGCTGCCTGTCGGCAATATCCGCCAGCGTGGCATCGGCTAATTCCAGTGCAGCCCGCTGGCGAAAGACCCAGGCAGCAAAAAAATAATCTGCCAAATCGGTGGGCTGTCGATCATAAAAATCGACGATGCGCCGGACACAATATTGGTCGCGATCGGTCTCGGTGGTGACCGTATGCGGTGCAAAGTCAAGTCCCGTGGGAGTGAACACCAGGTGATCGGAGACCCTGCGAGCTGCCTCCAGAACCTTGGCAAGCAAGGCGGGAGACATCGAGAGCGATTCGGCCGAGTTGTCGAAACCGGCCGCATTGGCAGGATCGACAGGGAAATCCCGCGTTGGCCGGATATCAACGCCGGTTAAGTCGCGAATCGTATAGTCGTATTCGGCATTGCTCAATCGGCGTGCAGGAACGTGCCCCGGGTCGCCGGCAAGTTTCTCCGCGGCCTGAGCACGGCCTTCGCGAATCCAAGCGCTCAGTCGCTGTCGCTCATCAAGCTCCAGCTTGGGCTCCGCGTCGGCTGGAGGCATGTCACCGGCTGCCACGCGCTCTAAAATGTTGCCCCACACGGGCTGGTCCAGCGCCACATTCTCGGCACCCAGCAGCACACTCAACTCCAAATCACCCTGCGGATCCTCTCCAGCGTGGCACTGCAAACAATGTTGCTGCAGAACAGGCGCGATGTGCTGGTCGAACTGGCGTTGCCCGTTCGCTGGCTGATCCTGGTTTTGGTCTTGCTCCTGGCAACTGGCTGGGCTGGCAACGAAAACGAACCCCAGCAAGGGCCAGAGGTAGAAACTGAGCTGCGAACGTAGACTTAAATTAAACATGGTTACTCGGCTAAAGGCTCAGCAACGATTTCGAAAAGGTGTCGGGCACCTGCGGACACCTTGTTCACTCTTTTGAAACCGTTTTTCAGACGGTCAGTAGTTGCAGCAGCATCCGCATTTCGGTTGAATTGGTGGCTGCCAGCTTCCAGATCTCGATGGCGGGAGGCTGGCTGCTGCCAGCGACTTTCAGGTCGGAATGAATCAAACGCCGCGCCTCGGTGGATCTTGGGCTAGGCCGTTCATCCGCCGTGGGACGGGGAAGACCGATCGCGTCACAGGTCAGGGCAAATAAATTGCTCAGCTGTCGCCAAGGCGTTTCGCGGTGGACGATATTCAAGGCCTCATTGCCTGTCCCCAAGGGGCCGATCAAGGCGGCGATTCCCGCAGCTGCCAGCAGCTCCTTGGCGGAGGCAAAGACCAGCACCGCGGAACCGCCACCATCGAAGGGCACCAGCACCACAGCCAACAAGGGAGCTGTGATCACCGCCAGGGGTTGCGTACCCTTCCAGACCTTCTGCTTAAAAGACATCTCCTGCCATACGCGGCGGCTCCAGGCATCCAATTCTTCGGCATCCAATAGCGCGTGGTCCTCCTGAGCAAAACGCTGCATGGCAACTTCACAATCAGCCCTCAGATGCTCCTGGCTTAGTCGTTGCAAGGCATCATGCACATCACTCTGACGTATGGCTGCAGCTAGTTTATCGGGTGTAACGACTTGTGCACCCTCACCGCGACGAAAGCGTTTGGTGAATTGCATGACGGACTCCGACGCCGACTGCAGGATTTTGAAACGGGCGGCGGAGTTGGCTACTGCCTGCTGCAACTGTCTAGCCGTTTTGTCGATGCTCAAGCTCAGTCGCATCCACATGGGTGCAGTGCGATGCAGGCTGTCTGCCATTTGCGAGACAATGGCCGGCGAAGCTTGCAAGCGCAGCCCGCTGGCTTTCCCCTTGGCATCGCGCTCGGCCATGAACTCATAGCAGGCATCGGCCACGGCCTGCCATGCATCGCGGAGCTGTTGCTGGCTGAGTTGTTGATTATCCTCGATCCATTCCAGGCCTAACAGGGATTTGGTTTTCAATTGTAAACACAAACTACGGCGACTCTCGCGCGAAAGCGTGCCAGCATCCAGTTGCCGGCCCAAGTCATGCAAGTAGTACGTTGCTCCGGCCTCGCGGCCCACTTCGAAGAAGACAGGCAGGGGCGTGCCATCGGCTTCAGCGATCATATTGGGCGGCATGGCAGGAATCCGCGTCTTCGCTAGTTGGCTACGAAAATCATAGGCGGCGAAAACGCTGCGCAGACCAAAGCGTTCGAGCAGTCCTCGGGCCTCTTCATACACGGTCTCGGGTGCATAGCGGGCTTTGACTTTGTTAATGGCCAAAAGACGCGGGACACCAGGCATGGCATCGCGAAGTGTGGTCAGCACGTGCAGCAAGCCGCTATCATGCAGACTGCCCATCTTGGTGACGACAATAAATGCCGAACACAAGCGTCCAATTCTGGACAATTGCACCCGCCGCTGTTCGGCCAGTGCTTCGCCCAGTCGCGGGTTGGTGCCAAAGAAACCAGTCTGAATGTCAGGGCAGTCAACCAGGCCCATTTTCAGTTCATCCAAGGCCTGATCGTATGCCAGCAGGGGCACACCCTGCGGATCCACGCTGTCTAACTGGAGGCTGTTGTCCGCTGGCTTGGTGTTGCCCGTTGAGAGCAGTGAGTCACTAAGGATGTGACCGTTGTACTGCAACGCCGCTTGAGCTGGGTCTTGGGAGAGCAGTTCCGGTGGGTGGCCAAACAGGCTGGATAGAAAGCTGATCAGCGTGTTCAGCAGATCCGGCTGCTGTTGCCATAGGCTGGGCAACCACAGCACGAAGCGGTGCGTGCCAGCCGCGTTATCCAAACCACGCAGGACTCGCGTGCGATTGCTCGGGTTCAGGTAAGTCGCCAGCAGTGAACTCTTACCGGCATTGAGCAACCCAGTGATAGCCAGAATCGGACAGCGGCTGATGTCCTCAAACACCGACAGTTGGCTTAGCAAACCCTCCAAGGACTGATGGATGGAATCGCCCCATTGAGCCTGTTCAGCGCTTGCCGCCACGCCGGGGTGAGACAAACCCTCCAGCAGGCTGAGCGACTGATGGTCGTCAGGAAACTCCCGCCGCAGTCCGGCATCATCGCGCAAACATGCCGCGACAGCGCGCCAAGTTTCCTGTTCGGTACTCGACAAGTTCATTTAATCTTTACTAGGAAGTGCGGCTTGCAATTGGGCAAACATCAACAATCCTTGCAGAACCAATTGCGATTGGACGACCAACGGCTGGGGGATATAGGGAGATAGACGCAGGCCATCTCCGCCACTCAGTATAACGGGCGCATCCTGGCCGTAGGCGCTACGATAACGCGATACCAGATGCTGAACTCCCCCCACCAGAGCGCTGGCGGCTCCGGCCATCATCGCGGCTTCGGTATTCCTACCGGGCAAATCGGGCAGGTCGGTTAATTCATCGGCGACCACTTCCGGCAACATGTCAGCGGCCGTAGCCAGTAGCCGCAGAATCATGGGCACACCCGGAACGATGGCCCCACCCTCAAATGCATCCCGCGGTTGGCCACTGACCAGATCCACCGTAACCGCGGAACCGGCCTGGATAACGATCAGTGGCCGACGATCGCTGATGCTGGTGGCTGCCCAGGCGGCGAGCAAGCGATCAATGCCCAGGCGTTGTGGATTCTGCACGTTGACCTGCAGGGGTATGTCGGCAGCGCCGAGCACGTGCAGCTGGTTCCCGACGCTCCTGGCGGACAAAGTCGGTCAGTACTTGTAGGGCATCGCGACGCACGCTGCTCACCAACCACCGCCAGCCATGTGTGGGGCGCGGTTGGAGGCTCAAGTACTGCTTCAGCGGGACGAGCCAATTCTGACTATGCGGTTGAAAACTGCCGGCTGGAGCAGCGTTGCCACGGTCCCAGGTAATGCGCAAGGCTTCCGAAAGCGAATGCTGGTGCACATCCAGAGCGGCGATGCGCAAGCCGCTGTTGCCAATATCGATACCGAAATAAGCGTTCGTCAACTCACCACCTCCGTGGCCGGCGGGCTCTACGACTCGCGGTGCCGCTTGAGTTCATCACCAATGCGGTAGATCAGCTGGTTTAAGCCTTCGCCCGTTACGGCGCTGATCAACAAGACTTGTGTAGCCACCTCCTGGCTGAGCCGTTGATGCACTTCCTGGGCTTCCGGAATCTCGGACTTGCTGACGACAATGATTTCTGGACGGGCGGCCAGCTCATCGCTGTACTGCGCCAATTCGTGGCGAATCACGCGGTAATTTTCAAGCGGATCGCTGCCATCGCTGGGCAGAGGTTCAACCAGGTGCACCAGAATTCCAGCTCGCGTGATGTGCCGAAGAAAGTCATGGCCAAGGCCGATCCCCTGCGACGCACCCTCGATCAATCCCGGGATGTCGGCCATGACGATCGAGCGGTCCATATCGAGCACTACCTGCCCCAGGTTTGGAAACTTGGTGGTGAAGGGGTAGTCGGCGATTTCGGGTCGCGCTCGGGATAATCGGCTGAGCAGCGTGCTCTTGCCGGCATTGGGCTTTCCGATCAAGCCCACATCGGCGATGACCTTTAGTTCAAAGATCACGCGGCGAGCTTCCCCGGCGGTTCCGGGCGTGGATTCGCGAGGCGCCTGGTTGGTAGAACTCTTAAAGTGAGGGTTGCCCTTGCCCCCGCGGCCACCGCGGCAAACCACGACCTGCTCTTCTTCGTCCACCAGATCCTTGATGATCAAGCCGCTTTGTGCGTCGATCATGACCGTACCGGGAGGGACATCGATCACCAGATCCTGACCGGACCTTCCGTGTCGATCCGAGCCGGTCCCTGGGCCACCATTGGCGGCCCGCCAATGCTTGCGATGGGCAAATGCCACCAGACTGTTCACACCCTGTCGGGCGCGGACAATCACGCTGCCACCGTCCCCACCGTCGCCGCCGTTGGGACCGCCGTAGGCCACATGCTTCTCGCGACGAAAGGAAACACAACCGTCTCCCCCCTTGCCCGCTTCTATCTCTACTTCAGCTCGATCGACAAACATAGGCGGGCTTTAAGGGTGTCAGGCCGGTGACCGCGGCGAGAGAGTCTATGCGGATACAAAACAAGCCGAGGACGGGTGTCCACGGCTATCTAGAAAGGCGTCGCTACCTTGGGGGCGCTCAACGCTTGGGCCAGGTTTCAAATCGAGGCAGCGGCTTTAGTTGGCTTCAGCAGCCCGCACATTGACTCGCCGACCTTCCTGATCGAAAAAAATATTGCCGTCGATGAGCGAAAAAATCGTGTAATCTTTGCCCATGCCGACGTTCCGTCCAGGCCGCCATTTGGTGCCTACCTGACGCACGATGATGGAACCTGGTCGAGCGACTTGACCTCCAAATAGCTTGACTCCACGACGTTGAGCATTGCTATCGCGTCCGTTTCGAGTCGATCCCTGTCCCTTTTTATGCGCCATGGCTGAACTCTCTGATTAACACCAGTGTGGGGGTGTAGTGGGTAATGGAATTGCAGTACCGATCAGCTCGCCGAGCCGGTCGGGAGCCAAATCCTAACGGTAAATCCACTGATAATCAAGGCGTTCATTCTGTCCATATTGCAACAAAATATAATCTTGCCGTCGAATCGAGCCCGCGACGCCGGTGGCGATCTCTCGTAAACCAATTCGCCAGTCCACTTCGCCGCGTTCCATCTTCTTGCGTAGCAAATCGACGATGGGCCCTGTCCAGCTTGCGTCGGCATCGGCGATTTCCAGTTTGTTGATCGCTTGGCCAAGCAGGCTCGAAATCCGCTCTAGGCCTTGGCTGCGCAGTTCGGCGGCCTGCCGCAATCTCTCCAATTCGAAAGCCTGGTCGGAGTCCATGCGACGCATGTCATCCACCATCCTTGCCCGATTGGCTCGATAGCGGTCGCGGAGTTCCAGCAGTTGAGCTTCGATTTCGGTGGTGTTGATGATCTCGCCAGGCCCCACGTTGTTTTGGAGTTGTGCCAGTTCCAATCGGTAAGCATCGGTTAGCGCCTGCAGGGCATCATCATTGGCCTTGCGCATCGCCCGCCGCGCATCCAATCGCTTTTGCTCATCGTCGCTGGCCAGATCATTCAGGCGGGCCGTCAAGTCCTGCAAAACAGGATCGGCAGACATTTCTTCGAGCATGTTTTCCAGCGTCCGGGCTACGGCCAAGGCAGCCGCTGGGCGACCATTCTCGACGCCCAGTCGCTGAGCCGCGATGGCAGTGCTAGATTGCAGCCGATTCAGTTTGTTCTCCAGAGCTGGGATCCCATAGCGAATGCGATCCTGTAGTTCGTCGACGTCGTCTCCTGGCCTGGAAAAGTACAAGACTAAGACCTTCTGCAGATACTGGAGCTGATCACCGTCGGATACCAGCCGCTGGGCGTTGGTCAGCCCCTGTACCTCGACGGAGAAAAAGTCGGTGCGGGGATCGATGTCGGTCCAGGTGGCAATGCCCCATACGGCATTGGGATCAGCAGCCAAGGGGTCGGACACCGTGGAGATATTGATCTGCCGCCGCGAAATTTCAACCGAATCATACAGTGGACTACCCACCCGCTCTTTGGCGGCAATGGCTTGCTTGACTTCCGGCAGGATCTGATCCGTTTTCCTTTGCTTGGAAACATTGGATTGCAAACTAAACAGCGGCAAGAAACGCACCCATTTGGCCGAGACGGCTTCAGGAATCGCATACACCAAATTGTTGTATTGGTCTTCCTCGGATTTGGGTTTTAAATCGCCGCCCAGGTAGCGGACACGATACAGCAAGTACCACACCGTCTTGCGCTCGATGCCAGCCTTGGTTTGTATATCGGCTTGCAGCATCCGCACCGGCTTGAAGGCGAATTCAAGGCTGTAGCTTTCGCCACGAAATACCACCTGCTTGGCCTTTTCAAGCAAGGTATCGCTAACTGGCGAGAATTCAGGCGTCCACGCCAGTTCCGGATGCTCGACCACCAGCGGCAGGTCGACAGGCCCTTGAAAAGTCTCGCCGTACTCGGTGCCGGGAGGAATGATCTCCAGCGCATCCGGGACTAGCTTGCGTCCGCTAGATACGGGCGATGTTTGGCAGACCGCAGTCTGGCAGACACTCATCACAAGCATCATGCCCAGCACCGAAGCCGAGAAAGCAAGCCGCCGTTGAGCAAGTCCTGACATGTCAATTCCTAGACGAGATTTCAGAATTCAGTTTCATATTCGCTGAGCGCCCCACCTGTGAATTGCGGGAACAGCGGACGAAAGCATGGGGACAAGAGCCGCAAGGCATTTCAAAGCTGAGTCGGCCGAGCATGCAAAATCCATCCAAACATAGTTTACTTGCTCGCATTGCTAACTAAAGACCGAGCCTGACGCAATTCTGCTGGGTATTTTCCCCCATGTCTGGCGGGGCCGGTTGTGCGTGCTATACCGATGTTTCAACCCCGCTCAAGCCTCTCGCGCGACGAAGGAAGGTTGAGCATCGGCAGCGATCGGTCCACCAAATTTCTAGCGCAGACTGTCTGCCGCAATGCGAAGGCTGGATTATGCTTGCTGCCTGGCTTCAAAGCAAGGTTTCGAATGGCTAGGGCTTGGTCCAACGTAGATTTTGGATTTGAACAGAATTGGCCGAGGGCCTTAGCCGGCTTCAGCCCCGGTTCTCCCTGAAAAAACCGTTGCCATCGCGCATCGGCTGACCATGCCAGGGTTATCGGGGGCTAGGGATATTGGGATGGCCGGAGTCGCCAGACTTCCAGCAAGCATGGAAAGAACCGAATTCTGGCGAATCCGCCTACCCTTCAATTATCTGGACAGATCACTTCACTGTCTCCCTTTTCACAGAGCCCCCCACTCGAAGTAGCGGTAGAGCAGGCAGGCAAATCGCGCGTTGCCGCCGCCTCGCCGCTAGGCCCGAGGGCGAACGCAAGCGGGGGAGGGTGAAATGCCCTCCAGCCTGCGCCAAAACCAGCTTTCAATACGCTCAGGCCATGGCTGGCGGGCTTTTCGGATATGATCAGGGCAAAAGCCGAGACATGAAGCAGGGCCGAAAATTTCTTGGCTGGAAATTCTTGGCTGGAAATTCTTGTAGCAGTGGGCTTAGAAATCGATCAGGGAAGGTAGATCTGGGGACCGAGGCCGGACATGCAATTTGAATGGTCGTGGAATATTGACGGTTGGATTATTTTGGCGGGTGCCTTGTGCGCCGCTGCCGCCGCCCTGTTGGGAAATTTTCTGGTGCTGCGACGGATGAGCCTGATGGGTGACGCGATCAGCCATGCGGTACTACCCGGTCTGGCGGCTGCCTTTCTCCTGACCGGCCAGCGGCAGGGCATTTTCATGTTCCTCGGAGCTGCTGCCGTGGGCGTATTGACCGTTCTGCTGACCGAGTTGGCGCGACATTACGGCCGTGTGGATGAGGGGGCAGCCATTGGCGTGGTATTCACTTTTCTGTTTGCCCTGGGGTTGCTGATGATCGTACAAGCCGCCGACCGCGTCGACCTCGACCCCGGCTGCGTGTTATACGGACAACTCGAATTGCTGGCGATGGAGGGCAACCTGGTTCAAGTCATGGGCATGCAAGTGCCGCGCGTGGTGGTTACTTTGGCATGCGTGTTGACTCTCAATGCGGCTTTTGTGATTGGATTGTTCCGGCAATTAAAAGTCAGCACCTTTGATCCTCAGTTGGCTGCCGCCCAAGGCGTACCGGTGGGTCTGTTGCATTATGCGCTGGCGGCCTTTGTGGCGGTTACCGCGGTGGCCTCGTTCGAATCGGTAGGCAACATCTTGGTGGTAGCTATGTTCGTGGTGCCGCCCTCAGCAGCCTGGTTGTTGACAGACCGTTTGCCGGTCATGGTATTTTTAAGCGTTGTGATCGGCGTGGCCTCGGCGGTGGTTGGGCATCTGTCAGCCATTACCGTTCCCATGTGGTTTGGCTTTCATTCGACCAGCACGGCGGGCATGATGGCGGTAGCGGCGGGCGGCATTTTGTTCATCGCCTCGCTCTTCGCTCCTCGCAAAGGCATTCTGTCACGCGGGCTGCGGTCGGTCAGCGTGTCCGCCCAAATTTTGGGTGAGGATGTGCTGGCCCTGCTGTACCGCAACGAGCAGCAGGGCAACCACAGCTTGGGGCGGAGTGCACTCCGCAGTCGACTGTTGGTACCTGGCCTACGCGGACGCATGGTGTTGGCTTGGCTCAGGTTAACAGGCTGCATTCACATCGCTGCCGGTGAAATCTCGTTGGCAGACCAAGGGCGGAGCCGGGCGCAGAATATCGTTCGCTCGCATCGGCTATGGGAGCAGTACCTGGCCTCAGAGGCCGGGCTGCCCGAAGAGCTATTGCACGGTGGCGCCGAGCAACTAGAGCACTTTACCAATCGCACGCTGCGCGAACGCTTGTTGGAAGTTACCAACCAGCCCCATTTCGATCCGCACGGTTCGCCAATTCCTCCGGAAGCCAAGTAGTAAATCCATCTATGCTGGCACTGGCTATCATCGATAAGAAACGCGATTTTGGCGTCCTTTCGCGAGCTGAAATCCAATTCATGCTATCCGGCTTCTTGGATGGTTCGATACCGGATTACCAGATGGCGGCTTGGGCCATGGCCGTCCTGTGCCGTGGCATGAATCAACAGGAAACGGCGGATCTCACCGATTGCATGCTCGCTAGCGGCCAGCGACTACCGCGTGTTACGGAGCGACCGCGGATTGACAAGCATTCAACCGGAGGACTGGGCGACAAGGTTTCTCTGGTCCTGGCTCCCTTGTTAGCTTGCTTTGAGGTGGAAGTTCCCATGCTCAGTGGCCGAGGGCTGGGACTGACCGGTGGAACCCTGGACAAACTCGAGTCCTACCCAGGCTACCGTAGCGACCTGTCCCAGGCGGAAATCGGCCGGCAACTCGAGCGCATTGGTTGTGTTATCAGCGGGACGACCCACGAGATCGCACCGGCCGACCGTAAGCTGTATGCCCTTCGCGATGCCACCGGTACCGTGCCCTGCCTATCGCTGATCACCGCCAGCATTATGAGCAAGAAGCTAGCCGCCACACTGGACGCCTTGGTGCTGGACGTCAAGTTCGGATCAGGTGCCTTCATGAAAGATGCCCAGCAGGCTGGCAGGCTGGCGGATAGTTTGGTTACTACAGGGCAGCGCATGCAACTGCGGACAATGGCTGTGTTGAGCGATATGAACCAGCCGCTGGGCAGGATGGTCGGCAATGCGTGCGAGGCCAACGAGGCGGTCGAGATTCTATCCGCTCAAATCGACTCTCAAGCCTTGCATCCGCAATCCGCTCGCGTGCGCAGCTTGTGCTTGCGCTTAGGCGCCGAGTTGCTCGTCGCAATTGGCCAAGCTGCAGATCTGGAGCAGGCCTCAGCATGCCTGGCTGCGGCCCTCGATGACGGGCGTGCCCTGCGCAAATACCAACAAATGATCGAGGCACAGTCGGGAGCCTTCAGTTTGCAGTTGCCGCTGGCCAGGGCGCACGTGCTGACCGCCAAGTCCAATGCGTGGGTTGCGGCCATGGATGGCCAATGCATCGGACGTGCGGCGCTGGCGCTCGGTGCGGGGCGACACCGTCAGGGGGCAGCAATCCAGCATAGCGTGGGGCTCGAAATGCTGACCAACCTGGGGGCGGCGGTCACCTCGGGACAGCCGTTGATGCGCATCTTTTGCGATGATCCACTGCGGCTTGAGCAGGCCCTGCATTTCCTTGGTCAGGCCATCCATTTCAGCGAGCAACCCACTGCCGCGCCTGCCTTGATTCTCGACAGAAATCCCAGCCAAGCATGATAGTTCCAATTGGACAGTCGCAGTTTCCACTGAAAGATCGAAAGACCCAGCGCCACGCGCCAGTTATGAAGTTGTGCTTCTACCCTAACCCGAAGCGTAAGCGAGGAATTCTTACGATGATTTTCTTCCTCGTTCACGTTTTTTGAAGTTGCGCTATCATCCTAACCCGACGCGTAAGCGAGGAATTCTTACAAGGATTTACGTCCTCGCTCACGCTTCGGGTTATGAAAGTCATTGGGGAAATGCTGCAATGCGCAACTTCAAAACTGACGCTTCGGGTTAAGAAAGTCCTTGGGAAAGTACTCAATGCGCAACATTAAAGCGCGCAAGCGAAGCGAGAGTGCCGCCCTAAGGTGTTTACTCGCGTGCGCTTCGTGCTGGGGGAACGTTCCAAGGTGGCGCTGTCCAACTAAGCCAGAAAAAAAATATGGAACCGAGGTTGACCCACATGGCCGCCGTTTGCCATACTCGCAGCAGCGTCAAAGGATTGCACCACGCAGAGCGCATTGTACCCAGGAATGTGCGTTTTGTTTGGCCACGGATGGACCCTTAACGACACGGCGACCCTGGTCCTAGCGACAGGTCAATGACAGGATAGAATGTGGGCAGCCCGCCATGGCATGGCGGCCAGCTTGCGTGTCACTGATCTTTTCCCGCAGACTCAGCTCGCCTACGGAGTGCCTGTGTCGTTCACCTTCGATTCAGATACCAAAGAGCGCGTTTGCGCCGCAACAGATATTGTTGACTTGATCGGCAGTAGATTTGAACTGCGCCGCCAAGGTCGCAATTTTGTGACGCTCTGTCCCTGGCACAAGGACTCGCGGCCCAGCTTGCAGGTCAATCCCGAAAAGCAAATCTGGAAATGCTGGGTGTGTGACATTGGCGGCGATGTCTTCAATTTCGTCATGCAGGAAGCCGGCGTTAGCTTCCAAGAAGCTCTGCGAGAATTAGCCCAGCGAGCGGGAATTTCGCTGGACGACCGCCCCCGCTCCCAGCAGCGTTCATCCGCAGCTGGTCCAAGGACTCCAAGTCCGAGATGTACCGTAGCTTGGCCTGGGCCGAGGAATTCTTCCACCAATTCTTGCTGGAGAGCCCCGCTGCCCAGTCGGCTCGCGATTACTTGGCAGAGCGAGGCATTTCCTCAGGCTCGATCAACAAGTTTGGAATTGGCATGGCTCCCGATGGCTGGTCCACGCTTCTGGATAATGCCGGCTCGAAAAAACTGTCGCAGCATGCGCTGGAATCGGCTGGACTGATTATCAAACGCGAACGAGGCGATGGTTACTACGATCGTTTCCGGAACCGGATCATGTTTCCGATACGCGATCGCGAGCAGCGGACGATCGCCTTTGGTGGTCGCGTGTTGCCCGGTTCGGAGGATAAAGCAAAGTACATCAATTCGCCCGAAACGCGGCTCTTCCAGAAGCATCAGCAGCTGTACGGCTACGATCTGGCCAGCAGCTCGATTCGCCGTTCGCGTCAGGCAATCGTCATGGAGGGTTATACGGATGTGATCATTGCCAATCAGTTTGGCATTGATAACGCTGTTGCTGTTCTAGGAACCGCCCTGGGGGCTGCGCACCTGAGGATGCTGCGAAACTTATGCGATTCGGTGGTGCTGTTGCTCGATGGCGACGAGGCCGGCCAAAGGCGTAGCGATGATGTTCTGGAATTGTTTTTGCATGCCCAAATGGATGTCCGCGTGCTGACGCTGCCCGACGGTCTGGACCCTGCCGATTTCCTGCTACAGCAGGGCGCTGAGGTATTGCGTGATTTGATAGCGGGAGCCGCGGACGCGTTGGAGTTTAAGTTGCGGAGGGTCAGCGCGGGCTTTGATCCGTTGGTCGATACCCACCGCGCCAACTCGGCCGTTGAAGCCATGCTTGACACTGTTGGCCAAAGTTCCCACCGAGGGTTTGATCAGCAACGAAGCATTTCGCTTGCGGCAGAATCAGGTGCTGCCGCGTTTGGCCAGGCAATTCTCCATCCCCGAAGGCACGTCTGCGCGAACGGCTTTCTCAAATGCGCGCGGAACAACGCAGCAGCGCCTGCCCAAAACCGCCAAGGACGATCCGGCCGCCAAGCGTTTGACGCGCCCCGGCGACCTGGCGCCCTTTGAACGCGAACTGCTGGAATTGATGATTGTGGCACCGCAGGTTGCCCCCATGGCACTCGAACGGGTGCAATTGGGCTGGCTTGAGTGCGAGGCAGCGCGAGCCATGCTGGACGCGTACGAACAACTTGAGTTCAGCGGTCAGTCGCTGGAATTTGCCAGCGTACTGATTGCTTTGGAAGACCCTTCTTTGAAGAGTCTGTTGGTAACCCTGCATGAACAGGCGAACGCAAAACTGCATTACACGCGCGATTCACCCGAGGATCGCTTGCGTGTGTTGACGCAACGCATGGGTGAAAGACAGGATGAATTGAGACGACAACATCAAATGGATACATTGCAAAAGGAATTACCCGAACAGGAGAAATCAGGAATCTTGCAACAAATCGTTCGACAGGCTCGCTTACGGCAAGGTTTGCTTGATCCTCCATGCGAATAGGCACTAGCACCTACGAGCCTGGAGACTTGGATGTGATCAACAAGCTGGCGATGATGTGCCCAAAGTTATGGCAATCACCACCCCGTTCGAAACGAGTCGCCCACTGAACCGCTGTCAGGAATTGTTTCCCAAAGGGGTCTGAACCTTTGGAGAATAGGTCAAGTACTTTTGTGTTCGGAGAGGGTCAGACCCCTTTTTGAAACAGGCATGAAGCCTTGAGATGCACGTACCACTAGTGCCTCGTCAGCATCTAATTTTAGGGTTATCGCGGGAGACGGAGTCGCCATGCTTTCCAGGAATCAAGGAAAGAACTGAATTCTGGCGAATCCGACGACTGGACCAACCCTGATTTTTTTGCTCTGACACAGCAGCGTGCAAGAAATTTTTTTCCACTTACCGAGCCAGTTGTTACCCGTAGCAGCCCTCGGAAAAATCAAAAGGAGTTGAACGTGGAGCTTATGGACCTAGACCTTCGTCAATTGATTGCAACCGGCCGCGAACTGGGCTATCTGACCTACGAACAAGTCGGCAAGTATCTGCCGGATGAAGATAGTAGCAGCGAAAAGTTGGATAATCTGCTAGTGATTCTCGAGCACAAAGGGATCAAGCTGCTCGACAAGGCTCCCACCCCGAACACGAATCCACGCCTGAGAATGTTTTCGGAGTTTGAAGAGGCTTTTCCTGAAGAGGAAAATGCCGCCGAGGCGGTTGGCGAGTTGGAGGCTAACGCGGAGCTGGATATCGAGATCGAGGACGTGCGTGAGGAGCCCACTCCGCTGACCAATTCGCGAGTCAAGTTGAGCGAGGATCCGATTCGACTCTACCTGAGTCAAATGTCCGAGATTCCACTGTTCACGCGTGACGAGGAAATTGCACTCGCCAAGAAAATTGAGATCACCCGTCGCCGCTTTCGCCGTAGCCTATTTGCCAATGATCTTGCCCTGCGGCAAACCATCGATATCCTGCGCCGCGTGCATAAGGGACAGTTGCCCTTCGATCGAACGATCAAGGTTTCGCTGACCGAGAGACTGACTAAGGAACAGATTTCCGCCAGGATGCCCAGCAATCTGGAAACGTTGCGACATCTGCTTGCCAAAAAACGGGCCATCTTCAATCTGATCGTCCGCAAGAATGTCGATCCGGCCGTTAAAACGCAATTAATTCGCGACTACCAACGCCTGCGTGGCAAGTGCATTGTGCTGACCGAGGAACTCAGCCTGCGTTCGCGACGGGTCGTGCCCAACATGAAATTGCTGGAACAGTTGTCTGACCGCATGCAAACCTTGCAGCAGCGGATCGCTGAACTGGCAAATCATCCGGCCGACAGCCTGGAGTGCGAACGCCTCCGCAGCGAGTTGCGCAGGCTGATTGTTCAAACGCAGGAGAGTCCCCGCAGCTTGCAACGACGTTGCGCCGAATTTCGCAAGCACTATCAAGACTACGAGAACGTCAAACGTGAATTGTCGCAGGGCAACCTGCGGCTGGTTGTGTCGATCGCCAAGAAGTATCGCAATCGTGGTATGAGCTTCCTGGACCTAATCCAGGAGGGCAACACGGGCCTGATGCGAGCTGTCGACAAGTACGAGTATCGCCGAGGGTTCAAGTTTTCGACCTATGCTACCTGGTGGATTCGCCAGGCGATTACGCGAGCCATTGCGGATCAGGCACGGACCATTCGTATTCCAGTGCACATGATCGATGTCTTGAGTCGCCTGCGCAATATTCAGAAGACGTTGACCCAGCAGCTTAAACGCGACCCGACCTGCGAAGAAATTGCCGGGCAATGCGAAATCCCCGTCGAGGAGGTGCGCCGCGTGTTGGATATTGGGCGACATCCGATCAGCCTCGACCGCCCCGTCGGCGAGGGTGAGGATAACAGCTTTGGTGAGTTCATCGAAGACAACGAGCATGGCAATCCAATTCGCAACGCCAGCAATGGCTTGCTACGCGACAAGATTGACCTGCTGCTCAAGTCCTTGACCTTCCGCGAACGCGAGATCATTCGCCTCCGCTATGGCCTCGTTGATGGCTACTCCTATACGCTCGAGGAGGTTGGCAGGATCTTCAAAGTCACGCGTGAGCGCGTGCGACAGATTGAGGCCAAAGCCGTTTCCAAAATGCAGAATCCCGTACGGGCTCAACATTTGGCCGGATATCTGAAGTCGTCAGCGGCTTGATGCAGCGCAACAACAGGCTGCTCACTAGCCAGACAGGCCCGCGCATTGTCGCGCAGGCCTTGCTGGTACCTGCGAGCTCAAAGCGTGGGCCCTGATGGCCGACGAGTTGCTGCAATCCAACATGCTGTACGCGACTATGCGTACGCCAACATTCTGTACGCCATAACATGCATACGAAAACAAGCAGGAAAGCCAGCCAACTTTGGGCTCGAATCAAACGGAAATCCAAGCAACTTTGAGGATGCCAGTTAATCCGCGGGCTTGATCGCCATTCGCGACAAGCGCATGAGTTCTCCGCCTTGGGCGTCGGTCAAGGATAATAGTCCATTCTCTTTGAAACGAAAGCTAGTGACCAAGTTCATAGCGGCCAGGAATTTCGATTCTTGATCCATCAAGGCCGGGGGGCCCGCCCGCCGCGTGACGGCTAGCGGCCCGAACTTGAGTTGTTGGCCATCGATATCCGCCTTGCCCGAAAAGCGATTGACAGCGGTACTGCCGGAGACCATTCCTCCTTCGACAAACTCCAATGTCGATTGAGCATCATCGACGACACCTGCCTGCCGAATATCCTCGACCAGCCACGAACCGATTAGCTTTGCTGCATTGCCATCGGCAGTTTGCTCGGATTCAGACCACAGTTTGTTCCAATCGTCCTTCATGCTGACTACTGTCCAGCCTCGTTGGGCGGCCTCCGTCAATGCCGTGGTTAACTTGCCAGAACTGGGTGGGTTGGCGTCATAGGCGACCTCCCGTTCCCCGTCGGTGTGATGTACCAGTAACCCCAAGCTGGGCAAAGGATTGCCGATGGTTGTGTACTCCAACATGGCTTGGTCACCATCGCTGTTGCCAAAACAGGCAATGGGGCGGCGGCCAATAAACTGATGAATGCCAGCTGGCTTACCCTCCTTGTCATCGACAAATATCTGATCCAAGGTTTTGATGAGCACAGGCTGGCCGTCGCGCATTTCGAATTTGACTTGCCCGGTCGAACCGACCACGTTTTCGGGAGGGATGCCGTAAATCTTCTCGGACCAAACACGCATGAAATCGGCGCCGCCACCGGACACGATAAAGGTCTTAAATCCATGGTCCCGCAAATAGCTCAACAACTCTTGCATGGGTTGGTAGGTCAATTGCGAGTAGTGCCGTCCATAGTCGGGATGCTTTGCGGTCGCCATCCAATTCAGCACCCGCGCATCAAATTCGTCGGTGGTCATGCCAGCATGGGTGAGGGCTAGGACTTGCATCAAGCCGTCGTGATGCTTGCCGGCGAGCAGTTTTCGCACGTCACCCTGCAACGCGGCCTGCACCATTTCATTTTGAGCCAGCTGTGGCTCTTGTGGCACACGTCGCTTGAGTTCGTCAAACGCGAAAACTACTTGAAACGGGAGTGGTACTTCAGGCCACAGAGTACCGTCGTTATCAAACACGGCAATTCTGTCTGACGGAGGAACAAATCTTGGACTACCGGCGGTGCTTACCGACTGCACAAAATCGATAATCGTCTGCTTGGGCTGAGTTTTGTTCCAGGATGGCAGGGGATCTTGAGCGCCAACCAGCGAAGCCTGGCCCGCGCCCAACATGGTGAGCGCGAGTGCGGCATATAAACAAAAACCGGACTTCATCATCTTTCCTTGAAACTAGCGTAGGTTAACGCGCACAACTTGCTCGCGTTTGTCCTTGGGATCGACGAGCACCAGTTCCAGGCTTGCCCCGCGAGGCTGCCTCGGCTTGTTCGAGATCCTTGGGGCTGGCGATGGCTTGACCATTGGCTTTCAGAATCAGCAGTCCGGGAACGAGTCCGGCCTTCTGCGCGGGACTGCCGGCGGAAACCGAGGTCACCTTGACGGTTGCTTCGCCGTTGTAAAACGCGAGTTCGGTAATCGCACCGAAGGGTTGCATGGTGCCTGCGGCAGGGGCTGGCGCACCGGCTACTTCGACCAGCACATCACGTCCCGTACGCACGTCGCGGACGGTCAGGGAGATCTTGCCATTACTTCTAGCAAAGCGGTCGGACAATTGATCTTGGCTGCGTAGTGCCATGCGATCGACCTCAACAAGAATATCGCCTACCTCGATTCCAGCCGCGGCGGCCGGGCTGCCTGGCTTTACTTGCGTTACCTTCAGTCCAGTGTCGGTGCCGACGGCAACGGCTTGAGACATGATGCCCAAGGCATCAGCAGCGGGAGCACCAAAACCTGCTCCAGCCTGAGCTAAATCGGTGCTTGGGTTTTCTTGGAACCAGTCTCGACCAACTGCTTCCCATTGTCCCGCTTCGCCCGCGCCGAGGAACAGGCGAACACGCGACTGGATTTTGGGCATGCTGGCCAATGCCGCAGTCTCACCCACATGCACATAGACGTACTCACCTGCGCCGGATAACGGCCGCCGGCAAGGCCCACGGCACTGGTTGCCTCTGAACGCTGAACGAGGACTTGAACAAGGTATTGGTCGGTGCCTCGAAATACATTCTTTACGTTGCCGTCGACCACCAAGGCCGCGGATGTGGTCGACTGAGCATGGCTCACCGAAGCGCTGCATAGGCACGCGAACATGGCTAAAGAAAATGCCGCCGGTTGCCGCAAACATTTTATATTCATGGGAAATTCACTCTACTGGAAGAAGATGGTGTTTGAAAAAGGTTCACTAGTATACGCTCGGTGCACCCAAACGCTGGTGGATTTGCTCGCGAACCTCGGGCGACAGACGCAGCCCCTCGGCCAATTCCATCATGTACTTGGCTTCGTCGCTGGTGTCCAAATCGATGGCAATTAACGACATCGTGTAAACCTGCTGTTCCATGCCAACCGGAACGGACAACGCGAACTCGTGCACGTTCAAGGGCCGTTCAAATTCTCGATTCAAGAACTCGATCGTATCTTTCGTGGGATTGTTGAGGCGACTGATGATGTTCTTTTGTTCGGTTGCATCTAAACGCCCATCCGCCTTGGCCGCATTGACCATGGCCCGAACCAATATCAAGGCTTTATCTTGTTCGTCCATGGACTGGGCATGGGTTGTCTTGGGCGATGCGGGGGGCGTCCAGTTCGTATTGGGTGCCGGCTGCGAATGGCGATCCTTGGATACCTTCAACAGGTCTTCCAATTCTTTAGCTTGCTGCTCGAGGCTGGTGTGTGTCGTGCTGCCTGAGCCCGAATCGCGGGTGGCGCCACGCATGAGCTCACCGAGTATGTCGCCGCCGCGGCCACCGCGACCCTGCGTTTGCCCAAGTAGGCTGCCCAAAATGTCAATAGGATTCATGTGATCCTCCGTCGATTCAGAAAAGGGGTCGAAAAGTAGTTCATAGCCAACGGTGCTAGCGTCAACGCGGGAATTATAGCGTCTCGCCTACCGTTTTGTAGCGTAGGCGAGCATGCGAGCCCTCGAGGCGGGGCGGCTCCGGCAAGTCCAGCGGCCGGGACGAGGAGGTAGATTTTGGGGCGTTTGAGCCAACTTGGAGGTCGCTAGTGATGGTCAAGCCCGGGCCAGCAAGTTAGGCTC
Source organism: Pirellulaceae bacterium (assembly GCA_963707245.1). Taxonomy (GTDB): domain Bacteria; phylum Planctomycetota; class Planctomycetia; order Pirellulales; family Pirellulaceae; genus Aureliella. Next base: position 170,014 of record CAVPPY010000009.1, read on the forward strand.
TGTGATAGCCCACGGGGATCGAACCCTGGTGGCAGCTATGGGCATAGAGCCTGATCGGGCAGACCCTTTCAGTTCTTTCACACTGGCTCTTCCAGTTGAGGTCAGCATGTTCCCCTTGGGTGACGATAACTCGGATCGAACATCTTTTCCTATTGTCAATCTTGGCTTGATCATCGCCAACGTCTTGGTGTTTGCCATTTTTCAAGGCCTAGGCAACAACCACGACTTTACCATGGCCTACTCGACCGTTCCGCCGAGATCATGCTCGGCCAGGACATCGTTACCGAGTCCAGAACCGTGCAAGTCAGTTCCGTGGATGGCCCTCAAGAGGTGACCATTCCTGGGTTGGCGGAAACACCCATTCCCGTTTACTTAACGCTGCTGACGTCGATGTTCATGCACGGTGGCATCGCGCACTTGTTGGGCAATATGTGGTTCCTGTGGATTTTTGGAGATAATATTGAACAGCACCTGGGTCGTGTGCGCTACCTGCTGTTCTACATTGTGTGCGGTCTGATCGCTTCGATGGCGCATGTGCTGCTCAATAGGACCGGCGAATCGTCGATGATTCCCAGCCTCGGCGCATCGGGGGCTATCTCGGGCGTGATGGGGGCTTACCTGGTCCTGCATCCGCATCGCCAGGTTACCGTGCTGCTGTTTCGCATCGTTACCCAAGTGCCCGGCTTTGTGGCTGTCGGAATGTGGTTCGTATTCCAGGTGATTAGCAGCCTGGGCATGTTGGGAGGCATCAACACGGGCGTGGCCTATGCGGTGCACGTCGGCGGTTTCCTGGCGGGGGTAGCCCTGGCCTATCCCTTTTCCCTCGGTCGCCCGAGCGACACTCGCGAACTGACGTGGCGCCAACACACGCGCATTCAGCCCTAACTCAAGACGCAGCCACAGGCTACTCGGCGAACATGGTCAACACCGGTGCGGACTCGCGACCCAATCGCTCGCATATCCCCAAGGACTCACCAAATTCCAGTTCGATGGCCGTTACCTTTTCCGGCGCGACCAGTAGAATTCTTCCGTTCCAAGTGTCTGGGGTGCCGGGAAATAAACGACCACCAGACCATTGGGCAGTCGGTCAGATTCAAAGGCGATACTCAAACCATCCATGCACTCGACCAACACCGGCTTGAGCGAGGGACCAATGGTTTCATGTTTGAGGTTGCCCGCCAGCAGATCTTTGTAGATCGCGTATTTGGGAAAAACGGTAACTAATTGCTTTTCGATCGTCGACGAAAACTTTCTGCCTATCGCTCGCTGAGCTGCCAGCCCGGCCACAAAGCACAAGAGGACCAGGATCGCCAATGCGGCCAGGAACAGCAGGCTAATCCCCAGCGGTGTGTAGACCGGAATCCAGGCGTGCAAGGGTTTCGCAATGGCCAACACCATCGAATAAACCTGGCCCAGCAGGGCCAGCAGGACCGCCAGCGGCAGCAGGAAGATTAATCCACCAGTGGCTGTCGAGCGCAAGAATCTGGCCAAACGTGAAAACTCTGTGTGCATGATGAGCAACCTGCAACCATGTCCGCATCCGCGTGAAAAAGTCGAATTCCCGGCTGCGACTGTAGATCAAGTACGCGGGCTGAAGCAAGTCCCATCGAATTATTGCCATAGATCTTCCGCCGCGCAATCTCTAAACTAACCCCCCAGCGGGTGAGACCCTATTTTTAAAAAACCGAGTCCAGGTCCTGGTTCCTTAAGGATCTATCCGAATACCATCAGCCGCTTTGGCGTTAGCCGCGGTTCTGTTCGGTTTTCGGACAGGTTCGAAGCTTGCAATGGAGATTGCACCACGTGAGCAAGCACCTGTTTTGGTCGATGGCTATCCCAGCATGGTTGATTGCAGCATGCCTGACGGGCGTGAGCCTCGCGCAGCCTCCACGATTAGAAGAGTCAGCCAGCCCGATCCCACCGATCAGCGCGTCCCAGGCTGCTATCATGCCCAATGAGGAATTGGTGGCCCTCGCATCCAGCGACGCGTCGCTTAACGCTATTGCTGTCATTTCCGAAGACCGTTTATGTGTTGTCGGCGACCGCGGCGCAATCTTGATAACCGAGGATGCGGGTCGCCAGTGGAAGTTGCTGCCTTCGGTCACGAGCTGCAACTTGCATGGCGTAGCTTTTGATGGAGAGTTCGGGTTCGCCGTGGGCGGCTGGATTGGCAATGTGACCCGTCGCAGCCATGGGGTCTTACTCAAATCGCTAGATGGTGGTCGCAGTTGGGAGAAGACACATGCCTTTCAGCTGGGGCGACTGACGGGCGTGGCTATGCAGGCGGGGCGCATCGTTGCTTGGGGAGACTACAGTCCCGAGCTTTCGTCAAGCGTTTTCGAGAGCTTGGATGGTGGTCGCAGTTGGCGCAGCTTGCCCCTGTCCATCGGGCATGCAGCGGCGGTTGGCCTGTGGCCGCAGCGGCGCGGTAGCCGCCGTGGATACGTTGTCACGCGTGGAACTTACCCAAGCGTCCGGCCCAACATCCGACCCAACTCCCGGCGCAGTATCCGGTCTCGCAAATCATGCCGCCATTCAGCAGTTGATCCATACGGGGACACACTGGCTGGCATGCGGCGATGGTGGCCTGCTGTCGGCGTCGCCGGATGGAAGGCAGTGGGCGAGCCTCTCCGTGCCGCTGAGCACGGATGCGAGGGAAGTTATCCACTTTCGAACGATCGCGTCACTACCCAGCCAGCCAGCGGCCAACAGCGTTCAGCCGGACACACCGCGCGAGCTGTGGGTTGGCGGCTCGCCGGGTTCCCTGCTGTTGCACAGCACGGACGCAGGGGCCAGCTGGAACAGCGTGCTAACTGGGCAGAATCTCCCGGTAAATAGCATTGCCTTTCTCGATCGCCATCGCGGCTGGCTGGTCGGAGCACAAGGCCTGATTCTGGCCACTCGCGATGGTGGCAAGTCCTGGTACTCGCAGCGTCGCCACGCTCCGCGGCTTGGGGTTTTAGCAGCCGTCAGTCAGCATGCTGAAATCCCCTGGTGCCCGCTGGCCGCCGCGGCATGGGAGGAGCAAGTGGGGGCTGCGGTCGTCGTTACCGCTGCGGAAGAGCCCATCAGTCGCGTTGGCTTTCAGCCCAATCACAGCCAGCTGCTGTCCACGCTGGCTCCGCAAGTTGGTTTGGTGGAGCTGCGGACTTGGGGAGCCGCGGGTGAATCCCAGGCATCCACAACACGACGCCTGGCCATCGAAATTTTGTGTTGGAGGCCTGACGTGGTGCTGACTAGCGAGGCCCGGCAGCTGCCAGTCTTTACGCCAGCCCCAGCTGCGCTACCTATAAGCGAAGCGCTCGCCTTGGCCGCCGATGCCGAGAAGCAGCTGCCCCTGGCTGCCGAGCTGGGGCTCGCCAGCTGGCAGGTTCAAAAGCTGGCAATAGTCACGCAGCCCAGTGCGGGACGTTACAGCGAACAATGCCGCCGAGTATTGCGTTCACCTGGCCTGGCCATCTGGGACATCCTGCTGCCCCTGCCCTCCGAGGCCAGACAGCTGGCCGATACCGTTCCCATGCGGACGCTTTGGTCGCGCAGTCAAGCCACCGTCGTCAACGCATCATTGTTTGGCGGCTGCGCTCGATCGCCCGACAATGCGCGACAGCTTTCGATCGGTAGCTTGGGGAATTACCAATTGGTCATGGGCCGAGTCCACCGCAAGAATTCGCTACAGGCACTGTTGGAGCAACCGGAGGGAAACCCCATTGCGGCCTGGACAAAGGAATTGAACTTCGTTCTGGATAGTTTTCCTGTCGCCGAAGCGGCGCCAGCTTTGGTGACTCTGGCACAGCAATTGTCCGGCGTGAACTGGGCCAGGCAGCAGGCGGTGCTCGAGATCTTGGCGTCCCGCGGACAGGGTAGCGATGCGGCCGACTGGGCCAGGATCACCAGCCTACAGTTGACCAGTAGCGATGAGTTTTCAACCTGGATGGCCAATGCCAAACAAATCCCTGCAGCGGCAGACGCGATCGATGCCAGCAGCGGACCGGCAGTGGCCTGGCCCCGCGCTGACCACTCAAGCCGTCTGGAACGCATCGCCCTTTGAGAGCCTATCCGAAAAGGGGTCTGACCCTCTCCAGCGAGGCCAAAAAACCAATGAAATCGACTCGCCTCCAAAGGGTCAGACCCCTTTTCGGATAGGCTCTGCAGTCCGATCGTGCCTTGGTGAGCTCTGGCGGCGATGTTTCGCCTGCATCAGGCGTCGTGAGTGCTGCTGCCACCTCGGTATCGTCGCGGGCAAACCTCGATCCGCTATCGTCCAGCGGTCCATTGCTCTCCGACCAACAATGGTTCGCCCTGCTGGATGCAGCCTGCAGAGCGGAACCGGCGTTGCGAGCGGGAGGATATCAAATCGCTGCTCGTGTGCCGTATGCGGACCTCGCAAAACGCCGTGAACCATCCCAAATGTTGCAGTCGCTGGGCGAACAGCCAGCCCTCATCGGTTGGAATCAAGTTGCACGGCAGGAGCGGCTATTGGCCGCCAATCAGCATTCGCAATTAAAGTGCTTGGCCAGTGCCTGGCCCACTAAAATCCGTCCTGTCTTGGATGGAGAATTCAATGAACCCATGTGGCAGTCAGGCCAAGCCATGCAACTCAGCCGCCTGGAAAACGCTCAGGCTGCGCCGACAAGCAGTCTTCGCTGGTGCTACGATGACGAATATCTGTATATCGCCATCGAGTGCGATCGCGACCCATCGCGGACAGTGATCGAGCCAGCCACGACCCGTACCTATGATGCCGTTCTGGATGACCTGGATCACGTGCATCTCGTGCTCGACACCGATCGCGATTACAACACCGCGATCGAGCTGGCCGTGGCCGAGAATGGCCAAACCTATGACCGATGCTGTGGGATTTCAGCTTTCAATCCCAAGTGGCACGTTTTCGTTCATCCGCAAGCTGAGCGATGGACGGCGGAAATTGCCATCAGTCTGTCAGAACTGACACAAGTACCGGCACTGGCTGGCCGTGCGTGGTGCATGTCGGCGCGGCGTTTGATTCCCGGTAGCGAACCACATAGCTGGTCGCAATTAAGAACCCACCGACCACAGCTGGAAGCCAATGGCATCCTGTACTTCCAGCCCCACGAGTAGCCGCGTGGATATCAAGCCAGCGAGGGTTCGCACTTGGTAATCTCGAAACCCATATCGGTGATCATCTGGTAATCGGCCTCGGGTGGTTGTCCCTTGGTGGTCAGGTAGTCACCTACAAACAGACTATTCGCCACGTAGAGCCCCAGAGGCTGCAGGCTGCGCAAGTGCTTTTCTCGCCCTCCAGCAATTCTCAGTTCGCTGCTGGGATTGACAAAGCGCATCATGCACAATGCCCGCAAACAATCCTGCGGGGTCAAGTTACTCTCGTTTTCGAGAGGGGTGCCTTCGATAGCCGTCAAGAAGTTCAGAGGAATCGATTCGACCGCCAATTCGCGTAGCTCCATGGCCATCGCTACCAGGTCCGCGTGAGACTCGCCCATGCCAATGATCCCGCCACTACACAATTCCAAACCCGCAGCTCGGACATTCTTCAAAGTATCCAGTCGATCTTGGTAGCTGTGCGTGGAGCAGATTCGATCGTAGTGCTCAGGGCCGGTATTCAAATTGTGGTTCACGCGATCCACGCCACTCCGCTTCAATCGCTCGGCGTGGGCGGGGCTCAGCAAGCCCAAACAAGCGCAGATCTTCAAGTCATAATCTCGCTTGACCATCGGTACGACCGTCTCCACGGCCAACATCTCTCGCTCGCTGGGCGCACGACCACTGATCACAATGCAGTAGGTCTTCGAGCCGCGTTCGGCGGCGACCCGAGCGCCATCGAGCAACTGATCGGCGGACAACATGCGGTATTTTTCAATTGGCGCCGTCGAGAGCTTGGACTGGGAACAGTAACCACAATCCTCCGGGCACAAGCCGCTCTTGGCATTCACCAAGAAATACAACTGCACTGATTTTCCAAAGTGCTGCAGCCGCAAGCGGTAGGCAGCCGCAATCAGGTCGAGTAGCTCATCATTGTCGCTGGCCAAGATCGCTTGTGCCTCGTCGGACGTGATGCAGTTCCCGGCCTGGACACGCCCGGCCAAACGATGCCAACGAGAATCGACAGGATGGGTTAAATTGGATTCAGTAATCATATTGGGTCGCTCGATGTTGCGTTTTAATGCTGAAGTGGCCAAGTGCGTCCTGCACACAGTGAATGGGGTGCTGTGAATTCCCATCCGGTGCGCATAATAGTAACGCATAGGCTTGAGAATCTGAAGGTCCGAGCCGCATCCATCCCGCGCACTCCCCTACTCTGCCGATAGACTTTTCTCCGTCAAGTGAGCACGTATGCTAGCCACTCCTCCCAATTCCACGGTTTTCTCACAAGAATTCGTCTTGCTCCGCCTGGAGACCATGGGACAGGTCGGTCGTTTTCTAGCCCCAGAATCCTTGGAGTTGCAACGCTCCGATCGCGTGGTGTGCCGTTCTGCACGCGGCCTGGAGGTCGGCTCGGTCTTGGGACGAGCCCGCTGCGCTGATTCCGCGACGGAGCTCGCAGCCGATGGCAAGGTGCTGCGCAAAATGACGCCGGCCGACCAACTGCTGTGGGGACACTTGCACAACTGGGAAACGAGGCCCATTCCAGTTGCGTCAGTTGGCTGGCAGAGCAAGGATATGAGGCGACGCTGCTGGAGGTCGAACCCCTGCTCGACGGACGTACACTGTATTTCCATTTCCTGGCGGAGGTTTCTCCCGAGATCCAGTCGCAGCTCGATCGACTGGTCGCACTTTACGAAACGCAGGTAAAGTCCAGCCAGTTTGCCATGCGTGTCGAGGAAGGCTGTGGCCCGGCCTGCGGAACACAGGCGGCCGAGGGTGGCTGCGGAACACAATCGGCCTGCGCGATCTGCAAGGTTGCCAGCCAATGCGGCAAGTAACCCCCCGCTCCGCCGTGATGCTCGCCGCGACAGATTGTACTCATCACGCTCCGCCGTGATGCTCGCCGGACAGATTGTAGCCATCACGCTCCGCCGTGATGCTCGCCGGACAAGAAAGTACTCATCACGCTCCGCCGTGATGCTCGCCCGACAAATTGTACCCATCACGCTCCGCCGTGATGCTCGCCGGACAAGAAAGTAGCCATCACGCTCCGCCGTGATGCTCGCCCGACAAATTGTACCCATCACGCTCCGCCGTGATGCTCGCCCGACAAATTAGACTTTACTTATCGAACGATGCTTAAAATCAACGTCCCGCAAGCCGCGGGTTTCTTGGTCTTGGGATAGATTCTTAGCTAAGTTCTAATGCTGACAGCGCACGAGCCTCCCTGCGGCATCGAGGACTGGACCTCAGTCCTAACGTCTTACCCAGGCCATGCATCGCTGCTAGCAAACAGTGCGTCGCTCGAAAACGGCGCTCGCAGGACAACCTGTATTGTGTAGCCTGCAGAATTGGTGCTAAGTTTCCGATGAAGATGGTCAGGGCAAGTGGTTGCCCGACGAAACTCTCCTCCGCTGGTCTCTACCTCTGCAGATAAGGTGAATTATGCCTGCGTTGATCGAAAATCACACTCCTTTCGCCATTGGCGATGACGTCAATCAGATGTTGAACAAGGCACGCTTGATGGGGGTTCATTGCCAATGCGCCGGATCGCTGATCGTGTTGCGCGGAAGTGTGGCATCGGCTCAGATCAAGCAGCAGGCAATTGCCATCGCCCGGCAATTGTGCGGCATGCGTGAGCTAGCCATCGAGATTGAGGTCGATAGCCCAGTCGCGGCGCGGTAAAATACGCCAACGAACCGGGGCGTATCGAACGGTGAAGGAGTGGAATGGCTATCAGCGGTGGAATGGCGATTCTGCTAGGCAAGATAATCCGAGCTCAACTCTCCCCAATTTCCAGTTCTCAGCTTTGCGGCTCGACTGAGCGTGATTTCTCGGGAATTGGCGCGGGGCGTTGGGCTGCTGTGGGGGTCCTGAGTTGGATCTTGGTTGCCTGCCAGAGCATGGGGTGGGGTTCGCCGATGATCTGGGGAGCCGACCAGCGGCCCTTCCAGCTGCAGCTGGTCGATGCTGACAACGGTTGGCCAGTGCCCTTGGTGGAGCTGCGGACGACCGACCAAGTGCGCTATGTTAGCGACAATGCGGGCATCATTGCAGTCGATGATCCTTCCTTGATGAATCGGGCAACCTGGTTTTCCGTTATCGGGCATGGCTATGGCGTGGCCGCCGACGGCTTCGGCTATCAGGGTTTGCGCATTACGCCGCAACCCGGACAAACCCAGCAAATCAAGCTCACTCGACGCATCATCGCCGAACGCGTGGGGCGTCTGACCGGCCGCGGCTTATTTGCGGAAAGTCAAAAGCTGGGTGCCGAATCGGATTGGCTAGATGGCCCCATCGCGGGTTGTGACAGCGTGCAAGTCGCCACGCATCGCGGCCAACTTTATTGGGCTTGGGGTGACACCAAACTCAGTTCTTATCCGCTGGGTGTGTTCCACATGACAAGCGCTACCAGCGAGGTCAATGCCTTTGCGGCTGCGGAGCCGCCACTGCGGCCAAATTTCAATTTCTTTCTCGATTCACGAGGGCGCGTGCGGGCGGTGGCGGAGATGCCCGGCTCGGGACCGACCTGGTTGACTGGCTACGTCAGCTTGCCCGACAGCCAGGGAGCCCAACATCTGGTAGCCTTCTACCGCAAGATCCGACCACCCTTGGAGACTTACGAGAGTGGGCTGTGCAAATGGAATGAACAACAGCGCCAATTCGAACATTTGCAGACCGTGTGGGAGAAGACGGATCCAGTCGGCAAACAGACGTTGATCGCTGACGGGCATCCCGCCCTGTGGACGGATACCGCGGGCGTCCGCTGGCTGTACTTTGGCAATCCGCTGCCCCACGTCAGGATGCGGGCTAGTTTCGAAGACTGGCAAGCTGTTTCGGAGTGGCAAGCGCTCCGCCCACAGCCAGACATTCCCTCGGCGGCTGACCAAAAGCCCATCACGCCGCATTCGGGTTCTATTGCTTGGAACGCCTACCGCCAGCGGTGGGTTACGGTGTTTATGCAGAAGTTCGGCCAGCCCTCCGCATTCGGAACGCTGTGGTATGCGGAGGCCGATTCGCCAGTCGGGCCCTGGGAGCATGCGGTGGAAGTGCTCTCGCACGACAACTACACATTTTACAATCCGCGACTTCACCCAACGGCCACACAGGATGATTCTCCCTGGCTTTACTTTGAGGGCACCTATACGGCGGAGTTTGCAAACCACGCCCAGCCCACGCCCCTCTACGATTACAACCAGATCCTGTATCGCTTGGATCTGCGCGACCCACGCCTCGGCCTGGAGCAACGCGATAAAATCTTCGGCGATGTCGATCCCCAGAGATGAATCAAAGACTGATCAGCCCCATTGCACCCTTGGGCTATGAATGGCAGGTCTCTAACGCTTCCTCGCGCGTGCCAACAATCTGAAACACGCGGTCGAAGGCCACGATATGAATAGCTTCCATGATAAACACGCTGAAGCCACATAGAATTAATTTGGTTTCGCTTTTTGCGGCTGACATCTTGAGGCTAATCAGCTGCCCCAAAAAGACGGTCGAAAGAAATTCAACCTTGGAGAAATCGATCACCAAGTGGGAATGCTTGCACCGCGTGATCAATTCCAGCAGTTCAGCAATAACTTCTTTGATAATCTCGTCATCGGTCAGCGTGGTGTCTTGGAGAGTAGCCACCACCGCGCTGCCTTCGGTGGTCGATTGGATGCGGTCGGACATAAGGAACCTCGTGGGCGAGAGCGGCAACGCCTGAAAGCGCGAATCGCGTCGATTGCCGGGTTGGTGAGCAGCTTTCAGGTTAACTACACCGCCCGGCCGAGGCTAGTAGGCTGGGCCCACGGATTCCGGCTGTGCAGCCATCGCTCACCGGTTGGTGGGTGGCTGCTGCTGTGCCGTCGCCGGCGCCAACAGATTCGGGTTGGCTTGCGCCTGCAGGGATGCGGCCTGGGCGGCCGGGCTCACCCATGGCTCTTCGATCACCTGCCAATCGCCAGGCAGCTTGGTATCGATAAAGTCCTGCAAAAACACCTTCTGCTTGATGGTATTCAAGATGCCACCCATCTGATCTCGGTTCTCGAACTCGTAGACCTCGCGATGTGGTTTTTCTTGGGTTGCATGGGGCAACATGACGGTTAACGACTTGGGCAACAGGTCTGTTTTGTCCAGCACGATCACGACCATGGAGTAATTCCCCGCATCGTCAGCTCGGCGAGGGTAAGCCTCCAGCCAAACATCCTTATTGCCAGCCGGAGGAACAATCGGGCGCAGCCAGTAGCGTTGCTTGAGCTCCATGGCTTTGACGCCAAACAGAAACGGGATAGGACTCATGTGGATCTGGTTGCCGCGCATCTCAGGAGGCAATTCGGTACGCACTGCCTTCTTTTCGTTGCGATCGATGTTGTGGACCCAATTGCCATCGCAGATCCAATAGTCACCATTGGGGCGTCGCGGATTGACTTGGTATTTAGGATTGGGCGTCTCTGCCCCGACAATAAACTCCAGTTTGTCGACGCGGAACATCCCCTTGTCGGGCTTAGCGAACTTGATGACGCCCGCCGCGATGGTCGTCGGTGCGGTGGGGTGGTTTCCAGGATCGAACTCGTAGCGTTTGAAATCGCATTGGAATTGATCTACCGTTGCCGTGCGCTCCTCCCAAATGGCCAGCACCTTGTCCATGTAATCCTGGTACTGGGGTGTCAGCGGCGGAAAGGGTGGCTGGGCGACCTGGGCAATTCCCTTAGCTATTGCCTCGGCGGCACTCATCACGGGTATTTGCACGGTTGAGGTCGGTTGAGCAGGATTCTGCGCTCCAGGCTGACCAACTTGATTGGCGACAGGCTGGCCGCCAGGCTGCTGAGGTCGTAGGGCCGGCTGCTGTGCCCAAGTTTGGTTGCAAATCGGTTGGACGACTGCTAGCAACAGGCAGCATTGCATAAAGAACCGAGACATATTGCATCTTCCATGACGCGGGGAGCGGAATTATGAAGCTAATGGATCAGCATGAACTCAATAAAGCCCTAACTTTGGGGCGAATATTAGCAGGTCGCCCAGCTCAGCCCTAGGTCGATTTCGGACCAAAATCCGATTCGCCGCTGGCTGCCTCACACAACATGCTCCGCCGCGATCGTCGCGAAAGCTCTGCCAAAACCAGCGCCCCCAGAAGGGGACATTCATCGAACGACGATCCGCGCGTAGGTACTGGAGATGGTTTGAACTTATCTGCCACTCGCCTTATGACGCAGTCACCGTGGCCAGGCTGAACGACTTTGGGCATCACGATCAGTTCCGATCGACGTCGAAAAACTTGATTCTTGCTGTTGTGTTTCTTGGGGGAATTCCTCGCGCCGGAATTTTTCCTTGATCCAGCTTGCCCATTCCTCCAAAGTACTGCCAACTTAATCTAATGTGGTGATAAGTTCGAATCAGCGCCCACGGAATTTGGTGATAAGCAAGTTCTGGCTTTGATCGTACTCAGGGCGCAGCCCGGTACTCGTACTCGTAACGTCAACTATTTGTGCATGAGGGACCAGGGCAGAGGGCCTGGCACATCCTTTGCCGGGGCCGATGCGGCCCCGGTGACGGTTGACATGGCAGCGGAAGGCCTGAAAGGCCGACACATACTTGCTCAGCCAAGCGATTGACTGTGTTGGGGCGACCAAACCTGCTTGCTCGACGACGCCTTCGACAAACCAATCGCCACCGTAACTGATGTTGCGGTTCGAATCATGACAATTGAAATAGCGGCCTAAGCCCTCACCGCCGAACTATTCGCTATCATCACCCCGGGTTACGCTTGGCTCGCTTGGAGCTCGCCACGCTCACCCGGGGCTAAGCAAATGTCGCCACGTTGTGGCTGGACTAGTGCGTGGGAGGATTTGATGGTAACGCTATGTCTACGACTTCGAAGATTCTGGCGACTGTCGATAAATCTTTGTTTAGGAATTAGTGGGCGCTGCAAGTCCGCAATGCGTAAACCTCAACACCACGCGAAACCTGATTGCGGGCGCGTTGCCCGATCGACTACACTGCTGCCTTCGTTGCCGGGTTCGAAAACCAGGAACCAAGCGTTTGACCGAGCCGCGGTAGCTGACGTTTTGACGATGGGAAATCAATCATCGCGGCATCGATCAACGCCAGCGTTCCGGACGCTTGCCTATTGTTTGATTCGCGCATGAACGCGATTGAATTCAATGCCACGATGATCGCGTTTTCTAGTGCTTGGACATGCTCGTGAATTCTTGATCGTAGCGGACCAGTGTTGGCGATGTTATTCGCCTAATTCCTCACCGCGCGGGCTCGTCCCGGCGGGAGGGTGACTGGTGGGCTACCGTTGACCACGACAGCATCGGCGGACGAGTGGTGGTGATGTCTATTAGATGGCGTTTGACCGAGTCCGCAATGAGTGTGAGGCTGCCCGACAAGAATGTGGTGGACTCGAACGAGATCAACGGCTGGCTGATTCAACTGTTCGTCCACGGCGCTGGTGGGCTTGGGTGGGTAGCCAACCAGTCATGCTCCCGCCGGGACGAGCCCGGAACGGTGAGCGACAAGCGGTGAACGATGAGCGAAGGGCGGGGTGGAAACTTACTTGCTTGGCGAATGTGCTTCGTGCTAGACCACTTGCATGGCGGGTTCGTTTCGCGGCGGACTCGCTCAGTACCGTCCGCGACCGGAACCAAGCGATGACCGAGAGTTCCGGTACGTCGTTCACTTGGATGTAAAGTCGAACCCCGGAACCGCCGTTATCGCCAGCGTTCCTGGATCAAGACCAAACATACTTTACAGTTCGACTATTTGTGCATGAGGGACCAGGGCAGAGGGCCCGGCACATCCTTTGCCGGGGCCGATGCGGCCCCGGTGACGGTTGACATGGCAGCGGAAGGCCTGAAAGGCCGACACATACTTGCTCAGCCAAGCGATTGACTGTGTTGGGGCGACCAAACCTGCTTGCTCGACGACGCCTTCGACAAACCAATCGCCACCGTAACTGATGTTGCGGTTCGAATCATGACATTTGAAATGGCGGCCTAAGCCCTCACCGCCGAACTATTCGCTATCATCACCCCGGGTTACGCTTGGCTCGCTTGGAGCTCGCCACGCTCACCCGGGGCTAAGCAAATGTCGCCACGTTGTGGCTGGACTAGCGCGTGGGAGGATTTGATGGTAACGCTATGTCTACGACTTCGAAGATTCTGGCGACTGTCGATGGGCTGTGTGTACTCGGTGGGTGCACGTTCGGTTTCATGTGGCCGAAACACTGCGTCGGCATGCTGGGCATCTGACGAGAATCTAGGTTACAGATTTATGAGTGAAGAGAAGGGCGTTCAGGCCTGCGGGCGAGCAGAGCCAACTATAGGAGCATTAAATTGTCAGCGACTGGATATACCGCCGTAATTCGACAAGATGGCCAGTGGTGGATAGGCTGGATTGAGGAGATTCCTGGCGTGAATTGCCAGGGAGCGACTCGTGATGAGCTAATATCGAATCTGCGCGAGGCATTGTCGGAAGCGATTGAATTAAATCGCGAGGACGCGAAGTCTGCCGCGGGTGAATCCTTCGAAGAGGTCGCCATATTGCTGTGAAACGCCGCGATCTGATTCGACACCTCGTCGACAATGGGTGCGAACTCGTACGTGAGGGAGGCAATCATTCCTGGTGGGGAAACCCTGAAAACGGAAGCCGCTCCGCTGTGCCGCGCCATAATGAAATATCTGACCACCTTGCCCGCAAAATCTGTCGTGACCTGGGTGTTCCCGAGCCGTGACCACGTGGAAGCCGAAACGAAGACATCGACGAACCAAGCGTTGCAAGGGAGTTCCGGTGGCAAGCTCGATTTTGCACAAAGACCCAATTCCCCGGAACCGGCGTGAACGCCATCGTTCCTGGATCAAGACCAAACATACTTTACAGTTCGACTATTTGTGCATGAGGGACCAGGGCAGAGGGCCCGGCACATCCTTTGCCGGGGCCGATGCGGCCCCGGTGACGGTTGACATGGCAGCGGAAGGCCTGAAAGGCCGACACATACTTGCTCTGCCAAGCGATTGACTGTGTTGGGGCGACCAAACCTGCTTGCTCGACGACGCCTTCGACAAACCAATCGCCACCGTAACTGATGTTGCGGTTCGAATCATGACAATTGAAATGGCGGCCTAAGCCCTCACCGCCGAACCATTCGCTATCATCACCCCGGGTTACGCTTGGCTCGCTTGGAGCTCGCCACGCTCACCCGGGGCTAAGCAAATGTCGCCACGTTGTGGCTGGACTAGTGCGTGGGAGGATTTGATGGTAACGCTATGTCTACGACTTCGAAGATTCTGGCGACTGTCGATAAATCTTTGTTTCGGAATTAGTGGGCGCTGCAAGTCCGCAATGCGTAAACCTCAACACCACGCGAAACCTGATTGCGGGCGCGTTGCCCGATCGACTACACTGCTGCCTTCGTTGCCGGGTTCGAAAACCAGGAACCAAGCGTTGGACCGAAGCCGCGGTAGCTGACGTTTTGACGATGGGAAATCAATCACCGCGGCATCGATCAACGCCAGCGTTCCGGACGGTTGCCTATTGTTCAATTCGCGCATGAACGCGATTGAATTCAATGCCACGATGATCGCGTTTTCTAGTGCTTGGACATGCTCGTGAATTCTTGATCGTAGCGGACCAGTGTTGGCGATGTTATTCGCCTAATTCCTCACCGCGCGGGCTCGTCCCGGCGGGAGGGTGACTGGTGGGCTACCGTTGACCACGACAGCATCGGCGGACGAGTGGTGGTGATGTCTATTAGATGGCGTTTGACCGAGTCCGCAATGAGTGTGAGGCTGGCCGACAAGAATGTGGTGGACTCGAACGAGATCAACGGCTGGCTGATTCAACTGTTCGTCCACGGCGCTGGTGGGCTTTGGTGGGTAGCCAACCAGTCATGCTCCCGCCGGGACGAGCCCGGAACGGTGAGCGACAAGCGGTGAACGATGAGCGAAGGGCGGGGTGGAAACTTACTTGCTTGGCGAATATGCTTCGTGCTAGACTACTTGCATGGCGGGTTCGTTTCGCGGCGGACTCGCTCAGTACCGTCCGCGACCGGAACCAAGCGATGACCGAGAGTTCCGGTACGTCGTTCACTTGGATGTAAAGTCGAACCCCGGAACCGCCGTTATCGCCAGTCGTTCCTGGATCAAGACCAAACATACTTTACAGTTCGACTATTTGTGCATGAGGGACCAGGGCAGAGGGCCCGGCACATCCTTTGCCGGGGCCGATGCGGCCCCGGTGACGGTTGACATGGCAGCGGAAGGCCTGAAAGGCCGACACATACTTGCTCAGCCAAGCGATTGACTGTGTTGGGGCGACCAAACCTGCTTGCTCGACGACGCCTTCGACAAACCAATCGCCACCGTAACTGATGTTGCGGTTCGAATCATGACAATTGAAATGGCGGCCTAAGCCCTCACCGCCGAACCATTCGCTATCATCACCCCGGGTTACGCTTGGCTCGCTTGGAGCTCGCCACGCTCACCCGGGGCTAAGCAAGTGTCGCCACGTTGTGGCTGGACTAGTGCGTGGGAGGATTTGATGGTAACGCTATGTCTACCACTTCGAAGATTCTGGCGACTGTCGATAAATCTTTGTTTAGGAATCAGTGGGCGCTGCAAGTCCGCAATGCGTAAACCTCAACATCGCCGAGGGACACGGCAAACAGGGCCTGAAAGACAAGAATCGGTTCTTTGGAATCGCGCGTGGATCTGCGTTAGAATGCGCATCGATTCACGATGGCCTGGGTGTTTGCGACGCGATCGATGATGAATCCAACCGGCATGGTAAATCGGAATTGAAGCGGATTGTGTCGATGCTGACTCGCTTGATCCAGCGGACACAAACGGTTGCCGAGAACGTATTCTACGAGTACCGCGGTGCTGAGTACGAGTACGAGGAAGAAACGTAAGACCAAGCAGCCAGAACGATTCCGGGAACCGAAGTCGTTCGATTGTATTTGGAGAAAGGTTATGTGGAACAGAGTGAATACTGACTTTGTTGCAGGAATTATTGGAGGTGCCGGATTGCTACTTTTTCTACTGGCACTTGCGGCCGATGCGGGAATGATCTCCGCTGATGGGCTCAAAAGTGCGGGAACGAAATTTGCAGGTCTGGCGATGATTCTCTCTGGCGGCGGAATGAAGTGGCGTAATCAGGCGCGTTCTCATAAATAGGGAACGAACGGTTTGGGATAGACTCCCAACTCGATTGCAGACGGTGATGTTGCAGTCGTTCGCAATCTCCTGCGGGATTATTTTGAACGAACTCTGCCGTGCTTTTAAAGGAATGAATAATGAGTCTACGCATGCTTCAGTTGGTGCGAGCTGTGTGTGGGATAGTCTTGGTTGCTGCCATAGGGGTAGTTGGCTGGATGGCGAGCGCGATCAGCGGTGACAGCAGCGACGCGTTCCGAGATTGGAATTCGTTCTACGATTACATTGCCGTGGGTGGCGTGGTCTTCTCCTGTGTCCTGTTGGCGGCGACCGCAAATGCGTCCAGTAGGGGCATGCAGCTAGCGTTTGTCTTGCTTGGCGTTACCATGTTGGCAAGCGGGATAATCGGGCACTATGGTCTCAAATACCTAAGCGAGGCTACATTGGCACCCATCCCGCCGATGAAGCAGCTCAAACCTGACGCTGCGGAAACCGTCCTGGGCTTCCACTACGTTTGCCCTACGTCGGGAGGTTGCGTAGCCTTTGGGGACGGTTCGGTCCGGTACGTCGACCGTGAGGAATTCGCGACGCTGCGCCACGCAGATCATCCCGACCAACCCCCGGAATTCATCTCTCCGGTCAAGCGGCCAGCGGCAGACACTCCGATAGAGAATGCTGGTGAGCTAGTTGGGGAAAGCACGTTGAGTGACGCTCAAGACCGCATCAACCACAGCAATAACCTGAAGCGGATGGCAGTTGATCACTTTGGCTTTAGGCCACGGGACGGTATCCGGGTGCCGTTGAAGCCCGAGCACTTCAAAACGTACTTTGGCATGACTAACGAATTACGCGAAGCCATATCGGACGGAACCTATGTCTGGTATTTTGGCTGGGAGCCTGTGGTGTCTTATGCCGCCGAGAGGACCAGAGCCCTGTGGTATGCTTGGGCCAGCTGGGCGTCGGTCTACTTCGCAGGTTTTGGTGCCGGGTCGTTGCTGGCAGGCTTGATCCTGGTGATGAAACGTCCGCGTTGAACTTTGTTCGCGAGCGGTGAACTGGCCGAGCAAAGCGGTCTACGAAAAAAGCGCAGGTCAGCCGCGAGTTTGAATCATAGCTATTGGGCGGCGATTCGTTGGTCGCCCATTGTTTCGGCATGCATGGACGATCCATTGGGGGCTATGTGTTATGCAGCTTCGAGTTCGAATGCGACTCATGGGCATTGCCCTGGCGATCGTCATGTTACCATTCTCAACCCTTACGATTGCGGCTGAAGAGTTTCGGTATCCTGAAGGCCGGGGCACGGCCGCGGGGAATTGCGGTACGTTGAGAATGTCCCCGTATTGGTCGTGCGCGGAAGCCACGCCGAAATGGGCGAGCAGATAGGTGTCTTGGCATTACAACCCGCTACGCGGGCCATGGAACTCGTTAGTGGTTTCGCCGATCGACAGATTCCCGGCAACATGCGACCGATTGCCGACTTGGCCATGCAGGCGTTGTATGGGAACTTCCCTGCTGAATACCGTGAAGAGCTCGAAGCAATGGCTCGGTCAGCTGGTGTCGACAAGAAATCGCTGGTGTTGGCAAACACCATCATTGATCTTCAGGAATTGGTCGGCTGCTCGAGCCTGTTGGTGGGCGCAACTCGTTCAACGACGGAGAGCCTCTATATGGACGCAACATGGATCGCCAATGCTTCCGCACGCTGTTTGAAGGATTGAGCGAGGTCTCCAGACGTCGCTCACGCATGTGCGTTGCCAATGCAGGCGTTCTCCCTGCAGCAGGCCTAGAACTTGGGATGACACCACGACGGAAAGCCAGTGGCAAGCAGGAACGCAATCCCTATCCTAAAACCAAAGAGCTTCTTCTCCCACGAAAAGATCTGCCTGCTCTGCTAGCGTGAACGCAGGATTGTCGTTTTGTAGTAGAGTATACTAGATTCGGGGCGCCACTAGTGAGGGGGCCGCGACATCCGAACAGAGCGAGGGCGGTTGCATGGTTAACATCTTGATCGTCGATGACTCGGACATTGATCGCATGATGATCGAGTCCAATCTGCGCATACCCGACGCGGTGTGCATTGCTGCGGACAATGGCCAGCAGGCGTTAGAGAAGCTGCGGGAATGGCAAATTGATTTGGTGCTGACCGACCTGATGATGCCACGCCTGAATGGCTTGGAATTGGTCAGAGCCATGCGCAAAGACTTTGCCAAGATCCCGGTGGTTGTCACCACCGCCATGGGCAGCGAGGACACCGCCGCACAGGCTCTAAACGCCGGAGCGGCCAGCTATATCCCCAAGTCCAGTCTGGCTGAAATGCTGCGGCCTTGCGTGCAGGGAATTCTGGATATTAGTCGAGCGGACACATCTCGCACCCGCCTGCACGACTGTATCAAATCTACGCATCTCGAATTCGATATCGGCAACGATGCGTCGAAGTTGCGCGAATTGGTGAGTTTGACGGATCAATTGTTGGAATGTGTGAGTCCACTGGAGAAGAATGATCGTCTGCGAATTGCCATTGCTATCGAGCAAGCCTTAAACAATGCTCTCTATCGAGGTAATCTCGAGATTGAGGGTAAGTACAAGATCCCTTTTGCATATCGCACCAGCGAAATCAAGCATCTGGAGCTGGTGGATCAACGAATGAATTCGAAACCCTATCGGGATCGTCGCATTCAAGTTGTGATTGATGTCAAACCCACGAGATTTGCCATGCGTATTCGGGATGGTGGTCCCGGCTTTAACCCGAGTGCAGCCGGCAGTTGGGATCAGCCCAACGAACGTGGCATCATTCTGATGAAGGC
The DNA here is from genome assembly GCA_963707245.1 of Pirellulaceae bacterium. Classification (GTDB taxonomy): domain Bacteria; phylum Planctomycetota; class Planctomycetia; order Pirellulales; family Pirellulaceae; genus Aureliella. The sequence goes on from CAVPPY010000009.1 coordinate 189,035, forward strand.
CTTCATGGATCTGGTTGAATACTCCAAGGAGGGCAATGATGTGCAGATGTTCTATTTATTCGAACGTGATGCCGAGGGTCGCCCCGTGGGTCAAGTTCACCACAAGTCGAGCGGCTCGCAGCATGCATCCGCCCCGCAGCCAAAGCCTGCAGCACCGCCTCCGGCCGCGACACCCATGCCACAGCGGAAAGTCGCGAGAATGAAATGCATGCAAACGGGTAAGACCGTGATGCTGCAGGATGAGAAGACCGTCATAGGCTGCCGTTCGGGATGCCACATGCAATTGCCACAGAACAGTCACGTTGCTCCGCTGCACTGTGTAATCCTGGCTGAGCCGGGTGGTTGGGTGTTGGTGCAATTAGCCCCACAACATGCAACGCTGGTGAACACCCATCAGGTCGAGGGGCGTGCGCGTCTCAAACATGGTGATATCGTGAACTTGGGACGCCAGGATTTCGAATTCGAACTGGTCACCCCCGACTCATGAACGGCTTTGCCGCCCACGCCCTTTGGCGTCGATCTTACCTAGCACGAAGCGCAAGTCTTGAAGGCGCGCTTTGAGCATTTCCCCAACGTTTTTCATAGCCCGACGCGTGAGTTTTGAAGTTGCGCATAGAGCATTTTCCCAGGAACTTTCATAACCCGACGCGTCAGCGAGGACGTAGATCAGTGCGAGAATTCCTGGCTGACGCGTCGGCTTAGGAAAAAATCGCAACTCCAAAGTGCGTCAGCGAGGACGTAGATCAGTGCAAGAATTCCTGGCGACGCATCGGCTTAGGATAATAGCGCAACTTGGCGCGTCGTCCTTGGTTTAGCGGCATTTCAGCTAAAATTGGGACTGTCCAAGTCGAACCTATCCGAAAACCGAGGAGAACCGAGCCAGCGGCCAAGCGGCTCATGGTTTTCGGATAGGTTCTTAGATGGAGACAAAAATTAGAAGTTGTACTTGGGGTTCGCCTGATCAAAGTCCTGGTCGGTTAGACCAATATTGGTTTTGATGTTTTGGTAGGTGTATTCCTCCAGCAGTTCCTTTTCACCACCTGGCGAGGTTGGCCAGGTGTAGGCTGCGTAGCGAACGGGAACCTGCATTTCATCATCGATAAAGATCTCGGCCACATGGAAATCAAAATAGGGTCGTTCCACTGGGTGCGAGACGGTGAGCACGGTGCATGGCCGACCGCCAACCTTGACTCCCTGCAGGAATTTCACATCGCACTCACCTCGCTGACGATCACGCTCACCTTTTTCGATCAGCTTGATCACCAGATTTTCTACTCCCATGTCGGTAATGGGGTAGCGTTGATTGCGCATGGCTAGCATGCCATTCGGATCGAGATTGACCGTTGGCAGAAAGCGACCCTTCATCCCGCCTTCATGAGCGACGATATTGCCATCATTCCGGTTTTCAACATAAATGACTTCGCGACCTTTGAGTTCGGCAGGTTTCAAGAAGGCCACGTAGACGCTGAGCGGTGTCTTCAGTACACCATTTTCGTGCTTGCGATTGCGTATCTTGACGCCCATGAACTCGTGCTCGCCCAGCGTACCATTGATGCGTTCGCGCTTGATCATGATCGCCGAATAATCCACGATGTTCTCGCGAATGTGCTTCAAGCTGGCATAGGCAATTTGCAATGCCGGGTCCAGCGGGTGAGCCGCTTCGGGCCGAGTTGCATCATTCTTGGAGATGCGATAGACGGGCTCGGCAGGGCCACCCTCTGGGGGTTCTTGGCCTACGGCGGAGCTGGCGATCCATGACGAGCCACCGAGTAACGCGGCGACAGATAAGAATTTTCGACGGTCGACGTGTTTCATCGAGTGCCCTTCCTTGAGATAAATCCGTTGGGTAATGCGGTATCCTAAACCCGCAGCGCGTGGCCTGTTTGCCACTGGCAGGCATCTGATTTCCCATGTACTTCTATCGAATGCTTGCGTTTGCCTGAAACAGCTTTTCGCCGAAGCGCGCTCGAACCGCTGCAAGCCCTAGGTTGCAAGCCACGTGCATTCCTTGCATAACACGTACGACTTAACGCACCATATCAGCCAGTGGCCCAATGCGACTAGAGCAATCTCGCCATCGTCTCGTAGGACAGCGCCAGTTTCAAGTGTCCTAGAAGCACCAAACGCCTGGCGCTTCGTGCTGGTAATTTGTGCTTTTCGCGGAAAATGTTGCGCCCGCCCCCCTTCCCAGGGCAACGCAATGGTTCAAACCAGGCAATCTCTGGGTGAGCGAAAGTGCGCTGGCACTCGGTGTTTTCAAAACCGGTGGCTAGCGGCAATCCGCTCAGTTTGAGAAACTGCGTGGCCCTGCCCCCCTTCCACCAGGTGCCAAAGCCGCTAGCGCGTCCTGAAATGTTGCGGCTGGAGGCTGAGTTTGGTTTTTTTCTGGAATGAATTTTTTGTTTGCTTCCCAAGCGGGAGGCTCTCGTTAGCGTCCGGTTCCTTCAAAAACCTTGTGCTTGCGGACTTCGGCTGCTAGAGAATTCGCTACTTTACTTGCGGACGTGCCCCAAGCGCAATTCGCGTACTAATCCAATAGAAACGCGAGGAACGCAGATTCGCCTCCGTGTCGGCGCCCGGCAATCATGATCCCGGACATGGCACCGCCGTCGCCAAGGCTGTAAATCCGCCGCTCTTCGATGGTTGGGTCATCATAAGCCTGGGACAGCGCTCGTTTGGCTCCCGCTGGATCCTCGTGCCCATCTAACAGCGTCGATGCACTTTGCCTGGCTTGCGGATCTTCCAAGTTGGCTAACTCTTCCACCAGCGATCGAGCATCCGCAGAGTTCGGATCGACGCGTTGCCAAGCGCTGAGCCAATTGTCGGGGCCAAATTTCTCCCAGGACGCGCCGCAGAAGTATTGATACCATTTCTGGGCCAATTGTCCGAGATCGGCATCATCGGTTCCCGCCTGCTCGTAAAAGACAGCAGTGCCGAAGGCGGCCTGATTGGCTCTTCCAAATATCTTTTCCAATTCCTCTACCCAATTCGGATGTTGTTTGGCGGAGTTCGTTTCGCTATCCATTTAGAAATCTCCATGGAATGGTGGGTGCACTTTCCGATCGGCGCCAGCGCACGACCGCAATTAAAGTACAGGATTTGCTACAGCCGAAGTGCGTTAGCGCACAGTTTTTGATGGGATGAATGGTTTGCTTCCCGGGCGGGACGCTCTCTAACGCGTTCCGGCCAATTGTTGTGGCATGATTTTGGCAAGCCCCAGCGTGAATGGAAGCGGATTTGTTTGTATGCTGAACGCATTCCGCCGAGCACTAGGAGCTACCAACCATGATCCAACTGGGATTCGCGACCGCTATTCTGCCCGAGTTGACTCTGGAGGAGACGCTGGATTTAGCGGGCGATATTGGCTACGACTGTGTCGAGGTAATGTGTTGGCCGGTGAGTAAGGCGGAAAGACGCTATGCTGGCGTGACGCATATCGACGTTCAGCAATTGGATGGGCAGGCCGTCGAGCACATTCATGGGCTGCTCCGCCGCAGCGGCGTGCACATTAGTTCGTTGGGCTTCTACCCGAATTGCCTGTCTCCCGATGTAGCGGAAGCCCAGGCCGCCCAGGCCCATTTACAAACGGTCATGGGAGCGGCTCGCCAGTTGGGAGTGCCCCGAGTAACCACCTTTATCGGACGCGATTACACGAAAAGCGTTGAAGAGAATTGGCCCCGTTTGTTGGAGACCTGGCGACCATTGGTGGAAATGGCTGACGATCTGGGCCTGCAAATCGCCATCGAGAACTGTCCCATGCTGTTCTCCGGAGACGAGTGGCCAGGCGGCAAGAATATCGCGACCTCGCCTGCCATCTGGCGTCGCCTGTTTGAAGACATTCCAAATCCCAATTTTGGGCTCAACTACGATCCTTCGCACATGGTCTGGCAGCACATGGACTATCTAAGTCCGATTCGCAACTTCATCGATCGGATCTTTCACGCGCATGCCAAAGACGTGCGTCTGGACCAGCATCGGCTGGATGAGGTTGGCATCTTGGCACATCCGCTAGAATATCACACGCCGAAACTGCCTGGCCTGGGGGACGTGAATTGGGGAAGCTTCTTCTCGACACTCCTGGATGCCGGCTATCGAGGACCACTGTGCGTCGAAGTGGAAGATCGAGCCTATGAGGGTTCTCTCGCGTCACGCCAGGATTCGTTGCGTCAAAGCTTTCGTTATTTGAAGAATTTTATGCCTTAGACCCGCGAGCTGACTGCCAAGAATGCGCTGAGCTCGACGAATCACTGGCTCGCGCATAGATCATCACAGGGGGCAAATCATGCTTTCATCACGTTCTGCAAGCCTAGCTCTAGCGGTGCTGAGCCTGGCCAGTCTGGCTGGGGCACAGGAACCTCGACAAAGGCTTGTAGCTGCCGGCGGCGAGCCGTCACAGGGCAGTGGCCCTAGCGAGTTCTTGCGGATGACAAAACATAACGGTCAGCCGAGCTCACTCGATACCGCCGTGGTTCGCTACCAGACGGCAGACGCCAAGGGTGTCGTCGTCGACTTAATCGGCGCCGTGCACATCGGCGAGGCTGCGTACTATCGGCATTTAAATGAACTATTCGATACTTACGATGTCGTGCTGTACGAGCTCGTCGCCCCGGAAGGTACGCTGATCCCCAAAGGTGGCCGGAGAGAATCGGGCGCGAACCCCATCGCCATGCTGCAGGATGGCGCCAAGAATATGCTCGGACTGGAGTCCCAGCTGGAGCAGGTGGACTATACCAAATCGCACTTCGTGCGGGCCGACATGACTCCCCAGCAAATTGCTGACAAAATGTCCGAGCGTGGTGAGACCGCTCTGACCCTAGCTCTCAGCACTTTTGCCGATGTCATGCGGCAGCAGAACCTGGCGGCTGCCAAGAACTCGGAAAATTCCGCTCGCGTTGAGGGCGATCGGTCACCCCAATCATCAGGGCCTGGGACTGCAGTAGCCTTGGACGAACTCAGCTTGTTCGATCTGATGGGCAATCCACTCAAGATGAAACGCGTCTTGGCGCAGCAGTTCGCCGAGACCGGTGCGCTGGACCAGGCATTGGGCGGGTCGCTAAATCAGCTGCTGATCATCGATCGCAATGCGGAGGCGCTCAAGGGCTTGCAAAAGCAGATGGCGCTCGGCAAGAGAAAAATCGGCATCTTTTATGGTGCGGCGCATTTGCCCGATCTCGAGAAGCATTTGATCGCCGATTTTGGTCTGGTCAAGGCTCCGCAGAACGATCCTTCCGGGCTGGGTCCGGCAAGCGGAAATGTGGCTGCGTCTGTCAATCCACGTTGGCTGGTCGCGTGGGATTTAAAGGTTGCCAAAGAGCCCGAATTAAGCCAGCCGGCCAGCTTGCTACTGAATTTCCTGAAAGCCATCGAGCCCTAATGGTTATCGCGGTAACTCTGGTCGCCCAACGTCGCCTGAGTTTGAGAAATCATCGAAAGAACCGAATTCTGGTGCATCCGGCTACTCAAAGATCTAATACTGTGGCGCAAACCTGGCCTTTTTCAGATTGAATTCGCCTTTGGCTGTTCGGCATGCTTCGCTAGACTCTGGCCGATGGTGGCGCCATCCGTGTTAAACTGGGCTGATCACTGGCCAGTACGTCGCTTCTCCCCAAAGAATTCACCGATGCCATTGGTAGCAAAGCAAATTCTGCCCCTTTCCAGCCTGTTGTGGCTGGCGCAGCTATGGCTGGTTTCAGCCGCAGAGCCCGCGCTGGTCAAGCGAATTGTCGATTCGTCAATTCAAGATTCATTGTGATTTCAAATTGCAGGATCCACAGCTGCTGCAGGCCGAACTGGATGGCATGTCGCGAGATATTGAGCTTCTGATTGGTCGCCTGCCGGATAGCGAGACGGTGCATATTGTGCTGTTCGAAACGCAGGCGGAGTACGTAAGGTACATGCGCAACTACTTCCCTAAATTGCCCGAAAGGCGTGCGCTGTTCATTCAAGATCGTGGACCCGGGATGTTGTTCACGCACTGGCACGCGGATATCGCCACGGACTTGCGCCATGAGGTTAGCCATGCCCTGTTGAACCATCGCCACCATCACCTGCCCATATGGCTCGACGAGGGCTTGGCCGAATACCACGAGGTCTCTCAGCAACAGCGTTTCGGCGGCAGTGATTACCTGCAGGAGGTAAAGCGGCGTTCGGCCGCCGGGCTAGTCCCCGACCTGGGGCTACTTGAACAATTGGACAAGACCCAGGCTTTTGGGGACGAGCACTATCGCGATAGTTGGTCATGGGTACATTTTCTGCTGCACCGCAATCCGCAGACCCGCCAGTTGCTGATAGCCTACTTGCAGGGAGCCCGCAGCGGCGCCCAGCAATTGCCGCTCTCCCGGCAGCTGGATGGATTATTGGAAAATGTTGGCAACGAGTATCAGCAGCACTTTGCCAGCTTGCAACCGTCGGTACGTTAGGGACTCATCGGTAGATAGACTACCCAATTCCAAATCAGCCGGAGTGCATGAGCACCCGGTTATTGCGAGAACTGGACGCTAACGCGTTCCCGCTAATTGGGGTAACTTAGTTGCGGACGAGACCTAAGGCTCTGCTTGATCATGTTTCTAACCCATTCGGTCGCCTGCACTGCGTAGTATGAGATCATCTGAGCCAACCATCGAACCCACGTCGACGGAATCAGTCGAGGGGGTGTTGCCGTCGAAGTTAGAGGACGCCACGCGTCCGATTTCGGATTACTATAACGATACGTTGATCGACTACGACGTGTGGAGTCGCGAGGGCTATCTGCATTTCGGATACTGGCGACCCTGGTTGAATCCCTTCGCACGCAAGCCGATGCTCGAGGAGATGAATCGTCTGATCTTCAAACACCTGCAGCTGGAACCATTGCAGGCGGCTAGTGTGGCCGACTTGGGCTGTGGCGTGGGGGCTGTATCTCGCTTTGGCAGCCGCCTATTTCCCCTGGCGCAGTTTCACGCGTTGACCATTTCGCCCGGACAGGTGGCTGAGGCCGAACGCCGGCACGCGCAAGAGCGAGTCACCTACACCTGTGCTGACTACCACCAATTGCCCTTTGCAGATGCATCCTTGGACGGCGTGTTCTATTTAGAGAGTCTGTGTCATTCGACGCGACCTGAAGAGGCACTGGCGGAAGCGGCACGCGTCCTGAAGCCAGGCGGGCGAATCGTGTTGACCGATGGTTACCTGATGCGTCCGCTCGACCAGACATCATCTGCATTTCGCTACGTGGTCAGCGCGGTTGCGCATAACTGGGCGGTGCCCATGTTCCACGAGATTCAACTGGCCGAACGCTGGAATTGCGACGGCAAATTGAAATTGGTGGAACAGTTCGAGTGTGGCTGGCGGCTTGGACCGTCGGCCCTGCATGCGGCCCATCTGTCGCTGATTCACTTCGGCAAGTTAATGCTCTCGCGCAACGCCTCGGGTTGGCAGTGGCGGCACTTGACTGCCTCGGCCTTTACCATAGCTCTGGGATTGTACCGCCGCCATTTTCGCTACTATTTGCTGGCCTTCGAGCGGCAATGAGTCACAGTCAGCCGCAGAGTTAGCATCGTTCGATAAATTACTGTCCAATTTGTCGGCGAGCATCACGACGGAGCGTGATGAGTACGTTATCCAGCATCACGACGGAGCGTGATGAGTACAATATTTTGCGCGAGCATCACGACGGAGCGTGATGAGTACATTGTTTTGCGCGAGCATCACGACGGAGCGTGATGAGTACAATGTTTTGCGCGAGCATCACGACGGAGCGTGATGAGTACAATGTTTTGCGCGAGCATCACGACGGAGCGTGATGAGTACAATGTTTTGCGCGAGCATCACGACGGAGCGTGATGAGTACATTAGAGATGCGACAGTTATTTATCGAACGCTGCTCATTTGGTCAGGGTGAGCGTGTACTCGACCAGATCTTTCAGTTGCTCGACGGTCAGCAATCGTTGTAGATCCTGAGGCATCAGCGAGATCTTTTGCTTCTGAAAAACCTCTACCTCGTCCTTGGAGAAGGTCTTATCGATTCCCTCCGCATTGCGCAGCGTAATGGCGGCGTCGGTTTCGCTAATCAGCAAACCTGTGATGGCATCACCGTCGATGGTCAGCAGTTGATAGGTTTCAAAATTATGGCTGACCGCGGCGCTGGGGTCGAGAATAGAGGTGTACATTGCTTCGCGGGAGAGCTTGCTACCGATCTCGCTCAGGTCGGGGCCAACCTCTTTACCCTCTCCGCGTAACTTATGGCAGTTGATGCAGGTGCCGGTGGTGCGAAAGATGTCGGCTCCCTTGGTCGCATTACCGCGTTGCTTGACCAATTCGGACAAAGGAGGCAGCGGTTTGCTATCGGCCGTAGCCGGTAGCGTTAACCATTTCGACGCCCGTTGGGCGATGGTCTCATCGGAGGAGGACAGTAGTGCATTGGCGGCCGCAAACTGAAGCTCTTTAGCCAGCTCCTGCTTTTCGACCAATTCGAGGATGGCCCGCTGTCCATCGAGGCGACGGCCCAAGGCGGTCACGGCTGCCGAGCGCACGGCCAGCGACAGAGTTGAGGAATTGAGCTTGGGCAGCAGCAACTCCAAGGTTTTTTTACCACCTGCATGACCGATGAGACTCACTGCGGACACGGCCCGTGGCTCATCGTTTCCTTCGACCACGTCCGCCAGCGACTGTTCACATTGCATGGCAAACAGTATTTCGGCGGCGCGGACGCCTCGCGTGTCGTTGGCATGTTCCAGGCTGTAGCTGGCCAACTGTTCGGCAATTTCGACCGGCTGAAAACGTTCGATCAAGGCAAAGTATTGATCCGAGCCAGGTTGCGCGCAGATAGCGCAGCATCGCCGCTTTGGCAGCGGCCGAGGATTCGATGTCGAAATCTGGCAGTCGAAGGATCGCTTCGACTACCAATTTGTCTTTAGGGTCAACATCGGTTGACGGTTCGTCTGCTGTCAGCACGCCGCAGCACCCGACGAGCATCAACATCCAGGGCCAGTTACGCATGATGATCCGGTCTTCGTAGTTCAGTGTGCAGTCGTCGTTAGTAGCTCGGGAGCATCGGGCTTCCTACAAGCCCAGCAGGCTCTTCAACGCGGCTTCCGATTGGGCTTTATCATGAAAATCGAATGCCCGCATATAGTGGTCATGCTGACTGGCAGGGACAGCCGGATCCTGCAAGATCTTGACCAAGTAGGGCGTCGCCGCTGCGGCCCGAGAGCGCCACACGATGTCGCGTCCAGCTGGCGTATTCCACTGCTCACCCACCAGTTCCAGCCAGGCCGCAAAGCACTCGTCGGCTCTCTTGTCCGACGCCAGGCCCAGGGCTTCCAGATACCAGCGGTCTTGGCCGTCGTGCTGTATGGCTAATTGTGCCCACAGCCGCGCTGCGTTGGGTGACGGGCTGTGCCGCAGTGCCACCGCCAGTTCGCGGCGAACTTGCGGTGAACTATCCTTAATGTTCGGGGCCACGAAATCGTCAACATCCATTTTCAATTGTCGGGCCAGGCGAATTCCCATGCAACGGATATTGGGATCGTTATCTGCCAAAGCCTGGCGGACGGTCTGTGGACCCATTCCGTCGATCTTACCCAGCAGCCACAGTGCTCTTGCGCGATAAATGGGCTGGTCGCTGCGGCTGAGTTGCTGCAATGCACTGGCGGCCTCTTGGCCCATACCATGCAGAGCCTGCCAAGCCATATAGCGCACCGCATAGTTCGGATTCTTCAGGGCTTGGATCGCTCCGCTGGCCGTTGCGAAATCGAACTGGGGAACCTTGTAGGCACCGTCATGATCGGCAGGCACGATGCGGAACAGACGCCCGCGATCGAGATCTCCCATGCCGTGGCCGCCAACTCCCGGGTCATACCAATCCGCGATGATCAACGATCCGTCGGGGGCAACTTTGACATCCGAGGGACGAAACCATTTGTCTTGCGTTCCCGTCAAGATCTCCAGGATCTCGGCCGTATAACCCGCGCCGGACGGTTGGGTGATGTAGGCGCGGCATACATTGGGGCCTGCGTCACAGTGAACGAGTTGCCCGCGCAGTTGGGGCAGCAAATCCCCCTCGTAAACAGTAATCCCCGTGGGCGAACCTGCACCGGTGAGTAACAAATTCGGGACAACACCGGGATCGTTGAGGTGCCAGTGCCGCTCGGGAATAGCATCGCTCATGCCGGTCCGCGGCGTTTGCCAGCCTGCCCCAGTCATTTCATCCTTGTATCCATAGTTGCCGTATTCCATGACATAGTTGATGCGGACACCCTTGTTGCCATCATCGTCGTTGTCCGATTGCCAAATCCCCCCGTAGGAATCAACGGTAACCATCCAGTTGTTGCGGAAGTTCCAGCCCAAGGTCTCGAACTCGCTGCCATCCAGATTGCAGCGAAAGACCAGGCCCTCCTGGTATTTTCGCTCGCTGGTCGTAACTTCATTGCCAGCCATATCGATGATCGGCTGGCCATGCTTGTCCTTGATCTGCTGACCACTGTTGCCAAAGTTGAAAATCAGTTTGCCATCTGGACCAAAGGTGAAAGCGTGGATGCCGTGGTCGTGTTGAGTACCACCAATTCCACTGAATAGAACTTGCTGGCTGTCCGGCCGGTCGTCACCATCGGTATCGGTAAAGACCTGCACCTTGTCACCCGCAGAGACGATCACCTGGTTTCCCAATACGCAAATGCCATGCGGGGAATCTATATCGCGACCTTGGTAGTACACTTTTTCTTTGTCCGCACGGCCATCGCCATCGGTATCTTCCAGGATCAGGATGCGATCTCCTTCGGGGCGTTTGCCGTTGTGTGCGCGATAGTTGACGATTTCGCAGACCCACACACGTCCACGGTGGTCAATATCGATATTCGAAGGGCTCAGCAACTGGGGTTCGGCTGCGAACAGACTGGCGGTCAGTCCTTCACCGGCTTGCAATCCGCTCAAGGCATCGGCCGCCGCCCGCGAGGCGTCCGGGTTACCGGTCGGGTTTGCTGGTGGGGCCTGGGTATAGACCAGAAATTCCACAGAGGCTTGGTCGCCACAACTGCCTTGATCCGACCCTCCGTTGTCAATTCCGCCCGTGGCTCGGAAGCGCTCGTAGCCGGCCGGCACATCGAAGGCGATCACGGAATTCGCGTGGGTGCCGAGGCCGTAGGATACAGGATTGCCTGCAATGCGCATGGCGCCACCACCGGCATTTTGGTTGATGTGCACCTTACCAAAGCCAGCGGTGGCGGATTTCATAGGCAAGTCTGTTAGCTTCTTTTCGCCGCTGGGGCCAATCAGCCTGGGCTCTGCCCAGTCGGCCCAGTCGCAACCAAAGCCATTGCCAGCGTCGTTGACCACCAAGAACAGTTGTTGGGCACCGTCCAAGGCGACATCGATTGCTACCGCATGGCCAGGCGTTTGCTTGGTGATGGTCTTGCTGGCAAAGATCGGTTTAGGGGCCGAACCCTTGGTTTTGGATGGCGAAGCCCCTTTTCTTTTTTCTGCCGCAGTTTTCGCACTGGAGTTCGGCTTGGGTTCATCCTGGTTGGCTTCCAATTCCGCTTGCGAGGGATCCGGCGTCGCCACGCCCTTGTCAGGGATATCACCATGGGCGGTCCAGACGATGCCATTCAAAACGATTTTGCGAAAGTTCTCATCGCCCCAATTCCAATGGAAATGGCCGCCGGTAAAGCCAAAACCGCGACCTCCATCCGGCCGCTCGGCTGCCCAGGCCATATGCTGAATTTCACCTTCGGCGACCGCCTTACGCACGGCTGGATTGCCACTGTGCGGTCCGTCGCCGCGGCGCATGGTCTCGGCCGGCGGGTGGGCCGACAGAATGGGCGTTACTCCCTGCATTTCATCGCGGAAGCGCATATGAAAATACCATTCATCATTGATCTTGAATGGCTTGACTCCCTGAGTAATCGGGTGCTTGGGAAAGCTAACGTATTCAGCCTCCCAATGCGGGTTGACGGACCAATCGGCTTCGAAGTAGCCGCCCATCCAATTCAAGAATGCGTCGCCCGTTTTGCCTTTGGGGGTTTCGACCGCGTAATGGATGCACACCAGCCCTGCAGCCTGCTTCATCAGGCTATCGAATTCATCGATGTGCTCATTCAGCAAATGTCCGCTGCCACCGTCACAATAGACGACCACGGTGTCAGCTGGGCCAATGGCTGCCAACCCGTCGGCAGGCCAGCCATCCTTGAAGACTTCGATATCGTAGTCTGGCATCGCCTCTTGCAGCGAGCCCGCCAACAGTCGGCAACCGGCATAATGCTCGTGAGCTCCATAGCCGTGACTCGGCCGACCGGCGATAAACACAACTCGCTTCTTGGCCGACGCCGCGGCGGTTTCCGCCTGAGCCGAAGCTGGCAGAGCCACGAGCTGGACAAGTAGAACCAAACTGAAAAAGCCGGACATACCTCAGCAAATGCATTTGATTTCAACCTCTGCGGGACGGGGATGATGGTGGCATTAATTGTAACTGAGCACCGATGCCGATGACCAGATGCAGGCATAATTCCGCGAATCGCGCAGATTACCGCGGCTTGCTGCCAATAAATTGGTAGAAGGGCGTGCGGATGAAGGGAATGTAGGGCACCTTGGAACGCGATTCCTGACACCAAACCGTTTCGAAATGGGAACGCAGATAGGGCAGGTGGTCGGCTGAGGGGAAGACATTGTCGCTGGCAAACCAAGTGGGCCAGAAGTGACGCGTAAACCAAGGATGGCGCTGCAGTCCTTGAGCGGTGTGCTTGCGGGAGACGTAGAAATCGACCACTCCAATCAGCCCACCCGGCTTGAGCATCCGCAGGGCGTTGTCAATTGCGGCGAACCAATCGGGAATCATGGTCAAGGAATACGAAAAGGTGACCACGTCGGCCTGACCCTCGGGAGGTTGCCAGGCCGTAGCATCGGCTTCGACGGCATGCACGTGATCCCAGTGGTGCTTGGCAAAGCGTTCTCTGGCAACCTGCAAAAGCGAGCCGGCTAGATCGACGACATAGGCTTGGCCCAGCTGTGGAATGGCCGGGGCGATGAACTCCAGGTTGGCTCCAGTCCCGCCGCCTAGGTCTACCCAGGTACCTCCCACCGGAACTGGGATGTTTTGGAACAAAGCTTCTCGGCCGTGCAGCAGTCGCTTGCGAAAGTCATCATAGGCGTCGGCCTGACCGGAATAGAAGCTCTCCATCCGCTCGGCGTGGTTCTTGCCTCGCACAGGCCGCAGGGCGAGGTGATAGAGGATTTTCATGTCCTGCAAGAATGTCATGCTAGGCCGCCAGGTCTGCGATGTAGAAGCTGCCGTAGGTGTGGACGCGATCCAGTTCATGCAAGGCGGCTGCTTTTTGAGTGTCATAAGTCAACAAATCGCGCAAGTACATTTGCTTGCCCCCGTGCGTAACCTCCACGCGGTCAATGAAATCCGTCTTCAACCCACCGCTGCGCCACAAGACGCCGAGCGCCAGGTGCAGCCCGGTTCAAGATGGCTTGCCATTCGGATTCGAGCAGCGGAAAGAAATGGTCCGAAAGCCAATCCATGTGATCCAGCAAGATGAAACGCGAGATGGGTTCGCGTCCCTTTTCCAGGAACCCTTGGACGCTGTCGGTGTGCACAGACACATTGGACACATTGCTGGCTTTGAGCTGCAAGAAATTGTCTGCTTTCAGATACTCAGGACAACATTCCTGCGTGTAGCTACCGGTGATGTAAACCCGCCAGAAATAGTTGTCGTGCATGGGCAAGCGCGCGAATACCGCTTCCATCGAATCTTGGATGAAACGCAAGATGCCGCCGGGGTACTGATTCTCAATCTGTTGCCGCTGAGCCTTGGGAACTCCCAGCATGGACAGTGTTGTATCGCGATTCAAGGTAAAACGCAGACTACGGCTCCAGAACCGCTCCCGAATGCTTTCGTAAATTGCCCGCTGCTGCTCGACCGACTCCGCCGCAAGGATTTGGTTGATTTCCGGCCGCAACTTTGCCGCGCGATCGATATAAAAGCGAATCATGCGGGCGAAAGCGCCTGAGGTCCCGCGGTAGTAGAACGAGCGACGCGAGCTATCAAAGAACTTGATCCACTTGTCCCAGTAGTTTTGCGACCAGGGGCTCAGTTCTCGCCTCAACGCCGACTGATAGAGTTTGCTGGCATGAGGATGATAGCCATTGCCGAACAATCCAAAGAAATCTTCGTATTCGAGCTTGCGGATGCCCGCAATTTTCAATTCGAGCAGCGCATTCTGGCGTGGATTCATGTCCACAGCGTAAACATGTGCCGGACCAGTCAGAGCGTAGTCGAGAGCATTGCAGCCGGCCGAAGTAATTACCAAGACGCGGTCATTGCTGGTTAATTGCAATGCCTGGCGGTCCAGTCGCGGGTCTTCCCAGCAAGTGTTATAGACGAGATTATTGCCATGGACGAATTTGAAAACGCGTCCACTGATCCAGTTTCGCAATGACATGGCTGGCCGGTGAGCTGGGGAAGTCGGTGGGAATGATGGACAATCCGACAAATCCTACTAGCTCAAGGCCACATCGTCTATTACGCCTAGCTCGGTAAACCTGCGCAGACAATTCTACGCGGGTAAACCCTCGCTGGTCATTCTGCGGACGTAGGGCTGCCCAAGCAATCCGCTGGCGGCCGTCTTTCTTCGCTGAGGTGTCCTCAGTCAGCCGGGCCAGCGTTCTCAACGATAGATGGGCTGCTGGATACCGGGTACAAAGCCGCTGGCTCCCCAGTCCATGACTTGGACTTCGGTTGACTGTGCAGGCATTGGCCGCGCCGAGGTCTGGCGGTTCAGGCTGGCAACGCCGTTGCTCGCAGCTGGAGCCGATGGCGGAAGGTTCTCCTCTCCAGGCAACTGTCCGAGCGTAGCCATGGCCACGGTGTTGTGCGGGGGCACAGGCGTGGCTGGACTGCCGCTGATCTGCCGAAGCTGACGCGAGTACCAGCCGGCTTGACTGGAATCGGCTGCTCCGGCGGCGGTTGCTGGCGTCGAAGCCACGAGCGTGGACGCAGCTCCGGCGGCGAGTGGTGGTGTCGAAGCTACGAGCGTGGACGCAGCTCCGGCGGGTTCCCGCAAGCTGGGTGCGTAGGCGGACAAATCTGCGGGACTGCCAGCGGCCAACCACGAGTTCCAAGAGGTCTGGAATTTGCCAATTGAATCGTAGGCATAGAACTCTTGCAATTCGCTCGGCCAGTTCTCGGTCTTCATGCCCGCTTCGATGAACTTGACGAATTTTTGCGGTCCACCTTGGTTAATCAGGAACTGGACGGCTGAATGGCCCTGGGCATAGAGTGGCAGAATATCTTGAGGATACTCCTTCAATTGAAACATGGTGTTAAAGGCCAGGCCGCGGCCGGTCTTGAGAAATCTAACCAGGTGGTCGCGGTGCTTGCATTTTTCCGATTCGTGCTCGACCGTGGTACATGCCCCTTCATCAGCCCAACGCGGTACGTACTTTCCCAAGGCTGCAAAATGCGATGCGAAAATCGTGTGCGTGATCTCATGCGGCAGTACGCTGTCCATGATGCGTTCGGGAGTCCCCGTCACACTCATGTGCCAATTACCCGCCGTACCACGCTCTAGTAGGGAGTAACGCGTTTCACCCTGGGCTGCCAAGCGTGGCCCGGCATGCACGTGCACGGGGCAGCGCTGGGGCCATCTGGGTAATTCGCGGCCGAGCCAATGTTCGGACAGGTTGCGTCGATGCTGCTCAGCCACTTGGGCCATTTCGGTCGCCAACTGGGGCGAGGTAGCGAAGACGATGAAGTTGTCACTATGGGCAACGAACTCCTGTGGTGCTTGAACCAGGATCTGCGCTGAAGTGCTACCAGAACAAACACACGCGATGATGGCCGATAAGGCCAAGCGAATGCGGCGAGCTTCCATGCCCGAAACTCCTGATTTTAAGTGCCTTGCAAGGCTGCCCAGCGCGTCGATCGGCAACGCCATCAAGCGGTTCCATAGCTCTCGGCGCCAGCACGAAGCGTTAGATCATGCACAGCACCGTGCGCTGGCCAAAGCCAGGCAACGTAACCACTTGACCCACCGATTTCTCTCGGCGCAATGGCAACTGATCCATAGCTCGATGTCGTCTCGCAGTCCCTTGCGAATCGCCATCGGCCCGCCGAGTCTAGGAATTCCGGCTGGACGTCGGAAGGGCAATCCGCGTTCTTTAACTAATTCCGCGGATTTTTGGGCGATGAACTATTCTTATCGTCAAACTCGACGCAATCCGGCAATTTGTTTTTGGAAAGCAAGCCTTTAAAACGGGATTTGATGTGCCGGAATGCTAGGTTTTTCCCAAAAGGGGTCTGACCCTTTGGCGGCGAGTCGAGTTTTGCATCTTTTCTTGCCTCGCCGGAGAGGGTCAGACCCCTTTTGGGAAAAGCCTAGGTTTCCCAGTCCTTTTCACACGTTGACTCCAGCCCGTGGAGCAGGTTCATGCAAACCGCAACCAGCGGCAGTTCGGCTCTCGGAAAATTGTTCAAAAAGGGGTCCGTCCCTTTGGAGAACCTGCGAAGCCTCAAGAAGTATTTTCTTCGGATGGTGTCAGTACCCTTTTCGGAACCGTTTTTCAGGCTGGGATGTCGCCGAATTCTGCAATGTAATCTGCGTATGGGCCGGGGACGCGATATTGGCTTGGCTGGCTGGATGTTGATTGCCGTGGCGGCCATGTTTGTGGCCTACATTGCGCGGATGAACGAAGTCACCCACGATGTGTTTCACGAAATGGCGCTGTTCAGGGAAGCCCTGTTGGGCGATGCGCTGCCACAGCAAGATGTATTCGCCTACACCCCCACGGTATCACCCTCGGTGCACCATGAGTGGGCAACCGGGGCCGTCTTGTACTGGGTGACCTTGGGAACCGGCATGGGGGTCATGGGGCTGACCGTGCTGAAATTCTTGTTGGCCGCCGCGTTGTGGTTAGCCTTGTATCGCGTGGCCCGCATGCGCGGGCGCATCCCACCATTTTCGCGCTGCTGTCCTTCGTCGTTTTTCCAGTGCTGTGGGTTGGCTTCGCTACCGTACGGGCGCAGCAATTCACGCTATTATTCATTGCTCTCCAATTATGGATGCAAGAGTTGGATTGGCGGGGTCGGCGGGCATGGATCGCGCTCTGGCTGATGATGCTGGTCGCCTGGTTGAACTTACATGCCGGCTTTGTGGTGGGCATCGGAATGATTGCCTTTCATAGCCTAGAGCGTTTCGGCGGCGTTTGGCTACGTCAGCGTTCGATCACGGCAGCCTGCGCAGCTACTTGGCATTTGATGCTGGCTGCCCCGGTGGCCATGCTCTGCCTGCGGTTAAATCCCTACGGCTGGGAGTACATTCCGTATCTCATACGCGCGATCTCTATGCCACGTCCTCTGATCCGCGAATGGCAACCCCTGTGGCAGACGTACATGCCGCTGATGACGGTCTCGGTCTTTCTCGTTGGCTTGGGTCTGTTTGCTTACGCGCAGCGCCACACTCGCTTCAGTCGCTCGCGTGGTGCCGCATTCCTAGCCTTGTGTACTTACATGGCTATCAAGCATATCCGCCATGGATCGATCTATGCCGTTGTGTGGATTGCCTACGTGCCTGCCTGGATCAGTCACACTCCGCTGGGACGAGCACTGATCGCCTGCATCGATCGACATCGCCAATTTGCAATCCGTACCAGCCAAAGCGTGGCTGTCGCGGGAATCTTGTACGCCTGCGTGCACCAATTCTGGCTGCCCAGCATGCCGCCGCATCGCGTGCATTCAACAGCCTGCTACCCCACGGGCGCCGTCGAGTACCTGAAGCAAAACCATTTTAGGGGCAATCTGGTAACGCCCTTTCATGTGGGTTCCTACGTTTCATGGGAGATGTATCCCCATGTCAAAGTCAGTCTCGATGGACGCTATGAAGTCGCCTATCAAGAACATGTCATGCCGGAGCACAACCAGTTTTTTGGCGGTCTCGACGATTGGTGGACATTCCTGGAAGCCTATCCTACCGACGCCGTGCTGGTGCATGTGCAAGCACCCGTGGTGGAGAAACTTGGGTTGTTGGGCAAAAATTACTGCGCCCTCGATCGCCCAGGTCTGGCGGAGTACTGGGAAGTCGTCTACCGCGATGATTCGTTTGTGATTCTGGCTGCCGAGCATTGCCACTTACCCAGCGTCGATCACACCAATAGACCGCTCCATGATGGGGCCTGGCCAGCCTTTTCAAGTCAGCACGCACACTGGAATCGGACCAGGCCCGATAGAGTGGCCTTTCACTGAACCGGACGGTTGTCAAGGGTGAATCGCGAGTGTTTTCCTTAGGGCAGTTGCACTGTTTCCGATCCAGCGATACTCACGATTGCCTGGCGAACACTGGGCGAGGAGTCATTCGCCAAGAACGTGACCGCACCATCGGCAAACACCACGTTCCAGCCGCCGATGTGCGGGTGACGCGATCCTCCAGCAGCGGCAAAGGTCTGCAGGCTGATGTCATCCGGGCTCATCCAATTCACCGCATTGGTATCGTCAGTTTCCACGACAAACAAAGTATTGGATAGGCCATCAGCAACCTGGCCAAAGGTGACAGCTGTACTGCCTGGAAAGATCGAACTGGGATCGACCACGGCTACATAGGTGGTGCTGCCCGGAGCCAGCGGTGTAGACGGACAGGTGTACTGGGGAATCGCGACCGTCGAAAATTGAATATTGGCCGGATCGTCCCATGGCTTGTCCAAGTCGATTTGTTCATAGAGAGTCACCTGCTCCATAAAGGGCAATATCAACGTCCGCCAACTGTGCAGTCGCTGTCCATTAGCGTCTACCGTAAAGGCCGGTGGTAGCGAGCGGTAGACACTCTCGTAATTGTGCAGCGCCAGGCCGATACTCTTGAGGTTGTTGGAACACTGCATTCGCCTGGCGGCTTCGCGGGCGGCTTGCACGGCCGGCAGCATCAGCCCCACACACACACCCAGCATGGGTATCGCCATCACGCCCAGCACAATCAAGATGATCAGGGCCACGTTTGTTTTCTTGGGAGGTATGAATTGCGGTTGGAAGGGAGGTTCGCCGCTTCGATAGGGATTCTCGCCCGGGTTTCCATAGCTCATGTTTCGCTCCGACTTGCCAATATGCTGGTTGCTGTAAGTCTCTAGTAGAACAGCTGCCGCCCTTCTGTACAGCAACGCACAGGCCCCTGCAGGGCCACGCAGTTTCTCAAACTGTGCGGATTGGCGCTAGCCACCGGTCTTGAAAACACCGAGTGCTAGCGCACTTTCGCTCACCCAGAGATTGCCTGGTTTGAACCATTGCGTTGCCCTGCAGGCCCCTGGTGGACGCTGGTGGACGCTTGAAACTGGCGTGATTAACTAAGCAGCCTGGTCTGCGGCTGGCGGTAATTTGGGCGTACCTCGACCCAAGGCAGCCGCGCAAGCCAGTCCGGCCATGAATCCGCCAATGTGTGCCCACCACGCGACGCCCGCTCCCGCGCCGTCCTGGATAGCCAGCGTACCGCTCCAGAATTGAATTGCAAACCAGATGCCTAGAAATAGCGGGGCAGGCAGTACCACCACCGGCCATAAGAGAATCAGCGGGATCAGCGTTAGGACTTTGGCTCTTGGGAACATCCACATATACGCCCCCATGATGCCAGCGATGGAACCACTGGCTCCAATGGTTGGTGCTACCGAGTCAAAACTGACTACGAAATGTGCCAGGCCGGCCACAAGCCCAGTGCCTAAATAAAGCGCGGCGAAAGTTGCGTGCCCCAAGCGATCTTCAACGCTAATGCCGAACACGTACAGAAACCACATGTTGCCCAGGAAATGCAACCAACCTCCATGTAAAAAAATGCTTGTCAGCAGGGTCATCCACTCCGGCAGTAGCGCCGGTTCGAGTGGCCTGACCCCCTCGACAATCTGTATCCCCAGCGGCGTCTCCACGGCAATCTGGGCAGGTACCAGTATGGGTTCCCCCGGCAAGGCAGAAATCCGGGCGGGCACCATGCCCATGCGCTCAACGATGGTACGATTTCCCGCGCCGCTCCACAGCTGCACTGAAAACATGAGTGCGCACAATGCCATCATGGTGTAGTTCACCATGGGGAAACGCTGGCTATCGATATCATCCCTGATTGGAATCACCGGCTGATCACCACGCTGAACGTTCCCGTATTGTCTGCCAATCCGCCGCTTGACTCATTGATTCGCAAGTAAACTTCGCCCGCCTGCTGCAATCGAAATTCGCCTCCCCGACCAATCGGAATGACCTCAATGGGATGCGTCCCGTCGGATTCGGCAGCTTGTGGCCCCATCACTGCCAGCATCAGTTTTCCCAACGGCTCGCCGCGATAGTACTCCAACGTCACTCCCTGAGCTTCGCAATCCCATGGGCTTGGCTGTTGTCCGACGACAACCCGTCCCGTCGCTGTAATTTTCAAGCTTGTCGGATCGCTCAGGCTGATACCGGCGGGCTGCCAACCTTGATCGGCGCGAATCTCGCACGCAACCGCAGCGCTGCCTAGTGCAGGCGCCGGAGCGCCATGGAAGATACCGCGCGTCACGTCAAAGCCATCATCCAAGTCGGAGACGAAGGCGCGCCAATCGCTTCGCAATCGTGGCCATTCCTCGCGCAGCTGAGCGAAAAGCCAACGCGATAGACTGGCATCGTCGCGCAGGGTTTGGGAGGTCAACTTTGCAAAGACGCCCTTCGTGGCCGGGTGATGCTGCAAGAAAACGATGGCAGCCCAGCTCCAAGCATAGGCCTCGACCTGCTGGTGGGCTGTGTTGCCGTAGCGTAAGATGGCTTCCAGCGAGGGCGCCGTACCAGCTTTCAATTGTTGCTGGATGAGTGTGATGCGACCCCAGTAGGGGAGCTCCGCCCTGGACCTGGGAATCACATTCATTTTCAACTGCTGTCCATCCCACGCGTGAGTGCCGAACCATTCGGCCATACCCTCCATGAACCAGGGCGGTCCAGCCTGGCCAAACTTGCGATTCATGAACCAATGCGTTCCTTCATGCAGCAATAAATGGCGACGGTAATAATCGCTCGGTTGCTCGTTCACCCACAATTGGTCGCCCAATTGAAAGCCGTGCACAAATCCGGTGACCTGCCTGGGAATCAGCCCCGCAGCCTCAAAGCGATCGCGTTCCAACATCAGATAGGCCGTGACATGCCAGCCA
The DNA here is from genome assembly GCA_963707245.1 of Pirellulaceae bacterium. Lineage (GTDB taxonomy): Bacteria > Planctomycetota > Planctomycetia > Pirellulales > Pirellulaceae > Aureliella. The sequence goes on from CAVPPY010000009.1 coordinate 210,150, forward strand.
TCCGCTTCGGCTAATGGCATGCCGAAAGCCTGGCACCATATGGGTACTGCCGCATCAAAGGCCGCAGGTAATTGGCGCAGCTCATCGTTGACCGGCATGTCGGTCACCACATCGATGTAGCGACCCGACAGCGTCGATAGCCCCGCAGGCAATTCAGACGCATTGCCGCACAGCGTGATACAAGCAGGCAACAGCAGCAGTACCAGGTAAAACTTATTTGGCAAAAGCAAGGGACTCGTCCTGGCAGTCGTGGTGGCAGTGGTTGAAGACGATGGCGAGCATCTATTCTAACATCAAGCCCCAATCGTTTTCTGCCTTGATTCGACGTCGCATGGCAAGCATTTTCGACCGAAGGCTTGCGGGGGCAAGTCTACTACAGGTACTTGGCTAATGTGTCGCCGCGTGTGGCTCTGGCGTCGACCTTAGCCTGGATCTGCGAGTCTTCGATCAGGCCAGGCGCATGCTGGGGCTTGCACCGCGCGTCAATCACCAGGCTACCAGTGCAACCAAAGTGCTTGTGCTGGGTGGATGCGCCAAAACCATATACGTCCACCGCTGGGTTGCTGCGTGTAAACGTGGTCCACAGAAAGTTGTCGAGCGATGCGGCAGCAAAGCGGCTGTCGTCGACGATCACGATCAAGGGAAAACCTGGGATGGCAGCCCTGTCGGTAAAAGCGTCACACGCCTGATGCAGGGCTCGCGTCGAATCGTTGCCTTGGTGCTGGGGCCCGCTCACAACCAGGACGCCTGGCGCAGCCACCTCGGCCTGCCGCCAATCGTCGGGCAATCGCAGCTCCGAGGTCAGCTCGGTTTGCAATGTGCGTAGCGGCTGACTGCCACAGGCGATCACCAGCTTGGACCCTCGGTTCAGGTCATCGCCACTGTAGTCTAAAGTGTCGATGGTGGTCTGAGTATGGAAATGCAAGTCGCGCTTCCAATCAACACGTTGCAGGGCGTAGCTTAGGAACTCTCGAATCTCATGCGCCCGCGGTGCATGGGTGAGCGCTACCGTCAATGATCCACAGGTATTTTGCCAGGGACAGCTGGCCTTGGCCGAGAATGGCTGAGGCTTGCGTCAGCAGCTCTTGCGGTTGTTCCGGCCGACGATAGGGCGTGTAACGCTCGCTGCCCACGGCCAGCAGCAGGGGATGCACGCCGGCCGCATCAACGGCATGCACCTCGTGCACGCCCGGCAGTACGGTGGGGATCACCGGTGCGGTCAGCTCGTGTATCAATTCCCCGAATACGCTATCCTCCTGCGGTGGTCTGCCGACGACCGTCATGGGCCAAATCGCATCGCGACGATGGTAGACGCGTTCGACATTCAGCACAGGGAAATCGTGCACACGCGCATAATATCCCAGGTGATCTCCGAAGGGTCCTTCCGGCTTCAGTCGCCGCGCGTCGACTCGACCAACGATACAAAAATCGGCGTCGGCATAAATGGGCGCCAGCTCCGGCTGGCACTTTAGCGGTATGCGATGGCCGGCCAACGCCCCGGCAAAGGTCAATTCGCTCATCCCCTCGGGCAAGGGCATGACCGCGGCGACCGCCATGGCCGGCGAGCCGCCTACGGTCACGTTGACGGGAAAATCTCGGTTTTCAGCCAAAGCCTGGGCATGGTGCACTCCAATCCCTCGATGAATTTGATAGTGCAGGCCACACTCGGCGTTGGCGACATAGTCATTGCCACCCAATTGCACGCGGTACATACCCAGATTGATCGCACTCAGGGATGCATTGCCTGGCGATTGGGAAAGCACTTGAGGCAAAGTCACAAAGGCACCACCGTCATTCGGCCAGCAGATGATCTGCGGCAGATCGCTCAATTGGCAGCTTTGGGCAAACACCGGCCCGGAGGAAACACGCTTGGCCCGCATCCGCCAGCCGATCGCCGGCGCACGCCATAACTGCCACGGCCGTTGAAGAGCTTCGGCGGGCCTGGTCTTCCACCGCACGGCCATTTGAACCGAATCGAATGTATCGCGAAAAAGGAATCGCGCTCGCTCGAGCGTCCCATATAGATTCGAAGCGACTGGAAAGCGACAACCGCTGACATTCGTAAATAGCAGAGCCGGGCCAGCATTGCGGTAGACTCGGCGATGAATCTCCGCCAGCTCCAATTTGGGATCGACTGCCGTCATCGACGACCAACAGCCGCTGATGCTTTCTCAGGTCATCCACCACCTGTCGCGTACTGCGATGTTTCATGGAAACGCGTCTGCAGTCAATGAAAATGAATCGTGTTCGCACCCATCATCCAGGTGCGGTGTCCAGATTAGATCGTAGAGCCTATCCGAAAAGGGGTCTGACCCTTTGGAGGCGAGTCGATTTCATTGGTTTTTTGGCCTCGCCGGAGAGGGTCAGACCCCTTTTCGGATAGGCTCTTGGAGTAGCCGGATTCGCCAGCATTCGGTTCACTCCGTGGTTCCTCGAGACCTAGCAACTCCCGATTTCAACCGAAGAAAGCTGCAGGGGCGCAACACCTGCCCGCCTCGACACTTGCGACCGAGCGTCGGAGCCCCAGCGAGGGCGAGGAAAGTTCCGCTCTCCGCTCTCCGCTTCGTCTCCGACCCGCTGCGCGTGTGCCGGTCGCGACTCTGCCCGAGGGGAAAGTTGATTTTGGGGGCCTTGGCGAAGAAGTGTCGGAAGAATGCTCAGTGCGCAATATCAAAACTCGTGCGCTGGTCTCTAACACGGCGTCGTTTCCAGCGCAAGGGGGCTGTCCAATTAGCGGATGTCATACAGCGACAAGTGGCGATAGTAGACCTCCAGGCAATAAATATGAAAGCAAGTGGTGTACAGGCGGCCGCCCGAGGCGCCGTAGATATCCATGCTCGGATCCCAACTGCCCGCCTCGTCGCCTTGTTTGATCTGTGTAGCTGGTAGCACCTGTCTCATGGCTGCGTTCCATTCCTCCCAGGCTTGGCCTCCCACGTGATGCACCACTTGGGTCGCATAATACCAGTAGTAGACGCTGTATTCGGGCTGGTCCTGCTGAGGAACTGCCGACAGCAGATCCAGTTGTATACCTTGAACGAGGGCGGGATGAGACTTGGGCCATCCCAGCAGGATGCGGCACAGCAGCCCCACGGCAGTCATTCCCAAGCTGGGCGGTTCCAGCTTGGTATATCCATAGCGCGATCGATCCTCGTGCGACACGACGTCCAAGAATGACGAGACGCCTTGCACGATGGACTCATCGACCCCCAGTCCGGCCATTTTGCCGGTTTCCAGGGCCATCAGAAACCAGCCTGTAACCGACAGATCGGCGTCCTCCCGCGGGTCATATCGCCAACCTCGCAATTGCGGGTTCTGCGACCACTCCGCAAAGCGGATGGCGCGATCGGCGGCAATTCGCAATTCCGAGTCGCCCGTCATGCCGTAGGCCTCAATGACGCAGATGCTGGCTAATGCCTGGGCATACATGACCTGCCGCGGCGGTTCGCGTTCTGCAAAGAGACCCTCCGCATTCTGGCGTCGCAACAAATACTTGAGCCCGAGTTGGACGTGGCTGCTGTACGGGTTGCCTGGTTGATGCGTATAGCCCGCGCCCAGAAAGGCGTTGAGCGCCATAGCCGTCGCGGCGGCTTTGTTTTCGTTGGCACCGCCCTTGGAATAGGGACCCTTTAAACTCCAGCTGCCGTCGCTCTTCTGTTGCTCCGCCAGCCAGGCCAATCCCATTGCCACCGCATCTTCCGTCTCTTGAGTCCCTCCAAAGCGAGCCAATAGCTGTGCCTTGTTGTTCCCGACGCGGCCACTCAGCGCCCGGGCAACACTCTGCGACAGATTGGGGAGCATGGCTTGCTGCGACAGGCCATCGGCTGGCACCGGGGTCGTCAGCAATTCCACACGTTCGGTGCTCATTAATTCGCTCAGGCTGACTGGTGGACTGAGCTCGGGCAGGTCCTCCGCTTCCTCCGGCGCCAAGTCGAAACTTTCGATTGATCCCAGTTCAAATGATGAAGTGGATTCTGGACCGGAAGGTCCCAAAATAAAGGTCAGTGGGCCCTGTGCCAGATCGCGCAGCGGGATAATGGCCAGAATGAGCAGTAAGAATACGTGGGTTACCAAGCTGAGTAACCACGAGGGAACTCGCCGCCGGTGCGCCTTGCGCCCCCCGGGGCGTGCATTGCCTGACCGCGGAGTGACCGTCTGCGGATGGACAGTTCGCGGATTGCTCCCGCCCCGGCTGCGAACTGCAGGCGAATCTGGCAGCTTGGGCGGAGTCAGCGGTGGGCCGACAGGCTGGGCCGCGGTGCTCTCCGATCGGGGAGGATGGCTCAGGAAACTCTTGGGTGCCTGGCTTGCAGACGCGGCGGATCGCGGCGGCGGCGCACTTGGCGGTGGCGGCGGAATGGGCGGACTTCCGGGCGTGCGGCGAGGCGGAGCGACAGGTGGCGGAACTGGAGCTGCTGGAGAGCGATTCATCAATGGATCATTAGTGTCCGGCACTTGATTCCACCCGATTTAGCACTTCAACCACAATCCGTAGCCTCCACGAATCATTATTCATCACCAGCTGGCCATCGCTTGGGCCAGTTACCACGAAATGTGCGAATCAAGCTCAACTTTTTTTAATTCTATCAGTTATGCTGGCGGAAACCAAACCGGTGCGCCATCCATCCGTTCAGCCGGATGAAAGGATGGAAGGGTGTCCGACCCTTGGAAGGCATTGGTTGTTCGACCGTGTGGCTGGACGAGAGGGCCTCATTTTTTTCCGCCTAGACCACATTCTGCTAGACTTCCGTGCAGATCAGTGAATTCAACGTGCCGAGGGGCCGCAGGAGTAAAGGATATGGCTAAGCCTTCCGCCAAAACCAAAAAGAAAAATCGGCAGCCCCGTGGCTACTCGCGCGTCGACAGCCATAAGACGCATGCCCATGGCTGGTTGGTGCGCATTCGCCGCGGCGGAAAAATGAAATCGCGATTTATCTCCGACGCTGCCCATGGAGGGAAAAGGAAAGCCCAAGCGGTGGCAGCCGAGGTCTACGCGAACTGGTCCGCAGAAATGCCTCCGATGGAAACCTGTGTTGATAAGATGAGCGTGCGCAATGCTACGGGCGTGGTGGGAGTGCATTTCGCCAACGATGCCGACTCGCGCTATCCGAATTGTTCCTATGAGTCCTATATCGCCTCGTGGATGGACGAAAGCGGCAAGCGCACCAAGTTAGGTTTTTCATGCAATAAATACGGTAAGCAAGCATTTGAACTGGCCTGCATCGCCCGCGAAAATCGCCTGACGGATCGCGACAAAGTCATCGCCATTATGGAACGGCGGCAGAAGACTCCATCCTCGCGTGGGAAATTGTCAGGCGCGCGCAAGGCGGCTCAAGACACGCAGGCTCCCAAGCCCACCTCCAAGCAGGGGGCCGCCAAGAAGAAGCCTGCCAAGAAGAAGCCTGCCAAGAAGAAGCCTGCCAAGAAGAAGTGAAGCCTGCCAAGAAGAAGTAAGCCAAGAAGCAAGCATCTACCTGCAGTGGACGAGGTGACGAGTCCCTGCGGCAAGGACTCGTTACCTCGTCCACTATGATTGGGTAGGAACTCATCTGCGGCTCGACTAGGTACCGCGCGGCACTTCAATGCTCCGCAGTAGCAGCTTCAGTTGGTCGTCGACCTGCAGCCCCTCGACTTCGGCCTCGGCGGTCATGATCACGCGGTGCCGCAAGGCGGGTAGCGTGATATCCACCACATCATCGGGGATGGCGTAATCTCGGCCTCGGAAAGCAGCCAGCGTACGAGCACCCTGAATAATTGCCAACCCGGCGCGGGGCGAGGCACCGAGATGAAAACTGGGCCAGTTCCGGGTCTGCCGCACCAGCCGATTGATATATTGCACCAATTGCGGCTCGATGCGAATCTGGGCGTTGGCGGCCACAACCTGCATGATTTCCTCCGGCGAGGTGACCGTGGCCAGCTCCGTTTCCATACGCTGATTCATATCGGTTTGGCGACTGTGCAGCACCAGGATGTTCTCCTCTTCTTGCTCGCTGGGGTACTCGACCACGATCTTGAACATAAAACGATCGAGCTGGGCTTCGGGCAGATTGTAAGTACCTTCGCTTTCGATCGGGTTCTGCGTTGCCATAACCAGAAAGGGACGCTGCAAAATGTGGCTGGTACCGTCCACCGTGACTCGGTACTCCTGCATGATCTCCAACAGTGCAGCATGCGTCTTGGCCGGCGAGCGATTGATTTCGTCTGCCAATAACAGTTGCGTGAATACCGGGCCGGGCCGAAAGCGAAACTCTTGCGTCCGCACGTCCAGCAAAGGGGCACCAGTAATATCCGAGGGCATCAGGTCGGCAGTGAATTGAATTCTCCCAAACTGGCAACCCAAAATTCGGCCCAAGGCACGCACGAACAACGTCTTACCCATGCCGGGCAAACTCTCGATCAGCACATGACCTCCAGAGAACAAAGCGACCAGAGTCGAAAGAACCAATTCTTCCTGGCCGACATAAATCTTATGCAACTCGGAGGAGATGTTCTCGAAGAGTTCTTTTGTGCTGCGCATCAATTCGCGTTTCGTTGTGAATATGGGATCGGATGAAAAAAATGGCTAACTCATTCAGAACCGCCACCGCGCTGGGGCTCGGACTGGCCGGGCACCGACTGCGAACGCCGCTCGGAGTTACCCGTCTGGGAGTTACCCGTCTGGGAGTTACCCGTCTGGGCGGGCGGGCTCGGCTTGGCTGTTGGCCATTGTCCAGCAGTCACTGGGCCGTCATCTACTAGGACGGCATCTACTAGGACGGCATTTACTGGGGCGGCACTTGCTGGGCTGGCGGGTAATGCCACGGTGTCATCGGGCGACTCGAGCCATGCCGGCGGGGGCTCGCCGCGGACCCTTTGGAAATATTCGGCGATGCAAGAACGACTGTAGGCTAGATCGCGCGCTCCGTACAGCAGCCTTCCCAAGGCGTCGACATGCAAGCCAAAATCACTGACGCTCTGACCGGCCAGTCGCTGTGGCCTGCCGAGAGTTGGCAGCAACATGGCGCAAGCAACCAACCCCAACAACAATGCCGGCACAGTGATGGCACTTAGGGGCCATACGGTAAACATCTCCAGCCCAGCCCCACGCGGATCCGCTTCGGCCGCAGCCGAAATCAGCAGCCCAGCATCGGCATAAGCCAGCAATGCTACCCGCTCGGCCGGAAGGCAGGAATCGATCAGCTTTTCGGCAATCCGTTGCTGCAGCGGCATGACCAGTGAACCATTGAGAAAGGGGGCTCCGTTGGCAACGATCAACAATTGGCTCCCCGCAAAGCGCTGCGGATGGGTCAGGCGAAACACCAAGCGGCGTTCCATCCGCTGCTGCCAATAGCGTCTCGGAATCGGGCAGGTCTTCAAAGGCTGCGTCCCAGGCTTCATCAGTATCGAGCTCCGAGGGCTGCCAAATACTGCGCCCGAAATCAGAATCTTCAATGGGATTCAGTTCTGAAGCGGGTTGCAATGGATTGGCCGAATTCTTGGACAACCAACTGGGTTTGTTGCTCTTGAAATCGGTCCCGGGCGGTTGCAATAAGACGCCGGTTGGCCAGTCGCCGGGCAAGCCCGCCAAATCGGCGCTCCACGCGGCCTGAAAGACGCTGTGTACCGCTGGGCGATGCTTGACGTCCAAGTAGAACCAATCGCAAAACGTGCTCTCAGGCAGCTCGTTGCAACGGGCGGTTAACTCTACGGCACGAGCTTGAGCCAATGCCAGCTCGCCAAACCTGCGCTCTTCGGCAGGTAACTCCGACAGGGTGCGCCTGGCGGTAGTAAACATCGGCATTAAAATCCCGCCCGAAGTAAATCACCGAACGACCGGCCTGGTCACCCAGCCACGCGTTCCAGCCAATCCCGGGCCGCTCGGCCGGGCGGCGAAAAGGACTGTCCCACCAGGACAATGGTGTCCACCGTATCCAGACGCGGCGAGAGCTTGAGCGGCGTCAGCACTTTGACGCCCGCTGATTCCCACATGCGGCGGTGGACTCCCAAGCCATTGATGCTGCGAAATTGATCCGGTGCATTGACCGAACCAAAGGGCACCAGTTCCGGTAACCAACTTGAGCAACCGCTGAGCCCCAAAAGGCACAAGCCGAGCCAGCAACACAGCCACGCGCGGCACCGGCTCAGTTGCAAACCGCAGGCGTGCGGTTCCGCAGCATGTCCATGTGGTAGGTTCAATCCCCCGCGGCTGCTCATGCTGGTAGCACCCGTTGCGAGGAGGGGCTGGCTGCAGCCTTTTCTTCGGGCCCGAGCAGTCGATGAAACTCGTCCAGCTGACTCCATAGCAACTGGAAGTGTTCCTGTGAAAGCGAATGCTTGCCAAAATAAACATCTTCAAAGGCGAGCATGCTGGGTTCCACGATGCGTTTCAGGCCGGTTCTCTTCAGTTCGCCTAGATACATGCGATTCGTCTTGCCCTTCTGCAAGTGGATGTGTCGCGCGTGATCGAGGGCTAGCAGCATGTAGCCATAGAGGTAAATGATCGCCTGATTATAGCTGCCCTGAGCGGCCAAACGCTTGGCCTCGGACAACGGATCGTGTTGAGCTCTTGCGACTTCGAAGGGCAGTTCGGTAACCCGCGTCTGATCAATAGCGATCTTGCGGCTGCTGCCTGGCTCGACGGGCCGAGGATGGTAGGTTCGCAGCATGTGCGCGATCAGGAAACCAACCGCCGCAACGAGCCCTATCGCCAGCAGTCCCAGCATGATCCAAGAGAAGACTTCGGCAAAGGGGGCAAGTCCCAGGTTCCAAGGCGTGCGGTTCGTCGTCACGGGCTTGGCAATCCAATTGCTATGTCGCTGCGGATTGTCTCGTTCCTGGCTGACGCGGGGCGGTGCATAGCCTTGGCTTTCATCGTCATACCAGCTGGTGTTGGCCATGGAACGCATGGCCCGCTGCGTATCAATTTGCTGCTCCGCACCCCAGGCAGGCGACATCCCGAGCATGCCCAGCAGGGCCAAAAGCAGGATTCCTTGAGGCTGCAAGCACACGCCCGCCAGGCCGCCGACTGGGGATTGTAGATTCAACAACCACATCATGGTGCAACCCGTTCCCGTGGTGCTTCCGGATTGGCTAACGCTACACTTTGGATTTGGGACAGTCGCTCTGCCTCAGCCCGAACGCTGAGCTCTATCTCCCAGCCCTCGAGTCGAATGCGACAGTCCAAATAGGACAGAAAGCGAAACACGACGAAAAAGCTACCCACCAGCCACAATGCTAGAGGTAGCCATACATGATCGAACCATCGATTCCATTGCCAATCGGCAAATAGCGTGCCCTGCACGAACAAGGCTCCTCCCACGAGCATCAACACCAGCAGAATCCCAAAAATGAAACTGGCCGCAAAGCGGACCAGGTTCTCTCCAACCAGCTGGCTGTGCAAGCTACGATTGCGGCTGGCATAGGAGATCTCACCCGCTGCCTTGGCGCGCATGCCGCAACGTTCGAGACCCAAGATCTCGGGAGCAAAGGGATAGCAAGCGCGAAGTAGCAATGCGAGACTTGGAATGACAAACAATAACCAGATCTCGGTGACCGCATCGAACACCACTCCCCGATTCACGAACAGCTCGATAACCAGGCTGACCAAGCCCAGGCGCATGATGCCCAGCACCACCAGGCTGAACAGTGCGATCGGCGCAAGCCGCTTCCACAACTCCGAGAGGGAAAAAGGTTCAAAGAAGATTTGGTGGCCAAGGAAAATGGTGGCTGGTAGGGACATCAAGGGAAACTGCATAACGAACAATAACACCAAGTGGGCCGTGTGTCGCGAGCGCATGGATAGTATCGGAATGGGCATGTCCTCGGCCACCATCGCCGCGTCCTCACCCATCATCCACTGCACGGCAAAAACATCCAAGGTCAGCAGTGGTAAGCCCACCAGGGCCGATGTCAGCAGAATCGATTTGAAATAGCGTTTATAGACGAGCAGACTCAAATCAAACAGCTCTAAAGCGGTGCGCTGGCGAATGACAATCTCAGTTCGATCAAGTTGCACTGCTTTGCTCCCGAGGGTAGCCCAGCACCACAAAATAGAACATCAACAGTGCGCTCGAAAAAATCGCCCACAAGGCTTTGAAAAAGTACGGAATATTGCTCGGCGAAATCAATCCTTCGGTCAAGGCAGCCAAAATGAACAAGCCCGCCGAGGCAGCCATGATGGGAATCGCCTTGCGGGCCTGTACCTGAAAGGACGACAGGCGAGTCAGGCCGTTGGTAAACAACCACCCCATGCCAATTCTCAGCCCCGCCGCGGCCGCCAGGGCGATGGCCGTCAACTCAAAGGCCCCATGCGCCGTGACGAATTCCAAGAATTGATCGCCGCCTTCGGTTTCCGCCCGGGCCATATAGCCAAAACAAGCCCCAAGGAAGGTGGCATTGAAGGCTGTCTCAATCAACCCAGGCAAGATCAACGGTCCGTAGGCAAAGCACTTTAATCCAATACTGGTATTGTGCTGGATGTAAAACGAAACCATGAATATTTTCGTGCCGGCGTCGCGCTCAAATTCCAACTCCGAATAGCTGTCTTCCATCATCTCAATCTGCTCGGCACCGATCATCCGTTCGGCGAAACCGGGAAACAGGTTGTCGTTGTAAGCCAGGTAGGTGGACAGAGCAAACAGCCCGAAAAACAAGATGGCGCAGATGTGCACACAAGGATCTTTGAAGATCTGTTGGGGAGCGTAAGTAAAGATGACGTCCCACCAGGTTTGCACTTGGAAACGCCGCGAGCGATAAATCGCATTGTGGGCTTTGCCAACCAGGGAATGCAAGTAACTGATGGTCTCCGGAGTCAGCCGGTATTGCTCCGCCATGGCCAAGTCCGCGCAGGCAGATCGATAGAGACTGGACAACTCGGTGATTCCCTCGCCGCGCGAGCCGCGCAGACTGCGGCCGGAGAGTTGGTCCACCATCCGGTCCAGACGATGCCAGTCGGCGCGCCGTCGCTCGATGATTTCCGCTGAATTAACCATGCCCATCCTTTGCTTCGCTGGCTGACTCGATGTCTCCTGAGGGCTTGGGTTGCGGCATGGCCGGCGGCGGCATGGCCGCAGAGGTTGTAGGTCTATAGGCGGATGCAATCGGGGGCGGTACGCGGGCAACTTGCACAAGCGAACGTAGCCGAGCCTGCCCCTGCTGTTGCTGCTCCTCGGACAAGAAAATTCGGACGTAGAGAGCGCACAATAATAAATCGGGACTGGTATCAGGTAGCAATTCCAGCCTCTCGATCAATGGCTCAGCCAGGTGCCGGGCAATCTCCTCACGTCGCGGCGGACTGAGCCGTCGACGATTCTCCATATAAAGTGCCGTTGTCTGCGCCAAGGAGCTGCTGATCGGAAAGTTCGCCGGGATCAGCTCCGCCAATCCAAAGGCGCGTAAATCGTCAGGCTGTAAATTAAAGGCTGAGCGCTTGCGGTGCTCGGAAATGACCATCGTCCCAGCCGCCAAATCGCCAATCCGCTGCGACCGCCTGGTGACCAACATGCAGGTCAAACCCACCAGCAGCGTGGGAATGATCGAGGCCGGCGCTGCATCGGGACCAAGAACTTGAAGCGACAAGGGAACAGCCATATCAGCCGGGCGGAGTAAATTGCGAAGGGCCGCTTGCACACCATTGATCGGACGCCCATCGACCGAAATCACGCGCAGCCGAAAGACCATTTTTCCTATGGTGCGACCGTTAAAACGAGTTTCAAAATAGATGCCATAAAACCAGCTAAACAGAAAGAACATGAGGAATCCGGTAACCGCCACCACTAAACCGCCCAAGGCCAACCAGGAAAGGGCAAAGGTCAGCACAATCATCAAGGCCACAAACACAGCAATGCGGATGCTGATGTCAAAAGCAAAGGCGGGTAGGCGTTGAAAGGGGCCAGCCAATTCATATTCGAAAGCAATGTTCTCCGGCGTAATTACTCGCACGGCGCAATCGAGCTTGTCGAATCTTGGTTGGAGCATGGGACTCGCGTACTGTTGGCGGTCTAACGGCGAGCGGCAGATAAGAATCAGGTAGATTCTCATCTGCCGCCCGCCTAAGAATGCCCCAGTTTAACAGCTGGCCTAGCCCAAGTGTAGACACTGACGCTAGGCGCCGGGCCACTCCGCTGCCGAGAATGTCGCTCCCCACACTAACCGATCCCCAAAACCATCAGCCGCTTTGGTACTAGCCACTCACCGAGAGGTTCGTTCATGGCAAGGTCACCAAAGTCGCCTCTCGCTCCGCGAAAGTACAGTACACCAACAACCTGGAGACTTTCGCAGAGCGAAAAACGACGTAGCTTTTAGAACGCAACGCAACTTTCAGAACGCAACCATCGCGTTACCTGAGTCCACGAGTTGCAGCGGAAGAACTAGGCAGCTACTCGGACGGGCAATTCCAATTTGGAAGCTGCCACCAACATCATCTCACCACCCTGGGTTTCGGTGGCAATGACCGTCGAGCGACTGTGCGCCAATCGATTGAGCCAGCTTCCAATGAGTCCGACTAAGGGCTCTTGCGGGTTGAGCCCTCCGTCGACGATCACCAGATCGGAAGTCCCCATCTTGTGCGCAACACGCGGAATGGCATTCGCATGATCACCGGGAATCAGAGAAGCCTTAAACCCTAATTGGCTTGACAATTGATGGGCCTGTTTGAGACTCAAGTGGCGACCACAGCTTGCCGACTCAAATTCGTCGATGCCAATGTAACGCAACTGGGTGGCTCCCTCAGGCAAGCGAACCAGTTTAGCGATTCGCCGCATGCGGGCCCCGTCACCAATGCCGATCTCCAGGATCGAAGCGACTGGTTGTTGGAGCAGATGCGAGAAGAGCGCTCTTTCGGTAACGGGCTTGCTGAATCGACTCCAGTAGATCTTCTGCAACCAGCTTGGCCGGCTCATCGTGTCGCCCCAAAAGTGTTAATTCTTTTCTGTCACCGCCGGAGAGTAACATCATGTTGGCTCTCGGTTCTGCCACCCCAGCGATCTGCGTGGCTTCCCTGCCCGAAGATCGCTTCCGAAAAGACCAGCTCGTTGGCTGGGACGCATCCATGCGCTTGGTTTCTGGCAACACAGGGGCGAATCCTTCGCCAACCAGCTTCCCTGCTTCCGGTGTTGCTCTAGAACGCGACGTTGAATGGCACGAGGTTAAGAGACGTAGATCAATCTCTGCGAGGCTGATGCCGCATGGAATCCACGGGAAAATTCGACTGAGAGAGACCCATCTACGTGAAAGACGCTTAACCTCGTGCCATTCACCGTAGAGTTCTTTTCGGCAATCTACAGCGTGAAGCTCAACCGCGAATAGGCCTTCCGTGAAACTCGCCCACTGCCACCCAGACGATGTAAACGCCACAGATTAACAATCTTTGAACTGCCAAATGCTCGGCACTTAGAGACAAAAATAGTGATGGAGCGAGATGAGTACGGTCTTAAGCATCACGGCGGAGGTCACGGCGGAGCGTGATGAGTACGTTCTCTCTCAAGCATCACGGCGGAGCGTGATGAGTACGTTCTCAAGCATCAAGGCGGAGCATCACGAAGGAGCGTGATGAGTAGGGTCTCAAGCATCACGGCGGAGCGTGATGAGTACGTTCTAAGCATCACGGCGGAGCGTGATGAGTACGATGGTGAAAAATTCATGGCTGCCAAAATATGCAATGGCTTTTCATGAGACCTTGGCTGGCCTGTATTGTGCCGTTCACAGCCACTCAAAATGTAGCCCACCTTCTTCACCAATACTTCATCATGGGTCATCCCTGAAACGCTGCTCGGTGGCGCTATACTCCTGACATCCGGTGCAGACTTCGACGCGTGTCGGAGGCCTCGAATAGACCGATGCAATCATTTTAGGGGATGTTTGGATGAAAGCCACGAATGGTGTGAGGAACGCGTTTACCTTGGTGGAGTTGTTGGTGGTCATTGCCATCATCGGAATTCTGGTGGGGCTCTTGCTGCCCGCTGTACAAGCCGCCCGCGAGGCTGCACGGCGCATGCAGTGTTCCAACAATCTCAAGCAAATTGGCTTGGCACTGCACAACTACGAAAGCGCCTACAGGGCGCTGCCCGTCGCGATCTGGGGCGAAAATCCGCGACGCAATTTCAATGGAACCAGCAGCCGCTACGACGACGATGGCTACGGCTGGTTGGTCTCCATTCTGCCGTTCATCGAGCAGGATAACATGTACAACGCCCTCAGTTCATTTCGGTTAAACGATCCCACCACCCCGCTCCCTCTGGGCAGCCCAGGGGCGCTGGAACGCTGGTGGGCCGACAACGGCTCCCCGGCATCTGGCTTTGTCATCCCTGGCGGTGATCAAGTCATTTCTGCTTACAAATGTCCTTCGTCGGCGCTGCCTGATATCGTGCCTGAAAGCTTCTTGATTCCTGGTGCTGTCGTCGGTTCGGCCACCTCGGCTCCTTGGGCCCGTGGCTACGCCCTCACGTCCTACAAGACCGCCGGTGGCTCGCAGCGCGGTGACTTTGGCATGCTGCATAAGCTTTGGGAAACTCCCGCTGGCGGTCGCAAGTTTCGCGATGTCACCGATGGTCTGAGCAACACCATCATGGCCTGCGAATCGACGTATGTAACCGGTAGTACCTCTGTGCGCTGGGGCGGATCGGCAACGCCTCAGAATCCTGGCGACGCTTCAGATTGGCCGATATGGATGGGGGCTCCCGGCAGCGATGAGTGTGTGCGTGTTAACGGCCGCTTCAGCGCCCCAATTAATGCCGCTACCAACCCCGGTAAGATGCTCGAAGCCATCAACGATGACTCGGCCTTCAGCTATCACACCGGTGGTGCCCAGTTCGTGTTTGGCGATGGTTCAGTGCATTTCCTGTCCGAGAACATCGAAAACACTACGTACTCGAACCTGCACGACATCAGCGACGGCCAACCACTTGGACAGTGGCAATAGTATTCCTCAACAATTAAGGGTTTCACCCATGAAATCTATGCGTTCTTTAAGTGCACTGATCGGACTGTGCCTGCTAGCCGGTTGTGGTTCCGGCCTCGAGAAATTTCCTCTAACCATGGTTACCGGTACGGTAACCTGCGAGGGGCAGGCGGTACCCGACGCCATTGTGTTCTTCGAGCCCGTACGCAGCTCTGAGAAAGATAGCCCACAGATTGGTAAGCAAGGTTTCGCCCTCACCGACGCTCAGGGCAAGTTTACCGTATCCACCTATGGGCAAAACGACGGAGCGGTCGTGGCCACTCACATCGTAAGAGTAGGAAAATCCGAGAAGAGTCCCCCCTGCCCCTGTGCTCTAAATTCCTCTGTAGAGCTGCAGCGGGTGGAAGTTGTCAAGGGTCCGCCGATGAACTTCGATCTGGTCCTGCCCAAGAAAGCGGCCGGCGTGAAAGATGAAGTTCTGGAGGAAGACGACTAGCGTGAGAAGGAGAACTGGGCGACAGACTCGATTGACCTTCAACACTCGCAGCATGTGAGCCGCGGATGAGTCATTTCAAATCTAGCATCGGAGAAAAGTTGCGCAGCTTGTTCAGCCAAGTGGACGGAGCAAGCTGCGTTTTCTTTCGCGTGGCCTTTGGGCTGTTAATGGCCAAGTGGGCTTGGGATTATTTGGAATTGGGTCGCGTCCGCAAGTTGTACATCGAGCCGACGTACCATTTTTCGTACTACGGTTTTGATTGGGTCCAGCCCTGGCCAGGCGAATGGATGCTGGTTCATTTTCTGGCTTTGATGGTGCTGGCACTGATGATTGCGGCGGGCTGTTTTTATCGCCTGGCATGTGTGCTTTTCGCGCTAGGCTTTACCTATTTCTTCCTATTGGATCGCACCAACTACCAGAACCATTACTACTTGCTGGGCTTGATTGCATGGTGGTTGCCCTGGATGCCTCTGCATCGCAATGTGTCCGTTGACGCTTGGCGGCGTCCTGAATTGCGTTCGCAGACGGTTCCGCGATGGACGTTGTGGATGTTGCGCTTCCATGTTGGGTTGCCCTATTTTTTTGGCGGCATCGCCAAGCTGGTACCGGACTGGCTGTTGGGAGAGCCCTTGGGGCAGATGCTGGCCGCTCAAGCTAGCCTGCCGCTACTCGGACCATGGTTGGCCACGCCGGGCGCAGGGCTGATGCTGGCTTGGGGCGGGTTGCTGTTTGATCTGTTGATCGTGCCACTCCTAATGTGGAAGCCGTCGCGTGCACTGGCCTATTGCCTGTGCATCGTGTTCCACTTGATGAATGCAGTGATTTTCAATATTCACGTATTCCCTTGGTTCATGCTGGCCGCTACCCCCATTTTTTTCGAAGCGGATTGGCCGCGCCGCGTGCTGGGTGGCTCTCGGCTGAGTAGTGCTGATTTGGGTCAGGCCAGTGATGCTCGCCTAACGATCCCGGCCATGACGACGTGGCGAAAGCTGGCCGTGTCGCTGATGCTGGTTTACGTCACCTTTCACTGCGTGTGGCCGCTACGACACCAATTCTATCCCGGCGACGCCAGTTGGAATGAACGCGGCCATTACTTTGCCTGGCGAATGATGCTGCGTGGCAAAGTCGTGGTGCTGGGGTATGCGCTCAAGAACCAGGTCACCGGTGAAACCGTGGATGGACATGTGAATCGATTTATCAATGACGAACAGTCCGAAAAGTTTGGGCGCGACCCAGAAATGATCCTCCAGTTTGCCCATTTCCTGGGCGAGGAGTATCGGCGGGTCACCGGTCAGCCCGCATCCGTTTACGTGCTTGCCCTGGCCTCGCTCAACGGGCGCAAGCCCGAATTGTTGATCGATCCGAACGTGGACTTGATGCAGCAACCTCGCGGCTTTCACCAGCGTGCGTGGGTGCCCCCACAACAGGAGCCCTTGCGACGGCCAGCCTGGGATGTGCCGGTTGCCCAATGGCGGGAACACGTCGACATACCGGAATTGAAATTTTTGACGCGCCACGACACTGAACCTGCCTCCAGCGAAAACAGCGTCGCAGCCATCGCGGAAGAACCGTAAGGCTATTTGAAACAGGGGGGCGGACTCCCCTTTATTCCGGTGAGACCGCGTCGTCACAGAATCCTTAACTTCGGAGGTGTTCAATGGTGAGAGAACTCAACAGGCGGCGATTCTTGAGCGAGGGCGCCACGGTAACCGCGATCTGCAGCGCCTTTGCCAGCTTTCATGCGCGACATGCTTTAGCGGATAAGACCCACTCGTCGGGATTTGGACCACTGCGCGAAACGCTCGACGAAACAACCGGATTGCCACTGCTGCGATTGCCGGAGGGTTTCCACTACCGTTCATTTGGTTGGACCAATGAACCCATGTCTGATGGCTTACCCACCCCGGCGGCCCATGACGGGATGGCGATTATCAGCGAAGATGCGGAGCGCATTATCCTTTGTCGCAACCACGAAATTGGTAGCCCTAGGATCAAACCGTATGCGGCACCATTTACCTATGACCCCTTTGCCGCCGGCGGCTGCACCAACCTGACCATTGATCCGGTCGCCGGCGAGTGCCTTTCGGCGGTCAGCTCTTTAACTGGGACTGTCAAGAACTGCGCCGGCGGCGCGACGCCGTGGGGATCATGGTTGAGTTGCGAAGAGACGCTCGTCGACTCGGAAACCGTCCTGGAGGACGAAGAAACGAATCCATTTACCAAGCCGCATGGATTTGTGTTTGAAGTTCCAGCTGAGGGCACCGCCCAGCCGCGCCCCATCGAATCTCTTGGCCGCTTCGTTCACGAGGCGTTGGCCATCGATCCCCACACGGGCATCGTCTACTTGACCGAAGATCGCGGCGCCGCAGGCTTGTATCGGATGCTGCCGGACCGACCGGGAGATCTGCATGGCGGCGGCAAATTTCAGATGTTGGCCAGCAAGACAACCGGTGATGTGCGGACCGGCCTTAGACCACAGCAGATCTTGGATGTGCATTGGGTGGATATTGCAGATCGACTGCGAGCGCATACACCCAATACGACCGATGGCGGTGGGGTCTTTTCGCAAGGCAAGCAAGCGGGCGGATTGACCTTCGCCCGCCTCGAAGGCTGTGCCTTTCACGAGGGCCAGTTGTTTGTGACCGCTACCAGTGGGGGCGACGCGGGAGCTGGACAAGTCTGGCGATACGATCCCCAGCTGGAACAACTCTGCCTGATCTTCGAATCGCCAGGCAATGATGTGCTGGATATGCCCGACAATATGGCCGTCAGCCCCCGAGGCGGGATACTGCTGTGTGAGGACGGCGACCGGGTCCCACAGCGAATGCAAGTCTTGAATAGCCAAGGAGTCTTGTTTCCCTTTGCTGAAAATAATGTCCGACTCGATGGCTTGCACGGGCACACGGGCGATTTCTCTGGCAGCGAGTGGGCGGGAGCTACATTCAGCAAGGACGGGCGGTGGTTGTTTGTCAATATTCAACAACCTGGACTCAGCCTGGCTATTCGCGGGCCATGGCAGGCAGGCCTGATCTGAAGATTGTTTGCTTGAACAAGTCTCTGACTTGAGCTGAGAGCCTATCCGAAAAGGGGTCTGACCCTCTCCGGCGAGGCGAAAAAACCAATGAAATCGACTGGCCTCCAAAGGGTCAGACCCCTTTTCGGATAGGCTCTGAGCGGCAAGGTGCCCGCCAAATGTTTCTGTTTACCTTCCTTTATGTCAAGCGATCCTAATAGGTCACTCAAACCTGGATCTCATTGCAAGAATCAATCTCATTTTAAAGGCAAACCCATGAACTGGAATTCACTCTCACCACGCCGAACGCTTGGCTATCTGATCGCTTGCGGAGCCTGTCTGCTACATAGCCAGGTAGCCATGGCCCACGACGGGGAGGCAGACCACGAACACAGCGTGGCACCCGTTCAACCGGCCGACTACTACAAGCCCAGCGCCATGCCCGACCGGATCATTCTGACCTGGAACGGCGACCCACGGACGACTCAGGCTGTTACCTGGAGAACCTCGACGGAAGTTACCAAGGCGCTGGCTGAAATCGTCAAGGCCGAAGCGGGCCCCGGTTTTCCAGAAAAAGCTCAGCAGGTCCATGCAATCAGCCAAGCCCTACTGACGGACCTGAGCACTGCCCACTACCACAGCGTCAGCTTCAACCAACTCGAACCAGATACCAAGTATGCCTACCGCGTCGGCGATGGCACCAATTGGAGCGAGTGGTTTCACTTTTCGACGGCCGCCGCCACGGATGAGGCTTTTTCGTTCATCTATTTTGGTGATGCCCAAAACGACATCCGCTCGATGTGGTCGCGGGTGATTCGCGAAGCCTACCGCGATGCTCCGAAAGCCGCATTCTTGCTGCACGCGGGCGACCTGGTAAATCGTGCCGAGTCCGATGCGGAGTGGGGAGAATGGTTCGGAGCTGCGCCTGGCTGAATGCCATGATGCCCAGCGTTCCCGTAGCAGGCAATCATGAGCAGGCCAAGCTGGAAGACGGCACGCGGCGGTTGTCCCATCACTGGCAACCAAGCTTTACCTTGCCAGCAGACGGACCCAAGGGCTTGGAAGAAACCTGCTATACCCTGGTGTACCACAATCTACGCATCATCAGTCTTAATAGTAACGAAATGCAGGCCGAACAGGTCGCCTGGCTAGACCAGGTATTGGAGGAGAATACCAGCACCTGGGTAGTCTGCACCTTCCATCACCCGATTTTTTCGACAGGCAAAGACCGAGACAATGCCGAGTTGCGGGCCTTGTGGAAGCCAGTCTTCGACAAGTATCGCGTCGACCTGGTATTGCAGGGCCACGACCACACCTATGGCCGCAGCGGATTGAATGTACCCGCATCGATCGAAGCTGCTGTTGAGCGATCCGTGGCGGCAGAGCTCGAATATACTCCGGCAGGCGTAGCCCAACGGTGCGCTCAACTGGCCAGCACTGTAGAAACACTTGCCAATGTTCCTGTCGGCGTACAGCATTTAGAGCCCGAGCAGGGCACGGTCTATGTCGTCAGTGTCAGCGGCCCCAAGATGTATCAAAACAAACGGCCCGAGTTCATGAAGCGCTTAGGCGAGGATACGCAGCTCTACCAAATCATTCATATCGACGGCGACGTCTTGCGTTTCGAAGCCAGGACGGCCATTGGCGAGCTATACGATGCCTTTGAATTAGTTAAGCAACCCGGTGACAAGAATCGACTGGTCGAAATTAGCCCCGAAGTACCTGAGAATCTGCGAGCTATTGACGGCGAATAAGGTCGAATAAGGTTGCCCCTTTGTATGGACGGCGACGGAAAGTGGAAGCTAATGTTTTTTCGCTAGCAAAGTAGATGGACAGCGCCATTTGGGGCGAACCTGTTGAAGTGGTAGCCCCATGCCATCTACTTTTGTTACTGGCTGGGTAGCTTTCAGGTAGGTGGGGCTCTGCTCCGACGCACGAATTTACGGCCATGAAAATCGCGAAATCTGCGATTGGCATGGGTATTTGCATAACTTTTTGACTGCTGCGCGATCGAGGCTTTGAAACGCAGCCTTCCGTGCGGGATGCGAGTCTGCGGATGTGTTCTCTGGCCTTGAGCTGGTAGCGGCAAAAAAAAACCGTCGTCAACCTTCGGGCCGACAACGGTAAGATTTGCTTTGGAAAAGCGTATTCGATGTAGAGAAGTAGATTACTTCTTCTTTGCAGTCTTTTTCTTTGCTGCCTTCTTCTTAGGAGCTGCTTTCTTGGCAGCTGCCTTCTTCTTCGGTGCAGCCTTCTTTGCTGCAGCCTTCTTAGCTACCTTCTTCTTGGTAGCAGCTTTCTTCTTAGCCACGTTTTCTCCTCCGCTAAAACGGAAACCTGGAATCGAGGCTCCTTGGACGACAACAGCCACATGCTGACGTCACCTCAATTCCGAAATCAAGAAAATTGCATCTGACTTTGATCTGAGTGGTGGCCACCACGCATGCGATCCAGTAGATGACAATTACCTTTGTCCTTGACGCTATTTGTACGCAGTTGAAAAACTAATGCAATATCTTATTAACAATTTTTAAACATATTTCTGACATTTTTTGCACATCGCGTTCTTTCGAATGCGAAAGTTTGAGAGTCTAAGTCTGTAGCAATTGGGTCTTCGCATTCAATAACTACCGATGCCACTTTGCATGGCCTGCCAATTGTTTGCGGCAAACATCAGGAACATGATGCCGGCGAATGGTTGTTGGGAAGTTAGAAACCAGACGCCAATCAATCCGCCGGCAACGGCCGATACCATGTGCGCCATGCGCACCGGTTGATCGACTCTCGTTAGCATCAACGTGCCGCGCATGATCTGCCCTCCATCCAAGGGCAAGATGGGCGCTAGATTTAATATGGCCCAGTAAACACTGGGCCAGATGAATGCATGAAAGGCCATGAAGACCACTGCCGAACCTGGATAGGTTGCATCCGCGCCGAACTGCGCCCCAAACAGGCGATTGAAATCATCAGTCTCGAGCATGTGGATGCCCCACACCAACCCCAAGCACCAGACGGCCAATCCAAACAATAGTTGAACAAAGGGTCCGGCGGCGGAGATCACGATCTGCTCGCGAGCCCCAATCCGCGGAGCACGCGCACCACTCCACCTGCCAAACGAATCGGGGATGGCTAGACCTCCAAAGTGATACAGCACGATGCGGCTTTCCAGTCCATAGTAGCGCATGGCGAGACTGTGCCCCAGTTCATGAATCAGGATCGAAAGGAACAGAGCCGCAATCCACACAACCAACAGCATGGGAGCGCCAGGAGAATCCATCTCCAAGCTATCGGAGTACAGGCCGTCGATAACCTGCGCTGCTATTCCAACCCAGCAAGGCAGCCACCAACCAAAATCCCCACGCCACACGGATGGGAAAGCCGAGTAGGTTGAATTGCAGGTCATACTGGCTAGTGGCGGGTTCTTGCAGCATGGTGTGGCTTCCTCACAGGGGTCTTGCATCTGCTCTCAAAAACCGTTCTTCGAGGTGGTCTGAGCCTGTGGAGTGACCCTGTCGAGAGCACGCCAAGCCCCAAAAACTCTTGTGTTCGGAGATGGTCAGACCCCTTTTTGAAACAGCTATTAAGATGCGGTGCGGGCACATTCGATCAATTCCATGGCGCCTTGGGCCAGCAAGAGTTCGGCCAATTGTTGCCCAATCTCTTCAGCCTGTCCGCGCGGACCGTGAGCTCGATTCTCGATGACTTGTCGACCGTCAGGTGAAAGCACGCGGGCGTGCAGTCGCAATTCCTCTTCATGGACCTTGGCCAGGGCGGCCACGGGCGCCAAGCAGCCGGCCAGCAGACTCCGCAGCAGGGCCCGCTCCGAGATGACTTCTGCAAAGGAATCGGGGTGGTTCAGCTGCTCCAGCGCAGCCCGAACCGGCGCGTCGTGGCAACGGCACTCGAGCCCCAAAGCTCCTTGACCTATGGCAGGCAGCATCCGTGATTGCGGCAGCTCCTCGGCAATCACCGTTAGCAGCTTCAATCGGGTCAGTCCGGCAGCTGCCAGCACGATAGCCTCGTAATGTCCCTCTTCCAGTTTTCGCAGGCGCGAGTCGACATTGCCCCGAATATCGGCGATCTGAACGTCGCTACGCCACGCGAGCAATTGAGCGCCGCGGCGCGAGCTGCCGGTGCCAACCCTGGCTCCTGCGGGCAGTTCGTTAAATCGCAAGCCACCGCGGCTGATCAGACAGTCAGCGGTCGTTTCGCGTTGGGGCACTGCCGCCAAACACAGCTCATCGACCGGCGGCGTGGGCAGGTCTTTCAAACTGTGCACGGCCACATCGACGTTACCGGCCAACAGCTCTCTTTGAATCTCCTTGGTAAACAGCCCTTGGCCCCCAACCTGGCTGAGCGATTGGCTGGAGACATCCCCCTTGGTAGAAATGCGAATCAACTCGACATGATGGCCGTGCTGCCGCAATTGGGTTGCCACCCATTCGGCCTGCCACAATGCGAGCTTGCTAGCTCGCGTCCCAATTCGAATCGATGCCAAGTCTGAGTCCCTTGAATCTCAAAATCGTCTGCACGACAGGCCACAACGAAACACGCTCTCTGATTGTAGCAACCGCTGCTTACTCTGTCCGCAGCAGTTATCCTCTGCGTTGACCACCCAAACCAGAGCTATGGCGTGAGCAGGCCGCCAAACTTTATCGCATTTTTCCTGGCATGTGACTCTGCAGTGCTAGCCCAACAGCGTAAACTGGAAACAGATTTTCCTGGGCGGAGGTTAAGCTCGCATCATTGTGCCTCGGGCCAGGACGGCCACTGCAGCCTGTTGTTGAGCGCGTCTTTCAAGACAATCGTTGCCCAAACATTCGTGCAGTAGAAACCTACACAGAATCACACAGAAAATATTCTTCAGCGCCTATGAAATTCTCCGATCAGCAGTTGCAAGCCTACTTGGACGAAACCCTGGACGCAGAAGTCATGAGCGCTATCGAAAATTCGCTGCGCGACGATGCAGCGTTGCGAGATCGTCTGGTCCACATCGTAGGCATGCGCGAGGCCGGGGTGCATGGTTTAGGCGAAATCTGGCGCCGACATCGTCTGACTTGTCCGGGGCGGCAACAATTGGGGAGCTTTCTGCTGGGTGCCATGGATCAGCAACTCAGCGATTACATTCGATTCCACATCGATGTGCTAGGTTGCCGCTTGTGCCGCGCCAACCTGGATGATCTCCAATCGCAGAGTACGGAACAGCAGTCGACGACCGAATTGCGCCGCCGCCGATACTTTCAGACAAGCGCCGGATACTTGGGTAGGAATTCATCTTGAGCGATAGCGCGGCAAGTCAAGTTACAGAATTTTCACTGCTGAATTGGGGGATTACACCCTGGACAGTGTTGATTCTATGCTTGGTACCCCTGCTCTTACTGATGTTGGTTTTGCGTGTCTTTCCAACCAAACGCTTGGTCTTCTTGGCGCTGATTCCCTTTGGGCTGTGTCTGCCCATTCCCATGGCCCCGGACTGGTGGTGGCTGGTACCGGCGATCGGCGGTGCGGTGGCTGGCTTGATCGCCATTATGGACTTGTTCTCTTTGCCGGCACCTGCCAGCATCCACATCGAGCGCGGCATGGCTCGGGTGGCCTCGTTGGGTAATCGCCACAAAGTGGAGATGTCCATTGACAATCGCGGGCCGCGGATGGTCCGCATGGATCTTGCCGAAGATTCCGCCGACGGCTTGCAGGCCGAACCTCGCGTGCACCACTTGCTGTTGCCACCTGGCAAACGCGTTACCACGCATCATCTGATAACGCCGCATCGCCGCGGTGCCTTTGATCTGGAGTATGCCTATGCGCATCTCTTGAGTCTGGGTGGGTTTTGGCGACGCCAACACGCGTTTACTTGTCCAAGTGCCTTGCATGTCTACCCGGATATCAAGCAGATTGGCGAGTATGCATTGCTGGCCCGCACGAATCGACTCAGCCAGATTGGGGTCCGCAGAACGCGGAAAGCCGGACAAGACAATGATTTCGAGCGTTTGCGCGACTACCAGCAGGACGACAATTACCGACACATGGATTGGCGCGCCTCCGCCAGGCGACAGAAGTTGACCGTCAAACAATTCCAGACCGATCAGAGCCAGCGGGTCATCTTCCTGCTGGACTGTCGGCGCATGATGACCAATCAATACGATCGCTTGAGTCTATTGGATTACGCCCTGAATTCGGTGCTCATGCTGAGCTATGTCGCCTTGCACCAGGGGGATTCGGTGGGCATGCTGTGCTTTTCCGACCGCATTCAAACCTACGTTCCGGCAGCCGGCGGCAAGAGGCAAATGAATCGCATCCTGCACGCGGGCTTCAATCAGTTTCCGAGCCTCGTTCAATCGCGTTTTGACGAGGCCTTTCTATACTTGTCCAACCATTGCCGCCGCCGCGCGCTGGTCGTTTTGGTGACCAATGTCATCGATCAAGTTAATGCCGATCAGGTGCAGAACTACATGCAGAACTTGATCGGTTGCCACCTGCCGCTGCTGGTCTTACTCCGCGACCACCGATTGTTTGAGGCGGCCGACAACCCTGCCCCCGATGCCGAAGTGCTGCACCGCAGCGCGGCCGCCAGCCAACTGCTGGTCTGGCGGCACGACGTCATCCGCCGCATGCGGGCCGCCGGAGCACTCACCTTGGACGTGTTCCCCGACCAGATGACCTCACCCCTCGTCAATCAATATCTCGAGGTCAAAGCCCGCCATTTGTTGTGAGCCCCAAAACTGGTGCTCCGTGCAGATTAGATTTTTCGCGTAGCCGGATTCGCCAGAATTCGGTTCTTTCAGTATCGCGTAGCCGGATTCGCCAGAATTCGGTTCTTTCAGTATCGCGTAGCCGGATTCGCCAGAATTCGGTTCCCTCAGACAATGCCCAACGCCAATATGAAGGATGGACAGAGCAGCAGAGAACAGACCTAGAGATTGCCCGGCAGTTGGAATCCGGGCGGCAGTCCAGCGGGTTGTCCGGGCAATCCTGGGCCACCGCCGGTTGCGGCAGGAGGTTCGGTGGTGATCAGCATGTCGCGCGACAAGGTCAGCTTCTTGTAAACGCTGTCACTGACCACATAGTACCACTCTGCAAAGCGCGCGTTGAGCTCTTGCACCTGCTTGGTGGCTGCGTCGATCTTCTCCTTGCGCTCATCCAGCTTGCGCTGATTGTCCCGGGCGATCTCGGCTTGCAAGGCCTCTAGTCGCTCTTGCAGCTCTTCCGGTGTTTCGACCTTTGGGGCGGCCGGCTGCTGTGCAGGGGTTTCAGCTTGGGGAGCCGCTGGAGTTTCCACGACGGGCGTTGTTTCGGTGGCTGGAGCCTGCGACTCAGCCGTCTGCTGCGGAGTGTCGCCTGTCTCGGTGGGCTCTTGCGATGCCGTGGCCGAAGCCTCGTTACCGTCCGCAGACTGGGGTGCACACGCATCCAGGTCAACGTCAGCCTGGTCTACAGAGGCCTCATCACTGGGTTCCTCCTGTGCGGGCTCCTCTTTGGTTGGCTCCTCTTTGGTTGGCTCTTGGCTGACGGGTTCCTTGGCTACTGGCTCGTCGCTGGCCGGCAATTCGGCGGCAGGTTGCTCGGTAGCCGCTGGCGTGGAAGTGGGTTGCGGTGGCTTTCCGGCTTCAGGTCGGCTGGCGTCCGCGGTGGGAGCATTGTCTTCGCTGCCTGCCGGATCCGGAGACGTTGTCGGCTCGGGTTCCGTTGGTTCTGCCGGCTCGGGTTGTGGGGCTGGAACTTGGCTTGTCGGCTGTTGTTCGCGTTCCAGGGCGAGCATCTCTTCCACGGTTTGCGGGCTGGACTGTAAATCCGGTTGCGGGAACTTGGACATATCGAGCGTCGTGGTAACCAACAGGTAACGCCGCAATCCACTGTCCTCTTCGGCGGTAGCTGGATCATCATCCTGGCCAACCAGTTTGGCAGTCGATTCGCCAAACCGCAATAAATAGCGCACACCGTCTTTGGTTCCCACGATGGTTTCTCCGCCGGTAGCGAAAATCTCGATGCCGTCAGGTCGTTCCTGTGGATAAAATCCGCGGTCATACAAACTCTGCAATGACTCATTATTGTCCATCAACGACTGGTCGGCCTTCAGGTCAGCGGCCAGCCCCTTGGGTTTGCGATAAACGCCAACGATCTCCAGATCCTGAATTGAATTCCGCAGGTCGTTGAGGGCGGTATCATTTAACCGCTCGCCTTCGGCCAATTGCGTATCGCTGGCTTGAGGACCATCGTAAGTCACCATTCGGTCCAGGGCCCACTTGCTCGTGTCGGCATCGTAGCTGAGATCGGCATCAAAGTTGCGCTGCATGGTGGCGCCGGTCGGCGTGCGAAACAGGGCATAGTCGCGAAGGCCGATATTGCTGATATCAAAACCGCGAACGTCCAACAGTTGGCCCTTGATCCATTTCTTGAAATCGGTAGTGAAGGGCTTGGTATCCAGTTCGACGACATAAACGGCGTCTTCGGTTGGCACGCGAACGTAGCGTTGGCCTTCGGCTTGGTCGACCTCTTTGCCAATGATCAAACTGGCCAGTACTTGATCCTTGTCGTCCTTGACACGCACCAGCATACCCACGCCCGATTCGGCAACCGACAGGTCCTTGTCATCGGGATTTACCACGCCATACAAAGCATGGTCACCGCGATCAAAACTGGGAATATCCAGGACCGTCAAGCCAACCAAAGGCGTGGTCGCATCGCGCACCTGTTCTGCGGCGTCGGCAGGGTAGTCGTCATAGGAGGGTAGTTTCCAGAGGTTGTTTTGCTTGTCTTTGGCCACCTCAAACCTGTCGAGTTGGGCCAGATCCTCATCAAACTTTACGATTTGAAACGAAGAGGAGTCTGCCGGGTTTTCGAAGTTAGCGAAGATGGGTTTGCCGACAATCTCCTCTTTGAGGTCGTTCTCGTTACCGACCCTTGCAGGCCGAGACGACCATGCAAGTCCAAATCCGATCACCGCAATAATAGCGAAGATGGCTGTGGTTCTGACTTCGTTACCTTTGGTCACTGGGTACGCTCCTGAGTCTTCTAAATGGGCTGAGCCCGCGTGTGGTCGCGAAAAATCCCGCGTGGGGGCAGTGTGCTGTTGCTATGGGGCCAAGTTACTCGCAAGTTATTCGGCCAAGTTTTTCTGCCAGGTCAATCCTACCGCCTTCTCCCCTTGCGGCTCAGCGGAGCCGATTCTTGGAGATACCCTCGCGTTCTCGCACGCGACGGGTAACGAAAACGGCGATGCCGACCAGCAGGGGTGGAATCGGTGGCAGCAGAATGGCCAAGAACTTGTAGCGGTTCTGCAGTTTCAATACATGGGTCTCGGCTTCCCGACGGCTTTCCTTGATCTTGTCGTCGCGTTCGGATTCCATTTTTTCGCGCTGCACTCCCAGCTTCCGCTCAAGCGCCGCCTTCTGCATCTGCAACTGCTGGATGGTGGCAATCAGATCGGCTTGCTTGCTCGGATCGGTAGGACCCTCGCGTTGCAATCGTTCGACCTTTTCTTGGAACTTGACCATCGAGCTTTGGATTTCCTCTTCGGCATCGCGAATGGCGGTATTGAAATCCTCCTGATACTTCTTCTGATTTTCGATTTCGGCCATGCGGTATTCCTCGGCGCGATCCTCGAACAGCTTGAGGGTCACATGCTGGGGCTCATGGCTGCGAATCGCCGGGTAATCCTTTTCGCCTGTCAAAATATCGACGATGTTCAGCACGAAGGTAATGTTCTGAACTCGCAAATCAATTTCCGCGAATTGCTCGGGTCGTTTGCGATTCTCGCTAAAGAAGGGGTGCATGCAATCGACGTCGGCCACATACACCGCTTTGATCGGCCGGGAAGCAGTTTCCGCAGCATCGCCCTCAGCAGCATCGCCCTTAACAGGGGTGCCCTCGATCAAGGCCGCAATACACTGGGGTCCCAAGGCCTCGCCCTGCAGCACTTTCAGCTGGGCGGCGGTGGTATCTCCGCCGCGCATCGAATTCTGAACGTTTTCGAAACTGATTCTGCCTGAGTTGTCGCGCGTCTTGACAATTTCCAAAATATTCAGTCCCTCATGCGAGGCGGCTGGTTTCAGGCAACCGGCGTATAGGAACATCAGCTCCCGCAGGCCAGCGGTGATGCCACTCTCTTCGCTCAGATAGTCCGCATCCTCGCTGGGAGAATCGGTGATAAACAACCAGGCGTCGGTGGCGTTCATCAAGTAACGCAACTTTTGATGCGGGTTGTATTGCTGCCAGACGATATCGGGGTTGATGCCTTGGAAATTGGCCACCACTGGAATATCCAGCCCCAAGACGTTCCACAGTTGCTGAATATCGCCCTTGGGTTCTGGGGGTTGTCCCATGCCCATCATCCCGCCCTGAGCCTGCTTGGGCTCACCCGTGCCAGGAATACCGCTGTAGACGGCCGGAAAAGGATCTTCAAAGATGGCCGTCGGCACGCCGGCCTTGACTGCATCCACCAGATTGGTCAACTGCTGTGGATTGAGCGAGGAGGGCTGGACCACAAAGAGCACGTCATATTGGTCGGTGGAAATGGGAGAGCTGGGATCGACAGCTTCGACTTCGTATTGCTTTTCCAGTTCCTCGACGATGGGCTGCTTGGGCAATCTGCTGGAATCCTCCTCCAGCCATGGAAAATCCACCCATGAAATTGGCATCCGTGTTCACAATCCCCAACTTGGCCCGCCTGGGTTGGGCGACCGTGTTGATCGAGCGCACCAATTCATACTCGACAGGCACACCACTTTCGAAAAAGGGGATCACGACTTTGGATAGTCCGCTGCGCACCGCAGCTCCCAGCAGTACCTCCTGATCCTTGAAGGCCCCTCGTTCGCGGACGCGGACAATCTGCGGCTGAATTCCGTATTGCTTGACCGCCCGCTGAGCCTCCTCGCCGGAGGTCTCCAGATTGTCATAGATCTGCACCTGCAGCTTTACCTTGCGGCTGGACGCCAGGGCTTCGAACTCCTTGAGCAGCGTAATCAGATCATAACGCGTCTTGGCGTACTGCTCGGGTATGTCGGACGAAATGTAGGCATCGACCACGATGGGGCGATCGGGTTCTAATTGCTTGATCAGTTGCTTGGTGGTTGGACTCAGCGAGCTAACTTGCCCCTCGGTGGCATCCTTCCGCGGCCAGTCATTATTCTTCAGGAAATAGCTAAATCCGAAAACGATCGCGAGCATGAGCAGAATGTGCGCCAGATAGTGCAAGAACATCGTATTCCCATTTTTGCCGCCACTCCAGTGTCGACGGCCAATCAGCACCATGCAGGCATAAAGACCAAAGGCCACCACCAACAAGAAAAAAACGATGGGAGCGGTACTAATCACGCCACGTCCGAAATTATCGAATTGCTCGCTGATGCTAAACGTTGAAACCAGTTGAGCCCACTTGCGATAGGGAATAATCACATCGGACATCGAGGCAAAGGCCAGCGGTGCATTGAACAAGGCACCCAAAATAAAGCCCACGGTCAAATTCGAAGTGATAAACGAGGCGATCATGCCAATCGAAATCATGGCCAGCCCGATGAACCAATAACCCAAATAGTTTGCGAAAAACAGACCTGTGTCGACGCTGCCGTTGGACAGAAACAGCAATACCAGAAAGGTCGAGAATTGTGAGAAAACCAGTGAAACGGTATAGATCGCTGCCGCCGCCAGGTATTTGCCAATCACGATGTCGAAATCGTCCGCAGGCAAGGTCAGCAGCAATTCATCGGTTCCCTGGCGTCGTTCCTCCGCCCAGATGCTCATCGTAATGGCTGGGATGAAAAACAACATGATGATCGGGAACCAGAAATTCAGCTGGTCCAAGGTCGCCAGATTGGAGTTGAAGAACTCGTGTGGCCAAAAGGCGGCCATGGAGGTCAGTAAAACGAACAAACACAGAAATACGTAGCCGGTGGGATTGGAAAAGTAACCCAGGAAATTGCGTTTGAGCACCGCAAAGGCGGCACGCTTGCGAATGGCAAGCATGTAGATCAATCCCAGAGCCACAAAGGCAACCAACAGGTCTACCAGGACCAACAGCAGAAATCGCCAGGACATATTGGCCAGTTGTTCGTACATCATGAGCTTGTGTCGATTGTTCTCGTTGGATAGTACTTGTGAAAACCTAAAATGTTGTCTGCACTGCATCTGCAGCCAGCTTCCCGGCCGCCGCAGTCAGTTGCCAGCTTGCCGCTGGCGACTTCCGTCAAACTGCGCCGGTCAATTGATGGAAGGCTTCATCCAGGTCGCCCTTGACCTCATGCAACTCCTGCACGCTGCCGTCGAATACTTTGCGACCCTCGTTAATCAGCACCACCCGATCGGCCATGGCCTCGACCTCTTGCAAAATGTGCGTCGACAGGAGGATCGTCTTGGTTTCGCGGAGCTTGCGCATCGTTTTTCGGACCTCACGGATTTGATTGGGATCCAGACCCGCGGTGGGCTCATCGAGAATCAAAACGTCCGGCTCGTGAAGCAGTGCCTGAGCCATCCCCACGCGTTGCTTGAAGCCCTTCGACAGTTTGCTGATAGCCTTGTGAACCACACTGCTGAGATCGCACAATTCGACCACCGCTTCGATCCGCTCCTGTTTGCGTTTGGTGTCCATCCCCCGGGCTTCGGCGAAGAAGTCGAGCATGGCTACCGGAGTCATTTCAGGATACAGCGGACCGTTTTCGGGCAGATATCCCAGGTGCCGCGAACCCGCAATACGGTCCTCAAACATGTCATGGCCAGCAATACGGGCCACTCCCTCGCTGGGGGCAAGATAACCGGTGAGCATCTTCATGGTCGTGCTCTTACCAGCCCCATTGGGCCCCAAAAAGGCTACCAACTCGCCCTCGTTGACCCGAAAGCTGACATCGCGAGCGGCCGCAAAGGGACCATAGAACTTGGACAGTCCCACGGCCTCGATCATCGGTCGCCGATCCGCTGAATTTTTCGTCTGCGCCATGGTTCTAGGCATTCTCCGAGCTGGAATTCGATGTTGCGTGAGATTTCATTGCGTAAGTTTCTACCGCTTCGCGTGCGCTCGCAACTGCTTACGCAGCCCAGCCGCGTGCAGTTCGCCAAGCAATGTGCAGCCTGCAAATTCGACTGGAGCTCTAGTTTTTATCGGGCTTTTCGCTGCTTACAAGTGGTCGTGCTGGCAGCGATGGCCCAGCCCGACTGGCCGCGAACAGGATTCCCGGACCAGCAGTTTGGGGGACTGGGCCAGACGGCCGGAGGCCAATTGGCCTGCCGATTTCCTCAAGTAGTCAGAATACCCCATTGGCAGGCTGGCCGCCAAAAACGGCTTGCAGCTTTTGAATGGGGCCGATAAACTTCGGGGCTTGCTTGCTGGGAAGAGAATTACCGCATTTCGCTTACTCGCTGCACAATCTCGCGAACCATTTAGCTCCAAGTCATCAGATTTGTTCACAACGCCATGACATTGACACAGAAAACAACCCTCGCCAAACCCAATCAATTGGCCAAAAAGTGGTTCCATGTGGATGCCACGGATCAAGTTCTCGGGCGTTTGGCTAGCGAGATTGCCGTGATCCTGATGGGCAAACATCGCCCAACCTACACGCCGCACGTCGACACGGGCGATTTTGTCATCGTTACCAATGCCGAGAAAATTGTCATGACGGGTGACAAACTGCAGCATCGCCATTATGCGTGGTACAACGGCTACACCGGTCAAAAGATGGAGAGTTATGCCGATCGACTGGCCCGTAAGCCAGAGGATCTGATTCACCACGCCGTTCGCCGCATGCTGCCCAAGAACAAGCTCGCACGACACATGCTCGACAAGCTCAAGGTGTACGCAGGTGAAGAGCACCCCCACCAAGCCCAGCAAGCCGAGACCATTGAAATCGGCAAGAAACGAGCAGCCTCAAACTGATCGTCCGCCGAAAAAATAAAATCGGCAACAACGTACCCATCACGCCCCGCCGTGATGCTTGCAAACAACACCCATATCCACCTCGCCTAATGAAATTCACATGGTAGCTGTTAAGAAAGACAAGATGAACGGCGATTGCCTGGGTACAGGCCGCCGCAAGAGTGCCGTAGCCCGCGTGCGCGTGCGACCGGGCACCGGCAAGATCACCATCAATGGCAAGCCACTCGAGGTTTTCTTTCCCACCGCTCAACATCAAGTGGCCGTTACGCAGACCCTGGATCACGTGGCCGCAGCGGATAGCGTGGATGTCATCGTTCGCGTCAGCGGCGGTGGGCTGACAGGCCAGTCGGGCGCTATTCGCATGGCCCTAGCCCGAGCCTTGGTGGGACACAGCGAAGGGAACTTCCAAGCCCTGCGGGATGACGGCTTCCTGACGCGTGACTCGCGCATGAAAGAACGCAAGAAGTACGGTCTGCACGGTGCTCGGCGCGGTACACAGTTCAGCAAGCGTTAATCGCAGCAACGGTCTCATCTCGTTCACAATCCAAACGATGGCGCCTCCAGCGGTTGCCATCGTTTTTTTGTGCCTTCAGAGAACTCAGCTTTTTACGCACGGCGACTTTTTTTCCGGGATGCAAGCGTGGAACAATCCTTTGTGGCTTGGGCTAAAATGCGAGCCAAGCGTCTGCCCCAAGTCAAGTTGGGTATTGGCGACGATGCTGCTGTACTGCAAGCCGGCGCCGCTGACTTGGTGGTCACCGCTGACAGCTTGATGGATGGCGTGCATTTTGAACTGCAGAAAACCGATCCGCGACGGATCGGACGGAAACTGGTGAATGTTAATCTCAGCGACTTGGCTGCCATGGCCGCCGAACCGGAAGCCATCCTGCTGTCCATGTGCCTGCCACTCAACCTGGCTAACGACACCCCCGATGCCTTGGCCGCCGATGCCCTGGCCGCCGAAATCTTCGAGGGTGTGTGCTTGGCATGCGCTGACCAGGGCGTTGCCTTGGCAGGTGGCGATACCAACTGCTGGAATGGGCCGCTGGTGTTGCATGGGACCGCCATCGGACGTACCAAGGACGATGTGTTATGGCTCCGCTCAGGTGCCAAGCCTGATGATCTGATCGTGGTCACTGGACCGTTGGGCGGCAGCATCACTGGCAAACATCTGGACTTTCAACCACGCTTTGACGTGGTTCGCAAGCTGCGCGGGATCGTTGCCGGTGCGGGCTGCCATGGATATCAGTGATGGTCTGAGCGTGGATTTGTTGAGAATGTGCGACGCGTCCAATTGTGGAGCCATCCTCGAATTTGAACACATCCCGCTCTCCACTGCGCTGACCGCCAACCCGCCAAGCGACGGACGGAGCCTGGTCGAGCATGCGCTCAGCGATGGTGAAGATTTCGAATTGCTCTTGGCCGTGGACCCTCAGGATTGGGACGCGCTAAGCCGCGTCTTGGGGCCAGATAACGCCATCCGTTGCGGCAGCTTTACCAGCCGCACGGGACTGTGGGCCCGCGATGGCGGCAAGATTCGACAGCTGACCGCTGCCGGCTATCTGCACGGCGGATAATCCAGCCGCGATCTTAACAATCGACACGCGGACTAGTTGCCGATACAACCGCAGGGGGGTAGCTGGTTGTTTTTCAGTATCGGGGCTAGACAATAAAATTCCAGTCGCCGAGTCGCGTCCCAACGTTTGCCTGGTGCGCCAGCCGAGAGGGCACTCGGTTTCCGCACATGGACAAATGCATGATCCAAGCGTCGTCGGCACCACCTCCCACTTTTCTGATTGGAGAGTCGTTATGTTCGCACAAACAAAGCTGGCTGGTCTGCTCATTCTGTTCAGCCTTTCGGTGGCCCTTGCGCAAGAAGAGCCGAAAAGCGATCAGTCCCCACAGTTGATACACATAGGCGAGATTCGAGAACCAAGCAGTGACTTGGATGACTCGCTGAAGTTCATCAACGAGATGACCCAGCTGCAGCAGCAGATGGCCGCCGAATATCGGACCGCCCTGGCGCAAATTGCTGAAGCCCAATCGAAAGTGGCTAACGCAGTGTTGGAGAATCCAGATGCTTCCGATGAGCAATTCAGCGCAGCGGCCCGCGTGGGATTGGTCAGGCGTGTGCGAGAAGTCAACAAAGCCAGCGAAGCGGATCAGTACAAGACATTTGCGTTGGTAAAACGGCAGCTGGCCATCGGAATTCAACAGGGCCTGCAGAACACGGAGCTGAGCAATGCGTCAACCTTGGCCAGCTATCTTGAAAGGTACGGACGTGCGGAAATGGCCAAGGAGGCCTACCAGACTTTCTCGGATATGCTCAAAGAAGTTGACAATCCGCAATATAAAAACTACGCCGATGCATTCGCTGGCTCGGCTCGTCGCTTGAACCTACTGGGTAATCCGATTGATCTTTCCGGGAAACTCGTCGATGGATCGGAGTTTAATTGGGAGGACTACCAAGGCAAGGTCGTACTAGTAGATTTCTGGGCCACTTGGTGTGGTCCCTGCATCGCTGAAGCACCCAACGTGATGGCCAACTACAAAAAGTATCACGATAGAGGGTTTGAAATAGTGGGCATTAGCTTGGACACGAAGTTGGATGCGCTGAAGGGCTACATTGAAAAGAATGCTGTACCCTGGGTGAACCTGTATGAAGATGGAGCGGGCTGGAAACACCCCATGGCCGTTAAGTATGGCGTGCGCGATTCCCAGCGTCTTTCTCGTCGACCGCGACGGCAAGGTTGTCTCGCTGAGCGCGCGCGGTGAGGCATTGGGAAAACAACTAGAAGATCTGCTGGGTAGCAAGGCAGATCTGGAAAAAGCCGTTCTCGCCCTCCATGAGCGCATCGCGGCCGATCCCGATAATGCTGAACTGATTTGCCAGCGAGCCGAGGCGCTGACCGATCTGGAAGAGTGGGATAAAGCCAAGCTAGATTGGCAGCATGCGGTTGAGCTCAATCCGGCCACCGCCCAACGCGCCTTTGCAAGTTACCAAGCCGCGCACCGCTGGGAGGAGGCTGTCCATTTTGGCAAAGCGTGCCTGAAAGCCGATCCCGAAAATAGCATGTCCTGGCTGAAGCTAGCTCCCTATCTGATTGCCGCGGGAGATATGGAAGGCTATCGCGAGCACTGTGCAAGAATGATCGAGCATTACCAAGACACACAAGATGCCCGTTTAGCTCGCCTTACTTGCAAAGTGTGCTTGTTGGCACCTGGCGATGTCAAGCAAGATGATTTGCCAATTGCAGTTTTCCTAAAGGCTCTGGAGAAAAATGGCGGTCAGTGGCCATACGGTATTCGCGCGATGCTCGCGCTGCGTCAAGGTGAGGCCCAAGCAGCCGTCGATTTTGTCAAGAAATCAGAAGAGTTCCCGCAAGTCAACGTGGCCACGGCGACACATCTGCCCATCCTGGCATTAGCCTACCTGCAGCTTGGAGAAAAAGCCCAAGCTGAGCAAGCACTGCAGCGAGCTGACAAGCTGCTAAAGAGTCTGAACGATAATGCCGCCACTGGCATGGAGCATGATCAGCTGATCGCGCAAATCTTGTTCGATGAAGCGCAAGCTAAAATGCAAGCTGCGGGTAAAGAGTGATCACCAATATCGGTCATGAAGGGGAGCGGCCAGTTGCTCCCCGATGTTGGCTATTGAATTGTTCGGACTGTCCTTACGGAATCGTTGGCTAGAAAAGCATCTTGGATAGCGGCTAGATAGGGCACTTGTCTGACTTGGTCGTGCTTGTCGGTGCGAGTTTTCGACGACTCATTCCGTTTTACGGTTCTGCGGCTCCCCATGTGTAGCGGAGCCTAGTTTGCCTGCAAGATCTTGCATGGTATGCCTGCAAATTAAGCGATCGTTTTTCGGACGCGGCTAATCAATGATTATTTCCCCTGGGAATTGCTAACTGGCAAGTTGCCCTCTGCCGTCCGCCCCACGCTTGGCACACGGGTTGCACGCCCGATCAGCTTGGGCTGCGCTTGGATAGCGCGTCCGGTTTGCTTAGGAACGCCTCAAAAATAACTTCCGCCATCTCAAAGTAGCCATCAAGCTCCGCGTGATGATTGCCAAGAAAACAGGGAAGTCATTTTTGAGGCGTTCCTTAGCAGGCCAGATAGGTAGCTAACTCGTAATCGAGAACAATCAGCGGCTCATGCAGCGTTTTATGCCTAATCGCCCCCAGCGCGAATTGATCGACACTCACCAAAAAGCTCTCAATGTCAACTTGGATCCTCGGCGATACGGCACGTTCGCAGAAATTGGTGCCGGCCAGGAGGTTGTGCGTTGGTTTTTTCGAGTCGGTGGCGGTGCGGGTACTATTGCGAAGAGCATTTCGGCCTACGACATGACCGTCAGTGACGCGATCTATGGTAGCGCCTCCCGCTATGTCTGTCGCGAGCGTTTGCAGGCGATGTTGGATTACGAGCATTCGCTGAATCTCAATCGTTTGCGTGAGTCGCGGGGCAACACGACAGCCTTTTTTGCTTTTGCCGATACGGTCTCGGCCCGCAATTTCAAGGGTACCAACGAATGCCACGGCTGGATGGGCATTAAATTCCAAGCCTATCCACGCGATGAGGACAGCCAAATCATTCTCCATGTCCGCATGCTTGACGGCGAGGCGGCGTTGCAACAGGAGGCGCTTGGTATTGTGGGCGTGAATCTGGTCTACGGAGCATTCGCCCTGAATCACGAACCCGAGTTACTGGTAGAGTCCCTGCTGGACGGTTTGTCGACTGCGCGCATTGAAATCGACATGATCGAATTCAAGGGGATTGCGTTTCGGCATGTCGATAATCGTCTCATGAGCCTCAAACTGGTCGAGTTAGGTCTGAGCGGAGCTGCCATGTTTGCTGCCGATGGCAGCTTGCTTCAGCCATCGGAATTTTTCTACAAAAAGCCAGTACTCGTCGAGCGGGGAAGTTTTCGACCCGTTTGCAATGTCAATCTGGATATGTTGCGCAGTGCTCACGATAAATTCTCGCAGTTGCCGGCCGTGCAGGGCAAAGAAATTGTTCAGGTCATGGAATTGACCATGCGCAACTTGAAGGCAGGCGGCGAGATCGATCTTCGCGATTTCCTGTCGCGAGCCGATGTCATGGCGGCTTGCGGTATGCCGGTCTTGATTTCGGACTATTTTGAGTACTATCGGCTGGCAGCCTATCTCGCGAACTACACGAAGGAAAGCATCGCCATCACCATGGGGGCCGGTAGCCTGCAAGACCTATTCGATGAGAAGTACTACACCCAGTTAGATGGTGGCGTGCTCGAGTCCTTTGGTCGTTTGTTTAAAAACGATCTAAAAATCTATTGTTATCCATTGCTGGATCAAGCTACCGGCGAGTTGATGAACTGCCACAACCTGCGCATTGCGCCGGAGCTGCAGAAATTGTATGGCTACTTGCTGGATCGCCATGGAATCAATGAGCTGGATAACTACACGCCGGAGTGCTTGAAGATCTTTTCTCGCGAAGTCTTGCGAAAAATCAAAGATGGTGATTCGAGTTGGGAGGAAATGGTACCAGCCAAAGTCGCCGATGTGATCAAAGATAAGAATTGTTTTGGCTATCAATCGGCCTAGTTCTGTTCTGGCAGGGGCCTTGCCGGCGTGACCCACTGCGGGTTTGGCAAAGACCTGTGCACCTTGGCTTACCGTCCACAGAGGTCGTTCGGTTCTTTGTCGGGAGTATCAAGTTTGGCCACCAGCAATCTGCAGCCCGCCGTTGATGATCAAGGCCAGGTGACAGTGGTCGACCCCATCGATGTCGAGGGATTCCTGACGACGCTGCAGATGTTGATCCGCGAGCCCTCGGTGGTTGGAACCGAGGACTCTTTCTTTCGCACCGTCCGACGCGAACTCGAAGAACTGGGTATTTACGTAGCCTATTATCAGGGAGTCCTCGTGGCACGCGGCAGCTCCCCGCAGCAATTGATTCTGTCGGCGCATATCGACCGCCATGGATTGCTGTGCACAGGACCCAGGGAATTTCAATATGCCGCATTCATTGCAGGCAACAGAGGTGAGATGACCGGCGAGTCTGTGTCGGAGCAGATGATGAGCTCGATCGCCGACCGCTTCACTGGCCAACGGGTTCAAGCTCACTTGCCCTACACAGGGACCTATCAAGGCCAGGGGACGATCACGCGCTCGTTCGTTTGTCCCCAACGGCGAAATTTGATCTTTGAATTGGATGGACTGGATTATCTGCAACCCGGAACTCCCATTTCATTCCTTGACCGACTGCGTCTGCAAGACGGCTATCTGTCGGCCCAACTGGATAATGTGTTGAGCGTGGCTATGTTGATCCACCTCTTTCGGCATGGATTTCAAGGAACCGCGCTGTTTACGGCCGAAGAAGAGGCGGGTCGCAGCTGGCGCTACGCTTTGGCCTGGTTTCAAAGCCAGCAATTATGGACGCAGCGACTGCTGGTATTGGACACCAGTCCCTATCCCACGCGATCTGCGGCGGACGCACAGCAGCTGGTGTTGCGGAACAAGGATGCCAACGGTCTATTTGCTCCCGAATTGACTCGCGAACTGGCTGAACGCTGTCAGACGCTTGGCATTCGCTACAGTTTCAAGGATGAAATTGTTGAAGCCCTAAACGCCTCGCGCAGGCAGTCGATGCCACAGGAACCGACCCTGGCCAACCAAGGTTTAAAACCGCTTTCGCTCGGGCGCACCGAGCTGGGGCGACTGGTTGCCGCCACCCAAGGCAAGCTGAATGGTTCCACGCTGCAGATCCCGACGACGGGCTACCATACCACCAGCGAAACCACCTCTCTGCACTCTGTAACAGCCGCGCTCCGCTTACTCTTCAGCCTGCGCTAGTTTCTGTCTCAATCGGGGGTAGCACCGAATGGCATGAGACAAGAACCGTCCGGCCGTCTTAATAAATTCGGATTCGCAGCTGGCTGCCTTCCCAGTTTCCAAACTCTGGATATGCTGAAATCCTGATTCGCGTCGAGTTTATGTGTGGGAACGATGGGCTCAACTCGCTAGAAAATCAGATGTTAAGCTTGATTTTGATCATATTTGTATTGGGCTATCTGGCAATTGCCCTAGAGCACCAGTTGAACATCAACAAGGCTGCATCGGCGTTATTCATCGGTGTGGTCTGCTGGGCGATTTACATCATGCATGTGCAGCAGCTGATGCCGGCGGGCACTATCCCCACCTGGTTTGCGGAAGAAGCGCGCATGGAGCAGGTGGAGCATGTCGAGCAACACTTTGCGATTGACAGTCAACACCTGCATTTGACGGGTGAGATTGCCAGTATCCTCTTTTTCCTGATGGGGGCCATGACCATTGTCGAGCTGGTCGATGCGCACGAAGGGTTTGCCATCATCACCAACCGCATTCGAACACGTAAAAAAGCCACCTTGCTGTGGACCATTGGAATTTTGACGTTTTTTCTATCAGCCGTGCTCGACAACCTGACGACGACGATCGTGATGGTCTCTTTGTTGCGCAAGTTGGTCGAGGATCGCGAAGATCGTTTGCGATTCGTGGGCTTGGTCGTCATCGCTGCTAATGCAGGTGGTGCCTGGACGGTGATTGGCGACGTAACCACCACTATGTTGTGGATCAAGCACAAGATTGGTACTACCGAAGTCATGGGCGAGCTATTCTTGGGGAGCTTGGTTTGCCTGCTCGTCCCGCTGATTGGCTTGAGCTATGTCATGCGCGGCGAACTGCCTGCCATCTCGCGTGCCAAGCACGAAGGGATCGACAAGACCATTCGCCCTTGGCAGCAGCGGTTATTTCTGATTCTCGGCCTCCTCGGCCTCTTGGCTGTCCCCATTTTCAAGGCCACTACCCACCTGCCACCATATATGGGCATGATGCTCAGCTTGAGCGTACTGTGGGTGGTTTCTGAATTTGTCAGCCACACCATGGATGAGGCAACTCGCAGTAGTACGGGGGTTTTGGCAGCCTTGCGAAGGGTCGACATGTCCAGCATTCTGTTCTTTCTCGGGATTCTCTTGGCGGTGGGATCCTTGGGTGCTACAGGAACCCTGAAATCTGCGGCGGTATGGCTGGATGGTGCACTTCCCAGCCGCGATGTGGTCGCGGTGGTGATCGGCTTGATCTCTGCGGTAGTAGATAATGTGCCGCTGGTTGCGGCTGGTATCGAAATGTACTCGATGCCTATCAACGACAATTTCTGGATGCTGCTGGCTTACTGTGCGGGCACGGGGGGGAGCTGTCTGATTATCGGTTCTGCTGCCGGCGTAGCCGCTATGGGATTGGAACACATAGATTTTGTGTGGTACCTCCGCAAAATAACGCCCTGGGCTCTTGTTGGCTATGCTGCCGGGGCCGCCGTAGTCCTGCTGCAACGCAGCATTTTCTGATTGATGGAAATGTCCAGCACGTACCCGCCGGACGGACGCGTCGATCCTTCGATCATGTTCTTTTAGTTTGCTCTTCGGAGATCATTGATGGCCTGGGAAGCCTGGTTCACGCTCGGCGTGGTGTTGGTAATGTTTCTGGCCCTGGCGCGTGGCTGGTCATCTGCCGACGTGATCCTGTGGGTCGCCCTGACCAGCCTGATTGCGGTCGGCGCGCTCAGCGGCTCGAATAAACTGCCCTCTGCCAGTCGAGCGGCAGCAGGCCTTAGTAATTCGGGACTGGTGACCATCGCGTTCTTGTTCATTATCGTCGAAGGCCTATCCAGGACTGGCGCAACCACTCTGGTTAGCGGACCACTTTCCAAGTTAACTCGCAGTCCCATTGGAATTCGTCCGGTATTGCTGGGTGCCGTTGCCACCATCAGTGCTTTTCTGAATAACACGGCGATCGTGGCCATGTTCTTGCCAATAACACAGGATTTATGCCGTCGAGCCGGACTGCCGCCAGCCAAGCTCTTCCTGCCCATGTGCTACGCGGCAACTCTAGGTGGACTGTGCACCCTGATGGGCACCAGCACCAACTTGCTGGTTGACGGACTCCTGCGAAGCCACCAATTACCCGGCTTGGGACTATTTGAATTGGCTTGGGTGGGCCTGCCGATGGCAGTGGTGGGAATCGCGTATCTGTTGATCGCTAGCCGCTACCTGTTGCCTGATCGCCAGCTTCCGGTGGATGTCGATAAAGATCCTCGCGAATACTCCGTCGAGCTGGTCGTGGATGGACAGGGACCCTTGGTTGGTAAATCCATCGAAGCGGCGGGACTGAGACACTTGCCTGGACTTTATCTGGCAGAGATTCTGCGAGATAGTGAATTGATCGTTGCCGCAGGTCCCCAGACTCGACTTCAGGCCGGAGATCAATTGGTTTTCTTCGGCGTCACCGACTCAGTGGTTGACCTGCGGAAGATTCCGGGACTGTTACCAGCTATCGATCCACAGTATGCCCTGCACAGCAATCGCCAACGACTAATTTCCGAGGTGGTCGTTGCCCCCGCGTGTCCCTTAGTTGGCAAGCTGATTCGCGAAAGCGACTTTCGACAGGTGTATGATGCGGTGGTCATCGCCGTCGGCCGCGATGGACGGCGGATCACCAGCAAGATTGGTGATATTCGGCTGCAGGGGGGAGATTGCTTGCTGCTGGAGGCTCCCTCGGATTTTTCACTCAAGCACCG
The DNA here is from genome assembly GCA_963707245.1 of Pirellulaceae bacterium. Lineage (GTDB taxonomy): Bacteria > Planctomycetota > Planctomycetia > Pirellulales > Pirellulaceae > Aureliella. The sequence goes on from CAVPPY010000009.1 coordinate 251,986, forward strand.
TTTGAATCGACATTTCTACCTGGTGTCCTCGCTAGCCAACTCGACTCCGCCAATTGGTAGCTCGAAGCGGTTAGTTGCCATACTGACACTGGCCTGCCTGGTACTCTTGGTCAGCATGGGAGTGGTTGATTTGCTGCTGGCGTCCATGTTGGGAAGTGCAGTAATGCTGCTGGCCGGCTGCTGCACGCCCAACGAAGCCAAGCAATCCATCGAGTGGAGCGTGCTATTGGTTATCGGGGCTGCATTGGGAATTGCCGACGCTCTCCAAAGTAGCGGAGCTGCGGCGAGGGTCGCCGAAGGATTCTTGTCCCTTGCTGGCAACCACCCCTTGGCCCTCTTGGCAGCGGTTTACCTGGCTACCATGCTGGCCACGGAATTGATTACCAACAACGCGGCAGCTGCATTGATGTTTCCAATTGCCCTCAAAGCCGCTGAGGCCGCAAACCTCCACGCCATGCCGCTGGTGGTTGCCGTGATGATGGCCGCATCCTGTGGTTTTGCAACGCCTTTCGGCTACCAGACCAATTTGATGGTCTGTGGACCAGGTGGTTATCAATTCAACGACTACCTGCGTTTTGGCGCTCCACTGGACCTGCTCATGCTGCTGGTGGCTGTCACGCTCATTCCATTCTTCTGGCATTTCTAGCAGGCTGCTGCAAAAGTCGGGCGATACACAAGCTATTGTGAAAGCATATATATTTGCTCCTACAGCCCATTGTGCAAGCAAATACTTTTGCAGCAGCCTCCCCGACTCTTTCATCGAGCGGATGGGAATTCATCCGGGCGAAAGAAAAATAGCTCCCCCTCGCCCAGTACTCGGCTCGTTGTACCACACAAATTCCACCTACGCGGAAACTCTTTTATGCAGGCGGATTCTCGCGTTTCAAAGGACAGTCGTGCGCGGTTGATTGAACAGGAGTTAACGGAGAAAACTGAGGAAATTGCTGTCCTTGTTACCTCCGCCCTCTTTGTTCATAAGGAGTGCTGCGCGCATCCACTTTATAGCCAATCTTCCGCAATGACGAGCGATGTGATCGGAGCCGCCATCGACGTGCACCGGGATAAAGGCCCTGGTTTGCTCGAATCGATCTATGAATGGTGCTTAACCATGGAATTGGAGCTGCGAGGCCATCATATGCAAACGCAAAAGAAAGTCACCGTTCGGTATAAGCAGTTCTCTCGCGAAGAACCGCTTCGATGCGACATGCTAATCGATCGCTGTCTGTTGGTTGAGGTCAAAGCGGTGGACAAAATCCTTCCAATTAGCAAAGCGCAGTTACTTAGCTACATGAAAGTGCTCGGTGTTCCGCTGCTCGACAAAGACTAAGGCACAGGGAAAAGAGAATGCTGGCTTTGTTTCCTCTGTTATCTCCTGTTCAAACAACATGATTCTGTGGTGCCAATGACTACCCCGCTGCCGCAATCGTTGGCAAGCGAAACGGAAAGTCCAATCTATCCAATATCCTGATGGGGCCAGAAATGAGAAAGGGGGAGAGTAACGAACAGCCCATATGAAAACCATAGGCCTCTTCGGCGTAGCGTGGTTCTCTTCGTTTTTCGGAAGGTTCTAAATCTCTTCCATGCAGGCACTTAGGCACTGCTCGACGAGCCTGCCCCGCAGTGCCGGCGGCGTGGAAAGCCCCATCAAGCGCTGGCAGCACGTTGCGGCTCTCGAGGCAGGTTGGCCTCTCAGAAAAAATTCTGAGATTTTCTGTAACACTTGCCCAATAGCTGCGTAGGTGCCCTGGTTGAAGACGCAACTCTGCTTATTCAACGGACAGCACACAAGAGATTGGAACCATGAACATGCGCAGGTATTCGATGAACAGCCTAAGAATTTTGGCCATGTTGTTTTTCTCGGCTTCCACCACGATCGCCTCGGCTCAATTTGACTTGGGGCGCATTCTGTCAGGCGGAGCAAAAGGCAGGCCGGAATTCCGGCTCCGGGCAATCCGCCGGACGCAGTTTCGGAAGCGGCATCCTGGGAAGCAACGCAGGCCTTGGCCGTGCGTTCGGAAATCAGCCAGGTTCCTTCCAGCCGGCCGTGCAAAACCAGTACAAACCAGCTGTTCAACCAGCTGTTCAACCCCAAGGACCCCAACCGGGGCTCAGCTTTGGACCGGGAGGGCCAGCTCTCAACGTGGGAGGAGGGCCAGCCAATGTTTCCATTGACGGACGTGGCGGTGTGGGAGTCGGTGTGGATACCGGCGACGGCGGCGGAATCGGGGTCGGAGTCAACGGGGGCGTCGGACAAAGCGCCAATGGCGGTGGCGTCGGTGCCAGCGCCGGCAAGGGGGGCGTTGGTATTGGCATCGGCCGCGATGGCGGCAAAGGCGTTGGCGTGGGCAGCAATGGCGGCGTGGGAATTGGCATTGGAGAAAATGGCGGAACCGGAGTAGGGATCGGTGACTCGGGGGGAATCGGCCTCGGACGCGGTCGAAACGGTGGTACCGGTGTGGGTATTGGAACCGATCGTGGTCTGGGAATTGGCGAAGGTAATTGGGGAGGCACGGGCGTGGGCATTGGTTCCCAAGGCGGTGTTGGCCGAGGTAGTGGCTCCTTCGGTGGCGTGGGGATCGGCGAGGGATATAACGGCGGCTACGGCCAAGGTACAGGCATCGCCGGCGGTGTAGGTCGTGGCGTCGGTATCAACGGAGGCGTCGGAATTGGTAGGGGGGCCTTTGGCGGCTACGGCGAAGGTGTCGGCATCAACGGTGGCGTCGGCAAGGGTACGGGAATCGCCGGCGGGACGGGCCGCGGAATAGGCATCAACGGTGGCGTTGGCAAGGGAATTGGCATTGCCGGAGGAAATGGGACAGGCATCGGCATCAACGGTGGCGTTGGCAAAGGGATCGGGATCAACGGAGGCAATGGACTGGGAATAGGAATCGACGGAGGCCGCGGAGTCGGGATTGGACGCGATGGCGGTACCGGTATCGGTATCGGTGAAGACGGCGGTCAGGGAACCGGTATTGGAACCCTCGGTGGAGTAGGCGTTGCGGGGGCTGGAAGCGGCAGTACCGCAGTCGCCGCTGGCGTTGCTGGCGGTGCGGGCTTTGCAGCGGCCGACCAGGGTACAACCGCCGCAGCCGTCGGCGTCAAAGGCCAGACCGCTTTTCACGTGACCAATCAAAGCAGTTCCGTAAAAGGCAAGATCAATCCATTCCGCAAGTAGGGCGGACTGGTAAATCAGCAACTGCTGTCAAACACACGAACCAACATTCCCTCCAATTTGTAAGAGAACACTCATGCTTCACTCACTTTGCCACGTACGGACGCTTTCTGGCCTGCTCAGTATCAGCCTGATACTGCTGACAGCCGATTCGCTGCCTGCCCAGTTGAATTTGGGCGGCGCAATAGGCGCTAGCTTCGGCGGCGGTAGTTTCGGCGGCCTGCGGGTTGGCGGAAACACGCTCTCCAATTCCAGTTTCGCTGATGGCAGGGTGCGCAGGCGCTCTGCAGCAATTCTCCAGGCAGGCTGAACCAACGCGCAGCCTGATGTTTAGAAACAACGCTGCACCCCAACCGCAATGCCAACAGCCACCCGTATACACTCAACCGGTTTATACAGATCCGGTTTACACAACACCGGTCTATACCAGGCCAGTTCATCAGCCTGCCAGTCAAGCAGTAAGCAGCCAGTCCGACCAAGCGCTGGCTACGAGTCTACCCACGGCGACAACAGCCATGGATGAGCTGCAGCAGGCACGGACCTTGGTGGCGCAAGCCAAGCAATACTTTGCCGCGGACAATATTCTCAAGCCCAGCCGAAGTTGGAGGAATTAATAGCCTTGGTTGCCCAGGATGCCAATGCCTACCAGTTCAGATCCTTCGTGCACTTTGCCCGCGAGGACTATGATGCGGCGGCAGCCGATGCCTACGACGCTTTGTTGGTAGGCAATACATGGGATTGGCAGACCGTCTATGAATTGTACAGCCAGGATGTCGAGACCTATCAGAAACAGCTTCGCCGACTCGAGCTCACCGCTCAGCAAAATCAGGCCGAGCCTAGCATGAGCGTTCACTTTCTGTTGGGATACCAGTATCTGGTGTTAGGCCACCTGCAACGCGGACAAAAAGAGCTGGAGAAAGTTCTGCAAATCCAGCCCGAAGAGGAATTGGTTACCCAGTTGGTCAACGTAGTTGCCAGTCTGCAGGCCCAGCCCCAGTGACTTGGTTGCAAAGTTGGTAACCCAGCAGAATTGGAACCCATCCGAAAACCATGAGCCTTTTTTGGGCTAGTGCTGCGTCCAACTTTAATTTGGGATTAGCCGCACGGCGTTAGCCGCGGTTCCCTCTGCAGAAACCGGGGCCTAACGGCCTAACGCCCATCGGCTGATTTGACTAACCCTAATTCTTAAGTTGGACGCAGCACCAGCGATTCTCGGATAGGTTTTGGCCTTGTACGGGCGCGGCGATGATCAGCCGCGCCCGTTTGTTTGTTTGTGTTCAGCGCCATTCCAGAGTTGGTATTGGCCAAAGCTCAGATCATAGTCCGCGATATCCCTGTAAGAACTAGCGCCAGTCGAGGCCTTCGGGCAGTTTATTGAGACTGCGTGCAGCCCCTTGTCCGACGACGACCATATCTTCGACGCGAACCCCGCCAAAGTCACGGCTGTAGAGTCCTGGCTCGATGGTCAACACCTCGCGTTCCAAGAGAGTGCCTCCATTGTCGTCCAGGAGGATTGGTTCATGGACTTCCAGTCCAATGCCATGGCCGGTACCGTGCGGCATAACAGGATCGTCGGCTACCTCTCCGCGCGCAAAGCGATAGCCGTGTTGTTGGATGACCGTCTTGGTGGCCGAGTGAACCGCATCTGCGGTGGCTCCCGCCACGGCAGCCACCATGGCTGCCTGCTTGGCGGCTACCACGGCAGCATGCATGCTGAGCATGGTATCGCTTGCATCTCCATGCACGACTGTTCGCGTGCAATCGCCACAGTAATGCGTCTGTGAATTCACCGGAAAGATATCGATAATGACTGCTTCACCAGTCGTCAGCGGTCCGTGACCGCGTTCATGGCAATCGGCGGAAGCAGGCCGCGTGGCCACAATCGATCCATGGGGAGTCGTGTAGCCGCGATCGAGCAGAAACTCGGCGATCATTTTTTGCATGCGCTCGCTGGTCAGCGGGCACCCGGCATGCTGCAGTTCTCCGGCAGCGTTGGCCGTTGCCCGAGCAACGGTCTGGCAGGCCATGAGCATGGCTTCCTCGGTCGCCTGCTGCGCCTCGGCCAACCACTGGAGTTCTTGATCGTCCTTGGTGCGTCTTTCAAGCACGCCCAGTTCCGCAGAATATTCCAGGGCAATCCCCGCCTGCTGTATATGCCAGGCGAAAATGAAGGGTAGAGTGCGATCGGTAGTAACCCGTTGCGTTCCAGCCCGCTGAAGACACTCGGCCACTGCTTGAGCCGTGGCGGTAGCACGGTCCCCCGAGAGTCCTGCGGCTGGCGAATAATCGGCCGGGCATGAGACGCGATCGACGCCCACCTGCTGCTTAGCTCGCTGCATTTCGATGTCGCGAACGATGAACTCGGTCTGGGTTTGTCCGTCGAGCTGAAGTGCAATCCATGCAGCCGGATCACCCACCGAAAATCTTACGCGATGGAACAGCGCTGGGTTCTCGCTGGGAATGCCGGCTAACAAAATCGCGCTACGAGTAACTTTCATGAACTCTTACTAACTTTCTGGGAACGGCCCGATGAGCAGGTCCCGCATAAACCACAAGGAGGAACGCTACTCCCATTCAATCGTAGCCGGGGGTTTGCTACTGATGTCGTAGCACACGCGATTGACGCCGCGAACCTCGTTGATGATGCGGCTGCTAATCCGCGCAAGCAAATCGTAAGGCAGATGACTCCAGTCGGCAGTCATGAAATCGTCGGTGTTTACCGAACGTACGGCAACGGTGCTCTCGTAGGTCCGGGCATCGCCCATGACGCCCACACTCTGCACTGGTAGCAATACCGCAAAGGCCTGCGATGTTTGGCGGTACAAGTCCAGCCGCTTTGATCTCGCTGACCACGATATAGTCGGCCTCCCGCAGGATATCCAATTTCTCTTTGGTGACCTCTCCCAGGCAGCGGACCGCCAGCCCTGGGCCAGGGAAAGGATGTCGCCACACAAGCTGCTCGGGTAGTCCCAATTCCAGTCCCAATTTACGGACCTCATCCTTGAACAGATCACGCAGTGGTTCCACCAGCTCGAAACCCAGCTGATCTGGCAGTCCACCCACATTGTGGTGCAGCTTGATCGTGGCTGCTGGCCCATCCTTGGCAGCACCGCTTTCAATCACATCCGGATACAAGGTTCCCTGTGCCAAGTACTTGGCTCCCGAAATCTTTTCGGCCTCTTGCTTAAAGCACTCGATGAAATGGCTGCCAATGCGTTTGCGTTTTTGTTGGGGTTCGGTGACTCCGGCCAAGGCGTCTGAGAAAACGCTGCTCTGCGTCAACAACATGCAAGTCCGCTTTGAAATGATTGGTGAATTCGGCCAACACAGCCGCCTGCTCATCCTTGCGCAGCAATCCATTGTCCACCAGGATACAGCTCAATTGCGGGCCAACCGCCTTGTACAAGAGAGCCGCCGTGACCGCACTGTCAACGCCGCCCGACAAACCACAGATCACTCGATCTTGGCCAATTCGCAACCGCAGGTTTTCGATTGTCTGTTGGGCGAAATCTGATAGGTGCCAGCGGCCAACGCAACCGCATACGGTATACAAGAAATTGTGCAGGATCGTGGCACCCAAGGGAGTGTGAGTCACCTCAGGGTGAAATTGCAAACCATACACGGGCAGGACTTGGTGTTGTACCGCCGCGAAAGGGCAGCTGGGCGTAGCAGCCAACGCCGAAAAGTCGCTGGAGACTTCGTTCACCTGGTCCCCATGGCTCATCCAAACATCCATTTCGGGCGGCAGACCAGCCAGCAAGCCTTGCCCCTTTCCAATCCTCAAGGACGCTCTGCCATACTCCCGGGCTGCACAGTGTCCGACGCGGCCACCCAGAGCTTCACAGGCCAATTGCATCCCGTAGCAGATTCCCAGAACCGGGATCCCCAACTGAAATAACTCCGGATCGCATTTGGGAGCTCCGGCCTCATAAACACTGGATGGACCTCCAGACAAAATGATGCCTGCAGGAGACTTGTCGCAGAATCAACTTGGCCGGCAAATCATGCCGAATGATCTCGCAGTAGACGTTCTGCTCGCGTACGCGTCGGGCGATCAGTTGTGCATACTGGGAACCGAAATCCAGCACCAGGATCCGCTCATCAGCCACCGCCTCGGAACGTTTGTCCACATGTTGGGCTGAGGACGCTGTGGAGTCTGTCACCTGCTGTTTTCCTTGGCCATCGCGGCCCGTTAGGTCAAAAACTGAAACCGCGGAGTATAGGCTGCCAACACGCAAAACGGTAGCACGGCCCCCAAAACGATCGCCTAACCCCCAGCTCGACTTGGCCTGCCTAAAGTGCTTCTCCATTATTAAATGTGGGGGTGGGCATGTGGCTCACGCCGGCTCACGCCTGCCGGCAAATTCTGAACCCCAGAATTAACCTTGGACAATGGTGTGGTTATTATGGGGGGTAGTGCTGGGGGGTGGAGCCGCTGGAGCTGGCTTGACGACACGGCATGAACCCAACGTCCAGATTCTCATGCAAACGACTAGCAGCTGGGCGGACACCAAATTAGCAGAGTCAGTTCTTGCAGCTGGACCGCCGCCGCAGCACGCCTGGTCCACGGCAAGTACATTTTTAGGCCTTTACCATGGCTCTACCGAATCGAATATTGTGCAAAGCCTGTTATCATGGAGTCAGTGCCTGACGACTGCCTCACAGGGGCGAATGCGCCTTCGGGCCGCCCCCTGGTTGGGAAACTTTGTTCCGAGGCAATTCAGCGGAATCGAGCGGCCCTGCGGCGGATGCTGCAACCGGCGTTAGGCATCCATGTCCAATAATTCTTGCCCCTCCATGAGTGCGTTAGAGCCATGAACCTGTTGCAGCGACTTCGCCATTGGACAATGAGATTGCCGGCAAGTTGGGGGCTTGGTCAAGCTGATATCCATGCTTCGCTGTTGATCACGCTGGGGCTGCTATCGGGCATGTTGTTGCTGATCAGTGTGTCGCGACCAGGTTTTCGCGAATTGCAAACCCTGGCGGCAACGTTGCCAGTGGTGTGGATTGTCAGTCTGGCGGTGCGCATTGCCGCTCAGCAACTGGCTATTGGCGGCTACTCTCTGGACATGACCACTTCGGTCGGTCCTTCCGGTAACTTGTCCACCGATTACGAGTACCTACCTCCCAAGTGCATATTGGCCTATGCAGCCGCTGGCCAGTTGGCAACTTGCGGATTAATCGTCGTGGGTTTTGTGGTGCATGTGGCCATGGCCCCCACCATGGATGGTGAACTGCGCTGGGAGCACGTGTTGGACTTGAGCAGCGGTTGGGGGAGCAGCGCTTGGGCTAGTCAAATCCTGTGGATCAATGCGTTCATCGGCTTGCTCAATTTGTTGCCCACCGTACCCTTCGACATGCGGGCTGCCGTATTTGCCCTGTATGCCAATCGCCATTGCAATGCACAGAGCCAAGCGTCTTTCGACGGATGGCTGCCTTTGATTCCCATCTGGCTGCACTGTGTCTCGGATCGGGTGTCACGGCGGCATTCTTGGGAATCCTGTGGAATCAGGAAATTGTTGGCTGGTATGCGGCGGTTGCTGCAGCAGTCTATTTGTTTGTCGCCGGTTGTTGGGAGACATCGCGAGCCGAGGACATCGAGGAACAGTATTCGCCAATCAGCCCGCGAGCCTTGCGACCGGACCCTGCGCACGCTCAAGTTCGGCAACTCGATATGAAGTTCGCGATCCCGTAGGCGAATTTATTGACGAAGCCAACCAGTCGGCAGTAAATATTTTGCAGGAGTTTTCCCTGCCGCCAGCGGGACCCCAGATGGATGTCGATGAAATCTTGAGAAAGCTTCATCGCGAAGGTGCGGATTCGCTTTCATTGCATGAGCAAGAGGCCCTGCTGCTGGCCAGCCGCGCCCTAAAGGAAAAACGCGAACAGAGTTCTTAAACCGCCGCTTCGAATCTCGCCGCAGCTGGCGCGGCTGCCCAAATAGAACCCATCATTACTAACTGCTTCTTGCCGCCCACCACGAAGGGAACCCGCGGAAATGAATAAGCATTTTCTCAATCGGGGTTTGCTAAATTGCATGGCTTGGCTGGGAACGCTGTGCTTGGCCAACTCGCCGCTGTTCGCGGAAGAGATGCGACAGTGGAGTGATGCCAGCGGAAAGTTCAAGGTCACTGCCAAACTAGTCGAAGTCCGCGATGGCACTGTCTTGCTACAGAACGTCGAAGGCAAGACGATGAAGATCCCCATTGCGAGACTCAGCGAGGCCGATCAGGCCTACCTCAAGGCCGATGACAATCCATTCGAAATGGTCGAGGATGGAACCGAGCCGACAGCCAACAATCCCAGCCCTCAGCAGTCGCCAGCTACGGACAGTGGGCAAGCCTGGGGACCCAAAGCCGTCGATTGGGATCGCGCAGATCAGTTTATTTCGATGGCGGGCGTCGAGTGGCAAGTTCCCGTGCCCGAGAGTGGCCTGCTGGATTTTGAAGCCAAGCGCACACCACTACCCAAAAAGACTAATTTCCACGAGGCCATGCATCCGCTGGTGGTGAATGCAGTTTGCAAACGCGCGGTAGTGGGCTTCACCGCCTCATTCTCCTTGCCGAAGCCCTTGACCCGTCTGTCATGGATAGACCTGGTAACAGGCAGAGCAATCCATTCCGAGCAGGTTGAAGCCAATATGCGCCCCCTGGCCATGCTGGACAATGGCAGCGCTGTGCTGATGGTCGGAGCCAGCGATGAACGTAGCGGCTACGAAACCCCGGATCAGCTGCAGGTCTGGCGGCTGCAGGGAAAGAAAATCATCCGCACGGCCAGCTGGATTCCTTATCCGATGGATAAAGAGGATTGGGGGAAACAGCAGAATGCACACGTGCTCAAGGCCTTGCCAATCAACGACCGCCTGATGGTCACGATCAGCGATAAAGGGCACCTGGTAATGTGGGATATCCTGCAGCGCGAGCCGCTATGGCACGGTCGACTGAACGATCGAAACTTCGCCTTTGATGTCTCCCTGGACCGCAAGTTGCTCGCTGTGGTCGACAACAAAACATTGATGGTCCTGAGACCCGAGGACGCCGAAATCCTCGGTTCCTCGGCATTGGATAACGCGGCCCCCGCGGGTTGGAATCGCGTCGCTTGGAGCCCGAGCGGCAAACGCATTCTGTTTACCGCAGTGGGGGATGTGCGCGTCATGAACATCGAAAAGGGGGAGTGGGAGACAGAGTTCCACCTGGCCGACCATCCAATCGCAACCAATTCACTAAGCTACCCAAACGATGATTTTGCGCTGCTGGATAACCATCTGCTCGTGCACCTGCCCACCAAGATTCAGGTCTGCGATTATCGCGATGCGACGCGCATGGAAACTTTGGGAGGCACCACCTTTATCGCCATTCAAACTCAGGAGGGCGGTTTAGTTGTCCCGGCGGAATTCCCGCATCCGGCGGCGCTGAGCATGTTAGACAAGGCTCAACGGGACCCGAGCATATTCCTGATCCATCCCGGCGTGGGCGTCGCCATCGATGCCAGCGGAGCGGGACAGCATCAGGCCGCCGTCCGCAGTGGATTGGAAAAGGCCATTGCGAATTCTGGATACAAGCTCGATCCGTCCTCGGCTATCAAGATATCGGGCTCCATCTCCGGCCCAAAGCAGGAGGCAGTTAGCTATATCGCCAGCGGCTCGTATGTGGTCAATGAATTCAAGTCGTCAGTAAAGATGAGCTGGCAAGGAAAGGACCTGTGGAGCACCGTTGCCTCGAATGTACCGGGCATGCTGATGACATCTCGCGGCGAAACTATCGAACAGGCACTGCAAAAAGCAGGACAGAATCCAAATCTGTCGATTTTTTCGAGTGTCAAATTTCCCGAGTTCATGCAGCGGCCAAGCGACAATCAGCAGCAAGGCCCCAATTCCATGGCACTCATGTCTTCAAAATTTACTTTGCAAGGCCTGGTGGACTCAAAGTAGGCGGTCGAAACCAATCATCGGCGGAGACCGCCTAATGCTTTGTCCGGCTTAATTTTAGGATTAGCCGTTTTGGCGTTTGCCACGGTTGTATTTGAAAGAACCGTGGCTAACGCCGAAAACGGCTGATGTTTCCAACCCTAATTCTTAAGTTGGACAAAGCACTAGCCACACTGGCTAGGCAAGGCTCGGCGCCTAGGCAAAGGCCTGCTGCACCGCGGCCCGCATTTTCTCAAGCCCAGTTTTGGCTACCGTTTCTGCGGGTTGTTCCCAGTAGCTGCGATTGAAGAGTTCCAGACTCAATGTGCCCTCAAAACCTCCGGCAACCAACGTTTTGAGGATCATGGACAGTGGGGCCACACCGTCGCCTGGATACACGCGATCCTTGTCGGCGATGTCAGCGGCTGCAATATCGGGGTAATCATTCATATGTAGACAGTGCATTTTCGCACCGGGGACCAGGCCTAGATTGCTGAAGTCACTGCCGCCCTTGTATAAGTGATAAACATCCAGCAGCAAACACGCGTCAGCATCGTTGGCTGCCGCGGCTACGTACAACACTTCCGCCAGCGTGGAAAGGTGCTTGGAGAATCCCCACAATTCGACCTGAGGCGTTACCTCACACGCACGACCCACTTCGAGCAGCGCTCGATAACGCTCCCCCGCCGCCTGCAGATCCAAGACGCCATCGCCGGTGGCTCCGACCGGCGGGGCTGCGATCCGCGTGCCACCCAGGGCGCGGAGCGTTTCCATGTCTCGTTTCGATTGCTCTAATCCCGCCGCCCGCTCCGCGTCGTCATTGACGATCCATTTTCCAAAGGCAATCGCGCTGTCCACGCCCAATCCAAGATCGTTGATCTCGCGTCGTAAATCCTCGAGCTTGCCGCCCCCACTTACAAATGCATCGATGTCACGCAACCACAATTCCACCGCATCATAACCTGCGTCCGCGGCAATCTTCAGCTGCTGTCGAATCGGAACCTGGCTATTGTTGATCGTGCTCATATTCAGACAGTAACGCAACTTCGGGCTATTTGGCTCTGCCACCGCCGTTGGCTCAGCCGCAGTACACGGCAAGGGTGGTTCGCCCAATACGACCGCAGAGCCGACTGCCGCAGCAGTGATAAACGAACGGCGGGCAATATCTGTTCTGTCCATGAGGAGTTACGTCTCTCGCACAAATGGGATTTATTGTTCAAGCGATTGCCATCTTAATCGACCCGTCACGGTTTTGCACTCAGCCGCTGCTGCTCAAACTCCTGCCAAGCCGCAGGAGTGATACGGGTGCCAGCCACATCACAGGTCGTCAGGTTTGGTAGGCTGGCCAAAATCTCGAGGCATGCGTCGCTAACAGGCGTATTGGTCAACCATAGAGTTTGAATGCCCGAATGGCCACGCAGAACTTCCAACGCGGCATCGTCGATCGCACAGCTACTAAGATCCAGTTCATTGAGTTGTTTGAGGCCTGCGATCAGTGGCAGCAATTGTCCGTTGACCTGCGTACCTTCGACGCTCAGACGTTCAAGCTGCCGCAGATTCCCCAGCCAGGTTAATCCAGCATTGTCCGCGTTGGAGAAAGACAGGTCGAGCCACTTTAACTGCGTTAGCTCAGACAAGGATTGCCATTGTTGCCTGTCCAACTGACTACCGGCCAGCACCAGGTCGTGAGCTTGGAATCCACTATCAATCAAGGCTGCCAACTGATCAGCGGAGACAGTCAACAGCCGTCGGTAGGCTAGCTGGGCTTGCTCGTCGTCTGAGCCTAAAAGATCCCGTATTTCGCTGCCTGCCTGCGAGCGACCCGCATAAACACCTGCCAAGGCCCGCAGATAAGCGTCGCGGGATAGCTCGCGATCAGGCATCAAATCCAGGCAGGCATGCGTCAATCCTGCAGCCTGGGCATAGTACAAACTGACCTGGGGATCGGCCTTCCAGGCTTCCATGCTGCCCGCCGCAAAGGATTGCCAGTTTGGCCAATAGCCATCGCGCACAGCACGGTATCTCGCGGTTTGCAATCGTGGGGCTTCTATGCCGCCGAGCGTCCAGTAGTGATCGTGTTCGGCTAACGATTCCATGTAAACAGCAATTCCCTCCAACAGCCAAACACCGCCTTGTGATCCAGGATGGGGAACTGCGGCCAAATGGCTCGACTCCGAAAACAATTGGTGCGTTAGCTCATGAATAAAGGTTGCCTCCAGATTGGGACCAGGATAGAAAAAACTCTTCTTGGCACCAGGGTTGTAGTAGCCGACCGAGGCCGCAATGTTGTCCTCGCCACTACCGAGCGTTTCAACATAATCGTTGCGGTCCTTGAGTAGGAAGACCTGCATCCTGCGAGGTTCCCCCCAAGGCTGATTGCCCCCCTCAAGCCGCTGGGTCAACAATCCAGGAGACGCCCATTGGTCAAAAAATATCTGGCTCCACAGTGCGTGGGCGGCCTCTAGACGTTTGGCCAGTTGGATACTCTCACGCGCTGCGGCGCGGGTGGTAAGTAGAAAGTGTGGAGTCTGAATACGACTGTAGCTTTTGGCCGGCCACTGGAAGTCGGGCTGCTGCGCTGCCGAATTTCGCATCCGCGGTTGCAAAGAGGTTGCCGTTGCCAAAGGGCCCAGTACCCGCAGGGCTTCGGCATGTTGAGGGTCTTCACGCAACACCTGCCACAGCATCCGAAAAGCCGACTGCTCGTCACCGGCCAAGGCCAATCGCTGCGCCTCGGCGAATAACCATTCCGCATGCCCGCGACGCGCCGTGCTAAAATGCTGGCACCAACTCGCTTGCGCTGGGTTACTGCCGTCGGGCTGTGGGAATTCGCTGGGTAAGTACAGCGGCATTTGGTCGGCACGCGGGGCTACCATCCAAGCTCGGCAAAGATCCGCTTGGTTATCGAGCCCGATTCCATCGCAGATGTCGGCCAAGCGCTTCAGTTCGGCCTGCATAGCCGCGCGGTCCAAGCCCGTCGCTGCCTGGACCGTGCCGATGGTAAACGGCATGGAAACTGCCATCCACAACCAAACTAACAAATTACGCATGCGTTCTACTTCGATATCGAATGTGCCCGCTTTTGAGACAAAGCCTAGTTGGCAAGATTGCGTCGATGCGTAAATGGTAGACTGAGTACCAATTCCTGAACCAAGGCTGAAAACTTTAAATCGGATTTCTTTGCCGATGAGATCATAGCCTGCAATACACATTCGTCACTCGACTGGAGCCCGCGACCAAGTGCATAGATCAACAGCTTGGTGGCCAAAGTCTCGAGCACGGCGTCCTGCTTGCTCTTCATGAAATCCTTGAGGCCCGCTCCTCCAGCAAACTCATCCGCTCCGGCAATCTTTGCTGCGGCATCAATGGGCAATCCATTTTCCTGCGTGCGGAAACGGCCGATGGCATCATAGTTTTCCAATGAAAAACCCAGCGGATCAATCTTAGCATGGCAGCCCTTGCACTCGTCCGCAGACCGGTGCAATTCAAAAGTCTCCCGCAATGAGCGCAGCTTGCCATCATTGACGGCTTCCAGCGGAGGGACTCCCGGCGGCGGTGGAGGTGGCGGGTCACCTAGCAATTGCCCCGCAATAAAATTCCCGCGCCGCGGAATATTCGTTCTGCCTGGATCGCTTTGAGTCATGAGAAAGGCGGCAGAGGTCAAGAGGCCACCCCGGGCGCGATCGCTCAACGGCTGTCGCACAAAGCTAGATTCCTTAGGCGGGTTTTCCAAGCTGATACCGTAGTGCGCCGCTAGCCGCTGGTCCACATAACAAAAGTCGGCGTCGATCAGCGTCCAGATGGAAAGGTCCTCGCGCACAAGCTCACCCAGCAGGAGACGTACTTCTCCCATCATGGATTGTCGCAAGTTAGCGTCGAATTCGGGAAAAATACTGGTGTCTGGCGTGTGCTGGGCGATCTCGCGTAAACCAAGCCATTGAGCAAAAAAGTTGTCGACCAATGCCAGGCTGCGCTCATCTGCCAACATCCGCGCCACCTGTGCACGCATTACTTCTGGCTGACTCAAGTTTCCCTGCTCGGCCAGCTTCAATAACGTTTCATCAGGCCCGCGCGACCACAAGAAAAAACTCAATCGCGACGCCAACTCATATTGTGTGACCGGATACACATCGCCCACGTCAGTCTGCTCTTGCTCAATACGCATTAGAAAGTTAGGCGAGAGTAGCACCGCTTTCAAACAATGAGTCAACGCCTGGACCGGCGACTCTCCATCCTCGATAGCTTGATCTCGAATACGCAACAAGCGATTGATATAGTACTCATCGGCGGGGCGGCGAAATGCGGCGCTAACAAAACTGATCAGCAGTTGCCGCGCCTGTTCTCGCGAAATGGCCTGCCTAATGCCAACAGACAACGCGTTGTCTTCGGAGCTTTGCAGTTGGGCGACGATGGACTTGCGCAGCCGTGTGATACATTTCAACCTGCGTGGGCGTCAGCGACAGCGCATCACCAATATTGTCAAAACCGTAGCCGGTAGCATCAGGTGGGAAGTTATCCGCGAGATGTAAATCGAGACCCGTCAAGTCGAGAACGCAATTGTCATACTCGGTACGATTCAAACGGCGTAAGATCGGTTTGCCAGGATCCTTGGTCGACTCGCAGTCGATATTATTCAACGTCTCCTGCAAGAACTGTAGCATCAACTTTCGATTCTGCTCGTTGGGTTGCCGCTCATCCTCCGGTGGCATTTGTTTGGATTCGAGCATGGTCATTGCCCGCAACCATTTGGCCCGCGCGGCGACGATCTTTGCCAAATCCACATCGCTGGCCAGGTCCACGTCGCCGCTGGGATCGTCGGCGGCGTGGCAGGCATAACAGTGCCGCGCAAACAAGGCACCCACATTGCGATCCCAGGACAACGGATCTTTGTCCCTGCCTGGCTGTGCAGGTAAATTGGTCGCGACCATCGAGAATACGATGACCGAGAGGATGCATCCAACCAGGCTTCTACTGTGCATGCGGATCAGCTACCCAGCAAATCAAGGCGGGAAGTGCTGTCGCCGAACGAGCGGCGTTGAATTCCCATGCGCGACAGCATTTCGAGGTACAGATTGCAGATCGGTGTCTTTTCCGGCAGCTTGATGTGCTTTCCACCCACAAGCTTTGCTTGGCCTGCCCCGCCTGCCAACAACACCGGCAAATCATCGTGATTGTGCTTGTTGCCGTCGCTAATGCCGCCACCATAACAGATCAGCACGTTATCCAGCAACGAACTTCCCGACTCATCGATGGCCGCCATCCGTTGCAACATTCGCGAAAACAACTCCATGTGATGCGCAGTTGATCTTGATTAGCTGGTCGTGATTTTCCTGCTTGCCTTGATGGTGCGATGTCGAATGGTGCGAGCCGGGCGCAGAGATTTCTTTGTAAGAGCGACCCGACTTCTCGTAAGAGAACATGAAACTGGCCACGCGTGTTGTGTCGGTTTGAAATGCCAACGTCAAAATATCCAGCATCAGATTTACATGATCCGCATAAACTTCAGGGATACCCTTGCCCCCTGGAATAATCAACTCAGGCAATTCGGGTTCATCGGCATGCAGCAGTGGATCCTGCTCAAAGGCCTCTCGGTGGTGCGAGTACTCATCGCGCTCCGCCAGAGCAATCCGTCGCTCGACATTGCGCAAACCCTCCAGGTAATCGCCCAGCTTTTGCCGATCGGCAAACCCTAGTTTTCGTTGAAGCGAACGTGTTTCCTCTTGCACCAGGTCCAGCACGCTCGATTCGATGGTATCGGACTGCCTTGGATTCTCCTGTTGTCCTTGATCCCACTCCGGCCGCTGCGGTGCCTTGCCGCGAAACAGGCGCTCGTAAAGTTGCTTGGGGTTCAACTCTAAAGCGGCTGGAGTTGTCTTGCTTCTCCAAGAAATGTGGGACATGTAGGTCCCACTGTACCCGTGATCCCCGCGGTGCCCTGGGTCAATGCCCAATGCCAACGAGTCGACCGGCGTCTCCAAGCCCACTTCGCGAGCCACTACTTGGTCCACGGATGTGCCGCCCACTTCCGGTTCTTCTGAGTGTTTGCATTTCTTGCCAACAAGAAAGCCACCACCTGCCGGCTCATGCGCGGCCGAGGTGCCATTGCAATGCTCTGCAGCTAGATTACTGATCACCGTGATGCTGTCCTTGACCGGCTGCAAGCTGCGAAGAGTCTCGGGCAACTCGGTTAGCTCGCCCGCCGCCTCAGGACGCCAGGAGGGCATGTGCACCCCGTTTGGAACATAGAAGAATGCGACTCGCAAGGGTGGCGATGATGTCGAGGCCAGGGCTTGACGAGCAGACATGACCTCCAGCCAAGGCAAGGCCAAACTTGCACCAGCGGCGCCGCGCAACAAGGTCCGGCGGGAAAGCTTTTGATCGGACATGATCACTCCGAACTGAGGTGGGTTCTTCGGCAGGCTCGGCGTCAAGCGGGCAGTACTAGCCACGGGCAGTACTAGCCAAACGCGCAACGCACAGGGGCTGGCCATGCACACAACTGCCCTCCGTGCAGCAGGAACACGACCCAACCATCTCATTGTAGCTGACGGACATCCCCTTCGTCCATTGGGAATGCTGTCTAGCCAGTCCGAATTGGGGGCATTAGAAGTCGACTAGCGATTTGGGCGGCATGGCGGCGCGCAGCGCATTGAGCACTGCAAAGACGTCAATCACCTCCTGCGAAATAGCACCAGCCACGGGAGGCATGTAACCCGCTGCCGCGATCAACATCCCAATGACGCTCAATGCCATCCCTCCAATCGCGCTTTGCAAAGCGATCCTTCGCATCCGCCGACCGATGTGCATGAATTCGTCTACCTTGGAGAGCGAACTGTCCATGATAACCGCGCCAGCCGCTTCGCTGGTCACGTCGCTATTTTGACCAAAGGCAATCCCCACCGTGGCGGCCATCAAGGCCGGTGCATCATTGATCCCATCTCCAATAAAAGCGGTTGGGTTCCTCAGAGTTTCGCGTTTGACGAAATCCAGCTTGTCCTCTGGACTCTGCCCGCCATGCGCCTCTTGGATACCCACCTGTGCAGCTAAGTAACGCACCTCGGACTCTCGATCGCCGGATAGCATCACGACGCGATCGATCGCATGCCTTTTACCTAGGTGATTTACAAAGGTTGCACCCTCTTTTCGCGGTGTATCGCGAAAGCGATAGGTGGCTGCATACTGATCGTCGATCGCCACTACGCATTCCAGACCCCCTGCCTGCGGAGGCAGCAGCTGTTCTAACTGCGGAAGCTTGTCGATGAGCTTGGCTCGGCTGGTAACCCATACGCGATGTCCGGACACAACGCCGCTCAAGCCTTCCCCTGGCGCTCGCTCATCTGCTCGGATTCTTGCAAGGCCAAATGTTTTGTCGCAGCGGCACTTACCATGGCATTTGCCAGCGGGTGCTTTGAGTACTGCTCTAGGCTGGCCACCAACGCGAGAACAAAGTCTGGCTCCGTATCCTCCGCCACGAATTGCTCGGTCAATTTAGGTTTCCCGTAGGTCAGTGTACCCGTCTTGTCAAAAATCAATGTCTTGCACGTATCGATTTGCTCGAGTACCGCGGGATCTCGGATAATGATCGCTCGCCGCGCTGCTAGCGAAATTGAACCGATGATGGCGACGGGTATCGCAATTAATAAAGGACAGGGCGTAGCCACAACTAAAACGGCTAGGAATCGAATGGGATCGCCGGATAAAATCCATGCAGCTATTGCCAGTCCAACCGCCAAGGGCGTGTAAACAGCGCCCAATTGATCGCCCAGACGACGAATCATCGGACGCGTTTGCTGGGATGACTCCATGACCTTCATGATGCTTGCGTAGCGTGAGTCGACAGCCAGCTTGTCCGCCCGTATCGTCAGCGCGGAATCGCCGTTAATCGCTCCGGAGAGCACTGTGCTTCCCGGTGTTTTGGAAATTAAGTACGGCTCACCCGTCAGATAAGACTCATCCATGATGCCTTGTCCCTCTACCACCGTGCCATCAACAGGACAACTTTCATGCGGAAGAATCAGCAATGAATCACCTACACCCACTTCCTCCAGCGGTACATCCTCAATCCGCAACTCGCGCTTACGGTGAGCAACCGAAGGCATGCGTCTGGCCAAGGCATTCAAGACTGACGAGGCATTGCGGATGGCAAAGGACTCCAACGCTTCTCCGCCGGACAACATCAGTACGACCAGCGTCCCGGCCAAGTATTCGCCGAGCACAATCGAAGTCAGAATAGACATACCCGCCAGCAAGTCGGAGCCAAACTGGCGGTGCAGCAGCTTGAATAACAAATCCCACAATAGAGGCACGCCACCGAAGAGCAGAGCAATCCACAACGGTACTTGACTGACTTGGTAATGGGTGGGCCGCAGGCCGAATCTCACTATCAAATGCAGGGCGATCATCGCCAACGCCAACAAGGCTATAGCAATCTGTGGATTGAAGAATATTGATTTTTTCGACCGCGATAAGTCCATGTCTGGCTGCTTCCCGAGAACTTGCTGGTCGATGCTTCGATTGCACACCCTGCCAGTCGTGATCGCACCCTATCTTGCACGGCAGCGCTCACTGCCGCAAGAGTGTGTTCGATAACACAGCCACCGCCCGTGATAGGGCTTACTATCGGTCGAGCCGTTGCGCGATTTTGGCAAGTTGAACGAACTCGTTCCTTAGACCCCGTGGATCGTCTCCCAGATTGACTGATGCAGTATCGATAATCCACTGCCAACTCGTTGCCCCAGCAAACTGGCTTTCCCGCAGCAGCATCCCGTAGGCGATCACGGCTGCAGCGAATTGAAAATCAGAAGACGCAGTGTTTTCCGTGCCAGCAGCAACTCGGACTTGGAATTCCTGGCCGTCGTTTGCCTCGGGCATTTTGTATCGCAGGTTGACCGCCAACATCGTCGACCGATCGCCCCGTGGTGCGAGCATGGGCTGTACAAACTCCGAATTGTCCGCAGGGACTCCATTGGTGGACTCTTCGCCGGCAGGAACGATTTCATAGAAAGCCGTTACTGAATGGCCCGCACCAATCTCGCCCGCATCGCGCTGGTCATCGCGAAAATCTTGATTGTTGAGCAGGCGATTCTCGTAGCCAATCAGGCGATAGCTTTTGACATGCAGAGGATTGAAATCCACCTGAATCTTGACGTCCTTGGCAATGGTCACCAATGTCCCACCAATCTCCTCGACCAGTACCTTGCGTGCCTCCAGCAGGCTATCTATGTACGCGTAGTTTCCGTTTCCTCGGTCTGCCAACTTCTCCATGGTAGCATCTTTGAGATTGCCTTCCCCAAAGCCGAGCACGCTAAGGAAAATGTTACTCTTAGCCTTCTCCTCAATCAGATCGACCAACCCGCTCTCGCTCGTGTTGCCCACATTAAAATCGCCATCGGTACACAGAATCACTCGATTGGTGCCACCCACCTTCCGATGCTGTTCCGCAATGCGGTAGGCCAAATCAATGCCTTGCCCGCCGTTAGTGGGGCCGCCAGCTTGGAGCTTATCCAGGGCACCCAGGATAGTTACAGTCTCAGCAGCAGACGTGGAGTCCAAGGCTAGCCCCGAGGCACCCGCGTAGACCACAATCGCTATGCGATCGCGTTCGTCGAGCTGCTGCACTAACATCTTCAAGGCAGATTGGACCAATGGCAACTTGTTTGCAGCCGACATGGATCCCGAAACATCCAGTAAGAAAACCAAGTTGCATGCCGCTCGACTTCCAGCCTCCAGCTTGCGTCCTTGAAGGCCGATTCGTAGTAGTTGGTGCTCCGTGTTCCAAGGGCAACTGGCCAATTCCGTGCTAACGGAAAATGGATGCTGTCCCTCCGGCTGCGGATATGCATAACTAAAGTAGTTGACCATCTCCTCAATCCTCACGGCTCCCGTCGGCGGCCTCTTGCCAGCATTTAACATTCGGCGGACGTTTGCATACGAGGCCGTGTCGACGTCGATGGCAAATGTCGATCGAGATTGCTGCCAGGCATCCACAAAATCCGTCTCTTGAATCGAGTCATAAGTCTCAGTATTGAAAGTGGCGGCACTCGAGCCTTCTTCGAGCGTTTGGCGAAGTGCAACGCGGCCATAAGCGGTCTGCTCGCTGGCAGATGGAGTCGCCTGGTCACAGCCGCTGAATGCCATGCTCAATACCCCACCCAATGCCCCAGCTAGACATCTGCCCAATATCACTGCGCAAGGGCTTTGGGGATCGTGAATTGTTTGCACCTGCATCTCCACCGGTCGTCATTGCCTGAGAATTGCTACTCCAGTTAAGACACCTCGCCAGCCATTTTTATTCCTAAATCCTCGCCTCGAATGGTGCCACCCACCTATCCTCGAATGGTGCCACCCACCTATGAGCGCCGATTCTCCGTGGATGCCATGCGGTATCGTTACAAGGAAGCACAAGGATGGGTCACTCATCCACGGTTGGCAAACGGTCGCAGTCGCTAAAGATGCTGTCCGGCCATCACCCGAGGAAAATGCTGCTGCAGGATTCTTCGCCTGCAGGACCTGCATTCATCGCTTCCTATGCTATCCGCGCCGGGCTGAAACGGACAAAGTTTGGCGGATCCAAAATCTTGATGGCAGCACTACATAGCCGCAAGTTTGGCTTTACCCTGGACGCTTAACTAGCTGCCGTAAAGCATGCCCGGCAGCGGCGCTGGCCGCGATGAAAACTCTTGCCGATACGCGCGGCATCGGCGGCTACCGATGATGGTCGGCCGGCACAGGTACTGCCTCCAAAATAACGCTTGTATTCCCACACCAAATCACGCCACATCGAAGCCTCGATTCCTAGGCTACAGAGCACCTTCTGCAGTTGTTGTGGCAGGGCCGCTACGCTCTCCTTCAAACGCTGTTTGGCTGTCCATGAAAGTAGCGTTGCATAATCGGACCATTTCAAGTCCAAGAAACCCTTGTCGCTAGCACGCAGACCACTTGTGTGTGCCTGCGGATCCTGGGCAAGCCGCTTCGACTGAACCTGTAGCGGTGCCAACCAACTATCTCGCAAAATGCGTTTCCCCGTCGGATGGTGACGCCCGTGCCTGCGTAGATTTTTCCGGCCCTCTACCGAATTCTCGCGAATCTGCTTGCCCGCCTTAGCCGTGGAGACTGGCACCAAATCAAAGGCAGTAGAGTTGATCATCGCCCCCTTTTCTGACTGGAAACGATCATAGGCCGAAGTATGCTCTGCCTGTTCAGGCGATTCAGCCATCGCTGCACGCACCGGATTTAGGTCTACGTACATGGCGCAGGCCAGCAAGCCAGCTTCGTCGGCGATCCGCTGCGCCTTGAAACGCCCCTCCCAAAAGCGACCCGTACACTCATCCTGGCGATTGGCCAGTCGGGCTATCGGCTCACTCAAGGCCCGCATGAACCACGAAATATCCGACAACCTACTTCGCACCTCAGCCATGCGCTGTGGATTGCCAGCTAGGGCCTGCACATCCGATTCGGTGGGCTCGGCCAGCTGCTCATCTAGCCGGCGACCGGGAAAGACCCGCAACCAACGCAGGGCGACCTGCTCGTCGGACCAAGTTTCCACCACATCAGGACGATTGCGGAGAATGATGTGCAGATGATTGCTCATGATGGCATAGCTCAATACATCCACGGCAAACACCGAAGCCAAGGCCTCCATGCGCCGCCGAATCCACTCGCGGCGAAAGGAAAAGTCTTTGCCGCTCCTATCGTCAACTCCAGCCAAGTAGGCTCGCCGCACACAACGTTGGATGGCATGCACGATACATACTTCGCCCGCAGCAAACTGTTCAATTCTGGCAGGTCGACCCATGGCAAATTCTCCTGTAGAGCTCAACGGCCTACCTAGTCTAGCAAATTCAAAAGGGCAGTGCAACAGTAGGTGGGTGGCACCTAAGAGGGGACGGGACTAACGGAATTTTTGGCTGGCGGCGACGGCCATGATGTCGCAGCGCTCGTTCTCTGGATGGCCACTGTGGCCTTTGACATGGTGGAATGTAACGCTGTGCTGGCCCGTTAAAGCGTCCAACTCTTGCCAGAGCTCTACGTTCTTTACCGGTTTCTTGCGGCCACCCTCCATGCGGCTCCAGCCCCTTTTCTTCCAACCTGGCATCCAGCTCTGCAAGCCTTGCAGGACGTAGTTGCTGTCGGAGTAGAGACTGACTCGGCAACTCTTCTTGAGCGCTTTTCAACCCCTCAATCACGGCCTGCATCTCCATCCGATTATTGGTGGTCTCGTAGTCGCCCCCAGAACCGGTCAATTCCTTTTTCGTCTTGACGTCTCGGAGAATAAAAGCCCATCCTCCCGGACCAGGATTCCCACTACAGGCTCCGTCAGTGAATAAGACTACATGTCGACGAGCCGGTGCCAAGGCTGCTGTCCGACGTTGGCCTGGCTCGGCAGACGAGACCGGCGGAACGGCCGTCGGCAGGTCGTCGGGCTGGGTGGGATCCGATAAGCCAAGATCCGGCTGAGCAGCATTGGGTTGCCTTGATTTACTCATGTGGCTCTCCTGCGAAAGTCTGCGGCTACTGGTCATGCTGCCGCAAGGCGGTATCCAAGTCCGCAATCAGGTCGTCAGCGTCCTCTAGGCCAACTGACAGGCGAATCAGGCTGTCTCCAATTCCAGCAGCACTGCGGGCGGCTGCGTCATAGCTAGCGTGCGACATGGAAGCAGGTTGCTCGATCAAGGACTCGACCGCACCTAGACTGACGGCTAGCTGAAACAGCTGCGTGGCTTTGACAATACGTTTGGTTGTATCAAAGTTGCCCTGCGCTTCAAAGGTAATCATCGCGCCCGATCCGCCGTGCAGTAGTTGCTTGGCCCGAGCGTAATCTGGATGGGATTCGAGTCCCGGGTAGAGTACGCTGCGGACGCAGGGATGCGATTCAAGAAAACTGGCGATCTTGTGGGCCGTACGACTCTGTTCTCGGACGCGCAGATCAAGGGTTTTCAATCCTCGACCCAGCAGAAAGGACTCAAAGGGAGATAAGACCGCACCGGTGGCATTCTGCAGGAAATACAGTCGGTCGAGCACCTCCTGTTGTTTGGCGACGAGCACACCCGCCAGGCAATCACTATGCCCGGCCAAGTACTTCGTGCCCGAATGCATGACGATGTCGGCTCCCAGCTCCAGTGGGCGAAGGAGGACTGGCGTGGCAAAGGTATTGTCGACCGCCACCAGCAGGTCATGTGCGTGAGCCGCTTGCACCAATGCGGGAAGATCCGGGATGGTGAGACGCGGATTGCCAATGCTCTCCAACCACAACATCTTGGTTTCAGGCCGCACAGCCGCAGCAATAGTGTCCGGCTGTTGCAGATCGATCAAGCTGACCTGGATTCCAGCCGTTGCGCAGACCTTGTGGAACAGGCGGTAGCTGCCACCGTAGATGTCCATACCTGCTAACAGGTGATCGCCGGCGCGAAGCAGCATCGTTGCGCAGTGCGTGGCGGCCATACCCGATGAAAATGCCAGTGCCCCGCAGCCACCCTCAAGTGATGCCAGCGTTTCTTGAACCGCCGTACGAGTCGGGTTTCCGCTACGCGAGTAATCAAATTTGCCCCATTCTCCTGCCCCCGGCTGTACAAAAGTGCTGGAAAGATGGATCGGTGGAATCACAGCTCCAGTCTGCGGATCTGGCTCGTTTCCGACGTGAATGGCTCGCGTGCGAAATTTCAATGGTCGCGAGGTCATACTTCCAAAGCCTGTCTCAGGTCATCGATTAAGTCCTGCGTGTTTTCAATGCCACAGGCCATGCGGATCATGTTATCGGGGATGCCAAACTTAACTCGGTTTTCAGGGGTTTGGCTGAAGTAACTCATCACCAAGGGTTGTTCGATCAAGGACTCAACTCCGCCGAGGCTTGGGCCAATTCGGGGGATTTGTACGCGATCGACAATATCTGCAGTCTGTCGCCAGTCGGCATCTTTGACCAAGAAAGTGATCAGTCCACCAAATCCGCGCATGGTGCGGGCGGCAATCTTATGGGACGGATGGCTGGCAAGGCCGGGATAGTAAACCCGCTCCACGCGTGGATGCGAGGCCAGAAACTCGGCAATTGCCTGTCCATTCTCATTGTGCCGCTGCATGCGCAATTCGAATGTCTTGAGGCCACGCTGAAGCAAGTACAGATTATGTGGCGAATTGACGCCGCCCATGATTCCCCGCAGATTGCGGACATCCTCCAATTGTTCTTCGGAGCCAACGATCACTCCAGCCAGCAAGTCGTTGTGCCCGCCGAGATACTTGGTGGCTGAATGCAAGACATAATCTACGCCATAGGCAAGCGGTTGCAGGTTATAGGGTGTTGCCAAAGTCGCATCGATCAAGGTTTCGACTTCGTGGGCCTTACCTAGGGCAACGAATTGCTCGAGATCTATACAGGTTAAGTGTGGGTTGGTTGGTGACTCGCTGACCAGCATTTTCGTGCGATCAGTGATGGCAGCTTCCATGGCATCAAAGTCGCCGGTCGCAACCTGATGCGTAACCACACCGAAACGCGATAGATGCTTGAAGCAGAACTCACGGCTACGGTGGTAGCACTGGTCGAAGAATACGATTTCGTCGCCTGCGCTTAGTTTCGCCATCAGCAATCCCACGATGGCCGCCATACCGCTGGAGTAAACCACTGCGGACTGTCCGCCGTCGAGTGCTGCCAGTTTGCCTTCGACTACTTTTTCGTTTGGATTGCCATAACGTCCATATTCCTCGCGCGGCTGCTTGTTCTCGATGAAGTCAATGATGGCTTGCGAGTCATCGAACGTAAAGGTCGAACTGCAGACGATCGAGTCAGTGATCGCGTCAGAAGGCTTACTGCGAGCTTCACCGGCGTGCACGCTAATGGTGGAGGTGCCTTGCCGACTAGGGCTGGTCTTGGCTGCAGGTTGCCTGGATTGTGGGTTGGCTTCCGCCTGGTTCTTCTCAGAGGATTGCATGGTGGTGTAGTTACTCATCAGCTCTGCCGCTGTCTCTCCGTTGCTGGTGGATAACTGCGGGAGGAAAAAAAAACCGCAGTCCCGATGTCAGGGGCTGCGGCTTGGTCTCGCTGAGAAAGAGTGACTCTTGCACCATTTATCATGTTGCCGGGAGCAACAAACTTGGCAAGACTCTTTGGTGGCTCTTTAGCAGTTTAGGCTGCAATCGGCCGCAAATCCCTGGTGACAAATTCGAGTTTACCCGCGGGCGAACTGCCGAGCAACCGTTGGCGGCTGACTATCGATGATATTCAGGAACTTCTCGCACGAAGCTGGAGGCTACGGTTTCGCGAAATTCTACTAAAGATAACTGGGCCACGCGTGTAGATTTCCGTTTAGGCAACCTTTGTCGTCAGGCCACCTCCTAGGCCCCGGTCAGCACTTGTTTCGCGGGGTGTTGAATGCATTGGCTGCGTACTCAAGCATTTCCTGGCTGGGAACCTGAGGTTCAGCCAACGTTACAAATAGTTTGCACAACAACTGCTCTCCCACGATGTCCATACGCTCAATCAAGGCCAAGTAGCGAATCTCCAATTTCGCGCGGGACAAAATCTCAGCGGCCAACGCGACGGGCAATGCCGCCAGAACTCCCAGTTTGCGATGAGCGACCTGGACGATGTTATTCTCCAACCTGAATTGCAATCGCATGCCTGGCTGAAGATGGTCGGCCTGGTCGCCTGGAACGCCTATAGCCGTCCAAAAGTGGGCCAGACGGACGCTGGCGTTGTCCTGGAATTCGCAGCCGGCCTCAAACCAGCTTTCACAAATCTGATGCCGCCAACCACCACAGGGCAAGGCTTGCAGCTCATACACGCGGCTCTTGCCCCAGCGGCTGAGGACGATATCCGGTGGTGCAACGATGTGGTCCTCGGCATAGGAAAAGATGGCATCGTCGATCGTCTCGTCGGGTACATTGCGACGATAATAACTCTCAATGCGCTCGCGGACCGTTTCCTCATCGGTGCAGAAGCCATGCAGGGACGCGTACAACAAGTACGCTTGATAGATCTCTTCTTCATTGAGGATGTCGCAAAACATGCAGTTGCAGCCTAGGAGTGGTTTATTTGTTCTGCGGCCCAGGGGCAAGTGCCATCTGAAATCTAGCCCGCCAAAAACCTGCAGGCAAATAAAAAACAGAATTTAGTTTGACAGGCCCACGTCCTGGGTTTTGAAGTTGCGCTTTTTCCTAACCCGACGCGTCAGCGAGGAATTCTTACGTTGATCTGCGTCCTCGCTGACGCGTCGGGTTATGAAAAACGTTGGGAAAATGCTCAATGCGCAACTTCAAAAGTCCTGGGTTAGGTCAATAAACTTGCTTGTGAAGAACGTGTCGCTATCCAACTAGAGGGTGTGGCCGGGGAAGACAGCTGCGAAGCACGGTGCATGCAGTACTGGTTTGATCACGGCGGAGCGTGATGAAGAGGGTCAGCTCTATCGTCGGCAGAACGTGCTTTGCAGGAATGAGAAACGGACAGCCCCACGCCGAGGGCTCCCAGGAGCCAAAGGCGTTAGGCTGTCCGTTTTGGATGAATGAGCGGCCTGTTAGGGCTCGGCAAGCTACAGGGTTGATGAGGAGTCAGGAGAACTCGAATCTTCGGCATCCGCGGCTGGCGGTGGGCCTTGCTGCAAAAGTGGGAAGCTCTGCTCCATGGCCGATGTTCCGCGGTTGACCAAATCCTCCAAGGCTTCGCGGCGGTAGGAGACCTCCGACTCTTGGAAAGTACGGAAACCGGTACCGGCAGGAATCAGGTGTCCCAGGATGACATTTTCCTTGAGGCCAACCAGCTTATCGACCTTGCCGGCCAGTGCAGCCTCGGTCAACACCTTGGTGGTCTCCTGGAAGCTAGCGGCCGAGATAAAGCTGCTGCTTTGAACCGATGCCTTGGTAATCCCCAGCAGTTGTGTACTGGCGGTCGCCGGCTTGGGCTTCTTGCCCTTGGCAGGCGTTCCTCCCAGCCCTTCGACCTGCAAGTTTGCCTGCTCAAAGGCTTCCCGTGGGACCAGGCTGCCGATCGAGTAATCCGTATCGCCTGCATCTGAGATTTTCATGCAATTCGAAATCTCTTCATTCACGCGACGAAACTCGAATTTGTCCATGACCAGGCCGGGCAGCAAATTGGTATCACCCGGGGTTTCGATCTTCACCTTACGGAGCATTCTGGCGATGATGACTTCAACGTGTTTGTCGTTGATCTCCACGCGTTGGCTGCGATAGACCTGTTGGATCTCGTGAGTCAGATACTGTTGGACAGCTTCTTCACCACTGACTCGCAGGATATCGTGGGGAACCAGTGGACCGTCGACCAATGCTTGGCCGGCTTTCACCTCGTCTCCGGTGTGAACCAGAAATCGCTTGCCGTGGGGCACAAGGTGTTCGTGTTCCACGCCGCTCTCGCTACGCACGAGGATGGTTCGTTTCCCGCGGCGTTTGGTTTGCTGCAGCTCGACGACTCCATCGACTTCAGCGATGACAGCGGGATCCTTTGGCTTGCGGGCTTCGAAAATCTCGGTCACTCGCGGGAGACCGCCGGTGATATCGGCAACGCCCTTGGACTCCCGTGGCATTTCTGCCAGTTCCACACCGGCGGCGACATCGGTGCCTTCGTGAGCCGAGATGACGGCTCGTTCTGGCAGGTAGTAAACATCCAGCGGTTTGCCATCCTTGTCTTCGATGACAATTTGCGGGTGCAAATCGCCTTTGTGATCGACGATCACTTGGCGTGTGCCACCACCCGGGTCGCGTTCCAGACGCATCGTTTCACCCTCGACCACGTCGTCGAAGCGAACCTTTCCGCCCACTTCGCAAATGATCGGAATCTTATGCGGATTCCATTCGCACAGAACTTGTCCTTCGGCGACCTGCTCGTTCTCCTGCACTCGCAACACGGCTGCGGCGGGGATGTCGTACTTCTCCAGTTCGCGGCCCTTGGTATCCAGCAAGACAATCTCGCTGTTACGGGTGAGCACGATTTGTGCGCCCTCTTCGATTGGTAACACAACGCATCTTGGCTAGTTTGACGATACCCGCCTTCTTGGCCTTGATTTCGCTTTCTTCAACGCTGGTGTTGACCGCACCACCGATGTGGAAGGTACGCATGGTCAGCTGGGTTCCAGGCTCGCCGATCGACTGAGCACCGATGATGCCGACGGCCATGCCTTCTTCGACCATTGAGCCGGTGGACATATCCATTCCATAGCAGCGACGGCATACACCCAGTGAGGCATCGCAAGTCATCGGGCTGCGAACTTGAATCTTTTCCAGTCCCAGTTCTTCGATCTTGCGCGCGATGTCGCGGGAGATCATTTGGTTTTCTTCAACAATGACTTCATCGGTTACTGGATTGACGATATTGTGCCGCGAGACGCGTCCGGTGATCGCCTCGATCAGACGCACTTCGACTTTTTCGCCGCGATAGACAACACCCTTGGTGATGCCCTGAGTCGTTCCGCACTCATCCAGGGTGATGACCACGTTTTGAGCCACGTCCGCCAATTTCCGCGTGAGGTAACCCGAGTCGGCGGTTTTGAGTGCTGTATCGGCCAGTCCTTTACGTGCACCGTGCGTACTGGAGAAATACTCGAGTACCGACAGGCCTTCGCGGAAGTTGGCTTTGATAGGCGTTTCGATGATTTCGCCGGTTGGCTTGGCCATCAGACCTCGCATACCCGCCAGCTGGCGAATCTGTTCGATACCACCTCGGGCACCCGAGTCGGGACATCAAGAAAACGGGATTGATGTACCAATTGCCCAAGTGATCATCATGCTCCATGGCCTGCATCATGTCCTTGGTGATATTTTCCCGCGCGTGCGTCCACAGGTCGAGCACAGAGCGATAGCGTTCTTGCTGGGTCATCAATCCGCGGTCATGGCTCTTCTTGAGCTTCATGACTTGTTTTTCGGTATCGGAAATAAAGGTGAACTTCGAATCCGGGGTCACCAGGTCATCGGTACCGAAGGACAGACCGCTCTTGGTGGACTCGCGGAAGCCCAACTGGTTCATGTCATCCAACAGGTTGATCGTCGCCTTGCGTCCAAGTCGGCTGATAGCAGTCGCTGATGACCGCAGCCAAATCGCTGCCCTTGAGCGCAAAGTTGTAGAAATCCATGCCGTCTGGCAACATCATGTTGAACAGCACGCGACCGTAGGTGGTTGTGATGGTATCGCCGAACTTGCGATGATCCATCTTCGGTCTTCATGCGACGATGCTTGGGCAAGCCGCACTTTGATTTTCGCGTGCAGTTGGATCACGCCTTGATTGAAGGCCAAATCGGCTTCCTGCAGGCTGGCGAAGATCATGCCCTCGCCCTTCATCTCGGTCTTTTCGACCGTGATGAAGTAGCAGCCCATTACCGTATCTTGCGAGGGGCTCATGATCGGCCGCCCGTTGCTGGGAGCAAAGATGTTGTGGGTGCTCATCATCAGCGTATGCGCTTCCACCTGAGCCTCGAGCGACAGCGGCAAGTGCACGGCCATTTGGTCACCGTCGAAGTCGGCGTTGAAGCCCTTGCACACCAGGGGATGCAAGTGGATTGCATTGCCTTCGACCAAGATCGGCTCAAAGGCTTGGATGCCCATGCGGTGCAGAGTGGGAGCACGATTCAGCAGCACCGGATGGTTCTTGATAACCTGCTCCAGGATATCCCAGACCTCTTCGTCCTTGCGCTCCAGCATCTTCTTGGCGGACTTGATCGTGTCCGCGTGCCCCAGGTCTTTCAGCTTGCGGATGATGAAGGGCTGGTACAGTTCCAGTGCGATCTTCTTGGGCAGGCCACATTGGTGCAAACGCAGTCGGGGACCGACCACGATCACGCTTCGCGCCGAATAATCGACACGTTTACCCAGCAGGTTTTCGCGGAAACGTCCCTGCTTACCCTTGATCATATCGGTCAAGGACTTGAGCGGACGATTGCTGCTGCCCAGCACGGGACGCTTGCAGCGATTGTTGTCGAACAGGGCGTCAACGGACTGCTGCAGCATCCGCTTTTCGTTGCGGATGATGACTTCCGGTGCATTCAAGTCGACCAGCTTGCGCAGGCGATTGTTGCGATTGATGATCCGGCGGTACAGATCATTCAAGTCGCTGGTCGCAAAGTTACCGCTGTCCAAGCAGCACCAAGGGACGCAGATCGGGAGGAATCACCGGAATCACATCCAGAACCATCCATTCGGGACGATTGTCGCTGTCACGAATCGACTCGACCAACTTGAGACGCGTGCTCAGGTCCTTTTTCTTTTGCTTGCTATTGGTCTCGGTCAGCTCCTTGCGCAGTCGTTCGCCCAGGGTTGCCAAATCGAGTGTCGTCAGCAAGGTGCGAATTGCCTCGGCACCCATGCCGGCCTCAAAGGATCCTTCGCCATACTGGTGTGCGGGCTTCGCGATACTCGGCTTCGCTCAGCAATTGCAAAGGCTCCAGTTGCGTATCCTTGGGGTCGAGCACCACGTAGTCTTGGAAGTAGATCACCTTCTCCAGACTGGAGGTCTTCATTCCCAGCAGTGCACCGAGTCGGCTGGGCATGGCCTTGAAGAACCAAATGTGCACGATGGGTGCGGCCAGTTCGATGTGCCCCATCCGCTTGCGACGCACGCGTGAGTGGGTGACCTTCACGCCGCAGCGATCGCAAATCATGCCCTTGTATTTCATCCCGCGGTACTTGCCGCAGGCGCATTCCCAGTCCTTCTCCGGTCCAAAAATCCGTTCGCAGAACAGACCGTCTTTTTCGGGACGGTAGGTTCGGTAATTGATCGTCTCCGGCTTCTTGACTTCGCCAAATGACCAACTGCGGATGTCCTGCGGACGCGCCAGGCTGATCTTGACGGAAGTAAAGTCGTTAACGCGATCGTAACTGGAGGTTTCAGCTGTCGACATAAACCGCGACTCCTAAGGATTGGATGTTGCCGTCAAGCAAACTCGCATGTGCGAGCAAGTCTGCTTGTCGAACCCTGGTGGTTCGAAGTAACCAACCGGTATGTTCTTTGAGTAATGCTGTTGAGTGAATGATGTGAACTGTCAGCTTGCCCGGCAAGTTGAACAGGGGAGTCGCCCAGCTTTACTCCCCAATTCAAGCAGTCTTACTGCTGCCTGGGCTGAGTGGTTAGAGCTTGCGTTTCTCCAAACGCATATTCAGCCCCAAACCACGAATCTCGTTCGTCAACACGTCAAAGCTGGCTGGCGTGCCGGCCTCGAGCGTGTTTTCGCCCTTGACCATCGATTCATAGATCTTGGTACGACCTTCCACATCGTCGCTCTTGACCGTCAGCAGTTCTTGCAGGATGTAGGCCGCCCCATAAGCTTCCAGAGCCCAAACTTCCATTTCGCCAAAACGCTGACCGCCGAAACGGGCCTTGCCGCCCAAGGGCTGTTGCGTGATGAGCGAGTAAGGACCGGTGCTGCGGGCGTGCACCTTGTCATCAACCAAGTGGTGCAGTTTGAGCATGTAGATGTAGCCCACCGTTGTCTCCTGCTCCATCGGCTCGCCGGTGCGACCATCGATCAAGCGAATCTTGCCGTGCCGCGGCAAGCCGGCTTCGTCCAGGCAGTCATTGATGTCACCCTCGGTGGCACCGTCAAACACCGGGCGTAATGGCTTGGAAACCCAAGTTTGGCTCCCGCCCAACCCAAGGTGCGTCTCGAGAATCTGCCCCACATTCATACGACTGGGAACGCCCAGCGGATTCAGCAGGATCTGCAGCGGTGTGCCGTCTGGCAAGTGCGGCATATCCGCGATCGGCAAGACCTTGGAAATCACACCCTTGTTGCCGTGGCGACCGGCCATCTTGTCACCCACGCTGATGGTCCGCTTGGTGGCGATGTAGACCTTGACCATCTGCAACACGCCACTGCGCAGTTCGTCACCGCGCTTCATGCTGTTCAGCTTGCGGTCGCGAACATCGATGGCTTCCTCGACCTTGGGCCAAGACTGCTTGTAGACCTTGCGCAGCTCGGCGTGGTGCTTCTCGTCCAGCTTGTTCAGCAAACGCGACAAGTTGAAGGTCTGCGCATTCTCGGCGACGAACTTCGGATCTTGCTCGCCGGCCAGCGGCGTGCCGTCATCGTCGGTCAGCTTGGAACCCAATGACGGCTTCCATTTCCTCGATGAAAGCCGGTGAAGGCCGTCGAGATTTCGGCATTGCCCTCCAATTCGATTTCCTTGAGCTCCTTCTCGAATAGCTTCCGCTCGTCGTCGGAGAGGCTCATGCGGCGGCTGAACTTCTGAGTGTCGATCACGATCCCTTCGATACCCGAGGGCACTTCCAGCGAATCGTTCTTCACGTCTTCGCCGGCACGACCAAAGATCGCGTGCAGCAGCTTTTCTTCAGGCGTCAGCTCTGTCTTGCTCTTCGGCGAGACCTTGCCGACCAGAATATCGCCCGGTCGCACATAGGTTCCTGTCTGCACGATTCCGGTCTCGTCCAGATTGCGCAAGGCCTTCTCGGACACGTTGGGAATGTCCCGCGTGAACTCTTCGCGGCCGAGCTTCGTTTCGCGAATTTCGACATCAAAGTCTTCGATGTGAATCGACGTATAGGTGTCGGCTCGCACCAACTCTTCGCTGATGATGATCGCATCTTCGTAGTTGTAGCCGTCGAAGGACATGAAGCCGACGAGCACATTGCGGCCCAGGGCCAATTCACCCTGCCAGGTGGCCGCACCATCGGCAATGATCTGGCCCTTTTCGACCTTGTCACCCAACTGCACAATCGGCTTTTGGTTCAGGCAGGTCCGCTCGTTCAGGCCTTGATACTTCTGCAGCGGGTAAACATCGCGGACCGACTTCGATGCGGGTCGCATCCACAAAGGTCACTTTGCCCGCCCGTTTGGCGCGAATCACCATGGCACTGTTGATGGCAATTTCCTTCTCCATGCCGGTGGCCACGATCGGCGGCTCGGCCACCAACAGCGGGACCGCTTGACGCTGCATGTTCGAACCCATCAAGGCCCGGTTGGCGTCGTCATGCTCCAGGAAGGGAATCAGCCCGGCCGAGACACCGACCATCTGACTCGGAGCAATATCCATGTATTGCAGCTCTTCGGGCAGCACGATTTGAAAGTCGGCGTGATAGCGAGCAATCAGATTCGGACCGGCAACCAGGGCGCCGTTCTTGACCTCGGTATCCGCTGGGCAAATGTAGGCATCCGCCTCCTGATCGGCCCGCAGCCACACGACTTCGTCGGTCAGCTTGCCACCCTTGATCATGCGGTAGGGCGTAATCAAGAAGCCGTAGTCATCGACGCCGGCATAGATCGCCAGCGAGCTGATCAAGCCGATGTTGGTGCCTTCAGGCGTCTCGATCGGACAGATCCGACCATAGTGCGAAATGTGCACGTCGCGGACTTCGAAGCCGGCTCGCTTGCGATTCAATCCGCCTGGCCCCAGGGCCGACAGACGCCGCTCGTGGGTCAGCTGACTCAGCGGATTCGTTTGGTCAACCACTTGCGATAGCTCACCACGACCGAAGAAATACTCGATGGCCGCACTGATGCTCTTGGGATTCACCAAGCTACGAGGCGACATCTCGTCGACTTCCTTCAGACTCATCCGCTCCTGCACGGTTCGCCGCAGCTTCAGAAAGCCCTTGCGCAGCTCTTCGCTGGCCAATTCGTCGATGGTTCGCAAGCGACGGTTGCCCAAGTGGTCGATATCGTCGAACTGCGCCCCGAATCGGGATCGAACAGGTCGATCATGTACTTGATCGAGGCGATCATGTCCTCGGGGCGCAGCGTCATCTCCTCTTCGGAGACCGTCGTGTTCAACTTGCGATTCAAGCGAAAGCGACCGACGCGACCCAGGCGATAGCGATTGACGTCGAAGAATTTCTCGTGGAACAGCGTCCGCGCCTTTTCCAACTGCGGCGGATTGCCAGGACGCAGACGCTGATAAATCCGCAGCAAGGCCTCTTCGTGGCTGCTGGTGTTGTCCTCCGCCAACGAGTTGACAATCAGAGGCGTCTTGGGAGCATCCATGACCTCGATCTTGGCCAACACCCGAAGTGCAGATCGTCTCGGCAATGTTCTTGGTGATCTTGTGTCCAGCTTCGATAATGATCTCGCCGGCCCGCTCGGAATCGCTCGGGTAGACCACATCGTCCACGGCAACCTTGCCCTCCATCTTGGCAACGCTCCGACCGTCGACGACCTTTTCGACACTGGTCGAATAGAAAGCCCGCAGCAGCTGGCTGTCGCTGCTCATGTCTGGCGACATGGCTCGCAGCAACGTCATCACCGAGAACTTGCCGCTCTGGTCAATGCGGACACTCAGACTGTCCTTCTTGGTGACGTTGACTTCGATCCAACTACCGCGCTCGGGAATCACCCGGCAGCTCGGCAGCTTGCGATCGGTCGTGGCTTCGATTTCTTCGACGAAATCCACGCCAGGACTGCGGTGCAACTGGCTGACCACCACCCGCTCGGCACCATTGATGATGAACTCGCCACCACCAAGCATGATGGGAATGTCGCCCAGGTAGACCTCTTCCTCGATCGGCTGCTCGCGGTTCAAGTCGCAACCAGACCTTCATCGGCTTGCCGTAGGTCAGCCGCAATTGACGGCATTCGTCAGGCGTATAACGCGGCTTGCCCAGCTCGTAACGCAAGTACTCCAGCGTGACCTGCTTGTCATAACTTTCGATCGGAAAGATCTCTTGAAATACACCTTCCAAACCCATATTCTTCCGCTTGTCCGAAGGCAAATCCTCCTGCAGAAAAAGCTCGTAACTCTTGGTCTGCAGTTCGGTTAGGTTGGGGATCTCAAGGGCATCCAAGCCGGAGCCGAATTTGCGGACTGCCGGTGGGCTGTAGTCGTCGCTGCGAAGGAGTGGCCATTGACGAAACGTTCTCCTAAAAGATCCGTGTGTTAAGAAAGGGGCTCGCCCACCGAACTTCAGCGCGAACTATCTACGCAGAAGCCGAATTGTTGCGCAAATAAAGGTCCACATCCTGACACTTGATGCGCCGAGGCAGAAGATTTGGCTGGATTGGGAGCGAGCTGGCCGACATGCAATCGCGAATATATCGCAGCTGGCCGAATCTGGCAAACCCAGCTATGCCAGTATTTTGTGAAAAACGGGCAAGTACCTCCAGTGCTGGCACTCTATATGCTGTTTGACACGAGCTCCCGCTAGCTTCCAGGCTCAGCGAATCAAGCAAGGCGCCTGTATTAGGGATTTTGGCTGGGGGTGGCACCCATGGAAGGTGGCCCTAGTGGGGGGCTGGCCGTTTTGGGCAGTTTGTGCTGTGTTCCGCCAAAGATAACCATGGGCGAGGCCATATTCAGGTAGATTAGCTGCTCAAACATGCGTCGGCTGGCATGCCGCTAAAGCCAATCGACAGCCAAAGTCGCTGTTCGTGTTCGAGCATCAGCATTTGCAGCAATGCATCGGCCAGCTTGCCCTGAGAATAGGTGCTGGTTAAGCCATGGGTGCCAACCACTTCCTGATTGTTGAGTGAGATTGATTTGCGTGGGTCGCGTTCTGGCCAGCCGCTGGGTTCTGGCCAGTTGTTGGGCAAGCGGATATCCGCCAGCGGATCGCTGAAAACATCTACGCGATATCGAGTTCGCCGTCGGTTGCCGGTAAGCATCGCGTCGAAGAAGTGCACGATGCCGTATTCATCGCTCAGCCAACCCGCGACACCCGGCCCTTGGAATGTCATGGCAAAGCCCAAGGCAGCCGCGCTCGAGAGTTCGGGCTCCGAAGAGTCAAGCTGAGGCAGGGCATCGGCCACGCGGCGCAGCCTGTCCGCTTCGCCTGCCTGGACTAGGATTGGCAAGATAGGCTCTGTGGAACTCTCGTCGGCTAAGTTCTTCGTGGCCACGCTGGTTGATAATTCTGGGAACTCTGGTTCACCCTGAGAATGGTACTTGGTGAGTTTGAAGCTGGCCGTGGACCAGCCATTTTTTTGGGCCAGTTGGCGGTAGGCTTGCCACATGGCTTGCAAGTAGGGTCCAGGCTTGCCCGCGACGACGATCGTCGTCTGGTTGGCATCCTGCAATTGCCCCAGCAGGACATTCTCCACGGCTTGCCGAAGTTTGCCCTTCATGACCGCCAAATCGGTTTCGTACGCGGTCCAATCGATAGCGTTGTTCTGGTGCCAGGCTACCATCAGCTGCAGTTGTTTGCGCTGAATGTCTTCCACGGCGGAATTCAGGTTGTTGATCAATCGCCGGGCAGTAGCCAGCTGTGTCTCTCCCATTTGCAGCTGTTCCTTCAGGCTGTGAATACGACTGGGGCCCGCTTCGGCTTTCAGTTGCTGGGCGATGGTTCTGAAACGCAGTCGATTGCGTTCAAGTTCGTTTTCCAAATCGCGTAACGGCCCACAGGTCAGTGAGCTGCGAGCCATGCTGCCCAGCTCTTGCCAGCCGTCGATGGTTTGGTATTCGCGTTCCTTATCCGAGCGAGACTTGGCGCTACCTCGGGTTGCAACAACACGCAGACTCGGACCCTGAACGTCCACATGAAGATCCCAGCTGGAATCCCGCGCTAGACCACTGAGAGCATCCGCAAGCGGAACCGTTACCAGTTGTTCAATCGCCCTGCGCAATGGTCGGGCTCCATATTGGGGTTGATATCCCCTGACGCACAGAAGGTCGATCGCTGCTTCCGCGAAAGTCAACTGCGAGTCGCTGTACTTGAGGCCAGTTCTACGCTTCAGTAATTCCAGCTCGCGGACTGCAATCAGACGCACATCAGGTCGTGACAAGGGTTGAAAGGGAATGATGCGATCCAGTCTGCCCAAGAACTCTGGTCGCACAAAACGCCGAACTTCACGCTCAAAATGTTCTCGCCAGGCGGCATTATCTCCATCTCCAAAACCAAAATTGTTACTGCGGAAAGTATCCGTTCCCAGGTTGCTGGTCATGATGACTACTGCATTTCGAAAATCCGCCAAACGCCCGCGGGCGTCGGTCAACCGTCCTTCGCCAAGCAATTGAAGCAACACATCCAGGACTTGAGCATCCGCCTTCTCAAACTCGTCTAGCAGCACTACGGAGAATGGTTGTTCGCGAATGGGAGACGTCAAACTACCATCGCCTTCGCCGGGTTTACCGATCAGTTTGACTAAGGACCAGGGAGACGCATATTCGCTCATGTCGATGCGGATCATCCGCCCGGCATCGTTGTACAACATGCGCGCGATTGCCTTGGCCATTTCTGTCTTGCCGACGCCAGTTGGGCCAATGAACAGCAGCGAGGCCAGAGGTCGCCCCGGTCGCGCCAGGCGGGCTTTCATGGTGGCAACCAGGTTGACGACAGTCTGCACAGGTTCTGGTTGTCCGATAACCTGAGCAGCCAGTGACTGCTGAATGCTATCCAGTTCCAAGCTCACCGAGTCATCTACCAGGAAGTTGGGTAGACCGGTTTGCTTGGCAAAGGCTCGAGCGACGTCTTCCGCTTGCACGGTACCGCTGGCAGCAAATTCTTCTCGAATCGTGCGCATCAATCGCAATGGTGTTGCGGGCATTGCCGAGTAGCTGGCAAAGCGGGCGTGCAACCGCACCAATTCCTCGATGGCTTGTTGGGTGAATTGGACCTGTCCCTGCTCCGCTGGTTCGTCGGCAGCTTGGCGCAGGATTTGGCCGACCACATCGTGGCCTGGTTCCTTTAGTTCAAAGCGTATGAAGCCGCGCAGCAGCATGGGATCCTCGCGCTCGATCACGGCCAGCTGTTCCGGCGTGCATTCGGCGATGCATAGCAACCGTCCGCGGGCGATGGATTGGCGGATCATCGAGGCTACGCCCGGTTGTCCATCGATGCGCCCAGCTTCCAGTACCTCCAGTAGTGAATTGAAGTGAATGATGGCCTTCATCTCATGTGCCTGACGAATCAGCTTGGCACATCGCTGCTGCCACATTCCCAAGCCTGACATGCCCGATACGATGCGAGCTCCCGAGGTCGTCCATATGCTGCGATCTTGTAAATCCAGCTCGTGCCGCAGGTTGGATAAGCGGTGCACCAGCGACGTTTTGCCTACTCCGGCCGCTCCGACAATCAGCACGCTATGTGGCGTTTCACCCCGTAGGGTCTCGGCGAGATCGCGCACGCGTTCGTCCATTTCATACACCGGACCACATTCGATGCTAGACAGTTCAGTGGCCGTGGCCCGCAGCGTGGCCGTTTTGCGTCGTTGCTGCTTGCGATCCTGGCCACGTCGTTCGGTGTCTCCACCAATCGGCAAGCTGAAATGCAAACTCACAAAATCATACTGGCGATCCAACAATCGTTCCCGCAGTGACAAGAGATGCTTGTTCTCTGCCATCCGCAAGAGAGCCACGCGAGCCTGGCGGGCCACTTCATCCGCTGGCAGGTCTTCATGTTTGCCGAACAGGGTACAGTTAACCGCCGGAATGCGAACGACGCATTGTCCATCCGGCAGCCGCCATCGAAAACTCTGCAGGCCAACGGGGACGGGTGACTCCCAGGCTGCGCTGCGGGCCTGTGGCGGCAGTTCCAGCAGCGTTTCCCATCGCTCGCAGCTGGCTGGCAAACTGCCCTCGAATAAATGTGCCGGGAGCGTGTCAGGCAGTGCCTTCTGCAAGCGACGCTGAAGCGTCTTGCGGACTTCATTCCATGAGCTGCCGATGGACTGCAGACGCCACGGTCCTAACGGACGACCACGCACCAGTTGCCCGGCGAGGTACTCGACCTGGATGGTTACCTGCACATCAACATGTTCGCCCACGCGTCGATACTTTCGGTGTAACCGTTGACTGCCTAGGGCCTTGAACGGCTAGTTGTCCGCCTTGGTGAAATAGTCGAAATTCGAGTGCACCTGGAACTTCCTTGCCCCGCGAAGGATGCTGACGCCGCATTTCATCGCAGGTTAGGCTTGCCTATCATTATGACAGGCTTGGGCAGCCGAACCGAGTGCCCCTTTGGAATCTTCGCTACGGAGAGCTTTCGTGCCAGACCGCACCACAAACCCAGACCGCACCACAAACCCAGCCCCCACCGGCAACCCAGATCCCACCGGCAACCCAGACCCCACCGACAACCCAGACCCCAACGACAACAAGGTCCCCGACAGCGTGAGCGAACACCGCGCTTCGGCCCCTGCTTGCCTACGTTTTTCGGTACTCACCATCAGCGATAGTCGAACGCTCGAGACGGATACCAGCGGTCAGTTGATTGTTCAAACCATGCAGGCCGCCGGCCATGTACTGGCCGCCCGAAGCCTGGTCGCCGATGAGCTGGAGCGGATCGCCAGCGAAACACGGTCCCTGGCCAGCAACGAGGCCACTGATGTGGTGATCATGACCGGTGGAACCGGAATCTCACCAAGAGACCGTACTCCCGAGGCCGTCGAACCGTTGCTGGACATGCAACTGCCTGGATTTGGCGAGCTATTCCGCATGCTGAGCTATCAAGAAATTGGACCTGCCGCCATGCTCAGCCGCGCTGTGGCCGGCCGCATGGGCAACGTACTAGTGTTTTGTCTGCCCGGATCCACCAACGCTGTACGGCTGGCTCTGGACAAACTGCTGGTGCCAGAGCTACCGCACCTGGTCCATCATTCGCGTATATCGCTGTGATATCTATTGGTCGGTATCTATTGGTCATGTGCATCATGACAAGCCACGAGCCGCGGGACTCGTAAGACCAAATTAATCTTTCTTGAATATCGCGCGGTAGACGGCCTGGCTGTTGGTTCGGGCGCGACGCTCAAAATGTGTCGTGTAGTCGAGTGCGTGCTGCGCCTGGCGTTCGGGCACGTAGTAGGGACCGCTCAAAGGTGTCAGCTGCATGACCTGTGTGCATAGATGATCGTAGTAATCCAGTACATCGGTCCAAAAGTGGAATTCGCCTTGCGGTTGCAGCACGCGGCACAATATGTGCCAGGCTTTGTTCATTCAAGATTCGGCGTTTCTTGTGTTTGTTGCGCCACCACGGATCGGGGAAATAGACGTGTATGCCAGTCAGTGCCTGAGTTGGTACGATATCGTTCAGCAAGACTTTGGCATCACCGCGGAGGACGACGACATTAGTCAAATTGTGCTTGGCGATGCGCTGAGCTGCCCGATTAGCGAATTTGGCTGCCAATTCAATGCCGACAAAATGCACTCCTGGCCGTGCGCTGGCCGAGGTCTGTAAAAAGAGGCCCTTGCCGGAGCCAATCTCGAGCTCGACGGGGCGATCCGACGGAGCCATGTCTGACCAGGTTATCGGAGTTGTGAACAGGTCGATGGCTTGCGTCTTACCCGAGGCGGATGTTGGCGTGCGGATTCTCATGGACTCAACATCTGCGGTTCGAAGTGGAGTGAGGATTTTGCATGCGGGGCATAGTATTCAGGGCTGCCTCATTAACCAACACGGGCGCGGAAATCACGGATGTTCGCTTGCGGCAGCGACGATTGCAGCGCGGCCAGAATCTGTTTCTTGCAGAGATGCAATTCTTGCAGGGCAGAGCTGTCGGCAACAAACACCTGCAAAACGCCGCGCGAAACATTACCTGCTCGCGAGCAACTGCCTAGTACCTCTCCAGCTGCCTCCCGCCAGCGGGATTGCAGTTCGTCGACAGCCTGGGTTTGTCCATAGCCACGGCGAGCCATTAGGCTGCGGATCATTGAGCCAATTGGCTTGGCGTGCAACCGGCTCCTCTGCTGTCGAATCTGGCTCAAGTTCCAAGCCTCTTCGTCCTCCGGGCTACTGGTCATAATTCTGCTCGTCTACCGGGGTAAAACCGTCAATTCTAGGATATTTGCTGCTGATGGCCACGGCAAAGTAAATCGGTCTTCCGGGAGAGCGGCAAGGTCGCATGAAAGGCCTTGAACTC
Source organism: Pirellulaceae bacterium (assembly GCA_963707245.1). Taxonomy (GTDB): domain Bacteria; phylum Planctomycetota; class Planctomycetia; order Pirellulales; family Pirellulaceae; genus Aureliella. The sequence continues at coordinate 293,790 of CAVPPY010000009.1, forward strand.
TAGACATTTTGTCGCACATCCCCAGGATCATTCTTTCGTTATCTGCCATGTGCCGAGAACGAAACGCGTGACCCCTCTCCGGCCATATTACGGCCAACTCGAGCGGTTATTGCGCGAGCTGCTCGGCGTACCACACTGGCCAGCCGGCGGCCATTCCTGGACGGTTCTTACCGGTGGCCGACAGGTAAGCATCTCGACGCAATTGCATGCGTTTGCGTGCGCTAGCTAAATCCTCGTTCGAGGGATAACTGCTGATCAGCTCTGGCGGCGCCCCCAAATCACGCAGGATGCGTTCGGCGATCAAGCCATGCGCTTCATCGCCAAAGTGAACGCCGTCCTGCGAATAGGCAAAGTTAGGTTCCGTTTGAAGACGCTTGTTTTTTTCTTCGGCCAATGCCGATCGGATGTCGATGACCGCATCGGCTTGCATCTGGTTGCTCAGGCACCATGCAGCCTGCTGTGCTAGTGTCTGATCGTAGTTTTCCGCTGGTGCAAAGTAGGCGTATCGGCCTGCCGCGGATGGTCCCAAAGAGCCTTTGGCCTTCACCGGCTCGGCCTCAAAGATGGGCGGTGTCAAACAAATTAAAATAGCACCGCTATCGCGGATGACTTCGGCCAGCTTGAGCATGCCTTGCTCGTAGGCTAATTGATTCTGCGGATCGGGTGGCTGGTAAATACCATCGTTCATACCGTAGCAAACGAATACCACGGCAGGCTGGAGGACCTCCAGGGCCTTGCTCAGACGTTCGTGAACGCAGGGTCGTTTAAAGGGATGATCCACCTCCGACAGCCCAGAGGCTGTTTCGCTAGACATCCCCAAGTTGATCAGCTTGATGTGTTGACCAGAATCGCTTGCGCCGCGTAGCCAGGCGTCGAGCATCGCCACGTAGCCACCGGAATAGGTATTCGAGTCGCCGAGGAAGATCCAGGGTGACGACTGCTGGAGTTCTGGCCACAGATTGCGTTGGCCCTCGCGGGGGTTGGTCTGTGCGTAGGAACAACTGCACAGCAAGAGCAGGCCAGGAAAGACCAATTGTCCGGCAATGGCAGGGTGAAGCATTGTCGAAACTCCGCTTGGAACTAACTATGGAAGCTAAACTTGAGCTGTTGGTCATCAGCCGTGCGTCCAAATTCCTGATACAGGAGGCTGGGCTGGATGTCTTCGTTGTTTTGATACTTGCCCGATGCGTACTCTTCGATCTCGCCCTCGAGCGTGTGAAAGAAGATTTGGCAGATTTGAATATAGGGATAGATGCGGATGGGTTGCACGGCAAACATCTCCAGCGTCCAGTAACCGCGGAAACCGACGTCGCCAAAACCGGCAGTCACATGGACGAATAATCCCAAGCGGCCCAGTGAAGAACGACCTTCGATCATAGGCACCAAATTATGTGTCTCGGTGTGCTCGACGGTCCGCGCCAGGTAGACCTGATTTGGGCTCAGCACCAAACCGCTGTCGGGGATCTCGATGCGGCGGTAGCGATTGGGTTCTTTGACATCCAGCACGACCTCTTCGTATACCAGCAATTCGTTGTGCAGGGCCAGATTGTAACTGTTTGGATTGAGCCGCTTGGCATCGAAGGGAGAGATATTGATATCTTCGCCCATGCGTTTCTTTATTTCGTGTCCCGTCAAGATCATTCGAAATCTCCAACGCCAGTGGGCTGGTAGTCAGCATGAGTGGGTGCAAGGCTAGACTGTGTTTTATAAGCCATTTCTGCCTGGAATCCAAGCTGATGGGGCGGTCGCCCGTCCGCTTGCCTGCTTGACTATGATGTTATCACCTGCGTTCACATCGGTTATGCTTTCGGACAGAAACTTGAGGGTGTCTCGCTCATCTCGTACCAGGTTGGGGCTCAAAACCCTGTCCGGTCGTTACCGTGGCGATGGATGGGATGATGATATGATATGCAGCCAAAGGTGACCGGCTGCCAGGTGACCGGATGCCAGGCGAGCGGCAAGCAATGCAAACATTAAGGCCCTGAGCCTGTTTTTTTCAAGGCTTGGCCGCAAAGGGGCCAGCCAGGGCTTTTCGCTTCTTTTCTTTCGATGGACGAGTCTCAAGGCATGACCAATCTGCAAAGCTCTGCCGGCTGGCCGGAGGATTTCTGCGGGCGGGTACGATTATTTCCGTTGCCGAACCTAGTGCTTTTCCCAAATGTCGTGCAGCCGCTGCACATTTTTGAGCCGCGCTACTGCGAAATGCTGCTCGATGCGTTGGCTGGAGACCGGTTGATTGCCATGGCCCTGTTGCAACAGGGCTGGGAAAAGGACTACCGATCACGGCCACCATTGGCCTCGACCGTGTGTGTTGGCAAGGTGATTTCCCACACGCCCACGGACGATGGCCGACACAATATCCTGCTGGTAGGCATCAAACGCGGGAGAATCGTGCGTGAATTGGATTGCTCCAGTGGTTTTCGAATGGCCGAGGTGCAAGTTCTCGAGGATGTTTATCCAGCGGACGGTGCCTCGTTGCGTGCCAGGCTGACTCGAAATTTGCAGAGCTTGTTCTTGCAATTCGTTCCCGAAGGACTTGCTGCCCAAGAGAGTTTTAAGCAGTTAGTGGGCAAACAGCTTCCGCTCGGCATTCTGACCGATACAATCACCTACGCGTTGAATCTGCCCCTGGCGATCAAGCAGCAGTTGCTCTCAGAGAATAACGTTGACATTCGCTGCCGAATTTTAACACGGTGCCTGGAGCAAAAGTTGAATGTGGCCAGCCCGGGCGAATGCGGCCCAGCAACGGACGATTTCCCGCCCCGCTTCTCCGATAATTAATTGCCAAGATATTTCTATGCCACTCGATGTGATCGCCATTGTCTCCCGCATCGTGCATGTCACCACCGCCATTGTGTTGGTGGGCGGCAGCGCGTTCAGTTTGTTTGCCCTGGCCCCGGCCCTTGCCGGAATGTCCGAGGACGTCCGACGCAGTGTTGCCGAGGCCGTTGGCCAACGCTGGAAGCGATTCGTGCACATCGGTGTGGTGCTATTCTTGGTCAGTGGACTATATAATTACATGCAGGCAATCGGCAATCACCGAGGCGACTCCTTGTACCATGCCTTGCTGGGTATCAAAATGCTGGCGGCCTTGATCGTTTTCTTTATCGCTGCAGCTTTGGTTGGCCGTAGCCCAAGGTTGGAGCCCATCCGTCAGCAGCGTCAGAAGTGGTTGGGCATTTTGGTTGCCTTGGCCATGTTGATCGTCGCCATCTCGGGATTTGTGAAAGTACGGGGCATTCCAACGGCAAGTACCGTCGTTGCACCAGTCTCCGCTGACATGCCCGTCGCCGGTGAAATGCCCTAAGCAGATGCGCTTCAGTGGGGCAGGTTCATCGCCTGGGGTATAGGAAGCCAAGCCGCTATGCGAGTAGTAATCCTCGAAGACTCCCATCAGGTCAGCTTGCGGGCGGCGGATATGCTCTGCTCCCAAGTCCGTGAGAAAGCAAATGCCGTGTTGGGTCTGGCCACCGGCGGAACACCGCTGGAAACTTACCAGCAGCTGGTCGAGCGCTATCGGTCTGGTCAGGTCAGCTTTGCCCAGGTGACAACCTTCAACCTCGACGAATATGTGGGATTGCCCAGCGATCACCCTCAGTCCTACCGCAGTTTCATGCACAAGAATTTATTTGACTTGGCAGACTTCAACACGCAGCAATGTCATTTGCCCAACGGTCAGGCAGCAGATATCCAGGCGGAGTGCATCCGCTATGAACAGAGTATCCAAGCGGTCGGGGGTGTCGATTTGCAAGTGCTGGGTATCGGCAGCGATGGTCATATCGCATTCAATGAACCCAGTTCTTCGCTGGCCAGCCGGACGCGCATCAAAGCCCTGACCTCCCAGACTCGTGCCGACAATTCTCGTTTTTTCGATTCCCTTGATGCAGTACCGCGTTTGGCGATCACCATGGGAGTGGCCAGCATTCTCGATGCCAAGCACATCATGCTGCTGGCTACGGGAGCATCCAAGGCATCAGCCGTCAGGGCGTTCATTGAGGGCCCCGTCTCCGCTCAGGTTCCCGCTTCCGCCTTGCAATTGCATCCACGAGTCAGTGTGCTGCTGGATCGACAGGCTGCCGATTGGCTGCTCCGCAAGGACTATTATCTGCAGGTCGAGGCTATCCAGTGTGAACTGGACAGCCAAGTCGCGGGCAGAGATTCCGCCGGTCCTTGATCTCCGCTCCTCACTCTATCGAGTTGTCCTGTGTTTGGGTGGTTTCGCAATAAACGTCGACGCAGGCTGGCCGCGAGTGCCTTTCCAGAGGAATGGGAGGCCGTGCTCCGCGAGAATGCGGACTTCTTTTGGCAATTGGAACCCTACCAGCAGCGGCGCATTCGTGCGGCGATCTTGGTTTTTGCCAACGAAAAGAATTTTGAAGGCTGTGGTGGGCAGGTCATCACGCACGTACACCGCGTTACCATTGCAGCGCAAATGGCCAGGCTCACTTTGGGTTTTGACCAGGAGTGGTTTGATGCGGTGAAATCTATTTTGGTTTATCCAGATGCCTATCGGGCGCAGTCCAAAGAGTTACTCGGTGCGACCGTCATCGAAGGCGACTCGGAGCGGCTGGGCGAAGCCTGGTATCGCGGGCCGGTTATCCTGTCCTGGGTCGACGTGCTCGCCAGCTCTCGGGGCGAAAACTTTGGACGCAATGTGGTTGTCCATGAATTCGCGCATCAACTGGACATGCAAAACGGAAGCCATGCCGACGGGGTGCCTGTCATTGAAGATAGCAGGCTGGCTCAGCTGTGGTTGGACACGCTCCATCGCGACTACCAGCAACTCACCGCACTTTGCCAAGCGGGCACACCCACGACTCTCGATTGCTACGGGGCGACCAATCACGCCGAGTTCTTCGCGGTTTGCTCCGAGGCCTTCTTTGAACAACCTCAGCAATTGCGATTTGAGTGGCCCGAGATGTATGGCCTGCTCGGTCGCTTCTATCGTCAGACACCTCCCAGTTAGTGTCGAGGCGACCAAGGCTGAATGGTAGCGACTATTTTTCGATCAATTCGATTGTTTTTTGCAGGGCATCGCGTGAGCGTTGGCTATCGGTCTCATCCCGCAATCGTTTTAATTCTGGCAGGGCTTCTTTGGCTGCGGGGCCGATTTTTCCAAGCAGAAAGGTTGCAAAAAAACGGCGGCCACGCTCCTCGGATTGCAAGCCTTTGAGCAATGCGGGAATCGCCTCGGGACCGGCATCGTCGATCGCTCGCAGGGCTCCACGAGCCGCGTCCTGATCTTCCTCATTTTCCATCAGGGCGAACAGTTTTGGCACGGCTGCCTTGGCGGGACCACCTACGGCCCCCAACGCGCCGGCCGCCTCGCGTCTGACGGTCCACTCGGGATCGTCCAGAGCGGCAATCAGAATCGGCACCGACTGACTTGGCTGGCTGGCCAGCTTGGCGAAGCACTGCAGGGCGGCAATGCGGGTGGATAGCCGCTCGTGCTGGACTAATGCGGAAACCCGCTCTGCACTGGAACTGGCCTGCTCCCCGCCAGCGGCCAGCGAGCCCAACGCAGCTTCCACGACAGCTGGATCCGGATCATCCAACAGCCGCGTCAATGCGTTAACAACCTCGTCCGAATCCATACCGATGGGACCGAGCGCCGCCGCAGCGGCTGCCCGCAGACTGGCTTCGCCGTCTTGCAGCATTGGTAAAATCTGCAGGGCGGCAGCGCTTGCGTCCTGGCCGAAACGACTCAGCATGTTCAATGCCGAACGGCGCACGCTGGCGTCTGGATCGTCGAGACACAGGATGACTTGTGGCATGACCGGCTTGGCACCATCGGCTAGCAGCGCCAGGCCGTCGAGAGCGCTTCGGCGGACCGAAGATTCTTGGTCTTGCAGGAGCTGTGCCAAAATAGCCTGTGCGCTAGTTGCCGAGTCCACCTGAGCTATAGCCAGGGCTGCAGCCACCCTGACTTGCGGTTCCGAGTCATCAGCCAGCAAGCGCAAGGCTTCGATTTGCGCAATAGCCAAATGTTGGCAACGCCCCAGGCCCACTACGGCGGCAGACCTCAAGCCCGCATCCTCCGCTTTCATGCTGTTGGCTAACAGCGGAATTGCCTGGGCAGGGACGGGGTCCATGGCGGACAGTGCTCGAGCGGCGCTGATACGTGCCGCTGGCGAATCGCCCTCCAGGGCCTCAAGCAAGGCGGGTAGTGCGCGGGGACCGATGCCCGCCAAAGCATTCGACAATTGTTCGTGGGGTTGCGTGGGGTCGGCAGCAGCCCGCAGCAGGGCCGGTACTGCTGCCGGACCAATGCGACTGAGGGCCGCCGTCAATGCCTCGGCATCGCTGCCAGCCGTGTTGGCATCTGCACCAACCGTGCTACGGTGTGCTGCGAGGGCTTTGATTAAAGCCCCGGTAGCCGATTCTGCATGACTACCCAGGCCACCCAAAGCAAAGGCTGCAGCGGAGCGCTGGCTCGCGTCGGGGCTGGCTAAGTATTCAATAAGACCCGGAATGGCCTGCGGGGCGTCGTCGCCCAGTTTTCTCAGGGCCAGCACGGCCGAGCTTCGCACCTCCGGATCCGCATCCACTGCGGCGGCGATGATCCATTGCACCATTTGTGCCCTGGGCACATCCGTACCGATCAAAGCTACCAAGGCAGCGGCCCGGACTTCCGACTGCTCATCGTCCATCAACTTGACCAACTGTTGTTGGGTGCTGAGAGGCAGATTGGAAACGTGAGCCAGGCCTTTGGCCGCCAGGGCCCGTAATTCGGGTTCATCGCTTGCCAGACCCGTGGCCAGCGCTTGGCTAGCCACATCGCCTAAACGCGTCAAAGACAACACGGCTTGTCTGCGCACATTAAGGTCGTCGTCGGCCATGCCGGACTCTAGAACAGGCACCAAATCGTCCCCATTGTCGACCATCCAACCCATGGCATCCAAGGCCGCCGCGCGACGTTGGGCCGACACATGTTTGGCTTCTTCGACGAGCACGGGAATAGCTGGCGAGCCGATATTGGACAGTGCCCAGGCAGCGCGATAGCGACGCTGATCCTCGCGAGAGTCAAAATTCTGAACTAATTTCTCAATGGCTGGTACGGCATTGGGGCCAATCCGCGCGATGGCCATCGTCGACTGCATCCACACCTGCTCGTCGCGATCCTCCAATCTGCCGATCAGGGCTGGCAGGGCGGGTAGTGCATCAGGCCCTAGTTTTGCCAGGGCGTAGGCCGCGTCGCGTCGCGTTTCCAATTCGACGCTATCGAGATCTGCGGCCAGTTTGGCGACATCCGGCAAGGGATCATCCGTAGCACCCCAGGCCAGTGGGAGCAGCACAAACCCGAGCAGCCACAGACAGCACAGTCCGATTTTCATTAGACACGCAGCTCCGCGAGCCGCCCGGTGCTGTCACCAATGAAGTCCACCGGCGTACCGAAGCAATCCAACATGGACATAAACAAATTGCACATCGGCGTCTCGGGGCGAACGCGAACATGCCGCCCCATATCCAAGGTTCCCCCACCATGACCAGCCAACAGGATCGGCAGGTTCTCATTGTTGTGGCGGTCGCCATCGCTGATCGCGCTGCCGTAGCAGATCATCGAATTGTCTAGTAGGTTGCCTTCACCATCGGGAGTAGCCTTCAGCTTCTGCAGGAAATAGGACAGCTGGGCTACGTGAAAGCGATTGATATCGCGGATCTTGGCATGCTTGGCTGCATCACCGCGATGGTGCGACAAATCGTGGTGGCCATCGGGAACGTTAATGTGTCGATAGCTGCGATTGCTGCCCGCATCAGCCAACATACAGGTGGCAATCCGCGTTCGATCGGTTTGAAAAGCCAATACCATCATGTCGCACATCAGGCGAATGTGCTCGGCGTAGTCATTGGGCGTTCCCTTGGGGATTGGATAATTGACATCAACCGACAGCTTTGGCTCGTCGTCGGTGCGCTCGATGCGTTGCTCCACCTCGCGCACGCCATTCAGGAACTCGTCTAGTTTTTGATTGTCCTGACGACCGAGTTTGGACTGCAGCTTCCGCGCATCGGCGGAAATGTAATCCAGAATACTCTTCTTCAATTCTTCGCGGCGCAGGGCGTTCTTGTCACGCCCGGTCGATGGCGCATCGCCAAACAGGCGTTCAAAAACCAAACGCGGATTGGTTTCCTTGCCCATGGGCGTGGATTCGGAAGACCAGGAGATGTTGGATGAGTAGGCACAGCTGTAGCCGCTATCGCAATTGCCCGCACTACGGCCAGATTCACACCCCAGCTCCAGGGAAGCGAAACGCGTCGCTCGACCAGCAATTTTTGCTGCAACCTGATCGGCAGACACACCCGAGCGAATGTTTTCGCCGGCGGTTTTGCGAGGTTGTGCGCCGGTCAAGAACACCGACGCGCTTCGCGCGTGGTCACCCGCGCCGTCGCCATTGGCGCGACCTTTGTCGTGCGTCAGGCCACTCACAACCAGCACATCGTCTTGGACTGGCGCCAGCGGACGCAGGATATGCGGGAGGTCGAAGCCGTAGCCTAGTTGCTTGGGCGTCCAATCTGGGAGATGCACGCCGTTGGGCACGAACATGAATGCCATCCGCTTGGGTGGCGCAGCTGCGGTCGCAGCGCCGAGTGCGGACTTGGGAGCCAAGGATTCAAGCCACGGGAGGGCAAGCGAAACGCCCAACCCACGTAGAATGGTGCGGCGCGATAGCTGACTGGTATGAATGCTCATTTTGGCCTCGTTGTCCGGGTACCTTTGTGAAATTTTGTCCATCACCGCAGTCACGATTCGACCAGCAATGCACTGGACGGCAACAGATCAGCGGGTTGCTCATTCGGTCGCGGCTTCTCGCATCGTAAACGGATCGCTGGTAACAATTGCCGTTACCAGGCTAGAAAAGCGATAGTCGTTTTCTTGCATTATGGTCACGCAATCTTTGATTGTGCAACGATCGTAGGATCCCAATCCACGCCCGAGAGCGTAGGTCAGTAGCTTTCCAGATAGACATCGGCAGAATTCCTGCTTTTTCTCCTCCGCCAAAATGCGCATCAAGTCTTTGCGCCAACAAAGCGACGTCCGCCCGGCAATTCGCCGGATGCGTCCACCTCGAAATCGACCATCGCTGTCGCGCCAGGCGCCAATGGCATCAAAGTTCTCCAAGCCAAAGCCAAGGGTATCCATGGTTTGGTGGCAACCAGCACAAGTTGGATTGCTGCGATGCTGCTCCATTTGTTCTCGCAAGGTTCCCAGGGTCTCGCCGCCCTCCTCCAGTTCTGGAACGCCAGCAGGAGGTGGTGGTGGCGGCTCTGCCAGCATGTTTTCCAAGATCCATTTGCCACGTTTGACGGGCGAGGTACGAGTCGGATTGGACGTCAGCATCAAGATGCTGGCGTGGGTCAATACCCCGCGGCGACCATCGGCCAGCGGAACCCTTTGGAAGTCTTCGCCGCTGATGTCGGCGATACCATAATGTCGTGCCAGTCGTTCGTTGACATAGGTAAAGTCAGCATTGAGGAACTCCAGCACACTGCGGTCCTCGCGAATCATGGCAGCAAAAAACAATTCTGTTTCCCGCCGCATGGCCGATCGCAGTTCTCCATCGAACTCGGGGAATTTACCGGGATCCGGCATCAGCCTGGATACATCGCGAAGTTGCAGCCATTGCCCTGCAAAATTATCGATCAAGGCACTCGCCTTGGGATCCGCCAACATGCGCCTCGCCTCCTCAGCCAGAACCGCATGATCGGTCAAACGTCCGGATGCTGCCAACTCGAACAGTCGCCCATCGGGCATGCTGCTCCAAAGAAAATAGGACAGCCGCGAAGCCAATTCATAACCATCCAATTGGCGAATGCCGTCCGCTGCATCCGCATCCGGTTCACGCTCGACCCTGAAGATGAAATTGGGGCTCGACAGGATAGCCGCCACAGCGTTCTTGAAAATATCCTCGGTGCTGCTGTCCTGCTCCCAAGCAAAACGCATGATGGCAAACAAACGCTCTTGCTCGTCCTCGCTCAGCGGCCGGCGGAAGGCGCGTGCCGCAAACTCATTAACATTCCGCCGCGCCGTTTCGACAATCTCCTCGTCCGATTGCGCTTCGTACGGGAAAACCCGACGACGCGCTTCCTCGTCCTGGTAAACGCGATCGGCAACGGTTGTGGCGGCATTCAAGTATTTCTCTAGCAGAATCGGCGGAATCGAGAGCACGTCGCCGATGTTATCAAAACCATTGCCCACATCATCGGATGGAAAACTGTCTGCCAAATGCAAGTCCAAGCCCACCAAATCGCGGATGGTGTTGTCGTACTCCGCCTTGTTCAGCCGCTGGATGGTGACTCGCCCCGGATGCTTGATCGCACCACAATCAAATTGTGCCAGCTGAAACTCGATGGCCGCTGTGGCCTGCACCAGCTCGTCGGAGGTAGGCTGCGGTTCGTCGCTGGGCGGCATTTGATGACCGTTGATCAATCGAATGATCTTTTCCCATAATTCGTAGTCGCGTTGCACATTGGCTGACTCGCGATAAGCATCCAGGTCAACGCCGCCCTCGGGATTGTCGCCGGAGTGGCAGCTGACGCAATGCGTTTCCAGAAAAGGACGAACCTCAGCTGAAAAAGTCGAAGCCGACGACTCCTGCGCCACCGCCAGGGCTGAACCAAGCAGCCACATTCCACCGAACCAGGCCAAGGAATGAGTCATCAGGCCAGTGCTCCTGGTCGTTGTAGTCGACATTGAATTCGATTCTGTAGTCCCCCTAGACCTGGTGGGCTTTCCAGGCTTGGCCCACTCCAGGTGACGGGCCAGTCGCAGAGCTTGAGACTGTATGCAGCGTTGCATCATCGATTTATCGGTCGGCTCAGGAGGAGGGGGGCAGGTCGTTCAACATCAAAAGAGACTTGCGACAGGCAATCTCAATCTGCGGTGCGCAAATCGCGAGCCACGTTCGAAAAACACCCGAAACGAGCAAATGTTGCGGTTTAGGTACGTCAGCAGCGGCCGATTTCGGCTGCGGTGCTTTTTTCAGGGCAGGCAGGGAACGGGCGGGAGAGGTGTAAAGTGTTCGACACACTTGAATACCTCGATTCTAACCCAATGTCACTCGCCAGGGAATTGTAAAAACTTGCCCCCCCGTTCGGACTGGCCGAATGAAGTGCGGAATTGCCAAAAATCTGGATGAATAAAAGTTCCAGCCGACCATGCATTCTTCGCAGTCGACAAGTATCAACAAGTAACGCGTCGGCCTAGCGGCATAGCGCATGGGATTGAACAACGAGTCTAGCGGTCTTCGCCATCCAGCGCCACGCCGCTAACTGAAGCGGAGAGCTGCATTTAGCTGGCTGGGTTTCGCGGCTTTCTGCGTGGCATTCATCTGCTCGATTCGGCGGCGGATAGCGTGGCCTGGCGCATCGCAAGCGCCAGGTAATCGCTGCCAATCCCACAGGTCTGCTGTGACAATGGAGTGAGGCAAATCGATAACGGCTGCCAGCGCTTGTGCAAGCAAGGCTGCCGGTGGTGGTGCGACCAGCCCGCGTGAGTCCAAGTACTCGATGGCCCCGTTCCCGGAGCGCAGCGGAATGATGCTAATGTGCCTGACCCCCAAAGCATGGGCCAGTTCCACCGAGCGAACGCACCACTCGACAGCCTGCTGCTCATTCATGCCAGGCGGCTTTAGCAACACGAAACACCGCACATCGATTCCGCGTGACAGCAGCCAATCGCAGGAGTAACGAAAGTCATCCAGGCTCATGTTCTTATTCAAGGCGGCCAGCGTTTGCGGATGGGCCGTCTCCAACCCCATGGCAACTTCCAGTTGCCCAGCCAGAGCATCGCGGAAGCCCAAGATGGTTGCGGGCAAAATGCGCGGATGATTCTCGACAACCACTCGCTCAAAGTCCGTCAGGAGACTCGCAATCTGCGCCAAGTCACTTACGGGCACATTGCTCGGAGCAAAGAAATTGCTAGCGTTGTAAAGTTTGATCCAGGCAGGCGATGGCTGACCCGAGGCATTCGCATAGGGATGCAGGGCGTGTGCTATTTGGGCTGGGATGGCTCCATCGGGGGTCACACCTGCATGCGTGTGTTTCCACAGATCACACATCAGACAGCGAAAGCTGCATTCGCTGCCGCGTAGCAAGATGGTCAAGACTTCTGCCAGCGTGGCGGATTTGTTGGCTGCCTCGATTTCGGTGAATGCGCCCAAAGGCGACAAGCCTGGCTCGGGACGCTTAACATCCGGGCGGAGTCGCAAGATCTCAGCGGTGGAGAGCGGCGGCAAGGGCTTCATCGCGGGCTCAAGAAAGCATGCTGGTTCATTTCGCCGTCAGACCTTGAAGAAACGTTGAAGATGAAATCAAACGCGTATGGCGCAGTGGAACGACTAGTGGGATTCTTGGGCAGTGTGGCCTACAATTGTCCGGGAACGGAAGAGCCTGCCGAGTGGGCTCTCGTGGCCGAGTTCTATTAGGCTTTGTCTCAAAAGGGGTCTGACCCTCTCCGGCGAGGCCAAAAACAGGTGCAAATTCGACTCGCCTCCAAAGGGTCAGACCCCTTTTGAGACAAAGCCTAGTGCTGGCCATCATGTTGCAGTGTTTGGCGGCGTTTGCAACTTGGCCTCTGCGGAACTGGCGAGTCATCTGAACGGCAGTATATCGAGGTGGCAGGTCAAATGCTACGAATTGAACGCCAGCACTGGAAAGGCTGGATTCGTGGATCGCTCGAGCCCGCGCAAGCTGCCCTGCTATCCGCCGCGGATCAGCTGATGAATTTGGTTTGCCCGCCGGAGTGTGTGTGGTGCGACGCGCGCTTGCCACCGGGCATGCTGTTCTGTGGCGATTGCCGCAGCAAATTAGTAAGCGATTTTGCTGCACTGTCCTCGTTGCGCGACGCCCATTCCGAGTGTGGTTGGAGGGCAAGACTGCTTCCGCTGCCGGAATTCCGGCTGGAAATTCTCTCGGGTTATCACCTTAGGCCCGTATCGCGGACGGCGTCGCGAAGCCATAATCCTGATCAAGAAACGCAGTTTCGAATCGCTAAGAATGGGGCTCGGAGGTCTTTTGGCCGAGTTGATTCAGGCTGAATTGCTGCAGGCTGAATCGACATCGCCACCGGTGCAGAATACCCACGCGGAAAATAGCACCAACACAAAGAATTGCCCGCCGGAGGAGAATCACGCGGTGGGGGAGCAGGCAGTGCTTGCGGAAAATGGCACGCGAGCAGGCAAAACCTGCATCGCAGCTTCGCCACAGGGAGGTTCGCCATGGATTGTTCCCATCCCCTACCACTGGAGTCACGCGTTCTCGACAGCGGCTCCGACGGCTAATTCATTGGCTTGGGCCATTGGTCGTCATACGGGATTTGCCGTTAAAATCGGGCTGGCGCGTAGAACCCGCAAGACCGCTAAACAGGGCATGCTGTCATGGACGGAAAGAAAGCAAAATGTCCGCGGAGCCTTCAAAATCCGTGGTGCACGGGACTTAAGTGGGAGGCATGTTTTGCTGGTTGACGACGTGCTGACCAGTGGCGCTACCGCGGGCGAGCTGGCCCAATGCTTTATGCAAGCTGGAGCTGGAGAAGTTTCCGTGGTGGTGGTCGCTCGGGGAACTGGCAGCAAGGAATCCAGTGCCCAAGCGAAGAACCTAATGGAATAGTCGCTACTTCGTGTGGTTGCTCACTCGCGACATAAACTGATTACTACCCTGCAAACCACTGTCCACTTTGATAATTGAATGACAAAAGCTGCAGAAGATCCGATGCCTCTCGCCAAGCCGCACACGTCTTCCTGGCGCAGGGCGGTATGGCGTGGGTCGAGCATCATTGCTCCACCCCTGGTAACGCTACTATTGCTGATTTGGCTTTCCAGTGCCGTCGAGCAGTATGTACTGCTGCCGCTGGAGTCGATTTCGCGGACGTTACTCGTGTGGAGCACCAACGAAATTCTGGACGAGCCACCTGTTGGCGCCGGCTTGCTGGTCGACGATGCACCCGAACGCGGCTTCGTTTATGAGGGTCTGACATACGTTCAGCCGCCCATCGGTCGCCGCTTTCTACCGGACTACATCATGGGCCGCGTCGACGCCAATTTGGACCTGTTGCCAGCCGATATGCAGCGGCCACTTTCGGCCACCAATTATTACCACGCCTATGTCAAACTACGTTACATGCCGCGTTGGTTCACGATTCCCTTATTGCTTTTGGTCCTGCTAAGCGTGCTGTTCTTCGTGGGCCGTTTCCTGGCCGCTGGCGTGGGGCGGCTGTTCGTAAACGGCTTTGAAAGACTGGTTAGCCAATTACCCGTTGTTCGAAACCTGTACTCCTCGGTGAAACAAGTTACGGATTTCGTATTGTCCGAGCGAGATATTGAATTCACGCGGGTGGTGGCAGTGGAGTACCCGCGGATTGGAATTTGGTCGCTGGGATTTGTTACCAGCGAGAGCATACCCCAGTTAAAGAGCAGTCTCGGCGAAGAAATGGTGGCCATCTTCATCCCCACGTCTCCCATGCCGATGACGGGGTTTACGATCAATGTTCGCAAACGCGAGGCGATCGACTTGGAATTGACCATCGATCAAGCGGTCCAGTTCATCGTCAGTTGTGGAGTCGTCTGCCCGACGCTCGAGAATCGCGCGCTGCGTGCTGCAACGCCGCCCTTATTACAAGTACCCGTACAGGAAGTGACCGATCAGGCCGAACTGAAAAAACCGATCTGAGCAAGGGCCATGAGCGCAACCTCGCCGAGCTCAAAACTCGATGACTTGACCGTCTTGAGCTATGGATATTCCCAGGGCGGCCAGGGCAGGTGTGATGTGGATCTCATTCCCCATCACCTCAGCCAGCGGATTCATATGAATCAAAGCGGTTTGTTTGGGAGATACGCCGCGACACGAGGTCGACCACTCCGCTCAGCCAGCTGTGTCCGGTGGTGATTGCCAGCCCTTGCTGCTGGTCGTTGAAATAACACTCGTGCAACAGTAGGTCTAGATTCGACAAGTGACTGATGTACGCGGCGCTGGGTCGGGCAATCGTATCGGTGATGTAGGCCAGTCGCTTTCCCTTGGACACGAGCACAAAACCCAGCGAGCCGCCGGGATGCTCGAGTGGGAAGTAATGCACGTCGACTTCTCCCACAGCTAGCGAACCGGATGAGCCACTGAGAGCTACGAACTCGATGGTTGGTTCGACGGGGAACAGCAGCTGACTATACAAGTGGCGTTGTACGGCTTCCAGTTTTTCCAACTCTCCGCGTACGCGAATCGTCTTGAGTTCGGTCACGGCCAGTGCGTCCAGCAGAAAGGTCAGGCCGACCACGTGGTCCAAGTGCGCGTGTGAGAGCAGAATATCCAGCGATGGACGCGGCTCGCGCAGCAGGTGTTCAATCAAGCGGAACAGGCCCGTGCCGGCATCCAATAGCAACGAACTCTCGGGCAAGTAATAACAGGCGGTATGCCGCGTCGGGCTCGGGTGATAGCCCGTTGTCCCCAGACAGTGTAGATGCATGTGCGAGCCCGGAAGTACGTACTGCGTGGGCAGCGCGATCAAACATCAACCCGCCACCACTTCGCTCGGCGTAGATTCAACTTATAACAGCCTCAGGGTTGCTGGGGCAGGGGCTGCTGGGGGGCTGCTGCGCGGGGGCGGCACGGGCGGAGTGCCAAATATTTTTTCGAAACCGCGCGACAGTCCTTTCTCCAGCATGCCCTGGGCAGCGTTTTGGACGGTCTGCCTGCCCAGCTGACGCAGCGATTGAACATCCACTTGAGGCTGTTGCAATGTCCCACGCACCGGGAATTGTAGGGATTGTCCCCGGAGTCCGGAGAGCAGCAGCGGATTCTTTTCTACCCAATCGTCGGGGATCGGCATACTGGCCAGCATTTCCATTTGTCCATTGACGTCAACGCTGCCAGCGGTAGACATCGTCACATCGCCAATCCTGAAATTCAGATCGCGGTGTTCGATGCGTCCATCGATCATTCTAAAGCTGATGCGCTGTTCAGGCATCCTGACCCACACCTGCTGACTGCTGACCGCTTGGGTGAAATCTTTCTTGCGGAGCGCATCAAGTTGTTTGACGATACCGATAATATTCGTTGACAGCGGTCCCGGTCCCACCTCGGCACTATGCACTACCAACTGGCCGACAACGCTTTGTTTCTTGGGAAGGGTTGGCATCAACTTGGCTTGATCGAGCGTTAGACTCAAACGCCCGTCGACGCTGGTGGTCTCCGCGATTAGGGGTGCAACATATTTGAGCCAGCCCTTGCACATTTCCTCAGTGATTTCAACATTTTCCAGAACGGTCATAGGCGCCTGATGGATCACCAGTTCCTCGGCTCCCAAGTCGGTTGCCAGGTCCCACCTCAACTTGCCGCCACTAACGGGGATTTCCGCCTGAGTGGTTAATTGTCCGGCTTGAATATTGACCGGCACATCGGCCTTGCCGACATCGATTCCCAGCACGCGTGCCTGCTCCCAGCCAATGCGCGTTGAGGCCTGCAAGCCAGCCAACATCGACAGGGCGGGATCTTGGCTGCCTGTCCACTGTACCTCGACGGGTACCGTTTGCTGGCCGAGCAGTTGCACCTGCCGACCAGTCATTGGCCCGATCTTGTTGGAAAATATTGCGGTATCAACAATCGCTTGTCCTTTTGATGTCAGCTGTTGGCTTTCTGCTTGCGCTTGATAGTTCAGGTTGCCGACATAGTTGCACCAATCCGTCTGAATTTGAAGCTTGCTGACGTCCAGTTCTTGTGTGGCCACCAACCAGCGTCCGCTAACTTGGGAAGTGATGCTCGGTTCTGCCCACAGCGGCGTGGGTTGCTGCGCACCCGGGGAAAGACTGGTCAGCTGGATGTTTTCGCCAGTAGCAGTCATTTCCCACGCGGCCTGTTCGGGTTTGACCTCCCATAGGATCTGGGATTTGACTTGACCCGTCGCGGCCAGCTTGGCGGCCGGCACAGCTGCGGGCGAAGTTGTGGCCAGGCCGACCGGTGGTGTGACCGGCCGGCGTGATGTTGTTTAGCAGTTGATTCAAGTCGACCAGCATGACTGCCTGGCCAGTACGTCCCACGCCATCCGCACTGGCAGCGTCCTTGGCACCGATGGAGAAAGAGGTTGCCCGAACTTGCAAGGCCTCGACCTGCAGACGCGTTAGATCCGAGCTATCCACGCGACCCTTGAAATTACCCAACATTTCGCTTTCCGAGATGCTCAAGCTCGGGGTGCTGATTTGAATGGGTTTGCTGTTCCAATTGGCTTGATGGATTTCGACGTGTTGCAAATCAACTCGCCCGCCGACTGCCAGGCGGATGTCACCTTGCAAATCAATTTCCGGTGGTTCAGGTAACCAGGCCGTTCCGCGACGCTGCCAGCCAGCCAGGTCACCGTCCAAGGTAAAGGCGAAGGCGGCCGGTGCAGCATCTGCTGCCCCACCGCTCGTCATAGCTAGTGGCTCTTGCAGGTCGAAAGTTAGTTTTTCGTCGAGCGCACTGAGTTCCAGTCTCGCGCGCTCGATGTGCGTGGGAACGCCTTGCAGCAAACGCGTGGCGGCCCCAAAGGTGCCGGACCAGGCGGGCTCTTGAATCAACACCGCCGGTCTTGGTGGCAATTCTCAACGGTGTCGTGGTCAACTTGCCCTGGGCCTCAAGCGTATCTGAGCCGTTCAGGCTCCACACCAAGTCCATACCCGCAGAACCATCCATGGTATCGATAGGCATGTCGAACCATTGGCTCAATCGCTGTTGCAGTAGAGCCAGGTCGAGCTTGCCTTGGAATTGCCCGGCCTCGAGCGTGCCTCCGCCTTTCAAGCTGCCAAATTCGGATAGTACATTAGCACCTAATTGCAGTCCTGAGACGCGTTGCTCGGCAGCCACCGCAACGGTCAGTGGATCGTCCCAGGTCAGCGATTGTCCGGCCGCGGTGCCAGTCAATCCACTGAAGGTCAGGTTTGCGCTGGCGGCTGGCGAAGCCTGTGTATCGAGCGTTTGTGCCAGCCTGAATTGGGCTGTACCCGATGCAAGCGTGATGTCCTCGCGGAGCGGCAACAGCGATCGGGCTGCCTGTACCAGCTTGGGCAGGTCCACGGATCCCTCGGCCTGCAGTTGCGCTCCCTCAAAGAATGGATGCGCCGCGGTAGGTAGACGGATCGGCCAGGGAAGGCTGGCCAAAGCGTTTACACGTCCGACATCGGATACGATTTCGGCTTGCTCAAGCTGCATGACGGAATTGGCCAGTGAGGCTCGACCGGAGGCAGCCACCGAAACGAGCTTGGCCGGTGTTTGCCCCACAAGCTGCGGCGCCACCAGCACGAGATCCTGTGACTCCAACTGTGAAATATCAAAACTCCAATTGTCGGCATCGATCAATCGTCCGCCAATCGCTGCCGAAACTCGTCCATTCAACTCGTCAATCGGAATCTGCGGCAGTCGTGCGTGGACCACATGCCAGAATTCGAGCGGGAGCTGCTGCATTTGAATGTGCATCTCGAAAGCATCTGCAGACTGGCTGATTTCGGCCGCAAGAGTTCCCTGGCTGGTCGGCAGTTTGCCTGAAACTTCGCCGATTCTGGCATTCAACTGAATCGGCCCCAAGACTTGATCGGCCGCAGGCAGGCTGGCAGTGAGTTCCGGTATTTGCAGTACCCATTGCTCGGGTCGCCCACTCTCCATCAGCAGAAACTTTGCATCCACCAGTCGCACGGTACCCGTGGATCTGCTGGTTGAGGCACTGTCCGACGGCGCGGCATCCTTGGCGAGCGCTGGCAAGGAGGCTAGGGCTTGTTCGAGATTGGTGGATCCATCTCGGGCTACCACCACCGCCTCGAATCCGTCAACATGTATCGTTCCCAGGTCAGAGTGATTGGTAATCCAGCCCAGCAGTCCCTTTTGCGTGGCAACTTGACCAACGCGAAAGAGCAGTTGACCATCGCTATCGGCAAGTTGGATTCCATGGATCTTAAGCGGTACGAACCAACCGGCTTCTACGCTCTGCACCTCCGCTCGCAGAGGCGCCAGGCCGGCAAAGCGGTTGATCAAACCGGGGAGGACCCACCGCGAGGTGAGCAGTCGCGGGTAGGAACACGATGAACAAGACCAGGGCTAGGGCAAGGGACATCCCCATCCAATGCCGTCGCTTGAGCTTTCGCCGAGGTGCCTGGAATGAGTCATCGTCTTGTCGCTTGCGACGGGCCATTAGCGGCATGCTCCCTGACCTAGAACAAAATGAAATTATTTATTTGGAGCAGAACTGGAAGCGGTGCGCACCGCTTCGCTGACTTCGGATTGAAGGTAGGCCTGTCCGCGCTCGTAAAGCTTCAGACGCGACACCAACTCATCACGCTCCTGTGGATCGGACGACATGGCCAGCGCCTGACGCACCAACTTTGCGGCTTCACTATGCTTGCCTGCGGCTGCAGTGGCAGCGGCCAGCGTGTCGAGTGTTTGCGGCGTTCTGCCAGCCCCCAATTCAATGGCTTTCAAGGCGGTTGAATTAGCGAGTTCGATATTGCGAATTCTGGCTTCGGGACAAGTGGCCATCAACCAGGCCGCGTTCTGGTAGGCACGTGGGTACTGGCTATTCAAGGCAATGGCCGCGCGATAGCTCTTGGCCGCTTCTTCCCATCTGCCCAAAACCTGGCAGGCATCCGCCAAATCAGTAAGGTATACCGCGCTATCCCCGGCCAGTTCCGCCGCGCGTCGGTAGTCGCTTAGGGCGGGCTCGTAGGCTTTCAGCATGAACTGGCAGTGTCCCCGGCTGTTGTAATACTGTGGATCCCCCGCATTGTACTCAAGGGCTGTACCATAATCGCGCAAGGCTTCCGGGAATTCTTCCAGCTCAAAATGCAGTTCGCCACGATTAAAGTAGGCGTTGGCGTAATCGGGCTTCAATTCGATCGTGCGGGTCAACTCAGAAATGGCTTGGCTGTAGTCACCATTCATGGCCAAGGAAATCGCATAATTATGATGAGTCCGCCAGCTGTCAGGTCCGTACTGAATGGCGGTTTTAAAATCATCCGTGGCCAAATTGTCCAGTTTAGCAGCGTCGTCCAGCTGGCCTTTGGCGACCAGTTGGGCTGCCTGCTCGTTGCGCAGTTCGCCCCTGCGATTGAGGGCCCATGCAAACAGGCTGGCCGCGTAATCACGATCGGCCTGGGAGCGAGAGGCATCGGGCACCACCTTCGAGCAAGCCCTCGCTATGGCCGTGATGGTGGCTTCATTCTTGGCTGAGTGCGTCTGCTCGTAAATTTGCAGCAGGTCGGGCGATACGCTCGTCGCCGGGGCAGAATCCGCCGAGGGCTGAGATCGCAGCCCTCGCGCTTGGAAACCCTGTCCAGCCGCAAATCCGTGTATCCAGACCAGCAACGCTACCGTCGCCGCAGGGACAAGCCTTGTCACGCGAGTGTTCCTTGCAAAACCAGCAGGTAATCGAAAAAGAAATCCGCTGGACTGCGTATAGCTGTTTTGGGCGGCGCAGGGAATAGCGATTCCCCGGCCAGCAGGTGCCGCCAAGCTTGCAAAACCCTGGTTTGGCTGCTCTAGCGACCAGCGCTAGGGGCTGCGACCGCTGCGCGCTCGGTTTGCCTGTCTGGGGGTCCCGAGGCCGCAGCGGTCAATTTATCCAATCATCCGGATGGACGGATGTGTTGCACGCAGAAACCGTTTCCGCGATGGTCAAAAAACCGGCGACCACTACAGGGGGAAAAGGAAGCCGAATCTCAAAGGCATGTCGGCGAATTCAGTCCGATGACTCGCCCTGGCCTCTCACCCAAACCGAGCCTCCTGTTTCGTCAGACTTCCCTGCGGGCAAATCACGCGTCGCCGCGGGGCCATTAGCTTGGCTTACGATACAGCTAGCAAACTGCTAATATAGGGTACTTCAGACGGTCGCTAGAATTCCCCAATCTGTGTAGCAAGCTGAGTATGCCGAGTTACGTTGTCCGATGCGGAACAATGCGCACCCTGCATGTCATGCAGTCACGGCAAGAATTTCAGCGTGGGACACGTGTGATAGGTAGGACGGCCCGCGGACTGGAGGCGGGCGAAGTTCTGTGCACCGCCGATGATCGGGCGGTGGCTCAAATGGACAATCCGCCTGGGGGGAGCATTCAGCGGGAAATGACCGCGGACGACGAGCACGAGTTGGCTCGCTTGGCTAGCAAACTGGTGTCCGAGTGCGATAAATGCTTTGAGATCATCCAGGAAATGGACTTGCCCATGGATTTGGTCGACGTGGAGCGAGTGTTTGGTGGCGAGAGGATGGTCGTCTATTATCTTTCCGACGCCCGCGTCGACTTTCGCGAATTGGTCAAGCGACTCGCATTCGAGTTTCAAACGCGGGTTGAGATGCGGCAAATCGGTGTTCGCGATGAAGCCAAATTGCTGGCCGACTATGGCGATTGCGGAAAACCTGTTTGCTGCAATTCCTACTTGATCAAAATGCCGCCCGTCTCGATGAAGATGGCCAAGCTGCAAAAGGCGACCCTCGACCCGAACAAAATTTCGGGACGTTGCGGAAGGCTCAAGTGCTGCTTACGATACGAGTACGACATCTACGAGGAACATCGTCGCCAAATGCCCAGAATCGGCACCGATATCATTACGCAAAATGGCCGTGGCCGTGTTATCGGTCAGGAGATTTTGTCAAAGCAACTGCTGGTTGCTATGGAAGACCATCGTCGAGTTATGATACACCTAGATGAAGTGCTGTCGGTGCTGAAGCGTGGCAGCCAAGCCGATCCCAATGGTTCCAACGAGGACCATGATATTTGCGACTAAGAGCCTATCCGAAAAGGGGTCTGACCCTCTCCGGCGAGGCCAGAACACCAATGAAATCGACTCGCCTCCAAAGGGTCAGACCCCTTTTCGGATAGGCTCTAAATCCACGTTGCTTTGAAAAACGCCAAGAGATATTTGATATGGGACGACCTGTGGCTGAAGAGATCCATTCGATTGCTGCACTGGTTCAAGTGGATCAACGCTATCACGAGGATGCATACCAGTTTGTGCGCGAGGCCCTGTCCTATGCGCAGGAGATCCTCAAGCTACCGAGCGGATTCATTGAAGAGACCTCTGCCGACGGAGATCACCATATCACCGGACAGCAACTGTGCGAGGCAATTCGCCTGTACGCACTCGAGCAGTTCGGTTTTATGGCCAAGACCGTATTGAATTGCTGGGGTATCTACAAGACGGACGATTTTGGCGAGATCGTCTATAACCTGATCCGTATCAAGCATATGAAGAAGTCAGATTCGGATCGACGCGAGGACTTCAATGACCTCTTCGATTTTCGCACCTGCTTCGATCCGGAGTTTGAATTGTCCGATTGCGACGAGGCCTAGTCGGTGCCTCAACATCCATTGCAACCGCCGACCGCAACTCCAGCAGTAGCCGAATCACAGCGGCCTCGGAGCCGCTGGTTCGTTTTTGTGTGTTGTCTAGCTGTCTACGTCGCTTGGCTGGCTTGGCTAGCCTATGTCGCATGGGTCAATATCCAAGCCGGTAACCAATGAACGCCCGGCCGGGCCTATTGCCCCACTCCGCCCGTGGATGGGCCAGCACCCGTCAGTCGTGGCATGCCTGTCGAAGAATTGAAGGCGCGGGTCACAGCCAGCTGGTAGGCTCCCGACGAACCTGGTGCGTCGCGGTCGGTCAGATAAATGCTCGGCAGCGGGCCAACGGGAACCATCTCCGAAATGGCTAGCTGAGTGGCTTCCACGCGGGCGGCAGTCAGCTGTTGATTGTCGCCGACCAGCACGAAAACCACGCGGCGATTCTGAGGAGCCTGGGTAATAATCCAGTTCACATGGGCTCGCCCTGCCATGGTCAATTGTTGCGTGCCCGGCTCGAACATGGCATGCCCCAGCGTGTTGTGTAGCTTCCAGCCGATGCTGCGTTGTACATCAAAGTAGCTCAGCACTGCTGCGGTGTCGGTGCCCCGAAATGGCAACGGCCAACGATTGTTGCGATAAAAGTCGTAGCAAAAATCCTCGTGGCTGCAACCATAATTGGGATCGCAGGCTGCATTGCATTGCTGTTGTGCCTGAGCCCTGCATGCCCCGAAGGCTCCTGTCAGCAAAACCAATCCCATGATGATGTGGCGGCTCATCCTATCGCATTCCTTCGCGTATTGCAGAATCCTGGCAAGCTCGTTCCGACCGGTTCAGAGAGCGTTGTCTCTTCCAGTCATCGTGAGACCACGACGGAATCTTCGCCTTTCCTGCTCGGGCCGTTAAATCTTCCGCAGTCTACCCAGTCTGTGCTTATTCATGCATGCCCAGCTGGTTCATCTTGCGGTATAGATTGGAGCGATGTAGCCCCAGTTGCTTAGCCGCCGCAGCCAGATTGCTGTTAGCCAATTCGACCTGTCGCTGGATGTATTGTCGTTGAAAGACGCTGGTCGCGTCCGCCAGCGTCATGTTGCTGGGTACCGCAGCGACGTCGCTGGAAGATCCTGGTGCCAGCACAAAAGCCAGGTCCGTATCTTCGACGATATCGCCGCTGGTTAAATAGGCCACGCGTTCCATCAGGTTCCTCAGTTCGCGCACATTCCCTGGCCACGAATGCTGCAACAGACGCTGTTTGGCGGCCTGGGATAGCTGCGGCGGTCGGCGACCGATCTGGTTTCCAAAGTGACTGAGAAAGTAGTCGGCCAGCAGGATCGTATCTTGGCCGCGTTCGCGCAAGGGTGGCATGTGCAGCGTGACCACATTCAGTCGGAAGTACAGGTCTTCTCTGAATTTTTTTTCGCGCACACGTTTGACCAGCTCTTGATTCGTGGCTGCTATGATCCGCACGTCGGTTTGAATAGGGGATTCGCTGCCAACTCGAGTGATGATTTTGTCTTCGAGAACTCGCAATAGTTTGGCTTGGCCGGCGGGGCTCATTTCGCCAATCTCGTCCAAGAACAGAGTCCCCCCATCCGCCATTTCAAATTTGCCTGCTCGGTCGGCGATGGCGTCGGTAAAAGCCCCACGGGTGTGCCCGAACAATTCACTTTCCAGCAGCGATTCGGCAATGGCAGCACAGTTTACGGCAATAAAGGCTTGATCGCGTCTGGCACTTTGCATGTGCAAGCTGCGGGCGATGACCTCCTTGCCTGTTCCGTTCTCGCCCAGAATGAGAACGGCCAATTCCGTGGGAGCAACGCGGGCTACCGTATCGCGTAGAGCCCCGATGGAATGGCACTCGCCAACCAACTGCAGCGTCTCCGAGGCCGATTTTACCAGTCGATCGCGCGTTTGTATTAAGCTCGCGATCTGTTGCGTGTTTTCCAGCGCGGCCGCCGCGTGTTTGGCCAGTTCAGCCAGAAAGAGTTCGTCTTCCGCCGAAAACAAACCGGAGCGATGGTTCAGCACTTCAAAAACGCCCAGCGGCTTGCCCTTGCGATCCAGCAGCGGCGTGGCGACCAGGGATCGCGTTGCGTAGCCCAGCCTGGCGCCTACTTGGGCGTTAATCTCGTTGGGATCGCCCGAGTGATCCCAGCGCCGCGGCAAACCAGTCTTGAGCACGTAGCCAGCGATGCCTTGGTCATCGCCGATCCGCAGGGCTTTGCCTTCGACGCCCATGGCAGGGTGCCCCACCAGTTCACCACTGGCTTTGTTCCACAGAAAAATACTGGCCCTTTCACTATGCAGGACGCGGGCTGCGGCCTGGGCCATCTGGTTTAACAACTCCGACAGGTCTTGGCTGCGTTGCCAGCTGATGGCGACATCCAGCAGGCTCTGCTGTCGTTCTACTCGGGCACGCAGGCTAGCATGCTCACTGGCGATCAAAAGCCCGTGCCGAAGCATGTGTGCCAGACCCTGAGCTTCATCGGCAACCAGCAATTTATGCGGGCTGACCAACAGTACTTCAGCCGGTAGGGTTCGGCCGGTAATGGGCGCGGCCAGCCAGCCCTCGCCGCTGCAGACTTCCATATCGTCGCAGGCGCTGGCAGCCAAATCGATAGGCAAGTTGGACAGCGAGCCAGCCGAGCCGGCAACTTCCCAGTGCGCGTCCTGCTGATGGACCCAGGCAACTCGGGCCCCCAACAAATGATCGCTGATGGCGGTCAATGCCAGTTCACGAAACTCGCTCAGCGACTGACTGCGGGCAATAGCCGCGAGCAATTCGTTTGCCAGGCCGTAAGGGGCTTGATCCAACTGGGACATCTACTGGCCTTCAATGTACTCGAGCTGTACGTCCACATCGGGAATGGCTTGTTTCGACCAGGGCCACCCCGGCCTCGGTAACGCTGGTTCGGGTAACCTTCAGATCCCGCAGCGCCTGAAGGCCTACCAGTTCGGGCATGCCTGCGTCCGAGACGGCCGTCGATCCAAGGTGCAGGAATTTGAGTTGCCGCAAGCCCTGCAGATTGTGCAAGCCAGCATCGGTGATATGCGTATTGTCCAGGTTGAGCCATTCCAAGGAAACCAGGCCTGCCAACTGCTCCAAGCCTGCGTCGGAGACCACGTCCCGCCATAAATTCAGTTGCTTCAGAGTGCGCATGGCACCCACCGCTGCCATCGAGTCGTCGAGCACATAGCTGCATTCGCTGATATCCAAGACTTCGAGCGGCAAATTGCGAATCTGCTGCAAACCAGCGGTTCCCACGGAGGTCTTCGCCAACCGCAGTTTGCGCAGGTTCTTCATCCCAGCCACGATCGACATCGATTCATCATCAACCAGGCTAGCCTTCATATATAGCTCCGCCAGCTGATCGCATTTTGCCAGATGTTGTAGCCCTGCCGTACCAATCCACAATTCGTCAATGGCCAGCACCTTCAACTTGGGACAGCCGGCAAGCACCGCTAGTCCCGCGTCGTCAACCGTTGTCGCGCCACTGCGGCCACTCAGCCGTAGGGCACGCAATTCGGGCATCCCGCGAACGGCATTCTCCAGCTGTTGGTTGCTGAGTTGACAGTCTCGGACGTCGAATTGTTGCAGTCCGCTGAGGCCCTGCAGGTGCGCCCAGCCGCTGTCGCTCATCGCCGATTGGGTTAAGGTCAAATTCCGACATTCCGACGCAGTGGACAACAACGAGGCCAATTCGTCGGTGACTTCGATATTGCTGCAGACGATCGTCCTGAATAGCTCCCGTTTTCGAGTCGCGCGAAACCTCCACTCCAGCGGCTGTGAGTGTCTTCGCCAATTCTTCATCCCTGGATTCAACGGCCGCAGCACTGGCATCCGCCTGTCGCGAGTCGCTCGTCTCGACTGGGACGCGCTCGCTAGGGTCTTGGCTACTTCGGGTGGCACGGTTGCCGGCTTGGAATTGCACCCCAGGCAGCTTGCGTAAGTCATTAATCCCAACCAAAGATAGCGGTACAAGTTTTTGTTGCTCATGAGCCTAGGCCTTTGACGAGGTTCTTTAGATTTTTCTTAGTCGTCGGATTCGCCAGAATTTGAGTCTTCCATGATTCCTGGGAGTCGACGACGCTGTGTTGATGTTCTGTGATGTGGCGCTACAGCTTGAAGGCGTGGGGGAGCAGCTCCCGAATATTCCACTGGGCGACAATGCGTTCGTCATCGGCGTTAACCAGGATCACCTCAATCTGCTCACCAAATTCCGCGAGCACCTGTCGGCAAGCCCCGCAGGGGGAACCGGCGCCCGAACAGGCTACCGCGATAGCGCTCATGCGGCGCATGCCTTGAGCGATCATGCTCGTTGTCGCGTTCCGCTCGGCGCATAAGGTTAATCCGTAGGATGCATTTTCAACATTGCACCCACTGACGATGCTGCCCGATTCGCTCAGGATGGCCGCCCCCACTTTGAATTGACTGTAGGGCGCGTAGGCCAACTGGCGGACAGCCAGTGCAGCAGCCACCAGTTTTTCAATTTCACTCGTCGAAAGATGCATTGCTTGCCACCACAAATCTTTAAGTTTGGGATTAAGGCTGATTTACCCTCCAGCGCGCTGCAGTTGCTACAGCGTGCTGTTTTGGTTCGCGGGAGGGTCGTCAGCGAGCCCCAGCGAGCTGGCGGGGAGGGCGAAATGCTCCGTGTTTTCCCTCCCCGATGACTCGCCAGGGCTCGCCTCGACCCTCCCACGAAGTAGTCTGCCAGCTGTAGAAGCTAAACTGCGCGGGAGGGTGAATTGCGAAGCACTCTACCCCCAAATTAAATGTGGTTGCGCACTAGCCGTCCAGGTCACGTAATTTCTGCAGGGCTCCAGCCACCGATTCACGCTGCTGCTGAAGTTCGACCAAACTCTGTCGTTCCTTTTCAACCACCTCAGCTGGGGCGCGGGCCACAAAATTCTCATTGCCGAGCTTGGCTTGCTTGCCACTAATCTGCTTGACTAGTTTCTCATGCAGCTTCTCATTGCGCGAGATCTCGGCCTCGACATCAATGAATCGACCCAAATCGACAGTGATCTCCATTCCATCAGTACTGATGGCCGCCGCCAGCTCGGGCCGAGGAAAGCCATCTCCCAAGTCTGTTGCCGATGCCTTGGCAAGAGCACTGAAGAAAGGTCCCATGGGCTGCAGCAATTCGGCTGTCGCCGCATCGCAGGCCACGCTGAAGCTCAGCTCTTCCTTAGGCGGAATATTTTGGCTAGAGCGAATTTCACGCAGCGCGCCGAGTACGGCGGCAAAACGGGCAAATTGA
>CAVPPY010000010.1:0-51167 GCA_963707245.1 Pirellulaceae bacterium
CCGACAAGATTCGCATGCAGGTGCGTAGCGTCAGCGACGATGGCAAAATCTGGGTCAATTCTGATTCGATGCTGCCCATCACGTTGATCGGTCACAAAGTACTCCTATTCAGCCAGTCTCCCGAACAACCCAGTGAGTGGCGGGTGCTTCGCGGCGGGACGATCGAGGCCATTGGAGCGATTCACTTCGCGGATCCCAAATTGCACTCCGGCGAGCAGGGGATCAAAGCGGAAATGCTGTACCTCGAATTGCACATTCATGGCGAGAATAAGAAGGCCCAAGTGGAAGCGCTGGGCATTCGGCCTGGGGATCCGATACTTTATGATCGCCCGATTGAACGCGGCTTTTCGCCCGACACTTTCACGGGGGCCTACCTCGACAATGGACTCGGATGCTTTGTGGCGGCAGAAATCGCCAGACTATTGGCTGAGTCGGGAGGCCCCAAGCGTGTGCGTTACTTGGCGGCCATGGCATCCCACGAGGAAATTGGAAGATTCGGCAGCCGGGTCCTAAGCGAGCATTTTCGTCCCGACGTAACGATTGCAGTGGACGTGGCTCACGATTTTGTGGCTGCGCCTGGCATCGGCGATCGTCGCTATGAACCGCTCGAGATGGGTAAAGGCTTTACGCTCACGCATGGAGCCGTGTGTAGCGCCAGCCTGAATACGCTGATCACGGCGGTGGCCAGCGAACATGGCATACCGCTGCAACATGAGCTGGCAGGTCGCGACACGGGGACCGACGCCATGGCCGCCGTGCTCGCTGCCATCGACTCGGCGGCCGCTTCGATCGGTTTACCTATCCGCAACATGCACACGATTTCCGAGTGTGGCCACACGCAAGACGTGGACGCGGCCATTTATGCCCTGTTTTACCTGATCCAGCGGATGGATCAGATGCACGACGGTCGCGGGATGGCCGCCGATGATCTGCGCGATGGACACCCGCGCTTGGATGCCTCGACGCGGTTGACCCACCGGCCCGCGGCGAAAACGGACTGACCCCTCGCTCAGGGCCCGACCCCTCGCTCAGGGCCCAGCGCAGTTGGGCCTCCGACTCAGTGAAAGCTTTTACAGAAAGGGCAACCATTCCGGTTGCCTTCCTTAGACCTCGTGGCTATACCGGTTCGCGTTACGCGACAGTCAAACGGGCCGATGTGCGCCCCGCAATTTTCTTCTGATGCTCAACCAGGAATGTTGGCGACAACTGCAACACTGGCCGCTGTATCCAGCCAGGCCACGCTGGCAGTTCGCCGAGGTGGCGACAGACAGCAGCGAGCTATCCCGTTGTCAGCTGAAATGCATACCCTTCAATCACTGTCAATAAACAACTCCTCGTCCTGAGGATCGCCCGCCGTCCACTCCTCTCGCGAGTACTTGGTTGACAAGCTGATGAGCAGCCCGAGCTACAAAGACGTTCTTGATCACCCAGAACGATGGCTAAATGATAGGCAAAAGCGCTGGTTGCGGCCAAGAGGCTTCTTTGGCATGTTGCGCACGGGGCCTTGTACGTGGTCAATTGGCTTGCCGTGCATCTCGTATATCGTTTTGAGGTACTTGGGCTTGAGCACTTGCCACGGCAACGGCCATTGATCATTGCGCCCAATCATTCCAGCCCAGTCGATCCGTCGCTACTCGGTGCGGCATTACCGCTCGCGGTCATGCAGCGCACCTACTGGGCTGGCAAAACCAGCACGGTGATGAAAAACGGCTTGCGTCGATACTTCAGCTGGTCCGCTCGTGTGATACCAATCGAGAACGATCACACCGCCCTCGCGCCGGCTTGGGCGATTTTGGAACGAGGCGAAAATTTAATTTGGTTTCCAGAAGGCAAGCGATCGCTCGATGGACAATTGCAGCCCTTCAAACCCGGCATCGCGCACCTGCTCACTCGCTGCGATGTCCCAATCATTCCTGTCTACATTCAGGGCGCGTACGCTGCGTTTCCAGCCGGGGCGATCCTGCCGCGTTGGCGAAGCAAGGTAGTGGTCCGCATCGGAACACCCCAAACTGCGAAGAAACTTGGGCTATTCCCGCCAACCGCCAATCATGTACGCCGAGCGGTTGAGAGACTTCGACAAGAAGTAATACAACTCAGCGCTGCATCCACTGAGTCCACTTAGAGCGAATTTTTGTCGGCTGCATCGCTGTGGAGAAGACACGCCTCGTTGCGGCGCCAGCTTGGCTGCCCGTCGCGGTGTTTCCGCTAGCTACCCGCCCCGCCAGACACGTTGCGACTCGCTGGCGAGCCTCCCGCGAACAGCGAGCGACGCAATGGGACGTTGTCTGCGCGAGAGAGTCTTCAGCACGGACTCTAGGCAAACCACAACCGGTTTTCGGCCCAACGGTTCAGCCGATTGTTTAGCACAGGGGAAGGAGGAGAGAGGGGAAAGGTTTTCCGATAGGTTCAAGGCAGGAAGAGTTGCAGAAATTGCTGAAAAGCGTTTTCGGAAATGCGCACACCCGGAATCGACGCCCTCAGTCTTGCCTTTCCTTCTTGCGTGACGGAGGTCTCCGCAAGATCTAGATATTTCAGTTCAGAGTTGCCGTGGAGTGCATCCAGGTAGGTATCGTCAAACTGAGAGCCACTTAATGACAAGCTTATAATTCCAGGCAGTTGTTTAAAGCCGGCAGGCGTCAGCTTTGGGTTCTCCGCCAGGTGTATTTGCTTCAAGTGCTCCATCGACGCCAATGCTGCCAGACCGGAATCCGAAATTGACGTTTCTTCAAGGTTGAGATTCCACAGGTTCGAGAGCGTCACCACGACTTGCAAACCCGCGTCCGTGATGTGCGTACCGGAAAGGTCAAGATAAGATAGATTGCTCATGCGCGATAAGTTTGACATGCCAACATCCGAAATTTCATTTTGCGCGAGGCTTAGTTGCACGAGAGTTGTCAAGTTTTGGAGGTGGGTCAGCCCTGCATCGGTGATTTTGGTTTTGGCCAGTTCCAGATTGGCCAGCTTGTTCAGTCTGGATAAATACACGAGTCCCGAATCGGTTAGGGGGGTGGCGCTGAGCTGAAGTGTATTTAGCTTGGACATCGCCACCAAGTTCTCAAGTCCGGGACCAACAATCTGTGTCGCTTCAAGTGTTAGCCAGTGCAGCTCGCAAAGCGGCCTGAGATGCTCCAGGCCTGCATCCGTAATGCGTGTACCTGAAAGATTGAGCGTTTCCAATCTGGTGAGACCTGAAATGTGAGCTAAGCCTGCGTCGGTGATCTTGGTTTCTGCAAGTCGCAGGGTGGTGAGTTCGTGCAATGTCGAAAGATGGGCTAAACCGCGATCCGTTACAAACGTACGGCTTAGGTCCAGGGTTGTCAGTTGCGTCAACTTCGACAGATGAGCGACACCATAGCTGGAGACTCGCGTATCGCTCAGATCAACTGCGGTGAGGTTGGTAACAAAGCCCATCGCCCGCGCCAGATCATCCCCGTGTTTTGCGCGGACCACTCGCCAGCAGCTTGTCGACTCTGGCCGATGCGGCCTCCAAGTCGATCGGTCGTGGCCGGGAAGTGGGCGGTTTTGAACCAGCCTGTGCGTCCTGGAGCGTGGAAGATGTCACGGGCTTCGTCGCCTCCGACGGAGACTTGGGCGTACATCCAGCCACTAGGGAAATGGCTAGCAGAACAGCGATCGAAAGCAGCGACAAACGCACCACTGCAAATTGCACTTCTCGGCTCCTTAGGCTCGAATTGAACCCGCGACCATGTCCCTCCCTCCGGCTACGGCCTAATGGGAAGCTAACATCGAATCCTGCAAGCGGGCATCTTGCATGCCAAAAAACGTATTGCATGCCAAAAGACGTAGCCAGCCGCATTTTTGAAAACGCGTGACTAGCTTCTTGAGCCATGCATTCATTGCATGAGGAAGCGATCTGAAATCGTTCCGCGTGTCCCTGGACGCCCGAGGCCTGCTATTGACTTAGGGGAGGTCTCCGCATATCGTAAATCGTAGATATACGATAAAGGAAGTCGATGGCCAAACGCTCCACAACCAAAAAAACCTGCGATTCGACGCCAGTGAAGCTCAAGGCTGATCCGACGGCGGAAGAGTTTGCCAAACTGGCTTGGGCGATCGCGAATCCGGCGGCGTCCAGATTGTGCGATTGCTCATTGGCCGCCGAGCTTGCGTGTGTGGTGAGATCGTCGACTGCTTGCCGTTGGCTCAATCCACCGTCTCGCAGCACTTGAAGATCCTAAAAGAGGCCGGTCTGATTCAAGGTGAGGTCGATGGGCCAAAGGTTTGTTATTGCATCAACCCGCAAGAACTGCAGCGGCTCAAAGCGTTAGTGGCCAGTCTATGACGGTGTTTTTTTGCCTTGGTTGATCGTTATTCGTCGATGGGCGATTTTGAAGCCGTAATGCGATCCTTGAAAGGAAAATGATATGAGCAAAGTCGAAATCTATGACAAAGCGATGTGCTGCTCGACCGGTGTTTGCGGACCCCAGGTCGATCCCGAGTTGCCGAAGTTTGCCGCCGATTTGGAATGGTTGAAATCACACGGACACACGGTCAAGCGGTTCAACTTGTCCCAGCATCCAGCGGAGTACGTCAAACACGTCCTCGTCCAGCGAATGCTCGCTGATGAAGGCGTCGATTGTTTGCCGTTAGTGATTGTGGATGAGCGTGTCGTCAGCCGTAGCGAGTATCCATCGCGCAAAGAACTTGGCGCTGTGGACAGGCACGACGATCGAGGCCAAAGCCGATCTTCCGCTGGCCGATCGTGGCGGATGTTGCGGCGGTAAAACGGGCTGCTGCTAATCGTTCCCAAGAGCGGAAAGGTAAAGTAGCTCGAACGCTGCTTGAGGTGGTGCTAGCATTTCGTCTCGCCTCAGTTTTCGGGGTTGCCGTAGCGAAAGTCGTCAAGACTTTCGACCAATCCCCGGGCGGCCGAAGCTCTTGGCGAGCTTCACTACCCGCAAAATAAGCCGCGACGGAATGCGATGGGTACCCGACTCCTTTTTCGATTTGATCTTCCGAGGCCGACGATGCAATTTCTCGATAGACCCACGCGAAACCTATTCTTCACGGGTAAAGGTGGCGTTGGTAAAACCTCGATGGCTTGTGCGACCGCCATTCAATTGGCCGATCGCGGTTTGCGTGTGCTGTTGGTATCGACCGACCCGGCATCGAACTTAGATGAAGTCCTCGGCACGACGCTGACAAATAGTCCGACGGCAATTGCGTCCGTGCCGAACCTGTTTGCCATGAATATCGACCCTGAGGAAGCCGCCCGCGAGTATCGCGAACGCATGGTTGGCCCGTACCGCGGCGTGTTGCCCGACACCGCGGTCGCCAGCATGGAAGAACAGTTTTCTGGCTCTTGCACGTTGGAGATCGCCGCCTTCGACGAATTCGCGAAGCTGCTGGGTGACAAAAACGCGACCAACACGTTTGATCACGTCATCTTTGACACCGCGCCGACCGGTCATACATTGCGATTGTTGACGTTGCCCTCGGCGTGGTCCGGCTTCATGGATACGAATACCTCAGGTACATCTTGCCTTGGTCCGCTGGCGGGACTTCAAGCACAGCAGGCCATTTACAAGCAGACCGTGCATGCACTGGGTGATGCTGCGATGACCACGTTAGTGCTCGTGACTCGACCGGAACCTTCCGCGTTTCGCGAAGCCCAACGCACGAGTCAGGAATTGCGAACGCTCGGAGTCAGCCATCAACATCTGATCGTCAACGGAGTCTTCAAGAGCCAGACGTCGACCGATGCGATTTCGGTTGCCATGCAGCGTCGAGGCGATGACGCGGTGGCAGGCATGCCAGTGGAGATTGGCAAGCTTCCGAGAACCACAATCCCGTTGGCGAGTGCCGGGTTGATGGGCGTCGATGTGTTGCGGCAAGTCGGGCAACCGTCGCAAGAAGCCAGCAAAGTTTCACTCAGCTCGGTTGCTGCGGAATCTTACCCCGACGGACTCGGTTCGCTGATCGACGATTTGTCGGCCGCCGGTCATGGCGTGATCCTCGCGATGGGCAAGGGGGGCGTGGGCAAGACAACCGTTGCGGCGGCGGTCGCACTTGCTTTGGCCGAGCGGGGGTTTCCTGTGCACCTATCTACGACGGACCCGGCGGCTCACATCGCAGCAACGATCGCGGCGGACGAAATCGCAGGTTTGACAGTGGGCCGCATCGATCCGGCGAAAGAAACGGCCGACTACACGACAGAAGTCATGCAAACCGCTGGACGCGATCTGGATGGTGAAGGCAAAGCCCTGCTCGCAGAAGACTTGCGTTCGCCTTGCACCGAGGAGATTGCCGTGTTTCGAGCCTTTGCCAAAGCCGTTTCCGAGGGCACCGAACGCTTTGTCGTCTTAGATACCGCACCAACCGGCCATACGATTCTGTTGCTTGATTCGGCGCTAGCTTATCACCGCGAAGTGTCGCGCCAATCGCAGCAGATTTCCGAATCGGTCGAGAAATTGCTACCGCGATTGCGTGACCCCAACTTCACGCGTGTGCTTGTCGTGACGCTTCCGGAAGCCACGCCGGTCCACGAAGCGGCGAAGTTGCAAGCAGACTTGCGACGAGCGGAGATCGAGCCGTTTGCGTGGGTGATCAACCAGAGTCTCGTTCCGCTCGAAGTCAGCGATCCGACACTCCGCGGGCGTCAACAACACGAGTTGCTGTTCATCGACGAAGTGAAATCGAAACTCGCCAGCCGCGTCGCCATGGTCCCGTGGCAAATCGATCCGCCAATCGGTGTTGAGGCCCTGCGAAGCATCACGCAGCGGCACAGCACCCAAGCTCTGCCTTTGCAGCGTTCTAGTATTCCGTCTCGCCTCCATTTTTAGAATTGGCCGTAGCGAAAGTCGCCAAAACGTCGTCAAGACTCTCGGCCAATTCCGTGGCGGCCGAAGCACTAGGACGGATCCAGAAGCGATGGCTCTTGCGTTGCAACCCCACATTGTATAATCTGTCTGATACTTACGAGGCCAGACGCTCACTGCGCCGGCTGCCAGCGTCCCCTAGACTATCAAGATCGTAAACCGCCATGATTCCATTTGACACTTCCAGGCGTTCGTTGCTGAAAACTTCGATTGTGTGGGCGGGGGCATCGCCCCTGATAGGCGGTTTGCTGCGGGCGCAAGCGAATGAAACCGATGGGCCACTCATGGCTTACGTCGGCACTTTCAGTTCTCCGCTTCGTGATATGCTGCCGAC
Source organism: Pirellulaceae bacterium (assembly GCA_963707245.1). Lineage (GTDB taxonomy): Bacteria > Planctomycetota > Planctomycetia > Pirellulales > Pirellulaceae > Aureliella. The sequence continues at coordinate 7,174 of CAVPPY010000010.1, forward strand.
CCAGGTGGATCTACCGCCGGGCAATGGACGCGGCATCCACTTGTTCCAAGTGAATCGCACCAGCGGGTCGATGACACCCAGCGGCATTCACGAGATGGGAACCAGCCCGAGTTGCCTGGCATTAAATGCGAACGGAACCCGGCTCTATTCGGCCAATGAGACCGATCGCGTCGGGCAGGACAAGGAAGGTACGGTCAGCGCATTCTCGATCGATCGAGCCAGCGGACATTTGGCGTGGATGGGCACCGTCCGTAGCGGCGGCGCCGGTCCGACCTACGTTAGCATTCATCCGTCTGGCCGCTTCCTGCTGGTCGCAAACTACTTTGGCGGATCGGTCGCGGTGCTGCCGATTCTGGCGGACGGTGGGTTGGGCGACGCCACGGACGTCAAGATCGACGCGGGCCAGCTTGGCCCCCCACGCGCGACCAATGCTCCACCGGGCAGCTTTGCGTTCAGCGGACATGATCGCACGCACGCCCACATGATTCAGGCCGATCCGTCTGGTCGTTTCGTGTTCCATGTCGATTTGGGCTTGGATCAAATCTTCGTCTGGAAGTTCGACGAGCAGACAGGCGTGTTGACGCCCAACGATCCACCCACGATCTCACTACCAGCGGGAGACGGCCCGCGGCACTTCCATTTCCATCCGAATGGACATTGGCTCTATTCCATTCAGGAGGAAGGCTCGACCATCGTTTTGTTTGACTACGATTCAGACGCGGAACTTGGCCGCACGCCAGACCGTCTCGACGCTGCCGCCTGGGTTTGCCGGAAGCAATTTCTGCTCCGAGATCCTCGTCTCCGGTGACGGGCGATTCGTATATGCGGGCAATCGTCTGCACGACAGCATCGGGATCTTCTCCGTCGCGGCGAATGGCGAGCTCACCTTCCTGGAGGAAGCATGGACAAGAGGCAATTATCCGCGGAGCTTCGACTTCGACCCGACCGGCCAGTTCCTCTACGTTGCAATCAGCGGGCTGACAACATCGCGGTCTTTCAGGTGGACGTAAGCCACCGGCGATCTCCATTTCACCGGCCATTACACCCCGGTTGGCAATCCGTCGACCATCGTCTTTCACGATCTCGCCCAAACGGACTGAATGCAGGCGTAGTGGGACGCGACGGAAACAAAGGGGACGGGGGTCGATTCCGCAAATCGGCCTGCGGCCCCTTTATTTCCACTCTTGCTGAGCTGGTCCGTGGACGCTGGAACTTCCGCGAATCGCCGCTGGTAGATGGCGACAAGGTGATTTGCACGCCCGGAGCGTCCGGTGCATTGCTGGTCGCACTCGATAAAATCAATGGCGAAGTGATTTGGAAATCAACCGCTCCCGCGAGTGCAGCCCCAAGCGCTCCAGCGGCTGCTGCGAGCCGACCCAACGAACGCGGCCGCTTTGAGCAACCAGATCGAAGCAGCTCGCCAGCATGAGCACATGAGGTCATACCTTTCGACGGTAGCATATCAAAGGCTGGCGGCTGGGGCGGCGGACGCAATCAGGATGTGATGATCGAGTTCTGGCCCGAGCTCAACGAAACCAAGGCCGACGAGGGCTGCCAAGTGCCAATCTCCCACGCTCTGGCGAGCGTAGCTACTGTGGTGTGTGCGTAGCTACCGTCGCCAGACGGTGGTGCGAATACGATCAAGGTGGAAACACAGGAACAACGGTCCCCCACGCTCTGGCGAGCGTAGCTACGCTGGTGTGGTGTAGCTACCGTCGCCAGACGGTGGTGCGAATACGATCAAGGTGGCAAACACAGGAACAACGGTCCCCCACGCTCTGGCGAGCGTAGCTACTGCGTAGCTACCGTCGCCAGACGGTGGTGCGAGTACGATTAGGGACGGAAGACGTTAGTGGACTGCGGTCCCCCACGCTCTGGCGAGCGTAGCTACTGCGTAGCTACCGTCGCCAGACGGTGGTGCGAATACGGTTAAGGTCGCAAACACAGGAACAACTGGTCCCCCACGCTCTGGCGAGCGTAGCTACTGAGATTGTGTGTAGCTACCGTCGCCAGACGGTGGATAAGAAGACCATGAAGATAGAACGAAGGTACAACGGGCCTCCAAGCTCCGGCGAGCATAATTACGGGAGAACTCTATGGCTGACGACCATGATGAGCACTTAAAACGGCTGCCTCCAGGAGCTTATCTCGGCCAGGCGTATGTTCATTGGATTATGACGATTGAAGGTCGCCGCACGGGCTGGCTGATTCCAGTGTTCTACTACAAGTTTCGTGAGTTGCTGACGCATGCTGCATTTCGATATGCATTTGCTTGCCCGATCTACTGCTTGATGCCCGATCACATTCATATGGTTTGGATTGGAATAGAAAATCGAACAGACCAACTGAAGGCCTCAAAGTATTTTCGTAAGCAACTAGGGGAACCGCTGTCGAAGCTTGGATTCGAGTTTCAGCACCAACCGTACGATCATGTCTTAAAAGAAGACGAACGACAGGAAACAACTTTCGAAAACGTTGTTGAGTACATTGCCCGGAACCCGGAGCGGAAGGAGCTAGTGCCAGCAGATCAATTCCGCATGTACAAATTCACGGACTGTCTCGTTCCTGGATATCCCGAGTTGCATTTGTTTGAAGACGATTTCTGGAACCGGTTTTGGCGAACATATTCGTTCATCAGGAAGAACGGGTTGTTTCGGCCCGCGAATGAGGAGTTAACATAACCCACGCTCTGGCGAGCGTAGCTACGAATGACCAGGTAGCTACCGTCGCCAGACGGTGGATGGAGCCCGTCCACGCTCTGGCGAGCGTAGCTACGGTTATGGACGCCGCGCTGGCGAGCGTAGCTACCGTCGCCAGACGGTGGATGCAGCCCGTCCACGCTCTGGCGAGCGTAGCTACGGTATTCATAAAGATTCCTTGTTCAACGATAAAAGTCGATCCAGTTTAGCGTGATCGACTTCGGATTGTCTTCAAACAAGGCTTTGGGCAACTGCATCTCGAAGTAGCCGTCCTTCAGCGGAATCGTTTTCACTGGTTTCCCATCCTTGCCGATCATTCGAATCTCCATCCAGTACGGATGCTTCGAATCCAGTGGCGAATCTTCCTTACCGTCCTTCCAGAGCCGCACCTTGCCATCCTGACTCGATACCGAAGCTTCAAGAGTGTCTTTGCCATTGGTGACTTTGAGATTCTCAAGTCCCTTCAGGTGCAACCGCAACATCACGGTAGTCGGCCAGTTGTTGCCACTGCGTTCGATGGTTGCCTGACTGATTCCAAATGGGCTTTGAACTGAAAAGACTGCCTTGCCCTCTTCGACTTTGACTTCAACTTTGTCGTCATCACGCTTTGTGGTGATCCTGAATGGTGGATCATCTCCGTAAGCGGTGACGCAACTCGTCATTCCCACGATGGCAGGCAAGAAAAGGAACGTAATTGCCAGAAGGTGTGACATGGTGGCTACTTCAACTCGATTTGTCTCAAAAGGGTTCTCCATCGCCCCAATTCTATCGGGAACAACAAAGTAAGAATAGAATTGGCGATAACAACACCGGAGACCACGATCTTCGTTTCGCCGCCACCATCCGATTGCCTAACATCTTACCCAGGAACCTTTTGCAGAGTTCAAATCCAGTCGCCACTTTTGCAGTTCGCAATGTGCGAGATTTTACTCAGCGGAGGCACGACTTGCTCATTTTCCAACAAAATGCAAATCGACAACTTTCACTCTGGACTTAGTTCCTCAGCGACCAGAAAACGTCGTTCCTCCAGCGAGACACCGATGCGTCGATTCTCAGCATCAAAGGCGGTTACCGACCAACCTCCCGTTCGGCCTGCCAGTAGATTCTCGGCGATGGTCTTGCGGTGATGCACATTCAGACTGATCGAGGCGAAGTTGCGTCTCCTCGGTGCGAATGAAGGCGAAGACCGTCGTCGTCGGATGAGGAGACTCTGTCGAATAAAGGAACCTGACCTGGTAATAGGCTGCCTGAGGAACCGGCCGCCAGCGGAACTCCGCATCATCCAGTTGGAGAATCGCGTCCTTTTTCGGCAGGAGCAGTTGAACTTCCTCGGCCAGCCGAACATGTGCCGGGGGAAGTTGGATACGATTGCCCTGAATCGTCACTTCGGTCGGCCAGTGATCTGTATCAATCTGCATCAGACCCATGAACCGACCGCTTTCCGCGGTCCAGCGAAGCAGAATCTCCACCAAACGTCAGGCGATAGCGCCCATCCAGGACGCCCACGAACGCGCGTCCATCCGGCCCTAATCTCGTGATCCTGGGTAACTGATGCGGCAGGTTCTCGTCGGGGTCGTCTATGTTCTACGTCACACAGTGTCAGCCGGAATCCCATCACGACGTCTGCCGGCAACGGCGCGCCATCGAGCGAGAACTCGATTCCTCCTGTTGGGTTGCGGGTACTTCTCCGGCGCAAGCCGGGAAAGGTCACGACAGAGGTCGGCAACCAGCTGACATTCTTCTCCACTGAGTTCGGTGCCGGTCGGCAATGAGGCACCGAGATGCGAAGAGACGCCGCTGTAATACGGATAGACCTTTCTGAAGAACTCGAAGGCGCGTTCATACGCTGCGATGGCCTGGCTGCTGTTCCCGTCGGATTCCAGTTGCCTGCCCAGCGCCATGGCGGCCTTGCCCCGCGTCCAGAGGGCCTGGGTCTCGTCGTTGACCGTGGTGCCCAATTCTTCCGCTGTTCCTTTCGGCAGGTGATAGAGGAAGTCGGGGGCATAGCGCAATTCTGGTTGCCCCTCTGACAGTACAAGTTTGACGGCCGCTAAAGTTTCTTCGGCCTCCATTCGCCTGTCCTCGGGGACACCATGTTCCAGGGCGAGTTCCAGACGTTGCCGCACCAGTTCCAGAGAGGCACTGGGACGGGCGTGCCAGATGTCGATCGCACCTGACGAATCGGCCGCTCTTTCACGTGAGACGAGCGCCTGGGCGATCAGATAATCCCGCTCACCAAATGAAACCGTCGGGTCGAGTTCGACCACCTTCAGAGCCAGCTCAAGCGTCTCGGCGGGACTGTCACTCAGTCGACAGGTCTGCACGATGCGATCGATCAACTGCCGTTGCTGAGACTCAGTTCCTTTCGTCCACGCTCGCGAGTAGACCTGTGCAGCAACACCTGCGTTTCCCGTCGCGAGTTCCTCGTCCCCCCAGGCGACCAGATCCTCATAGGATCGATTGAACAACTGCGAGGCGAGCAGCAAGGAAACGGTGGCTGCCAGACAGGCGGTGGCTGCCAGTTTCCAGTGTCGCCGACTCCATCGGAAGGCGATCGAGAACCAACCGGGGCGTCGCGCCGTCAGCGGCTCTCCTGCCTCATAGCGTCGGATGTCCTCCAGCAGTGCTCCTACGTTCGCATACCGGGCTGCGGGATTCTTCTGCAGGCACTTGAGGCAAATCGTTTCGAGATCACGAGGAATCCGATGGTCGAGTCGGCGTGGCGGATCAGGCTCGTGATGCAGCAGCTTGACGAGCACATCGGCCGGTGAGCGAGCCTGAAATGCCGGCCGCCCGGTAAGCATCTCGTAGAGTAGCAGTCCCAGAGCATGAATGTCCGTCGCCTCTCCCACTTGTGCGGTTTCTCCGCGTGCCTGTTCGGGAGCCATGTACTGTGGCGTGCCCAGAACTTCTCCAGTCTGAGTGAGCGCAGAGTCCTGATGCATCTGCCGCGCCAGGCCGAAGTCGGTGACAAATGCTTCTCCCTGTTGGTTCAACAGGATGTTTGCCGGCTTCAGGTCGCGATGAACAATGCCATGCTTGTGTGCGTGCTGTACCGCCGAGGCGATTTGCTTGAACAGTTCGACGGACTGGGTCGGCGAGAGCGGGCCGCTGCTGAGCCGTTGCGTTAACGGTTCGCCATCGACGTAGTCCATCGTGAAGTAGGGTTCGCCGCCTGCGTCTCCGATCTCATAGATCGCCACAATATGCGGGTGCCGAAGCCGGGCCAGGTGCTGGGCTTCGTGCAGGAAGCGATCAACAAGATTGCGAAACGTCTGATGAGAAGGACGCAACACTTTGATGGCGACATCACGATTCAATGATTGCTGCCGAGCAAGATACACCACGCCCATCCCGCCGTGACCGAGTTCTCGCTCGAGCTTGTAGTCCACCGGCAATTGTGGTGGATTGCGCTGTTGTTCCAGAGTGTTCTGACCGGCAATCACCGTTCCATCGAGGAAGTCACGGAGGGCGGCATCGCCGGCCAGAGCCTGCTCAAACACTTCAGTCAGCGATTCCGGCACAGCGACCGATTCGCCGGCGATGTGTCGTTCCAGAAGTTGATCCAACGTATCGTCGGTGTTTGTCATGACATTGACTCCTCGCCAGTCTTCAAGTGTTTGCCAAGTTCAACAAGTGCCCGCGAAAGCAGGTTGCGGATGGCTCCCGCAGAACGCTGCATCCGTTCTCCGGCCTCCTCAGCCGAGAGTCCCTGAAAGTATCTGCAGCAGGATGACTTCTCGATGTTCATCTGAAAGCTGTGTGAGCGCTGCTTGCAGTCGCTCGCGGTTCTCGGCTCGAGCCAGTGCGGTGACGGGGCCCGTTGGCGCCGACTGAGGAAGTTCCTGCACTTGTCGCTTGGCCGCCGTGAAATAGTCGTTCGCGTCACGAAGGCGATGGTCAATAATGCGGCACATCCATCGCAGAAAGGCCCCGTCGTCGGCGTAATCGAATTTCGAGAAGCTTTGCCACGCTGCGGCATAGGCATCTTGCAGGACATCCTGCGGTTCAACTCGCGCCCGCAGTCGGTCCCCCAGCCGCGCTCGGATGAACACCAACAGACGCTCGGTATGAATCGAAAAGAGTTCGTCAAATGCGGCCTGTTCACCAGCCTTGGCCCGCCGCCAGAGCTCGTATGTGATGGAGATGGGAGACATCAAGTTCAGCCTCCAACCTGATCATGATCATTTGCCAAAGGCACAGCAGCGACAGTGCGTGTCTTCCAGTCGGTCCAATTGACAATCCCCAGTTCAGGACGTGGCTCGTCCGGGAGCATCGCCAGGAACTCCAGCAGATGCCCATCCGGATCAAGGAAGTACACCGCGGCAGCCGGCATCCAACATAAAACCGCAGGCTCGCTAGTCGGTTGGCCAGCAAAGTCGAGCGGAACGACGTCAGCCTGCCGCAGGCCTTCGCAGGCACTCAGAAGATCGACGATGTCGACTCGGAAGGCGGTATGCAGCTGCATGCGTTGAGGCCCGTTGCCCACCTCCCACAGTCCGATCATAGCGTCGCGATTCGGACCGACCCAGTAGAAAGCGCAGCGGCGGTCGTCAAATCGGGCTGCCAGTGGAAGCTTCAGGACGTCACCATAGAATGCCACCGAGCGATTGAGGTCGCAGACCGTCAGATGAGTTTCAAAAAGTCCTTTGATAGAGATCATGACACGTTCGCTCCCGCGATTTGAGGAACCCTGAGCTCTACTTTCTGACAACTGACCGCATAACCCAGCCCTCGCTTGAGTGTAGGAAAGACCCGAGCAGCGGCGATTGCCAGCGACAGATCCACAATCCTCTTCTCCCAACGCAATTTCTCAGTTCTTCCCGTAGTCGTTCGCTGTTCATCGGTGTTGTCGAGCACCGCACTTGCGAACTCCACTGCCAGGCGAGTCTCTCGGTCGAGTCGTGACAGATCATCGTCAATCAACGCCTGGATGATCTCGACACTGACCTCCTCACGCGTTGCCTGATCTACGACGATTTGCAGGCATGTTCCACAGTCTTCGCGCTGTGTTGCAAGAAAGCGAGCGGCGAACAACATACGACGTGGAGTTCCTCCGCGATGTGCAGCCATCGGAACGAACCCCATGAACTTGAAGTACGCCGTTTTCGATGTCCGCGCCACATGACGCAGGTAGTCGACTGACGCTCCCAGATGGCGTTCGAGTGAATCGAGTTGGCGGTTGATGATCCAGTTGAGCATGCTTCTTCCCTCGTCGCTAATCGCCAATCCGGTGGACCGTTTGCGGTGAGAAAGCGGGGATACAAACGGCGATGTACTCGCTCCTCCCTCTTCAGGTGTGCTGTACCGAACGCGCTCGCCGGCGTACGCGATGATCGCTTGACCAGCGCGGACTTCGATCACGCCATCTTCCGACTCGACTCGCACCATCCCTCGCAGCACGACCGTGATCTCATCGAACTCGGGCTGCTGAGCAGGCTCTTCCCAACCACCTGGCGACACCATCCGGGCGACACTCACAGTCTCTTGCTCGGAACTCAGGCGACCAGCAAACTCCTCGATTCGTTTGGGCTTGTTGCCGGCCGCCTCAATCATCTTTGGTGCGTCAATAAACTTGGGCATGATCTTCCTCCGAAATGTGTGTCTGATCAGTTAGGGCGGTGGCAATCGAGCACGCGTTGGGCTAGTGGTTCTCCCGTATGGAGCAACACATTGTTTCGAGCAACGCCGCAGTCGATGACCATTTTAACAGTCCGCCTGAGCACGGCATGCGCTCGAAAACCTGATAAACTTGAAGATTTGCTTAGCGGTGCGGTACGATTCCACGGTGCCTGCCGCCACCGCACACAGACCAACCGCCGTCAACCTAGCCCACGAAGCATGCCGCCAAGTTGAACGCCAACCAGCGAAATCGTGAATGTCCAATGCGACCAGCCGGGATCACGTACAACTTCAGCATTGAATCGTTGACGTTTCATTGATCGATTCCTCATCGGTGTTCGATACCGTGCGTGCATTGTGCCAGCCGATCGTGCTTGATCGAGTGCTGGCAAGTGCATGTGCCTGGACAATGTGGTTCTTCCTCACTGGCCAGCGAGGAATCAGCATGGGAACTCGTTGTCGGTAGTTGGCATAGGCACGATGGAATGCAATCAAGTCGCGTTCCTCCCAACGAATCGCCATCAGGATGTAAGCCGTCAGGGCCAACGCAAACAACAGGTGAGCGACGGTCATCGTCGGCGTGGCCCAAAAAGCCATCAACCAGCCAACATACAGAGGGTGTCGCACTAGCCGATACGGACCCGGAGTCACGAATGGAAGCGGCGTATAAGGTCTTCCTCGGAAGTAGAGCCACACCTGTCGCAAACCAAACAGGTCAAAGTGATTGATCAGACAGGTGGTCACGAGGACCGTCAGCCACCCTTTGGCAAACAGGCACCAGATCACGACACGCGCCCAAGGTGCGTCCACATGCCAGACGGTTCCCCCCATCGGTTGCCACTGCCAGAAAAGGACTCCCAGCACCAGGTTCGTTGCCAGTACATAGGTGCTTCGTTCGATCGGCTCGGGAACCCAGCGTGTCAGCCAGCGTTTGAAGGCTGGCCGCGCCATGACGCTATGCTGCATGCCGAATGCCGCGACCAGCGCGAGATTAATCAGCGCCGCTTGGGTGATCGCCCAGGGTCGCGGATCGTCGATCGCCGCGTCGAGACTGGTCGGAGTCAAAAAGCCTCCCACGAATCCGACGCCGTAGAGAAAGACGCCAAGAAATATCACATAACTCGCTAGTCCGTAGGCCAGTACAAACACACGTTTCATCGTAACCTCGCTTTCTGTTTATCTGTCGGTCGCCGCGGTATTCTTGCTGACCGATGGCGAAACCTGAGTGAGAATTGACTTTCTCAACAAACAGCGGAACTCCGGCCGAAACGTGTCGCAGATTCTTTCGCTTTTTTCCGGCGATGTACGGCCCCAAGGCTCCACGTCATCATCAAGAGTCAAGCTCGCCTGGATTGAAGAACAGCTTTGGTATCGCGACCGATGCGAGTCTCTACTAGAACTTAAGTGCGTGACTGCGCACATCCGCGTTGGACGTCACGCCAGGCAAGGATGCTTGGCTGGGACGCCCGCAGATTCAGCTCCGCTGCTTGATCGCGTTACATTATTGAGCTTGCATGTCGCAACATCTTGAGCAGCAAGAGCTTTTGGCGCAAGATCTAATATTTCAACCTCCGGTGCAGGCGAATCTGCATTTCAAAGTTTGGGATGACGTCAATGAGCCCTTCGAAAAGCCACGGCAACGACTCGAAGCCCAGCCGTACTGGCCGCTGGATATTGGGAGGGCTGCTACTCGGTGTTTTGTGTGGACTACTGCTGGGCGAGTACTGTGAGGACCTGCAGGTCGTGGGGCAAGCCTACGTGGGGCTATTGCAGATGACGGTGCTGCCATACTTAGTCATATCACTGATTGCGAAGATGGGCCGGCTGGACGTCGCTCAAGCAAAGAAGCTCGGCTTCACGGCGTTGGCCGTGTGGAAATTCCGAGGCGGCCTGCGGAAACTCGCGATGCAGAAACTGCTCGAATTCCGGGGTCTGCTCCAGCTCACTGACGCTCCGCCAATAGCCACGCGCGGGAACCAAACGTCCAGCCGCTGTGCTTGCGTCCACGGATTGCGTTTCGCCAGGTCGAGCGGTTGTAATGGGAAGCTTTGCCTGCATTGTTCTGCTTGCTCAAAGATTGTTGGACGAAGGAGAGTTTCAGCTGAGCGGAAAGGAGAAACTGCACATCGAGTCGATGCTCAGCGGTGACATACGGCACAGTTGGCTTTGGGGTGAATCTCGTTCTCTACAATTAACCTCTGGCCAATCTCCTCGCGGGTACCCTCACCCTCGGCTGGCTCCCAATCGAGCTTGGTAATGTATTCTGCTGGTCGCAAATTAGGAGCGGGATTGTTGTGGCACTCGATGCACCATGCCATGGACAATTCCTTGGCCTGGTAAACCTTTTCCATGGTGTCGATGCGACCGTGACAAGTCACGCAACTGACGCCGCGATTGACGTGGGCCGAGTGATTGAAAAACACGAAATCCGGCAAGCGATGAATGCGCACCCAGGGAATCGACTCACCACTATCCCAGCTTTCGTGGACGGCTCTCAGCTTTTCGCTACCCGAACGAACCGCTGAAAGTGCGGGAGCACCACCATCGGCGCCCATCGGACTGTGGCAATTAATGCACGTCGCGGTCGGGGGAATACTGGCATGGGCCGACTTGTCCACGTTTGTGTGGCAGTAGCGGCAATCCATCTTCAGTTCACCGGCGTGGATCTTGTGGCTAAAAGGCACCGGCTGCGTCGGCATATAGCCTGGGTTCAATGTCTGGGGATCGGTAGCCCCCAAAAACAATGTTCCAGCGTATCCCGCCGCCTCCCAGGAGCAAGAGCCCCATCAAGGGCAGGAATTTGTTTACCCAACGTGGAAATAGAAATCGAGTCATAGCCCTAGCGATAAGTTGGAATCTGGCGAACACGGCCTAAGCCCGCAGCCCAGCCTGTCGGAGCAACGGTCTTGAGGGAGCACCAGATCGATAGGAAGACGCGGCCGAAACGGAAGTTAGGTCACAGTATCACGTGCCACCCCTGGTTTGTTCAATACCACATGTCCATTCCATTACGCGACAAATAGTCGCATTGTGACTTTTCGGAGACTGTCCCTGGGAATTCGAGGATTGTCCCCTGAAATTTGGCGTCCGCAAGTGTGGCTATTGTGCGCACGAGGGCTGTTTGCGACGATGGGTTGCACAGCCAGGATTGGCTAGCTCTTCAACCAGATTTATTTTTGGGGTACAGGGTGGTTCACCCTCCAGCGCGCATCAGTTGCTGCAGCGGTTTGTATTCATTCGCGGGAGGGTCGTCAGCGAGCCCCAGCGAGTTGGCGGGGAGGGCGAAGAGTTCAGGCGTTTTCCCTCCCCGATGACTCGCTAGGGCTCGCATCGACCCTCCCGCGAAATAGTCCTCACGCTGTTGAAGCTGAGTTGCGTGGAAGGGTGAATTGTGTTGCGCCGCATCCCAAAATTAAAGTTGGTTGAAGCACCAGGCACGAAACCAAAGCAATGATGAAGCACTAGGAGCCATACAGCATGCCCGAAGAAACTCTGCCACAAGCCAACCGGATGACCATGGAATTCGAAAATGGGTCCGCCATTGGCACCTGGCAGCGGTGGGGCGATGGGCAGTACTGCTCGGTGATCACCGCCGGAGGGGTGGTGGGATGCGGCATCTACGACCTGGCCACTGCGGCGGAATTTGGGCAAACCGTGGCCATCGCTCGTGGAACACCTGACAATCCACTCGTCAAGCCGCAGGATTTGTTAGAAGCCAAAATAGTTGGCATGACCCCCAAAGCCGCCGCGCTGGGTATTCTGGTGGGTTGCACCGGTCGCGAAGCCATCGAATTGATGCTTCGCAGCCCCATCGCAGTGAGATCCAACTCATGATGCACGAGCCCACCAACCCCTACGCGGCTCCCCAAACCGGCGCATCAGCCGAGGCAGCGAGCCTACCTGCCCGCGGCGACGCATCGATGGTCAATCAATTGACGATCGTCGGCATCTTACAAATCGTACTCGGGCGCATTCGAAGCGATGATGGGTACCGGCCTGGTCGCGGCGGGTTTCATGATGGCCTCCGCCATGGCTAGCCAACCACCAGCCGGCGAACCACCGCCCGAAATGTTGATCCTGGGAATTCAAATTTTCTACTGGGTCGCCGGCGCCAGCGTTTTGTTTTTCGGTTTGATGCGCATTGCCAGCGGCATTGGCTGCTTTCGATTTCGTGGGCGGATATGGCTGATCATCTCGCTGCTCGGAGGCTTGTCGAGCGTTTTAACCTGCTACTGTGGTCCATTTTCCATTGGCATGTGCATCTATGGCATGATCGTCTGCCTGAACAGCAGCGTGATCAAGGCTTATAAAATGGGTAGCCAGGGGGTTCCGCCGGCCGAAATCAAGCATCGTTTCATGGCCGAACAGCTTTGGTACCCGCCTCAGCCACCGCCTGGCTAGGGCCAACTTGGCTGTTATCTCTCTCACCGAAATTCGCGAGCAACCACATGAAATCTTGGTCCACCCTGGGAATTCGGATCGCTGTTTGTCTGCTAGCCTGTGGGCTGCAGGGCCAAGCACAAGAAAACACCGTTTCCGAAAACATCCCCGACCCGCAATTCGCCACGGTCGCCGAGCAGACGGATTTCGCCGACACCGCTCGAGAGACCGACGCGGCCCTGCTCATGCGGCGACTGGCAAATTCTTGGGATGCAGCCGAGTTGACCACGATTGGCAATACGGTCGAAGGCCGTCCGCTGTGGGCCTTGGTGATTGAACCGCTGGTGCAATCGGATTCAAAGCCCATCACGGTGCTGATGCTGGGCGGCATCCACTCGGGCGAGTGCGATGGAAAAGAGGCGCTGCTGGCTTTGGCGGCCGATATGGCCCAAGAGCAACAGGCTACGCCACCGCAAGCCTGGTGGCAGTCGCTGCGATTGATTTTTGTGCCAAACTTCAACGCCGATGCGAATGAGCGCCGTGGTGCACTGCATCGCCCCGGTCAAGCCGGCCCGCTGGCCGGCATGGGCGTTCGAGAAAATGCCCAAGACCTGGATTTGAATCGCGACTTTGTCAAACTCGAATCACCCGAGGTGCGCGGTCTGGTTACAGCCATAAACGATTACGATGTCGACGTACTGATTGATACGCACACAACTAACGGCTCGCTGCATCGCTACGAATTGACTTATGACATTCCGCACATTCCCACGCTACCCAGCGATATAGATGGCTACCTGCGACGCGTGCTGATACCTGGCGTGACGCAGCGAGTTGCCGAAGCCGGATTTTCTACTTTCTATTATGGCAATTTCGATCGGGAGCATCGACGCTGGGATACCTATGGCCACGAAGCGCGTTACAGCACCGAATACATGGGCTTGCGCGGGCGGATCGGAATTCTAGCGGAATCCTATTCTTATGCGCCTTATAAAACCCGCGTGCTGGCCTCTTATGCTTTCGTGCATGAAGTTCTTCGAAAATTGGCCGACGATGCTCCAGCCGTCCGCAAGATGATTGACGAGGCTGCCCAACAGGTACAACCGGGACAGCCTCTGCACATTCGCGGGCGGATTGCCAAGACGGCGGATGCGGTTCCCGTCTTGGGCTATGCCACGGCTGAAGGGAATCCACCCCAAGCCCCCTTTGGTGCAGATGCTACAGCCGCGCTCGAGGACAAGGAATACTCCGTCCAGCTATGGAATCGCGGTGAAGCAGTCAAGTCGGTCAGCTTGCCCACGGCCTACGCTGTGGCTCCCCAGTACGCTTGGGCGCTCAGCCGCTTGGCGCTGCACGGCGTCCAGCTCAAACGACTGACGCAACCGCTGTCCTTGGCCGGCGAACAACTCAAGCTGACGAGCGTCGACCGCCAACCGAATTTTCAGGGACACCAGTTGCTGTCACTGGAGACGACCCCTCGGGCCGGCCAGCTGGAATTAGCCAAAGGGACTTACATTGTCGAAACCTCGCAGCCCTTGGGGATGCTCGCTGGATATCTACTCGAGCCCGAATCGGACGATAGTTTGGCGAAATGGAATTTCTTCGATCCCGACATCGCCGCCGACTCAGACTATCCCGTCGCGCGGGTGCTGGAGAGCATTCCGGCGGAGTTGCTGGTCGAAGTGCAAGGGGTCGCCCCCAGCGAGCAGATCACGCTGGAAAACTTGATGAAGCCCGGTCAAAGCGTCAACTACAGCGGTGCCAGCATGTCGACCGCCAGCTGGCTGAAAAACAGCACGGAGTACTTGCTGAAAAAGAACAATCGTTATTACGCAGTGGACGCGGCCACTGGCTCGATGCGGCCGTATGGCGAATTGGAGCAACTGCGGGCCAAGCTGGCCGAGCTGGATGCCTTTTCAGACGAACAAGCCCAGGCAGCCGCGCGGCTGAATGTTTTTTCGGACGCGGGAACCCATGCGTTGCTGGAACATGAGCAAGATCTCTATTATTTCGATGCCCAGGCGACAGTTGCCCGACAGTTGACACACTCGCCCGAGCAGGAGGAACAATTCGCCACGCTCAGCCCCACCGGCGATCGCGTGGCTTTTGTGCGCGAGAACGATGTGTGGGTGGTGGATTGCCAGACAACCGAATTACGGCGTATTACCCAAGACGGCAGCTCGGAATTACTGAATGGGGTCCTGGACTGGGTTTACCAAGAGGAGCTCTACGGACGGGGCAATTTCAAGGCCTTTTGGTGGAGCCCCGATGGCAAGCGCATCGCCTTTTTGCAGCTGGATCAAACGCCAGTCCCCAGCTATCAAGTATCCGACAGCATCAGCTTTGGACAATCTCTCGAGGCCACGCGCTATCCCAAGTCGGGCGAAGCCCTGCCGCTGGCCCGCGTCTGGTTGGCGGACCTCGAATCCGATGAATTGATTGAAGTCGATCTTTCCGCCTTTCCCATCGACGATCGATTGGTGGCTCGCGTTACCTGGTCACCCGCGGGCGAACTGTGGTTGCAGGTTTTTAATCGCGTGCAGAACCAGCAAAATCTAGTCCGCGTCGACCCGGCAAGCGGAAAGTCGCAGATCTTATTCACCGAAGTCAGCCCCGGTTGGCTCGAAGTTCGCGGCACCCCGGAATTTTTGCCTGACGGCGACTTTCTGTGGCTGAGCGATTTGCCAGCCGGTCGCACCCATCTCTATCGCGTGGAAGTGGATACCGGTCGCAAATCGGCACTCACCGAAGGAGATTGGGACGTCGACAGCCTGCTATGCGTTTCCACGGACGGTACCCAGGCCTTTGTGTCCGGCAACCTGCCCAATCCCATCGAATCGCATTTGATTTGCATTGGCCTCGAGTCGGGCGAAGTCAAGCAAATTACAGCGGCCCCGGGTAGCCATCGCGTCAGCTTGCATCCATCCGGACAATTCTATCTGGACACGTTCAGCAATCTCGACACGCAGACCTTCACCGCCGTGCACCGTATCGACGGAGCACTTCTACGCGTGCTCGAGGCTCCCACGTCCGACCGACACGCCTACCTGAACATCCGCCCGCCGCGTTTGCTGACCATTGCAGCCCGCGACGGCAGTAACCTGCAGGCAATGCTCATGCTGCCAGCCGACTTCGATCCCCAGAAGTCCGAGCACAAGCTGCCAGTGTTGTTCCATGTGTATGGCGGACCGCAGGCTCCGACGATTCGCAACGCCTGGCAAAGTGGCAATTATTGGTGGCATCAGTTCCTGTGCCAGCGTGGATTCGCCGTCGTGCTGTGCGATAACCGCGCCGCTCGAGGCCGTGGTGTCAAAGATACCTGGACCATCCGTGGTGACCTGGGACGCGTCGAGCTACAGGATTTGGAGGATGCCGTGCAGTGGGTCAACCAGCAACCTTGGGCCGATGCCAAACGCGTCGGCCTGTGGGGCTGGAGCTATGGTGGCTACTTTACTTCCTATGCCCTGACGCATTCCAAACTGTTCGCCGCCGGTATCGCCGGTGCGCCCGTTACCGACTGGCATAATTACGATGCGATCTATACCGAACGCTATATGGATTTGCCGCAGAATAACAAACAGGGATATCAGTCCAGTTCCTCAGTCGCTGCCGCCGCCAACCTGCATGGGCGACTGCTGATCATCCACGGCGAGCGGGATGACAACGTACACATCAGCAATTCATTTCAATTGGCCTACGCCTTGCAACAAGCCGGACGACAGTTCGAGCTGATGGTTTATCCCAAGAATCGCCATGGCATCGTCGATCCCGCCCAACGCTTTCACATGCATCAATTGATGCTCGACTTCTTGGAAAAGAACCTGAAGCCCCAAGACTAATTGCAGCCTGCCCCTGCAGGCCGGCCTGACTAGATTCCAGCGTAGCCGGATTCGCCAGAATTCGGTCTTGCCATCTAGCGTAGCCGGATTCGCCAGAATTCGGTCTTGCATCCAGCGTAGCCGGATTCGCCAGAATTCGGTCTTGCCATCTAGCGTAGCCGGATTCGCCAGAATTCGGTCTTTCGATAACCCCTCGAAATCTGGCGACTCCGGCTACCGCGATATGCCTAGGTCATCATCTGGGCAGAGCCGTTCGTTGCAGGCCCTCATGCGGCGAGCATTCGACAGTGGCTTGCCCAGGTAATCCAATTGCTGACTTCGTTGAAATCAGGCTCCTGGCCGCCACGCAAAATGCGTTGTCCCTCGTCGCTGCGGGCCACCTCAAGGACGCGACTGAGCAAGGTGTTGGCCTCCATGTGCGCCACCTCTTCGGGCCGTACCAAACCGCAAGCGACCAGCAACTGGGCATCATGACCGCGCAAATTGGGTATGCGACACACCAGCCGGGCCTGATGCTGCCAATGCCTGAACGGTGGCTACTGAAATACGCCTTAGATTCAGTTTGTCGGCGATCCGTTCTGCGTCCGCTGCCAACAATTGGTCCACGCTCACGATACCCAGTCGCTCGAGGCGTCCGGACATGCGTGGGCCGATGGATGGAGCATCGACGACTGGACTGGACAATTCCAAAAAGAATTTCATGCGTGGGACTGGCTCGCTTTCGTGCACATCGGCTAGCCGCACGGTTTCCTGACGCGAATCCTGGGCTAGAGGAGCTCTTAGATCGCTGCGATCCAGCTGGGCGAGTCGCCGTGCGTCCGGTGGTTTTCGTCCGCCGCCCGCGATTAGGGTTCGGCTCCGCAGCCGATGAACGATGTGCCGCTCCCGCGGAATGCGGCTGCGCTTCGTCGTCGGCCAAAACAGGCCTTTCATCATCGATCAGACTCGAGCGCTGATAGCGATTGGAACCCGTGTTTGCCGAGGCTATCCAGGCCGTAATCCGCGATAGTTCAAAACTGCTGCCGCTACGAAGAATTCGACGTCCCCGATCGGTTGCCAGAAATCGTTCGACGTGGTCGAATAATTGACTGGGGTGCATTTCGGACAATTGTCGCGGCGAGCGAATGCCGGCTCCGACCAGCACGCTGGCATCAAAGGGACGCAGCTTGCGGACCGAGCATAGTAGTCGCGCCTCAGCCTGCCAGACGCGGATCGTGGCTTGGCTGACAGTGTTCAAATCGAGTTTTTCGGCCAACCATTCGGGATCGGCATCCAACAGATCACCCACCCGATCGATGCCCAGCGCTCGACAGCGAACCGCGGAGGTGGCGTCAATCGATGGCAGTCGCTCGATCAAGGAGCGATCGTTCAGGTAGTATTCGCTGCGCGTGGTCGGCCGCGGACGTTCCACTCCGCTTCCGGGATGGGTCCACTTATCAGCCTCCGCATCGTTGGCATAGGCGGCCAATTGCCGATTGATGTCGTGTGGCAACAGAATCGATTGCGGGCGGTTCAGGTAATGCACCGCTCCTGGCTGTTGCTGGATCCACCCCGCCACATGCTCGTCGGCGGTCAAGACAATGATCTGTTGCTTTCCCTGTGCCACAACCGACAAGTAGGCAATGGCCGCACGTTGCAGCCGTGGCTCCAGTTGGTCCAGCGTTTCATCCAAGATCAGCGGAATGGGTTCATGGCGCTGGGCAAGTGACTCGGCAATCGCCAGTCGAATGGCCGCTCGCACAACGGCGGCAGGCACATGGTACTCGGCCCAATCTGCAGGCTGCTCAACGACCGTACCATCCATGGTGTCGTAGCGACGCACCGATTCTTTGGCCGAATTGGGATCGCTTGCTCTAAAGGCTGCAACACGCGCCAGGGTGGCAGGTGGATTTCCGCCTAGCAGTCCCAGAATATGTCGGTCTACGGCGGCGCGGAATGGGCCCGCCGCGTTATCCATCGGGCTTTGCCGCAACTGAGCTCGCAACTCTTCCAACTCTTCCCGCAGCCGATCATGTTCCTCAGCCCGCTGCAACTGCTGTTTCACAAACTGCAGGCTATCCAGGATTTCGGTCGTTGTGCGGCGCGTCGTCGCCCCGAACCTGTGGGCCGGCTGGCTGGCGGCGTCCTGCGGTTGGGCGACGATCCCGTTCAGCAGCCGTCGGCAATGCTGCGCGTTCAATTCCGCCAGCTCACGCTGTGCATGGGTGCGCTGCAATTCGGCAATCAGCAACGGCCGTTCCGAACTTGCCGACGACCACAGCCCTGCCGCCGGAGCATCGTGTTCGAGCAACCAATCCTTCAGCTGGGGATGGTCATGGCATTGGCACCACTCACCCAAGGCCAACCTCAGTTCATCCAAAGACAATCGCTGCTCTTGGGCAATTCTGCGGCAGCAGTTCCGCCCTTTCATCAATCAGCTTTTCCACCGATTGCAGCAACTCGGCTTCACAACGCGCCAACTGCTGGGACTGCTGCTTGAGGGCGGTTGCGGACGAACTGGCCTCACGCCGTGAAAGTTGTTGACAGAGTGCCTGCAAATCGTGTTGCATGCCGCGCAGCATGCTCGGGAAGATCATCGGTCGCGACCGCGGTCAACGGCTGTGCCTGGTATACAATCCGTGTCGACCCCTGCGCATTGCGCTGAACCACATAGCCAGGCAGCGCATCGCCCGTTGCACCATCGGCGGCACCATCGGCGGCTGCGCAATCTCGAACTGCCGGGTCAAAGCGCCTGCGCGTCATCGAGATTTGCATCTCGAGAGCCCGCAGAGCTTCGCGCGGATCGGAATCTTTGTCCGAACATAAATGCTCGCCGACTTGGGAGTCCAGCCGCAGCTCACAGGCATTGCGCTCGATGGCTTCCCGCTGTGCCTTGAGATCGCGGAGCGTCTCGCGCCAGCGATTCAGTCGCTGGTCCAACTGCTGTAGCTGAACGCCGTAGGAGGCGACCGCGTCGGGCAGTTGACGTTCTGGTGCAGCCACGCTCAATTGCGCTTGCAACTCGCTAATGCGTCGGTCTAGCTGTTCGATGTGTCGCAGCGTCGTTTGCAGTTCCTGTTCCACCGCGGCCAGGCTCGTAGGGTTTGCTGCCGCGTGCGCGTCAACGGCCGGGGAGGGAAACTGGGGCTGCTGCCGAGCGGCTTGCAACTCATGTTCAAGGTCCAATCGGCGACGGTTCCATTCTGCGCTAGGCTCGCTGGTCGCCAACGCAGCCACGCGTTGTGCAAGCTGACGCTCGCGTTCCTGCATGGCGCGGCGCTGCCCGGAAACTGACCCATTCGTCGTGCCCAATTGCAATGCGTGCGCCAGGGCGTACAAGCTGGCTTCCGTATCCGCCGCTCCACTGGCGGCCGCCAACCCCGCAAATGCCTTGCGTTGGACTGCCGACAGAGGACTATGCGCCTCGGCAGCCCCGAAACGGGAATGGGCAAATTGATCGTGATAGGCCTCCAGAGCCATCATCCAACACAGGCGACCCTGGGCATCGTGTGTCAGCTGAAACCGCCCGCCGCGGCTGAGCAATTCCACACTGCCCGCCAACCGATGGCCACCCGTTGGAGAAGCCGCCACGCTGAACCCGTTGCGGTCCAGCGGTCCTGACGCAGAAAACGCAGCAGGCTGGCCAAGTGGTGAGGCCGCGGGGACTTGGCTCTCGACCAACATCATCCGCAACCAGTGCAGTAGTCGCGTCTTACCCGAGGCCTTGGGACCGCAGATCGCATTCAAGCCTGGGTGGAATGGTCCCAGCCGGCCGATTTTCGCGCGTAGAGTTTCGGTCTACATCCATGTTAACCAACTGCATGAAGGCTCCTCCTTTTGCCTTGTCAACAATGATCGCCCGCAGCCGAGTGTCTGGGAACACGCGTTCGCGGTTTTGGGTCAATTCAAAAACCTACCATAGCGATGCAAATTCCCCCAATACCAATCTCCGGGAATTCTAGCTATACGAGTAGGTCAGCAGCTCCAACACCGACCTGGACCTGCATAAGCCAGCGTGCACTTCTCGTAGAGACTCGCCCTGTCCCGACGAATCGGCGCGAAGATAGGCAAGCAGCCACTAGGCTTTGTCCCCAAAGAAAAATAGCTCCCCCTCGCCCTGTACTCGGGGAGAGGGGGATGGGGGGTGAGGGGCAAGATCGCGCGGGAGCGTCAAATTGGAGCATCTCTATAAACCATGCCTTCATACGGATGGCCGACTCTTTCAGCCCCCTCATCCCCAACCCTTCTCCCCCGGAGTACCGGCGGGAGAAGGGAGCTAGATCGATCAAGGTGTTGTTTGGAAACTCAACCCGGCCAAAGAAAAATAGCTCCCCCTCGCCCTGTACTCGGGGAGAGGGGGATGGGGGGTGAGGGGCAAGATCGCGCAGGAAGCGTAGAAATTGGAGCATCTCTATAAAGCATGCCTTCATACGGCTGGCCGCCTCTTTCAGCCCCCTCATCCCCAACCCTCTCCGCGGGAGACCCGGCGGGAGAAGGGAGCCAGATCGATCAAGGTGGTGTTTGGAAACTCAACCCCAACCACGATTTTTGTCATTCCCTGACGGAACGTTCGACGATCCCCCAACCCTACTCCCTTGCAACATGCCGCAAGCATTCCTGACCTTAGATTTTGCCCAATTTTGAGAATTTATCGCAAATCCGACGGCCCTTTTGGCATCTTGATATAGAGGCATCATGCCCGACAGGGCTGATGCGTCACCCCTAAAAGTGGCCAACCTGTGAGGATCAGATCATGCGAATTCAATTGGTCTCGCGGCAAGATTGCCGCTTTCCCTGCCTGCCGACCAAAGCATACGGCCAGCAACTTTGGGCGAAGCCTAATGCTACTGTGCACCGCCTTCGCAGGCTTGCCTTATTGCTTGTTGCCTTGAACTACAGTCTGCTGCACTTTGCCGGTTCGACATGGGCGTCTGGACAAGAGGCTGCAGACAGCGGACAGGTTTCCAGTGCCATTGCAGACCAGCAGAGTACTGCGACAGACCCAACGCAGCCTTCGGTCAAGCCGCGGCCGATGTATCAAATTATCGGTCAAGCACTGAATGGTAAGAGTTATGGTGTCGGCCGATTAAGAGTCCAGGGGATCTCTGTCACCGATGACACCTGGGCCATCGATCAAGCGATACGTATTACGAGTAAACACTGTTCCATCTGGTGTCCTGTGCGACTGGCAGCCGATTCGACGCACGGAGGGCGTCCAGCCACGATGGAGTTGTACTTCATTTTCCATGATGGCTATCCGCATGTTGTCGACTTGGCAGTCAACGGGGAATTGGTAGCCCAAGATATTCCCATAGCCGAAGGGTTGGGTGGCATCAGTCTGGCAAATGGCATTGATCGTTGGTGGAACGCTTTTTGTGAACAGTCCGCCGAACTAGCACCACGGGAATTGTACCAGCACAATCGTGATCTCCTGGCATCTTTGGGGCAGTTGCTCGGACTCAGCACCGAGGGACTTAGCCCGGAGCCCACACGGCTCCAAAAAGACGCTTCCGTGAGCCAACTCGAAAGGGAGTTCGAGCGTACGCTAGGAATGTTGCTGGGCTTTGAGTCGGTGCGTCTAGCTATGATGACAGACCAAACGCCCCCACAACTCGACATTACGCCGGCGCGGCTGCAACTGCCTGAATCCTTGGACATAGCAGCGCAGCGATTACCTGCCAACACTGAGTTGGATCGGGTACGGACTCACGCGATCGCTGAGCTGGTGCCACCAGACTGCTACTTTGTCCGCTGCAAATCGCTAGCGAATTACTGTTGGTTGCGGGACCTAATGCTCGACTGGGGAGGTTCATTCAGTGAACTGATTTCCAACAGCGTCCTTCGCTCTGATGTGCGCGAACGCCTCGAAAGACAATTGGTGCTGAGCGCTGCAATCCCTCAGGGAGGCTGGTGCGGATGCGGTGCTTGAGGATCTGGCGATCATTGGATCTGACCTGTTGTTTGAGCAAGGTGCCGGAATCGGAATCTTGTTGCAAGCCAAGCCCGGCCGAAGCCCTGAACTCGCAGACATGATTCGCCAGCAGCGTGAAAAATTAGGCCTTCGATCTCAATCGAAACAGTTTTCCGGCGTGCCAGCGTCGTTATTGCTCACGCCCGATAACCGGGTCCGCTCCTACCACTTGCGCATGGGCGATTTCGTCTTGATTACCAACTCCCAACATCTGGCTGATTCGGTAGTCCGCGCGAAACAGTCTGGGAAATCGCTGGCAAATCTAGACGAATTCAGGTTCGCCATGGCGACGAACCCCAAGAGCGCCGACTCCAAGATATTGTTCTACCTGTCCGATCCATTCTTTCAACGACTGGCCAGTGCTCCCTTTCGCATCGAATTGGGCAGGCGTCTTGCAGCCGAAGCAGACTGTCGACGGATCGAAATGGCTGCAGTGATTGCTACCGCAACCGGGCATCCAGTCTCCGATAACCTGCCAGCCTTCCATGCCGCCGTCCTCCCTGATGGCTTTGGCATGCGCTGTGATGGAAGTTCGGTGGAACTGCGTGATGGCCAAGCCATGGATACGCTGCGCGGCAAACTGGGAACATTTATCCCCGTGGTAGACGTCGATGTCGAAAGCTGTAACCCTTCTGAACAAACCCTCTATCGGGTTTTCTCATCCAACTATCGCAGCGAATGGAGAATGGTGGATCCCGTGCTGGCTACTCTCGATGCAGATCCGCAAGGTGCCCATCAAGAGCGCCTGAACCTGAGTGTACACATCACTCCTTATGCTCGAAGCGAATATACGTTCTTAACGCAGACCCTGGGAGCGATGACGCCTGCCTACCTGACAGCAGGCAAAGATCAGTTGATGGGCGTCTCCGCCAATCTGGAGGTTCAAGGACAGAGCTACGCTGCGTTATTGGGCCTGCAGGATAGCAAGCTCGATTTCAAGATCCAGAAAGGTCAGCTGCTGATCGAAGGAAGCGCCAAGGACAACCAGTTTGTTAACGACCGTTCCTACGCTGTGGTAACACCTCCCGGCACCCATGGCCTATTGGCCTTGAATGGACTCGTGCAAAGCCTACAGCATGCAAGCCGATCGAAATACGCAGCCCAGCCCCTGTGTTCATGCAGCTCCCTTCCGCGGGTCCGCAGAATCCCAGCTCCTTTATCGGCTCGCTTTTCAATCCCATCGAACCACTCTTTAGAGCCGGGATGACGGTCATCGAATTGGCAGCTCGATCATCCGCAACGGCGAATATAACTCAGGATGAACAATGGACAATCTACGCCACCGATAGGGCCATCCATCGTCAACTGCCCAATCAGCTCGCCTTCGATGAAGCCCGGCAACCCGCGGAAATCCACGCCTTTATCCAGGATGTCAGTCAGTCGGCGGTCGCACCCTACCTAGAGGCATACGTCGTTCTGCCAGGCGCGGCGTGAAAGCGCCCAGCTGGCAGCTTGGCTGAACCTGTGGACAATTGGCTTGGCCACCGAACCTCAGGAGTTCCTGGAAAAGCTGGATCAGACGCTTGGCGGTGAAATCGTCTGTCCCTTAGGCGGACAATGGGAAGTGACATCCCAAGACTCTTCAGGGCCCGGCAGGTGGATCAGTTCTAGCTGGCAGGAACCCGCGTTGGCTTCCGTCAACGCTGTCCCCCAGGATTATCACTCCGCCTTTCTCGCATGGTTCCGCGGACTAGAGCTAGGATTCAGTTTGACCGAAGCGAGCCTCGAATCGGAAGTCTATATTGATTACCGGCCCACCTCTAGGGAGAAGGGAGCGGTCGATCAAGGTGGTGTTTGGAAACTCAACCCGGCCAAAGAAAAATAGCTCCCCCTCGCCTGTACTCGGGGAGAGGGGGAGCCAGATCAAAAAAGGTGATGTTTGGGAACGTGGCCTGACCCTAAAAATGACGCTGAGAGTACAGAGGTAGGAACTACTCGACAACGCGGCGGAGAAGGATGCAGTTCTCAGTATTCGCATCCTCGCCCTCTTGATAGGCAACGGGGATGGAACGGTCGATGATGTAAAATCCCTTATGCCTTCGTACCTTGCCCTCGTCTTCACCATATTCGCGACCCAGGCCCGTAGCGGGATCGAATTCGAAATATCCCAGCACCACACTTACGGCATACACGTTCGAATTGGAAGTAGTCAAATTCTCCAATCGCGTAACGGGATAGTTCTGGGCGATGGGGTTATACGGAGCCATGGGGTCCCCCGTAAACACGCGCGGGTTACCCTGCGACACCGGACGGATCAGTCCAGTCAGCGAGGCATCGCCCTTGGGAATATTGGGATCAAGTGACGCATTGCTCGCAAATGGCGTCTTGAAGACCCCTGAAAACTGGGTTGGCATCGTCTTGTTCAGCAGCGGGTTGGCATCGGGCAGCGTCGAAACCGACACGCTCAGCGAGGGCGAACGGGAGGCAGCCAAGGCTGCCTGATAAGGGATCGCACCCGTGTTGCGATTAACGGCCGGAACAATAGCCGACCACATCAGCCCACGCAGAACCTCGCCCTCACTGGCCGTATTCAGATTCACTCGACCGGGACGAAGGTAACTCGACAATCGATTAAAGGGCGGGCGGTATATCGCCATCAGGTTGTTCAAGATGGCATCGTTGGCGTTATTAATGGGCGAAGCGTAAACCTGCGATGGGAGAACTGTCTTCTCGGCATCGGCCCAGGCATCCCGCACTCCAACCAGATCCAACATGGCCGCCGCAGCCTTGGGATCGATCCCCGCGTTTGGCCCTGCTTGCATGTCAAAATCCAGCAAGTGCGAAAAGGGCGCTGCAGGCCCCACGGGACGTGCAGCGGTGAATTCCTGCAGCATCTGCCCAGAGGAAGACAGCGGCACATTCATCAATTCCAAACCACCGACAAAATCGCGATTGACAGTCGTCGGCGCAGACGGGGCTGAGGCATTGCCGCCGTTGTAATACACAATACTGTTTAAATAATCGTTGCTCCATGCTTCTCCGTTCATACCGCGCAGACCATAACGCGAATTCAAATAACCCAAAGTGACGAATTGGCCGATGTTCTGAAAACCAGCGTCCAATCTCGGCTGGGGCGTGTCGACCGCGTTGGGCAGGGTATCCACGTATTCCAGCGGCGCGCGATAGTCGAAGAATCCTGGTTCAGCAATGCTCGAGCTCAACAAAGTGGTTCTAGGCGCGGGCTCGGAGTGGTAGCTGTAATGCGTGCGTCCGCCACGCGTCGCAATCGTAGCAGCATTGATGCCGCTCAAATCCTCCGTGGGATTCGTGAACAAACCCGTCTTCTGTCGGCTGCCAAAATGAACTTCGTCATCCTCGAGAATGGTGTACTCACCCGAGAACACCGTCAAATCGATGGGCAGCCAGTCCACGGTGATATAGGGATTGAGCGCCTCGTGCCAGGGCAGCTCTGGCGTGGCCAATCGCTGTAGCACCGCAGTGCTCCAGTTCTCACGACTCTGCACATTGGGACGCGTGTCGTCCGGAGCGTTCTGGCTAGGCCACCCCGAAGTAACCAGAAATGCGTTCATGTCCACCGGCTCATGGGGAGAGTTGGCGTTGGGATTAGCCTCCAGGTCGACATAGGCATCGGGCGGTAAACTGCCGAAGCCCGGTGCGCCCGTCACCGTGTCATCCGTGGTATTCGGACCGGAGTTCGTGCCATTCAATCGCTCGGTGGCATCGGGGTAATAGGCGTCCGGCGTCGGCTCGGAAATGTTCAGACCGATCTGGCTGGTATTCACCGTCCAGGTAACTGGCGGATCGGCTGTGGCCAACATGGATATCGATCCACCAATATAATTGGATGGCGGCGGTGCCGGTTCGTTGTTAGCCAGCGGGGTCGGCGGTGTAACCCGCCACAGTCCCGGATCATTATCTTCCGTCCAAAACTGCGTCCAATTGTTTTGCAATTCAATGCGGTGCGGATTGGGTCGGTGCAGTGGCGGTACATTGGGCGCATTGCGCTGCCCAACATAGGTCTCGGCCCGCGGACCGACGGTCAAGTACTGGCCACCACGCACGTAGATTCCCGTGGCGGCATTATTGCCAAAGCGGTTGCGATATACCTTTTCGGGAATCATGCCGCCCACACCAGGCAGCGCCAAGTTATTGTTTGTCGGAATCAAATTGGCAAACCACATCAAGCGATTCACATTCGGCGCCGGCTCAGGCATGGGATTCGTGTCGTCCCAATTCAAACCCGCCTCGCGGGCGAATTGATATTGAAAATAGAAACGGCGGGCGGGGTCGTTGTAGCTGTCCGTTACAGCGTTGCCCGGAGTTTGTGGATCGAGCAGCAGTACCCGCCACACCGGGAATACCTCGCCGTTATTATCCGGCTGCGTCACGGCACTGACATTCAACTCCGAATAGCCGGCACTGTTGCGATACATGGGGTTGGCCACGTTGCCGCGTGGGACACCCGGCAACAAGCCACTGCCGTTATCGCTGCTGCCTGTCGCTAGGAATTCCAGGAACA
Source organism: Pirellulaceae bacterium (assembly GCA_963707245.1). GTDB lineage: Bacteria > Planctomycetota > Planctomycetia > Pirellulales > Pirellulaceae > Aureliella. Next base: position 34,144 of record CAVPPY010000010.1, read on the forward strand.
GAGAACCCTGGGGAACCCGCAACTGCTGCCAGCGATTGGCGCCAGGCGGAGGATTCTGCTTTCGCGAAATCCGCAGATCGTGAAAGGCAAAGCTCTCCGTTATTAACAATTCGGGCTGCTCGCGCCCCCACACAACTCCACTATTGGCCGCATCATTAGGATCCCAAAACGGTCCGGTTGTGTTCCCAAAGGGATCCACGTCATAGGGAAATCGGGTGTGGTTGGCATCCATATCGCGGTAGTCGACGACATTCACTGCCCACTGAGCCAAGATCCGCGCACGCTCCGGCGTTCCATAGGCAAACGCTGTCGTCGTGGGTTGATTCGGGAAGATATAAGTGTCTGGCAAAATCAACTGGGCCAGGCAATACAAATGCCGGGCCAGCAATTGTCGCCCCTGATTGCCGCCATAGGTCCGCAGTTCGTAATTTGTCCGCGCGGCATCTTCAAAATACGGATCAAAACTGCCACCACTCAAACCATAGTCTTCCAGGATATTGTTGTAGGGGCCACCTGTATAAAAAGCTCGCTGGTGTCGCAAGGGATAACCTGCAACCTCCGCAGGGTCGTCGATGCCGTTCATGCCGTCATCATCAAAGCCGTGCCCCGCCGACTCGCCCGCTTCATCAATCAACCCGTCCCCATCATCGTCATTGCCATTGCCTAAAGGTCGATTGATATCGAAGGGCATATTGTGCTTGAATTCAACCGGGAAGAGTTGTGCCAGTGCGGTGGCATCAAAGCGTGGAAAGGGACCCGTGTAACCGCGCTGCTGCACCAAGGCCTCGATCAATTCTGTAAAGGAGGTGACGCGACGCTGAGTCGGCGTGAGGTTTCCATGACGGGTGTATAGATAGGTCCCCGGAAACGAGGCGGCGATGGTGGAGCTGCTCCGCGGCGTCAGCAAGCGAATCCGCTCCTGGCCTTGGAGTGGCGTCAAACCGGAGAACATCAAACGCTCCAGGCGGTTGGGCAGAGTCGAACGATCGGGATCGAACATCCGCTGCACGCGTTCCCATTCGGCCAGGCTGATCAAGCGGTCGCTGTGCGCCGTGGAAAGAATGCGCGATTCATAAGGATCGTCCACAATCTGATTTACCTGACCGCCCAGTTGATCGAAACTGATCGGATTGCCGAACAGGTCGATGCCCACACCGGTCTTGCCAAAAATGGACAGCGGCATTCCCGGCATCTGATTTTGATTATGATTGGCCAAGCGATATCGCTGTCTCAGCCAACTGGCGGGTTCCTCACCGGTCACGCCTGGACCAAAAGCAGCAAAGCTGCCTGTCGGCGTGGACTGGATGGCTCCATTCCGTTCCGCGATGAAGCGTTGGTATTCCGTGCTGCCCGCCACGTTGTCCGCAAATAAATGCCGCAGACTGATATCGGCGGTACCAAAGCCCAATCCCTGGGCCAGCTGGTTGCTCGGCCCCAACACCGCATAGCGATTGTCGCCAATAATCGTGTTGAAATTCGGATTGGCTTGGGCAGCACTGCCGCTGGCATTCACATTCAATCGCCCACCCAGATCCTCCACATAGTAGGCTGCCAGCACCTTCAGCAAGCGTCCCTCGGAGGATGTCATCAGCGGCAGATTGATATCGACCCAATTCGCATCGCCCACCGCGTCGCCATCAGTATCCACATCCCACGGGCCACGCTGCAACCAGCGCACCCAGGCCTCGAATTTCTCATGCTCGGTCGTGCCTGTGCTCCAGGCTGGCCAATTGATATCCAACTGCGGTGTGTGCGGTCTGGCCGGGGGCGGAGGAAAGGCGCCGTAGTTGCTGCCCGTAAAGGATGGGTTCTGCTGGACAACGTTGTTGTTGTCGATGACGCGAAAGGAGAGTGGACGACCGCAAGCGCGCTGCAATAATTCAATGGTCGAGAAGAGATCAATCAATTGAAAATTCGCCAGGCCACCCTTGGCGTCGACAATCGTCGAATAGATGTAATTGATCACCGCCGGCCGATGAAAGGAAGGGATGATCCGATCACTGTCTGTTCCCGGTACTCCCTGCGGAAAGCGAAAGCCTAAATGGAAATCCGTTGCGTCGGGAGCATCGTAGGGTTCGTCCAAGTCTCCCGTTGGTAAATAGGCCGCGTTGCCACGCTTGGCATGCGAAAAGTTCTGCAACATCAAGGTGGCTATGTTGCGGTAGGGATCCGTGGGGCCGGCCGCTGGAAAAGCAGTTGAGGCCAGGAATGAAATGTTCGGTGCAGCATCCGCCAACTGCACAGTGGGGGAAGTCGACGAGCTGTCGTAATCGAAATAATGCCCTTGCAGACCGATACCGCTACCCAAGGCGTTGAGCGGTGCGGCGTTAATCAACAAACGGTAGGGATCAAGAAATGGACCACCCCCGGTGGGCACCGTGTCATAACAAAGTTGAGCACCATTATCGTCCTGTGACTGCGCTATCCAGTCTTGCAACGCAAGCGTCGTTGTGCCAACCGTTACCAGTTCATTCAAGGCCGGGGACAAGTCGATCGTAATGGAATACTGCAGCGACTGCTCGATGATCAAGCCCGGAGGAGGCGTGCCGCCCGGTGTCTCCGGCATTTCACCCATGTAACGCACGATGGGGAATGACTTGCCCTGCAGAGGACCTTGGCCGAAGGTCACAATACGACCGTTGAGTATGTCGTGCTGCTCTGGTAAGGCAAGATTCCACTGCAAGGGGATCTTGAGGAATGGGCCGCTTGTCGGCGGATTGGGTGGAGCAGGGCGGTAGGGCAGCAACTTGGGAGCTTCCAAGCTGGCTAGGTTGATCGGAAAGTTGATCAACCAGGCGTTGGCCATCATGCGCATGGGATTATCGCGCAGATTGCTACGGGCTTCGGTCAGAATCCAACCGTCGTTGGCATCAAGACCCAGAACATTGCTGCCATAATAATCACCCAGCAATCCCTGCCGCCACATGATCGAATGCACATCCGACGAGCCGCGGAGCAGCTGGTGCGCAGCCTCATCCATCAATCGCGAGGGAGGCGTACCGCGAAACTCCTTGCGGGCCATCGTCAGGCTGGAAGAACGCGATTGGCTGGAAAATACGACGTAGGTAATGGCCAGCATGCTGAACAGCGAAAGCATGCCCAACACGACCAATAGAATCAGACCAGAGCGTCGTTTCGCATGTCTCATCATTCTTACTCCAACAATCGTCTTTGGGATCGTTCGATCCATAAGCTGTTAATGTGCAAGGCTCTGCGGATTTACCCTCCCGCATGCGGATTCACCCTCCCGCATGCGGGAGGGTCGCGAGGGCAACGAGCGGGGAGGGCCCCTCCGCTCGGGACTCTCCCCTGCGGGGGAGAGTCCTGTCATGGGTTTATTTGTTGGCATCACGGCGGAGCGTGATGAGTACGTTTTTCTCAGGCATCACGCGGAGCGTGATGAGTACGTTCTCTCTCAGGCATCACGACGGAGCGTGATGAGTACGTTCTCTCTCAAGCATCACGACGGAGCGTGATGAGTACATTCTGGCTCACTCAACGGGTATGACGCGTTCGAGCACCGTCACCACATTACTCAACAAGGTGGCTTGGGTGGGCAGAGCATTGTCAAACACCCAGTCAGGTCCCTCAAGCACCAGACTCCGCGACCAATTCGTCGCTGGCGGACCGCCCGATAAAGTGGGATCCGCATCCACACCTATCACGCGATACCAGCGGCAGATGACACCCCGCGCGGTTCCTGCGGACTGGAATCGGGAGAGCATCAGCCAATCGCCGATGCGAATCGTGTTGCTCAGACCCGTACTGGCCGTTACCAAAATCTGCCCTCCATCGCCGCCAATGAAATTGCCCGATTGGGGAAAGACACCCAACAATCGCTCTCCCTGGGGAATGGAATTCTTGTCTGGGCTCGTGGGCTGAAACCAAGACCGATCGCGACGCCGCATGACCACAATCGACAGGGTGTAATACTGCTCCGATACCGCCAACGGCATTTCCCCAAATCCAAACTCACGTGGGGAGAGAGTAGCCAGCCACGAGTAATTGGCTTGCGTCAAGCCGCGGCCGACCACATTCGGCAAGGCCTGCTCGCCCACCCGCTGCGGCGGCAGCGATTTGTCCTTGGGCTTGGTTATCGACAAATCATCCAGCGACATGAACAAACGCTGCACAACCTTGGCCGGCATCACCGGAAAGGCCGATGAGGGATCATGCAAGCTGACTCGCAGCAGTCGCGGACGATTCCGCAAGGCTGGGGGCGCCGCTAAGAAACTGGGGGCAAATGGGTTACTGGTCGGATCAAAACTGTCTTGATAGTACGGAAACAGTCCTGGACGATAAGCCTGGTTGGCGCCAAAGCTGGATCCATTGACTTCCAACACCGACAGGGGATCCGCAAAGAATCCTGGATCGATACAGATCGCATGGCGAAATGCCGTGCTCACATTACCGCCAGCATTGCTGGACGAAGGAATGTCGACCGCATTGTTAAACGCCGTCGAAAATGTCTTGTTACCCATCGCCGGATTGTCGTCGAACCAACGCCAATTTCTCGAATCGCTAAATCCACGCGAAACGAATTCGGCATAGTAACGCTGCGCATAGGCTTGGCCCTCTGCAGCCTCGTTGGATAACTCCGCATTGCGCGCAGCCATGGGCAACAGCGAAGCCACGCCCAGCAAGCCGACGATCACGATGCCAATCGCAAACAGCACTTCGATAATCGTTACGCCCCGCCGCGTGTGTCGGCCCAAGAGCGGGGAACCCGCGCCGGTGCGCACCGACGCAGCATCCCGCCTCGCCCTCGCCCCGCCGCGGGGAGAGAGGACTGGGGTGGCCCGGCGAATCGGCGGGAACACAGGCAAACAGGGAAGAATTTCTGAGTTTGAAAATGGCACTCCATTTCCAGGCTCGAACGCAAGGAAAACAGCTCCCCCTCGCCCCGTACTCGGGGAGAGCATGGCCGCTGCGGTAGATGCTGGCTTGCTCGACTTGAAAACAGCTCCCCCTCGCCCCGTACTCGGGGAGAGCATGGCCGCTGCGGTAGATGCTGGCTTGCTCGACTTGAAAACAGCTCCCCCTCGCCCCGCACTCGGGGAGAGCATGGCCGCTGCGGTAGATGCTGGCTTGCTCGACTTGAAAACAGCTCCCCCTCGCCCCGTACTCGGGGAGAGGGGGATGGGGGGTGAGGGGCAAGATCGCGCGGAAAGCGTTGCAATTGGAGCATTCCTATCAAACATGCCTTCACTCGGATGGCCAACACTTTCAGCCCCCTCATCCCCAACCCTTCTCCCCCGGAGTACCGGCGGGAGAAGGGAGCCAGATCGAAAAAGTTGGCATTTGGGAACTCAACCCCAACCCCGATTTTTTTACTGCTTAACTCCGGCTCGTTAGGCCAGGGCTGGGGGATGAGGGACTCAGCGGATTCTCTGCAGCTCGATAGGCTGTGGGTCATATCGCTACAGCTTGAAAAACTGTGGCACAATCTTTCCGAGACTTTGTCTGATAGCAAACGCATGGAACACACAACCTAAAAACTATAAATCGCTGCGCTGAGTACCGCTGCTGGCCAACGCTCGTGAGCGGGAGATTCGCAATTGCAACAGCTGGGCAGCTGTCAGCGTGGTCGAAGCGGGTACGACGGGAAAAGCGCTTTGATCCTGAACTTGAGCGGACGTAATCGAGCCCGAAAAGGGGCTGATCGTGACCCAGTAATTATTAGGATCCAGCACGTTGTAGCGAATCTCATCGCGCGTCGAGAGTGACGGCGAGGGAATCACAACCGACCCCAAGTAGGCCAACGGTGCGGGAAATACCTGATCCGTGCGGCCAATCAGCAAATGAATGTTTTCCCCAGCAGCGTGTGTAAAGGAATCGCCTGTCCCAGGGTCCACCGCGTAATAGACCTCTTGCACATTCCCCGAGGGGTTGAACACGATGTAAATGAAGCCGTAGCCGGAGGGCACGTGTTTGACGGAATCGTAATCGGCAATGTCTTGCGTGCCGTATTGGATGCCCGACGTTCCGCTACCAGAGCAGGACAGATCGATACACATGCCACGCGGCAGACTCACCCCCCCGACCATCGATTTGCCTGGCTTGCGAAAAATGCGAAAGCGGACGGGATTAGTAGGAAAAATGGTCGCTTCGCCTAGACAAATACCCACATACGGGTCAAAGGCCGGATTATCAAAGTAGATACGCACAAAGCCGGGCACCACATTCGGGCCTTCGATACCGATGATGCGATAGCTGCGACGATGATCGCCAAAGGAAATGCTGTCACCCACGTCTGCCAAGCCAGAGGGCAAGGTATTTACGGGATCCCACAGCGAGGCGGCCTGGCTCAAGGCAATGTCGGCGTAAGAAGTACCGCGGGTGGTCCCGCCGCCAGGTACGTCGTTGATAACAGCCGTGGCATTGGCCCAATCGCCCTCGTAGGGCGGAAAGACTTCGCCGATCGACAATCGCACCGAAGTGTCATTACCCTCTAAATCGCGACTGCCATCGCCATACATACGTTCGATGACCATGGCCACCGGACGTCCGGAACCGATGGCTCGGGCTCGGGCGCCTTCCGCAAAGCCTTGGATCATCCGCGCGGTCTGACTGGTCTTCTGATCCTTGAGCAGATCCTTGAAGGTCGGCAGGGTAACCGCCGCCACCAACACGATGATCCCCATCACGATCAGCAGCTCGATCAGAGTAAAGGCAGCCCGCCGGTCGGAGTTGTTGATTGGTCGATGCAAATCTACTCCTCCCTTTATTCAAGTATCAATTGATAATTAGTAATGTTGTCCACATCTCCACTTCCAATACTGGAGCCGAGCCCGTTGCCAGTGAACGCGCCTGATGCGTCGTAGGCGTCAACATAGGGATCCGGAAAGTAGTACACATTCCGCGAGATACTGGGATCACTAAAGTGCGCGGCGGAGTCTGTCGGAAAATTCCACGTCTGCGTGGCATAAGTAATGGTGTCAGGATTGTAGAGATCGAAAATTCGATTGGGCCCCGCAGAAACGATCAGGGGTATCAACAACCAAGGCTTGGGATTAAAAGCGGGAGGCTGATAGGCAGGCAATTTGGAATGCCGCCAGTCGGCACGTAGTGGATCCATCGGATCCGGAGTGGTGAGATCGTTCAGAGGGCTATTGAAGCCTGCCGGCCAACGAATCCAGCTGATCGGGGTTTCCCAGGCATCAAGGAACTCCGGAAAGCCATCGCCGTCGGTATCGCCAATCTCAGTGGGACGGAATAACTCCAGGGCACTGCCACTCTGATAGCTCGCCGCCGCCACAATCTGATACAACAGCTCGGCACTCTGGTGGGTAGGGTTGGAATAGGCAACTCCAGGAACACCCGGAAAGCTGTAGGGGCCAACAATAGTCGGGATCCCAAACTTGGCTCGGTAATTATTGAATTTGCCTGGGATAGCCCGCGATGTAACCGTGTAGGGTACATCGTCCATCGGATTGTTGAGTGGTGGCCCGTTATTGGCCGTATTGCCAACGGTGCAGTACAGAGTCGGCGGATAAAGGATATCACTCATGCGATCTGGCAATTCCATGCGCATGGTGTCGCGCAGCGCAATCAATCGCAAACGCGATGATTCGCGCGGGCTGAGCGGCGGTTGGCCCACGATACCGCTACCACCCACGGTCGGCCTGAGCCACTCCGAGGGAATGTCCACGCGCACCGAGCGATAGCGGAATTTCTCCCATTCCTGCAGGATCACATCGTTCAGCTTGGAAATCGTGCTCCGCGTTCTGGCCGCCAAGGCATCCTGCTGTGCTCCGGCCAGCGAAAACAAAACCATGCCCGCCATGATTCCGATGATCGCAATCACCACCAACAACTCCACCAGCGTAAAACTGGGGCGAAATCGTGGGGCTTTCTTCAATCTAGCATTCATGATTATCATCTAACTCACGGCCAAACTCTGACTCGATTTCTACCTGAGCGGCAAGGTGCTAGCCGCCGGTTCTTCTTCTTCTTCTTCTTCTTCAGCGGCAAGGCGTGTAGCCGCCGCTTCTTACGTTGCCATATCCAGATTCATTGGCCGATAGTTAGCGCCATTCCGCTCAATTATTCATCGAACACTCCCCAGGGACCGTCTCAAAACAAGCTACGGGATCAGCCGCAACGCGTTAGCGTCCGGTTCCAGAAAAAACCGTGTGCTAACGCACTTCGGCTCATGGCCAATTCGGTAACTTATTTTGGGACGGTCCCATAGTTCGTCTTCCCATGTTTCATTCTGCGACTCAGTTCTCAGCCTGAAACAAGTTCTGTACAAAAAATACCGCAGCAACATACTTAGCAAACATCGAGCCAAAGTTCGCGGAAGTTGGCTATCGCCTACGGCATGCTATCGTCAAAGGTTCTGCCCTCCGAAAAACTCGCACTATTGTCGCGTTGCAAATTGGCTACACCGGTTGGCAATTGATAACCCACCGTCGGATTCTGACTGCCCAGTGGCACGGTGATGTCTAAGCTGTCGCCGCTGGGAAAGCGGAAGAACAGGGGTACCGCGTTCGGGTTGCTGGGATTGGAGGGTGCACCGCCGTAGTTGTCATCCAGTCCGGCGCACAACAGTTGATAACTCGACTCATCCACATAGCGATAAAATGCATCACCAAAGGTTGCGCCGCTGGATGTATTGACTTGGTCAGACTTGTAGGGACGAGCCGTGCCAATATTCATGGGCGGGAGTGGAGGGTTAGGATTGGATTGGAAGTAGTTGAAGCCAGCGCCGGTAGCGTAGGTGTTGCTATGGAAATAAACATAGGGAGCATTGCGACCGCTGGGGCGATAAACCGGCAGCAGATCACCGGGAAAGCTGGGAGGCGTTGGCAGACCATAGTCCGATTCGTCGGTCGATATGGTGATCAACTCGTTGCTCGAGGGATCCGGAAGGACCTCGACGCTCAATTGCCCCGGCTTGAATTCATAAAAGGGCTCGTTGCGCACGACGTTGTATTGATAGGGTGCCAACGAACCGGCAGGGGTCGGCGAGAAAGGACCGCCCGCTCCGGTAAAGGGATGTACTGGATCGTCGCTGAATCCGCCCAAGAAGAAAACCAGGGCTTCCGGTGGATCCATCACTGCGCCGGCGATCCCCGTCGAGGCATTGCTGCCCGCCTTCAAGAGAGCCAGCTCGGTGGCCGCAATCTGCGGGAAGACCCTGCGCAGGTGGCGCTCAATGGCCATCGCGTTCGAGCCATCCGGCGGATAGTCGCCGTATTTTTCTTTGTACTTGGCCAAGGCGCCGGCAATGGTCGTGACTTCCATGGCCATCGTTCGCGACTGCACCGAGCGCATGGCAAACATGACGGCTGGCACCAGCATGCTCACTAACACTCCAATAATGGCAATAACGGTTAACAACTCCACCAAGGTAAAACCCGCCCGCCGACTTCGGCCGCGGCCGCGGCAAGTCAACTCTGAAATCTGCTTCATCTCGAACCCTCCGGTTAATTGCAGCTCATGCGCCCGCCACCGTGCGCATCTCCCCGAACTGCCAGTTGTTTAAGTGTTTCTAGTTTATCGTGAGCGGCAGGCCGCCAGCCCCTGCTAGGCTAGGGCTTGTCGATTTAGTGGTTGGATGCCTATGCGTTGTTTAACCCCAATACCGTTCAATTTTATCGTGGCGTAAGCATCCTGCTTGCGGACTTTACCAATTAGTTGCGCAAGCATTTCGTTGAAGCCACTACCGGTTGGCAAGCTGGAAGCTTACCCCACCTTTATTGAACGGTATTGGGGTTAAACGATTAAATCAACAGCCTGCTAGGACATACTACTGATCATGGATACCAGCGGCATAAACAGGGAGATCACGATGAAGCCTACGGTGACACCCAGGAAGCAAATCAAGATCGGCTCAATCAACCGCGTCAGGCCTTCGGTCATCACGTTGACTTCGTCGTCATAGGTATCCGCTACTTTGTACAGCATCGTATCCAGTTCGCCGGTCTCTTCACCGACGTCAACCATGTTCACCACCAGCTCATCGATCACCCGGGCACGCATCTTCATCAGGTAAAACAACCCGCACAGCACCGCCCCCAGAGCCGCACGCAACGCCACCCACCATCACCAGGTTCTCCATGGAACCTTCTGCGTCGCATTGCGACCGGCCGTCAAGAGCCACCGACAGGATCATCACGCCCGGGAAACGTGCCCATCAGCATCCAGAAGAACAGGGCCAAGGGATGAAAGCCCGGCGTCGAATTGTCGCGCATCGGCTTGCTGATCACTTCGCCCTCGCGAATCGCCTCGGTGACCTTGGCGAAAGATCCGCTCGAACAGCGCATTGCCGGCGGTTTCACGGGTAATGTTCAGAGCTTCCAGAATGGGCACACCCGAGGAAACCAGGGTCCCCAACGTCCGCGTGGTTCGGGCCAGAATGTTCTTCTCGATCAAGCGCCCCAAACACGGGCACCTTGAGCATGTACATGTCGATAGCCCATCCGTCCGTGACGGAATTTGCGAATCAGCTTGGCCAGCAGCCAATAGCAGAATGGAATCAGCAGCATCAAGAACCAGTACTTGACGATGTAATCGCTCATCGCGATCAACAGCAGCGTCGGTGCCGGCAGCGGCAGACCGAATTCTTCGAACATTTCCTTGAACGTGGGCACGATGAAGTTCATGATCAAGGCCAGGATCAAGCCGGCGATGATGACCACCGCGATCGGATAGATCAAGGCACCCTTGACCTTACGCTTGAGGGCTTCGGCACTTTCCAAGAAGTCGGCCAAGCGCTGCAGAATGGTTTCCAAGGCACCGCCCGCCTCACCGGCCTTGATCATGTTCACGTACAGTCGACTGAAGACCTTGGGCGACTTGCTCATCGCCTCCGATAGCGTCGAACCGATTTCGATTTCGTCGCAGGTATCCATCAAGGCATTCTTGAGCTTGCCCGGCTTGCTGTTGTTCTCCAGGATCTTCAGAGCTGCGAAGAATCGGCAGACCGGCGTCCTGCAGAATGGACAGCTGACGCGTGAAGGCGCAGATGTGCTTGGTCTTGGCACCGCCGATGGCAAAGGGACGCTTCTTCTTCTGCCCAGCGGCTGTCTTGGCAGCGCCCTTCTTGACTTGGATCTTGGTAACGAAGTAGCCCATCTGCCGAATGGTAGTTTGCGCTTCTTCTTCGCTGGCCGCCTCGATGATGTCCTTGATCTCTTGGCCGGTTGCGTCCATTGCCTCAAATTGGAAAGTAGGCATGGCGATCGTCCTCGCTTTGAAGCGTTGATGTGATCTAAGTGCTAAGGTGTCTACGCTGCAACTGCGTCAATGCCCAAGGTCAAGTCACCGTGGAGTCGATAAGTTCTTCGGTATCAATCGCTCAAAGTTGATAAGTCGCTGAGCTTTGCGCTGGAAGTCAGGCTCAATTTTCGTCGCTCTGACACCTATTCGGCTTATCTAATCGGCAATCGTCTCTCGGAGCACTTCGTCGGCGGTGGTGATGCCTTCGAACACATAGTTGATTCCGTACTTGCGGAGCGGGATCATGCCGAAGGACTCGGCCTTGTCGCGCAGTTCGTCGGTGGTGCAATTGCTCATAATCATCTCGCGCAGGTCGTCGTTCATGATCATCAGCTCGAACAAGCCCACGCGGCCCTTGTAGCCGGTGTTATTGCACTTGTCGCAGCCGCCGCCACGATAAAACTTCTTGTCGACGATCGCTTCCGGATCGATGCCCAGATCCATCAGGATTTCCTTGCCAACCTCGCGTCTCTTCGCGGCAATCGGTGCAAATGCGGCGAACCAGTCGCTGCGCCAGAATGGCTTCCACACAGGCGGTGATCAAGAAGGTGGGAATGCCCATGTCCTTCATCCGCGTGATCGTGCTGGGTGCATCATTGGTGTGCAGCGTGCTAAACACCAAGTGACCGGTCAGCGAGGCCTGAACGGCAATTTCCGCCGTCTCGATATCGCGGATCTCACCCACCAGAATCGTGTCCGGATCCTGCCGCAAAATGGCCCGCAGGCAGGAGGCAAAGGTAACGCCAATGGAGTGATCGATGGGAATCTGGATAATGCCATCGATGTCGTACTCCACCGGATCCTCGGTCGTAATCAGTTTGTCTTCGATGTGATTCAGTTCGCTCAGCGCCGAGTACAGCGTGGTCGTCTTGCCCGAACCGGTCGGTCCGGTCACCAGGATAATCCCGTTGGGACGATCGATGGTCTTGCGGAACAGCGTCAGTGTGTCTTCATCCATGCCCACATTGTTCAAGCTCGAGCGAGACCACCGAGCGGTCCAGGATCCGCATGACCGTGCTTTCACCAAACATGGTTGGCAGCACGCTGACCCGCAAGTCGACTGGGTGACCACCGACCATCAACTCGATCCGACCGTCCTGCGGCAGACGCCGTTCGGCAATATCCAGATTGGCCATGACCTTGATGCGCGTGGTGATGGCAAACGCCAAGTGCCGCGGCGGTGGCACCATTTCGTACAACACGCCCTCGGCCTTGATGCGGATGCGGAACTCGTCTTCAAACGGCTCAAAGTGAATATCGCTGGCGTGATCCTTGATGGCCAACAACAACACCATGTTCAGCAGCTTGCGGACCGGCGCGCTGTCGGCCAGGGCCTCGGCATCGGTCAAGTTAAAGGCGCCTCTCGGTCAACGCCGATGCCGCCTTGAACAACTCGTCGTCATCGTTCAGATCCGCAATGATGCGTTCCATGGTGTCCAGGTCGGACGAGTAGTACTTGTCGACTGCCGCCAGGATGTCGCGTTCGGTGGCGACCACCATGCGGATGTCAAAACCCAAGAAAGTTCGCAGTTCGTCTTGGACCGTCAAATTCTGCGGATCGCAGGTGGCTACCGTCAAGCGTGTTCGCCATCGAATTGAATCGGAATGACGCGATACATTTGCGCCATGGTCTCGTTGATCTTTTCCAGCACGTCCGGCGGCAACTGCACATCGGCCAAGTGCACCGTCTGCATGCCCAACTGCTCGGCCAGAGCCTGGGCCAATTGCTCGTCGGTGATCAGCCCCATGTCTTCGGCGATCTTGCCCAGCAAGGCTCCCGGCCGCTGCTGCTGCTCGTCGAGAATCACCTCCAACTGTTCATCGGTGATGAAGCCCAAGTCGACAAAGATTTGACCAATTCTACGGACTACCATGTTGAAAACTTTCTGCCTGTCCCGCTCAGGCCTGGGCCATGTCACAGCCAAAGCAACTGAATGGGCATAAATATCTGTGTGTAACGTTAGTTCCCGAGTGCCGCCGAGTCTAGCAAACCTGTTTCGTCAACGGCTCTTCACTCGCTCAATCTCAATGCTCGTCCTCATCGTCATCGTCCTCGTCGCCATCCGAAATGCCGCGCCGGGCGTTGACAATTCGCTTCGCCAAGTCATCCGGTCGGTGGCTCTTGCCCAAGCACGTCTTCGATCACGCACGATTCCGTCGCGCCACAAATCGAACAAGGCATCGTCCATCAGATTCATGCCGAACTTGGCACCCGTCTGAATGGCCGAGTTGATACGGAAGGTCTTGTTTTCCCGAATCAAGTTGGCGATACCTGGCGTGACAATCAGGACTTCGTAAGCCGCCACTCGACCACCGCCGATCTTGGGCAACAGCGTCTGAGCGACGACACCGATCAGCGAAGTACTCAACTGAGTTCGAATCTGATCCTGCAGGTTGCCCGGGAAGGCATCGATGATGCGGTTGACCGTGCCCTGGGCACTGTTGGTGTGCAACGTGCCAAACACCATGTGCCCCGTCTCGGCGGCACTAATCGCCGCCTGAATCGTATCCAAGTCCCGCAACTCGCCGACCAGAATCACATCCGGATCCTGCCGCAAGGCCCGACGAATCGCTTCCGAAAAACTCGGCACATCCACGCCAACTTCGCGCTGATTGATCGTCGATTTGATGTGATCGTGGTAAAACTCGATCGGATCCTCAATGGTGATGATGTGGTGGTCATGCGTTCTCATTGAGGAAGTTGATCAAGCTGGCCAGCGTTGTACTTTTGCCCGATCCCGTCGGACCGGTGACCAGCATCAAGCCGCGCGGGCGCTGGACCATATCGACCACCGACTGGGCCAACCCCAATTGCTCAGGCGTCAGTTTGTCATTGGGAATCTGCCGCAACACCATCGAGATGTTGCCGCGCTGCTTGAAAATCGAAACTCGAAAGCGAGCCAGATCACCGAATGCAAAACCAAAGTCGGAACTGCCCGACTCCTGCAATTCTCGCTGACAACGATCCGGGGCAATACTCTTCATCAGACGCCATGCGTGTCATCGGGCTCGAGCACCTTGGTTTCCAGCTTCCGCATCCGCCCATGCAGTCGAAATACGGGAGGCTGACCAACGACAATGTGAATGTCGCTGGCCCCCTGCTTCACCGCTGCCTGCAGCAGCTTGTCAATTAAAACCGTTGCCATCGACGGCCCATTCCAGAATTGCTGATTAGCCACAGGCGACACCGCAACGATGCGAGCCAGACCGCCGCGCGACACTCTGATGCACAATTTGCGAACGATTCGCTGCTTACGTTCGTTGAACCTGCTGATGAACCCGTCGCTGCGCTCGACGTGCTTTCCGACTGGGCCAACTGATTGCCTTCGAACGGTTTGTCTATCATAACCCGACGCGTAAGCGAGGAGTTCTGCTGTCGTAGTCCTCGCTTACGAGTCGGGTTATGAAAATCGTTGGAAATGCTCAGTGCAGCTTCAAAACTCACGCGTGGCGATCGCCGATCGGCAAATCAAGACTGGCTACCCAAACAGTGGCCGATGAGCTATCTCCCAGGATGTGTGATGCACGGAATGAATCAAGCTCGCGAATCAGTTTGGCGAGCGGGTGCTCACGCGAATAATGGATAAGGTCTAGTCCCTTGGACGCTGTGTCCCATTGTATTTGCTGGCGGTATCCAAAGTCCAAAACATAAGCTGCGTAATGCCTTATAGATCCCGCACCTGCGAGGGGTTCGACATCCGATTGTACGGCCGTTTGACGAGCGTCGTCCAAAAACGCTTGTTGCATTTCGCTACCTAGGCTGACTCCATGAACTCCTTCAAGACCTGCGGCAGAGCCAGCTGGTCCTGCTCGGTCGTCTTGGCGACCCGGTAGACCTCTTCCAGCGTCGTCAAGCCCCGCAGCACCTTGCGGATGCCGTCGCAGTACAGCGTCGTCATGCCGTCCTTGATGGCCTGCTCGGTGATTTGCGATCGTCGATTTGCCTTGGAACATCATCTCGCGAATGCGACTGCTGACCACCATCAACTCGTAAATACCCATCCGCCCGCGGTAGCCCGACTTCTGGCAGTAGCCACACCCCTTGCCCTTCGCAA
This sequence comes from Pirellulaceae bacterium, assembly GCA_963707245.1. GTDB lineage: Bacteria > Planctomycetota > Planctomycetia > Pirellulales > Pirellulaceae > Aureliella. The sequence goes on from CAVPPY010000010.1 coordinate 49,425, forward strand.
AGGTCGCCTTCTCTGCCACTTCGGGGGGTATACCTGCGTCCAACAGAACCTGCGTCGACTGAGCTTGACCTGCGTCTTGCAACGCTTGCAAATCGTCCGCACCAAACGCTGCCCAAGCACCGCCACCACCGAGCTTGCCACCAGATAGCCGGGTACTCCCATGTCGACCATACGTGTAACAGCACTGGGCGCATCGTTCGTGTGTAGTGTACTGAAAACCAAGTGTCCAGTCAAAGAAGCCTGAATACCCATCGATGCCGTCTCGGTATCTCGCATTTCACCGACGAGGATGATGTTGGGAGCCTGCCGCAGCATGGCGCGAATGATGCGGGCGAAGTCGAGGCCGATATTGTGCCGCACTTCGACCTGGTTGATGCCCGGCAGGTAGTACTCGACGGGATCTTCGGCGGTGATGATCTTGCGGTCGGGCCGGTTCATGGCATTGAGAGCGGCGTAGAGGGTGGTCGTCTTTCCGGATCCGGTGGGGCCGGTCACCAGCATGATGCCGTTGGGTCGCTTGATGGTCTTGGTGAAGATCTTGAAGTCGCGTTCGCCGAGCCCCAGCTGCCGGACGCCGACCTTGATGTTGTCCTTGTCCAGCAGTCGCATGACCGCCGACTGACCGTGGTTGGTCGGGATGATGCTGACCCGCAGATCGAGCTCCTTCTCGCCGACGGTGACCTTGATCCGCCCGTCCTGGGGGCGTCGTCGTTCGGCGATATCCATTTTGGCCAGAATCTTGATCCGCGACAGAATGGCCCCGAGCAGCCGTCTGGGGGGGCTGTCACGCTCCACCAGCATGCCGTCGATGCGGTAGCGGATGCGCACTCGATCCTCAAAGGGCTCGACGTGAATATCCGAGGCCCGCAGCTGGACGGCTTCCTGGATCATCATGCCCACCAGCCGCACGACCGGGGCGCTGGATTCGTCGACCAACTCGTCGGAGTCGGCCGCGCGTCTTCGGCTGTTTCGGTAAAGTCGATTTGCGTGTCGGTGAACTCCTGCAGAATCGAGTCAGCCGATTCACCTTCCACCTGCCCGTAGTAGCGGTTGATCGCTTCCTGAATCGCCTCGCGGGGTGCCAGAGCCGTTTCGACCTTGCGATTGAGAATGAATCGCAGCTTTTCAATGGTTTCCAGGTCGAACGGGTCGCTGACCAGCACGTGCAGGGCATCGTCTTCGTCTTTGAAGGGAATAATGCTGTTTTCCCGAGCGACCGACTCGGGCACCAGCTGAATCACTTCGTCGGGAATCCGCTCGGCGGACAGGTCGACGAAGTCCAGCTTGTGGAACTCGGCCAAGGCCCGGTAGACAGCGTCGGCTTCGGCGTAGCCCAGTTGAATCAGGGCGTCGCCGATCGGCATATCGCTATCGCGAGCCACATTGGTGGCTTCGGCCAGCTGATCGAGGCTGACGACTCCGCGGCGCAGCAGCAGGTCGGTGAAATCGCGCATCGGCTGATTCATGATGCTTCCCTGAGTAAAGCGGTCTGCTCTAGCAAAAACGGTTTTCGCGCAGCGGCACCCCAGGAGAACAGCAAACCCCGCCCCCCAAAGGCGAATTACCGATGCAACGGCGGCGACAAGTCTATAACAGGTCTCGAGACACGATAAGTCGGCAATCCATCATCTTGACTGCTGCAGGCCGACTCTGTCAACGATTTTGCCTTTCAAACTGGCAAGTGGCGCGAATCTCCACCCTTCAACCGGGCGACTGGGCGGGTTCGCCGGCCGTCAACCGGCC
>CAVPPY010000011.1:0-8129 GCA_963707245.1 Pirellulaceae bacterium
TTCCGCTGCCATGTCAACCGTCACCGGGGCCGCATCGGCCCCGGCAAAGGATGTGCCGGGCCCTCTGCCCTGGTCCCTCATAGCACAAATAGTCGACCTGTAAAGTATGTTTGGTCTTGATCCAGGAACGTTAGAGAGTGATTCCTGTTGATTTGCCTCTCACCCCCCAATGGCTCAAAGCAAGTTTATCCCCGATTGATACGCCCCAATTTGGCCTGCAGGCGATCTAAAGGCAATCAGACGGACTTTGAGTAATTACTTTCCTCGCCGAGTATCGTGGGGCGTTCTCGGTCGCCAGGTTCCAGCTCTCGCTCCGCAGTGTCACGAATTATCCGGCGCTGCTGGTTTTCTTCGCAATCGAACTGTGTCAGGGGTCCACTTGCTGGGTTACAGCCCTAGTGCAAGCCAGACGCGAGTCCTGAGAAGGATGGCGACCAACTGAAAACACGTCGGTACCTGTAGCATCCTGAACGCCCACGGCGACTAAATAGTCACCCTTCTGCCTCACGCGACCCATGCCAACGTTGGGCACTGGTTCGCCTCTTTCGCAGCCTCCCCTAGACATTACGTGGTTCCAAGATAAAACGGCCTTCAGTGACTTCGTGCAGGCGCCAGCAAGGCGTCCTCTGGAAGATCCATTCCAAGTCGCCAGCAGAGGGGCACTAATCCTCGCTCGACTCAAGGATGCTCTAATCTCTGGCTTCCGGGGCAAGGGCCGAGCGAAACATCTGGATGGCCGTGATAAGCACGACCACGACAACCAACCACTTCAGAGTGTAGAGCGGAAGCGATTTTACAATCAGCGCAGCGATCAGGACGGCGGGCAGTCCGCCAAACGTGAGACCGAGGGCCGCCTGCATATGCTGCTTGCCGGAAAGTACGAACCGTCTGCTCGCGACCGGCATTAGAAATGCGCATGCGCCCATCATAATAGGGAATGCTGCCACCGGGTTCATTCCCAACAGGCTGACGAGAATCATGCACGGGGCATATAGTCCCACACCGATGGTCATCAATGCGCCAAGCAACCCGATTACCAGGCACGCAGGGATCAACCACGGCCACTCCAACCCCAGCGCTTGGGCGCCCTCAGGTTTCAAATCGAACTGGAAAGCGGCCATCAGCACCGCGGCGACGACCAGTGCGCCGCCCATGCCGATTTGAATCCGCTTTCGAGGCAACTGCGTCACTATTCCGGCTCCAAACCACGCTCCCAGAACCGCTGATGAGATCATACAAAGCAGCGTGGCGGGTTCCACACGGACGATGTCAATATAGATAAATGCCATCAGCATTACGGGCAAGGTATGACCAACATTCATAGTACCTGGAATGAGCTCGTCGGGCACGAGTCTCCAATAGCGGAAACATGCTGTGGTCGGTGCAAAGTTGCCGATGCCAAGGGTGTCGAAAAAGTTGGTGACGAATCCGATCAGTGTTTGCGCTGGCGTGGGTAACCAGCGTTTGTCCGCGCCAGACCCCTGTGACAAGCTGTGTGTTCGCCGAATGCTCGTCGCGAGCACCGCCACGTACCCTACCGCCAGCAAACCGAGCGACGTCATTAAAACGATCTTCATAACTGACTCTGTTAGCGTGGGCGAGGTAGGTTCGCGATCATGTTTTCCCCATTACTTCCGTACCATTGGCTGGTGCGATAAACGACAAGCCGAAGTGGTGCAGCCGCTAGATTGTGGATCAGTACCCTTCGCGAGTGAATACCCATTCGAGCAACATCCATGAAGAATGTGGTGGACTCGAACGAGATCAACGGCTGGCTGATTCAACCGTTCGTCCACGGCGCTGGTGGGCTTGGGTGGGTAGCCAACCAGTCATGCTCCCGCCGGGTCGAGCCCGGAACGGTGAGCGACAGACGGTGGGTACCTGCTGCGCTGCTCACAATCGCAGTTCCGATTCTGATTCCCAATGTTCTGTTGTGGGGATTAGCCCAGCCATTTGCTCGGCGGCCTCCAGAAGAATCGACAAGCACGAAGCGCATTGCGTGCCTGACAACGTATTTGCTGATGCTGGATACCGCATTGAAATTCTGGGTGAGAACCAGCTCATTGTCGAGTTGAAGAGTGTCGAGAAAATGTTAGGGATTCACGAGGCTCAATTATTGACCTAAATGAAATTGTCGGAAGTAAAGATCGGACTGCTGATGAGTTTCAACGTGACCAAGCTAAAAGAGGGCATCAATCGCTTTGTGCTCTGACCTCCTTCGTGCTCTTCGTGTCCTTCGTGGTAAGATAATCGATGACTGAGTCACCCCTCGGCAGTGCAAGGCGGCGGAAGCGTAGCGAACAATCGGATCCGTATAGGAGCCCGGATTGCTCCGGGGCCCCTCCCACGCCACCGTACATGCGGGACCGCATACGGCGGTTCATCTCGTAGGATCAAGCTTCTCCAGACTTACGATAGGCTGACCAATCCGCTGAATCCAGGTGGCTTTGGTGAGCGTGGTTTAGACAACTCAATTTTGGTAGGGCAGATATATTTGACTCAAGGATTGGACTCGGAGAATTGCCAATTTTTGCGACCCCGTGTCTGCTACGGCTGGCCGGTTGGTGTACCTGTGCGAAATCGCGTAATACGTTGGAGCAAGGAATCTGAAAGCGAGTTAGTGAATCACGAAGTTTCGACGACGAAAATCCGGAGCGGAAAGATAGCCCGGCCACCATGATTTTGTACAGACGCATGCGCTGCTTGCAACGCGTTTGGTCGAGGCTGGCTTCGGCTATGGCATTCAGGCCGTGGCTGGGATTTGCCGGCGGCGACGTGCCAAGCCGACCAGTGCAAGCAACGTCCAAACGGCGATTGTCGACGGTTCAGGGACAGCTGTAACGCCGTCTGACCGCAAAGCTCGGACCGAAAAATCCGGTAATTGCGGAAGAAAAAAGGGTAGGACGCACGAGCACATTCGGAGCGGTATAAATTACGTGAACGTGCATCAAACGAACGCGATGCGGGGTCAACCGTTTGGGTGACGTTGGCAGCCAAACGGTAGGACGAATTCGAGGTGTTTGTGCCGCCAACAATAGTTCCCAGTTCCCACCCCCAAGTTAAATGGGGTGACCAGACACTTCTCCAGATACCATCGAGAGTCGCCGCAGTGCCTGCAGGGATAGTGGCCGAAGTGGCAGTGTGTCCCGCACTATCCCATATACCAACTGGCGGCGCTGAACCGTCCGAATCTTGATAGTACCAAAGCAGGTTGGTCACAGTCGAAGTACTAAGTACATCGAACTGCCATCCCACACTTTGATCGCCGTTGCTACCAGTCGTACCTGTGGCCGTATCGAAATTCAAAATAGCTGTCGCCTTCGATGGATTGGCAGCGACCAAAACTAAAGCAATAAAAGTCAATAAAAAGTCAATCGCAATAACGGTCTCATGTTGATTCGCGACCTCAAGAATGATACGCTTCTCAAAGCAGTCGCAGATTACCAGCAGATGTTTGCGTTGAACGATTCGCTCGTTAAAATGTTTTTTCTGTTAGTGACGTGATCCGCGCTCGATGGATTTCCGCGCAGACCATCCCCCCGATTGGTGCATGAGGCCTCCCGGTGCAGAAGGTGTCGTGTGGGGCGACCTGCAAAACTAAGAAAACTACGTGGCAATCTTGTACCGGTTTGCTGAACCCCGCGTATTGAGCGGCCAATCTGACAACAACTACCATTGTGCCACCGCGCACAGGAGGCTAGCTGCAGATCTGATCGACCAGTTCGAGCTGGATCGGGGCACGGTTCTCATGTAGAGATGAGGGTTCGACTCCCACCGGCGAGACTCTGTTTTAGAACATTGCGCCGTAGCTCAGTGGTAGAGCGCCGTAAACCCTCTGACACACAACTTCGTGGATCATTTTCCGTACACTCAGTTGACTGCCGGTTCGGAGTACATGGCTTAGCAGGTTCGAATCCCGCCCGGCCCGCTCGTAGCCGACAATACGGGCCGGATCTCTGGCCACAACCTCGTCAAGTGTTTCGAAACAAGCTCAACTGACGGCTCGGAGTACAAGCCAACACCGCCAAGTTGTTGGCAGACAATCCCACGCTGATGCGACTCCGGGAACTGGAAGTTCTCGAGAAGATCGCAACGGCGGGCAAGATGAACATCGTACTCGGCCCAAGTACTTCCGATGCTGGGAGATCAACCGATCGCGTTGTGAACTTGCTGTAAACTGAGCTTTAAGGAATAAGGGGTAAGAAGTCAGCGAAAACAAGTAGCAGAAGAATTCGAGCTTGCCTCGAAAACTGCTGTGAACCTTTCGCTTGCGAACTTACTCCTTATACCTTACTGCTTAGCTGCTTATCCCTTACCGCTTTTTGCCGATGTGGCTCGACTGAGAAAGGCGTCCGCCTTGTAAGCGGATCCATACTGGTGCGAATCCAGTCGTCGGCTCTGAAGTTTGAACTGCCTGTTTGGACTACATCAACTAGAAACCGAAACGTCTGAACTAACACTTCGTTCAAATGATTTTGTTCTGACTCGCCGCCACCTTGGGTAGCGGGGAGTCTTTTTCCTCTCTCTTTTATGAGCGATTGGGCGCTAGCCCTCGGTTCTGCTGGTCTTTCGTAAGAACCGGCGGCTAGCCGTACCGCTCAGTTTTCACTGGGAGCTCTATCATGCGACATCCATTTCCAAGATTCCTCTCTCAGCGATGGGAGCTCCGGTTCTGCTGGCTCGTCGCGACATCCATTTCCAAGATTCCTTTTTTCGAGCCGATGAGTAAACGACGACGAGGTTTCCCCTCAGAAACCAACGTCAAACGCGGAACACGCGTTGTACACGGCGACAAGCTGCTCGAGGAAAAGCTCGGCCGCAATGATCCGTGTCCCTGTGGCAGCGGCAAGCGATTCAAGCGTTGCTGTCTGCAGTCGGGCTGCTTTTGATGGTGCCAATCGCGACGAGTACTTTTAGGGAGAAAGATTGAATCACTCAATACAAACCTGAACTGCCGGTTCGGAATCCATGGGTCACCAAAGCAGCGACCAGTGAGTCTGGGGATTGTGGCAACATGATCTGCGGGTTCGATTCCCGCTCGAGAGTCTGACCACCACTTCGTCGCCGTTTTCAAAACTTAGATCGACTGCCGCTGTGGAGTACATGTGTCGTGAGGAGCGAATCTCATCGGTGCCACGCCGTGGCTTTAGCTCAGTTGGTAGAGCAATGTATCGCAAACTCTCGAACAGACTTCGTCGATCTATTTTTTACGTTGAGGGTCGTGAATTTCAAACGAAGATGGCATTTCCACAGCGGCCTGCTTGCTGCCTACGGGGCCAAGCCGTTCCGCCTGGCTCAATGCGAGCGCCAATTCACGCAACTCGTCGACCGTCTCCAAGCGGCGTTCAACGGCTGCTTGTGACATGTCACAGCTAATGCCACGCGACTTCGATTTAGTTGGATCCATATCTAATTGCCATCCGAATCAGAGATATTTCGAAGCGATTCGATATCCGCAAGGTCTTGATACCGTCCCGCCAGCTCCTTCATTTTAATCAATGCAGCCTTCGAGACAACTTTGATCTCTGTGTCGTAAGCCCTGACTACTTCACGAGCTTTCCAGACTTCTTCCAGAATCGGTGTCACCATCATCAGGTCGAGTGTGGTCAGTGTGGGGCCATCGGCTCGTGAGACTCTAAAGAGTTGAGTCTCCTTTTCCGTCCCTTGGCCAAACTTGAATATTCCAGCATCGAGGTCATAGCCTATCGGTGCGAGAGCGTCGTGCGCCGCAGACAGAGCATCATGGAGAATGAGAATGTCAATATCCTTTGTTGCCCGAACATAGCCATGCACCGCGACTGCCAGTCCACCGATGAGCCCGTAGTCGATACCGGCTTCATTTAAGCAACGCACAATCTTTAACAGTTCGATTCTTAAGTGAATCACTTTGACTTTCCATCCATAATTGTCGCGAACATATCTGCCCGGCCCTCGGTCTTATAACGCAAGCAACCAACGATTGAAATAGGGGAAGCAGACGTAGCACTGTGCTTCGATCTGCTTTGCGATTCTCGTTCGACTGCCAGTTGGGATTACATCTTTGCAAAAGATGGCACAGTGTCACGGATACCTGGCCTTTCTCAATTACCCTTCGTCGGACAGTTTTTAATGTGGCATAGGCATCCTGCCTGTGATTGCCTTTGGTGGCAGTCGCAGCATGACAAGCTGGAAGCTTATTCCACAAGGAGGAATCCCATGGCCAACAAGTCTCTTTTCGCGAGCAAGACGGCACGACTGCCACGAGCGGACGCAGTCAACGAAGCGGGTGGTCGAGCGTATAAGCTCGAGCCGAAGCATGCGCTGGCTCAAGTCGCCGCGACAGGTACGTTCGGTAACGCGTTCTATTCGACTGCCACAACGCAGCTTGATGAAGTGCTGAAGTTGATCGACGAGGTCAATGACGACCAGTACTTGGCAAAGCTGGCTTTGTACGCACGCGAGAAGGCATTCATGAAGGACATGCCAGCGGCATTGCTCGTTGCCTTGTCGGTTCGCGATACCGAGCTGATGCATCGAGTTTTCGATCGCGTCGTCGACAACGGTCGTATTCTGCGAACTGTGTTCCAGATGATTCGCTCAGGCCAGTTCAAGAGCAAGTCGGGAACCGTGCGAACGGGGCTTTCGAGCTCTCTGCAGCGAGCGTTCCAGCGCTGGTTGAACAATGCGTCGGTTGGAAAGCTGTTAAGCGCATTGATCGGTAACGACCCGAGCTTGCGGGATATCCTGCGAATGGCTCGACCGACTCCGAAGGATAACGCTCGTCGAGCCATGTTCGGTTGGTTGACGGATAAGACGGTCGAAAAGTGGGCACCTGCAACGGAAGCCGACTTGCCGGTCGAAGTTCAGTCGCTGATCGCCTACCGCAACTCGGAAAGCGAAGAGGCACAAGCGTTGATCGCTGGTGGTTTGGAAGGAGTCCGCTGGGACTTGCTGTCGGATGCCGCTAGGGGACCGAAGGTTTGGGCAGCATTGGCTCGCAAGATGGGTCCGCAGGCGCTGCGTATGAACCTGAACACTTTGCTGCGACACGGCGTCTTTGATGTGGCCCCGGCACTCCGTGACGGGGGCGTCGATACCGAGGTCAGTCACGGAGTGACTGGCCCACATGTGGTAGAATACGTCGCCGGCCGGATTTCTGACGAGTCGGAGATTCGACGTTCGAAGCAGTTCCCGTACCAGTACTTTGCTGCGTACTTGAACGCCGACGACATTGTTCCGCAGAAGATCAAGGCGGCGCTGCACAAGGCAGCCGAGATCGCTTGTGGAAACGTACCTGAGTTGCCTGGACCGGTGGTGATTGGTCTGGATACGTCTGGATCGATGAGCTGCGCGGTCACGGGACACCGCGGCCGAGGTGCGACGTCGAAGATGCGGTGCATCGACGTGGCTGCACTGTTCGCCGCAGCGGTCCTACGACGCAACCCGGACAGCGTGGTCATTCCGTTCGATACTCGCGCTTACGATGTGCGGATCGATCCAAACGATTCGATCTTGAGCATCGCCGAGCGACTGAGCAAGTACGGAGGCGGTGGAACCAACTGTGCTCTACCTTTAGAAGCTGCCAATGTGCTGCACCGTGAACGCAAGTTTGCGGGAGTTGTACTGGTCAGCGACAACGAGAGTTGGGTTGGAACGGGCCGTCACGGATCGACCGGTGTCATGACAGCTTGGGAAACTTTCGTCGCCCATCAGCGCAAGCTGGCTGGTAGCGCGGCGGCTCCGAAGCTGGTCTGCATCGACCTCCAGCCGTACCAAACGGTCCAGGCATGTGAGCGAGCTGACATCATGAACATCGGTGGTTTCAGTGACTCCGTGTTCAACGTCATCAGCGCGTTCCTCGCTGACAGCAACCAGCGCTTCGTCGCCGAAGTTGAAGCGATCGAACTGTAGAAAGTGGGACAGGCAACTTGTCTCTCTCAACAAGCTCAAGCTCAACACTCGCGGGTCGGCCTTCCGATTCGCGGGTGTTTGTTTTTGACAATATTGGTATCGTCCTCTTGAACTAACCAAGTTTTGAAGGATAAGCTTGGTAAGAAACGAATCCTGCTCAACGATGATCAGCGGCGACGATTGGCAGTAAAGGAGACGATTTCTTCCGCTTCGTGTGGATTCCCCGACAGCCAACAGGC
>CAVPPY010000012.1:0-70108 GCA_963707245.1 Pirellulaceae bacterium
GTCAGAGCACAAAGCGATTGATGCCCTCTTTTAGCTTGGTCACGTTGAAATTCATCAGCAGTCCGATCTTTACTTCCGACAATTTCATTTAGGTCAATAATTGAGCCTCGTGAATCCCCAACATTCTCTCGACACTCTTCAACTCGACAATGAGCTGGTTCTCAACCAGAATTTCAATGCGGTATCCAGCATCAGCAAATACGTTGTCAGGCACGCAATGCGCTTCGTGCTTGTCGATTCTTCTGGAGGCCGCCGAGCAATGGCTGGGCTAATCCCCACAACAGAACATTGGGCATCAGAATCGGAACTGCGATTGTGAGCAGCGCAGCAGGTACCCACCGTCTGTCGCTCACCGTTCCGGGCTCGACCCGGCGGGAGCATGAGTGGTTGGCTACCCACCCAAGCCAACCAGCGCCGTGGACGATCGGTTGAATCAGCCAGCCGTTGATCTCGTTCGAGTCCACCACATTCTTCATGGATGTTGCTCGAATGGGTATTCACTCGCGAAGGGTACTGATCCACAATCTAGCGGCTGCACCACTTCGGCTTGTCGTTTATCGCACCAGCCAATGGTACGGAAGTAATGGGGAAAACATGATCGCGAACCTACCTCGCCCACGCTAACAGAGTCAGTTATGAAGATCGTTTTAATGACGTCGCTCGGTTTGCTGGCGGCAGGGTACGTGGCGGTGCTCGCGACGAGCATTCGGCGAACACACAGCTTGTCACAGGGGTCTGGCGCGGACAAACGCTGGTTACCCACGCCAGCGCAAACACTGATCGGATTCGTCACCAACTTTTTCGACACCCTTGGCATCGGCAACTTTGCACCGACCACAGCATGTTTCCGCTATTGGAGACTCGTGCCCGACGAGCTCATTCCAGGTACTATGAATGTTGGTCATACCTTGCCCGTAATGCTGATGGCATTTATCTATATTGACATCGTCCGTGTGGAACCCGCCACGCTGCTTTGTATGATCTCATCAGCGGTTCTGGGAGCGTGGTTTGGAGCCGGAATAGTGACGCAGTTGCCTCGAAAGCGGATTCAAATCGGCATGGGCGGCGCACTGGTCGTCGCCGCGGTGCTGATGGCCGCTTTCCAGTTCGATTTGAAACCTGAGGGCGCCGAGCGCTGGGGTTGGAGTGGCCGTGGTTGATCCCTGCGTGCCTGGTAATCGGGATGCTTGGCGCATTGATGACCATCGGTGTGGGACTATATGCCCCGTGCATGATTCTCGTCAGCCTGTTGGGAATGAACCCGGTGGCAGCATTCCCTATTATGATGGGCGCATGCGCATTTCTAATGCCGGTCGCGAGCAGACGGTTCGTACTTTCCGGCAAGCAGCGAATGCAGGCGGCCCTCGGTCTCACGTTTGGCGGACTGCCCGCCGTCCTGATCGCTGCGCTGATTGTAAAATCGCTTCCGCTCTACACTCTGAAGTGGTTGGTTGTCGTGGTCGTGCTTATCACGGCCATCCAGATGTTTCGCTCGGCCCTTGCCCCGGAAGCCAGAGATTAGAGCATCCTTGAGTCGAGCGAGGATTAGTGCCCCTCTGCTGGCGACTTGGAATGGATCTTCCAGAGGACGCCTTGCTGGCGCCTGCACGAAGTCACTGAAGGCCGTTTTATCTTGGAACCACGTAATGTCTAGGGGAGGCTGCGAAAGAGGCGAACCAGTGCCCAACGTTGGCATGGGTCGCGTGAGGCAGAAGGGTGACTATTTAGTCGCCGTGGGCGTTCAGGATGCTACAGGTACCGACGTGTTTTCAGTTGGTCGCCATCCTTCTCAGGACTCGCGTCTGGCTTGCACTAGGGCTGTAACCCAGCAAGTGGACCCCTGACACAGTTCGATTGCGAAGAAAACCAGCAGCGCCGGATAATTCGTGACACTGCGGAGCGAGAGCTGGAACCTGGCGACCGAGAACGCCCCACGATACTCGGCGAGGAAAGTAATTACTCAAAGTCCGTCTGATTGCCTTTAGATCGCCTGCAGGCCAAATTGGGGCGTATCAATCGGGGATAAACTTGCTTTGAGCCATTGGGGGGTGAGAGGCAAATCAACAGGAATCACTCTCTAACGTTCCTGGATCAAGACCAAACATACTTTACAGGTCAACTATTTGTGCATGAGGGACCAGGGCAGAGGGCCCGGCACATCCTTTGCCGGGGCCGATGCGGCCCCGGTGACGGTTGACATGGCAGCGGAAGGCCTGAAAGGCCGACACATACCTGCTCTGCCAAGCGATTGACTGTGTTGGGGCGACCAAACCGTCTTGCTCGACGACGCCTTCGACAAACCAATCGCCACCGTAACTGATGTTGCGGTTCGAACCATGACAATTGAAATGGCGGCCTAAGCCCTCACCGCCGAACCATTCGCTATCATCACCCCGGGTTACGCTTGGCTCGCTTGGAGCTCGCCACGCTCACCCGGGGCTAAGCAAATGTCGCCACGTTGTGGCTGGACTAGTGCGTGGGAGGATTTGATGGTAGCGCTATGTCTACGACTTCGAAGATTCTAGCGACTGTCGATAAATCTTTGTTTCGGAATTAGTGGGCGCTGCAAGTCCGCAATGCGTAAACCTCAACACCACGCGAAACCTGATTGCGGGCGCGTTGCCCGATCGACTACACTGCTGCCTTCGTTGCCGGGTTCGAAAACCAGGAACCAAGCGTTGGACCGAGCCGCGGTAGCTGACGTTTTGACGATGGGAAATCAATCACCGCGGCATCGATCAACGCCGTCGTTCCGGACGGTTGCCTATTGTTTAATTCGCGCATGAACGCGATTGAATTCAATGCCACGATGATCGCGTTTTCTAGTGCTTGGACATGCTCGTGAATTCTTGATCGTAGCGGACCAGTGTTGGCGATGTTATTCGCCTAATTCCTCACCGCGCGGGCTCGTCCCGGCGGGAGGGTGACTGGTGGGCTACCGTTGACCACGACAGCATCGGCGGACGAGTGGTGGTGGTGATGTCTATTAGATGGCGTTTGACCGAGTCCGCAATGAGTGTGAGGCTGGCCGACAAGAATGTGGTGGACTCGAACGAGACCAACGGCTGGCTGATTCAACTGCTCGTCCACGGCGCTGGTGGGCTTTGGTGGGTAGCCAACCAGTCATGCGCCCGCCGGGACGAGCCCGGAACGGTGAGCGACAAGCGGTGAACGATGAGCGAAGGGCGGGGTGGAAACTTACTTGCTTGGCGAATGTGCTTCGTGCTAGACCACTTGCATGGTGGGTTCGTTTCGCGGCGGACTCGCTCAGTACCGTCCGCGACCGGAACCAAGCGATGACCGAGAGTTCCGGTACGTCGTTCACTTGGATGTAAAGTCGAACCCCGGAACCGCCGTTATCGCCAGCGTTCCTGGATCAAGACCAAACATACTTTACAGGTCAACTATTTGTGCATGAGGGACCAGGGCAGAGGGCCCGGCACATCCTTTGCCGGGGCCGATGCGGCCCCGGTGACGGTTGACATGGCAGCGGAAGGCCTGAAAGGCCGACACATACTTGCTCTGCCAAGCGATTGACTGTGTTGGGGCGACCAAACCTGCTTGCTCGACGACGCCTTCGACAAACCAATCGCCACCGTAACTGATGTTGCGGTTCGAACCATGACAATTGAAATGGCGGCCTAAGCCCTCACCGCCGAACCATTCGCTATCATCACCCCGGGTTACGCTTGGCTCGCTTGGAGCTCGCCACGCTCACCCGGGGCTAAGCAAATGTCGCCACGTTGTGGCTGGACTAGTGCGTGGGAGGATTTGATGGTAGCGCTATGTCTACGACTTCGAAGATTCTAGCGACTGTCGATAAATCTTTGTTTCGGAATTAGTGGGCGCTGCAAGTCCGCAATGCGTAAACCTCAACACCACGCGAAACCTGATTGCGGGCGCGTTGCCCGATCGACTACACTGCTGCCTTCGTTGCCGGGTTCGAAAACCAGGAACCAAGCGTTGGACCGAGTCGCGGTAGCTGACGTTTTGACGATGGGAAATCAATCACCGCGGCATCGATCAACGCCGTCGTTCCGGACGGTTGCCTATTGTTCAATTCGCGCATGAACGCGATTGAATTCAATGCCACGATGATCGCGTTTTCTAGTGCTTGGACATGCTCGTGAATTCTTGATCGTAGCGGACCAGTGTTGGCGATGTTATTCGCCTAATTCCTCACCGCGCGGGCTCGTCCCGGCGGGAGGGTGACTGGTGGGCTACCGTTGACCACGACAGCATCGGCGGACGATGGTGGTGGTGATGTCTATTAGATGGCGTTTGACCGAGTCCGCAATGAGTGTGAGGCTGGCCGACAAGAATGTGGTGGACTCGAACGAGACCAACGGCTGGCTGATTCAACTGTTCGTCCACGGCGCTGGTGGGCTTTGGTGGGTAGCCAACCAGTCATGCTCCCGCCGGGACGAGCCCGGAACGGTGAGCGACAAGCGGTGAACGATGAGCGAAGGGCGGGGTGGAAACTTACTTGCTTGGCGAATATGCTTCGTGCTAGACCACTTGCATGGTGGGTTCGTTTCGCGGCGGACTCGCTCAGTACCGTCCGCGACCGGAACCAAGCGATGACCGAGAGTTCCGGTACGTCGTTCACTTGGATGTAAAGTCGAACCCCGGAACCGCCGTTATCGCCAGCGTTCCTGGATCAAGACCAAACATACTTTACAGGTCAACTATTTGTGCATGAGGGACCAGGGCAGAGGGCCCGGCACATCCTTTGCCGGGGCCGATGCGGCCCCGGTGACGGTTGACATGGCAGCGGAAGGCCTGAAAGGCCGACACATACTTGCTCTGCCAAGCGATTGACTGTGTTGGGGCGACCAAACCTGCTTGCTCGACGACACCTTCGACAAACCAATCGCCACCGTAACTGATGTTGCGGTTCGAACCATGACAATTGAAATGGCGGCCTAAGCCCTCACCGCCGAACCATTCGCTATCATCACCCCGGGTTACGCTTGGCTCGCTTGGAGCTCGCCACGCTCACCCGGGGCTAAGCAAATGTCGCCACGTTGTGGCTGGACTAGTGCGTGGGAGGATTTGATGGTAGCGCTATGTCTACGACTTCGAAGATTCTGGCGACTGTCGATAAATCTTTGTTTCGGAATTAGTGGGCGCTGCAAGTCCGCAATGCGTAAACCTCAACACCACGCGAAACCTGATTGCGGGCGCTTTGCCCGATCGACTACACTGCTGCCTTCGTTGCCGGGTTCGAAAACCAGGAACCAAGCGTTGGACCGAGCCGCGGTAGCTGACGTTTTGACGATGGGAAATCAATCACCGCGGCATCGATCAACGCCAGTCGTTCCGGACGCTTGCCTATTGTTCAATTCGCGCATGAACGCGATTGAATTCAATGCCACGATGATCGCGTTTTCTAGTGCTTGGACATGCTCGTGAATTCTTGATCGTAGCGGACCAGTGTTGGCGATGTTATTCGCCTAATTCCTCACCGCGCGGGCTCGTCCCGGCGGAAGGGTGACTGGTGGGCTACCGTTGACCACGACAGCATCGGCGGACGAGTGGTGGTGATGTCTATTAGATGGCGTTTGACCGAGTCCGCAATGAGTGTGAGGCTGGCCGACAAGAATGTGGTGGACTCGAACGAGATCAACGGCTGGCTGATTCAACTGCTCGTCCACGGCGCTGGTGGGCTTTGGTGGGTAGCCAACCAGTCATGCTCCCGCCGGGACGAGCCCGGAACGGTGAGCGACAAGCGGTGAACGATGAGCGAAGGGCGGGGTGGAAACTTACTTGCTTGGCGAATATGCTTCGTGCTAGACTACTTGCATGGCGGGTTCGTTTCGCGGCGGACTCGCTCAGTACCGTCCGCGACCGGAACCAAGCGATGACCGAGAGTTCCGGTACGTCGTTCACTTGGATGTAAAGTCGAACCCCGGAACCGCCGTTATCGCCAGTCGTTCCTGGATCAAGACCAAACATACTTTACAGGTCAACTATTTGTGCATGAGGGACCAGGGCAGAGGGCCCGGCACATCCTTTGCCGGGGCCGATGCGGCCCCGGTGACGGTTGACATGGCAGCGGAAGGCCTGAAAGGCCGACACATACTTGCTCTGCCAAGCGATTGACTGTGTTGGGGCGACCAAACCTGCTTGCTCGACGACACCTTCGACAAACCAATCGCCACCGTAACTGATGTTGCGGTTCGAATCATGACAATTGAAATGGCGGCCTAAGCCCTCACCGCCGAACCATTCGCTATCATCACCCCGGGTTACGCTTGGCTCGCTTGGAGCTCGCCACGCTCACCCGGGGCTAAGCAAATGTCGCCACGTTGTGGCTGGACTAGTGCGTGGGAGGATTTGATGGTAACGCTATGTCTACGACTTCGAAGATTCTGGCGACTGTCGATAAATCTTTGTTTCGGAATTAGTGGGCGCTGCAAGTCCGCAATGCGTAAACCTCAACACCACGCGAAACCTGATTGCGGGCGCGTTGCCCGATCGACTACACTGCTGCCTTCGTTGCCGGGTTCGAAAACCAGGAACCAAGCGTTGGACCGAAGCCGCGGTAGCTGACGTTTTGACGATGGGAAATCAATCACCGCGGCATCGGTCAACGCCGTCGTTCCTGGATCAAGACCAAACATACTTTACAGGTCAACTATTTGTGCATGAGGGACCAGGGCAGAGGGCCCGGCACATCCTTTGCCGGGGCCGATGCGGCCCCGGTGACGGTTGACATGGCAGCGGAAGGCCTGAAAGGCCGACACATACTTGCTCTGCCAAGCGATTGACTGTGTTGGGGCGACCAAACCTGCTTGCTCGACGACGCCTTCGACAAACCAATCGCCACCGTAACTGATGTTGCGGTTCGAATCATGACAATTGAAATGGCGGCCTAAGCCCTCACCGCCGAACCATTCGCTATCATCACCCCGGGTTACGCTTGGCTCGCTTGGAGCTCGCCACGCTCACCCGGGGCTAAGCAAATGTCGCCACGTTGTGGCTGGACTAGTGCGTGGGAGGATTTGATGGTAACGCTATGTCTACGACTTCGAAGATTCTAGCGACTTGCTGCCCGAGAAGGCCGCAGCTGATGCACGACATGTGGCCGTAGCGGCGGTTTTCGGTGTAGACTATTTGTTGACTTGGAATTGCAAGCACATCGCTAACGCGGAGACTTTGCCCCGAATCTACAGGATGCTTCGAGATTCTGGCTTTGAGCCTCCGTTGGTTGTAACGCCCGAGGAGTTCTCCGGTAATGCCTAACAAATTTATTGACCCGATCGTTGCAGAGATCCATGCGACACGCGCGGCCATGCTGGAAGCAGCAGATGGGGACATTGATTTGATGATGCAACAGGTCGCCGAACGCCAGCGGAAGTCCAAACATCTCATTATCACCCGACCTTTCCAAGTACGCGCCCATGCTGGGCGTACATGAACGCGAGTGCCGGAACCGCGATTACTTTGCCAAATAGTCGTCCCCCGGCACCGCGATATTGCAACCCTTAGGCACAGAACTCTCTAATCCGGAAATCCGATGTTTTCTTCGCTTCGTCGAGTGTTTCAGCGCTGGGCACCCAATTGAGTTTCACGCCGAAACGACTCGTCTCCAGCTGCCCACGGAACGTGGCGTCACTACTTTCATTGAATTGCAGTTCTGCCTTGAATGATGACGACTCAGACGTGTGGCGCGGTTTTTGTACCTCGTGAGATTTCACGATCTTATTTCGATCCGAACACAGGTACAGGAATACTCATGGGAGATGGAGCTTTCAAGAATGTTGGTGGCCTTCATCGTTTTTGGCGGACGGGGAATTCGATAGCGATTTTGAAACCGGCGAGTTCCCTCTCTGCGGACGTGGCAACTGTTAAGTACAAGCAGTAGGGTTCGATTTTCTACGGAGGTTCGCACCAAAAGTTTCGGTAGTTGCCATCCGCATGCGATTAACGATATATTGACGCTAGTTTTGGTCGGTTGAGGCAACTGTGAATTGCTCCACGTACAGCTGACCACGCTCGTCGGTCATTTCAAAAGGGACTCTACCATGCGTTTGTGTTCGTGGTTCAAGTTATCTACTGCACTGGGCATGCTCGTGGGCGTCGGCACCATCGCATCGTGGTGCTGGCCGCGGAAGGGGATGCCAAGCCGAAGCACACGATCAAGGAAGCCATGAAGCAGCACAAGGGTAAGCTTCACGAGAAGATCATCGCCGGTGAAGCGTCTCCCGAGGAAAAAAAAGAACTGCTGGATGTTTACATCAGCATGGCGGAGAGCACACCTGAAAAAGGCGACATCGAGTCATGGCACAAGCTGACTGATGCGTTGGTAATAGCAGCCGCCAAAGCGGTTGTGGGACGCGACGACGCCAGCGAGTCGCTCAAGGTTGCTACGAATTGCGCGGCCTGCCACAAGCTTCACAAGTAACGATCGCCAATCGGCAGGAAACCTTCACCGATGTTAACCAGGCCGTTAGCCCCTGGCTCAGACTCAACACAGCCGGGGCTACGACCGCTTCCATCGGCTTAGCTTACTGATCATGAGGTCGAGACGACGCTTCCTCGCAACTCACGCTGCTGTTAACTAAAGGCAGATTTTTCGTCGCACGAAAAAGACTATTTCTAGTTAACAGATTGCGTTAACTAGAATCTCTTGACTTTCGCTAGTTCGGCTCGTTCAATGTTAAACCTGACCGGACACGAAATGCGTCAAGCCTTATCCAGGAAGGAGGTTTCGAGAACGGCAAACAATAAAAAGGATCCGAGCATTTGAACACGCATCGAATTCATTCCTTCAATCGGCGATAGTCTTTAGCAGTGATCATGAGCGGAGCACGCGATTGAGATAGCATACCAGACGCAAAGAACAAGAAGCAAACTCGAAGCCCTGAACGAAGGCTGCCGATGGATTGGGAGGTTGCGAAACGATACTTTGCTTCGTTTGCATCTTCAAGAACATTTGCGTGGGAATAGTCGCGTTCAGTACGCTTGGTTTGGCGGTTCGTTTCGTAATAAACCCTGTGTCCATTGATTTCTGAAAACACCGTCTTTGTCCACACGATCACAGACCTCCTGGAAATCCTTGAAAGCTGGATAGAGGCTTCGCAACGCGTCTGTTGGCAAGGGGCACAATTTGCCCCAATGGGGACGAGCATCAAAGAGGTACATCATGGATTTAGCTAGAAAAGCGACGAGCTCTTCAAATCGCTTGCGTCTTTGGCCCCGGTCGTAGTTGGTCAAGGTGATTGAGTACCACGCTTCATTGCCCAGCAATCCAATTTCGACTTCGGCTTCGCTTCCGTTTTTGATGCCGATACCGGCGTTGCTGGCCATCGAAACTAAGGTGTCGTCCGGAAGGATTTTTCGAACGCAGATCGGATAGTGATGACAGTAGCTGCCTCGCAATTGATCAAGCTCGTCGCTGGTGTTCAAGGCCGCGAACTGACTCAAAAATTCATCATCAAGATTTCCTTTCCGGCTAGCTGAAGCTTCGAGCGTATTCTTCAGAAATTGGAGCGCACTTGGCAATCGATGGCGTTGAACAAAGAGCTCGATTTCGACATGCCGGAACAACTCGTGCTCCATGACCAACTGTGAACTCGACGGTCCAACGACGCGCCAATTCCGGATAACACAAGCGGGCGCAATCCAACGAAACACGGCTTTCACCGCTACTCGAAAACGGAGTACATGAACGACGAGTAGAACTAGCAAATGCATGGCGATGTCGAGAACCAAAAAGCGATACCAATGGTAAAGCCATTTGGTCTTTGAAGTTCCGGCTTCTGATTCGCGACGGTGTTGTGCAAAGTAGGACCATCGCCATGGAACTAGATAAAACTGCTGGAGCGGATATTCTTTCTCGGCAGCAAGTACGTCGTCGAGATGTTCGTACTCTCGAAAGTGTTCCTCCACGAGGTACTTGGGTCGGCACTGCATCGTGACGCTCAGTATCACACCGAGGCACCCCAGCGAACAACGTGCTGCACGGAGTTCGTCACCGTCGGTGATGTCGACAATGACTGCGTCTCCGGTTTGATGGTCGTATCGAGCGACTCGAACACCGAGCACGTAGTGCGACAGAGAATGCCGACCGGATCCATGCGTGCCAGTGGAAATGGCTCCAGCTATGGTCTGCTCGGTGATGAAGCCGACGGAGGGCAAGGTCCACTGTGTCTTCGCCTCCAGTTCCGCCGAGCAGACGTTTGATTTGACATCCGGCTCCGACGTCAACTGACACGACCTGACCGGGATTGGGTTGAACCCGGTCCAGATTTCTTAAATCTAGCAGGATGTCGGGGCTCTCCAGCACCTGGCTCCACGAATGAAGGCGACCCATGCAGCGTATGGACCGTCCTTTGTGCTGATTCAGAATCTCAAGCACCTCGGCTTCTGTTTTTGGCTCGAAATACGACTTCGCATCGATTTGAACATTGCGTCCAAAATTCATCTTTTTCATGTGCCCCGTCCATTTGGATGTGATTTGATATGCTGATCTCAAACCTAAAAGCGAGAATCTGAGTTCGTTTGTGCGCGAGAATTCAAAAAATGCGAAACCGGCGCACAATCGGCCTAGCGATTTCGCTTTCGACTAAGGGAACACTGGATGAAGCGAACTCAGCAGCAGACTGAAGACGACCTGGAGCGACATCGGCCGATCTTGATCTCGTTAGCTGAGGCTTGCTTTCTCCGGCTTTCGTGGACATATCGACGCATCCGATCTCGTTCAGCAGACACTCATGGAAGCACATTGCAATATCGAAGATCTGGGCAAGCTTGGACGAACGCACCGTTCTTTGCTTGGTTGCATTCAGCCTTGAAACACAACGTGCTGGATGCAGTCAAGCATCTACGAGACAGCAAAGAACAACATTGCCAGAAATATCCGTATAGGGTGATCTCCAGAACATCGTTTGTTCGACTGGAGCAGTTGCTGGTTGCGAATGACACTTCGCCCAGTCAGGTGCTGCAACGAAACGAGGACATCTCTCGTATGTTGGCAGCATTACAAACATTGCCTTCCAACCAAAGAATGGCGGTCATCCTGAAACATCTACGCGGCCACACGCTCAAGGAAATATCTGAGATGCTTGAGGTCTCGGAATCGGCGGTTGCTGGACTGCTTCACCGAGGAAGGCAACAGTTGCTGCTCTGCATGAAAGAGGACCATGATGAGTAGCATGCTGCCCGATAACAACACGTCGATGACGAACAGCTCAGCGACGATGAACTTGCGATTCTTGAGCGAGCGATGGAATCTGGCGACCAATCCCGCATTGAGTTTGGTGGCTCACGGCAAAAGTCGGAATACCGATCGGCTTTTCGAGCTCATTGATGAGCTTGCAGCTCCAATTCGGACAGCGATCGAATCACTTGACAGTCCGCCAATCCTGGAAGACTACGAGGAACTGACTGAGATTGCGCGTGGAGGGATGGGTGTTGTCTATCGAGGTCTGCACAAAAAGACACAACGCTATGACGCGGTCAAAGTCATGCGTCCAGATCGCCTTGCGGGCTCAGCAAACGAAACCGCTAGCCTGCTACGTCTGCAGTTCCTGCGTGAGTCACAACTCGCCGCGAGGGTCGCGCATGAACACATTGTGCCTGTCTATCAGGTGGGAGAAACGGATGAACGTCCCTGGTTTTCAATGCAATTGGTCGACGGCAGCAGTCTGCATGAATTGACAAGGGATTCGAAGATTTCGCCTGAGCGTGTTGTTCGTTACATCGAACAAATCGCGCGAGCCGTTGACGTCGTACACCGACATGGAATCCTGCACGGAGACATCAAGCCTCAAAATATTCTTATCGAAACCCAAACAGACAGACCGTTGATTAGCGACTTTGGCCTTGCTGATCTGGATGCCGCTTCCACGACTTACGCCGGACTTGGGAATTGCAGGAACCCCAGCCTATATGGCACCCGAGTTGGCAAGCGCAGCCATCAATGGTACGGACGTAGATGACATGACGGCGTCTCGAAGTGTTTCATCTGATGTTTACTCGCTTCGGAGCAACGCTCTGGGCAGCCTTGACCGGGAGCTCGCCGTGTTATGACAACCGAACGCTACGTGAACAGCTTGCCGATGTCGCCACGGGGAATCTGAAGTTCAACAAGAAGCGTAGAACCGCGAGATTGAACCGGCACTGCTATCGAATCATTGGCAACTGTGTCGATTCTAAGCCGGAATTGCGGTACTCGACGGCTGGTGAGCTAGCCGATGAGTTGACCCAATGGCTCGACAGGCCTCGTTGGAATCAGCATTTTGCCACGCTGCGCAAACTACTTTGCGTCGTAGTCGCCCCGGTTCTATTGCTTAGCGGATTGTTAGTGCAAGTATTGCTGGCAATGAAAGCAGCTGAGTATTGGATTTGGCTGGTCGTGTTTGCTGGGTACGTGCCGCTCTTTGCTACCTTTCTGGCCAGTCAACGTATGGGACATGGAGCGTGGCAAGCCCATCGCGAATTGTGGTCCATCTGGGCTGGGCATCTTTGTGCCACCATCTCTGGTGCTGATAGCGCTACACATTCTTTGTCAACCGGACGTTGATCGTGTGGTTGAGCTGTTTTATCCGTTTTGGGCTGCGATTTCTTCGCAGGTGTTCTTTGCGAAGAGTGGGAAGTTTCTGGTTCGGTTACCGATGGGTCGGCATTGCTTGGTCGCTTATCGCGATTTGGATGGCGTCTGACAGACTGGGCACCGATTCTATTCGGAGCATTGGCCGCAATCACCTGTATCATCATCGCGCGGATGGACCGTTCTTTCCTAGACGACTGAAGTCCGTAAGCGTTTGTGTTGTGGCGGCGGAGGCGTCGTATTCGCTAAAATCTAAGTACTGAATCTGATCTCATCGAGCGACGGAGAAACGAAAATGCGTGCGTTTGTTCTGGGGATGGTTATTCTTGGAATATGCCCACAGTTTCTTTTTGTAAAAAGCTCTCGGAAGCTCCCGATCCCGGAAGCCAGAGGGAATCTCGCGATGGAAAACCGTACAGATGCGCACCGCTGATCGTGGCAAAAAGCAGCTTGTACGGATGCGCCTGCATGAAAGGATGAAGGCGGAAGGATGAGGGCTGAATGATTTCATCCGATCTTTAGTATTCTTGACGCAATGGACCAGAATCGCGAGCAATTGGTTTACTGAGTACAATAGCGTTTCGATGAATGCTCGCACGATTGTAACGATTTATCTCTTGGCTCAGGCTGTTGGTACGGCGGCGTGGTGGTGCGCGCTGTTAATCGTGCCTGAGTCGATCGATTGGTTTCAGCCCGCAAGTTGGCCCGACGATGCGCTGCTTGGCTTTTGGATTGCCGATGGATTGCTGGTCGTCGGAGGTTCACTAGTTACAGCGATAATGATTTTCAAGAGGCTGCCGCATTCAAGCGTTGCTATTTGGATGTTGGCGGCGATGACTTGGTATCCAACGCTATACTGCATCGGTGTCAGCACGCTGACCGGTGAAGCTTGGTTGGCCTCGGGTCTCATGAGCTGCATGGCTGGATTGACGCTTTCTATGGCCACCATTCATGGCACGGACCATCAGTCACCGGCCATGTTTCGTGTTGGTGCTATGATCAAGACGACCGCTGTGGTCTGGACGTTCACCCAACTCGTCATTTTCTGGGGTGTCTTTTTATGGGTACTGCCTATGGCGATTTTGGAACTGGAAGAGCGCCTGGGGATGGCTCGGTTCAAGCATTCGTTCCAAGACCTGTTTTCAATGGCGGCTCTTACTACAGCATCCTCGCTGGGGTTGTGGAGTGCCTGGACTATGGCGATTAATGGCGAAGGAACTCCGCTACCGACTGCTACGGCTTCCAAGCTGGTGATGGCGGGACCCTATCGCTGGATTCGCAACCCAATGGCATTAGCAGGCATCCTTCAGGGGATAGCCGTTGGTTGGTGGCTTGGCAGCCCGGCCGTAATCGCCTACGCATGTGCTGGCATGCCCGTGTGGCACTACTTGGTTCGCCCTAGCGAGGAAGCCGATTTACTGATGCGTTTTGGGAAAGACTACGATAGTTACAGAAAGTCTGTGAGACTATGGATTCCCCGAATACGCCGCAACGTGTTCAAGTTGACAAGATGACTTGCTAATACTGTGCAAAGCAGCCAGGCGGCGAAGAATTGATGATCGACCACGTTGTACCGCGTGCACAGGGTAGCCAGTCAAGCTGGACGAATTGCGTGTTGGCTTGCGTCGACTGCAATGCTCGCAAGGCAGACCGTACGCCAGCCGAGGCTCGCATCAAGCTTCGCAAGCAACCGGTCCGCCCGAAGTGGAAGCCGATATACGCCCAACGCATGGATCGCATCCAGAGCTGGAACAAGTTCATTGGCGAAGCGTACTGGAACGTTGAGTTAGAGACTTGGTTTGTGACTGAGCGAATAGGCGCTAGCCTTCGGTTTCGATGCCGGCGGCTAGCGCCGAACCGCTCACAATACAGGGGATTGACCGAGCGCGTTGTGAACTTGCTGTAAACTTCATGACGATTTCAAGCCCTGGCCTGTCAGTAATCGACAGGCGAGGGCTTTCAACAGTGCATGCGACAATCAAATTGTCCTCTTTCACTGAGTGAAAGTGCGCGAGCACTCGGTTTTCATTTCAATTGCAAATTCAC
Organism: Pirellulaceae bacterium; assembly: GCA_963707245.1. Taxonomy (GTDB): domain Bacteria; phylum Planctomycetota; class Planctomycetia; order Pirellulales; family Pirellulaceae; genus Aureliella. The sequence continues at coordinate 14,606 of CAVPPY010000012.1, forward strand.
ATACCGGCAGTTAGCTAGGGACCGGCGACTAGAGTCGTGCCGCTCAGGTTGAAAAACTTCGTAGCCGTGACATTTGACCATCTGCTACCTGACTTCGGCTAAGTTGAGAGAAGTCAACTCGTAGTCATATATTGTTGTCGCATAGCCATCAATCGCCGCTTGCTGCAGTCGTGCTGTAGAGCCGCTGAGTTCATACTTGAACGGTTCTTCAGTGAAAGGGTCGTTGGGAGCTGGTAGGTCAAGATCATCGAGACTTTCAGGGAGCTTACCATCATTCTTACTGGCGTAATCGCGGATTGCCTCGATCGTCTGCAAGAACTTTACGCGACGCTCAAAGTTGCGACATGCCAGAATGCCTTGTGGCAGAACGATCGGATAGGGACTCGATTTCGCTCCGGTGGCTTTGAGAAGAGCTTCGTTCTCTGCGACGATCTTGTTCTTGACAGCAATCACCTCGGACGGACGTTTTGAAATCAATGGTTCAGCTTGAGTACGCAAACGACAATACTGCGCATACACCCAACGCATGATAAGTTCTTCTTTCGTCATCCGATCGATTTCGTCTTCGCTGAATCCGAAGAGCTCAGGCAATTGCTGCTTGGCGAGTTGCACCATCTTCTGTTGCAGTGCGGTACCTTCCTCTTGCGAATACCGCTCGCTGCTTACCTCTGCAAAGAGCCTTACAAACTTGCTCGCAATCTGCCCCCATTTTTCGTCGCCAATCGGAGGCAATGGCTCTTCTAACCGGGCGGGGGTTGCCCACAATTCCCAGCGAACCATGGGACCGACGTCTTGAAGCGTTGGTGGCAATGCGGCCAACGACCAGTACATGTTCGGGCATTTGTCAGATTGAATCGCAAGCTCTAGGTTATCGAGAGCCATGTTTGCAATTGCCAATCCGACCAAATGGCAGACGACAATCGGAGTCGAGGCACAATGCTTGCCACAGCCTAACTGTGCTTTGATACACGTTAGTGCTTCTTCAACATCTCCCTTGGATAGAAGCAAACGAATCCAAGCAGTCATACCTCTACCAGTTAGTTGTCTCTGCGATTGGATATCCGGTAGCAGAATCATGTAAGGGTTTTCGCTCCGAAGCGGATACTGCCAATCTGCATAGCTCATCGAGCCAGCTCGAATCATTTGTTCTGCGAAGCGTGCAAAGTAGAAGTCTTCGAATCTTGGATCCGCAGTATCCATTTCCACGTATTCATGCAGCTTCGGATATACATCCTTCATAAACGGCTGTTGTTCATAGACCATCCGCAGCAACACAGGAACTGCATTACCCGGTTCTTGCTCTTCTTCGGTCGGGAGAAGATGAAAGATTGCCTCATACTCATTTGCCGTCTTGGGAGCAAGCGAAAGTTGCTTCTTGGAAATTGTGTCCTGTTGGGCAATTAGCTTGTTCGGAATACTGAACGTCGCGATGCCCATCAAGCAAATCGCCAATGGTCGCCACTGTTGTGCCATCATGCATCACCTCCTAATAAAAGTTGAAAATCCTTAGGCCGTAAAATTCCGTTGCTGTTTTGGCTCGCCGGTACAATGAAGTCCTCGATGCCGTTTGCATCGCTATCTTTCAGGCTCATTCCGATGTGCGTTGTCTGCTGGCGATGCTCGACGCTCGGACGATCTAGCGTCACCAATGCGCTCCATAATTCGGAGCCTCCGTCCGCAGCAATTGCCGCGTTTTTTTCTGGAGTAATCTTGCTAGGTACACTCGCCTGCAGCGATTCTTTGTTGGATTGAATCGAAAGAGAATTCGATGCTAATGCGAAGCAGGCGAACAGCGATGCTGCAACACTCAATGCTTGCCAACGGCGGACACTTCGTTGTTGTTGCTTTTTAGTTTCAGCAGCGCCCGCTGCAAATCCACAGTGATAAAGCAGCCCATCGCGTTTCTGCCGACCAGAGCCAAGTGTTCGAGAGCGTAGTTGCTGTTCAAACGCACTCCACCGCTGATTGTCTTCTGGTTGAGAGCGATCTTCTGAGTTATTCACTTGCTTCCCTCCGATACAGGTTTTTTAGTTCGGCGATGCCCGCTTGGTACACTCGCCAGACCGACGCCTTAGGTTCATTCAGAGCCGCTGCGATCTCATCAAAAGTCAATTCGCCCCAGACACGCGCGATGACTACCTCGCGCTGTCGCCCGTCAAGCTTGCTAAGTAGTTCTTTCAGCTCCAGGTCCAGAGATTGGCTGTGCACACAATCGCCCTGACGCCGCTCCGACGCAGATTTTGCTTCACGCGACCTGCGTTTGTCGAAAGCCAGGCGTTCATTGATCGCCAGCCGCTTCGTGACCTTAAAAAGCCACGCAACGCAGTTGTTCGGTACCGGCTCTTCCGCAGCCAACTTTATAAAGGCCTTTTGCACCACGTCCTCGGCCTCCCAATGCGCTTCGCCGACCCACGCCACCAGCGTCGGCCAGTAGCGATCGAGCAATTCCCCTAATTCCTCCGCGTCGATTGACATTTCAGTTGTTGAGTTAGAGGCGAATTTGGTCTGTTGAGTGCGGAAATATTGGCTGCTTCCAAGATATAAGACAATCCCGCGCTTCGATCTGTTTCAAAATTGGATCAGATTTGCGTTGCGAAATAGTGGCGACACACCAGTTAACAAAGAACGCCGAGAGTCAGCCTCCCGGCGTTTCGCGTTTTCCGGCATGTTTTCATTGGTTTTGCGATGCGCTCGCCAACCAGAGAATTCTCTTCTTAAACGTACGATCTCCGATTTCGTTCCGCTCGGGCGATTCTGCCCCAAGACTCTCTGATTCTCTGTTTTGCGAAGAAATGTAGCGTCCGAGATCGCAGCTGACGCTGGCTTCAGGGCGAGTATCCGCTCCAGGCGTCTCACGGCGGCGTTGTGGTTTAAGTTGATGTAGAATTGGCAATAGCCAATCTTCAAGAGTCACGCAGTGCTTCCTGCACGTTACTCTTGCTCGTTCCTTCCTACCGCCCGTTCTTCCTGCCACTTAAAGCGAACCTCCCCGATGAGTTATACTCTCCGCTTGATAATGTCCTTGATGGCCGTTTGCATTTTTTCACTGGCTCCGACCCCGGGTGTGCAAGCAGGAGTGGGTGATCCGCAAGTGGCGACGAATCATACTTGGTATCCCGGTGAACTGGCTTGTTCCACTTTCGAACGTTTGCAAGAGACGCAAGCCGTGATGTTTGAAGCGGTCACCGGGCGGCGGCCTACGACGGACGAACAACTTGTGCTAGCATCTTGGTTGTGGAGGAACACTCATTACTGGCATGGCGAACAAGGCACCGAAGACTTGTGGGGCCGCGGCTTCTCGAACAATGCCGACTCCGCGACTCGTGAATATTGGACCGGCTTGTTCGCCCACGGTTTTGCACTTTGCGGCACGACGCATTCTCAGTGGACGGCCGAGATGCAGCATTTGCTGGGACACAACCGAGCTCGAGTAGCCGGAGTGTCGGGGCACAATTCGTTCGAAGTCTTCTTAAAAGGTGGTGCTTATCGCGACGGACGCTGGGCGCTGCTCGACCATGACATCTCCACGGTGATCTTTGACCCCAATGGACAACGCTTGCTGTCGATCAACGAGATTAAGGAAGGGAAGCTGGCTCTTACTAAGGAACAAACTACTGCACCGAAGCAGCAGGGGTGGCCTGTCTGCGGATTGCATCCTGAGGACGGAAGCTGTTATGACACGTTTCAAACCGCAGAGTATCTTGCGGGTTATGCAGGTCCGCCCCCGATGGTTCATCTGCGTCGTGGAGAAACGTTGCGGCGGTACTTGAAGCCGGGGTTGGAGGATGCCAAGACTTACGTTTTCTGGGGGCACAACTATCAAACTGATGGTATTCCTGGGCCGGAGCGTGCGAGAACTTGGGTCAACCAGCCTGAAAAACTGTATGGCTCAACCAGCGGTGCGGGATATCACCCTGGCCAAGCTCGGTTTGCCAATGCCGTTTATACGTACCAACCGAACTTTGCCAATGGAGACTATCGCGAAGGGGTGACGAGCGAAAGCGAACGGCAGGTGACCTTCGAATTCAACTCGCCCTACATCATCGCTGCAACACCGGCAACGAGCGAAGCGTGGGGCGTCTATGAACCGGGCTGTCGCAACGGCTTGGTGATCCAGTCTGCCAAACCAGTCATGGTCTCCGTGTCGATTGATCGCGGGCAGAGCTGGAAACAAGCTGCCGCGCAGGCGTCCGACCAAACGTACAAGGTGGACTTGACCGATTTCGCGAAGGGCTATCGTCAGTATTGGTTACGATTCGAATCGGGCGCCGCTGAACTCATGGGGAGTGAACTGAAGATCACGACCGTCTGCCAAGCGAACTCGTCGGTTATTCCGCGGTTGACGGACAACGGGAGCGTTGTTCAGTTCCAATCGTCGGGACTTGCCCTTGAAAGCGCTGGTCCGAACATCGCCCAAGCTGCGCAGCACATTGTTGAAGGGAAGTTTGATTCGCCGCGCGTCACGTTACAACTTGCTGCGCCCGGCAAGGCTGCACTCGCACAGGTCTATGCCGCCACGCACGTCGCTTCTTCCAATCCCCCGTCGTCCGACGTGACTTATCGCATCGAGTATTCGGTCGACAGTGGTAAATCCTGGTCGGACATGGTCGAAGATTGGCGGATTACGCGACAGGGTGAAGTGCCAGCGGACTTTTGGTCACAGAGCTTCTGCTGGGGAAACGCGAATCTCCCGGCGACAGCCAGCGTTGTTCAAGTTCGCTTCCGCAACGACGGCGGCAAGCGGAACTTGCGGGCCGAAGTCCATTTGGCTTATCGACTCCCGCGCGAAGATGCGACGCGAGTGACCTTTCACTGGAAAGATCAGTCCGGGCTGCATACGGCAGATCAAACGTTTGCACCGGGGTCTGCGACAGCCAAGCCAGTCTGGAAATTGGCGACCGGGACGGGTGTCGAAACGTTGTGGGTCGAGTACGCACCCCAGCCTTGATTAGTCGCAGCCCGGATTGCGCTCTGGCTTATCTCTTGCTTCTGTACACTTCTCTGTTTGGTTAGGAAATTGACCGCAGTGGGTTATTCGACACAGACATCTGATGTTTCCGCAAGGGGTTAGTATCCGAATTGGTCAATTTTCTCGGGCTGGGTATCGAGTAATCTCAGGGCAACGCTTTTTGAGTTGAGCGATAGACGCTCAAACGTGGGATGGTCAGATAGACGACACTTTCAAAACGCCCCAAGAAGATCAGCAGACTGATTTTCTCACTTCGGTCATAAACTCGGCAGCCGCGGCAGTTTTTCAACCTGTTGTCAGCTCCGTGACTCGCCAACTGAAAGCGGACAGCTTCACCTCTGTAGCGTATCAAACCCAATGCGCAAGCTACTGAGGGTGGACCTAGAGCCCTTCATTCAAGATGGCGATTCGACGAAGCCTTGCTCTCACTGCTTGCGCAAAAGTAGGTTTCCGGATGATTTCGAAAGTTGGTTCTTCACAAAAAGTCGTCACCAGCAAATGCTGAGAACGACTTTGATCCCCCATAAGCACCGGCCGAGAAATAGCTGGCCGATGTTTGGCTGATCATCACAGCGGAGTGTGATGGCTACATTGGTGTTTGTTTTATAAAAACACCTGGCTGCAGTCGTAGGTTTGGCTCGCTTCATAGCAGGCATCATTTTCCGAGCTGCTTTTGGGCTTTGGTCCGTTTGGAAGGCTTCGACAGCGCTTCCCAGAACTGGAGTTGCTCATCTGGCGTCATCGAGACCCCTTTTGGGACAAAGCCAAGTTTTCGGTTTAATCGTCGAGGTTTTCCCAACTTCGAAGGTGTAAACTGTGGCTTCGATTCGGGAAGGTTGTGTGATTGGACGATTTCCACAGGGCGAAAAACATGAGCAATGCAAAGAATGTCGCCGCCTCCTTTGAGCTTGCGTCGGAGCAGTACCAAGCTCAAGGCGTTGACGTCAGCGCTGCACTCCAGCGGCTCGCCAACGTCGCGATCTCTGTTCATTGCTGGCAGGGAGACGATGTCGCAGGCTTTGAGGGCGGAACGGGAACGCTCGGCGATGGGCTTGCCGTTACCGGGAATTATCCGGGGCGTGCGCGAACGGCAGGCGAGCTGCGGAGCGATCTTGAAGTTGCGTACTCGTTGATACCTGGACAGCACCGCCTCAGCCTTCACGCTCTTTATGGCGAGTTCGACGGGCCTGTCGACCGTGATGAAATCAGGGTTGAGCATTTTCAGGGATGGATGGATTGGTCACGTGAGCGACGCGTAGACTTGGATTTCAACCCGAGTTACTTCTCTCACCCCAAAGCAGCGGACGGCTTTACTCTCGCACATGCCGATGCAGGGATTCGCCAGTTCTGGATCGATCATGGAATCGCATGTCGCAAGATTGCGGCAGCCATGGGCGCTGCGCAGGGCAACGCGTGTCTCAACAACTTTTGGGTGCCCGATGGATACAAAGACACACCCGCAAGTCGAAAAGCTCCGCGGGAGAGACTCGCAAGCTCACTCGATGCGATATTCGCCGAAGATTTGCCACGCAACCACACGCTTGATGCCGTCGAATGCAAACTGTTTGGTATTGGCAGCGAGAGCTATGTTGTCGGTTCGCATGAGTTTTACATGGGATATGCAATCTCGCGAAACAAAGTTTTGTGTCTCGACGCAGGGCATTTTCATCCCACCGAGGTGATTTCAGACAAGATCTCTTCAGCTCTGATGTACGTGCCCGAATTGTTGCTGCACGTCAGTCGTGGCGTGCGTTGGGACAGCGATCACGTCGTCACCTATAGCGATGAGTTGCAGGCTATCATGCAGGAGATCGTTCGTGGAGATTATTTGGATCGCGTCCATATCGGCTTGGATTTCTTCGATGCCAGCATCAACCGAGTCGCTGCGTGGGCGATTGGAACTCGCAACGTGTTAAAAGCTCTTTTGGCGGCTCTGCTCGAGCCGACCGAGAAACTGCAGCAGCTCGAACGTGACGGCGACTTGACCGCTCGGCTCGCATTGATGGAAGAACAGAAGACCATGCCACTTGGCGCAGTTTGGAATTACTACTGCGAGTCAACCGGCGTTCCTGGCGGTGTCGAGTGGCTTGAAAAGGTACGGCAATACGAAAGCAGAGTAACCTCAAAGCGCGTTGCGACGAATGGGTGATGGCGTAAGGGACGCTATTTCCAGGCAAGACACGCAGGCAATTATTTCGAGATTTTGAATGACTGAAGAAGTATCCTCTGCAGCTCCTGGCGGAGAGTTTGAACGTGAACCGGTGCCGGATTCGGCATTGCTTGGCAATGGTAAATTCTGGGGCATGTTCGCAGGTGAGCATGCCGCGGGAACGGAGTTCATGATTGGACCGTTGTTCCTTGCGGCTGGCGCGAGTTTGTCCAACCTGATTTTGGGTCTACTGCTGGGGAATGTTCTAGCAGTCTTGACGTGGCGGTTCCTCGTCGTACCAATCGCGATGACCAAGCGATTGACGCTCTACTATCAATTGGAGCGGATTTCGGGCGGGTCCCTGGTCAAGTTTTACAATCTCGTCAACGGACTACTGTTCTGCTTTCTTGCTGGCGCGATGGTCACGGTTTCCGCGTCGGCGGTGGGTGTTCCGTTTGGAATCACGTTTGACGTTCCAAGTGACACCTTCGGTCTGAGTAATCCATCTTTCACAATGCTGGTGGTGATCGTTGGTGTGGTCATTGCAGCAGTCGCGGCGGGCGGTTACGAACGCGTTTCTCAAGTCGCCAACATCGCTGCGCCTTGGATGATCGCGGTTTTCGCAGCATGCGGGATCGTGTCGCTGGCACAAGTGGAAGCCACCAGTGTGGCATCGCTGTCGGAAGGCAAATTCTGGAAGGAAGCGATTGCGTTTGTTCAGGAGAAGAATGGGCCGCAAACCTTTGGTTTCTGGCAGATCGTTGTGTTCGCGTGGTTGTGCAACGGAGCCATGCACTTCGGAATGGCAGACCTTTCCATCTTCCGGTTTGCCCGGAGCAAGGCGTCCGGCTGGGCACCCGCAATCGGGATGTTTCTTGGTCACTACATGGCGTGGATCGCCGCAGCGTTGCTTATGGCTGCACTCATTAAGATCCAACCCGATCTGGCTGTTGGGGATGATGGCAAAGTCACCGCAAACCCCGGGCTGCTGGCGTTTCAGTCATTCGGATGGGCCGGCATTCTTTGTGTGGTCATCGCGGGTTGGACGACCGCAAACCCAACGATCTATCGAGCGGGGCTCGCATTCCAGGGCGTACTACCAAAGAGTTCACGAACCGCGATGACCCTTGTCGCTGGAGCCGTGGCTACGATCGCCGGAGCCTTCCCAAACCTCTCTGCTCAGCTACTTGGCTTCGTCGGAACTTACGGAACCGTTCTTGGTCCGATGGGAGCCGTGATCTTCGTCGACTTTTATCTGCTGAAAAAGTTTGGGTTGCGAGACGAGTACGCCATTCACAGTGGTTCGCACGTCAACCTCGCTGTTTTGATCGCCTGGCTCCTGCCCGTTGCCGTTGGACTTTACCTAATTCTCTGGCAGGGGCTGTTTGCTGCGTACGCGGTGATACCGTGCTGGATTATCTGTGGTCTTCTTTATCTGCTGTTGAGCAAGCTCACTCAGAAAAAAATCTCTACTGCTCAAGCGATCGTCTAATCACGCATTTAGGAAACCTTCAATGAACCACATCGCAAAGCTCGTTTCGCTGATCACTCTCGGTCTGGTCATCGGTCCATGCCTATTGTATTTCATGGGAATGATCGGGCTCGACACCGTCAAGCTTGCGGCACTCGTCGGCACGCTCGGCTGGTTTATTGCGACACCCATGTGGATGGGTCGTGAATTGCGGGTCGACGCAAGTGAAGTCGAAATTTGAGTAGTGGATTTTCCCATCCGTCTCATTGGCTCGCCGCCTGTAAAAGTTCCGTTTGCCACAAGTTCAAACCAAATGGGTTGCGATTTGAAAGCGACAGCATTCTTCATTGCCTTCGTCCTGCTGGCTGTCTTTCGCGGCGCAACTTCCGCTGCTGGGCTTGATGCAGTTCACCGAACCACTCCTGCTCAATGAACCGGAGACGTGAGTTCCTCGCAAAGCGGCCAAAATAGATCTGCGGCGTAAAGCAGGCGGTCGCCTCGTTCTATGTCATCTACCGATTACGAGTACATTTGCTCCACTAACCTTCCCGTTTCGCAGATCTCGAAGTGCTTCGTTGGCTTGTTCAAGAGGATAAGTGGTAACCGTTGGCTGGATGGAGATAGATGCAGCCAAAGGCAAGAATTCAGCAATGTCTCGATGCGTCAGGTTGGCTACTGACTTTATCTCTCGCTCCATCCAAAGGTGTTCGTGATAGCTAAGCCCAAGCAATGCGTCCTTGTCGGTGTCTTCCTTTCGGATAGCGTTGATCACCAGACGGCCTCCCGGACGAAGATTCTTCAATGAAGAGATCACCGGCTTCCAAGCTGGGGTGGTGTCGATAATGGATTGCAGCGACTGAGGCGGATCTGCATCGATGTCCCCGGCCCAATCGGCCCCAAGGTCTAACGCGAACTGCCGAGATGCTTTGCCCCGACTGAAGACATAGACAGGTGAATTGGGAAACAGATATTTCGCGGTTGGTAGCACCAAATGCCCCGATGCTCCAAATCCCATCAATCCAATCGGCTCGCCATCTTCGATTTCGGTAAGTCTCAGAACGCGATACCCAATTGCCCCAGCGCACAGTAAGGGAGCAGCATGTGTGTCCGTCAAGTTATCTGGAATCGCAACAGCATAGGATTCGGGCACGGTCACGTACTCAGCATAGCCGCCGTTCACGCTGCAGCCGGTACTTCTGAACTCAGGGGACAAGTTCTCATCCGGTTCGCCGCTGGAATGATGGATCCAACCGATTCCAACCCGGTCTCCACAATCGAAGCTGGTGACTCCGAGTCCTATCTCCACGACTATGCCGACGATTTCATGCCCGAGGACGACTGGTAGGCTGGGTGGGACCAATCGACCTTCGATTTCATCAAGCTCCGTGTGGCAAACACCGCATGCAGAGACTTTCACCAGCAGTTCACCGTTTGCAGGCCGCGGAGTCGCGATTTCCGTCAGTTCAAGAAAATCCAAGGTGTCATCGATAGGGCCTGTCTTTTTCAGAAGCATTGCTTTCATAGTGCTTGTTTGCCGCATTGATAGTGCAATAGAAATCCAAATCATGGTGACGTACGCTTCGTCTTGTCATCGGCCAAGGCCAGCTCAAATTGTCGAATAGAAAAGGTGTCAGGACTCTTTTTTAGTCTGCCTCCTGGACTGAGGGGCGATTCAAGAGCCAGTCGTCGTGCGATGGACTCGACCTAGTGCTCTGTCAGGAATAAAAATTGGGTTAGACATGCGTTGGGAAAAAGGGGTCCGACACCAAAAGTGCGAAGCACCCGAAGGGCCGTTCCGGCTTTTGGTGTCGGACCCCTTTTTCCCTTCCATCCCCAAATGAAACTTTGACAAAGCACTAGGTTTTATCAAACAATGTTCAATCCAGCCTTGCCATCCATTGAAGATTCTCGTGGGAGGCCACGTCGGGTCAGACTCCTTCTGCCATGTCAGGTGAACAACAGCAATGCGTATTTGCGGATTATCGGTGACGAACAGAACGTCGTCACGATCAATTCGTCTTCCAACTGCCCGGGCTTTGATGACACGGAAATCTGGTGACTACTCCCCGATCACTTTCACAAGCACCCGCTTGGGCCTGCGGCCGTCAAACTCGCCGTAGAATATTTGCTCCCAAGGCCCGAAGTCCAGTTTCCCATCTGTGATGGCTACGACGACCTCCCTGCCCATGATCTGTCTCTTCATGTGGGCATCGGCGTTGTCCTCGCCGGTTCGATTGTGGTCGTAGCGTTGGGGCGAGGCATCAAAGGGGGCGAGACCTTCCAGCCACTTCTTGTAATCCGCGTGGAGACCAGATTCGTCATCGTTGATAAAAACAGACGCAGTAATGTGCATCGCATTACACAAGAGCAAGCCCTCCCTGACCCCGCTTTTCTGTACGATCTCTTCGATCTTCGGCGTGATGTTCTCGAACGCCATCCGAGCAGGGAGGTTGAAGGTCAGGTATTCGGTGTGTGATTTCATTCGCTTGATCTTCTTTCAACTCAGGGCATCCAATATTGCTTCATCGTCCAACTGGCACCTTCCAATCTGCCGGTTGTGATCGGCAAATGCACAGACTCTTGCTTCGACAGTATCTCCAATCGCTGGATGCATCTGCATCGAAGTGTATGGAGTCCTGTTGGCATCTTTCAGCTTGACGACGAGGATCAAGGCTGGAAAGTCAAGCCCGATGTCCACGGAGACCGCAAACTGCCTTCGAGCCACGACCGTGCCACTGACGAGACTGCCAACCGGCAACGACGATTTTGTGGCCTGCTATGCCTGCGACTTTGTCTTCTAACTCGTAGTCACCAAAACACGCCCGAGGTTCATCACCCACGTCCGTGCATTATAAGGGAACAACACGAAACACGGCAGGGTGAAAATGGGGGCGCCGATACTACCATAGAGAAAGAGCACCGATGCCGAGCAGCACCATGGACCCGAGTGATTTGTCGCCCAGCAGAGACCAGACGACCATGAAGACCACTTCAAGATATAGTGGTGATGCGGACAACAAGATCTTCCAGGCAAAGCCTGCATGCAGCAAGCCGAGTCAGTTATGAGCGAAGTGGTGGACAGAGACCGAGCAGGGATACATCAACGAAGCAAAACAACTGACGATGTGTCTGCTCCGCACTGCCATGATAAAGCTGGCATAGAAAGGCCACACGGGCTTGCCCGTGCCACACAAGGCCTTGCGTGCAAAGTGATTGAGTCTGCACACGGAACTTGCAGCCCTGCAAATCAATAGAGGCAGGGTGGATGAGCTTACGAATCGAATCGCCAGACGCAATCTGAACCTTCCTCGGCCAAGCCAACTGTGGTTGCATCAATCCTGGCTACTGGCACAGATTGCCGGTGCCTCAAGCTCGAGGGTGAGTCGTTCTCTCTGCCTGTTAACCACTCGCAGACGTGCGAGAAACTGCAGCTTTGGTAAAATTTGAACCCTTGATAATCTTGCGGATGCAATCCGTCGCGTCACCAATCGAAAGAAAAGGGAATCGCAACGCAACATCAATTCACAGCAAGAAATCCCCGCAAAATCCGGGCAGTCTCTGAGAATAACTGTGTACGAGCGGGAGGGCGGGCACTCGACAAATACGAGGATCCTGCTATGAAAGCCATGTTGGAAGCGAACATGAAGCAAATTCTTGTTAATCCCATTGGCAAAAACCTCTGGGCTCAAAGCGAATAACCGACCGCGTCTTGCGACTCTTCAAAATTAATGAGTTCATTTCCATGATGCGAATAGCCTACCTAGCCGTACTGATGTTGCTTGCTGCGCAATCTCACGCCCAGCTGCTGGACAAGCAGCAGCTATTGGACGAGCAATCGTGGTGGGACAACCGCGACTTTGAGTGGTACAAGCAAGAGATTCCTTTCTTTGAATGTCCAGATGCGGAAATCCAGACAACTTACTACTATCGCTGGGAACTATTGACCAAGCATCTTACCTACGGTTCGCCGAACAGCGGATACTCGTTTACGGAGTTTATTGACCGGCCCTTTTGGTCAGGGGCTTACGGAGCCATTGCATGTCCGGCTGGGCATCAGCTGTATGAAGCTCGCTGGCTTAGGTCACCGCGGATAGCGAATGACTATACGAAGTACTGGTTCCGTACACCGGGGGCTCAGCCGCGAAACTACTCAACCTGGCTGGCGGATTCGGCCTGGGCGGTTGACCGAGTTCACCCCAATGAGGATCTGCTGATTGACCTGCTTCCGGACCTGATTGAGAACTATAAAGGCTGGGAGCAGCGGCAATACGTCCCGGAGGTCGGCCTGTTCTGGCAGACCGGACATGACGACGGCATGGAGTTCAATATCAACAGCCGCCAGACGCAGGATATCCTGCGTGGTGCGCCGAGCTATCGTCCGTCGTTTAATGCATATATGCACGCCGACGCGATCGCCATTGCGCGGATTGCGAAACTGGCGGGCAAGCCGCAGGTTGCTGCTGAGTACACTGCCAAAGCCGCCTCGCTCAAGTCCAAAATGATTGAATTGATGTGGGATCCGAAGCGGCAATTCTTCTTTCCTGTGCTCAAAAACGACGAAGAACGCGATGGCTTTACGATGAAAGCGCTCACGCGAACCTATGAGAGTGGCCGATACGCAGGCGATCCTCACGGGCGAGAATTGATTGGCTACATTCCGTGGCAATTCGATATCGTAAAAGGCGAGCATCAGTACGACGGCGCGTGGGCGAAGTTGATGGATCGAGACGGATTCTACGCCGACTTTGGCCCTTCATTCGTTGAACGCAATGATCCGTTGTTTTTGGTCACCAATCACTGCTGCTGGTGGAGTGGCCAGTCCTGGCCCTACGCGACGACGCAGACGTTGAGGGCACTGGCGAAGCTGCTGCAAAACGACGGCAAGACGTTGACCTCCGCCGACTATGTCGAGACACTCCACATCTATGCCCAGTCTCATCGCAAGCATGGCAAGCCCTATCTCGCCGAAGCGCTTCACCCGGATACCGGTTCGTTTGAAGGCTACGACAACTACAACCATTCCGAACACTACCTGCACTCGGGTTACACCGATCTGGTGATTACTGGATTGGTCGGGCTGATTCCTCGTGATGATGACACGCTGGAGATTCATCCACTAGCTCCGCCCGAATGGGATTACTTTGCGCTGGATGATGTACCCTATCGTGGTCACCTCGTCTCGATCCTCTGGGACAAGACGGGGGCTCGATACCGCCGAGGAAGTGGGCTGCGCGTCGTGGTCGACGGCAGGGAAGTCCACGCGTCAGAAGCCATGGTCCGTGTTGAAATTCCCGGCTCGGTTCCTGGCGTCGCAGTTGCGGAAAGGTTGGATCGGGTGCCGACCAACTTCGCCGTCAATAATGACGGCAGCTACTATCCACGAATTACCACCACCTACACTGCGGAAGGCACGTTTGCTTCGAAGCTGGTCGACGGCAACGCCTGGTACCTGAAAGATCCGCCAAACCGCTGGACATGCGAAGGCTCTCCCAACGCGGTCGATTCCATCGAAGTCGACTTTGGCATGCCGAGGACGATTCATACCATCCGAGCGTTGCCGCTAGATGATCGAGACTTGACGAACTCCAGCATCCGCGCCCCACAAGAGATGCGGTTGCACTACTGGAAAGACGACGCCTGGCATGCCGTCGCCGTGACCAAGATGGTCCCAGCGCCGGAAGGTCACCGTCCTCATTCGTTCCACTTTGAAGAGCAGACGTTTCAGAAGTTCAAGGTCACGCTAATTCACGCCGACGGATTTAAATCCGGACTGACGGAACTCGAAGCATGGGGCCAAGCAAAATTGCCACTGGGTCGTATTCCAGCGAGAGCCGGAAACCTTGCGTTTAATGATGGTGTCAGCCAATTCCCGAAAGCTTCGTGCAGCCATCACGACATTTATGGCGGTATTCCCGAGTCGTCCATCGATGGGGTGACGAATTTCCAGGCCAGCCCCATGAATCGCTGGACAAGTTACGGGTCTCCCAATCAGTCGGACTGGCTGCAGATTGACTTTGGAAAGAAGGTCGAATTCCGTCGGGTTGAGATTGCGATCTACGACGATCGCGGCGGCGTGCAGGCTCCCAAGTCCTATGAACTGCAGCAGTGGTCTGACGGAAAGTGGACACCTATCTCGGGTGTTATACATGCCCCTGAAAAACCAGTCGGCGGCCAATGGAACACGGTAACGTTTGCACCGATAGAAAGTGACAAGCTGCGCATCGTGTTCGAGAACCATGGCGGTGCCCGTAGTGGCGCGACGGAAGTCACCGTATGGAACAACGAAGAGTAGTCGGGCGGATGCGATGAGCCCGTGCCACACAAAACTGAGAAAGGGCGATAGCTTGGGCCTACCTGCACTTTGCTACAGCGAGTAGTGAAACGTCGTCGTCGCGGTCGTGTCACAATCCGTCAGCGTGCGAATCCAGCAGGCGGAGAAGGCTGGCGGGAATTCGTGAGGCAGCGTTTGGCCTGCCGGAACAGCAAAGGAACCGTAATCAACCCAGAAACCATGACCGTCGATATCCACCTGCAGCGTGAACGTGACCGTATGGTCGGCTGCATGCGACATCTCAACCACTTTCCGGTCGTAACCGGTCATCAGATAGGGATCTGAGGGCGCGTTAGCCTTGACTGGCGTTCCCTTCCAGGGGCCGCCGCGACCGACAGGCTTACCGAGTTTCCAGAGGTCGTCGATTCCGCCGAACCACAGGGCTGCATTCTGGTCGAGGTCGGCAAACACGTGCCCGTCATTGGTCGCGCTTGCGCAGCACGCCGGCTAATACCAACAAGCCGTTCCAGGAACAGAAGTCCGATATCTGTTTGGAATGACTGGATACCGGCCGCATCAGATTCCAGGCCGGCGGTGCACCATTGCTGATCAGCGGGACTTCGTAAAAAGTGCCATGAATGTTGGCCAGGTGGCGTTCCGACTCGACTTCGCGCAACGCGCGGGGCCAGCCGGAGGCGAAGGGCTCGTCGAAGGCGGGGTCTCCCTTCGGCAACCGATAGTTTTGTCCCTGATACTTCAACACGACGGAGGCCGCGTCGACTGTGAATTCTGGCTCGACGCGCAACAGCTCGTGCAACTGTGGGTCGGATACATCGCTCACGAATTCGAATGCGGTTTTCGTGAAGTTGAAGAATTTGCCGTCGCCGGTGATGACCCGCAAATCTCGATTGCGCTTTGCCGCATAAACCGCGGCACCCAGAGCATCGGCATCCGTCACATCCGCTAGACCAGCGAACAGCTTTCGATTCTCAGGTGCCTTGCCGTCGATGAATCGACTTGTCGTCTGATGTAGGAACGCTGTCGCGATGCAATCGCGATCCGTCTTCAGCCTGAGCCAAATGGCTTCCAGTTTTTCGGGAAGGTAGTGAGTTACGTAACCGCCATCCGGGACACGGGTGGCTTGTAGTTCCGTCCAATTACCCTTCCCGTCGCGATCGACTTCCAGCGTGAATGTGACAGGGGCGAATTGTTCCCCTCCCACTTTTCGTGACTTTTCGGGGAAGGTGACTGTGGCACCTTCGATTGCCGTGATCTGAGCTGGGCGTGGGCCCGATTTGACAAAGGCCGTATGCGGCATACCGAATGCTCCGGGTGTGTGCTCGGCTGCATTGCTGGGAATCGAGATTGTTCCGGCGGGAAAAATCTGCGAGTAGACGTCGTCTTGGAAGTCTTTACCCCAGGTGAGTGATAGGTTGGTTTTTTGCCAACTGGAGTTAAGCTGTGGCGATCCACGGCGGTCAACTGCCAGATAAACTGTTACGGGTTGATCTACCTGAAATTGATACCCCGAAGCGGCTTGGTGCCAGTCGCCCCGCTTGACCGTGACCCGAGGAAGTCCTGCCAGTTCGTCCGGCATCGATGTGATGTTCTGCTGGTCGGTAGCTCGCATGGCGGCAACGGCAATCGGCGTATGTTGACCGACGGCGAGGTGGACTACGCGGCGGTCAAAGCCCGCGACCAGAAATGGCTCGGAGGGCGTATTGGCTTTGACTTCATCATCAATCCACGGGCCGCCGTAGCCGTTTGCCGGGCCCCAGTGCTGCAATTCTTCGTACTGCCCGATCCATAGATTGCTTTGCGGCTGTCCGGCGAGCGGATTGCCTTGAATGCTGGTCTCATCAGTCGCGAGAACGAGTTTTCCATTCCAGCCACAGAAGTCGGGAACGTATCGCAGGTGACTGCCGATCGGGACGATTCCGGCGGAATTATTTGTTGAAAACGTCGGTGGGAAATCGAAGAACATGCCGTGCATGTCCATCATCCAGCGGCCGTGTGTGGTCTCCCGGATTCGTGGCCACTCCGTGTACCAGCCGTGCGGCGCATCGTTGCAATAGGCGGCTTTGGGAAGCAGGTAGGTGTGCCACTGGCCGTCTTCCAGAAGTTTCAATCGCAGACTCCGGCGGTCCCAACCGATAGCCCAGATCGGTTCATCGCCGTCGCTGCCGCCGACGATTCCCTTCGGACCAGTGATTTCAGTGTATTGCCGGCGTTCGATAATCTTCCACTCCTGACCATTCCATTCGGCGAGGACGCCGCGTTCTTCCTCGCTGCTGGCTGGTCCGCCGACCAGCAGGTGGGCGTATGATCCCGCGGCTTGCTCGCCGTTGTTGGAAACCACGAGTCGTCGCTGAGACGTGTATCCTCCCTTGCCGTGCCAACCGGGAACAGGCTTTTCGAATAGTCGTGTAACCTCGAGGGTATGGACGTTTGCTTCCCAAAGGGAGCCTTCCATATCAACGTAGTAGACCATGTTCTTAGGATCGCTCAAATGTCGGGCGATCGCTGTGACGCGAATCGGCATCTCAGACGGCGAAATTACGCGCACGCCTCCTTTCGCATCAATAGCGTAATGCGCGATGAAGAGCTGATTCGATTCTTCGTGAATCATTCGGCCAGCCGGCGTGCCCCCAACGCTTTCGGGATGAATCGTCAACGGCTGTGTGAGATCCGGATCTACGGAAAACAGTTTGTGCTCGCTACCTTTCGGCATGTGAGGCGCGTAATTGACCATCCATAGCTTGCCGGCCCAAGGGACGATCGCACCGATTCCACATTCGTTATGGCCTTCTCGAAAGTGTGCTCCATTCTGACTATAAACACCATACGTCGTCAGATGCGGATAGATGTTGCTGATATGAATATCCGTCCGCGGAGGAACAACGGGAGTGTCAGGCAGCGGTTGCTGCGATTGCCCAGCTGTGGGTGGAGTCTGCTGCTCGGCGGCAGCCAGCTTGGGGCATGCCGCCAGAATCAGAATGGCAAGTGCTGCCACGTAATTTATAATGTTCATGTTCACCTGTACCGCCAACGAGCTCACCCCGACTGGGGACATCCGCCGTCGCCCACTTTTCTAATTGCTTCAAAAGCCGGAGGCCGCATTCGGCTGCTCGCCTGATGCTCGCTTCGCCGCCTCGGGGCTAATTACTTGCCGCTGCTCAGCAGCTTCGAAGGACACATCTTGCGCAACCAACCGGCAACTGCCCGCCGCCGAACGCGATATTGAAATTGGTGCGGACTGGTACGAATCTCACCATCCGAGTCTCGACTCAAACTCCCCAGCAATTCGTTGCACCAGCTGTATCGTCGGTCGCTGAAGCTCACATCCACGTCAACTGATCGGGCACGGCGTACCGAGACATTCTAATTAAAAATGGGAACGGCGGGTGTTTGTGGCGATGACGACGCGACAACTCTCCAGCAGCGGCGACAGTACACAACTGCCAGAGGTTTTTGCTCAATTGGCAATAGCGACAAGACTGCACTTCGGACGGATTGTGCGCATATGCTTTGCGCTTGCCGGAGCGCTGTTCGTCGTGACTGGAATGTTGGAATGGAATCGCAGTTGGACGAGGGAAAGTGGCCGAGTGTTTCAGGGACAATCATTGGTTCGGCAGGGTGGCACCAGCACAAAACCAAATAACCAAGTGCAGCACTGGCTTGCTAGTGTTCTTCAGAGTTAGCAGCTGAAACTGTCTGGCACCTTTCTCGGATCTTCTCGGCAGATGCTGCCTGCCAGTTACTCCTGGCGTGTGCGATTCTCGCTGTTCCGCGAGCTATTGTATGGCCCACACCAGGTTGCACTGCGCTCAGCTAGGGCCTCGTTCCTGTTCGAGTTCGCCGCCCCAAGCTTCCAAATGTTTTGCGATACCCTACTATAAAGTGCTGTCCTTCCGATACTCAGGTGAACTAGCCAGAAGGTTCAATGTCCAACCTCATCAATGTGCTGTTCGTTTGCGCCAAGAATCAGTGGCGAAGCCCAACGGCTGAAGCGATCTATCGGGACGACCCGCGAGTCTCGGTTCGGTCTCGAGGAACAACGCGATCCGCAAGGCAGACCGTTCGAGCTGCCGATCTTACTTGGGCAGACCTGGTCCTGGTGATGGAGGACAAACACCGCCGTCGGTTGCTGGCGGACTTTCCCGGCGAGACCAGGCTCTTGCCGATTGAAGTCTTGCACATTCCGGACGACTACCAGTTTATGGACCCAGAGTTGGTACAATTGATTCGCGTCGCCACTGATCCGTTCATTGATCTTCTCCAATCGAAGCAGCCTCCCGAAACGTGATGGACCGGCTTGCCAGTGTTCCTCAACATTGGCAGCTTGCAACTGGCACCACGAGTATTTTCAGCGCAGGAGGTCACTGGAAGCTGAGGCATGTGACTGCTGGCTTCGAGAGGACTCATTCGCGCTGCTACGCACAAGCTGGTATAGGAAGGCCACACGGGCAAGCCCGTGCCACCCATCCGTGTGTCGCCGGCGACCCTACCTCTTCCCCGGTTGCTTTCAGGCAAGACCAGCGTAATACCAAGATTCGCTGCTTTTTTGAAAAATACTCAGAATCTTGTTAACACCGAGGGTCTGTCAGGAATTAGTAGGCATGAAACCTAGAAAGGCGGAACAGACGAACGACGAAGAAGCCGAGTTTGTGGCGTTGCTCACGTCCGGGCAAGCTGCAATCGCCGTGGTCGTGCGTGCATTGATGCCTGGTGAACCCGGTTTCGAAGAGGTGATTCAACAGGCCAACGCGAAATTGTGGGAAAAGCGTGCCGAGTTTGAGATGGGCACCAATTTTCAAGCGTGGGCCAGTGCGATCACCAGGTTCGAGGTTTTGAATTATCGAAAAAAGCAGGCTCGCGATTCACGACTGACCTTCAGTGACGAGCTGGAACGAACGATCGCCGATGAGGTGCCGCGGTTGCCGAATGATCTCCCACAAAAACAGCTGGCCCTACAGCAATGCCTAGGCGAACTGAAAGCAGAAAGCCGTGAGTTATTACTCGCGCGCTACCGCGGTGAGGAATCCATCTCGCAGATGTCTGCCAGGCTGGGTCGCAGCGTTGGCGGCGTGCGGGTCACCCTGAGTCGACTGCGTGACGTGCTATTGAAGTGCATCGAGCGACGACTAGAGACAGGCGAGGACTTGGCATGAAAAAACAAGACCGATTGCTGCTGATCGATTCTTTGCTGGATGGCTCTATTGGTGAAGCCGATCGATTACGGATCGAAGCCGAGTTGATCGTTGATCCAGAGGTCCGCAAAGAATACTATCGGCGAGTTCAGCTTTCTGTTTTGCTTCACCGTGAAGCTGCAGCGATGTCGACGTTCACGGGAGCGGAGCATGTAGAGCAGTCTGTCCCGACAACGCCTGCTCGGCTTAATCACTGGCTCAAGATTGTCTCTGGGGCATTGGTGGCCATTGCAGCCAGCCTAATTGTCATGGTCCTCATCAATCGAGATGTTCGTCAGGCCGAGGGGGATCGCTCGGCCTTGGCTCAGCAGTCTGCGGATATGCCAGGCGATCGCGTCGAGCTTACCGCGAATGGCTTCGCGGTTCTCAGCGGGCAAGAAGATGCGGTTTGGACGGACCTAGAACTCAGCGAGGGTGATTTGTTACCATCGCGAGAATTGCACTTGGCGTCGGGGCTCGCGCATCTGGAGCTGTTTAGCGGGGTGCAGGTCGTAGTTGAAGGCGAGTCCCGCTTTCGGATTGACTCGCCAATGCAAATCACAATGCTGGGGGGGATGGCACGTGCCCGGGTGCCAGAGCCGGCTCAGGGATTTCGGATCAAGACCGCATCTGGCGATGTCGTTGACCTGGGGACTGAGTTCAGTGTGAACGTAGATCAGGACGGTGCGGATATCCATGTCATCGATGGCGAGGTGGAATTGCATCCGCGGGGTAGTGACCTATTGCGGCTGGATGCAGGCACATCGCGTCGATTGGTCGGTGCCGGCGGTGTGGTCGACGCTCGCTCCCAGTCGGCAGTCGGGGTGGGGCCAGCGGAGTTCCAAGAACGCGAGCGTGAGAAGCAAGGTGAGCGGTTTTCCGGATGGGAGGATTGGCAGAATGTCGTCCACTTACACCCGCAGCTGCTGGGGCACTATCGATTTCAATCGGATGGTCTTCAGCCACGCCGGATTGGAAACCTGGCAGCTGGGAATACTCCATTGGCTTCTGACGGGACTATCGTTGCAGCGCGGAGAGTTGCCGATCGCTGGAATCGAAATGAAGGCGCGGTTGATTTCAGTCCCATCGGGAGTCGCATTCGTGTCGATATTCCGGGCGAGCACCACGGTTTGACTCTGTTGTGCTGGGTCAAAATCAACAGCCTCGATCGCTGGTACAACTCGCTTTTCCTAACCGACGGACACGAAGATCGGGAGCCTCACTGGCAGTTGATGGACGATGGGAGAATTTTCTTTTCGGTCAAAGTACCCAGCGTTGACGGAAATCCAAAGCAGCCTGTCTTCTATTCACCAAGCGTTTGGACACCTGCGCTCAGTGGCCGTTGGATGATGTTCGCAGTGACGTACGACGTCGACCGACGGCAAGTCACCCACTACCTAAATGGAGACCGGATCAGCAGCGAGAGGATTCCTGAACAGTTCTTGGTCGACTCGATTCGCATCGGGCAAGCTTCGATTTGTAACTGGAGCGAGCCAATGTACCGTACGGATCCGAAATTCGTGCTGCGTAATCTGAATGGGAGCATGGACGAGTTTGCTTTGTATTCGGACGCGTTTCCGCAGATGAAATTTTGCAGTGGTACGAATGGAAGTCCAAATGATTAAATCGATGCTGAGACTCGCCGCCGTCATGGCGTTCGCGTGCGTTCTAGCGACAAGCTTACGTGCCGACGAAGCAGCCGAACGGGTGTTCACGTTGAAAGTCCAGCCGTTGCTGAAAGACAAATGTCTGGGCTGTCACGGCGGCGATTCCGACGACATCAAGGGCGAGTTCAGCGTGATTGACTCGCGAGGCGCTGTTGCGCGGTGGAGAGTCGGAAGAAGCGGCGATCGTTCCCGGAAAGCCCGATGAAGGAACGTTGGTCTCGGCGCATCAAATGGGAAGACTACGAGATGCCGCCCAAAGAGAATGATCGACTGACGGACCAACAAATCGAGATCGGTTCGCAAGTGGATCGAAAAGGGAGCTCCCTGGCCCGATGAAAAGACTCAAGCAACCTATCGTGAGGAAGAGGCCAAGCAACGGGTGACCGACGAAGGAATGATTGTCGACACCAGCGGCGGTACTTCGGACCAATGGACCAACCGACGGTATCCGCAGGAAGATCTGTGGGCCTTCTTACCGTCAAGTCGAAATCCGAGCTGCTACCAGCCGACAGTTCCAAGCGATCGAGCGTCGATCACTTCGTCGATCGCAAAACTGGACGAAGCAGGAATCACCGCATCGCCGCTCGCGGAAGCACGGCGATCTTGATCCGTCGGCAACCTACGACCTCACCGGTCTTCCGCCAACGCCCGCTGAAGTTCGGCCGAGTTCAAGGAAACTATACTCGAAGCAACCGGATCAGGCTTGGGCATCGCTGATTCGAACGCTTGCTCGATAGCCCTCGATACGGCGAACACTGGGCCAGACATTGGCTGGATGTCACCCGATACGCCGACACGGGAGGCATGTCGAACGACTACGAACGATCGAACATGTGGCGTTATCGAGACTACGTGATCCGCGCCTTCAACGACGACAAGCCGTACAACGAATTCATCGTCGAACAACTGGCCGGTGATGAGTTGGCTGATGAATCGTACCGCCAGCGAACGCGGCTTTCGAGAAGAGGTTCTCCAGGCTCAAATGAAAGGCAACTACAACGAGCAGGAATCTGAATGGCTGGTTGCCACTGGGTTCTTGCGATTAGGGCCCTGGGACAACGCGATGGTCGAGGCCGACGAAGCCCGGCAGATCTATCTGGACGACCTGGTCAACATCACCGGCCAGACATTCCTGTCGCAAACGCTTCGCTGCTGCAAGTGCCACGATCACAAGTTCGATCCGATTCCGACACGCGACTACTACCGAATGTACTCGGCTTTCTCAACGACGCAAATGGCGGAGCGACGAGTTCCGTTCTTGCCGCAAGAAGAATTAAGCCATTCGATGCGGTAAGGTACACATGTGCAACGATGCTCGATTTCGCGGTCGCGGAGAAGCAGAAGATCGTCGAAAAGCAGGAAGCCGCTGCGCGGGCTTGGTACAAGGAGCATGATCTTCCGTACAAGACCGAAAACGAACGCAAGGATGATCCGGACGAGATGAAGCCGCCGCGTCACGTGGGATTGGATCACGTCGAGCAGGGACAGTTGAAAGTTCGCGAACAGGACGAATGGATTTGGACACGACGGTTGGAACGCTACGAGCCAATGGCGCAAAGCGTCTACAACGCCGCGAAGTCCGACCTGGCATGGAATGGTGCCCGAAAGCTGCGAATCAGTCGGCAAGCACGCCGACGCCAATCCGCCAGAGAATTTCATGTTGGCGGGTGGTGCATTAACGGCTCTGGGGGATCGCGTTTTTCCTGGTGTGCTCAGTGCCTTGACTTTGACCGTTGGCACTCAGTCGGATGATCCCTACCTGCTAACCAGACGACGTCAATGGTCGGACGGCTGGAACTGGCCAAGTGGATTGCAAATCCAGAAAACGCGTTGACGACTCGAAGTATTGTTAACCGAATTTGGCAATATCACTTCGGCACAGGGATCGCCGCCAACGCCAATAACTTTGGTGCAAAAGGGGCCAAGCCAACTCATCCGAGTTGCTGGACTACTTAGCGAACGACTTTGTCGAAGGTGGTTGGTCGATCAAGCGGATGCACCGACTGATCATGATGTCGGATGTCTATCGTCGATCGACGAGCCAAGACGGAACTCAGAAAAGCTTGCCAAGGTCGATCCGAACAACTCGCTGCTGTCGCATTTCCCAAGGCGACGACTCACCGCCGAGGAACTACGCGACTCGATGCTGTCGGCAACAGGCGAATTGGTCCACTGTGATGGTGGTTTGCCGGTCATGCCGGAGATCAATATGGAGGTGGCGTTGCAACCTCGCATGATTCAGTTCTCGCTGGCCCCGCGTATCAACCTTCACCGACACCGGACTTGAGAAATCGGCGAACGATCTTCGCTTACGATGTTCGGGGCCAGGCAGATCCGTTCACGGAGCTGTTCAATCGAGCCCAACCCGAACGAATCGTGTGAACTGCGAGAGTCCGCGCCGTCACGCCGCAGGTATTCACACTGCTCAACAGCGACCTGATCACCGATCGTTCCATCGCGATGGCGTTACGTCTGCAATCCGAACAGCAAGAGCGGCAGACCAGATACGGACTGGCTTTCAACTTGATTCTGTTGCGTGAACCGACGGCACGAGGAATTCGAGCGGCTGAGCCGATACGTCAAAGAGATGACCGCCTATCATCGAGAACGTCAACGCAGAGCCAGTGGAATACCCGGCTAGTATCACTCGTTCACTGGTCGAGGAATTCAGCGGCGAAACATTTGAGTACGAAGAGATTTTGCCAGTCTTCGAGAACTATCAAGCTGACAGGAAACCAAGCGAAGTCGAGCCGGAAACACGAGCACTCGCGGACATGTGCTTGCTGCTTTTCAACACGAACGAATTCATCTACGTGGAGTGAGCCGACGAGGCCGCGAGAGTGCAAGCGCACTCTGCCGGCCGCGCTGCTTGGCTTGTTCCATCCAAGAGTATCAATTTCCACTTCACAATCATCTAGGCTTTGTCCCCAAAGGGGGCTGACCCTTTGGAGGCGAGTCGAATTTACACCTGTTTTTGGCCTCGCTGGAGAGGGTCAGACCCCTTATTGAAACAGTCACTAAAGAGCGTGTCAAAAGGAACTTCCGCAATCTTAAAGTAGCCATCAAGCTCCGCGTGATGATTGCCAAGAAGAACAGGGAAGTTATTTTTGACTCATCGCTAAACAGCATACCACCGGAGAAGTTTGAAATGCCCATTCAAGACGTGACTTTATCTACAGCCTTGGCGCATCACTCGGATCGGTTGCCTTTTCGTCGATGCTTCAAGCGCGAAGAAAAGTCGAAGCCATCGTCACCGCTTGTCGCCGAAACAGCCGATGCTGCCGGCAAAGGCGAAGAATGTGATCATGCTGTTCATGGAGGGCGGTCCCGGTCACATGGATACATTTGATCCCAAGCCGGAACTCTCACGACTTCACAAGCAAGAATCAAAGCTCGCTTTCGGTCAGGAAACCGGCTTCAAGTTCTTCGTCGGTAGCCCGTTCAAATTCCAGAAGGTCGGCAACAACGGAATCGAAATGTGCGATCAGTGGAAGCACTTGGCTGATCCTTACGTCGCCGATGAGCTGTGCAATTACCGAGGTTGTCAGGCAGAATCGCTGAATCATCCCGAGGCCCTGTTCCACATGAACACGGGCAGCCGACTGGGTGGCGACCCGGCTCTCGGTGCCTGGGCGAATTACGGACTCGGAACCGAGAACCAAAATCTTCCCGGATACGTGGTCATGACCGAGTTGGCATTGCCGCAGGGTGGTCCGACCAATTGGAGCAATGGGTTTCTGCCACCTTATTACCAGGGAACCCGATTGCGACCTCAGGGATCGCCGATTCTGGATCTCGCTCCGCAAAGCTTTAAGTCTCGTGAGCACCAGCGCCGGACGCTCGATGAACTCGCCTGGCTGAATGAGCAGCATCTGCAATCGGTCGGCGAAAAAGACGAGAAGCTGTCAGCTCGAATGGAGAATTACGAGCTTGCGTTCCGAATGCAGACTGAGGTTCCAGGCGTGATCGATCTAGCCAAAGAATCCCAGAAGACTCAGGATATGTATGGACTTGGACGATGCCGACACCAAGGTGTTCGGGCGGCAGTGTTTGATGGCTCGTCGACTGGTCGAAAGTGGAGTTCGCTTCGTTCAGATTTTCAGCGGCGGATGGGATAGCCATGACTATCTTGGAACGAGGCCACACGTCTCGCATCAAGAGCGTCGACAAGCCGATCGCGGCATTGATTCGCGATTTGAAACAACGTGGCATGCTGGAAGATACGCTGGTGATTTGGACCGGCGAATTCGGACGAACTCCAGACAACAACAAACGTGGCGGCGTCTATTCGCTCGGCCGCGGTCACAATAGCCAAGCGATGACGATGCTGTTTGCCGGCGGCGGTGTCAAGCCGGGGGTTGTCGGGGCAACTGACGAACTCGGGGCATCGGCTGTCGAATGTGTGCATCCGATTCGTGATCTGCACGTCACGCTACTCCACTTGCTGGGACTCGACGACAACAAGCTCACCTACTTTCACGGAGGGCGATTCAAGCAGCTGTCGCAGTTCGGTGGTCAGGTCATCCAAGAGATTATTGCCTGATCCTGTAGCCCGGTCTGCAGTCAACTACGAGCACCGCCATTTCGTTTGACTTCTTACTCAACTCGAATCGAATATCTCCATGACACTCCTTTTTGAATTGTTGTACAAGGCAAATTTAGCAACGGCGCTGACGTTTGGTTGGCTTACATCTTCGTTGGCGTTGGCTGACGATCGGCCGAACATCTTGTACATCATGTCGGATGATCATGCGGCACACGCTATCTCGGCATACGGCGGTCGTCTGGCAGAAGTCGCTCCGACGCCAAACATCGATCGACTTGCCACCGAAGGTGCCTTGTTCACCAATGCGTTTTGCACAAACTCGATCTGTTCGCCTTCGCGCGCTTGCGTGTTGACGGGCCAGTACAATCACGTCAACGGTGCCTTTGACTTGTCGGGAAGCGTGCCACCCGGGAAGCAGATGCTGGCTATCCAAATGAAGAAGGCCGGTTACGAAACTGCGATGATCGGTAAATGGCATTTGAAGGAAGAACCGGCAGATTTTGATTATTACTGCGTGTTGCCCGGGCAAGGCGAGTACCACAATCCAGCGTTCCGCATCCGCGGCGAGAAAGCCTGGGGGCAGAACCTTGTCCACGCTGATGGCAAGCATGTGACCGACGCCATTACCGACATCACGCTGAGTTGGCTGAAGGAGAGACGCAAATCCGGCAAGCCGTTCTTCTTGATGCATCATTTCAAAGCGCCGCACGACTATTTCGACAATGCCCCGCGCTACGAACCATACCTTCGCGACGTCGACATTCCTGAACCAGAAACTCTCTGGAAACGAGATCCCAATTTCGGCTCGCTCGCGACCCGAGGGGCGGATGATGAACTCATTCCACACATCGGCACTTCTATCGGTGGCCGTAATCCACGCCGTTCGTATCTGCAGGATCTGCCGAAGTTATATCCCGACGAGTTTCCAGCAAACTACGATCCAAGGAATTTCACCGAGGAGCAAAATACCCGACTAGCCTACAACGCTTATCTGAAAAAGTTCTTGCGTTGCGTCAAAGGTATCGATGACAATCTCGGGCGGTTATTTGGGTACCTGGAAGATACTGGCCAGTTGGACAACACGCTGATCATCTACACCGCCGATCAGGGGTTTATGCTGGGTGAACATGATTATCAGGACAAACGCTGGATGTACGAGCAGTCTCAGCGGATGCCGTTTTTGGCTCGGCTACCTGGGGTCATCAAGGCAGGTGAACGTTTCGACACGATCATCGAAAATGTAGACTTTGGGCCAACGATGCTCGACTTCGCAGGCGGCGAAATCCCGGACAGCGTTCAAGGACGCTCGATTCGATCGCTCTTGGAAACCGGAATTGAACCCAAGGATTGGAAGCAGGAGGCCTACTATCGCTATTGGATGCACATGGCACACCATGATAACCCGGCACATTTGGGGATCCGTACCAAGACGCACAAGTTGATCTTTTATTACGGCTGCAACGTTGACGGCGGATACAGGACGCCTCCAGCCTGGGAGCTTTACGATCTGCTAACTGACCCCGACGAGACGCGGAACTTGTTCCATGCCCCTGAGCAGGCGAATTTAGTTGCAGATCTAAAGCAGCTCTTGGCCGAGACGCGCGCGCGGGTCGGCGACGACGGTAGTCACTACCCGGATTGCGAGGCGGTGATCCAGGAATTTTGGGACTATGACGCGACCGACCAAGCCAAAGCGATTGAAATCTCGCACCAGTATTTGAAGCGACGGCAGGACGAACTCCAATCGAACCACAGATCGGTGCAAACTTGGAAAGGTCATTGAAACAAGTCTTGCAAGTAACGCATCCTAACGGCGAGAAACTTTCAGCAAATCCGACCTAACGTTGCGTGTAATCGCCAATTCTGCCAAGGCCCCGATCGCGATGCCGACCGAGTAGCAAACGAGATCTGTCCACACAAATCCAAATCCCAGCGCCAGCCCACCCAGCGTGGTCTGCCGAATCGAGTCGATCCACGGGGCGTGGTAGAGCTGGCTGATCTCTACTAAAAAAGCCAGAGCCAGTGATATTGCCGCCCGGGCCACGATCGGCCGACCAGCCAGCAGCGTGCTGACCAGCAAAAACAGCATCAACGCCCACAATGTGTCACCTGCGAATTCGGCTATGAACGCAGTCAACTGCCTTGGGTACCTGCGTGAAGCCAGGCCAGCGAAAACGACAACCACAGCGGCGATGATGTAGAAAAAACGAGTGCGAATCAATCGGCAAGTACTTTCTATTTCGGTTGGGCGGGCGAACATTCCTGCGAACGCTTGGCATTCAGTTCAATGTACCCCAGCCAAGGCGTCGGCACATGGTTTTCCTGAAAATGGCGTCGACAGGGCACTCAGGAATGCGGGCTTCGCAGTCGACGCATTCATCGGGAGGTGTGGCACTGGCGCAAAACCTACAAGCCCAGTGTGGGACTGGCTTGCCAGTGTTCTTCAAAATTGGCAGCTTGCTGTTGGCGCCACGAGTATTCTTCAGCGCAGGAAATAATTCGAAGCCGAGGCACGTGACTGCTGGCTTCGAGAGGAATGATCCGCGCTGCCAAGCACAAGCTGGTATAGAAAGGCCACACGGGCAAGCCCGTGCCACACAAGACTGATAGATTCTCCGTTCGGAAAGGCTGGGGTGGCACAGACCAGATGGTGTTGTGGAATGCGGTATGAGCACGGCGTCGCTCGTCTTGCCGAACTGGCATTTGGAATACGAGCGGGGAAAGAGCTTTATGAGCTGAGCAATGAACTGCCTCAAATGATAAATGTGGCCGGATCGTCCACGATGGCCCACACGCAGTCATCGCTCAGGAAACGACTCTTCGATCATCTCAAGAAAACCAGCGATCGGCATGCGTCCTCGGTGGCACGGTGAATTGGGACTGCTACCATTACTACGGTACGATCACCAAGAAAGGATGGCGCGTCGATGAAAAGACTCGTTAGCACGCTCGCTTTGCTACTGGCATTTGGATGTTTGCTTCAGCAGCGTGCGCTCGCAGAGGCGCCACCCAATGTGATCTTCTTTCTTGTCGATGACTTGGGTTGGTCGGATGTGGGTTGTTATGGCAGTCAATTTTACGAAACTCCGGCGATTGATCAGTTGGCTGCGGAAGGCATGCTTTTCACCAACGCCTACGCGACCTGCCACGTCTGCTCGCCAAGTCGCGCGAGTATACTGACCGGCAAATATCCGGCGCGTACCAACTTGACTGAATGGTTGGGCGGGCGTCCAGAATGGGACTACGAAAGGCTGCACCACGGCGAAAAGCTTATGGCTCTTCCGGATAAAGAACGAACGTTGGCCGAAACATTACAGCAACACGGCTACGCCACGGCGAATTACGGCAAAGCCCACCTGAACAAAGACCCGACGACGTATGGCTTTGATGAAGCGATTACGGGATGGGTTCGATCCTACTATCATCCGTTTTCACCGGCTTACTCCGAGACGCTGCCGGCGCAGGAGGGCGATTATTTCACGGACAAGCTGACCGATGCGGCCATTGATTTCATTCAGCGCAATAAGAATCGGCCATTTTTCGTGCATCTGGAACACTTTTCCGTGCACGATCCCATCCAGGGTCGCAAGGATCTGGTTCACAAATACGCGCAAAAACTTGCGAAGCTGCCGCGACAGGCTGGCTCAGACTACATCCTGGAACTCAACCCGGATGGCCCCGCCATCTCAAGCGAAAAACTCAAAGCCTTGGCAGACAACGACAACGAAACCTGGCACCGGAATGAGCGAGTGTGGTGGGTAAAGCAGAAGCAGGACAACGTCGAATTTGCAGCTATGGTGGAGGCGACGGATGAAAGCCTCGCGAGAATCCGCGATACGCTCAAGGCACTTGGCTTGGAGGAGAACACCATCATCATCTTTACATCCGACAACGGCGGCATGGCGGCCTCGAACCAGTATCGTGGCATCAACCATCCCCGCGAGATGCTGAATGCTCATTTCGCTAGCTCCAACCTGCCGCTTCGCGGAGCCAAAGGATGGATGTACGAAGGCGGCATTCGCGTGCCCTTGATTGTGCATTGGCCTGGTACAACTCAAGCGGGCTCCAACTCACAAGCGACCGTCACCGGAACGGATTATTATCCAACCCTGCTCGAAATGTTGAATCTGCCAGCGTTGCCGGATCAACATATGGACGGCCGTAGTTTTGTCCCTGCTTTGAAAGCTGAAGACTACGATCGCGGTCCGATCTACTGGCACTTCCCCCACTACAGCAACCATGGCTACCAAAGTCCGGGCGGGGCAATTCGTTTTGGAAGGTACAAGCTGCTTGAGTACTACGAGAACGGAACCGTTCAACTATTCGACCTGGAAAATGACATCGGAGAACAAAACGATCTGGCGAAGTCACAACCAAAAGTCGCCCAACAGCTGAAGAAGATGCTGCACGATTGGCGCGACGTTGTCGACGCCAAGATGCCCTATCCCAAGACGGCAACATCCGTTCCCGCGCCTGGAGCACGAGTTGCCCAACCGGCGAAGTTTTCAGATTCCGACAACTACCGCAAGCCAGAAAAATGATCATGATTCTGACAACCTCCCCTCAAAACTGTCGCACTCGACTGTCGCTATTTCGAATTGCCATCATTGGGATGCTTGCACTAGCCGGACTGTCAGCGAAGGCTCAGAATCAGAGCGACAGGCCGCTGAATATCCTCTTGTTTACCGCAGATGACCTTGGCTATGAGGCTTTTCCGCTACTGGGTGGGGCAACGGCTGATGTGACGCCAAACCTGGACCGATTCGCCAAGTCGGCCATGAGTTTTACGAATGCGCATGTCAACGTCGCGATTTGTGCGCCGAGTCGAAGCGTGATTGCCACTGGGCGTTATGGCCACAACAGTGGCTGCATCGGTTTTAACAAACTTCCGCAGCCGATTCCAACTCTGTTCGGCACTTTGAAGAACGCCGGATACCTGACGGGTATTCTGGGCAAGGTCAGTCATTCCACAACCGACCCGAGTTTTAGCTGGGACTATCAACACGACCAGGGCGAACTGGGCAGTGGCCGGAGTCCGAAGCGCTATCATGACTATTGTGCTGAGTTCTTTGAGAAGTCTCAGCGCGCCGGCAAACCCTTCTACATGATGGTCAATTCGCATGATCCGCATCGCCCGTTCTACACCCAGAAAGACATGCCAGGTGAAGAAACTCCCTCGCGAATTTTTTCAGCCGATGAGATCACGGTACCATCCTACCTGAGCGACTTGCCAAAAGTGCGAAAAGAAATTGCGATGTACTTTAGTTCGATCCGCAGACTCGATGACACCTTCGGCAAAGTGTTGCAAGCATTGGATGATTCAGGTTTAGCAGACAATACGCTGGTGTTATTCATGACCGACAACGGTTCTGCGTTTCCGTTTGCCAAAGCCAACACCTATCTGGCTAGCACCAAAACTCCCTGTTTTGTGCGCTGGCCTGGCGTGACTCAACCCGGCTCGATCGACCGCGAGCATCTGATTTCGGAAGTCGATTTCTTCCCTACATTCATGGAAGCGACTGGTATAGCTGCTCCTGACAAGCTGGACGGTCGATCCATTGTGCCGCTGTTGCGTGGCGGGAAACAGGACGGAAGGGAGTTCGTTTTCACGCAGATCGATTACACCATTAGTGGTCCTCCCAAGCCGATGCGCTGTGTGCAGGACAAGCAATACGGGTACATCTTCAATGCGTTCAGCGACGGTGAGTTTCAGTATCGAAACAACAATGAGGGAGAGACGTTTAAGGCCATGCAGGAAGCAGGTAAGACAGATCCCGCGATTCAGCATCGCGTGGACATGTTTCGCTTTCGTGTTGTTGAGGAGTTTTATGACCTGCAGCAAGATCCAGGTTGTGTCAACAATCTGATCGATAGCCCGGAGCACCTTCAGCTTGTGGGTGAATACCAGCAGCGGCTGAGACGCTGGATGGTGGAAACCAACGATCACTGCATTGCAGCATTTGATGTGCGTGATGATCCACAGAAACTGGCGGAACAAATCCGCAACTACCGTCGGCAGAACAAACAGCCGGAGCGAAAAAGGAAATGATGGTGCAGCGGCCGGGCTAGATGACCGCGAGGCAACAAACGACAGTTTGTTCGGCGGTATCGATTCTACTTGGACGCCGGTTGAGCTGGCAGGTGCAGCCCGACGCAACCTTTCCGTTGGAAATGCCCCAGGACGGAGTTTGCAGCGAATCTGCGATCGATGAGCCCGGCACACCACCGGGGTACAGACGGTCTTTGGTCTGGTCGCAGCGTCTACACGACCAAGCCGTGGTCGGGCAGCGGAGCTAACCTCTTGTACAAGTCACCACAGATCGTATTTACAGCGACCGCACAACTTTGTTAAAGAAACTTTCAGAAATGACTCAAGTTCTTATTTAGGATGGGAAATGCGACCATGTTTGCAAGCATTTGCGTCGGCGGCCTGCTGACGGCCATGACGATTGGCATTCACGCGGTAGGCACGGCATGGTGGATAAGTATCCTAAAAGGCGTATCAACCAACAGTCGCAAGCTGAAAAAGAAGGCACTGCCATTTCGATTGCTGTGTACGACGGCCTTGGTGCTGCTATCGCTGCACCTGATCGAGGTTGGGCCGTGGGCCGCGATGTACCTCTGGCTACCTCAAAACGGTTCGCTCGATACACTCGAAGAAGCATGCTATTTCGCCACGGTAACCTTCGCCTCACTCGGCTATGGCGATATCGTCATCAGCGGTCCGTGGCGTCTGCTCAGCGCCATTCAAGCCATGAACGGCCTGCTGGTCTTCGGCTGGAGCACCGCTTTGCTGTTTGCAGTGGTCGAACGGATTTGGGGTGAAAAAAACCAAACGCCCCAAGCCTCCGAGACTCCTATCCCGCTGACTGTGGGCGTCACAGTGCCTCAGGCCCAGTTTCGCACGTCGATTCAGCCCCATGACCTGCCCCACAAACAGGTCGCCTGATCGCAACTGACCGACACACTTCCGCTTCTCGCCTTCGATCCCAAGCCCTCTCACTATGTTCAGAAAAAAGAACCCCACGGCTGGAGCTCCCCCTGGAACGCTTGTGTTCCGCAAAAATTCGGTTCCAGCTCGAGTTCAGATCATCCGCTATTCGGCCAATCACCTCGATTACATTCCGCGAGCCGTATTGGAGGATATCTACGAACCTATCGGCGAAGGCGAACTGTTGTGGGTCGATGTTGCCGGTGTGGATGACCAGGATGTACTGCGGGCTGGTGGCAAGCACTTCGGTTTGTCCGACCTGGTCATGGAAGACATCGTCAATGTACCGCAGCGTCCCAAAACAGAATTGGTCGATGGCAAGATCCTGTCCATTGCCCACATTCTGCACATGTGTGACAGCGGTGAGCTCGACATCGATCAAATCAGCATCGTTCTTGGGCCCAATTACGTAATTACGGTGCATAGTCAGGCCGAGGATTTCCTGGAACCCTTGCGGAAGCGTCTGGAAAATCCGGATTCACGACTGCGTAACAGCGGTCCCGACTACTTGGCATACACAGTACTGGATCGCGTGGTCGACGGTTATTACCCCGTATTAGAAATGCTTGGCGAACGTCTGGAGCAATCGGAAGACGACGCCTTACATGGCTCTGGTGCCGATGTACTGCGTAACATCCACCGCCTGCGGTCACAGCTCATTCAAGTTCGCCGAAGTAGCTGGCCTATGCGGGATTCCATGGATTTCTGGCTGGCCGGCGAAACACCGTTGATAGCCCCCAAAACCAAAGACTTCCTCCGCGACGCTCGCAGCCACTGTGCCCAAACGGTGGATGTGGTGGAAATGTATCGAGAATCCGCGGCCGCCCTGGTCAGTACCTACATGTCTGCCGTGGCGCATCGCAGCAATGAAATCATGAAGGTGCTAGCGCTGGTTTCCAGCATTTTTGTGCCCATGAGCTTCATTTCCGGTGTCTACGGCATGAACTTTGAGAACATGCCCGAGCTAAACAACCCCTGGTCGTATCCCATCGCCCTAACCGTGATGGCGGCAATTGCCTTTTCGATGCTGTTTATGTTCTTCCGTCGAGGCTGGCTGGGCCCCACAACTTTGAAGGCAAGCCGAGTCAGTGAAGAGTTAACGATCCAGATAAACAACGGACTGGAAATACCTGCAGCAGACCCACGGCTCGTGTTGTATCCCATTCACGGAGACAGTAAGGCTCATGAAGCCAAGAAACCACGCCGACGGGCAGCCTAAAGTACATTCGGTAACTGCTCAGCTTTCACTCGCTTCTCCCGTCAACGCCAAGGAACAGGTCGTTCTGGTTCATGGCACGTACGCATCGTCGGAACATGACCATGGGGAAGCGTGGTGGCAGGTTGGAAGCCAGGCATACCAGGAACTGCAGAAACGCTTGCCGGCCCAAGCGGAATTGGTAGGTCGCGGTCAGGTCTTTCGCTGGTCCGGAGAGAACAGCGAACGTGCCCGCAGCAAGGCCGCCGCTCAATTGCTCGATCATTTGAAAGCCTACGAGAACGAAGGCAGGCCTTACCATTTGATCGGTCATAGCCACGGCGGTTCAGTCATTTGGGCCGCTCTCAAGCTGGCGACGCTCCGACGACGCGATCTCAAGCAGCTGCGCAGCTGGTCCACGGTCGGAACTCCCTTCCTACATCAGCGATCTGCGCGCCCCCTGGAGCGCAACCAATCTTGCTTATGCCTGCGGGGCGGCCATCCTGCTGCTACCCACGCTGCGGATGTTGTCCGGAGCGTTAACCTTGTTTTACCAGATCGCCACAGGCAGCCTGACTGACGGCTTCATCATCAAGGCGGATCAGGATGCGGAGCCTGTCGTGGCGGTGATTCGCGCGCCGATTATCAAGGCGTTGGAACTGGCCGGTGTACCTTTCACGCCAGTCGAGAAAGGATTACAAGTCGGCAGCTTTGGCCCCCAAGCCGGCCAGTCCGCGGCGGCGTTCATGTTTGGATCTTTAGAGGGCTGGCTGATCATCGCAGGCGTGCTGCTGTGCGTGTACTTTACCCTCTTACTATTCAGCTTCTGCGTCGGCCCCGTTTCGGAGGTCATACGAATCACGATGGAAAAGCGCGTCGAGCAACGCACTTTCCAACGCTATGGACAACGCTGGCTGGGACTGTGGACTAAGGATGATGAAGCCATCAATGGGCTGCGGAAGACTCTGGAACTGTCGATCTCGTTTGTGGGCAGCATCGTACCGCGCGAACGAATCTTCATTTCGGACCTCACAGGCGTCCCCTCACGACCGCTGTGGTGGCTCGCGGCCCCAGTTTATAACCGCGTTATCCGCCCATTCCTCGATGCCCGCATCCGCAATCTGGTCGTTAAAACGGCACAAGGCAACAACCGGCCTGCAACTCAGGTCGTCGCAGTGTCGCCCCACCCACTCGACCCGGCCGCGAATGCCGCGCCGCCACTACCGGATTGGCTCAGTCAGAGAATCCTGGAAAAGGCCAATTTGCATGCCCAGGAAATCGGCCACAAATTGCGGATGTTCCTGGCCGAACCATCCATGCTCGCCGGACTCGAAAAATTTGGGAATCAACTGGCTGGACGCGAACTCGTTCACACTTCCTACTTCGATCATGAAGAAGTCCTCGATCTGTTGGTGATGAACATTGGGGAATTGCGAGTGCAAAACCGGCCACGAAGCGTGATCAAGCGGCAGCAGTTGAAGCAGTGGCTGGCCGATTTTCGGGCCCAACAAGCCCAAGCAATTGAGCATGTAGCCGACACCCACGTGTTCGCTCTCGGCACAACGACTCCCGTTGAGGAACGAGCTTCCAGCAGCAGTCGCGCCGCCTAGACGTGTCGGCCGCATGCACGGCCCGCGGCAGAGCGTTCTGTCTTGATTCGTACTCATCTACCAAATTTGCGTAAGCCTAAGCCTGACGGACACCAGGCTCGGGCTATCGCAGGGTATGGGAATCGCCACGAGTACGAGTGTGCAACGGTCTTTGGTTTTTCTGGTTTTCGTCCAAGAAAGATCTTGGACGCGCACCGGAGATTGCTGGCCTGCAGCCACCGGGATCCTTGGGGGCTCGCCCCCAAATCCCCAGGATTTTTCGAGGCATGGCTCTGGGAAAGTACCGGGTGGATGGCGGCCACATGGTGCCTGCAATTCCTTGGCAGCACCGCGCGGCTCATGGTCGCGGGCAGGCCTATGGAGACCCATAGCACTGAGCCATCGCTTTACCGCGATGCGAGCCACCGCCCCAGCTTGCTGGTCATCATCGCGGGCAGCAGAGCGGATACCCCCAACCAGGCCATCGCCAGCAGGATGCCCATGAATAAGGCGAAACGCTGTGTGGGTTTGAACTCGCTGGCGAAATAGATCGCCAGCGCTAGGCCGCACACGATGGTCGTCTGCAGCATGGCCACCCCGCAGTAGTGGACGGCCTCGCGGGCTGAGGCATACAGATCCTGACCGCGCTGTCGGGCTGAACGGAAATGAGACAAGAGATGCAGGGTGTCATCCACGGCGATCCCTAGAGCCACGGATGCGGTCATCACCGATCCAATATCCAGCGAGTACTCGCACCAGCCCATCAAGCCGAACAAAACCAACGTAGGAATCATATTGGGAATCATCGACAAGAGACCGCCGACGATGTTGCCCACCATGATGGACATGAATAGGGCAATCACCACGAAGGCCGCCAAAAAGCTGCGGACCAAGTCCTCGAGCAGAATCTGTTGCGTCTGCTCCACAATCACGATGTGCCCGGTCAAGGCTGTCTGCGGCCGCAGTCCGGGTTCCAGTCCTTGCGTGATTTGCACTATGGCGTCCGTGATCGCCTGCAAGCGTTGGTCGGCGGGGGTGCGATCGGTCTGATATAACCGAAACGTCAGACGCCATATTTGTTCGTTACTGAGCTGTCGCAAGTAGCCATAGTCATAGAGCAACGACTCGTCATTTTGCACCATCGACCGGATGACAGCTCGGGTGGTGACGTTGGCCAGACCGCTGCCGGTCGGCAAGGCAGGTAAAAAGGTGAGCGCCGAATTGACTCCCCCAATACCTTCCGCGTCCACCAGAGCAGTATGCATTTTCTCGATTAAGCTCAAACGCTTGAGCGGATCCGCTTCCTGGTCGGACGTGAAAGTGATCAGCAAGTCACCTGTCATGGTCGGGCCGATGCGTTTTTCAAACCACCGGTACGATTGGTTCAACTGACTGTCTTCGGCAAACATATCGGGAACGCTTACCGAGGAGCGGAGGCTGCTCAAACCGCTGGCAGCGGCCAATGTGATCCCGGCAAAGGCCGCGAACACGATCCACCGATGTTGCAAGGGCAGGTCAAACAAACGCATCAACCGGGTTGTCCGCGGCGGGACCGTCTCCGTTGCGTCCGGCCCCAGGGGCATCTCTTCCCCTCGCGGTTCACGATGTTCTGCAGGTTGGCTGCGAACCAGCAGCATTGCCCCAGGCATCATCAGAAAGAGCATACCCAGTGAAAACAGGAGTGCTACCGCGGCCGCGACCCCAAACAACTGGACCGGCTGAATTCGCACCAACAACAACGACAACAGACCCACGACCGTCGTTAGGGCGGACATCGTACATGGCTTGTAGCCACGCTGCATCGCACGCCGTACGATCTCCAAACGATTTCCTGAGCGATCGTTTTGAAGCACCTCTTTGAAGTAATTGCTCAAATGAATGCCAGCCGAAATGGTTAACACAAACACCAAGGCCGGCAGAATGATCAGCACCGCATTCAGATCGTAGCCCGCGTAATAGATCGATGCCAAAACCATGCCCTGTGTAATCATGGCGACAGCCACGATCGTCCCCGAGAGCACGATCGACCTGAGGCACAGCAGGCATAAGACAGCCGCGATGACAGACGAAGGTAAAGAGAAGCGAGCTATGGAACGGATCGCTGCCGCATCGATGGCCGCCCCATCGACCGGACCACCCACCATAATCACCTCGGACGCTTCGCAGCCCGCAGCCTGGGCAATGCCTTGCCGGATCAGCGGCAGCAACTCTTGATGATGATCCGACGTCTTCAAGTCCAGCGAAAGGATCAAACAGATTTGCTCGCCATCCGGTCCAACAAATGAGCCACGCAGCCGACCAACCGCTTCGGACTCACGCAAACCCAGTGGCCGAGCAGTCAGGCTGTCGATCAATTGTTTGCCACTGCGAACCCACAGGAACGGATAGCTGTCACCGCTGAGATGCAAGATACGTGCATACTGCTCATCCTCGAAGAATTGCTGCGGAACCGGCAGGCCTTGCATCACTTCGCTCGACAGAGGCTGAAGCCAGGCCATGGTCGCGTCGACCGAAGGATCGTCGCGACGCGACGACGGCCAACTCACCATCACGGTATCCGTGACGGCAAAGTTTTCAATAAATCGGAAAAAGTCTTTACGGATCGGCAGCTCCTCGGGCAGCCACAGAGCAGGCAAATTGCGGAGGGTGCCGATCGCAGCCGCAGAATGGATGATGGAGGGTGCAATCAGCAGCAACAACATCAGCGCACCGACAGCGAACTGGATGCGATAGCGGATGGCTAGCTTGCGTTGGGCGGTGTCGGCTGCTGGCACAGAAGGCTCTCGAGTGGATTGGCTGACAAACGGTCAACATGCGGCGGGCGGGAGGCGAGGGAGCAGCCGGACGCTCGACCCTCCCCGTGGCCCCCGCGAATCGCATGCTCCATGACGCGAAAAACGCGTCGACATCCTACGTTAATCGCCTGAGTGGAAACATGCGATGCTGTGATGCGTTGTCCAGCGAGGTCAAGCCTGGTCTTCGGCCAGACACAAGGCGAATCGTACTGGCATGGCCAAACTGGCTCAACCGGGTGGCAAGAGGGCCGCAAGAGGGCCGCAAGAGGGCCTCTGGAGGGTACTTAGCTGGTGATGACGAGCTCCAACAACGGCAAACCCCCTTCGCCGTCCGCCAACGCACCCGGGGCTCCGCCAGCAGCTCTCCGCGGCTGACCTGCAGTGCTTACCGGTCCTGCAAAACGCGCGAAAGGTGCCACCGTCACCATTGCAGCGGAATTAGCCGTTTAACGCAAGTTGCGGGGCTATCCTTACCACTGCGGCTCGATTCGTGGTAAATTTGACAATCCAGGCAAATTAACAAGTTTGCGCACCCACCTATGTGGGTGCCAACGCAACGCTGAAAGGCTTTCTTGCTCGGCCTTCCAAACTATAATTTGGCTGCCGAAGTCGTCACCGAAGCTTGCAAACGCCCGAGTCCAGTGCCATGTTCCAACACCAAAGTTGTTTGCGACACCTGCTTCGTCCGTGGCATTACACGGACACTGGGCACTATCAGCAAGAGCTGGAGCTGGTCTTACGCCCCAGTTGGCAGTTTGCCTGCACACGCCAGGAGCTACCCAATGACGGTGACTTCATCACCCTGGAGTTGTTTGGCGAACCGATTCTGATCAAAAACTTCGCGGGGCAATTGCGAGCGTTCTTGAATGTTTGTCCGCATCGGCACTGCATGCTGACCTGCGAAGCGGCTGGGAATTCCCCTGGAATCACCTGCCAGTATCACGGTTGGGAATTCAAGGCCGATGGTCGCACGGGCAAGATTCCGGAAGCTAAAGCCTTTCGCCCCTGGGACCGAGAGCACTCGCAGCTGCATTCAGTCGGACTGGATACGTGTGGTGATTTGATCTTCGTGTGCCTCGAACCCGACCGCACACCCGCGCTGCCCGATTGGTTCGCACCGCTATACGACGAGCTGGCAACCGCCTTTACTTCTCCGCTATGGCGCATGGCCGAGATTTGGGATTTTGAGTGTGCCGCCAATTGGAAGATTCCGACCGAAAACACGCTCGAATCGTACCATGTGGCTGCTGTCCATCCCCGCTGGCTGGGTGGCAGTCTACCAGATGAGACCATGTCCGAGCATCATCTCGATGCCCGCTACACGACCTTGCGTTACGACTGCAACTCGCCCATGGAAGAAAAGCAGGCCAAAATCTGCGACTACCTGGGGGGCCATACAGACCATAGCTATCGACACTGGCATGTTCACCCAAACATTGCCTTTTGCCTGACGGATACCTTCAATTACCTGGCGACGTGCCAGCCCACCTCACCGACCACCTGTCGCGTTCGGACTCGCATGTTTGCCTTGCACGGTCCGCGCCGCAATCCCTTTGCACAATTGCTGCGTTACGTCGTGTGGCGGATCGGGCGTCGCACGATGCGTGCGGTGTTCAATGAAGATCGCCACATCTTCGATGCTCAGCAGCGTGGGATCCAAGCCAGTCGTCATCGTGGAGTGATTGGCACCCGCGAGGAACGCATCTATGTGTTCCAGCGCTACCTGTGCGACAAGATGCAGTTGGATATTGAACCGGACCCCGCTGAGAATTACCTGGGCACATCACAAGCCTCGCCGAGTCGCTTGCCGTCGCCCAGCGAATTATCTCAACACCCCAATCATTCGTAGAGCCGTTATGGATTTGCCCCGCTTATCTCCTTTTGAGATCCTCACCGCTGCCTGCGCGGCAACGCCAGAGCGGACGCGATTCTTGTACCTGAGTGATGCCGCCAGCGAACAGCAGCTCACTGGTGCGGACCTTATCTCGCGTTCGCTGGCATTCGCCCGAGGTCTGGCGGAAATCAGTCAGATCGGCGACCGCATTCTGCTGCCCTATCCTGCCGGCCTGGATTTCATCATTGGCTTCTTGGGATGCATTGCCGCCAAACGCATCCCAGTGCCCGCGAACTACCCCAAGCCACGGCGTCCTTCGTCGCGTTACCAGGCAATTGCCGACAACTGCCAGGCGACCGTGGCCGTGTCGACCAGCAATACCTTGCAAACACTGGACCATTCGCAAGAGACCAACTTGAATTGGTTCTCGGCTGAAGAAATCGAAGCCCGCGGAACCAGCCAGCCGGTCGCCCGGCAGTCGGAGGACTGGCAGGCTCGCGTCGCACAGCAACTCGAAGCATTGGAGCAAGCTGAGCTGGACGCTACAGAGCCTAAATCGGCTGGCAAGCATGAGCATCCCGAAGATTTGCTTTTCCTTCAGTACACGTCCGGCTCAACCAGCCATCCCAAGGGCGTCATGATCACGTCGGCGAATCTTTTTTCGAACTTGAGAATCATCAGCCACGGTTTCGGAATTGAGCGGATTCCACCTGAGCAGCGGATCGTGTGTAGTTGGCTACCTGCCTATCACGATATGGGACTCGTGGGCGTGATCTTGTCGACACTCGTCCACGACGCGCAGGCCATCTTGATGTCGCCTACGACCTTTCTACGGAACCCCGCACTGTGGCTCAAATCGATCGAGAGGTTCCAAGCCAGGATCACAGTCGCGCCCTGCTTCGGCTACCAGTGGGCGGCCAGTCGCATTGCCCAGGTGGACGCTGATCGCATGGATCTGAGTTGCCTGGATCTGGCTGCCTGCGGGGCCGAACCGATATCGCCCGCTGTCCTGAATCGCTTTGCATCGCACTTTAGCGCCGCTGGCTTTCGTAAGGAAGCCTTCTATCCATGCTATGGTCTGGCCGAAGCAACCTTGATGGTTAGTGGTGATCACCGAGGCGTCCAGGCACGAACACAGAATGTGCCACCCGTTGCTCTCTCGATCCAACTTGGCCGCACCGCCTTGCAGCAGGATCAGGCAATTGAACTCACAGACACCGACGATTCCATTGAGGTTGTACACTGCGGCATGCCTGCGTTGAATACAGAGCTGGCCCTAGTCTCGCAATCCACCGGAGAACGCTGCGGAGAGGGCGAAGTCGGTGAAATTGTCGTGCGGTCACCGAGCGTCGCCCATGGTTACTGGGACCCCTCAAAATCAATTAACCAAACGTTCCACTTCCGCTTTGCCAACGAGGAGCATGACTACCTGCGCACGGGCGACCTCGGATTCCTGTTGCGAGGACGGCTCTACGTGACCGGGCGGCGCAAGGAATTGATTATCATCGCTGGCCAGAATTTTTACCCTCACGACATCGAACAGACGGTGGCTGCCTGCCATCCGTCTTTGGCCGGCTTGCCAACGGCAGCCTTCGCGATCCCCGGAGATGCGACCGAACGCCTGGTTCTGGTACAGGAAGCGCCGCGCGGATTAGACCCGGATGCCTGCCAACAAATCATGCGCAAGATGCGACTGTCTGTCGCCTCAACGCATGAATTGGCGCCATTCGCCGTCGTGCTGGTTCGCACCGCTTCCATTCCACGCACCAGCAGCGGCAAAGTGCAGCGTCTGCAGACCTGCCAGCATTTCCTCAACAGGCAACTCAAAGTAGTTGCTTCTTGGGAATTGAAAGCCATCGATGACCAGCATTTATTCCGCGACCTCACTCCCTTGTTGAAGGCGGGAAATGAGGCTCGTTTGCGGGGCCGAATCGAGAATACCCTGCTCCGTTGGATCGTGACCCACACGGGGGAAGATACCTCCTTCGTTCGTCCAGACCAGGCGTTCGCGGAAATGGGCGTTGATTCGTTGCTCTCGGTCCAACTCGGCGCAAGAGTTCGAGCAGTGGCTCGGCTGTCGCATCTCGCCTGT
Organism: Pirellulaceae bacterium; assembly: GCA_963707245.1. Lineage (GTDB taxonomy): Bacteria > Planctomycetota > Planctomycetia > Pirellulales > Pirellulaceae > Aureliella. Next base: position 57,364 of record CAVPPY010000012.1, read on the forward strand.
CGCCGCCTGGTCTTATCCAACTCCGGCCCAAATGGCGGATTTTCTGATTTCACAACTCAATCTCGAAAGTCCCGAATTCAGTTCCAAGGTCGAAGCGGATCGCCGATTGGCTGTCTCGGAAGTGGAGCAAACGCTATCGGGCGACCTCTCCACCATGCTCGATCAATTGGAACAGATGGATGAGCGGGATGTTCAAGCCTTGCTCAACGAACTTGAGTCTTGACGCGTTGTACATTGCGGTCCGTAGCCCCCGAGCCAACTGCAAGGCCAGGCGGCCTGCGAGCCACAGGCACTCTGCCGCTCGAGGCTGTGGCACACGCCTTCGAGTAGAAGGCCCGGCAGTCGTTGCTAAGGTCCGGCATCTGTCCGTAAGCACAGGCCCCAGATTGCATAAATTACCCAGGTTTGCTGATCCCTGGCAAATGCCGCTCCTCCGAGTAGAATAATTTAAGCCACAGGAGTGTAGCTTTTCTGGCGTGGTTGACCAAGCTGAATGCTTGGTACGTGGAATTCGCTACGCTCCCGTCGGTATGCGGCGCAGGCGCCGGGCGATGGTCTCAACCACCGCATCGCGCTGCGATTTGGCAAAGTAGTGCCCGCCGGCGAAAGAGCGATGGCGGTAGCGGGTTGCCAACTGGCGCCAGGGCCCAATGTGCTTGGGTTGTACTACGGGATCGTCCGTGCCTGTGAGGGTGACGAGTTCACAGTCCAGGGGTTGGCTGGGAGTAAATTTGTAGGTTTCGAACAAAGTGATGTCGGCCCGGATGATGGGCAAGAGAATTTGCCGTGCTTCGGGATCCTCGACTACAGCTTGGGGAATTGCCTGGTAGAGCGCGTTTAGTTCGCGAATGAAATCATCATCGCGCTTGAGCTTGTGCAACCGACCTCGCTGCCATCGGCCTTGAGGGGCACGCGCAGCGCCAGCGAACAAGACGGAGACGCCCGTGCCCAGACAGTTCAACTCGCGTGCCACCTCGAACGCCAGCAGCGCCCCCATACTGAATCCAGCCAAAACGAGAGGTTGATCCACGAGAGATGAAGTGTGAATGGCCCGCGCGAGATCGACTGCTAACGGCAGCAGTTCCGTTCGCGGTGGTTCCTGCAAGCGATCTTCGCGGCCCGGTAATTTTGCGGCAAACAAACCCAGCCCATTGCCGAAGTGCTTTTTCCAAGGTGCGAACAGTGCGACTCCGGAGCCACTATATGGGAATACAAAACAATTAACCTGACTGGGTGGCTGCAGAGTTTCATACCACGTTTCAAATTCATCGCAAGTCGTTTGTGGCATGCTAATTTTTAACTTTCCACGCTTTCATGTGAAGACTGCTGAGAGGCGATTCTAGCCAGCATAGTCCGGCCAATCGTCAAATCCTACTCAGTGACCTGATATGTCTCCGACTCGGGTCCCTTGATCCTCATTCGCAATTCAAGAGTATCGCCTTGAGTAAAGAACTACAGAATCGGATAGCAGCCCTTAGCCCGGCCAAACTGGAATTACTTCAACGCCGCCTGCAGCAGCAAAGCGCGCCGCACCGCGAGCCGATTGCTGTCGTTGGCATGGCCTGCAGTTTTCCTGGCTCGCCAAGTCTGGCTGAGTTCTGGGATGTGATTCGGGAAGGACGCAATGAGACCCGCGTCGTGCCCGAGGATCGTTGGCCGGTGGAGGTGCTCTATGACCCCGACCCCGACACACCCGGCAAGTCTTCGGCCAAATGGGCCTGTCTGGTTGAGAATCTGGATCAATTCGATCCCGTGTTCTTTGGTATCGCTCCCCGCGAAGCAACTCGCATGGATCCCCAGCAGCGTTTACTGCTGACCTGTGCCTATCGGGCCATGGAGCACGCTGGGATCAGCCCAACCAGCCTGGCGGCCAGGCCAACCGGCGTATTTGTGGGCGTGGGGCAGACCGATTATTCGCGGGTAATGAGTCAGTTTGACAATTCGATCTTCCATCTGGATGCTCATTGCGGCACCGGGGGAGCCTTGTCGATCTGCGCTAATCGCCTGTCCTATGTCTTCAATTTCACCGGTCCTTCCCAATCCATCGATACCGCCTGCAGCTCCGCCCTGGTAGCGGTGCACGATGCGGTTCAGAGTTTACGTCGTGGTGAATGCGATGCGGCCTTTGCCGGCGGCGTCAATGTCTGCCTGTCGCCGGACACCTTCATCTCGCTCTCGAAAGCGCGGATGCTTTCGCCCACGGGCGCCTGCCGCCCATTCGACGCAGCGGCCAACGGCTATGTGCGTGGCGAGGGCTGTGGGATTGTCCTGCTCAAGCGACTCTCGGATGCGGTCCGCGACAACGATCGAATTCTAGCTGTGATTCGCGGTTCCGCTGTCAACCACGGTGGACGGACATCCGGCATCTCTGCGCCAAACGGACAGGCCCAGCGGCAGGTCATTCGAGCCGCTCTGGAAGATGGCAAAGTCTCTGCCGAGGAAATTCAGTATGTCGAGGCACACGGAACCGGTACTCCGCTGGGAGATCCGATTGAAGTGGACGCTCTCAGCGATGTCTTTCGGAAAACCTCTGCGACCAGCCGGCCCGTCTATCTGACAAGTGTCAAAGCCAATATTGGCCATACCGAGATCGCCGCCGGTATCGCAGGCTTGATCAAAACCGTGCTGATGATGCAGCATGGTTCCATCCCAGCTCAGCCCACCTTGACGGATTTGAACCCTCACCTGAGTCTTGAACAAGGCCGAGTCGAGATCCCCCGCGAGTCGCTAGCGTGGGATGTCGCCGGTCCCCGAATCGCAGGCGTTAGTTCCTTTGGCTTCGGAGGAACCAACTCGCACGTGGTTTTGCAATCCACGGCCGAGGGTCTACTCGCGGGCAACCCTGGTTCAACCCCGACGCGGAATGGTACAAACGGCAAGGCAACGCTCCAGCATAGTGACCAGTCCCGGCGCGCTTCGCCGGCGGCCCAACGGTTGCCCTACGTCTTGCCCCTGTCCGCAAAATCCGACAAGACGCTCAAGCGAATTGCCGCCGACATGGGTGAGGCCCTCATGGCATGCAATGCAGCACAATTAGACGATTTCATTTACACCGCCGGCGCTGGTCGACCGCACTTCGATAATCGGGCTGCTGTCGTGGCCGACTCGCTGGATGAATTGAAATCCCTGTTAGGCAAACTAGCCGAGGGCAACCGCAGTCCCTCCATCCAAATCGGTCGCGTCGCTTCGGCGGGAAAGCCAATTGTGGCCGGAATGTTTACCGGCCAAGGTAGCCAATACCCCCAGATGGCCATGGGACTCTATCAGCACAGTCAGTTCTTCAAGGAGCAACTCGACCAGTGCGAAGCCATCATTCAAAAGTTGCGCGGTCAATCCCTGCTGGCGATCATTTCCGGTGATACAGCCTACGGTGATCTCAATGAGACCAAGTGGACACAGCCGGCACTCTTTGCCATCGAGTACGCCTTGGCCAAGTGGTGGATGCATCGCGGTGTTCGGTTCGACTATTTGCTCGGACACAGCGTGGGAGAAATAGCCGCAGCAACAATTGCCGAGGTATTTGATCTCGAAAACGGTCTCCGCCTGATTTGTCGTCGCTCCGAGTTAATGCAGGCCCTACCTGCTGGAGGTGCCATGGCCGTCCTGTTCGCGGACGGAAATCTCATTGCGCCCGACCTCTGCGCCATACGCGAACCGGGTTGCGGTAGCTGCCTTCAATGGCAGTCAAAACACAACCATCTCGGGTACGGAGAGCGTGATTCGACGTGTGGTCGCATCCGCACAAGACAATGGAATCGCCACACAGTTGCTCGAGGTGTCCCACGCATTTCATTCGCCTTTGATGGATCCGATGCTGGATGAGTTCACGAAGTTTGCGGCGAGTATCGGGCATTCGGCTCCGCGTATCCCGATCGTCTCGAACCTGACCGGGCAGATCGAGTCGGGCGATATCTTCGATGCACAGTATTGGCGCGACCACGTGCGCAACAGTGTACGTTTTGCGGAGGGCGTCGATCGTCTGGTCGAAGAGGAAGTCAATGTATTGATCGAAACCGGACCTGCGGGAACACTGATTGGCATGGCTCGCCGCTGTCACCCAGAGCATTCCTTAGCCGCCATCCCGTCTCTCAAAAAGGGGCAGCAGGACGCGACTTTCCTGGCCACCGCATTTGCCAAGGCGTATGTTGCCGGTGTCGAACTGCGCTGGGACCGCGAACTGGACAAACCGCCACGACGAGTCGAGTTGCCTGGCTATCCGCTAAACGAGGCCAGCTACTGGTTCAAGCCTGAGCATGCGACGACTGAGTTCCGTGATTACATTCTTGGTTTGAAACAGCTGACCCCCATGCTCGGCACGCGCGTCGCCGGTCCTGATTCCCAGCTATTTCAGAATCGCGTGAGCAGCTACCTTCCGAAGCATCTCGGCGATCACCGCGTGCGCGCCGACTGTGTCGTCCCCGCGGCCGCCTTCATGGACATGGCGCTTGGGGTTGCCCGAGAATTCTTTGGAACCGAGGAAGTCAGCGTCGAAAGTCTGCAGTTACCCAAAGCGTTGTTCTTGACTGAACGGCAAAAAACGCTGGTAACTCGGCTGAGCGGTGATTCTGCAGCTCGCAGACGCGTTGAAATATTCAGTCGTTTTGCGGATGCGGAAGACGCCGAAGCCTGGGAATTGAATGCGTCAGCCTCGATCGTGCGCACCAGCGGCAGCCCCTCACATCTGCAGATCTCGGGCGACGAGGTGGTGGCAACACAAATCCGAGAACTTAGACGAGCTCAATTTTACGAACTGGTTTCCGAACGGGGCCTGAATTACGGCCCCCAGTATCAGGTCATCGATCGATTGGTTCGCAACGAAGATAGCGCCTTCGCCACCACGGCGATTCCCGAAGCGGTTGGTAAGGATCTCGACGGCTACATGCTCCATCCCTCAATCGGCGACGGCGCCTTGCAATCCATGACGGGCGTGGTTCCCCTGGAAGAGAATGGAGAGTACTGCCCAGACCTATACTTGCCTGTGGCCGTTCGCCGCCTGACGCGATTTGCTCCGGTAAAGGGCGACGTGCGTTATTTGGTCGAACGCACCAGTGAGTGCGATGGACCCAGTCCCGATCAGGTGGAGGCCGATATCTTCATCGCGGACACGCAAGGAAAACTGCTGGTCGCGTTGGAAGGTGTCCGGATCCAGAAAATCAGCACAGCCCAGCGGGAGGTTTCCAGCGACCCGCAGGACTGGATGTACGAAGTCCGCTGGCAACCTGTGGCGACAGGCCAGGCCAATTCAGCCGAGGCCACCTTGGCTGAACCTGAAGGGGAGCAGCCCGAAGAGGGTAAGCCCGAGACAGTCGCGCCCAATCAACACTGGCTGTTCGTGGGACCTCCGTCAGCATTCCTCAATGAATGCCAGCAGCTCATCGCCCAGCAGGAAAGTCTCCTGTCCGCCACGTTGGACACCCAGAGTCCCGCCGATGTGACGCACCTCATCCTGAGCGAGAGACAACTGAAGGGCACAGAAGCTTGTGTCACGCTAGATCCGAAGGATGCCGGACAACTCCGCCAGTGGCTGACCAATTGGCGCTCGGCTCAGACTGCCAATGAGCCTTGCCAAATCGTCATCACGCACGCGCCTCGATGACTCGCAGACACTCGATGTTTGCAGCCTGAAGGCTGCAAACCAGCGACTTACCGAGGTCTTGCGAGTGCTGGCTGAACTCATGTGGGTGGACTTTGGTGGCAAGGTCAACATTTGGCTGCTGTCACAAGCAGGTCGACAAGTTGTAGACCAGGAACGCATTGACCCCCGCAACTCGGCGACGTATGGGCTGGCGCAGGTCGCCTCCCAGGAAATGCGCAGCAAAATCTGCGCACACTCGATTTACCTGGCGAGGTTTCTCCCAAACAGGCCGCGCAGGATTTTCTGAAGTGTCTTCGGCAGGTCGGCAGCGAACCTGCCGTGGCCATTCGGGACGGAGAACTCTGGGCGCCCCGACTGGTGTCTGCCCCCGAAGTGCTGTCGCGTGAGTCTTTCTCGGCTACCGTGCCCACCGACTCGCCGTATCGTCTGCGGCTTGGCACCGACGACACGATCGATGGCTTGCGGTTTGAACGACTCGACCGAAAAGAGCCGGGAGAAGGGCAGATTGAAATCGAAGTCCGCGCCGCAGGCCTGAACTTCAGCGACGTGCTCAAGGCCTTGGGGCTCTATCCAGGTATTGTCGATACCATCGTGCCCCTGGGACTCGAATGCAGCGGCATCGTCTCCGCAGTTGGTCCCGGTGTAAGCAAGTGGTCAGTTGGGGATGAAGTCATGGCGGTCGTCCCCTACGGCTTCGCTTCGCACTGCGTCACCGACCAGGATGCGGCTATGCCCAAGCCCGAGAGTTTGGAACATGAAGATGCGGCCGCTATTCCCCTGGCGTTCTTGACCGCCGAATACTGCTTGCGAAGAGTAGCTAACCTGCAAGCGGGTGAACGTGTCCTCATTCATGCCGGTGCCGGCGGTGTTGGCCTGGCCGCCGTTCAAATCGCTAAGGCCATCGGCGCGGAAATCTTTGCGACCGCCGGCAGTGAAGAGAAGCGTGATTTCCTTAAGAACCTGGGCGTGGATCACGTTATGAATTCCAGAACGCTGGAGTTCGCCGATGAGATCGAACGCATTACCGAAGGTCAGGGAGTCGATGTGGTACTGAACTCCCTGCCCGGCGACGCAATTGAGGCCAGCCTCAAATGTCTGGCCGCCTATGGACGATTTGTCGAGATCGGCAAGATCGATATCTACGCGGACCGACCCATTGGGCTGGCGCCCTTCCAGGACAATTTGACCTACGCGGCAGTCGACTTGGATCGGCTGTTTCGCCAACGGCCCCAAGTCGCCAGCAGACTGATGGCCGAGATCGCGGAACGCTTTGAACAGGGCATCTACGAACCTCTAAATATTACTCTGTTCCCGATTGAAAAGATCGTTTCCGCCTTTCGCTTCATGTCTCAGCGTAAGAACATCGGAAAGATCGTGGTCACCATCGATTCCGTGCGGGAAGCAGTCGAGCCATCCCCTGCCGGGGCAGTGGGCGGCGAGGCGATATCCGGCCAAGCATCAACAGAAATTCGGATTTGTTCGGACGGGGCCTATCTGATCACCGGCGGCTTGGCGGCGCTGGGCCTGCAGACGGCCCGCTGGTTGTCCGACCAGGGGGCCGGTGGAGTCATACTCCTTTCGCGTCGCGGTGGCGAGGCTGCTGCGCAGGTGCTCGAGGAGCTTGCGGACCTGGCTTGTCCGGTGGCTATCGCCCAGGGAGATGTCTGCGATGCCGACAGCTTGCACGCCGCCTTGAAGGATTTAGCCAAAGGCTTTCCGAGAATTCGCGGGATCTTCCACGCAGCAGGTGTACTCAAAGATCGACTTATGAATCAAATGAGCGATGAAGACTTTGCCTACCCCTTACCAGCCAAGACGCTTGGAACGTGGAACCTGCACCGCTGGACCGAGAACAACCCCGTCGATTTCATGGTGCTGTACAGTTCTGTCAGTGCCGTGTTGGGAACCGCTGGCCAGGCCAACTACGGAGCTGCCAACGCGTTCATGGACGGTTTCGCAGCCTACCGCAATGGTCTGGGGCAACGTACTCTGTCAGTCAACTGGGGTGCCTTCGACGGATCGGGCATGGCCGCTGAACTGGGTGACATGATGCGTTCACAAGGCGTCTATCTACTGCCTACTGCGAAAAGCCTGGCGCTGATGGGGGACCTACTCGAACGCGGAGTCGACCGCGTTACCGTCTTCCGCGCTGACTGGGAACGCTTTGGAGGTGTCCTGGCTGGGATCATGTCGGGTGATCTTCAATTCCGCCTCATTGACCAACTGGTCAACGTGAATGACTACCAAACCGATGCAGACGATGAAACGACCATGGCCATCAAAGAGGAATTGGCTATGTTGGAACCGGCGGCCATGCGGAACGCCTGCAACAGTTCTTCGCACAGCAATTGTCAGACATCATGGGCATCGATCCCGGTGAGATCGATACGGCCGCATCCCTGACAACCCTGGGTATGGATTCCCTGATGGCCATGGAACTGGGCAACAAAATGCAAACGGCTTTGGGCATTGAGATGCCCATGTCTATTTACCTGCAGGGGCCGACGATCGACCGCCTGGCTGACTTTGTCGTCAAATCTCTCCAGAGGGATGAGGAGACGGATACCACCACGGAATCCTCGACCACGACAGAAACGGAACTGGCACCGACATCCCCATGAGTCTGCGTTCATCGACTGAATTAGGTTCGCTCGACCTGGGCAATGTGCAAGAGACCTTACTGACACCGCTTTGCGCTCGTGCCGATCAGTTGGGGCGTGCCGACGCGATCATTGTCGATGAGGCGGCTCGAAAAATTGTCGAGTCCATCAATTACGACTTTGACAAGATCCGCAAGTTTCCGAATACGCTCACCGGCTGCGCCATCCGGGCGTCGATCATGGACGAATGGATCCAACAGTTCCTCGCACAGCATCCAACAGCCGCCGTGGGGTTGCTAGGCGTCGGGCTGGATACCGTTTTTGAGCGCAATGATCGGCAGAGCCAGGTTCACTGGTACGAGTTTGATTTTGAGGACGTAATCTCCATCCGCGCCAAATGCTTTGAGCCAGATCCGCGGCGACGGTTGATTGCCGGCGATATTTTTGACACATACTGGATTCACCAGGTCAAATCGGAAACGGACGGACCGTGGCTGTTCCAGGCCGCAGGCGTACTGATGTACCTTCCACCGAATCGGGTACAGGAGCTGTTCAAGCTCCTGGCCGATCATTTCCCAGGCTGTGTCTTCCTCTTCGATGGCTGCTCGCACTTCGCGAAAGACAACAGTCACCGCTGGGAAGCCACGATCAAGACCACCGCCGCGACCTACCAGTGGGCGATCGACGATCCGCGCGAAATTGCGACCTGGGACGAGCGGTTTCACATCACCGATGTGAGGTACATGTTGGACTACCATCGCCATCAATGGCATTGGTCGACTCGATTCTGGTCACGCCTGATTCCCAAGCTCCGCAGTGCCTATCACATCAATCGGGCTGTGCTGCAAGGTTGAGATCTGAGTTTGCGGGTGGTGATTGAATCTCGCCCGTCTTCGAACGGCTCCAGCCCGTGTCGAAACGGCGACCTTGCGAGTTTCCCGCTGCCGGCTGGTTTTCCATTGACGTACATGGTGAGCGTTCCCCCGCCAAACTTGGATCCATCCGGCACGAACTCCGTCTTCACGGTGATAGGGCCTTCGGGGTTTTCGACGGTACCTGCGATGGTCACGTCAGCGATATCAAAAAACGTATACCGAAACAACGGCTTATTAAGGGCGATGTACAGAGACCAGCCGACTGAGCATGCGCCGGCACAGCTGACGACACCCTGCGCTCCACCGCTGGGAATCATCAACTCAGCTGTGATCGTATGGGCCTGAGGGAAAATCAATGGGCCGATTGGCTCGGGTAACCAGACGCGGTTTCCATAGTAAGTCCTCCAATCAAAACGCTTCGGTGTAATTGGTCAGCGAGGTTCAACTTGAGCGCGATGTCGACTCTATGGCTGTCTTGATCTTCTGTGGAACGTTGTCATTAGCGTTCCAATACGCAGCAAAGTACTGGTACGGGAACTGCTTCGAGCGTCGAATCTCCGACTCGTCAGAAATCCGGCTGGCAACGTATTCTACCACATGTGGGTCAGTCACTCCGTGACCGACCTCGGTATCGACACCCCGTCACGGAGTGCCGGGGCCACATCAAAGACCCCGTGTCGCTGCAAAGTGTTCAGATTCATACGCAGCGCCTGCGGACCCATCTTGCGAGCCAGTGCAGCCCAAACGGTCGGTCCCTTAGCGGCATCCGATAGCAAGTCCCAGCGAATATTGTCGAGTCCACCAGCGATCAACGCTTGTGCCCCTTCGCTTTCCGTGACGCGGTAGGCGATCAGTGACTGACCTTCAGCCGGCAAGTCGGTCTCCGTTGCCGGTGCCCACTTTTCGCCTTTGCCAGGCGTCGTGACCGTGGTTGAACCATCTTCGCTTCCCGACGTATTCGCCTTGGTTGTACGATTGAAAACTTCCTTATCAGTCAACCATCCGAACATCGCTCGTCGAGCGTTATCCTTTGGCGTCGGACGAGCCATGCGCAGGATGTCCCGCAGACTAGGATCGTTACCGATCGACGCACTCAGCAGCTTTCCGACCGAAGCTGCGTTCAACCAGCGCTGGAAGGCTCACTGCATAGAGCTCGACAATCCAACCCGGCCGTGGCCCAACTTGTTCTTGAAATGGCCCGAACGAATCATCTGGAACACAGTGCGCACAACGCGACCGTTATCGACGACGCGATCGAAAAACCGGTGCATCAGCTCGGTATCACGAACTGATAGCGCGACCAGCAATGCGGCTGGCATATCCTTCATGTAAGCCTTCTCACGAAGGGTAGTTCGAGCCGCGTAGATAGGCTTGCAGCTCGGGCGGAACGATCGATCGTGTATTGAAGAGCAATCCAGTCAAGTACAACTGGATCAGCGGAAGGCGTGGGATTCGAACCCACACAACTGTTACGTTTCACTGCTTAGCAAACAGGCCCGGCAAACCGTATCCGGCTACCTTCCGTATAGATTGGGATTCATTCTTGGATTAGATTGAGGATCTTGACACAGCAAGGAGATTCCAGAGTGGACTTGGTTCCTAGTGAGGCGATGGCAAGGCAACGACCTCAATCGATTTTTCGTTGGCATCTTAGTTCCATTGCGTTTGCGTTATGCGCTATCGCCTTTTTTTCACTCATTGAGCTACCAGGGCAGACGTGCGACGAATACTATTTCCGTGACTTCTATCTGCAAGAACATGGATGGCCGTTCGTCCATTTGAGGCGTCTTGTTCAACGTCCGTCCACCAGCGATGAAGAGTTGCCTAAAGTCCGTGACTACCTGAACAAGATTGCAGCCAGCGATCTGAACACACCAGCTGATCCAAAGCCAGGCACTGCTTTCTGGAGTGATTTGCGCAATTGGCGGGTGTTTTCAGAAAATGCCGTTTGGTATCGGTGGTCTTGCATTGCTAACTTGTCGATCTGCGCTGCTACTTGCTTTGTTATCGGTGGGCTGCTCGAGTGGCGCCGTCGACGTCGCAAGAGCGTCCTGCAGTTTTCGCTGGCTGAAGTATTTTTCGCTTTTTCTTTAACAGGAGTTGCAGTCGCAAGCTATCGATTTGCTGTGGAAAGAGTCAAACGTGAGGCCATCGCTCGACAGGCGACTCTCGACGGCTTGCTAATGGATTTCGAATGTCGCGACCTGTCTCCAGGCTGGCTTTCACGTCTGTCGGACAATAGCAGGTACCTTCAAGTCCAACTGGACAACGGCGTTTCTGTGCCCATTGGCTGGCGGGCGGTTGAAATTACGATTCGGGATGGAGCAGTCTCCTTTCAAGGCCAACCATCCCCTTTGGAGATGGCCAAGTCGCTGGAAGAACTTCACGCGGTGACTGTGATTTCTCACTGGCCTGGAGGCTCCGAAACCATAAAGATACTGAACTACTATCCCCCGGCGAAAATCAAGGAACTCAATTTCCGTTCATCTCGATGCACTGATTATCGCAGTGTAAGTCGCTTTACGAATGTCGAGTCATTAACTTTTCGAGGTGTGGATTTAGAGTCGGTGAAATTCAATTTTCCGCAACTTCCCAAATTGAAGAAGTTCTGCTTGGATGAGTATGAGTTTTCTGAAAGAACCATTGAATGGCTACAAAGTTTGCCCGAGTTGAAAGAGGTCTGCCCGTGGAGTACTGGCCAACTTGACAAAGAGCTGACTGCGAAGTTGAAATCCAGTTTGCCAAATGTTGAACTTCGTGACAGACTTGGCAACGCGATTCATTAGTGGTTATCCTTGATTACATACACCTTTCCATTGGCGGTGGCCGAGGTTGCTGGCGTTAACGGACACGATTCAACGGCCGGTTCAGGAGTAGCGCCCGCAACTTCACAAGCCTCTCAGGCTGGTCGCTTTACCTATTGGCGTGCTCATTCTTGTGGGGGAGAACTGGGGGCACTGCACTTCGATAGGGCAAGCGATGTCAGAGTCAGTTTGCTCGGGATTCTTAAAGCGGTCGGCGAGAATCGGCCGTAACATCTGCGTTTGTTAGGGCCATGCTATCAATGGAGCGGCAAAAAACACTCAAAGGTGCATTGCATGTAGAGTGTTTGCGCAGGGGTAGCCCACCGTAGAGGACCGGAGACAAACAAGCATCCACCAACTCCGCTCGGGATATTTCTTTGCCAGCCTGAGCATCCGGACTAGTTGTAGATTGCGTCAACAATGCCTCCAGTCGCTTCTTGGCCGAGGTGAAGTCACTTGCTTCGACCGTCTCGGCCAATTTGGCGCGAATGGGGTTCAAGTCGACATAAGCCACGCAAGCCAGCAGTGCCGAGGCATCCAGCAAACGCACGGCACGAAATCTAGACTCCCAAAACCTTCCGGAATCCCCCGTCTCCCGGTTGCGCGTTGCCCGACATATTGACACAGCAAACGCATCCACCAGGAGATATCGCTCAACCGCCGCCGAATTTTGCGCAATTTATCTGGGTCGGTAGCAATCGAGTTGATCTCCGCTTGTGTCGGCTCCTTAGCCGAGCCATCTGGATTTTTGCGTTGTGGGCAAAGCATGAACCAACGACGGGCTATCTCCGCATCGTTCCAGGATTTGACCACATCCGGGCGCGATGCAGCACAAGATGAAAATGATTGGACATCGAGAACCAATCAGAC
>CAVPPY010000013.1:0-7960 GCA_963707245.1 Pirellulaceae bacterium
GCCGTCGGCAAGTTCATATCAATCGCAATTAAGAACGAACCATTTTCGCAGGGTGGTTCGGTGTGGGTTGCGGTTTTGGTGGTGCGTTGACAGTGCTAGTAGGTTTGCTTGATTCAATGTATCCATTCAACTCGAGGGCAGATTCCCTGAGGTTTTGCTGTCGATACGAACTCCAGAAGTCCAGGACATTTCCTTGACTGCCACAGCGGAAGCAACAGTACACGTTTTTGCCTGCGTGCACACTGAACGATCTAGCCGTCGTTTTCGATCCACTCTCTGCATGCGGATTGCAGGCCGGTAACGGACAAGGGCCGCGGAGTTGTTCTCCACGGCCCTCGGTACTTTTCCAGCCTATGCTCGTCAGCAGATCCGCCAAGCGAATTCGCTGCTTCAGCTCCCGATAGTCGATTTTCATTTGTCTGGCTTCTTGTTCGTTTCTGCTTCGCCTCGAATCGACTCTCCTTCGAACGGGATCACGATTCGTTTGGTCCACCACTCGATCCAACAAGGCCATCGTCATCGGCGGATCGCCCAAGTAATCTGTCCAGTCATCGAAGCTCACATTGGTGATAATCGCTGTCGAGTTGCGGCGGTTTCGTCCATCGATCACTTTGTAAAGCAGACTCAAGGCATCGGGCACCTCCTGCCGCTCCAGTTTCTCGAAGCCGAATTCATCAATGATCAGCAAGATCGAACGAACAGTAGTGCCTTACCTTGGCTGTTAAGGCTTTCACTGCCCGGGCTTTGTTGAGCGCCTCAATCAAGCTGGCGCTGGTTTCATAGCGGACACGATAGCCTAACGCACAGCATTTTCTCCCGACTCCTTGCATTAGATGTGTTTTTCCCAAGCCGCTTGCGCCAACGAAAGCAGCGTTTTCTTTCCGGCCGAATGAACTCACCAGTGGCCAACTCCAAGAATGGCTCGCGGCGAATCGTTTTGGGATTGCGCGTCCAATCATACGATTCGAGCGTCGCATCGGTCGGGAAGCCTGCACGTTTGATGCGAGACTGCAATGGCTGATTCTTGGCTGGCATGAGCTGGGCTCTCCAAGAACTTGGCTAAGAGTTCTGACACGCTCAGCGTTCCTTGGCCATGTTGCTGCAGAAAGCAAGTCAAGCTGCTCCTCGGTCAGTCTTCATTTTCAGTATCTCCAGATACTGAGAGTGAGGTTCTTCGGTTCGCGGTGGTTGGTCGTTTTGGCCATCTGCTTCGGCTTGGTGCTGTGGCTGGTCAAATAGTTGTTGATACTCCTGGCTCGTGCGAGCTTCTACGCGGGTCGATTCCGTGAGTCGTTGTAAGGCCTCTTGTTCGCGCTGGCTGAGGATTTCCCAGTTAGCTTTGGGTGTTCCGAAGTGAGCCAAGATGCGCTCCAGCGATTGATAGCCGTAAGCATGGTACTGAATTCCTCGTTCCATGGCCGCCAAGCCATCTTTATGTGGGATAACCATGTAGCAGCGATAAGATTCGCTGCGCTTCATGTCTTCCATTCCGACAGCGTTGCTGTACGCCATCGAAGTACTCCAGGCCGACCTGGCCCCAGTGCGAGTACTTTTCGCGAAGCAGATGGCCAGTTGTTCTTCGTGATCTTTAGGTGGCTGGTGAGCTGGATCGGTACTGCTTTTGGTTCCTGCCTGCGAACAGAGGATGTGTGGCCACCAAGTCGATGTTGCTGTTATAGATTTCCAGCTGATCTTCCAGAATTCGAATCGGCAGCAACTGGCCGATCAATCGCCAGGGAACGCTGTAGCGATTGTCGGCATAGTTGATGAAGCCTTCGCTATCGACGATGCGGTAGACAACTTGAGCCGTATCGAAGCGGATTGTGGGTAGATCAATCAGATGTGGCTTCTCTTGCTTCGTGCAGTTCCAGCGGTGTGCGCTTGGTCGTGCCGTGAACTGCGACGGTCGTTGACTTCAGCCAGCCACCAACGAGCCACTTCGTTGAGATGCTCCAACGATCGAAAGGTGCGACCATTGAGCAGATTTTTTTCCACGTAGTCGAATGGCCGTTCGACTTTACCTTTCGTTTCAGGACGCCGAGGCTGGCAAGCCCAGGGCTTGAAGCCATAGTGCGTGGCGAACGACAGGAAGCGCGTGATTGTAGATCGGCTGACCGTCTTCCCAGCGCGTGACCACGACTTTCATGTTGTCGTACAGGCAAACGGCCGCCACACCGCCCAGATGTTCGAAGGCCGCGATATGCTGACGCACCGTCGTTTCGAAGTCCTGTCGCTCGGTAAAGCAGATATACTGACGCCGCGAATAGCCCAGGATATAGCTGAACAGTTCTACCCGACGACGCCCCTCTTGCTCAAAGTCGATCGTGTAAGTCGACCAGTCCATTTGAGCCTGCGCACCAGGCAGCGGTTTCAAAGCGAACCGTGGTGCTTTCGGCTTCGGACGAGTGCTCTTGATATAGATTGCGGAGACGTCGAGTAACTGCCGGCGTAGCCCAGCTTGCGCAATTCCTCGAAGGCTCGTTGAGCTGTCAGTTTGGGTAACGATCCAGCAACTGCTGCAAGTGATTCAAGGAACGGATCCGAGCTTTGACTTGCGAGTGAAGCCGAATCGGGCCCAAGCTGGCTGGTGCCGCGATGCGGCGTCGATCAGATTCGTTTGCGCTGCATGCTGACGAATAACGCGCGCGATCACGTTGCGACCGAGTCTGCAAGTCTCGTTGGCGATGGCTGCGCATGCTCTGCCCATTCTTCCAACGCGAGACGATGTCATTCTTTTGATAGCAGGATCGATGTTCATGGCAGTTGAGTTCCTTGATAAAGTCGCTGGTGGCTTCGGCGAGCAGGGAAGCTTCTTGTTCGAGTTTGACGAAGCTGGGCAAGAGGACTGGAGCGATCGCAGGCCTGCAGTTCACTGCGACCAGTCAGATCGCAGCCAATGATTCATCTTGGTCGCCGCATCGAGCAGCAATCCCAAGCGTTTGGCAGCTCGATTGCCTGCCGTACTCAAGCCGCGGATCCCACTGATGGACATAGCTGTCTTGAGACTTGACGGATGGCCTCGCGAGGTTTTTCTAAGACGAATTGCGTTTGCTCGTGAGTGCTGGCGGATTGCAAGAGCCTGACTGTTTCGGAGAGTTCTCGCGAAGTGAGTGCATGCTCGGTGGCACACTGCATGGCTGCGTTTTGGTTGCCGCGCGGCAACTGAGTTAGATGGCGAGCTTGCGTCGGTGAGAGCAGTCCCAAGTCGAAGCGCCTCTCGAGCTTCGTCGGTCAGTCGCTCGATGAGTGCCAAGCGACGATTGACCCACGACTTGTGACGGCCCAAGCATTTGAGCCACTTCGATTTGCGGCAAGCCATCGTCGTGCACCAAGGCATAGATGATCCACGATTCTTCCAGTTCATTGGGCTTGGAGGTGACTCGATTGAGATTGAAGATAGCCGCTTTGGCGCCTTGCTCGTCGACTTCAAGCGGTCGCGCTTGAGGGACGTGACTCCTTTGAGTGTGCGAGCAGCCCGAAGACGTTTGAAGCCATCGACGAGTACCAACGATCCTTCAAGCTGGCAGTAGACGACCGGAGCCAGCTGACCGTACTTGGACAACGAACGAGCCATGAGCAGATCGGCTTTGGGCTGAATCAGCCGATAGCGGTCGAATCGCAGATCGAAGTCGTCTAAGTCCAGACAGCGAACCGAGTCTCCTGCTGAAGACGTTGTTGGAAGTGGCATCGTCGATGGCCTCTCACGTTTTTGGAACCAGTCAGACCAGCGCAGATCGACTTCGCCGGTCCAGTGAGGCTCAACAGCGTAAGACAACCGACTCGAAAACCCTAAGCTGTGCACGCGAACCGGGCTTGGCCAGCAGCACTTGCAGGCGGTTGGCAGAGGTGATTGCTCCCAGATCGAACCACGAGCCTTGTAGTACCGCTCGACACGAGCTGCAGCCGCACGTAAAGCGTTGTCGCACAACGAGCTACAGTATTTTTTGTGAGGCGTTCTTGGATCGAAATTCCAGTCGACCTAGCAGCCAGGTCGTCGGCAAGAAGATTTCTTTGCGCGTCGCGCTTTTTGGCCGATTTGTATCACCCTCGCGCGGTGAATCGGAAGTCGAATTTCTGTCGTTGCCAGCGTTGTTGGCATGCAGCCTCGCAGTGCGGCCAATTCCTTCTTCCTTTGGCGGTAGTCCTTGCACGTACTGCGCGATGCTTGGCTCTACCGCGATCTGTTCAGCGGTATCTTTGGTTGGCTCTTTCGCTGGCTTCGTTGCGTCGCCGAGCCCGCTCAAACTCGACCGCCGCCAGCCTGCAGGCTTCGCCGCAGAAGACTTGAGCAGGATGACTGGGCGTAAAAGAACGATTGCACGGCTGCCACAAGCACCGGCAGTGACAAGGAAGTGGGCTTCGCTGACTTGCGAAGCATGCTGGCTGAGGATCAGGATTGGTAGTGGGCAAGCGGGAGGATATCCCGTGAGTCAAGTCTCGCTGTAGAAGGTTGAAGACTCTACAGCGAGGCGATTTTTCTTGAAACTCGAAACCACCGTCCTATTCTAGTCAGACCGCTCGCCAACTGCGATCAAAGCATCGCAACCTCGCGGAACCACCCTGCGAAAATGGCTGATTCTTAATTGCGATTGATAGTAGCGTGAAGACGATATGCAAATAGTCACAGTCAAGAGTCCAGTCGATCATACTTTCGCGCCATTCCTCACGTCGCTCGTATCCGCAGGTTGGACAGTGACGGTTAGCGCAGTGATCCAGACCAATCAACCGCCGGTCGCAGCTTTGACAGTTGTAGAGATGGCTGCCCATGTAACCGGTGCGACACGAGGTGAGCGCATTCATCACCGTGCTGATGTCTGCTAGTCGCTCGTCGTTGTAGCCTTGCTCGTCGAGCTTAGCCTGCCAACGATCTCGCCGCAGAATATCGTTGACTTTGAAACGGTCGGGTTTGGGTTGAGATAAAACGGTGAACTCAATAGAAAGAGAGCGGCCATGCTCAACCGTTATAACTCGGCTGTCGCGTTGCAAAACATCCTTGGTTGGTAAAGCGTACCACGATCCTGGGTTGACGACTCAGCGGCGACGCCGCATTCCTGTAGGTATGGCCGAAGTAGTTCACGTGCCGAGGACCCCAGCCAACGATGAGTCGGTTGCGTATGTAGCGTGGCAACCCGGCAGGAATCACGCGTCCGAGCGAACATGGAGCAAGTGGTCTAACCGGCTCATTAAACCAATTCAACAACTGTTGATGTACATGTGATTCGAAACCCTTCGAAGGTAATTAGAGATGACTATGAACAACGACTTCCTTCAAAACATGCTGGCACATCCGCTCAAGGCGACGGTTGCATACTATGCAACGTGCCTTGTGGCATGCGCCAAAGCGGTTGCCTATTTGGCTCGCAACTGCCTTGCGTCCGATGCCGCCTTGCAAGTTGGTTTCGCAGATCGAACATTGGGAACTCACCTGCCAAGCAACATGGTCAAAACAGGAAAGGAGATTCGCTCGAAGCTCGAATCGGTTGGTGTCTATCGACTCAATGGCCGTGAACATTTCAGAGGCTTTGTGACTGTTCCGCTGACGAGCATCGACGGCGCAGTTACCGGCATCTACGGTAGACGCATCGATTGCAACGGAAACGGAGTAGCGGAATTGACCATCGGTTCTGGAATCTTCAATAGCCAAGCACTCAGAGCGTATGAAGAAATCATCGTTACCGACAATGTGCTCGATGCTTGGACGTTCTATTCAGCCGGGCATACCAATGTCGTCTCTGGCGCGAAGGATGTTGCCGATTTCAAACTTGTAAAGCGAGTTCTGTTAACTTGCGATACCATTGATTGCGAAGCCTTTGGTGGCTGCGAGATCTATCGTGTCAAATTCCCAGTCGGACAATCGGCTCATGCTTATCTGCTGGCTCAACGCGATATTCAAGCTGATCCGCTCGGAGCGGTTATTCGTGCGGCGGGTTGGGAAAGTGGCGTAAGCTTCGAGCTTGCGTTTGCACAACCTCATGCACCGAAGGACGTCGATATTCAGACAGCGGTTACCGCAAAGGCAGAGTTGTCATGTGAAGAGGAATCACAGGCTAGAAGCCTAAGCTACGCTTCACCGGTCCCGATCAAGCTCGATGATCTGCAAGTAACCGTCACAGCCGATGAAATCACGATCACGACCGAATGGCGGCGGTATCGTGTACGCGGACTGGGACGTAATACGCTGCCCGGTGTGATGAAGATTAACATCTTGGTTTACAACGAACGTAGCGACCGGTTCCATGTCGACTGCTTCGATCTGTACCATGCCAGATCGCGACGCATGTTTACGATGGAAGCCGCGGATGAAATCGGAGCCGATGAATCACAACTGCGAAGCGATTTAGGCCGAGTGCTATTGAAACTCGAACAACTGCAAGCTGAGCAAAAGCAAGTTAGTAATTCAGTGACCGGCAGCGACGTTAAGCCGTTAACTGACAATGAAAAACGCGAAGCGCTCGAGTTGCTTCAGTCCAACAACTTACTGGACCGCATTCTCGACGACTTCGACGCGTGTGGTATCGTGGGCGAAAGGACTGGCAAGCTGGCTGGTTATCTGGCTGCCACCAGTCGCTTACTCGATCGACCCCTTGGCTTAATCATTCAATCCGCTTCGGCGGCGGGCAAATCATCGCTGATGAATGCGATCCTTGCCTTCATGCCAGAAGAACAACAATTCTCGTGCAGTGCCATGACGGGGCAAAGTCTTTACTACGCCGCCAACGTCGACTTCCGGCATAAGATACTATCGATCGCAGAAGAACAGGGGATGCGTGATGCCAGTTACGCGTTGAAGTTGTTGCAAAGCGAAGGTCATCTGTCGATCGTTACCACCGGCAAAGAACGTGGCTCAGGGCGAACTAACGTTGAGCGTTATCAAGTCGATGGCCCCGTAGCGATCGTTCTCACAACGACCAGTATCAATATCGATCCGGAGTTGGAAAATCGCTGCTTGGTAATATCGGTTGATGAGGAGCGGGAACAGACACTGGCCATTCAAGCGCGCCAACGTGAAGCGCAGACCTTCGAAGAGTTCGTACGAGCGGAAACAGCCATTCGTGTTTGCGCCAACCAATGCAACGCACAGCGTCTGCTGAGACCGCTGCGCGTTATCAATCGTTACGCGGATCAGTTACACTTCCCTGCCGATCGAACGCGTGATCGTCGCGATCACCATGGTTACTTGGCTTTAATCCAGTCGATCGCGCTGTTGCAACAATATCAGCGTCCCGTCAAGCAAGCTCAATTGAGCGGTCGAACTGTCGAGTACCTTGAAGTGATTCCAAACGATATCGCAGTTGCCAATACGCTCATCAGTGCTATCCTAGGGTCGACGATCGATGATCTGCCCTCGCAAACTCGGCGGCTGTTGATTCAGCTTTACGATTATGTTCGCTTACGGAGCCAAGAGTTGTCGGTCGAAGGCCCGGAAAATATTCGGTTTACACGCCGCGAGATTCGCGAACGGTTGAAGCTTGGGCAGACTCAACTTGCCATGCATCTCAGTCGGTTGGTCCAGTACGAGTATGTTCAAACTTATCCAATCAACGGTCGCAAATTGCACTATGGACTGAACTGGGACGGACGCGGTCGTGAAGGCGAATTGATTCTTGGCGGGCTGGTCGACCCCAAGGCGTTGTCGGAACCTGCACCTATAACCACGCTTCTACCGGACCAAGAGCCTGAGTGATCGGCCCACGTCCCCGCTATTATCGCCCCACTATCGGGTTATTGTCGGGCCACTCTAGACGTCGCAAAGCGTTATCTACCAATCGCTTGGCAGTACTGTCGTCGGACATGCAGAAAGTGCAAGCCGCCTCGCCGCCAGAAAGCATCGTCATACATACATAGCTGCGTTTCATAAGTGCAGGTCGCAATCCACGAACCAACGCGACTGAACTCGAGCCGCGGCTCCCCTTCGCCCCGGTACGCCGGGGAGTAAGGGGTCGGGGGATGAGGGGCCGCA